>NZ_MUNY01000057.1 GCF_002002735.1 Algoriphagus sp. A40 | reverse complement strand
AAAAAAGAAATATGTTCTCAAGCTTGCAGCAGAAATGAATATGGAAGTATACCAGACAAAATAAACATTCGATAATTGAATAAAATCAAAATAAATATTATCTCGTCATTGGTAGCGGAGTCGAAGCCGTTATCTGTAGGAGCAGGCAGTAAGCAGAATTTAGTAATTCATTCCAGAATGCATATCGCCAAAATCATGGACTGATAACTAATTAACCATTAACCATTAACCATTAACTATTAACCATTAACCATTAACCATTAACCATTAACCATTAACCATTAACGTTTATTTTCCATGTCAAACCAAATCATTTTCACTCCCGAAGCTCCTGCGCCTATTGGACCCTATTCCCAGGCAGTTTTGGCAGGAAATACCCTATACCTTTCTGGACAAATTGCCCTGGATCCGGAAACAGGTGAGTTGATTAATGAAAACATTACCGAGGAGACTCATGCGGTAATGAAAAACATGGAAGCTGTACTGAGGGTAGCAGGTTTTTCGTTTTCGGATGTGGTGAAGTGCACGATTTTTATCCGTGACATGGGGCAGTTTGGTACGATCAACGAAGCCTATGGCCAGTATTTCAAATCAAACCCTCCTGCTCGGGAAACAGTTGAAGTAAGCAAGCTTCCCAAAAATGTGAATGTGGAAATTTCCTGTATAGCCGTGAAATAATAGATTTTGAAACTCCTGCCCTTCCATAGCGAAACACTTGTAAGTGCCCTCACCAAAGAGGAGGTGTTGGGGCATTTGATCCGTGTAACCCGGGAGGTCAATTTTTTGGATGTAAGAACTCAGCAGGATCCAAAAGTCAGGTTTAATGGGATGATAGGTCAGGAAGGATTCAGAATTTCCCGTGCTATCACAAGGGGTGATTCCTTTCTCCCCTTAATAACCGGGGAAGTAGAATCGACGCCAAGGGGATCCATCATCTTTATCAGGTATAAGCTTTTTCCGACCACCTTTTTTTTTCTGGCATTTTGGAGCGTCATTTTGCTGGCCTTTGCCGGATTTTATTTTGCACCCCTTCGAAATATTGAATACGGAATTATCTGTCTGGCATTGGCAATACTGAATTATGCCATGGGAATCTTCTTTTTCCAAAGACAGGTCAAAGCTTCCAGAGAAGTTTTTCATGAACTGATCAATTTTGAGATGAAGGGGAAGGAGTGACCAGTTCCCAGTAGGCAGTCCCAGTAAAAATAGTCGACCGTCCAAAGACCACGGTCGACTGCCGACCGAGAGCAGAGCTGAATTCGGAAGCCAAAACGGTAACTTGGGAATTCAATCGAATGAAGTTTCTTTATGCCTGCCGTGGACTGTCGACCGTTAGCCGTTGACCAAAGTCCCACAACTATCATCCCACTTCTTAGGCTAAAAGGCCATCAGACATTAACTTTGCGCCCGAAAATCAAACACCTATCCCAAATACCATGTCAATCCGAATCGAAAAAGACACCATGGGGCCTGTAGAGGTTCCTGCTGACAAATACTGGGGAGCCCAGACCCAACGCTCCATCAACAATTTCAAAATCGGCGGTGAAAAAAGCCGCATGCCGATTGAGATAATCCGAGCATTTGCGATTTTGAAAAAAGCTGCTGCCTTGACCAATGCTGAATTGGGTGTTTTGGATCAGGATAAAGCTGAGATCATTGGTACGGTCTGCGACGAAATTCTGGCAGGCCAACATGATGATCAATTTCCGCTAGTCATCTGGCAGACCGGATCAGGTACCCAGTCCAATATGAACTCAAACGAAGTGATCGCCTATCGGGCTCACGTGATTTTGGGAGGTTCTTTGGAGGATGCCAAAAAGAAAATCCATCCTAATGACGATGTAAACAAGTCCCAGTCCTCCAACGACACTTACCCAACGGCAATGCATATCGCGGCCTATAAGATGGTGGTGGAAACGACAATTCCCGGAGTTCAAAAACTGAGAGATACACTAGCTGCCAAAGCGGAGGCTTTCAAAAATGTGGTGAAAATCGGCCGAACCCACTTCATGGATGCCACTCCACTTACTTTGGGCCAAGAATTCAGCGGGTACGTAGCCCAGTTGGATCATGGCTTGAGAGCTTTGAAAAATACCCTTTCTCACCTTTCTGAACTGGCTTTGGGCGGTACAGCAGTGGGAACTGGTATGAATACTCCACAAGGCTACTCTGAATTAGTGGCAAAAAAGATTGCGGAGCTATCCGGTCATCCTTTTGTGACTGCACCCAATAAATTTGAAGCCTTGGCTGCCCACGACGGGATGGTGGAAACTCACGGGGCATTGAAACAATTGGCCGTGGCATTGATGAAAATCGCAAACGATATCCGTATGCTTTCCTCCGGTCCAAGATCCGGAATCGGTGAAATCCTGATCCCTGAAAACGAGCCTGGGTCCTCCATCATGCCAGGCAAAGTAAACCCAACTCAAGTGGAAGCCATTACTATGGTTGCAGCTCAAGTTATGGGAAATGATGTGGCGATTTCAATTGGTGGATCACTTGGTCATTTCGAATTGAATGTTTTCAAGCCATTGATTGCAGCCAATTTCCTTCAATCTGCGAGATTGATTGGCGATGCCTGTGTGTCTTTCAATGACAACTGCGCGATCGGAATCGAGCCAAATTCAGCCATGATTCAGCGTCACTTGGAAAATTCATTGATGCTCGTAACAGCATTGAATCCCTATATCGGTTACGAAAATGCTGCTGCAATAGCGAAAAAAGCCCATAAGGAAGGATCAAGCCTCAGAGAAGCGGCGATTGCCTTGAATCTGCTGACTTCGGAGCAATTCGACGAGTGGGTGAAACCGGAGGATATGATAGGAAGCCTTAAGTGATTTTCCAGAAAACAAAACAAAAACGGCTGCCAGAATCGCTCTGGCAGCCGTTTTTTGTATAAATAAGATCAGTTTAGGTTCCCGATTTCTTGATGAATTCCTTGGTTTTTATCGCATACCCCACCGAAATGTACATCATTGTACTCTTGGTAGGATTGTAATCCAATCCAGCCACATTCACTTTTTGATTTCCTGTTTCCAAGAAGTCAGTGAGGTAATATTTAAACCGGATGTAGTTTCCCATTTTGGATTTAACCTCAACAAAAAGAGAAGGCAAATAGATTTTGGTCCGGTCACTGAACCAGATGTTGGTTTTGGACTTTTCGTCATTGACATAGGTTTTTTGCTTGTAGTTGACGGCAAATTCGTTGTCCAAGCCGAAGGCTGCCATATTTCCATTCATGTCTCCGAATTTGACTGCGACCGGAATCCCAACTGTGTAGACTCGTTGTTTGACCCGCACTGAATCATTCAAATCCGTGATGATACCGACGTTTCGAACTGCCAAACCGGTATAAAATCCGGATTTTTCGCTAAAGTCTTTGTGCAGCTGAACTCCAAGGTTGATAAATGGAGTGAAGCGGGCGACATTGTTCGTTTCCAATCCTGTCGCCTCCACGCTTCCCCATGAGAGGATTGTTTCAGAGGCGGAGACCGAGTACCAGTTGTTGGTTGTGGTTTCTTGGGCCAAAAGACTGAACCCAGAGCACATAAAAAAGAGAGAGAGTAGTAGTTTTTTCATTCAGATATTGAGTTAAAATCGTGGTAAAAATTTTCAAGTAGTAAATATCTTATATTTTTTTGAACCGATTCAATAAGGAAGCTCGCAAAAATTCGACTTTATTTTTGACTTACCGGAAACCAAACCTGCATTTCGTTTGGCCCTCGATTGGCCCAAGTGTAATATGGAATCGCAGTAAGAGTCTTTGCCTCTGAGTTGTCAAGCCCTGAAGCTTTAAATGTGATAGCCTTAACCTTTTCATCCAAAACCTGAAAATCTTTTACCCGAAACTCCGGATTTTCGGAAAGTGAAAAATTCAGGGCCTTCCCCCTATTATCTGCACCTTCGACACAATACACCAATGGGCCTCGCTGGATTGCTGCTCTGTTCTGATTTGCCAAGACCTCAGGTCTTGACTGAATTTCACGAACTTCCATAGGAAAGTTGAGAGAGATTTTGTCTCCTTTTTTCCAATTTCTATTCAGGACCAAATAGCCGTTTTTAACTGTCCCGTTTACATTTTCCCCATTTATAGCAACTGAATAAGCTGGCATTTTTTCATTAATGAAAGAGTAGAGTTCTCCAGGAACAGGATCGCCGGTGATCCATCCGGGTATTCTTAGGTTGACTTCGAATTGTGTAGGCTTTTCGGGATTTAATTCAACCGATATATCTCCGTCCCAAGGGTAATTGGTTTTCATTTCTACTGGTATCCGGGTGCCGGAAATTTCAAATTCCGTTTGATTTCCGATGAAAAGATTGACCCAAATACCCGTTTCATTTTTGGCATAAATGTAATCTCCGACAGAAGCCACCAATCGGGAAATATTGGACGGGCAACAGGCAGTGCCAAACCATTCCTTTCTGTTATGTTGACCATTAGAAGCTAATGGATTTCCATAAAAAAATCGGTCTCCGGTAAGACTGAGGCCATCTAAGGCAGCATTGTAAAGACTTCGTTCGAGTACATCGATGTATTGGGATTGTCCTTCCAGCAGGTTCATCCGCTGATTCCAAAAGACCATTCCGACCGAGGCGCAGGTTTCGCTGTAGGCATTTTCGTTGGGCAAATCATAGTCCACTGAAAAACCCTCATTGCTTCCGGAGGAGCCGATCCCGCCGGTGATGTACATATTTCGAAAGACCACATCTTCCCAAACCGTCTTCATGGCGTTCATGTAGCCGGGATCATTTTTGGCTGCCGCAACATCTGCGGCTCCAGTGTATAAATACATCGCACGAACGGCATGTCCGGTGATTTCTTTCTGCTCCTTGACAGGAACCCCGTCCTGTGCATAGTTAGGTCCCCATTCCGGTTTGTCCCAAATAGCCCCTTTGCCATATCCTCTGCCTCTTTGGTCCAAAAACCAATCAGCCAATTCCAGGTATTTTTGCTCGCCGGTTACCTTGTAAAGCTTGACCAAGGCAAGTTCGATTTCCTCATGCCCGCTGACCCAGGACTTATTGGGAATCCTAAACTGGGTATCAATGTGGTCGGCCATTCGGATGGCTACATCCAAAAGTTTTCTTTTTCCGGTAGCCTGATAGTAGGCTACCCCGGCTTCCATCAAATGCCCTGCACAATAATCCTCGTGTTTTTCCATATCCTGCCAGCGTTTTTCCAAGCCAGTCAGGGAGTAAAAAGTATTGATGTAGCCGTCCGGTTCCTGAGCTGCGGCGATTTTGTCGATCCACTCATCCGCTTTCTGTTCCAAAGCCGGATCAGGAATATTCTGTAAAGAATAGGCAATTGCCTCCAAAGCCTTGTAGACATCGCTGTCATCGTAGTAGATTCCTTCGTGGGCTTCACCCTGTTTTTTGGCTACTTTTTCAAAATTCCGAATCCGTCCAGTTTTTTCCTCGGTCTGGTAAATTGATGCAGGAAGGGCTGATTTCGCGACTTTTTCAAGTTTGGGTTTCCAAAAGGAGTCCGTGATCTTAATTTCAGAAAAGGGGTGTGGCTGAAGCTGCACGGGATTTTCCTGGGCAAAAGCTGGGAGAACTGAGCTAAGGAAAAACAGGTGAAAAATCGATTTCTTCATGGACTTTTGGGTTTTATTAAAAGTAGGGAATTCAACTCTTTTCGGCCTAAAACAAATTGAAAAAGGCTTATTTTAGACACATTGCCTATTCCTAAAATTGAATTCACCTTTAAATCGAATGAAAAAAACAGCCCTCCTCCTTATTTGCCTCGTATTTTCCTTTGGGTTTAGTCCCAAACCTTTGACTTGGGTGGCGATTGGAGACTCAATAACCTACCTCAATGATCATCCGGATGAAACCGGAAACCGGATAAGCAAAGGCTATTTGACCCTGGTGGAAGAAAAATATCCTGAAATCGAAGTGGTCAATAAAGGATTCAATGGCTGGACAGCCGTCAAAATTGCCACGGAATTTGACAAGCTGGAAATCCCAAGGGCGGATATGTACAGTGTTTTTCTCGGGACCAATGACTGGTGGGGAGGAAAGCCGCTGGGCACAATGGAAGATTATCAAAAAGACACCGGTCCTGAAACTGTGTTTGGCGCCTTTAGAGTAATCATCAACAATTTGCGCAGCCTAAGTCCAGAAGCCAAAATCATCTTGATCACTCCCATGCAGCGGGTGGATTTTGTGTATATCAACAATTATAAAAACAGTGCATTTGGCTCTTATAGGGAAAAAAATGGACAGGAATTAGAGTCTTTTGCTGAAGCCATTGTCGCAATTGCCAAGGCGGAAAATTTCCCCGTTGTGGATTTGTACCATAAAGGAGGAATGGAACATGCCGACTTGGTGAAATTCAAACGACTTAGAGATCCAAAAACAGGGGAATACCGGAATTTCAAGTATCCGGATTTTATCGACATTCCCTTTGATCCCGAAAAAGACGAATATCCTTATCCGGAAAAATCCATTGCTGTGACTTATGATGGACTTCATCCTTCGGATAAAGGGTACAGAATGATTGCAGAGGAGCTTTATCCGATTTTTAAGGAATTTTTGACGGAGTAAGTGGACTAAATAAAACTTGAATACTGTCCCCCTTTTTCCTTGTTGCATAGTCCCAGGAATGGTCACACGCTAAACAATGGACTTTGATCTTACTACTTCCATGAGTTCCCGCCACTGAACTCTTTTTTTCGGTGTGAATATTTGATCAGAAGAAACACTGGTTCATTGAAATAACTTCAAAGCCAATTGAGGTCCTCAAGCAAGCCGAGGGGACTTCGAGAGGATTGATCTGATTCTGTTTGGGATGGGGATTATTGGCAGAGCAATGGGCAGTATGCCGGTTGGGTAGCCACATAGTCCAAAACCATTATTCATTACTGCGAGTAGGGAAATATGAGAAGCAGTGGTCTCAAAGGGACGTTAATCTTGTAGACCAAATCTCTGGGACTGCAAGGAGGAGAAATGGAAGCGAAACTTCACCGGTAATCACTACACCATGATCGAGCGGCACAACAAAAAATCAACCGGCCAGCCCTATCACATCTATGTGATCGACCTGAAAAAAAAGAAGCGCGGTAAGTACATCACCTCTTACGTGCAAGGAAAAAATAAATGTCTCGAAATCCTTAATAACTAAAGAATTTTACGTTACATTTGTTTGTGCTCAAAAGGAGCTTTAAGACACCATGAGTTGGGCATTTCCGACGATTCTTGTTTCAATGAGTTTACTGATCTTTTTACAAAAAATTAAAGCTTGGAAATTTATGAAAACATTAACGTCTCTTAAGAAAACATCAATCTGTGAAATTGTAGGCCTTTTTGGATCCGCAGCTTCAATTCTAGGCCTGGCAGCAGTATCTGGCCGAAACGCTACTCTAGAAAACAAAGGATTTATGGCAATGCACGCTCGGTAGGTAAAACCTGCTAGGCCTCCAATCAAAGCCCCTGAGGAATTTCTCAGGGGTTTTTTTATTTTTAAGAAAAAGATAAAAATGACAAATCTCCAAGAACTTATTAATCAGGAAATAAGGCTAAAACCACATTTAAGGCCCAATGATTACTCATTTATTGGACCGGAGGACACTGGGCTTCTAAATGGGTTCATTCAAAATGTAAATTTTTTTGCCCCTTCAAATATTTTCTCAACAACATATAAAGAAGCATTAACTAACCAAGATGCAATCTTAATGGCACTTGCTCAATTTCAAGAAAATACTCCATTACGCATTTATGTGGTTCTTGGAAAAATGGAGGAAAGAGGAGTGTTAATACATTCTACGATCCAAGAGTATTGCGACAGGTTCAAAATCGATTTCGAATGAATTTCTGCCAAAACTATTTTCAGAAAGATTTGGATCAAATCACTGCTGATGACCTTATCCAATTTTTCAATTCCACTCAAAAAGAAACTCAATTCCTGGAATTCAAAAGTTCTGGGGATACTAATGTTGAGCAAGTTTTTAATAAGAACTTAAAACCGGCAATCTGCTCATTTCTAAACTCCGAGGGTGGGATTTTAATATACGGTGCACCCAGAGAAGATCGGAAAAACCCTGGCAATCCAGAGAACTTCAAGCTAAAGCCTTACCCCAAAGAATTCCTTGGAGATCATGACTCGATTATTCGAAAGATTTCTGACGGAATCACACCAATGCCAATTGGGATCCGATTGAAAGAAGTCGAATTCACCGAAGGATTTGTTGCAGTTTTCGAAATCCAAAAAAGTGTTTCAAAACCTCATCAAACCGAAAACATTTATCAAATCAGGATTGATGGACAAAAAAAACCAGCTCCCCACTACCTGATTGAGGCTATGATGAAACAGATAACGTATCCGGATATGAGAGGATATATCAAAGTTCATTCAAGTCAATATAAAGCTGATGGGACTACCTTGGAAATCATTTTTTCTGTCCTTTTAGTGAATTTCTCAGAATATCAAAATGAAAAAAATATCAGGTTCGCCCTCCAAATAGATGGCCCAATGGACCTAGTGCCTGGAAGTTCAAAGGATAAAATTTCTGCAAAAAAAACCAAGTTTTTTAAATTCGAAAACGCTGTCCCGAGAACTCCGGTCAGACAGGAGTTTCGAATCGAAGGTAATTTTGGTATGATATCAAAAAATAAAGAAATAAAACTCACTATACTTTTTCACGGCGAATCTTGTCCTCCAAAAGTGACGGTTTACCAGTTCGACATTGAAAGCAGAAACCATAGAGGGTATCTAGCGGAGGGTAAAGCAAAAAGAGTCTTAGACAATATACCTTTAGCCGATTACCAAAAATTAAAAGGGTTTTCCTGTATTAACGAATCAATCTCTGATTTAGTCGATTAATTGGGTCTGTCCTCCCCCCTCCCACTCACATCTTACTGCTCAATTCGCTGAAAGATGGCCACCTCCCTCGTCACTCCCCTCCATACCATTCACCCAGTCTTGGATCCGCTGACCGCCTCCCTGGCTGATGCGGCCGCTCCGGCTTCCGGCAGGGAAGGAGAAATCCGTGGAAGTGCAGATCGAGATCGAAGACGTCCTCAACCCCTACGACTACACCACAGACATTGCCAAGACTGTCATCCACAAAAAGCTTCCTGATGGACAATTGGGGCAATGTGGATGAAGCCAACCGAATTGCTTTCACCAAACAACCCAGGACAATCTAAATAAGTCCCCCAAGTAGTCCCCCAAAAATAAAAAACCCTAAATACTTCACGTATAAAGGGTTTTTTGTAGCCTAGCTAGGAATCGAACCTAGATCTAGCGTTTAGGAAACGCTTGTTCTATCCGTTGAACTACAGGGCCAGATAGGATTCCAAAACAGTAGTGGGTATTTGGAACAGTTGGATTTGCAATTGGGACTGGATTCAATACTTCCAAACATTGGTTTCGTAGGAGCAGAATGCAAACCGAGTCGCAAGTTAAAGGAATTCTCAAATTACAGGCAAATATTCCGAAGTCAACTTGTGGCTTTCCAATGATTTATCCTATCTTTGCACTCCAAATTTAGGATGGACGGGTTCCATCCAATCACTTAATCTAAAAAATTATGTCTGTAAAAATCAGATTAGCACGTCGAGGCAGAAAGAAACAAGCCATCTATGACGTCGTTGTAGCTGATGCAAGAGCTCCACGTGATGGACGCTTCATCGAGAAAATCGGAACTTACAATCCGAACACAAACCCCGCTTCCATCAACATCAACAATGAGCGCGCTCTTACCTGGTTGTTGAATGGAGCTCAGCCAACTGATACCGTGAAAGCAATGCTTTCTTACAGAGGAATCATGCTGAAAAAACACCTTCAGATCGGTGTGTTGAAAGGAGCTATCTCTCAAGATCAGGCAGACTCTAAGTTTACTGCTTGGTTGGAAGAGAAAGATGCCAAAATCACTTCGAAATCCGACAAACTGGCTACTGCAAAAGCTGACGTTCGTGCTAAGGCACTTGCTGCTGAAACTGCTAAAAACCAGGCTCGTTTGGATGCTAAGAAGGCAAAAGAAGATGAGCAAAAAGCATTGCTAGCTGCTGCTGAAGCTGCTAACAACCCTGCTCCTGTAGCTGAAGCTTCTATTGAAGAAGCTGCTACTGAAGCTCCTGCAGAAGGCGGAGAAGCTTAATAGATTTCATTCCATGAACAAGGATCAGTGCTTTCAAATAGGCCGTATAGCCAAAGTTCATGGACTTCGTGGTGAAGTAAATGTGGTGCTTGATGTAGATTATCCTGAGGATTACGAAGGATTAGAGCACCTGTTCATCGAACAAAAAGGCCGTTTGGTTCCCTTCTTTCTGGAGCACTTTGTGATCCAGCCAGGAAATAGAGCCTTGGCTAAGTTTGAAGAACTGGACACGATCGAACTGGTGGAAAGTCTCGTCGGAGCGGAAGCTTACCTTCCTCTTACCGAACTTCCCAAGCTTGAAGATGACCAATACTATTTCCATGAACTGATCGGATTCGAAGTCGAAGATGAGACTTTGGGACTGATCGGGCCAATACAGATCATCTACGATCTGGAAACACAGGATCTCCTAGGGGTGATCCACCAAGGAAAAGAAGTGCTGATTCCAATCCAGGACGGCATTATTACCAAGGTGGACAAGGCAGCAAAAAAAGTTTTCTGCCAGCTACCCGAAGGTTTACTTGACATTTATCTGGAAGACTGAGCCATGCATATTGACATCATCACTGTGGTGCCGGGATTGCTGGAAGGGCCTTTTTCACATTCGATTCTGAAAAGAGCAGAAGATAAGGGACTCGCCAGCGTCAAATTGCATAACCTGCGGGATTATGCTACCGGCCGACAAAGTCAGGTTGATGATTATGCATTTGGCGGTGGAGCCGGGATGGTCATGATGATCGAGCCAATAGCCCGATGCATCGAGGCACTACAGAAGGAGCGGACGTATGATGAAATCATCTACATGACGCCCGATGGAGAAACCTTCGACCAGCCAATGGCCAACTCACTTTCACTCCAAAAAAATCTTCTGATCCTTTGTGGTCATTACAAGGGAGTGGATCAGCGTGTGAGGGATAAGTTTATCACCAAGGAAATCAGCATTGGAGATTTCGTCCTTTCGGGAGGAGAATTGGCAGCAGCTGTAGTGGCTGATGCGATTATTCGCCTGATTCCGGGAGTCCTCAATGATGAGACTTCGGCATTGACAGATTCTTTCCAGGATGGTCTTTTGGCACCGCCCGTTTATACCCGGCCCGCAGAATATGAAGGAATGGGAGTACCGGAAGTGTTGCTTTCAGGCCATGAAGCCAAGATAAGCGAATGGAGATTTGAAGCATCGGTTCGCCGAACCAAAGAAAAAAGGCCTGATTTGCTCAAGGGCACAGGTTGGGAATAGGCGAGACAAATTGTTAAAAAAGTAATTCATTTAAACCGCTGCGGCGGTGAACTGCGAAAGCATAAAATATAGAGCTATGAGCGATCTAATGAAAATTGTAGAAGCGGAATACAGCGAGGCGAGAGCCAAATTCCCTTCTTTCAAAGCCGGTGATACCATCAACGTACACGTACGTATCAAAGAAGGTAGCAAGGAGCGTATCCAGCAGTTCCAGGGAACTGTAATCCAGCGAAGAAACCCTAATACAAACGGTGAGACATTCACTGTACGTAAAGTGTCCAACGGTGTAGGCGTGGAGCGTATCTTCCCTATCATCTCCCCATCTATCGAGCAAATCGATGTGTTGAGAGAAGGTAAAGTAAGAAGAGCTCGACTGTTCTACCTAAGAGGACGTCAGGGTAAAGCTGCACGTATCAAGGAAAAAATCAGACCAAGACACTAAGACTTGTCAGATTGATACCAAAAAAGGAACTCAGAAATGGGTTCCTTTTTTGGTTTATTGTTAAATTGAAGAAAATCTGACACTTATGAATTCCTCGATTTCATTTAACGATCCGGGAGCAATGCTCGGAAAAACCATTCTGAGAATAGGGCAAGTTCTTTTGGCTATTTTGGCGGTTGCCAGTGCCAGCATGGCCTATTTGGCCTTTTCAGAGATGTTTTCGGGTTGGGATATTGATTTGGATTCTGACTTGGTGTGGCTGTTTCCAAATGTGGACTCAGGAGAATGGATCAGCTATTTTTTCATTGGGTTGACTCTAAAATTTCTGATTTGGCTGGCAGTTTTGGTTTGGCTTGACCGGAAAATCTAAAAAGTTATTTTCCCAGAACAAGTTCAGTCTTCTAAGGAACCCATTTCAAGGTTCCTTTTTTAATGGCTAATTTCAGAATCCTATCTTCCTCGAGCCTTGAAAAAATTCCTATCCGTTCTGGTTTTCCTTTTCTTCAGTTTTTTTGGGAAGGCCCAAGAAAGGCCCCAAGTCATCGTATTCTACACCGCCAAAAGTGACCAAGCCCATATTTCCTTTGTTCAGGAAGCTTTGCCCTGGTTAGAAGAGAAAGGCAGAAAGTATGGATTTGGGGTAAAGTCCACCTCTGATTGGGATGAGTTGAATTCAGAAAACTTGAGTAAATATCAGCTGGTGATATTTCTTGACACCCGCCCTGAAAAGGAGACGCAGCGCAATGCTTTTGAGCGGTATATGGAAGACGGCGGGGCATGGATGGGCTTTCATTTTTCGGCTTTTGCACTAACTCCTTCTGATTTTCCGCAGGATTGGGACTGGTATCATGACCATTTCCTGGGATCGGGACAATATGTAAGCAATACCTGGAGACCGACATCAGCAATCCTCAAACTGGAACAAAGAGATCATCCGACAGCCAAAGGCTTGTCGGATACGATCAAATCTTCGCCAAGTGAATGGTATCGCTGGCAACATGACCTTCTGGAAAATCCCTCCGTTGAGATCCTGGCATCCATCGATCCTTCCAGTTTTCCGCTGGGAACAGGCCCAAAAGCCCACGAAATTTGGCATGAGGGATATTATCCGGTGGTTTGGACCAATAGGAACTATAGGATGATCTATTTCAACATGGGGCACAATGACATCGATTATGAAGGCGGTACAAATAAGACGCTTTCCTTTACTTTTGGAAACGAAGAGCAGGATCAACTGATCTTGAACGCGATCCTTTGGCTTCTAAGAAATTGATCCTACTTTCGAAAAAACCCGTCAAAGTCTGGCATTTTCCTTATTTTTTCTTTTCCGAAGCGAGTAGGTTCTATCTGTAGCACAGAAGATTACTTCAACTTACAATGACTTCTAAAAAAAAGCCCAAACCTTTCGATTTGGGCCATTCAAATTTCCTAATTCTAATTCCTCATTTTTTACTTTCCGCCACCGCATGGTGTGCCGCTCTCGCAGCAAAAGCCATATAGGTCAGGGATGGGTTTTGGGTGGATGTAGAGGTCATGGAAGCTCCATCAGTGACGTACACATTGGGCACGGCATGCAGCTGATGGTTTGCATTGAGCATCGAGGTCTTTGGATCTCTGCCCATGCGTACACCGCCCATTTCGTGAATATCCAGTCCGGGAGCACGGTGATCATCCCTGGTTTGAATATTTACAAACCCAGCCTTGGTAAACATCTCGCTCATCTGCTCGATGTAGTCTTTAACCATTTTCTCATCGTTGTCATCGTAATCCACGCTGATCTTGAGCTGGGGGATTCCCCATTCGTCTTTCAGACTAGGATCTAGGGCGACGTAATTGCTTTCTTTCGGGATAGTCTCGCCCATCATGTGTGACCCCACGCTCCACAGCCCGTATTGATCCGGATTGAGAAGGTTGTTTTTCAATTCCAAGCCAATGCCATCAGAATTGCTTCGGGCTCCCCTATTGGCGGAGAATCCCGCTGCATAGCCCCGAAGAAAGTCTGTCTCCTGTTTATACACATTTCGGAACCTCGGAAAATACCCGCTGGTCGGACGTCCACCGGAAGTCGTGTATTCGGAATGCCCTTCATATTGGGCGGAGACACCTGCCCGATAATTGTGGAACGCCACGTATTTACCCAGCAATCCACTGTCGTTACCCAGACCATTTGGGAAACGGGTGGAGGTGGAATTCAGCAATACCAGATTGGAGTTGATTGCAGCTGCATTTAGGAAAATAACATCTGCGTAAAATTCTTCTGTTTCTTTGGTCAGCCGGTCTACAATTCTCACTCCTTTAGCTTTGCCTTTTTCTTCATCATAGATGATCGAATGCACGACTGCATCGGGCCGTATCGTCAGATTTCCGGTTTTCAACGCCCAGGGAATCGTGGATGAATTGGAGCTGAAATATCCTCCAAAAGGACAACCTCGCTGGCAAAGATTTCTGTTTTGGCAGAGAGTTCGGCCTTGAGCCGCATAATATTCCGCATTTCCATGAATGTGTGCACATCGGGCAGAGATCATGTGGCGATCTCCTCCGTATTGCTTCTTGAGTTGCTCCGCAAAATATTTCTCGACCACATTCAGCTCATACCCGGGCAAAAACTCCCCATCAGGGAGCGTGTCTATTCCGTCTTTGAATCCCGATACTCCGGCGAACTTTTCGACATGACTGTACCATTTTTCGATATCCTTGTACCGGATCGGCCAGTCCACGGCAAAGCCGTCCCGAGCAGGTCCTTCAAAGTCAAAATCTGACCAGCGCTGCACTTGCCTGGCCCAAAGCAATGATTTTCCTCCTACCTGGTAGCCACGGATCCAGTCAAAGGGCTTTTCTTGGACATAGGGATGTTCGGTGTCTTTGACAAAAAAGTGCATGGCATCCTCACGGAAAGCATAGCATCGGCTGATGACAGGATTTTCCTCCTGGATTTTCTGTGGAATTTGGCCTCTGTGCTCAAATTCGTAAGGAAGCATCGTGGTGGTCGGATAGTCCTTGCCATGCTCCACATTGCGACCCCGCTCGATCATGAGGGTTTTTACGCCTAAGTCGCAGAGTTCTTTGGCAGCCCAGCTTCCGCTGATTCCCGATCCGATGACAATGGCTTGATAGGTACGCTCCTGTTTACTTCTGATATTCAAATTAGCCATTGATGCGCGGTTTTTGAAGGTCGGAGATCAGGACTGCGCCATTGTATTCGCCAGGAATGAGAGAGTATGGAATGATTTCAGTTTGGATGTATTCTGAAGCCATATAGCCTTGAATGGTAAATCGTTTTGTGGAATTAAGGAAGTAAGAAATGTTGGCTCTTTCCTTTCCTTCTGGTGTTTCATCGCCTTCCAGCTTGGTTCCGTTGAGGATCAATTCTTCCTTTTCTTTGACAGAAAGTGCATCGAATTTTTTGCCTGCTATTTTCAGTGAGTATGTTGGAAAAGCCGCTAAGCCAGCAGTAAACTTGTCCTGATTTTCTTTGGTAAAACAGTCATTGACCATGACCAGGATAAAGTCCGGGACTTCTAGGTTTAGTGCTCCCTTGATTTCTCCTGCCGGAATAATGGTGTCCGAAATTACTCCCAGGAGGGCCTTTTGGGAAGCGGTCACCTTGAGGTTTTCATACGCGGCGAGGATATCATCGCTGCTGAAATCACAAGAGGGAATCAAGACGAGTCCTCCGGAGATCAGTGCGAGGTGCCGCAGTGCGATCCGTCTGTTCATATAGATTTGTTAATTGGGTGTAAAGCAATTGAGATCAGAAAGTAGGGAAAATTACCTGAAATCCACAGCCAAAAGTATAAAAGGCGGCAATTCCCCTTTATTTGGTCAAGACTCCAAATTCGCCGAAAGTAGCCGGATTTCCGTCCGCCGTTCTCAATGCTTTCAGTTTGATGAATTTCGCGGGAACCTGATCAAATCGGATAAGCTGCTCGATCGGGCTGTTTTGAATGTTTGAAAACTCACCCTTTGCTGCTTCTTTCCAGCTTTTTCCGTCCTGACTTAATTGGATGGAATATGCTGCGATGTATCCGCTGGGATACCTTGCCTGCATTGGCAGATAGGTAAACCCTTTTATGGGGACTTCTCTACCAAGATCCAAGACCAGTTCATTATTTTGAGAGGTCCAATAGGTCTGAGTTTTTTCATCTACCGCCCTTACAACATTTGAATCGGCAGAAACTGCCTTCCAGTTTCCTTTGGCCAAATCAAAATCCACGCGGGCTGGTTCAGAGCTTTTGCCGGAAATGGGATCGACGGCAATAGCCTGCACAGTGGTAGCTTCCAAAACTTCCAGCTCCCCTTTGAAGGGGTTTTCTCCTGATTTTGGAGCATTTCCATCTGTAGTAAAGTAGATTTTCTGGCTTTTCTCAGCAGCGGTGATGGTCACTTTTCCAGCTGGGGTTCGGATGATTTTGGGAGGAAAAAGCAATGCCGGAGCGGAGTACACCCCGATTTCGGAAATCACAGGAATTCCTTTTCCATCCAGAAAATTGATTCTGATTTTTTGAGCTTGGGTATCGGGGAATCTCAGGATTCGTTTATAACCGATGGTCGTCCCATTGGCTACCTTTTTCCAAGTACCGTTTACTTCTTTTTCCAAGGAAAAAGCCTTGACCCGCTGACCCAGATTGACAAATTCCTGGAGCAAAAGGCGGTTGAAAGAAACCTCTTTCCCAAAATCCAATTCAACTGAAGCCTGAATTTCACCGTCAGGAGTTGACCAATAGGTATTGAAATCCCCGTCCAAAAGGTTTTCTGCTTCGTAGCCAAATCCCCGCTCGGAAGTTGATTCTGCTGAAGCTTCCTTTGCAAGATTCACAGCAAAGTCTTCCTTGATTTTGGCAGCTAGTTGAAGGATAGCCTCCTCGTCTTTTTCATGGATCAAGCCCCGGCGATCAACAGGGAAATTGATCAGCAAAGAACTGTTTTGACCAATGCTTTTGTAATAAATCTCCATGAGATCCGGCAAAGTCCTGACTTTGTGATCCTCATAGGCATGATAATACCATCCCGGACGGATACTCACATCTGACTCCGCAGGAACCCAATGTGTACCATTTTCCTGACCGGTTGCCCATTTTTCAGAAAATTCAGGCATTCCGGCATAGACCGAATCGCGCATTAGATTAGACCAGGTGGTCTCGTAGGCAAAGCCGTGTTCATTGCCCACCCAGCGTACATCCGGTCCGGCATCGCTGAAAAGCATCGCTTTTGGCTGCAGTTTTCGGACCAAATCGATGGTCGTAGGCCAGTCGTAATAGGTAAATTTATCGACTTTTCGCTCCTCGTTTGCACCGCCGTACCAGCCGGTACCGCCATTGGCTCCATCAAACCAGATTTCATAGATTTCTCCGTAATTGGTCAGCAATTCGGTCAGCTGGTTGCGCATGTAGGTGACGTATTCCGGCTTGCCATAGTCAGGATGATTTCTGTCCCAAGGAGAATAATAGATTCCGACCTTCAGTCCTTCTGCTCGGCATGCATCTGCAAATTCCTTGATCAAATCGCCTTTTCCGTCGCGCCATGGGCTGTTTTTTACAGAATGCTCCGTATAGGCGGAAGGCCAAAGTACAAAACCATCATGGTGTTTGGCGGTAATGATCAGGCCTTTCATTCCGGCTTCTTTGGCTACTCGGGCCCATTGCTTGGCATCCAGTTCGGTGGGATTAAACTGCTCAGGTTTTTCGTCTCCGAATCCCCATTCTCTGTCCGAAAAAGTATTCATGTTGAAGTGGACAAAACCGTAATACTGCAATTCCTGCCAAGCAATCTGCCGCTCATTCGGTACTGGCAAAATTGGTGCAGGAGGCGCTGCTTTTTCCTGACAATAACTAAGGCCAAGTGCCAAAAACGGCCAAATGTACTTTTTCATAATGGGTAAATTTCGGGTTGATACTACCTATTTTATGCGATTAAATAAAGAAAAAAATACAGGAAGTCCTGACCCGTTTTTATAAATAATAAAAAAATAGCCGCCAATTAACATCTGCTCAGACTATAGTTTTTAGTCCGTAGGTCATTCGAAATTCCTTACGTTAGTTGCCTCTAAGCTCCTTCAAACGGCCAATTTTCCAATTTTAAAATCTTTCAATTTTCTAATTGAGAAAAAACAAAAATCCCTTTCTTATTGGCGATCACTACATCGGTAAGTCCATCCCCATTGATATCCTCAGCGACTACATTGAGACCCACGCCAGAATCATCATCGATCTGATGCGCCAGCCACTTCGGCTCTTTGCCAGGCACAAATTCAAACCAATAAAGGTAGGCAGGCTCTAAAGCTCCGGTCCCCTGGCGCATGTGGGCATAGTACCGCTTGCCGGTCACGAAATCCTTTTTCCCGTCACCGTTGATATCCTCAAAAGCAATAGCATGGGTTTCGGACATTTCTTCGGTCAGCGTATGTCGGATGAATTTCTGATCGGAACCGTCTCCTTCATTTTCGTGCCACCAGATTCCCCGCTCATGGGCAGAAGCAGTGAAAACATCAAGATTTCCGTCATTATTAAAGTCAAATGAATACATGTGAGAACTGGGATCACCTAAGTTGGAAGGGTGCCATTTCCAATCTGGACGGGTTGGGTCACCGGGATTTTCCCACCAGCCCTCTCTGAAAATCACATCATTTTTCCCATCACCGTTGATGTCCGAATAGCCCAACCCGTGGGAAAAATTTTCCGATCCGGGGGTGCCGGGTTGACTGACGGTGTACTTTTTCCAAATCAAATCACCTGGCACTGTCGGAGATTTTAGCCAGATCATCTGTTTGTTTGCCACATCGCCACAAAGAATGTCCTTTCGCCCATCTCCATCGATATCCACAAAATTGGGAGACTCATTCCCCACTGTTTCATGAATCAGGTGTTCCTTCCAATGTTCGTCTTTTCCCTGAGGGTTTTCATGCCAATAGACGGCTTTTCCCGGGAAATCCACCCGAATGAAATCCACCCAGCCATCTTGGTTGACATCCAGGGAAAAGTTGAGCATCGAATTGCTCCATTCCTTTTCCGCTACATAGAGTTTGGGCGTATAGATTTCATGTCTTTCCCAATTTGGGGCCTCAAACCAAAAAGGTCCAGCCAACACATCCATCGAGCCGTCATTATTCACATCTCCCACAGCAACTCCCTCAGAAACGAATTCTGAAAAGAGGACTGTTTTTTTGAAAGGAATATCTCCGCTGACATCACGGTCTTTCATCAGTTGAGCCTGGCAGGAAATTATACTTGCCAGCGTGACGACCAGAGTTAAAGAAGGGAAGTAGCTTTTCATGTCTTGTTTCGGTTTTAGGTCATGTTATGAATTGGGTTTTTCCGGATTTTTTTGACAGGATTATTTCTGGGTCAGCAAAAATCCGATCAGCGCATCAAAATCCTCTTCGGAAATAGATTCACCAAAATTGTCCGGCATCAACGTGTATTGGGATACCTTCTTTTCCTTGATATCATTTTTGCTCACGGTAAATTCTTGACCGGCATTGTTTGCATAAACTTCCAGTTCTCCTTCATTTCTTCGGAACAGGCCGCTTAGCACTTTGCCGTCATTTAGAGTTAGAGTATAGGTTTTGAAGGCTTGGGAAATATTGCGGTTGGGATCCAGCATTTTTTCAGCCAATGCCCGTCTTCCCCAGTTGCCGATTCCATCCAATTGAGGCCCGATGATTCCTCCCTCGCCATTGATTTGATGACAAACACTACATGTATTCATAAAAACCGCTTTGCCCAACTCCACATCAGGTTTTGGATCAAACCTTGCCATTCTGGTTTCGATGAGTTTTTGCCGTTCTTCCAGCATAGATTCCAGCCCGGAGGTTAGGGCGTCATATTCCTTTCGTTGTGCCGGGGTTAAATTGGAAAGTAGCTGTTCATTGTACCTTCTGTCCATTAAGGTTCTCGGTGGAATAGATCCATCTTTTGCCGCTTTGATCAAATTGGCTCGCCCTTCAGCTGATTTGACAAAAACAGAAGCAATTGCTGCCTGCAGGCCGTTGGGAGCATCTTTCAGAGATTTGTTCAAAAGTGAAACAACTCCGGAATATGAGGAGTTGCCGATCGTTCGGGCAAGTTCCTCCCGAAAAGCTGGTTCTTCATCGCTATCGTTCAACTTACTTTCCACAAGAGCCACATTTTTACTGGGACTGAGATCCAGCAAGGCCTTTCCGGCCATGGCTCTTGCCCGGTTTTTTGCCCATTTGGTATTCAGCAGATTTTGAAGCCCGCTCTCATAAGCACTCACCTTATTTTCACTCGCAATAGTTGCAGCAAACACCTGTTGTCTGGAGATTTCCTCGTAAAACTCATATTCCTCGTCCGCATGTGCAGAGGGCTGATCGGCAATTGGCTGGGGTTTGTTTTCCAGATTTTTCAGGAAATCTCCCGCAAAACTCACAGCCCAATCGGTCATTTGCTTTTTATTTCCTGCACCGCCCCGCTGTCCGATACCGGTTTGAATCGTGTTGTGCAAGGTGTATTGGGCTGGAGCATCATCTTTGAATTTTTCCTTGGTGAAATCAATCACCTGTGCCAATTGGGCTTCAGGAATGAATCTTCCCACATGCTCTAAGTAAACAACTGTCCGATCACGGGGGGAATCGAACTTTTTCAAATTGGCATAGAGGAATTCTGAGGCAAGGGGTGACGGAACATCTGTCATGGCGTCCATAAGCACTTTTGTTTCCGGTTCTGTCCAGGTTTGGCCAACCGCAGCATTCAGGATTTCAGGTTCTCTGAGATGATTTCGGAGAGCGATCATCAGCGTGTATTTCAGGTGCGTGTCAGTCGTCGGCACAGCTTGGGCCACGGTGGCAATGGGTTTGATGTTGTCCGAATGCGGATGTCTTACCAGCACATCTGCTGCCGCTCGCTGGGTGTGGGGATCGGTGTGCTGGATTCCTTCCAAAGCTAAAGCCCGCTGATTTTGGTCCAGGGATTCATATTCCGCTAAAATCCGGTAGGCATGCACTCTCACTTCCTGATCATTGCTTTTTGCAGCCTGGGCAAGTTCTTCCTGGCTCAGTGCATTCAGCCTTTTCAAAGCCCAAAGTGCATGTACTTTTTGTTCTGAGGTTGTCTTGTTGTCTTTTACAAGATTTTTCAAGGGTGCTGCAGCCTCAGATCCTGTGAAGTCCACAATTCGGTTGGAAGCCATCATGCGTTGGCTGTAAGTGCTGCTGCCCAAGCCTTTCAGAAGTTCATCTATTGTGGCCTTTGACCAATCAATCTTTTTGTCAGTTTCTCCTTTGTAGGTAATTCTCCAGATTCGACCGCTTTTTCGGTCACGTCCCGGATGGTCGAGCGACACTTCGTAATGCCCGATGATCCGGTTATAGAAATCCGCGATGTACAAAGCTCCATCTGGTCCGATCTTGATATCCACCGGTCTAAACCAAGGATCTTCGCTCACCAAAAAGTCCTTTTCGAGTTTAGCTTTCGGAGTAGAACCTTCATAGGAAACAGTATTTCTGCTCACCCGTGAGGCGACCACATCGCCAGAGTAAAAGCTATTTCTGTATTCTTCGGGAAAAGCAGGGCCATTGTAATACGCAAGGCCTGAAAGTGCTGTGGAGCCAATTTGGTAGTCCATCATCTGAGGCCCAAAACCCAAACCCGGAGCTTTTTTCCCAAAGTGTGGATAGTCCCCCTGACTGATCGTCTGATAAATTGGCATGGAATGACAGTCGGCGGAATAGAGATAGCCCAGATCATCCACCGCAAATCCAAATGGGTTGACACGACCATAGGTGGTCTGCTCTACTCGGCTTCCGTCGATTCTAAACCGGAACGTATTTCCCGAAGTCATGTGGATAGAGTCTTTGTCCGCGCCGGATACATTTGAGGTATTTCGGAAACCATGGGAGGAATAAATCCATCCATCCAGTCCCCGCATGAAGTTGTTGATCATTCCATGGGTATCCTCGTGACCAAACGGACCTAAAAGAACACGCTTTTCATCGTATCTGTCGTCTCCGTTTTTGTCTTCGAAAAAGTAAATGTTCGGAATACTGTAAGCGACTGCGCCACCTTTGACCGGCATGATTCCGATTGGGATATTCAGATCGCTTGCAAAATCCGTGAATTTGTCAGCCTTGCCATCGCCGTCAGTATCTTCCAAAATGGTGATTTTGTCAACGCCTGACCCTGTGGAGGCTTCATAGGGATATTCGATAGAGTGTGTTACCCAGAGCCTGCCCCTGTCGTCAAACTCCATGTTGATCGGTTTGGTGATATCCGGCTCAGAAGCGTAGAGGTTGATTTCGAATCCCGGAGGTAAGTGGAAACCGGCCATTTCCTGTTCGGGAGTTTGGAAATCAGTAGTCCGGATATGGTCTTTGAAAAGCTCGGGATTGACAAAGGCATCGGGGTCGTATTCGCCTGCAACTTGATCTTTTTTGCAGGAAAATAACAGAACTGCTCCCAGTAAAACAGGAATGAAATGTTTCATAAAAGTCAGGCTAGGTGATTTGGGTTTAATTAAAACTTCTGCGAAAACTCAAACTTTCAAAAGAAAATTTCACAGAAATTATCTTTTTTAAATGAATTCTCAAAACTGATCCAGCTTTAGGGAAGGACTCAGAATGAGGTGAACCGGAAAAATATTCACTTTGGCAGACCAAAAAGAAACCATTGGGCAATTTTCAGGCTTTTGTCTGCAAGTTTCCTCTTAATTTTCCTGTATGAAAAAGATTCTCATCCTGATATTCCTGTTAATCAGTTCAGGGCTTCAAGCCCAAATCCAACTTAAAATCACTGATCAGGTTTCAGGTAATCCAATTGAAGGTGTCAGGGTAAAAGCCGGAAGTGAAAAAATCCAGCGTACCAATTCTTCCGGAATTATTGCTTTTCCAGGAAGCACAGAAATGAATTTCAACTTTGCCCTTGAAGGTTATGAAAGTCAGGAAATAACTTTTGGACCGGGTGAGCACGAAGTTCAATTGGTGCCCACTGTTTTGAATCTGGCGACAGTTACTGTTTCAGCCTTTGAAAGCGAAAGACCGCTTTTGGAGCAATCAGCAGCTATTGCCGTGGTCAGCGAGCGTGATTTCAACCGCTTCAATGAAACTTCTCCTGTCAATGCCTTCAATCAAAAAGCCGGGGTAAGAATTGAGGAAAGAGCTCCTGCCAGTTACCGGGTTTCGATCCGCGGAAGTTCTTTGCGGTCTCCTTTTGGGGTGAGAAATGTCAAAGTGTATTGGAATGAAGTTCCTTTCACTGCACCGGACGGCACCACTGCTTTGAATCTCTTGGATCTTGCAAACATCAAAACTTCCCAGGTCGTCAAGGGTCCTTCAGGAAGTATTTATGGAGCAGGAAACGGTGGGGCAATTTCACTTTTCAGCCAGCCGAGTTTGGTTGGGAACAGAGTTTCCACCGAGTATTTGGCAGGAGATTTTGGATTGAGCCGATTCAGGTTGGGTCTTTCTCAGCAAGTCGGAGAGGGTGGAGTGGAGGCTTCTTTCGTCAGTCAAAAATCGGATGGTTATCGGGATCACTCGGCTGTGGATCGACAGGTTTTTCAGTTGGGAGGCTTTTTCCCGGTTTCGGAAAAGCAGGAAATCCGGACTCAATTGCTGGTTTCTGACCTCGACTACCAGATTCCAGGCGCGTTGAATGCCGATCAAGTCGCTGCCGATCCCACTCAGGCCCGACCGGGTTCGGTGGCTCAAAATAGCTCGATCTCCCAGCAGGCGCTCTTGCTTTCTTTGGGTCATTTGTACCGCTTTTCTGATAAAACCAGCAACAACACGACGCTTTACCTCAACACCAATGACTTCGAAAATCCCTTTATTTTGGATTACAAAAAGGAATTGGGTTTTGGATATGGCCTGAGAACCAAGTTTACCCATGACGGGGAATTGGCAGGAAAGGCCCTCAGGCTGATCGCAGGAGGGGAATACCAAAACGGCTTAACAGACGCCCAGAATTTCGGCAATCGCGCAGGAATAGCTGATACCGTCCGGTTTTCCGACAAACTCAGAGCTTACCAGGGCTTCTTTTTTCAGCAAGCAGAATGGAACCTGAGCACCAAAATGCTCGTAACCCTTGGCCTAAGTGAAAATTTCTCCGGCTATGAAATCGATCGGCAAATCGATGCGACTGGTGGACCCACCGGAGTTCAATCCCGAAAGTTTGATCCGATAGTCGTTCCCCGAGTAGCTTTGAATTACAGGATGAATTCCTTCAGTTCGGTGTACGGATCGATCAGCAGCGGATTTTCTCCTCCGACTATTGACGAAGTCCGAACCAATGAGGGGAGCTTAAATCTTGATTTGGAGGCGGAAAAAGGAGTCAATTACGAGCTGGGGTATCGGCTTGGCAGGGAGAAACTGAATGTGGATTTGACAGTATATTATCTCAAATTGGATGAGACGATTACCACATACACCAACGAAAATGGGGTTGTCCTTTTCCGAAATGCCGGAGCGACTGACCAAAAAGGTATCGAAGCATCGGTGGATTATGCTATTTTGAGAAATTCAGCTGGATTTTTCAAAGACCTCTTGATTGGGACGGCCTATACCGGACAGTTTTTCAAGTTTGAGGATTATGCAAAACAGGACAATGATTTCTCCGGAAACGACTTAACCGGAGTACCTCCACACAACCTGGTCAGTCGATTGGATTTGAGAACGTCCATCGGATTCTATCTCAATTTTACTCATCAGTTTACCGATGAAATCCCGCTCAATGATGCCAATACCGTGTATCAGGAGTCCTACAATCTGGTCAATACCCGAGTTGGATTTGTCCGGAATTTAGGAAACTGGGATTTGGAGCTTTTTGCCGGAGTGGATAACCTACTGGATGAAAGTTATTCAATGGGCAATGACCTGAATGCTTTTGGAGGCAGATATTATCAGCCCGCTCCTACAAGGAATTGGTATGGGGGAATCAAATTGGGTTTGAATTATTAGAAATTAGACACAAGATTCAAGACATACGATCCAAGAAATCCATAACAGAATTGGAAGTAGGTTTTGCAAAAAATCTAAACCTATTTTAAATATCTTCCCGACCATTTTACCTCTCAACTAATGATATGAAGAATCTTTTCTTTTTCCCTTTTTTATTACTACTGGTTTCAACAGGGACCTCTTTTTCACAGGAAGAAAAAACCGAATCCAAGTGGGTTCCGCGTGAACCCCAAAAGTTTGAAGCTTCCCACTCGGGCTCCTTTAACGGCCAAAAAATCACCTATAAATCTATCGTAGGGGAGACTTTTCTCAAAAACTCAAAAGGAGAAGTCACCGGAGCACTCTGGTCCACCTCATACACCCGGGACGGTGTGGATTCGTCCAAGCGTCCCGTGCTGTTCATCTTCAACGGCGGTCCAGGTTCGGCCTCAGTCTGGCTGCACATGGGATTTTTTGGCCCTAAAGTGGTCAAAACAGACTCCAATGCCCAAGAAGATGACGGAGCAGCCCCCTATACTTTTGTGGAAAATACCCAAGCAATGCTGGACTTGGCCGACTTGGTATTCATTGACCCGGTCGGAACAGGTTTTAGCCAAGTGGAGGGTGTAGGCAAAACCTCCGATTTTTGGGGATTAAATGAAGATGCGGCCTCCATCGCACAGTTTATGCGGATTTGGATCACGCAAAATGGACGATGGCAGGCTCCGAAGTTTCTTGCAGGTGAAAGCTTCGGTACCACCCGTGCCGCAAAAGTTGCCGAAGTATTGGAAGAGGGAGGCCAAAGCATGGCCCTCAACGGGATAATTCTCATTTCCCAGGCTTTGGACTATGCGGGTTCATCAAGCTGGGCGGACAACCTGACTTCCTTTTTCACTTATCTACCATCTCAGGCAGTGACAGCTTGGTATCACGGCAAGGCCGGAAAGGGAAAAACCATCGAAGCTTTTGCCCAGGAAGCCCGTGATTTTGCGTACGGTGACTATCTGAATTCTCTCTTTTTGGGAGAAAAGCAGACCCTAGCTCAGAAAGCAGCCATCGCCGAGAGGCTGGCCTATTTCACAGGTTTGGATAAAAATTACATTCTTCACTCCGACAACCAGATCCTCATGCACCGCTTCAAAAAGGAATTGCTCCGGTCTGAAGGAAAAGCCATTGGAACGCTCGACGGAAGATATTTGGCTGTAGAAACGGACAAAGTCTCCGAAGGTCCGGTCTTGGGAGACCCCGCCAGCTATATGACGGGTTCGGCCTATACTGCGGTGTTCAACGACTATCTGATGCGGGATTTGAAAGTGACCATGGATAGGCCCTACCTGACTTCGGCTGTGGGGATGGGCGGCAGTTGGAACTGGAAGCCTGTGCCGGATGGGGCCTATTATGAGCCCAGCTATGTCAGCACGGCAAGGTCGCTCAGCGAGGCCATGCACCGCAATACAAGGATGCAGGTGATGGTTGCCAATGGCTACTACGATCTGATTACCCCGTTTTTTGATGCGGAATACACCTTTTCAAGACATGATTTTCCCCAAGAGAGAATCCATATGACCTACTACGAAGCCGGTCACATGATGTACAACCGGCAAGAGGACTTTGATGCGCTGGCCAAGGATGTGAGGAAGTTTTTGGAGGGGATGTTGAAATGATCCCGGTTAAACCATCATTTCTTTAATTAAATCGTAAATTCCCTTATGGACTACTCAAAATACATAGCTATTGACCCAAACATTCGATTCGGCAAACCCCATTTAATCGGGACTAGAATCAATGTTGCGGATGTTTTGGGTTGGATGGCCTCTGGAATGACTACGGAAGAGATTTTGTCAGATTTTCCTGAGCTGAAATTAGAGCAAATCCGAGCGTGTCTCGCCTTTGCCGCGGATAGAGAACAAAAGTTGAAATACGCCTGAATAGTTTCATGCCACTACTTTTTGATCAGAACATTTCCTTTCGAGTTATCCGTGAAATATCTGCCGTTTTCCCTGGCTCAAAACAAGTTCGAGAAGTTGGATTAGAAGGAAAAAGGGATCTTGAAATTTGGAAATGGGCAAAGGAAAATGGTTTTGCAATTGTATTCTTTGACGCGGATTTTGTGAATTTTTCACTCCTATTCAATTTTCCTCCCAAAGTAATCTGGCTTCGTTTGGGAAATTCGTCCACAAAAAGCATTGCCCGTTATCTTATAGACAGAACGGAAGATATCCACTCTAAAGATCGAATCCGGATTTTGAAGGACAGCCGAACTTCTGCCGTACAAAACGAATTAACACTTAATAATATACCAAGTACAACTATGCAAAGACCCGATTTCAGCATCGAAGAAGTTAATAAAATCATCCGCGGACGCCGCTCACAATTTGTTGCCCAATTCAAAGAAAACGATCCCATCGATGACTCCATCATCGAGGAAATGCTCGAAAATGCCAATTGGGCTCCGACGCACAAAGTCACCCAACCTTGGAGATTCATTGTTTATACAGCCGCTGGCTTGAAGAAATTCGCGGATTACCAGGCGGAGATGTACAAGATGCGGGCTGAGAAAAACGGCACCAACTTCATCGAAGCAACTTATCAGAAATTCAAAGAACAACCCTTGAAAGCATCACATGTCATTGCCATCCTGATGAAGCGAACTGAAAACTCCGGTATTCCGGTAATGGAAGAGATCGCTGCGACTGCCATGGCTGTGCAAAATATATATTTGACGGCCTGTGCCCATGGACTTGCTTGCTATTGGGGCACCGGCGGACCGACTTTCTGGGGTGAAGCCAGAGAAGATTTCGGACTGGAAGGAGAGGATATGCTAATGGGCTTCTTCTACGTGGCCAAGCCTGCATCGGACAACTGGCCGGAAGGGAAAAGAGAATCTATGGCTGAAAAAGTAGGCTGGGTGAGGGAGTAGTGGTCATCGCGAGATACAAAGCGATCTTATAAATTATAGAAAAAAGGAAGGTGAAAGCCTTCCTTTTATTTTTGATTTACGAATTACGATTTACGACGGGCTGAGAAATGCGTTGGTCACTTTTCAGTTTTCAGAATCTCGAACTTCGAATGCTGAACATCGAATAATGAAGACTTCGACTCCGCTCAGTGTGACTTCACTAATTTTCCAATCTTTCAATCTTCCAATTTTTCAATTCACTTAACCTCTTCCCCAATCCAAATTACCCCGGAAGCCGCAATCTCCGTAATCCCCTCCGGTACCTCCAGCTGAGTCAGGTAAACCAAAGGAAGCATCAACTTACCGTTTTCATTGGAGATTTCGACTGGCATTCCTTCTTTCCCCAAGATTCGGATCGTGCTTTCTGCAAACCACTTTTTGAATTTTCCGCTTTTGACTGGATAGTATTTCCAGCCCGCATCCATAATCGTCAGGTCAAACAGCTCCAGCTTTTCCCCCAAATCCACATGCTTCAAATGAGAAAGCCCCACCAAATGCGTCGCAGGATGCTTGGTCGCCAGGAGGTATTGAAGTCCTTCGTCTAGCGTGTTTTCTGGGGATGCAGTCAGAAACTTGACTGGATATTGCTCTTCCAACAGGTGAAGATTGTCCTTCTGAAAGGTTTCCGTAGCCAGAATCAAATCCACCTTGATGCCCCAACTCAGCACGTTTTCCAAACATTCCTGCCCCACCAAAACCGTCGGCACCCATTCCAAAAGCGGGGAAACGGTCTCAAAACTCAGTTCGGCTGTGTCCAGGATAAACACCGCAGGTTCCTGCTGATCCTTGACAAAATGGTGACTTGACATCAGGTCCAGAGTTTTTGGTAGAAGTTGAAGACGTTTTCGTGGGACAGCTTCTTGAGCTGTGATTCAGGTAAGTGTTGGCTCAGAGAATCCAGAATCGAAGGATATTTTCCGGCATTTTCAGCCAAAGGGAAGTAAATCGGATGGCGACTTTTGTCCGGAAAATTCTTGGTGTAGAAGAAGTCCGCACCGAAGCAGATCGCATCTTCACTCAGGTCAAACCCATGCAAAAGATGTTCAAAAAGCCGCTCAGGCACATCCCTGTCCAAAAATTCCCGCAGGAAATTCACCCCGATGATTCCTCCTCGCTGGACAATCTCCTTGGCAAACTCATCGCTGAGATTTCGCTTGTGATCCCAAATAGCTCGGAAATTAGAATGGCTAGCAATCACCGGAATTGGCAAATGGTGTAAGTCGATATGATTCAGAATTCCTTCTGCCAATAAATCGGAAGTATGGGAAAGGTCAATAGGAATCTTCTTTCCGGCCATGTAGTCCAGCAGTCGCTTTCCGTCCTCTTTCAATCCAACTCCCTCGATATAATTTCCTCCGCCAAAGCGGTTTTCGGTATGGTGAGTCAAACTGATGTAGGCTAGCTGGCCGACCGTCGTCAGCATTGCGTCAAACTGCTTGTAGATTTCCGACCAAGTGGCTTTCTCATGACCAAATCCCGCCGCATTTTCAACCGAAGCGATGATGCCAATCCGTTCATCAGAAGCCGGGTTCTTAAGAAAATCAGCATCGAATTTCCTCACTGTTTTTTCTTCTTTGCGCAGCAAATCATAGAAAATCTTGGCCTGCTTTCCGGCCATTTTCATGCTGGAATGATCCACATTGGTGTAGATCGCCATCACCTGCATCCGGACTCCACCTTCCTGCAGCCAGGGAAAAGCGCAGGCAATCTGGTCTTTGGAAAAAGCATCTGCACCAGGAACTGCCGCCAAAAACGAAAGCAAGTCACAGTGAAGATCAGCAATGGGATAGGTCATGATTTTTTTCGGGAAGGAATAGGCAAAAGTAAGAATTACGAAGTACGATTTACGAAGTGCTGAGGATCCTCGACCATTTTAGCCAATGGAGAGGCTTTGTGAATAGCCTACGAATTTCTGTCATATAGGAGACCTAGCGGTCATAAAACTATTTGACAACTGATTTTGGTTTCAATACCTATATTTGGAGGTAATCTTCACTCAAACCCGAATCAAACATGGCCGTCTCCAAGCCTTTTAACTTCAAGAAATGGATCGATGAAAACCGCCACCTTCTCAAGCCACCCGTAGGCAACCAGCAGGTGTACAAGGGCAACGGGGATTTTATCGTGATGGTCGTTGGTGGACCGAATAGCCGCAAGGATTACCACTATGATGAAAGTGAGGAGTTTTTTTATCAGTTGGAAGGCGATATCATCCTGAAAATCATCGAGGACGGAAAGCCGAAAGACATTGAAATCAGGGAGGGCGAGATCTTCCTTTTGCCAGGTAAGGTTCCTCATTCTCCCCGAAGACCAGCCAATACCGTTGGTTTGGTCATCGAGCGCTATCGACAAGCCGGAGAACTGGACGGCTTCATCTGGCACTGCGAAAACTGCGGCGAAAAACTTCACGAAGAGTACGTCGAACTCACAGATATCGTCTCCCAACTTCCTCCGATCATGGAGCGGTTTTGGTCGAGTGACGAGCTGAGAACCTGCAAAAGCTGCGGGACTTATATGGAAAAGTAAGGTCAACTGTCCACGGTCGACGGTCGACAGCAGGACAAATTAGACTTCAACCCTTATTTTCACGGGCGGTGGACTGTGGTCCGTTGACTGTTGACAAGAATAAATATGAACCCAACTCCATATCAATACTCCGAATCCTTTGCCCGTGAAATGGATGCTCAGGATCCGCTTTCACACTTCCGATCCCGATTTCACTTTCCCAAAGTCAATGGAAAAGAAGCCATCTATTTCTGTGGCAATTCTCTCGGGCTGCAGCCCAAATCGGTCAAGGATTACCTGGAAAAAGAACTGAACAACTGGGCGAATTTGGCAGTGGATGGGCATTTTCACGGGGAAGACGCTTGGTTTCATGTCCGGAAAAAGTCCAAATCGGCTTTGGCGGAGATCGTCGGTGCCCACGAACACGAAGTCGTCGCCATGAACAACCTTTCGGTGAACCTTCACCTGCTGATGGTTTCTTTTTACAGGCCAACCGAGGACCGATATAAGATTATCGTGGAGGCTGGAGCGTTTCCTTCCGACCAGTACATGCTTGAGTCCCAGATCAAATTTCACGGCTTGGATCCTCTGGATGTCCTGGTTGAGTTGAGCCCAAGGTCGGGTGAGAAAACTCTCCGGACGGAGGATATCCTGCAGGAAATTTACAAGCATGGAGATTCACTTGCTATGGTCAACATGGCGGGATTGCAATATTATACAGGACAGCTTTTTGATATGAAAGCCATCACGGAAGCGGCTCATTCCGTTGGGGCTTTGGCAGGATTTGACCTGGCTCATGCTGCGGGCAATGCCGTCTTGAAGCTTCACGATTGGGATGTTGACTTCGCCTCTTGGTGCAGCTACAAATACCTGAACTCCGGACCTGGTAACATTTCGGGGATATTTGTCCACGAACGATATGCGGAACGTGCGGATTTGCCCCGTTTTGCGGGTTGGTGGGGGCATGATGAGGAGGAGCGATTCCGAATGGAAAAAGGATTTGTCCCGATGTATGGTGCAGATGGCTGGCAATTGGCCAATACAGATGTCCTTGGACTTGCAGCTCACCAAGCTTCCCTGGATATTTTTCAAGAGGCGGGAATGGAAAATCTTCGTTCAAAAAGTGAAAAATTGACTGGTTATTTGGAATTCCTAATCCGCGAAATCAGCGGAGAATCAGGGGTTTTGGAAATAATTACCCCAAAAAATCCCTCCGAAAGAGGATGCCAGTTATCTTTGCTGATTCATCGGGGCGGCAAAGCGGTCTTCGATGAGTGGTATCAACATGGTGTGGTAGGTGACTGGAGAAACCCTAACGTGATCCGTCTGGCTCCTACTCCACTGTATAACAGCTTCTTGGACGTGTTTCGATTTGCACAGATTTTGGAACATTCTCTGAAGAAATTCGCTTAAAAGAAGCGTGGGTAAACTTATCCGATGAAAAAAAACGAAATCACCATCTTGGGTGCCGGCCTGATCGGTAGTCTGATGGCCATATACCTCAAGCGTCAGGGCTTGGAAGTGTCAGTTTACGACAAAAGGCCCGACAAGCGCAAAATCCCTTATTCCGAAGCCGGCAGATCGATCAACATGGCCTTGAGCCATCGAGGGTGGAAAAGTCTCGAGCAAGTTGGGCTAAAGGACAAAGTCTTGCCTTTTGCCATTCCGATGTACGGTAGGAGAATCCATGACGAGCATGGAGGGACGACCTTTGTTCCCTATGGCAAAGCAGATCAGGCGATTTATTCTATTTCCAGAGGCAATTTCAATCAGCTGCTTGTAGAAGAAGCCGAGCGGTTGGGAGCAGAAACCCACTTTGAGCACAAGTGCCTCGATGTGGATTTCAGGACAAATGAAGTGACTTTTGAAACTCCCGAAGGTGAAAAGAAGCTCAATCCCAACGTGATTATCGGAGCTGACGGGGCATATTCTGCCCTGAGAATGTCCATGCAAAAGCAAATCCGCTTCAACTATCGGCAAGAATACATTTCCCATGGCTACAAGGAACTGACGATTCCGACGACTGCTTCTGGCGAATTTGCCATGGATCCCAATGCCCTGCATATCTGGCCGCGTGGGAAATTCATGCTGATCGCTCTTCCAAATCCTGACAAATCCTTCACCTGTACGCTTTTTTTGCCTTTCAAGGGTTCCAAAGTGTGCTTTGAAAAAATCCAGGACGGAAAAGACTTGGAGACCATGTTCAGGGCCTATTTTGATGATGCCTATAAGTTGATGCCGGATATCAAGACTGAATTTTTCAAAAATCCGACGGCTGCTTTGGTGAATATCGAATGCTATCCTTGGGTTCAGGGAAATTCCCTGCTTTTGGGAGATGCGTCACATGCCATGGTGCCATTTTATGGGCAGGGCATGAATTGTGGGTTTGAGGATTGTGAAATTCTGAACGGATTGATCGAAAAGCTTGGAACAAATGCCTGGGATCTGGTTTTTGAAAAATTCCAGAAAAAGCGCAAGCCTGACACCGATGCAATTTGCCAGTTGGCGATGGAAAATTTTATCGAAATGCGGGATTCTGTAGGGGATCCGAAGTTTTTGCTCCGCAAAAAAATCGAAGCAAAGCTCCACGAACTCTACCCTAAAGAGTGGATTCCGCTCTACACGATGGTGACCTTTACAGATATGAGTTATGCCGAAGCGTATGCCCAGGGGAAACTTCAGGAAGCGATCATGAACAAAGTGATGGCTGATCCATTGATCACCGAAAACTGGAACAAGCTCGACTACGAGGATATCATCAACCAGATAGAAACAGCAAAAGCGGTGTAATAGCCGCTTTTTTGTTTTCTCCCAAAGATTTCCGCAGAAAAGGCCACAGATTTCTGCAGATTTTTTGGAATCACAAAACAATCTGAAGACTATAAGAGAATTTTCTGAATCTAAATGTTTTAACAAATTGAAACATCTGGATTCAGTCAAATCCGTTAAATTGAATTTGAAAGCTTAAAGTCATGGATATTCAATCTAAAAAAAATCTGATCTCAGCAATTCTTCAAACTTCTGATGAGGCAATTCTTACCGAGATTAAGAATTTGTTGAAAATTGAAGACACGTATGATTTTTGGGATGAATTGACTGAAGAAGATCAGCTAGCTATCAATCTTGGAATAAAACAGCTGGATGAAGGGAAGAGTTTTTCTCATGATGAGGTCAAGAAACTGATGAGACGAAAATTCAATTTTTAGCCTTGGCTTTTAAAGTCAAATATTCTCTTCAAGCACTTGAAGAGCAATTCGATCTCTTGGAATATATTATCCGAAATTTCGGCATCACTAAAGGCGAAGAGATTTTTCAAGAAATTGAAAACGTCCTCGAGTTGATTGCCGAGAATCCTGAAATGTTTCCTGCATCTTATAAAAAGCCAGAATTAAGAAAATGTGTCTTCAGCAAGCAAACCAGTATTTACTATAGATTTAAAGAAGATTAAATTGAAGTTGTGAGTTTTAGGCCCAATAGAATTGATCCCAAGAAGTTCAAGATATAGCCAAAATCCCTTGTAAACCGGGTTTTAGTGTATTCAGTAACCACATCTTCTGGATAAATTCTTTACATATCAAACAACGTCCCACTCGCTCCGGTAGGCTTGATTTTCAGATGAGTATAGGCTAACTCAGTTGCCATCCTTCCTCTTGAAGTCCGCTTCAGATAGCCTTCCTGAATCAAAAAAGGCTCATACACTTCCTCGATCGTTTCGGCTTCCTCACCACAGGCTGTGGCAATGGTACTCAACCCGACAGGTCCGCCTTTAAACTTTTCGATGATGGTGAGCAGGATGCGGTTGTCCATTTCGTCCAGGCCATTTTCGTCTACATCCAAGGCGTTCAGAGCAATCTTGGCGATTTCCAGCGTAATGGTTCCATTACCTTTGACTTCTGCAAAATCACGTGTTCGCCGGAGAAGCATATTGGAGATCCTAGGTGTTCCCCGACTTCTTCTCGCAAGTTCATAAGCAGCAACCTCATCGATTGGAGTCTGCAAAATACCAGCAGAGCGGATCACAATGTCAGTCAGAAGTTTCGCATCGTAATACTCCAATCTGGAATTGATCCCAAACCGGGCCCGCAGAGGTGAAGTCAATAATCCAGACCGGGTGGTAGCTCCAATCAGTGTAAACGGACTAAGGGAAATCTGTACCGAACGGGCATTTGGACCCGAATCTAGCATGATGTCGATCCTGAAATCCTCCATTGCAGAATAGAGGTATTCTTCCACGATGGGATTCAGGCGGTGGATTTCGTCGATAAAAAGCACATCTCCTTCCTCAAGATTGGTCAGTAATCCTGCCAGATCTGAAGGTTTGTCCAAAACCGGACCTGAGGTGATCTTGATTCCTGCACGAAGTTCGTTGGCGATGATATTGGAAAGAGTGGTTTTACCCAAACCAGGAGGTCCGTGCAGTAGCACGTGATCCAGCGGCTCCTTTCGCATTTTTGCTGCATGCACAAAGACCTTGAGGTTTTCAATTATCTTGGCCTGTCCCGTAAAATCCTCGAAACTCAAAGGCCGCAAAGCCCGCTCAAATTCCTTGTCTTTTGGACTCAGTTGCTCTTCGTCTCCTCTCAGGTAATCTTCTCTCATGATTTTTGGGGTACGCACAAATATAAACAAAACACCATGCGGAGATCTTTCTCATTTTGTCCTCGCTCTCAAAAAATGACCTAAATTCGCCTGAAAATTATCCCGAAATGAATCCAAACGGCCGGAAGAACATCATTTATTCTCTAGTACTTTTTGCTTTGGTTTTGGGAGTATATGCCTGGAGGACCCGCGAGGGAAAATCCCCTCAAAATACTGAAGAAAAATCTGCGCCTGGGAAAGTGGTTTTTTCCGGGAAAACTATGGGAACAGATTACCAAATCACCTATTTGGATCAAAAAAACCGAAACTTTCAGTCTTCGGTTGATTCACTTTTGAAAGCGTTTAATCTGGCGGTCTCCGTTTATGAACCAACTTCAGAAATTAATCGGCTGAATTTCCGCGATACTTTGGTTTCACCCTCAGGCACTTTGCTGGATGTGCTCAAGGAAGCAAATCGGATATTTGATCTTACTGCCGGTGCAATTGACCCCACGCAGCAACCAATCGAAAAAATCTGGACATTTTCCCCATCCGGAGCCAGGCTTCAGGACAGCACTGATGTCAGGATTTTCCATTCTTTAGTTGGGTTGAAAAAAGTGATCTTGAGTGATACACTAATCCGAAAATCAACCACGGGGCTTTTCCTGGATTTTTCCAGATCGGCCAAAGGATACGCACTGGATCTGATAGGGGGATTTTTGGAAGAAAAAGGAATAAAAAATTATCTGGTTCAGATCGGGAGTGAAAACCTGGCGAAAGGCACAAATGAAAAAGAGGAACTTTGGAAAATAGGTCTGTATTATATGGCTGACAGTTTAGGTACAAAAGGAGAGGGTGTCTTGGCCGTTCAGGACAAGGCGGTCTCTTCAGCTGGAAATTTTGAGCAATTCTATTCCAAAGATTCGGTAAGGGTTTCTTACACGCTTGACCCGAGGACCGGATTTCCGGTTAGTCATGGTTTGTTGGGGGCGACTGTGATTAGTCCGGATGCCAAGACTGCTGATGCAATGGCCGATGCGGTGATGGTTTTGGGATGGAGGGAAGCAATCCGGATCGATTCCTTAAGAACGGAGCTTCAAATGATGTTGATTTACAATGAAAAAGGAGGGAAAATGAAGCAATACATCAGCCCGGAGTTGGGTCGGTTTTTATCTTTTCCTGTAAATTAATAGTCCTAAATGCAACATTATTGAATTTTCTTACCTTTGCTGGAGTTATGACCCGACAAGGACTTTTCCTCACAAGTGGAAAGGCCAAAAATTGACCATGGTAATAAACTTTCTGCTCCTTTTTCTTACCGCGATGATTGCGGGCTTGTTGGTGTTTTTTGCCCCGGCTTTTAGGGATCGATATTTTAAACTGGTGCTGGTTTTTGCTGGATCCTATCTGTTTTCCATCACCATTTTACACATCATTCCGGAACTGTTTAATTCCGGATACAGCAATTCTAGCATGGGGCTATACATCCTATTGGGTTTCCTTTTGCAGCAAGTGCTGGAATATTGGTCATCAGGAATCGAGCATGGGCATATCCACAAGCATAATTCCGAAACTTCAAAAGGGGTGATCACCTTGATGCTCGGTTTGTTTATCCACGCATTCCTTGAAGGAACCTTACTTTCGCATGGAACAACGATTCCAGAAGAATCATTGGTTGCCGGACATTCACACAGTGACAAAACAGTTTTACTGGGAATCATTATGCACAAAGGTCCAGCTGCTTTTGCGCTTGCGGCCGTGCTTTCAGCCTCTTTAAGTAAAAAATGGACATTGATCCTGTTGACCGTTTTTGCATTAGCGTCACCACTAGGGATGTTTTCGAGTGCATTTTTTATCAATCAGGGAATTCTATCCAATGAAGGAATTGGCTTATTGTATGGCTTGGTGACGGGCGGGTTTTTACATATTTCTACCACGATCTTTTTTGAAAGCAGCCCGCATCACAAATTCCAGTTGAATAAGCTGATGGTGACTTTCGTTGCGGCAGCTCTGGCCATGGCGTCCGAATACTTCGTGTGATTTCTTACTTTTCAAGAAAAGCTTAGGATTTTTTCGAAATCTCATGCCATAAGCCAGAGTTTTTGAAGAAACTTCTGAATGTTTCTAAAAAAATTCAGCTTTTCATGGAAAAGAGCTTGGATTCTGTCTCCAGATTCAAGTATTTCATTTTTGATTTGAATGGCGGAAATTTCTTTTCTCAAAATGACATTTTAGCTTTCTTTTCAGTTGCTTTTTCACCTTTAAACCCAAAAAAAACTATGAATCAAGCACTTAATAAAATGGCTGTCTATTGGAAGAAAAATTTGCGGACCCTTCTGATTTTGCTTTTTGTTTGGTTCCTGGTTTCGTTTGGGTTTGGGATTATTTTGGTTGAACCGCTCAATCAATTCAAAATCGGAGGATATCCGCTCGGTTTTTGGTTTGCCCAGCAGGGCGCTATTTATTCCTTCATTATCCTGATTTTCATTTATGTGATTCGGATGAACAGGCTGGACCGGGAATTTGATGTACACGAAGACTAATATTTGAGATGGATATTCTTACCTGGACCTATTTGCTGGTCGGACTTTCTTTCGTGCTTTATATCGGGATTGCCATTTGGACCCGTGCAGGATCTACCCAAGAATTTTACATCGCGGGTGGAGGAGTTTCTCCCCTAGCCAATGGAATGGCCACAGCAGCTGACTGGATGTCTGCGGCTTCTTTTATGTCCATGGCAGGCCTTATCTCCTTCTCCGGATACGATGGTTCGGTCTATCTCATGGGATGGACCGGAGGCTATGTTCTCTTGGCGCTATTGCTTGCACCTTACCTTCGAAAATTTGGGAAATTCACCGTCCCAGACTTTGTCGGGGATCGCTATTACTCCAACAAAGCCCGGGTCGTAGCTGTGATTTGTGCGCTTTTCATTTCTTTCACCTATGTCGCCGGACAAATGCGGGGAGTTGGGATTGTATTTTCACGCTACCTCGAGATTCCCATCGAATGGGGGGTAGTAATTGGGATGGCCATCGTCTTTTTCTATGCCGTATTGGGTGGGATGAAAGGGATTACCTATACCCAAGTCGCCCAGTTTTGTGTACTGATCTTTGCTTACATGGTGCCTGCCATCTTCATCTCAATGCAGCTGACGGGCAACCCAATTCCGCAACTGGGGTTGGGTGGAAATGTAGCCGACGGCACACCGCTTTTGGCAAAACTGGACGGGGTGTTGGCCGATCTGGGTTTTGCCGAGTATACCATGGGTAGAAAAGGGATGGCTGATATGTTCATGATCACACTGGCCCTGATGGTGGGTACGGCCGGTTTGCCCCACGTGATTGTCCGTTTTTTCACTGTCCCAAGGGTAAAAGACGCGCGGCTTTCAGCAGGTTACGCGTTGGTTTTTATCGCAATCCTCTACACCACGGCTCCTGCAGTAGCTGCGTTTGGCATCTACAATGTGATCAATTCCACCTCCGAAAAAAACATCTCTGAACTCCCTACTTGGGTTCAAAGCTGGCAAAAAACCAACCTCATCGTAGTCGATGACAAAAATAAGGACGGCAAAGTCCAATACCTGCCTAATCCGACGACAAATGAACTTTCCATCGACAAGGATATCTTGGTGCTAGCCGGTCCCGAGATCGCTAATCTGCCCAATTGGGTGGTTGGCTTGGTCGCCTCGGGGGCAATGGCGGCGGCATTGTCAACAGCAGCAGGATTGCTTTTGGTCATTTCTACCTCAGTTTCCAGGGATTTGGTGAAGACTTTTAATCCGAAGATTTCCGAGAAAAAAGAACTTCAAATCGCTAGGATTGCAGCAGCCGGAGCGGTGATATTTGCAGGATATTTTGGAGTGAATCCACCTGGATTTGTGGCTGAAGTCGTGGCTTTTGCCTTTGGACTGGCAGCGGCATCATTCTTTCCGGTAATTATTCTGGGGATATTTTCCACCAGGATCAATAAGGAAGGAGCGATCGGAGGGATGGTTTTCGGTCTGATTTTCACTATTTCATACATCAGTTATTTCAAATTCATCAGCCCAGAAATGAATACACCTGATAATTGGTGGTTTGGGATATCGCCCGAAGGAATAGGTTCTGTAGGTATGCTTCTGAATTTTCTGGTTTGCTATGTCATTTCTAAATTTACCCCTGCACCGCCCCAACACGTGCAAGACCTGATTCAGGAAATCCGGATACCAAAAGGCGCCGGTTCCGCGCAAAATCATTAGAATAAAAAGTACCCCTTATAACCTTACCTTATCATGAGTGACCGATTACATACACTGAGTGGCTATCTCTACGAATACCAGAAAAGTGTGGCACAGCCTGAAGAATTTTGGGCAAGAATTGCTGATTCCTTTCACTGGAGAAAACGTTGGTCCAGTGTCTTGAAATGGAACTTTGAAACTCCCGATGTGAAGTGGTTTGTGAATGCAAAACTGAATATCACTGAAAACATTTTCGAGAAAAATCTATATACAATCGGGGATCGTCCTGCAATCATCTGGGAGCCCAATGAGCCGGGTGAAGAAACCAGAACCCTGACTTACCGAGAGCTTTTTGTGGAGGTTTGCCGTTTTGCAAATGCCTTAAAAAGCAAAGGCATCCAAAAAGGGGATCGTGTAATTATCTATATGCCGATGGTGCCAGAGGCTGCGATTGCCATGCTTGCCTGTGCCAGAATCGGAGCAATTCATTCCGTGGTTTTTGCCGGATTTTCAAGTACTTCCTTGGCGGATCGGGTGATAGATTGCCAGGCAAAAGCTATTTTGACCTCGGATGGAAACTACCGTGGCAACAAAAAAATCGGCATCAAATCGGTCGTGGATGAAGCTTTGGAAAAATCCTCTGTCGAAACGGTGATCGTCTATCAAAGGACTGGACAGGAAACCAACATGGTAGCCGGACGAGACTTCTGGTGGCATGAAGTTTTGGAAGGACAATCCGCAGTATGTCCGGCTGAGGAAATGGACAGCGAGGACATGCTGTTTATCCTTTATACTTCCGGGTCCACGGGCAAGCCAAAAGGCGTTGTTCACACCACCGGTGGATACATGGTTTACACCAAATATTCCTTCGACAATGTTTTCCAGTATTCAGCAGGTGATGTGTATTGGTGTACTGCAGATATCGGCTGGGTCACTGGCCATTCCTATATTGTTTATGGGCCGCTTTTGGCGGGTGCGACTACACTGATGTTTGAAGGAGTACCTACTTATCCCAATCCCAGTCGATTTTGGGATGTGATCGAGAAACACAAAGTCAACATTTTCTATACCGCACCTACTGCGATCAGAGCACTGCAGGCCTTTGGAACCGACCCGATTCAGGGAAGGGATTTGAGTTCTTTGAAAGTGCTGGGGTCTGTGGGTGAACCGATTAATGAAGAAGCTTGGCATTGGTATCATACCCATATCGGAAAAGGACATTGTCCGATTGTAGATACTTGGTGGCAGACCGAGACTGGTGGGATTTTGATTTCTCCTTTGGCAGGTATAACCCCTACCAAGCCAGCTTATGCGACTTTGCCTCTGCCGGGCATTCAGCTTTGTATTGTAGATGCGGAAGGCAATGAGCTTACCGGCAACTCCGTGGAGGGTAACCTTTGCATCAAATTTCCATGGCCGTCCATGATCCGAACTACTTATGGAGATCACGAAAGATGCAAGCAAACGTATTTTTCCACCTATAAAAACATGTACTTCACCGGTGATGGAGTAAAGCGGGATCATGACGGCTACTATCGAATCCTTGGCCGAGTTGATGACGTGATCAATGTCTCAGGTCACAGAATGGGTACAGCCGAGGTGGAAAATGCGATCAACGAACATCCAAAAGTCATCGAATCCGCAGTCGTCGGATACCCACATGAAGTCAAAGGCCAGGGAATCTACGCCTTTGTGATTTGTGATATGACCAATCGAACCGAGGACAATCTGATCAATGAGATTAAGAACACGGTTTCCAATATCATTGGACCAATTGCAAAACCTGATAAAATTCAAATCGTACCCGGACTTCCAAAAACACGCTCAGGCAAGATCATGAGAAGAATTTTGAGAAAAGTGGCAGAAGGAAGTTTGGACAGCATGGGTGATACCAGCACCCTGTTGGATCCGGATGTGGTGGAGAAGATTATTGAAGGAAGGAAATAGGAGTTTCGGATTTCTGAATTGGATTTTGTCACCTATCAGACTTCATAATTTAGCCTTCTGAATTCGAAAATGGCTCTCACTTTAGTCTTTAGGGGCGGCATCCTCCTCTTCACTATCAATCTCTATCGAATTCACGATCGATTCTGGGGAGTCCATTTCTTGCTTGTAAAAATTATGGACCCCAACCATGAACGCAACTATCAGCGCCCACATCAGACGACGGGTTGGTCGGAAAATTCTGAAAAATCGCTTCATTTTCAATATCTTGAATACTAGGTCACTCAAGTAAAGTACCAAAAATAATCTTGCCATTCTGGCAGAAAATATTTCAGGCAAGCTTATCCGGAATGAGTAACGTCATCGTCAACCGAGTCGCTGAGTTTCTAAAAAGATTTCCTCCTTTCTCCTTTCTGGGGAAGGAGGAGCTCATCTGTGTTGCCCAAAGTGTCGAGATTCAATATTTAGAGAAGGGTGAAATTCTATTCAGGCAGGGTGAGGCGGCGAGGCCTCATTTTTTTATTCTGAAAGAAGGGATTATCCATCTCGTGGAAAATTCCCAAAATGGGGAGGAAATCCGGGAGGTTTGTGATGAAGGAGATGTCTTTGGTGTATTGGCTTTGTTGGGGAAAAGGCCTTATCTCCTGACTTCAAAAGTCATCGAAAACAGCCTGATTTATGCAATTCCTGTGAATGTTTTTGAAAAGATCCTGGAAGAAAACAGTCGAGTCGCTCTCTTTTTCGCGGCAGGTTTTGCAGCCGGTCAGGTGGTCGTAAGACAGGATCTTTCTCAGGGTCAAAAAGCCAGAAGTGAATTCAAAAATGCTTCAGGAGATCATTCCCTTTTGATTTTTTCGGATCAATCGGAAGTCAATATTTCAGAGAAAGTCTTGAGATGTTCGCCTGCTACTTCGATCCAAAGTGCGGCAAAGCAAATGGCTGATGGTCAGGTCAGCAGCATTGTTGTCTGTGATGAAAAGGGATTTCCTCTGGGGATTTTGACCGATAAGGATTTGCGAAGCCGTGTGATTGCCTTAGGAATTTCCCCCGAAAATCCTGTGTCCACCGCCATGACATGTCCGGTGATTACCAGAAAGAAACAGGACGGATTTTCCGATTTGTACCTTACGATGATTCGCCATCGGCTTCATCATTTGGTTCTGACCGAAGATGGAACAGAGCAAAGTCCAGTCTGTGGGATCATCTCTGATCATGACATTTTCCTCTCAATGGGGAATAGCCCGGCCGTTCTGATTCATGGCTTGATGAATACGCTGGAGATCCGAGAAATGCGGATTATCCGTGACCGAGCCGAGCAAATGCTTCAATATTATCTTGAAAATGAAGTTTCGATGGAATTTGTTGCCTCTGTGATGACAGAGATAAATGATGTCATCATCAGGCAGGCATTGCAAATTTCAAAAAAACAACTGAAACCGGAATACCCCGAAATGGTCAATACCCGGTTTTGTTTTTTATCCATGGGTAGCGAAGGCCGGGAGGAGCAATTGCTTCGGACCGATATGGACAATGCTATTCTCTACGAAGATTTGCCAAACGAGCTTCGGGGAAAAGCGACTGAATACTTTCAAAAATTGGGAGAAGGAGTGGTAGAGGTCCTTTTGGCCTGTGGATTTGATCCCTGCCCGGGTAAAATCATGGCCAGTAATCCGGAATGGGTAAAGCCACTTTCTGACTGGAAAAATTACTTTTCTGATTGGATTCTTCATCCTTCTCCGGAAGCGCTGATGAAGGTTTCGATTTTCTTCGACTATCGGGCTGTCTCAGGGAGAAAAGCACTAGCCGAAGAACTGACTCAGCATATCTATGGGGAAATCGGCAAAAAGCAGGTTTTTCTCAATTTTTTGGCTCAGAATGCCCTGAAAAACCCTCCTCCTCTCGGATTCTTCAAGGACTTTGTGGTCGAAAAATCGGGTGAAAACAGGGACCAGTTTGACATCAAATCCAGAGCGATGTTGCCTCTGACCGATCTGGCACGTTTGCTGGTTTTAAGCCACCAAGTGGTCGGGATCAACAATACGTTCCGGAGATTTGAAAAGCTATGTGAGCTTGAACCCGCCAATGCCGAGCTTTTTTCCCAAGCAGGGAAAGCATACGAAATTCTGATGCGGATGCGCGCCTTGGAAGGTCTGCAAAACCGAAACAGTGGCCGATATATCAATCCCAAATCACTGGGAAAACTTCAGAGGCAACTCCTTAAAAACGCTTTTACACCGATTTCGGAACTTCAGGAAATCGTCAATATCCGGTTTCAACTTGACTATTTCAGAAGATGAGTTGGTGGGAATTTTGGAAAGTAAAACAAGAGCGACTTGAATTTGTCCGGGATTTTGTGGCGAAAAATTCCCTACCAATCCCAGGAATCAGGTCTTTCGAACAATTGCATTTCACCGTTTTGGATACCGAAACCTCTGGATTGGATCCGGCCAGGGATTCGATTTTGTCTTTTGGGGCGGTGAAAATATCCGCAATGAAAATTCAAATTCCCACATCTGTGGAATGGTATCCGATGACTGAAAATTCTGGTGGGAAAACAGCCCCAATTCACGGATTGGTGCATATTCCAGATCAGATTTCCTCAGAAGAATTTCTGAAAATGCTCTTATCCTATCTGTCCAATTCAATCCTGGTAGGGCATCACCTAGGATTTGATCTGGAAATTATTGAAAAAAAACTAAAGCCCTTTGGTATTGAGAAATTCCCAAATCCGGTCCTGGATACTCTGAATCTGGCGATTAGACTTGAGCATGGCCCGCATGCAGACCGGAGCAGAATCAACCTTGAAATGTATAGTTTGGATGCGCTTTGTATGCGTTACGGGATCGAAACTGACGATCGGCATACCGCTGCAGGGGATGCATTTTTGACCGCACAGCTTTTTTTGAAATTATTGAGTAAATGCAAAAATAAGGGAATTAGTAACTTTAAAGATTTGATGAAAAACTACTAGTTGATGAAGATTTTTAAGTCGATATTTTAATTAAACTGGGATTGAGTTTTAATATTTTGTGATTAGATTGGTTAAGTTTTTTGTTTCACATTTTTAATTAAGTCCTATGTCAAAACTCAAAATTGACCCCAATTTGGTGAGGACAGAGCTGAATCTGGAGTTGCTTCAAAACCTTCAGACCTTTCAGCATCCCATTACCCTGAAATATCAGGCCTTGGGAGGTCCAGGTGGCTGGTTGGGACCAAACACTACACCGATTAACAAATGTCCGGATGGAGTGGGTTCTTATCAGCATTATGCAAACGGATCGATTTATTATCATCCATCCACAGGTGCCCATGAAGTTCATGGGTTGATCAGAGCTCGCTGGCAGTCTTTGGGCTGGGAGAGGAGCTTTTTAGGATATCCACTCACAGATGAGTCTGTCTGCCCGGATGGTGTAGGCAGGTACAATCATTTCCAGGGTGGAAGTATTTATTGGAGTCCTTCTACAGGAGCTTGGGAAGTGCATGGTTTAATCCGGGCAAAATATTCCAGCATGGGTTGGGAAAGGAGCTTTTTAGGATATCCTTTGACCAATGAATCGGTTTGCCCGGATGGGGTAGGCCGATACAATCATTTCCAGGGAGGAAGTATTTATTGGACTCCAAGCACAGGCGCCCAGGAAGTCCATGGATTAATCAGGCAGCATTGGGCTTCCATTGGCTGGGAAAGAAGCGTTTTGGGTTATCCAACATCGGACGAATTGGCGGTATTTGGAGGTACTGGAAGGATTTCCCATTTCCAGAGGGGCAGTATCTTTTGGTCTTCTACGGCAGGAGTCAGGGTGCTTAGAGAGCGGGTTAGGGTTCATGTGAAAATCCTTGAAACTCCCAGTTCATTTACCCTAAACCAGCAATTTGCTGCAATGCAGGAGGTTTGGGCTGTTTCCGGAATCCGGGTGGATTGGGTCACAACCGAAAACCTCAATCTTCCTACCCTAAATGACGTAGACGTAGGAGGTTGTTTTATGGGACAAACTACTGCGGAGCAAAATTCCCTTTTCGGTAACAGAAACTTCATGAGCGGAAATGATCTCGTAGTCTATTATGTCCGAAGTACTGTGCCGGGCTATAATGGTTGCGCGGCACATCCAGCCGGAAGACCAGGTTGTGTGGTAGTCCGTTCGGCTAGTAGATGGACTTTGGGACATGAATTTGGCCACGTTTTGGGACTTAGCCACGTTAGTAACAATGACAGGCTGATGACTGGCTTAGGCACGTTCAACATCACGAATCCACCACCTGACCTGACAGCTGCTGAATCCACCACTATGCGTAATTCTGCGCTCAGTACTCCACTTTAACTCCAAAATATCATGGCACAAAAACGAACATCAGCATCTTCAGGAGGATTTAATCCGGATGAACTTCTGGCATTTCTCCGACAGGATGAGTTAGACTATCCAGCGGCTGCATTGAAATTTGGAGTGGATGCGCTTCCATTTTTGAAAGAATTGGTGGCGAGCAGTGATGAAAATCTCGCGATGAAGGCTGCCTATCTGGTAGGATATATCGAAGGCGATGCCGCCGATCAAATACTCGAAGAGGCATCTGACAAAGGCTCCGCGCTCATTCGAGTTGCAGCAGCTTTTGGGGCAAAAAACCGAAAATCCTCGGTTGCTGAAGCAATTCTAAAGCGATCTCTGGAAGATAATGATCCTTCGGTGGTCAAGTTTGGGTTGCTTTCTGCAAAAGCAAGCAAGCTGGAGCAAACCCTGAAAACACGGATTGATAAAATATCCAAGAATTTTCTGGATGAAAGCGTCAAATCTGTGGCAGGAGAAATGCTCAAAAAATTGAAATAACCACTAGTTATGAACCTTTCAAAAGCTGCCCAACCCGGCAGCTTTTTTTATTTCCAGGCCACTTCTACTTTTCCGGTAGCTTTTTGGCTGTTCGAGATTTCAAATCTCGAACTCGGATCGCAGGATTTGAAATCCGATTGGTACTTAAGCATTATGAAAGGTTAAAACTGCTTTTACTATTTCCAGGCCACGTCTACTTTTCCGGTAGCTTTCAGTTGAATCTCCAAACCGGTGGAAGTAGGGTAAAATCCATCGGGATAAATTTCCAAATCAACGATTTTCAAGTCTGCATAGGGCGTTTGAAAGGCGAGTCTTTCGCGGATTCCACCAAGACTTTCTTCCATTACGTCTGCCATCTGGAATCTGAGTTTTTTGTTGAGCTGGCGGATAATTTTCCCCTTTTTCAGGGAGGCGGCCATTTTGGCTTTTTTGCTTTCACTTTTCAGGTTGAAATTGACCTTGTCGAAAATCAAAACCTGCTCTTCCGCATCAAAAGTCGGCAATCCGACAAGAAACAGTTCACCGTCAATAGCATCGCCGTTGCTTTGCTCAGCATGGAATTCCATCTTGATTCCAAGTTTTTCACCATAGGCCTGAGATCTGAAGTTGGCTGGAGTAAAGACCGTGGTTTTGTTGACACGGATTTGTTGGTTTTCGAAGTTTTCCTTCAGGAGGTCATCAATTTCGACATAGGTAAGACTCAGGGGAATCAAGATTTCAAGCTGGTTCGCCAGGTTTTTGTTTTCAGTGAGTTTGGGCAAAGGAAAAGCTCGGCTGGGTGCTGCATCGGCGGGATGAGAATTGACCTTTCCGGACAAGCCCAGGTTGAGGTTATAACCTTTTCCGGGAGTGAAATTTTCGGAGAGTTTGATCGAATCCGGTTGGATGGAAAAGGCCATTTTCTTCCCCTGAAAGTCCACGAATACCGGCTTCCCGACCTGACTCCAAGCTTGGTCAACTATCGGTTTGAGCTTTATCAGGTCCGGATTTGTGGTTAAGTTTTTCGAGGCATAATTTTGAATTTCTTTTTGAATCAGTTGGCTCAGTTCAAGCTCCATTCCCAGCACATTCAGACTCATAGTTCCTCCTAAATCCACCAATTCAAACTCAGAAATGCCCAAAGACCAGTTGGAATTGATTTCAGGATTGATCAATACGACAGGAGAAAAAGATTGGTCAAGAGGGATTTTGGATTGGAAAAGATTTCGGAGTCCGCCCGGCTTGAGTCCGACTTCGCCCTGAACTTTTATCGGGAGTGTGATTTGCATCCGCTGCTCATCGACTGCTTCGATTTTCACCATTCCATTTCTGGAAAAGTTGAGGTCACCGATTATCCCATTGCCCAGATCCATGGATTTTTCAGAAAAAAGTACTGGTGGAATTCGCTGGTTGACCAGATTTTCCAGAGTTTGAGTTGGTATCTGCACCGGGACATTCACGGTGGAATATGCGGTGGGGACTTTTGAAAGAGCAGGTTTTAGAGTTGGATCCAAACTTTTGCAGGCACTAAAAGCGCAAAAAATGAAAAAGGACAAGCAGATAATCTGAACAATTCGGCCTTTGTTGGTTATTTTCATAGCAATTATTTCGATGGCAAAAGGAACTTTATTACCCATGCAACAATTGCCCCAAAAGTAAGCAATCAAGATTATGAACTGGAAAAAACTGACCGAATCGACTCAAATCGAAGAAATAAAGGAATTGAGCAAAACAAAGCCCGTTCTCATTTTCAAGCACAGCACCCGATGCTCTGTAAGCAGTATGTCTTTGGACCGCCTGCTCCGCAACTGGAAAACAGAAGATGGGGAGAAAGTGGTGCCATACTTTTTGGATTTGATTGCTTTCAGGGCCTTGTCAGATCAGGTAGAAGATGAATTTGGAGTGCCACATGAATCACCCCAGGTCATTATCATCCGCAATAGTAAGGCAGTGTACGATAACAGCCACTTTGGGATTACCTATCCGGAAATCATGGCTCAGATTTAAGATCTTTTGATTTTCTAAAAGATTTTTTCACCATCTATCCCAGCTAATACCCATTCTAATTTTTAAGGGATTTCTGATTAAACCATTCGCTTTCACTATCAGTCAAAGTGTTGAACTTTGCATGGATATGAAAAAAACCTACCTTTTTATTGTTCTCATTTTTAGCCTTTTGCTTGGAGTTTCAGCCTATGGGCAGCGGCCAACCGAACAAAGTCGACCTGAGAGGAAATTCACTGGAATAGTGACCGATGGCGTATCCAAGCTGCCCATGATCGGAGCAAATGTCCTGATCAAAACGGTGAATGATTCCCTCCTTCGTGGGACAGTGACCGGCGCAAACGGTGAATTTGAAATTGCTAGGCCATCCATTCCCGAAGTTAAATTTGAGATTTCATTTCTTGGATACAAAACCATTACAAAGGTTCACAGCTCCAGAGAGCCAGTTGAGCTTGGCGAACTTTTTCTTTTAGAAGACGCCAAAGTCCTGGGAGAAGTAGTGATCGAAGGGCAAAATATAGTGGGCGAGCAAAAGGGGGACACGACTTCCTTTAATGCGAATGCTTTCAAAACCCAGCAAAATGCGCAGGCGGAAGACCTAATTCGGAAAATGCCTGGCATCACCATGCAAAATGGGCAAGTTCAGGCTCAAGGAGAGCAAGTGCAGAAAATCCTGGTAGATGGTCGTGAGTTTTTTGGGAGTGATCCTAGTATTGCCTTAAGAAATCTGCCAGCAGATGCCATTGAGCGTGTAGAAGTATTGGATCAACGCTCAGATCAAAGTCGTTTGACGGGATTTGATGATGGCAATTACACCAAGACTATTAACATTATTCTGAGGGAAGACCGCAAAAACGGGTCTTTTGGCCGGGCATATGGCGGATACGGAACAGACGACCGCTACTCCGCAGGCGGAAGTGTAAACATGTTCAAAGGAGACCAACGCTGGTCGGTGTTGGGACTTTTCAATAACATCAACCAGCAAAACTTTTCAAGCCAGGATTTGGCTGGAGTTACTGCCAATTCCTCCGGAGGCGGCGGAGGTGGCGGCGGTCCAAGAGGCGGCGGAGGCGGTCCGGGTGGTGGAGGTGGCCAATGGGGTGGTGGAGGAA
>NZ_MUNY01000064.1 GCF_002002735.1 Algoriphagus sp. A40 | reverse complement strand
CTTGCCACTTCCTTTCCTTCGATGCCGATATAAATGCTCCTGGAGCCTATATCGATTCCTGCTGAATGAAGATTGATCTTTTCCATCCGGATTAGTTTTAAATCCCAAACCCGTTGAACACCTGTAGGGCCAGGCTACCAATCGGACAAGTGAATCACTGTACCATTCTTTTGTACTCAGTTCAACGGAACCATACTCAGCGACAGGCAGGTGCACTATCACGAAGGCGGCCAAACTGTTTAGGAAAAGACTAAGTTAACCCCGTCATTTCCTTTTTGTATGTTCCCGGAATATTTAAGACTCAGGGTGACACGATTGTCAGGCTGAGCGGAGTCGAAGCCCAATCCGATTTTATCACAAAATCAGGCTTTTCTTACGAACTCAGATTTGAGCGCCATTGATCCAAAACCCTCGATTTTGCAATCAATGTTATGATCCCCTTCCACAAGTCGAATGCTCTTTACTTTGGTGCCGGCTTTGATCGATTTGGCCGCTCCTTTCACAGGCAGATCCTTGACGACAACTACTGAGTCACCATTGGCCAAAATATTCCCATTGGCATCTTTTACAACCAGTCCAGTTTCCACAACCGCGACTACTTCAGTGGGGTCCCATTCTAATCCACAATCCGGGCAAACCATCAGGTTGTCCATCTCATAGGTGTACTCGGATTTACATTTGGGGCAAGGGGCTAAATTTTCCATGAGACGAAGGTAAAAAGAATGTGCGCCAAACTTGCACCTAGCATTCTCTTCAGTTTACCTTTTCACGCTGACTTTTATCAATAAAGCAAATTACTCATTGATTGAAGTCAGTAATTGATGGAGTACAAGATCCATTTCATCAGAATCAAACTGATTACCACCTCCAAAAACCACTCCCGAACTGATGCCCATCCAGGCAATTTCATTCGTTTTGGTGTCCTGAATCAAAAATATCGCCTTCCCGATCATTCCTCGGTTCAACGCAAAATTACCTGGGCCACTACTAGGATAACTATTGCCAGAATTGCCTGCACTATAAAAAGGACCAGGAATAGAAGAAGTATAGGTTGGCCCTCCATTCTTAATGAAATCTCGGGAAACAATCACTCCCTGAATCAAAAAATCAGGATTTTCTGATGATTCTTCAAAACCATATTCGATCAGTTTGTCTCTGAAAGAAAGCTTAAGCCGTTCATTTCTTTTGTCAGAATAATCCTCTTCTACCATTTTAAAAGTCTGATATTCTTTCAGCATTTCTGAATTGGCGAGAGTGTCTACTCTAACAGTTTCTGAAACCTTGCAGGAACCCAAAATAAAAACCAGAGCGAGTAAAGAGAGAATTTTCATACAATCATTTTCAAAAGTGGTTAAGGAAAGATACGATTAGTTTTAAGGAAAGTTAACACCTAACCCACTAAAAATCTGGGCAATCTATATGAACTTGGTTTAAAAAGCCCAATCGGCAAAGGTTCGCACTTTAATTACTCCAAGTCATCCAGATCATCCTGGATCCAAAAAAAACCATCACCAATCCAACACTCTTATTCAAAAGCCACATCAACCTCGGAGTCATCAGAGAGGAAAGTTGTTTGGCAATAAAGGCTTTCAAAAGATCAATTAGAAACACGGTAACCAATATCCCTGCGTAATAATTGAAAACCTGACCAGAAGTCCAACCGGTCTTTAATGAAACCAAACTTGCAATCGATATCCAAAAAAGCAGTACAAATGGATTGACACCATTTACCCCAAATCCTTTGGCAAAGGCAGTTCTCTTTTTCTTTTTGGGGATTTTGATTTCGCCGGTTTTGGGTCTGCTGTTTTGTTTTTTAATCAATGAACTGATCCCAAATCCAATCAATATTGTGCCTCCGACGTAACCCAAAACCAATTCAAAATAGGTCGTATCGGCCAACAACTTGATCCCAAAAAATGTCAAAACTACATACAGGGAATCACTCAGGAGGATTCCCAAAGCGAACACAGCCGCATAGCGGAATCCATGCTCCATGCTGTTTTGGATCAGGGTGAAAAATACCGGGCCCACGATTGCAGAAAGCAATAGCCCCATACTTATTCCTTCCAGAAGTGCCTGAATCATTTAGAATGGCCGTTTTCTGAAATAAAGTTTAACCAATCTCCCGCTTTTTCTCCTTTTAAAACTCTAGGAAATTTATTCTGCCCACCTTCTTTTCCCAGGGATTTCAGCCAATCATAAAATACCGCCGTCGGCAATATTTCTACGATCACCTTTTTCAATGCATGCTTTCGCTCCACGGCATAGTCGTCATTGAGGGATTTTAAGTGAGCGTCCAGTTTTTCCTGCAATTTTTCAGGATCGACCTCATCATCAGATCCGATATACCAATGATGGGCAAACAGGTTTTTGTAGGGCACACCCAGAACGGTAAATTCTCTCACACAGATATTGAGGTCTTCTTCGGCGAGTTCAATGGCTTTATTCATATTGTCCACAGAGAGATGCTCTCCACAAAGACTAAGGAAATGCTTGGTACGGCCGGTGATGATGATTTCAGATTCCTCTTTAGAAACAAACCTGACCACATCGCCGATCAGGTACCGCCAGGCACCGGCACAGGTAGAGATGAGCAGCGCATAATCTTTCCCTTCCTCTATTTCATCGATTTTGAAGGTTTGGGCGCCCTTTTTCACATTTCCTTCCTCATCAAAATTCTCCTCTTTAAAGGGAATAAATTCATGGAAAATCCCATTGTTGAGCACCAAGCGCATGGATTTTCGATTTGGCAAAGCCTGAAAAGCCAAAAATCCTTCCGAGGCCAGATAGGTTTCGATATAGGTGAGCGGTTTTCCCAGAAGTTTTTCGAAGCCCTTTTTATAAGGTTCAAATGAAACTCCGCCATGGACGAAAATCTGCAGGTTGGGCCAGATCTCATGGATGTGCTTGACCTTGTACCGTTCAATGATTTTCTCCAACAAGATCTGCAGCCAAGCCGGCACACCGACTATAATCCCGATATCCCAATCCTTGGCTTTTTCCACGATCTGATCCAGCTTATCACCCCAATTGCGGTTTCGTGAGATTTTCTTTCCGGGTTTGTAAAACCGCTGAAACCAAATCGGCAACTTCCCGGCAGTAATCCCGCTTAGATCTCCGGAGAAATAGGTGCCGTTAAATTCCAAGTCTGTACTTCCCCCCAACATCAAAATTCCTTTAGTAAAAAGGGAGGCAGGCAAATCGTATTTCGAAAGGGTTAAAATCTGCCTCACTCCTGTGCGACGAATGGCCTTCACCATGGATTTGGTAATCGGAAGGTACTTCGAAGCTGCGCCTGAAGTACCGGAACTGAGCGCGAAATACTTTACAGCACCAGGCCAGGTGATATTGGACTTCCCTGCCAGCAGTTTTTTCCAAAATTCAGCATGGATTGAATCGTAGTCATAAATGGGCACCTGGCTTTTGTATCGCTCATAAAACTCACTGTCACCTTCACGAAAGGCTGTCAAAATTCCGTGGAAATCATATTTTTTTCCTATCTCAGTCTTTTCTGCCTTGAGCAGAAGTTTCTTCAATTGGGTCTTTTGAAGGTCTATCGGACTGGAATATTCCTGATCCAAACTCTCGCGCAGACGAATGCCTTTTTTTAGTAAAGTACTGATGATCGCCATATCTTTGTTTGTGCCGATTAGGGCAAAAGTGGAAGCCTAAAATTAGAAAATGGACATCAAAGCCAATCTTGACTCCGTAAAAAAATCATTTATAAATCCGGATTGCAAACTGGTCGCTGTCAGTAAAACCAAGCCGATCGAAGCTCTGAAAGCTGCCTATGCCGCCGGAATCCGCGATTTTGGGGAAAACAAAGTCCAGGAAATCCAAGCCAAACAACCCGAAATGCCAGCCGATACCCGCTGGCACATGATCGGTCACTTGCAGAGTAACAAGATCAAATACATTGCTCCCTTTGTTCACTTGATTCATGGAGTGGATTCTTTCAAACTTTTGAAAGAAATAGATAAGCAAGGAAAAAAGATTGACCGGATTATTCCTGTACTGATCCAAATTCACATCGCTGAGGAGGAAAGTAAATTCGGGTTTGACTGGGCCGAGCTGGATGAAATGATAGCTTCAAAGGAGTTTGGGGAGCTGACTCATGTGAAGGTAATTGGACTGATGGGAATGGCGACTTTCACTGAAAATCAGGATCAGGTACGAAAAGAATTCCGGGGTTTGAAGCAGATTTTCGAAGAATTGAAAAATCGAAATCTGCCTGAATTTGTAGATTTAAAAGAAATCTCCATGGGAATGAGCGGGGATTACCAGATCGCTCAGGAAGAAGGCAGCACAATGGTACGAATCGGATCGGCGATCTTTGGAAGCAGAAATTGATGTCGGATTTCGGGATTTCGGGATTTCGGATTTTGTCGCGAACTCAAACCCCAAATAGTTAATTTAAGGTTTAAAATCACCCAATAACTCGATAACACTTTACCAATAACCTTTAACCATTGAAACCAATAACTATCATCCAAACCGCCGCAATTTTTGGGATCCTTGCCGTGGGAATCGGAGCCTTCGGAGCCCATGGACTGAAACCTATGTTGGAAGCTTCTGGCAGATTGGAAACCTTCGAAACAGCTGTGAAGTACCATTTTTACCATTCATTGGCACTTTTTGGATTGGGGCTTTTGGCTATTCTCAAGCCAAACTGGAAAAAATTAAATTTGAGTTTTTGGGGATTTACTTTGGGAATTTTCATTTTCTCAGGCTCACTATATTTGCATTGCCTTACCGGAATTACTTGGCTGGGAGTGATTACGCCCATTGGTGGTGTGGCATTTATTCAAGGCTGGATGGCCTTATTTTGGGGCGGATTGATCGAAAAGAAAAGTGATATCTAGCATGAGGAATCACGTTTTTATTGTTTTCCTTTTTACTTTTTACTTTCATTCCCATTCTGCTTTCCCCCAACTCTCCCGAGATCAATTCATCAAGCTCGAATCCGCACTTGGTGACCAAAGTTTTTTCAGTGGACACTTGACAGGATTTATGTTATATGACCTGGATTCACAGCGGGTTTTGTTCGAAAAAAACAGTCAAATCCGGTTTATTCCTGCCTCCACGACGAAATATTGGACGCTTTTTGCCAGCCTACTTGTACTTCAGGACAGCACGCAAACGCTCAGATATGTCACTTCCGGGGACACCATTAAGATTTGGGGAAGCGGAGATCCCACCTGGAAGTACAAGGATTTTCAGCAACCTGACTTTCAAAAGCTCCTCTCTCCATATTCAGTGGTGGTCTTTTCGGATGCCAATCAGGTTTCCCCGACTTTCGGCTATGGCTGGCAGTGGGACGATTACTACTTCGATTATTCCGCAGAGCGAAGTTCCTTGCCGATTTATGGGAATTTAGTTCAGGTCAAAAAAAACGGCAACCGTCCTGAGGTCTTTCCTGCCCTTTTCCAATCCACCATCCGGACGACTGAAAGGCCCATCAAGGAACTGGAGCGGGATTTCCACAACAATACTTTTGCATACAATCCTGCCACTTTCCTAGGCAAAGAAGAATTTATCCCTTTCCTGACCAATCCTGACCTTTTTGTCCAACTAGCCTCCCGGGAGACTGGCAAAAAATGGATTTACTCCCAGGATAGTCTTCCTGAAAACCATCAGGTACTTCGGGGTTCTTCTCTTTTTTCCATCTTGAAGGAAATGATGCTCGAAAGCGATAATTTCTTGGCAGAGCAACTCCTATTCATGGTTTCAGACCGGCTTTTTGGGGAATTGGATACCGAACGGGCAATAGAATATATGCTAAAAACCCACCTTTCTGACCTCCCGGATCAGCCGAAATGGGTGGACGGAAGTGGACTAAGCCGCCACAATTTGTTTACCCCACGGTCTATGGTCGCGATTTTTGAAAAAATCTATCGAATCCTTCCAGAAGCGCAGCTTTCCGAGCTGCTTCCGACAGGAGGAAAAACCGGAACCCTCAAAAACAATTTTCAAGCTGCCCAGCCTTATATTTTTGCCAAAACCGGAACCATGAGCAACAACTACAGTCTGGTGGGGCTTCTCAAAACAAAAAGCGGAAAAACCTATTGCTTTGCCTTTATGAATTCCAACTATCCTTATGGCGCTTCTACTGTCCGAAAAGAAGTGGAAAAAGTAATGGTAATGGTCAGGGATATGCTTTGAAAGGATGGATAGCTTATGCTAGCTAGCAAGGCATTTACTTTATCACCTTCGGAAAAAAGGAAGTATTTTCAACCAAAATTCCCGCATTATGAACAAGCGCACTTTCATCAAATCTTTTGGATTGTTGGCCACCACTGCTCCGTTTCTCGGTTTTGACTTCAGGGAAATCGAAACTGCCACTTCAATTTTTCCCAAAGGAATCAAAAAAGGGGACACCGTCGGGATCATCAGCCCCTCAGCGGCAACGGCCGACCGGATGGAATTTACCTTTGCCAAGGAAGCTATGGAAGGATTGGGATTCAAAGTCAAATTGGGCGAAAACCTGAAAAACCGATTTGGGCACCTGGCTGGCACAGATGAAGAGCGTGCAGATGACCTCAATGCCATGTTTGCAGATCCGGAAGTGAAAGCAGTAATCTGTATCAGAGGAGGTTCGGGTGCTGCAAGGATTTTGCCTTTGATCGATTACCAATCAATCAAAAATAACCCCAAGCCATTGTTGGGTTATTCAGACATCACTGCGCTCCATTGTGCGATTTATAGCCAAACAGGTTTGATCACTTTTCATGGGCAAAATGGAACCGGCAGCTGGAACAGCTTTAATGTAAAACAGTTTGAAAAGGTCTTTTTTGAGAAAGCTCAAGTCACCTACAAAAACGAAATCAGCAAAGGGGACGACTTGGTGGCCAAAGGAAACCGTACTCAAACTCTCAAAGGCGGAACAGCAGATGGCAAAATTCTTGGTGGAAACCTGACTGTACTTTCAGCTTTATCAGGAACTCCATACTATCCTGATTTTCAAGACGCTATTTTATTTATCGAAGATGTGGGTGAAGATCCCTATCGCATTGACCGGATGATGAGTACACTTCAATTGAACGGAACTTTGGGCAAGATCAAAGGCTTTATTTTCGGGCAATGCTCCGAATGCAAACCGGGAGGAGGTTTTGGAGCTTTCACTGTAGATCAGATCATGGACCAGTATGTGTTGCCTCTTGGAATTCCCGCTTACACAGGTGCCATGATCGGCCACATTGCTAGGCAATTTATTGTTCCTGTGGGTGCCAAAGTTAAAATGGATGCCGATGCCGGGACGTTCAGTCTTCAAGAATCGATTTTTCAATCCTAAAATATGATGCTGTTTCCTTCAATTTTGACCTTGGGTGTAATGCTCAGTTTCTTTATGATTTCAGAAAAAGTTATGCCTGACCAAACCAAACCATTTACTTACCTCGCATTGGGAGACAGCTACACGATTGGGGAAGGTGTCGAAGAAAAAGACCGCTACCCTGTTCAGCTTGTTTCCGCTTTAAATGAAATCGAAGAAAACTCTTGGTCATCCCCTCAGATCATAGCAAAAACGGGCTGGACAGTAGATGAACTTGAAGTTGGAATCAACCAAAGCCTAACCGATGAACAGGGCTATGATTTGGTAACGCTTCTGATTGGCGTCAATAACCAATATAGAGGTAGGTCTATGGCAGATTTTGAAAAAGACTTTGAAGCCATGCTAAGGCGGGCGATAGATTTTGCCAGAGGGCAAAAGGATCATGTGGTGGTTCTTTCGATTCCGGATTGGGGCGTCACTCCTTTTGCCGTCACACGAAATACCGACAAGGCTAAAGTTGCCCTTGAAATCGATGCTTACAATTCAGCCAAAAAAGCGATTTGTGACAAATACCAAATCACCTTCATCGATATCACAGAAGACTATCGAGTCATCGGTGCCAAAACGGAAATGGTCGTGGAAGACCAGCTTCACCCATCCGCTCTGGTTTATTCGCGCTGGACCGAGAAGCTTCTGACTGAAGTTCAGAAAATAAAATTTTAAGCCATGAAACTCTTCATTTTACTTTTAAGCCTTGCAGCAATGGCCGCTTCATCCTGCGAAAAAGAAGCCGAAAGTCAAACAGAAATCTGGTGGATCAATTCCGCCAAGGTGGATTGCACAGGTGTGGGCCCGATGACTTGTTTTCAGATCCAAAAAACGGAGGAAATCGAATCAGGAAAATGGGAACTGTTTTATAATCAAATTACTGGATTCGAATACGAGCCTGGGTTTATCTACCAAGTGGAAGTGGGTGTCAGCCAAAAACAGGAGCTTGTCCCGGCTGACGCATCGACCCTCTCCTATGAGCTGGTAAACTTGATCAGCAAAAGTCCTGATCCAAAGCTCGCGCTGGCCAATACTTGGAAGCTGGTCCACGTAGGCTCCATCAAAGATCCAAAATCCCAAAAAGGTGAAGCGCTGACGTTCGAACTAAACGGATCACAAGGCACCTATTTTGGAAATACAGACTGCAATTCGATCAGGGGAGCATTTTCTGTAGAGAAAAAAGGCGAAATCAAGTTTGGTCCGGGTGCATCCACCATGATGGCCTGCCCAAGTATGGAAGTAGAAATGGAGGTCAAAAAAGTCTTGGAACTGATCCGCAAATTCGAAATCGAGAATAACGTCCTGTATCTAAGGGATGAATCCGGACAGGTTTTGATGAGTCTTAGAGCGATAGACTGATCAGTAGGCAGTCTCAGTAGGCGGTTCGCAGCTTGGGTCCAATCCTTTTAACCTAAACAGGGAATTTTTATTTCCAATCCTCCGTTCTCAAATCTCCCGACTTTTTCTGGGAGGAATTCTTTCAACCCCTATTTTAACATATCATGGATTTAAAACTAACAGGCAAAAAAGCCCTGATCACCGGTTCTACAGCAGGAATTGGTTTTGCGGTTGCAGCACGTTTTTTGGCCGAAGGAGCCAGCGTCATTCTCAATGGTCGAAGCAAAGAAAGTGTCAGCACAGCCATTTCGGACTTGAAATTAATCTTCCCGAAAAGCGACATTTCTGGCGTTGCGGCAGACTTTTCAAAAGTCGAAGATGTAAATCGTCTAATCGCTGAAGTAACGGAAGTTGACATTCTGATCAACAACGCGGGAATTTTTGAACCCAAAGCCTTTACGGAAATTCCTGACGAGGATTGGTTCAGACTTTTTGAGATCAATGTCATGAGCGGCATCCGACTTTCCAGAATTTATTTCCCCAAAATGCTTGAAAAAAATTGGGGAAGAATCATCTTCATTTCCAGTGAATCGGGAGTTTTTATACCTGAAGAAATGATCCATTACGGCATGACCAAAACTGCCCAACTTGCCGTAAGCCGTGGATTAGCTGAACTTACAAAAGGAACCTCCGTCACGGTGAACTCCATCCTTCCGGGACCAACCTGGTCCAAAGGCGTAGGACAATTCATCGAAGACTTGGCAAATTCAGACAATAAAACAGCCCAGGAAGTAGAGAAAGACTTCTTCAAAAACATGCGTCCCACTTCGCTGATTCAGCGTTTTGCGACGGTCGAGGAAGTGGCTGATACCGTAGTGTATTATTCCAGTCCACTGGCTTCTGCGACCAATGGAGCAGCAATCAGAGTTGAGGGCGGGTTGGTCAAATCGATTTTGTAAGAATCGTTTAAGTGCACGTCTTGAATTGAGAGGTTGAAACATCCTGCTCCCAGGCGTTCCTTTTTGTGGTTTAATTACTAAATTCCAAAAAAGAAAGTGGCTAGCATGACAAATTCCACTTCATTTCCAATTAAAGTATCCAGCCATGAAAACGCAATTTGTTACCGATGATCACGGCAAAAAGCTTGCTGTTATCCTGCCAATCGATGAATACAATAGACTGATGGAGGATTTGGACGAATTGGAAGACATTCGACAATTTGATGCTTCGCAGAAAAGTGACAGGGAGTTTATCGATGCGGAACAAGCTTTTGAGGAAATTGAAAGGGAACGAAAGCTGCATCAGGGGTAATGTACAGGGTTCGCGTCGAACGGAAGGCTCAAAAGGTGCTTTCAAAAATTCCAGAACCTTACTACTCCAATATCAAAGTGGCTATTCTTCGCCTAGGCGAAAATCCCCGTCCGGAGGGTTACAAAAAGCTAAAAGGACCGGAAGGTTATCGCATCCGTGTCAGCAATTATCGAATCATCTACGAAATCCAGGACAGGCTCCTAATTAGTTGACGTGATTGATCTCGGACACCGAAAGGAAATTTATTAAAGATTTTGCCGAATGAATTGTGCCAGCTGATATTGCCAAATTATCCTCATTTTTTCCTATAAAGTTATCTCCATGCAGCAAATAAATTTAATTTCACGGATTAAAGCTGAGGACGATATTTGCTCCTGCATCAGCTTCTGAATTCAGCATTACACTATGAAAATCATCTGCATTGGCCGGAATTATGCGGCACATATTGAAGAACTTAAAAACGAAAAGCCCGGAAAACCAGTCGTCTTCTTGAAGCCAGATACGGCGATTTTGAAAGCTGGAGCCCCATTTTTCTACCCGGATTTCTCCGAAAACATCCACCACGAAATCGAACTTGTCCTCAAAATTTCCAAAGAAGGCAAGTACATTCAGCCTCAGTTTGCCCACCGGTATTTTGACGAAATCGGATTGGGCATAGACTTCACTGCACGCGACCTTCAGGACCAGTGCAAGGCAAAAGGCCTTCCCTGGGAAATCGCCAAAGCCTTTAACAGTTCTGCTCCAATCGGTGAGTTTAAAGCTGTTTCCGACTTTGCGGATCTGAAAGACATTGATTTTCATCTTGAAATCAATGGGGAACTCCGCCAAAAAGGAAATACAAGTTTGATGCTTTTTGATTTTGCCACCATAATCTCCTATGTCTCGCAGTTTTTCACCTTGAAAAAAGGCGATCTAATCTACACCGGAACTCCGGCCGGAGTTGGTGCAGTACAGGTTGGTGATCGCCTTACTGGATTTATTGGAACAGAAAAAATGCTGGATTTTGAAGTCAAATAAACTTTTCCCGATTACCCTTTTTCTTGGTTTTTTGTTCATTTCAGGGCTTTCAGCTCAGGAAATTCAAAAAGGAATTTTCCGATCACCAGTAAAACCCGGAGGCAGAAACTTCCTTTCCGGCAACTTCTCAGAGTTGCGGCCAAACCATTTTCACACTGGTTTGGATTACAAATTCGGAGGTTCGGAAGGTGAGCCTATCTATGCCGCAGCCGAAGGTTGGGTTCATCGGATCAAAATTTCCTCTTTCGGCTACGGAAATGTGATTTATCTCAAGCACCCGAGCGGGCATATCACGCTTTACGGGCATTTGAGGAATTTCAACCCCAAGCTGACCGAATGGATGCGGCAGAAAATGTATGAAGCGCAGCTAAATGAGTTGGAAGTATATCCTGAACCGGGTGAATTGAAAGTGACCAAAGGAGAACTGATCGCCAATGGTGGCAATACCGGAAGCTCCGGCGGCCCCCATCTCCATTTCGAAATCCGCGACAGTCTGGATCGAGCCATGGATCCCTTAATTGCAGGGTTCTCAGAGATCCTGGACAACATCCCCCCCACTCCACAAAAAATCGCGATCGTACCTTTGGAAATCGACAGTCGGGTCAACGGGAAATTTCAGCGCGTGGAGATTACACCGATCCTAAGCGGTGCGAGTTATCGCATTCCGGAAACGATCCGGGTGACCGGAAAAGTCGGCCTTGAAATCCAGAGCTACGACAAACTGGACGGGGCCGAAAACCAGAATGGCTTTCCAAAATTCGAGATTTCTGACGAAAATGGGCTGGTTTACACCCTTTTGATAAACCAGGTTGATTTCAACTATACCCGGCATTTTCTACTTCATACCCATCAAAATCGTTTTACCAGACTTTATCATCAGCCTAATCTGAAGTTTGACTACTTCAGTCCCAATGCACCGGGCACGGGGGCCTTTCAGGTAGAAGCGGGACAAAAGAAAAGCATTCAGATCAGACTTTTGGATTCCTATCAAAATGCAAGAATGGTGAATTTGGTCCTGACTGGAGCAGATCTGGACTCCACCGTTACAGACGGAGCCGCACCTGCCAAAGCACAAACGAGCTATTTCAAGCATCACATGAAAATCAAGGTAGCACAGACTGACAAAGGCGGATTAGCTCAGTTTTTCATTGGAAGCAAGGTCTATGAAATCCTGCCTGCCTATCAGGATGCTCAAAGTAGAACTTACCTTTGGGATCTTAGATTTGGCATTCCATCCAAAATTGACCTTTGTTCAGAGATACTGATTCCTGACCTGATCGGGCATTTTCCCGTAGGAAAAGAACACCTTCATGCCACCGAAAAGCTTCGAATCAAAACTGAAGAAAACAGCCTTTTGGAAGATCTTTACCTTCGAGTGGGGCAATCGGGAAGCACTTCAGCACCGGTGCTCAGGTTGCAGGAACCTTCCGAATACCTCTGGAATCCCATCGAGGTCACTTGGAATGTCAGTGGCTATTCCGGTGACAAAAGCAAGACGCATGTGTATCAGCAAGCTGGAAATGGAGCAAGAAGTTTTGCCGGAGGCGAATGGGTTGGAGAGCAAATCCGCTTCAAAACCAGAAATTTTGGTAGTTTTGTTTTGGGAGTGGACAATGTCAAGCCGACCATTACTCCGATTCGGGTCAATAGTCAGGGGATGCGATTTACCATCAAGGATAATCTGTCGGGAATAAAAAGTTTTGAAGCTTTCGTAGATGGCAAATGGGTTTTGATGCGCTACGAACACAAGCAGGCAGTCATTTGGTCAGAGACCTTGGACAAACAACCGCTTCGGGGTGCAGTTTTACTCAAAGTAACCGATCAGGCTGGCAATGTAGCCGAGTGGAAGGGCACCATTTCCTGATTTTTGATCCCCTAAAACCAAAAAATTATGTCACTAGAAGTAGGCCAAATGGCCCCCGATTTTGAAGCAAAAAATGAAAAAGGAGAACTTGTAAAACTCTCTGATTATCGCGGAAAAAAGGTAGTCCTTTATTTTTACCCAAAAGACGCAACCCCAGGCTGCACAGCCCAGTCCTGTAATCTCCGGGACAATTACGATGCGCTGCTCAAAGCTGGCTATGTCGTGTTGGGTGTAAGCTCAGATGGGGAAAAATCCCACCAAAAATTTATTGAAAAACAAGCCCTTCCCTTTTCACTCATCGCAGATACCGATCTGAAAGTGCACGAAGCTTATGGTACCTGGGGGGAAAAATCCATGTACGGCCGTAAGTACATGGGCACCATCAGAACGACATTCGTCATCGATGAACAGGGGAAAATCGCCGAAGTGATCGACAAGGTCGACACCCAAAACCATACTGCTCAAATCCTAAAATAAACCTCCGTAATGGAAAAACAATCAATCGAACAACTCCAAAAAATCTGTACTCAGCTCAGAAGAGATGTGCTGAGAATGGTTCATGCCGTTCAATCCGGTCACCCCGGCGCTCCCCTTGGCTGCGCTGAATTTTTCGTCGCGCTGTATTTTGATCAGCTGAGACACAATCCCGATTTCAAAATGAATGGAAAAGGTGAAGATCTTTTCTTCCTTTCTAACGGGCACCTTTCTGCTGGTTGGTATTCTGTGCTTTCCCGAAGCGGATACTTCCCGGTTGCTGAACTGAAAACTTTCAGAAAACTTAATTCCCGACTTCAGGGTCACCCTGCGACTCACGAGCACCTTCCTGGTATTCGTGTAGCATCAGGCTCTTTGGGTCAGGGGCTTTCCGTAGCCATTGGTGTCGCTCAGGCCAAGAAAATCGACAAAGACGATCACTTGGTCTATGTGCTGATGGGTGATGGGGAATTGCAGGAGGGCCAGGTTTGGGAAGCGGCAATGTATGCTGCTCACCACAAAGTGGACAACCTGATCGCCACAGTCGATTACAACGGTCAGCAAATCGATGGTCCTACCGATAAAATCATGGACTTGATGAATCTCAAGGCGAAATGGGAAGCGTTTGGCTGGGAAGTCAATGAAATCAAGGAAGGCAATGACATGAAGTCCGTAATCGCTGGTTTGGAAAAAGCCAAATCCCTTGCGGGCAAAGGAAAACCAGTACTCAACCTGCTCTATACTGAAATGGGCTTTGGGGTCGATTTCATGGTAGGCACCCACAAGTGGCACGGTTCCCCTCCTAACGACGAGCAACTGGCCAAAGCATTGGGTCAACTTGAAGAAACCCTCGGCGATTATTAATTCCTCCTTCCAAAAGACTTTATCATGAGCTTAGACTTAAAATTTACTTATACAGAGAAAAAAGATACCCGTTCCGGTTTCGGTGACGGTTTCCTGGAAGCAGGAAGAAAAAATCCTAATGTGGTTGGCCTTTGCGCTGACTTGATCGGATCCCTGAAAATGGGAGATTTCCAAAAGGAATTTCCCGATCGCTTTTTCCAAACGGGAATTGCAGAAGCCAATATGATCGGCATTTCCGCAGGTTTGGCTATTGGTGGAAAAATCCCCTTCGCAGGCACTTTCGCAAACTTTGCCACTGGACGTGTCTATGACCAAATCCGTCAATCCGTCGCCTATTCAGACAAAAACGTGAAAATCTGCGCCTCACACGCCGGTTTGACTTTGGGAGAAGATGGAGCAACCCACCAGATTTTGGAGGACTTGGGCATGATGAAAATGCTCCCTCACATGACTGTGATCAACCCTTGCGACTACAATCAGACCAAAGCAGCGACTTTGGCGATAGCTGAGTACGAAGGACCGGTTTATCTGAGATTTGGTCGTCCGAGCTGGCCGATCTTCACTCCTGCCGATCAGAAATTCGAAATCGGAAAAGCCTGGAAAATGATTGATGGCAAGGATGTAACCATCTTCGCAACAGGCCATTTAGTTTGGGAAGCAGTTGTGGCCGAGGCCATGCTAAGAGAAGAAGGCATCTATGCTGAAGTCATCAACATTCACACGATCAAGCCATTGGACTTGGAGGCTATCTTGGGATCTGTGAAAAAAACCGGCTGTGCAGTATCTGCTGAGGAGCATCAGGTCAATGGTGGTTTGGGAGATAGCATTGCCCAGACTTTGAGCCGTAATTATCCAGCTCCTTTGGAGTATGTGGGAGTCAACGACAGCTTTGGTGAGTCCGGCACCCCAACTCAATTGCTTGAAAAGTATGGCCTGAATGCTGAAAACATCGTGAAGGCCGCGAAAAGAGCTTTGGCGAGAAAGTAACAGAAATGTTATGCTGCTTCTCCAGAAGCAGTATTCTTACATAAAAATTGCATTTATCCTGCTTCTCCTGAAGCAGGATTTTTTTTGCACAAATTAAAAGCACAGACGAAAAGTGCAGCTTTTGGAGAAGCAGCACAACCGAAAGTCTGTGGTTTTTTTCGGCATTTACTTTCGAAAAGCGTAAATTCATAGAAATCAAACTCCCATCAACATGCCCAACTATGAACCCACACTTGTCGAAACGCTTGAAAAACTTCGAAAAGAAGGCTACACCATCGATTTCAATGTCCGCTTTGACAGTTTGATTTGCAATGACGTTTGTCTCCTTCCACAGGATTTTGAAGTAGATCAGACTTTCCGATTCGAAGGCAACACCAACCCATCTGACGAGGCCATTCTTTTCGCCATCTCTTCCCTCGATGGAAAACTCAAAGGAGTCGTCGTCAATTCCTATGGTGTCTATGCCGATCAGTTGACCGAGGAAATGATCGACAAACTGAAGTAAGAACTTGTTAATTTATCTGGGTGAAAATCTACCTCAATTCAGACAGCAACCTTTCTCTGAATCCAATTCAAGCTGAAGATCAACCAATCCTTTACGCCTTGATGGATGAAATTTACCGCGAAGCTTACCGATATGTATGGACTGATCAGGGTGATTGGTATGTCAACCTAATCTACAACCAGCATACCTTGTACAAAGAGCTGAAAAGAGCTACAAGCAACTATTTTTTTGTAGAAGCAGGAGAAAGAAAAATCGGAATTCTTAAATACGATTTCCCCTTTTCTCCCAAAGAAATAGCCATTCCTGAAGCGATGAAACTCCATCGACTATACCTGCATTCTGATTTCCAGGGAAAAGGTGTCGCCAAAATCTTGGTGGATCATTGCGAGCGGATTGGCCAGGAAAACGGACTGAAATCCATTTGGCTGGAAGTCATGAGTTGTCAGCCTCAGGCCAAAAAATTTTACCAGAAAATGGGTTTTGGACATTTGTTGAGTTATCAACTGGATTTTGAAAGAATTATCCCTGAGTATCGCGGGATTGAAATCTGGCAGAAAAGCCTGGTTTAGAGTTATTTTTGAATTTCATTCCCTTGCTGGATGTAAAGTATAAACTTGTTGTGAGTAATTAGAATGGAAATTAAAAAGGCATCAGAATATTCAATTTATAATATGGCTGAATTAGCCAATTCAATCCTTGCTGGGTGCTACTATTGCAAGTCAATTTTTAATGCAAGTGAAATCAAAGAAACCACTGATGATGGGAAAACAGCGTTATGTCCTAAATGTGGTATTGATAGCGTGCTTCCCGAGTCTTCTCCTTTTCAACTTAATTCAGAAACATTGACAGCGCTTAATAAATTTTGGTTCTAAATGAAGATTACCAAGACAACAAACCCTATTCATTTTGAAGACTTGGAACCTATGAGGTTTGAAGACTTGGCTTTTAATTTACTTTATCGTCAAAAGAAATGGCATTCCATCAATCATCTTGGACGTTCTGGTAGTGATGGTGGAATAGATATTGAAGGGACTGAAATAGATTCGCAGACAGAATTAAAAAAATGGATTGTACAATGTAAAAGGTATAAATCATTTAGTCCTAAAGAAGCTGAATCGGTAATTGAGAGTCTAAAAACAAAATATCCTTCGAACAATAATTTTTTACTCATTATTTCATGTCCATTTAGTAAAACTGGACATGATATATTGAAAGAACTAAAAGCAAATCTCAAAATTGAGGAATTGCAAGTATGGACTAACTCAAATTTAGAAGCAGAGCTTTATCATAATCATCCAGACCTTTTAAACGTTTATTTCGGAATTTCCATCGGAACTTCATTCGATTTAAGACTTGAATTGATTGAAAAAAGGAAAAAGTTTAAAAATGACTTGAATAAAGAACTTTTAAAGGAATTTGATTCATTTAAACCAATTATTGGACCGCATAGATTTCACCATAGAAAATTTATTGTTCGATCAGTAATGGACGATGATCATGAAACTTACCAAGACAACTTTGGGTGGTATAGTTATTTTGGAGTACAACCATATTACATCGGGGATTTTGGGATAACTGTAAACCTGGAATTGGATTATGGCTATATCAATGAAAAACAAGAATTCTTTAGGTCAGAGAATGTGGAAGAAAAAGATCGAAAAACTATCATTAGGAGAGCACACCTTCCGTATGAAAACATCCTAGCTTATGATTTAAATAATAGTAAATGCAGACCTATGTTTTACTGTATTTACAAAGGAGAAAAAGGTCCATTTGATAAAATCGAATGGGAAGTTGAATAAAAAAAAACTCACAACACTATGTAAAAATGCATTAAAACGCATTTACACTAACCGATAAACTCCATTTTTATGAAACGATCCTCTTACATTTTTACCATAGTTGCTTTTTCAATTGGACTTTTTGGTTGTGCGCAAAAAACAAAAGAAGTTGCAGTAGCCCAGACAGCTGGCTTTGCCACTTTTCCAACCCCAGCTCCACAGGATGAATCGGACGAAATCGTCGGGGTTTATTTTATGCCATCCTGGAATACTTCTCCTGATCCGGCGGTGGATCGTGATAGTTTTTGGTCTTGCATTCAAGATCCGGCGAACTGCTCAAGCCTTCTAAATCCGGGAATCTGGGGTCCAAAAGGAAGAATTTACAATGCCAGATATCCGTATGAAGGACCTTATCTGGAAAGAAAGCCGATTGCTGAACTAAAGGGATTTTACTCCAGAACTGATTCAGAAGTGGCCAAAAAGCATCTTCAGTACATGAAAAGCTACGGGATAGACTTCTTTGCCTACGATTGGTTTTTTGGCAGGCATTACTATTACCATCTCTATTTTGGTCCTCAGTCAAAAATCTATTACCCCAAAGATTGGCAAATTGATCCAAATCGGGACGGGAGGGTTGCTGTGCCGGGTCTGGTTGAATGGGGCGATCAGCTGGAGCTGCTTTTGGCTGAAAATGCCAAGCTTCCAAAAGAGGAGCAAATGAAATTCGCTATCAATTGGTGTGATGACAGCAACGAACGCTGGATGCTCTGGCTGAAAGTGGGTGCACCAGAAGAAATGGCCCGCAAGGCAAATTATGAAGGAGAAAAACCCGACAAGGCCCTGTATCTGAAAGTTCATAAAAAAATTACACAGCTTTGGATCGATCAGTATTTCAGCCGGGAAGACTATTTAAAAGGGGCTGATGGTCGGCCAGTCGTATATTTCTATTTTCCGCAGGATGCTGAATCAAGAGCTGCCTACTATGGCTTGACCTTGAAAGATCTGCTTGATCTATCTCAGGAAACTGCAAGGAAAGCAGGATTTCCGGGGATAAAATTCATCGCTGTCATGGCTGGGCCGATGCTCGAAAGAGAACGGATGTATGGCCTCCCTACCCTTTGGAAAGCAAAAAATCCCAATAAACCCTGGGAAGGCGGAGAATATCAGAAACGCCAACTTTTACAGGAATATGTACCCAGATTGAAAGGAATGGGCTTCGAAGGCATGACTTCCTATGTTTACCATAATTTTTTCGAAAAAGACAACCGGTCCTATGCCGACATGCGAGAAACCTACCGAGGGCATTGGAAAATGTGGAGCGAAAAGTTTAAAAACGATCCAAATTTTGAATATCAGGTTCCGGTAGCCATGGGTTGGGATATGCGCCCAGCCGGCGGAACCTGGCCTCAGCAATCGGGCTTTCCCTCCGAACCCTACAAAGACAAAGTCCACAGCGACAAAGCATCCTTCACCGCCAAACTGAAAGAAGCCCAGCAAATTTCCAGAAAATACAGGCCCTCAAACGGCAATACTGTCATGATCTGCTGTTGGAACGAATACTTGGAAGGGAATTACATCGAGCCTACAGAGGGGCATGGATTCAGCTATTTGGAGGCTATCAAAGAGGTTTTTGGGAATTGAGTTGGCTGTAATTCACCGCTGAGTCGCAGTGGACTCAGAGGAAAACTAACCACAGAGATATTATGTGAGAAATCGAGGTTTGGAGGAACTTCAAGCTTGATAGGCACAGGAATCCTTTTTTGAGAACACAGAGAGAGGAAGCTTCGACGGGATTTGGCTTTTAAGAATTTTTCAATCGAGTCTTCCGACCGAATCAGAGCCATTTAGCGGCAGGGTTTTGGTAAACTCTAAACAAAAGAGTTACCTATGGCTACCAACTTTACTTTTATTAAAGGAAATTCCCCTCTGGTGATTACTGCCATTCATGACGGGCATAAGGTCAGGAATGAACTGAAAAGTTTATTCGCCTTAGGAGATGCAGCAAGGTTGAGGGAAGAAGATCCATTTACAGCTTTTTGGACAGATTTTTCGGATAACAGGATCATTGTCAACCATTCCCGATTTGAAGCTGACGTGAACAGGCCAAGGGAAAAGGCCGTGTATCAGATACCGGAAGATGCCTGGGGACTTGAGGTTTGGAAAGACAAACTTCCCCAGGATGTTTTGGAAAGGTCATTGAAGTTGTATGATGACTTTTACAAAGCTGCCACAAGCTATTTTGATGAATTATTTGCCCAAAACAGGGTACAAATTGTGTATGATATCCACAGTTACAATTACCGCAGGGATGGAATAGATAGCGAAGCAGATCCTATGGAAAATCCGGAAATCAATCTGGGCACCCAAAATATGGACCGCGAAGTATGGCATCCAGTTGTTGACACGTTGCTACACTCCTTCCGAAATTTCAACTACGCCGGCCGCAACCTTGACGTGCGGGAAAATGTAAAGTTTAAGGGAGGATATTTCGGCAAGTGGTTGCTTGAGCGATATGGAAAAGCTATCTGCCCCATAAGCATTGAGGTCAAAAAAATCTTCATGGATGAGCATTCCGGACGAGGTTTTGAAAAAGACATAAACCTCATTTCAGCATTGATTGAATCGTCTATCGCGCCGGTATTGAAAGCACTAAATGAAATCGAAACTAATCTAGCATGATTGATCCCTCCTTGATTACATCCATTGGCTACTCCTTCGAAAAAGGTGAAAGCATATTCATGGATCTTCCTTTGGAAGGCAGGTTGGTTATTGATCAAAAACTACCCTTTATCTGTGTTTACCGATTTTCAAATTCCCCGGAGTTTTACCTTTCTTCTTTAATCAAAACCCAAGGTGCCTATTTGATTATAAATGCCGATTTGGATGTCAGTGAGTTGCTTAAGAAATTGATAGAGGCAGCCATTTCAGACTTCAAATCTTTCATGATTCTCGAAATCTGGAACAATGACCAATTCTCAGATCATAAGGATATTGAGATTTGGTATCCCGGAAAAAAAGCCTCCCCAACGGTAGAAGCATTGCAAAAAGGCTTTTCTGACTTCAAAAAACAACTGCCTGGACTTCAGATCATTCTCAAGGGGTCTGCCCTGCGTCATCCGGATAATTTAGGACCGCTCATCGCTATGGATGTCCTCAAAAAGACAGGAACAATCCTTTTGGGAATCGCTTTACCGACACTTTTCAGAGATGTTGAAAAACGACTGGAGTACCCCATGTTTTATCGAAAAATGAGCAGAAAGTTTGCCGGTGTCATTAAGCTCGCCGCCTATGAGTTTGTTCGCTTACAGTCCGATAACAAATTTGAACATTACCTCAGCCTTGGAAAAACACGACTGGATAATCTTGTCCTGTCAGCGGATAAAGCCATATCCAAAATCAGCGAAAAGTTAGATTTTATCCTGATGGTCACCCCGGTGAACACCACAGAGGAATGGCTAAAATTCAAGGAAAACAAATTTTCCAAGCTCCCCAATTTCACCTACCGGTTGATTTCCCTGGATCCGGAACTTGAAAAGAGAAAACTTTTTAACCTAAGTATCGAAAACATTGATCATCCAACCTTAGCCTTTTTGCAGAGGGATAAAAGGATGGAGCTGGAAAAGCAGCTGATCATGTTGGAAGAACGGGGAACCCGGCAGTTTCTTCATACGAGTTCAAGTGTTTTTGGCGAAGTGGGAAATGATGTTAGAGACTGTGCCCTGTCCTTGCTAAACAATGGCTTGGAAAATGAGCAACATGAATTTAAAACAGTGAATGCAGTGGAATTTGCCCGTGCTGCAGAAGCAGAATTGAATAAATACCGCCCCTATTTTCCGGAAATCAGCCTTTGTGTCAAAATAAAAGACAATGTCAATGGGTTGATAGTCTCCGGTTCAGAATTATCCATCGGGAAAAATCTGAAAATCAGTGCTGCCAGAATGGAAGCACTGATCCAACATGAGGTGGGCACACACCTGCTTACATATTGCAATGGACATGCTCAGCCACTTGGATTGATGTATTCGGGCTTTGCAGGATATGAGGAAACACAAGAAGGAATTGCTGTGCTATCGGAATATTTAGTAGGAGGATTGGATATCAACCGGCTTAAGCTTTTGGCTGCAAGAGTAATCGCTGTGGATACGTTGATCAAAGGAGGAGATTTCATTGAGACCTTTAATCTACTATGGAAAGAATATGGCTTTAAAAGCGAAACAGCCTTCATCATCAGTATGCGGGTCCATCGGGGCGGAGGTTATACCAAAGACTGGATTTATCTCAAAGGACTGATACGGGTCCTCGCTTATCTCCAACGGGGAGGAAATCTTTCATTGCTATATAGTGGAAAATTTGCATTGAACCATCTGCCCTTGATTGAAGAACTGACTCATTTGAGAATACTTAAAAAGCCAATGCTACCTGCATTTCTCAGTTCTGAGGAAACTCAATTGAGGATGGAAAAAATAAAAACCTTGGTGCCACTACAAGACTTAGCTACCTAAACCCAAATATCACATGAAAATCGCATTCATAGTCAACGACGTAAAAACCGAAAAGCCTGGATATACCACCATTTATCTTGCCTTGACTGCACATAAGCGAGGGCATAAAGTCTATATCGCGGGAGTTGGAGACCTAGGGTATTCAGCAGATGGTCATATGCTGGTAAAATCCAGAACAGTAGGTGAGCAAACCTTTAAATCAAAGGAAACTTTTCTTAAAGCAGTTTTGAATTCAGAACCCCAGACAGTAAGTTCTGTAGATCTGGATGTTCTGTTTTTGAGAAATGATCCCTCCGAAGATATCAACCATCGGAATTGGGCACAAAATGCTCCTTATATCTTCGGACAGATTGCCTTGCGCGATGGGGTAATTGTGTTGAACCATCCCCAAAGTCTCGCCAATGCCATCAACAAAATGTATTTCCAGCATTTTCCCGAGATTCTAAGACCTCGCACCATCATCACTAGAGACCCCCAAGAAATTGAGCAATTCTATGTGGAGCAAAAGCAAAAGATGATATTGAAGCCTTTACAAGGTTCCGGAGGCAAAAATATTTTTGTTGTTGACAAAAACTCCAAATCAAATATGAATCAGATCATTGAGGCAATTTCACTGGATGGATTTGTGATTGCTCAGGAATATCTACCTGATGCGGTCAATGGTGATACCCGATTCTTTTTGATGAATGGCCTTCCCTTGCAGGTCAAAGGGAAATATGCAGCATTGAGAAGAATCAACAAGGAAGGGGATATTAGAAGCAACCTGCACGTGGGAGGCAGAGGAGACATTGCAGAGGTAAATCAGGAAATGCTGGATCTGGTAAAAGTTTTAAAACCCAAGCTAATCGAGGATGGGATGTTTCTAGTCGGGGTGGATATCGTAGGAAATAAGTTGATGGAAATCAATGTATTCAGTCCTGGTGCTTTAAACATGATCTCCGAAATAACAGAGTCGGATTTTGGAGCGGCAGTCATTACGTCCATTGAAAATAAAGTGTTCTATAAAAGTCAGTATGGCGACTATATAGACAACATTTCACTGGCCGTTCTTTAGTTCCATTTCAAAAAAGTGAATCGTGCCATTTAAAAGTTATTCCAGGAATTCAAAATCAATTTAGTGATGGTTATTTCTCCATCGATTCAGACTCCAGGCGCTTCATTATCAATGGGGCCATCAAGCCATGGATTATTATTGAAAATAAAATGGTGAGAACTACGATATTCAATACGGAGTTTTTGCCCTCAAATTCTTGATTATTTATGGCGTAATAGAAATAATACAGCGAACCAATCCCCCTTAGGCCCAGGAAACTGATTGCCCACTTTTCCATTTTTGGAAGCTTCGTTCCCAACAGACCAAGCATTCCGGCTATTGGTCGAATAAAAAAGACAATCAATCCAGTAATAATGATCTCCGGCAAGGTAACATTTGTCAAAAAGCCCTGGCCTATTATAATTCCAAATATAAGAATCATACAACTGGTCATGATCCGTTGGGTTTTTTCAATAAAGTTATGCAAGTGAGAATGTTGTAAATGGTCAGGATCAAATTTCCGCAGAGCAATTGCTCCGACGAAAACAGCTATAAACCCATACCCTGCAAAAAGCTCAGTGATCCCATAAAGGATAAGTGTTAGTGCCAAAGATGCCAATCCCGAAATTGACTTGGAATGATCGCTATATACTGGAATAGACAGCAAATACTTTCCAGCTAGCCGCCCTCCGAAATATCCTATGGCCAAACCAATAGCAATTTTATAAATGAAATGAGTGGCAAACCAGGACAAAACTAACTCCTGACTAAAGCCAGAAGCCGCAATGAAAATCGCCAAATAGGTAAAAGGGAAGGCCAAGCCATCATTTAGCCCTGCTTCTGAAGTAAGTGAAAATCTTACCTCATCTTCCTCCAGTTTTGGTTCGGACTCTGCTTTTCCGGATTCTTCATCTTTTGCTCCTTGATTTGGTCCTCCTACTTGGATATCACTTGCCAAAACCGGATCTGTCGGAGCGATCACCGATCCCAACAACAAAGCTGTAACAGAGGCAAGACCTCCAACCCACCATCCGGCCACCCAAACGAGCAAAATGGTGAGTGGCATTGTGATGCTCAATAGTCTCCAAGTAATTCTCCATGATTTCCAATCAAACAGTCGGTCAATCTTCACTCCTGCTTCCATCAGGGCAATGAGAACCGCTATTTCTGTCACATGCTCCAAAAGCTTGGTATTGGAATACATGAAATCCGGGTCAATATTGAGGGGAAATAAACTTGCAAAAAGCCCCATTCCCAAAACTACCATGGGCATGGAAACAGGAAAGGAAGACAGAACTCTGGGTAGATAGGTGGCGGAGAGTATCGCCAATCCTAATGCCAGCAGCAGGAGTTTGTATGAATCAAAAAATTCCAAATTTTCCAGAAACCCCGCTCCCATTTCAAATTGATATAACGCTTAATTTTTCAATTTCTCAAAACACAACTAAACCTTCAACCAAACCAAGTGCTGCTTATTTTCTAATTCAGACTTCAACTGAATTAAAGAGAAATACTTCATACTCTCTTCAATTACAACACTTGGGAAAGTTTGGAATCGGCAATAGTTCAGCTTTTTAAGGTGATTTTGCCAAAGCCTGTGGGTCAAAGTGTTACCCAAATTGCCCATTCTGCGGATTTTCTGTTCAGTTCAATTCTTTTTACCTCAAGAGTAAATAAAGTTCAGGCAGGGTTACTCGAAATAAAATAGTGCAGAAAAAAGATTTTACCCCACAATATTCCTATTCGAATATGAACCGTGTTTTCGGTCTGACTATTGAATTTTATGTACTGAACCACAAATAAAATAACCATGAATACTACCCCATCTCACACAGAATCACACTCCAATGTTGAAATCTCCAACAGGTCCCGACTTGTACCGACTAGACACCTCTATCGGAGGCGTGATTTCGATAGTCCGTATTTCTCTGAAGATTTGGCTCCAACTACTCAAGCTCTCCATCGGGACAGCAATATGGATAGTAAGCAGAATCCCATTGCCGAAGAAAATGATCCGGAAATCTTAGACCCAAAGAGGCGGGACAATGAAATTTCTGATCCAGAAAAAGAATACGGCAACAGAGAATTTCCAAAAAGAGAGGACAATGATCTGAACGACAAAGAAGGAGCCGTTATCGATGAACCTGCCCCCGAAGTGGATCTGGAGGAAGACAAGATCGTACCTAAAGAGGACACGTATTACCTGACCGATGAGGATGGAAACATAATAAAGGAACCTTCAAGGGAATCAGAATCCTCCAAGGTTTCTGGATTTGCAAGGCGATAAAAAATCAATCGATTAAGTGAAGTCAATCAATTTGACTCCAAGGAAATTACCCAAACCAATGGCCGGCAGGCAGGGTAAGCAACCACGCCCAGCGTCCAAACCATGTTCTTTCTACTCTCAGTTGGGGATAAGGGTCGGCTGTGCTGCCTGCCAAAGTGTGTTCGATTTCGTAAGATGCATATCTTTCAACGGCTCAACAACTTACTTCTCAATTGTTTCTGGATCTCTGCGGATTTACGTGATGATGTGAAAAAGGATTCGTTCGAATTCTTCAAAATAATTTTTAATCTTCGGGACGTGGCAATAGAAAACTTGTCGACATAGTCAATATTGAGGATTTGCTTGTTATTGATCCTTATGAAAGAAGATTTCTGAAGAAAAAATGAGGCCTCTTTTAATGTATATGGCTGCAGTACAGTTTTGTCTCTTCCAAAATGAATCTTTATGAAGTTGCCGCATGATTCAATCAGAAACACTTCGCTGAGTTTGACAATATAGAAATCACCCTTATCGCGAATAAATAAATTTTTAAATAACGTATTTTCCGATGGCTTGTTGATAAAGAAGATTTGCCGAAGTTTTCTAATTGTTTTGTCCAACCTTTCCTTCATAACAGGCTTGAGCAAATAATCAAGTGCATTTTCTTCAAAGGCTTTAACCGCAAACTCATCATAAGCAGTTACAAAAACGGTTTGCGGTATTATCTTCAGGTCGGCCAATAAATCAAAACCATTTCTTTTTGGCATGTTGATGTCCAGAAAAATTACGTCCGGACTTCGCTTCTCGATTTCTATTTTAGCTTCAAGGGCATTCCTACAAACCGCAAGAATCTCAATGTCCTTATACTCGCTTAGCAAGTTAATGATTTCCTCACGGGCTGGCCTTTCATCATCAATGACAATGGTAGAAATTTTAAAGGGCATGGTCGCGCAATTTAATAGCTGTAATTACTTTGTCGCCACGTTGTTCAATCGATATGTTAGAGTCTTTTCCGAACAATATTTTCAATAGCTTGCTCACGCTTGTTAGTCCGAAGCCCGATTGAAGGTCAGCGATTTTGCCTGGATTAGATACCTCAATATTCAAATAATTATCATACTCAAAAATTCTGATCTCCACTATACCTCCATTTAAGTGTTGGCTTATTCCGTGCTTCACAGCATTCTCTACAAGGTTCAGAATCAGAAAAGGTGCAATCCGCTTGGCTAATAGCTGAGCCGGGCATACTAATTCATAATCCAAATTATCATCAAATCGCCAATGCTCAATTTTAAGATACTTTTCTACAATTAATAGTTCCTCTTCAAGCGTAACTAACGAAGACGAGGTCTGTCGGGTGGAATACCTCATTATCTCCGAAAGTTCATTCAATGCTTGGCGTGCTACTTCTTTATCCTTTGAAATTAACCAACGAATAGTGTTTAGCGTGTTAAACAAAAAGTGAGGATTAAGCTTGTTTAAAACAACATGAAGTTGTGCCTGTTGCAATTCCACCTTTTGTTGGATATGCAAGGTATTCAGTTGGCCAATTGTTTTTCCGTATTTGTACAAGTGAAAAATCAAAAACCAAGGTAAAAAGATGACAAACCCATCAAGATAATATCCGGCCAACGTAAGATAATATAGTTCATCCTGGTTAAAACCCTTCTTGTAATAATATTGATCTACAGTAAAATCATAAGCTACAACAGCCAAACTTAACAGGCAAAGTGTGCTTACTATTCGCCAACCAACTATTAGGGAGTTGTCATAAGGAAACTCTTGTCTATTTATACTGTTGCGATAAAAATGCGTGATTGAAAAACCTGCGATAGAGAAAACTAAAAATTGAATAAGAGCCCACTTCCATGAAAGATCTCGCTCTTTCAAAGCATAAAATAGAGGTAAGATAGTCCAGAAAGAGAGTTGGAATTTGAAGTAGTCGCTCAACCGTGTCATAGCTCGTTTAAGAATTCCTTCATCGCAGGCCAATATAGTTGAGGTTCTTGTAAAAAGCCATTATGTCCGCTTCTTTCCAATAACACCAATTGCTTTTTAGCCGATTGAACATTGCTCAACAAACTATCAGCCACTGCTGGAGGAACTATGAAATCATACTTTCCCCACAATAGTAAAAGTGGTACCTTAATACCAGCAACTGCTTTGGTATAATCCTTACTCCAGGCATCTTTCTCTACTCCATTAATATTATTTGAAAAAAGATTAAACCCTGACGCGGTGAAGGGGGCATTATTATCAAGCATCTCACTCCAAAAGATATCGATTGTATTAAATTCAACCTGCACGACCGTATCGATAAGGTATTCAGCATCGCCTAAAAGCTCATTGAGTTTTTGTGATTCTTCGTAAGTATTGCAACATGGATTGTGTTGTTCGCAATATTCAATTATGGGTGACCATGTTTCCACATTGTTTCCTTTAGCGATTTCTTCACTACCTACATGAATCGCCATTTTTACAATTTCTCTGTCCATCAAGTTAAAGTCGTGAGGTCCATCGGAATTAATCCAGCCATTCACTAAAAGTTGGTTGTTGCCTTTAGTAAGAAATGCTGTACTAATAATTCCACCCCAACTCTCGGAATACAAAATTACTTTTTTTGAATTCCCATACCTGTTCTTCAGCGTGACGATAATTTTGCGAAGGCCTTCAGCGATGTCATCTACTTTAAACCCAACATTGTTTCCCTGACTACTGCCCGCCATTGGCTGATCCCAATAGGCAATGGCATAGTCTTGCTCAAGCTCCTTCATTTCATCAAGGTAACTAAGGTAATATGAAGATCCACCTGGGCCTCCATGAACTGTTAAAACTATTTTGTCCGAAAGCGTATTGCCCCTCATTTGCACACGCAACTTCGAATCTAGGTGCTCGACATAAAAAGTTTCATTTTCGTTTTTTGAAAAGGGGATTTCTTCTTGTTGACAGCCAATTATCGGGATGGTGGCAGTAACCACGACTAAGATTATTGACTTGTATATCCGTTTAATGTAACCTCTCATTGTTTTTATCTATTTAAATATTTTTGTATCCGTTGACCTTACTTTCCATAAACCTTTGAAGTCATAAATTGCTCCAATTTCCACCGATGGTCTTACATAAATGAAGTTGTTGTACGGTGTTAATAGTATTAATGTAGGGCGTAAGTAGATTTTAATGGGCACCTCATTTTTTGCAAGTAGTAATTCTTTGCCAACAGAAAATGATAGCTGGGATGCAAGAAACCAATCCCCCGCTAATTGTATTTTGTTTACCACATTGTTCGGATCAACCGAATAAACAGTACCGTCAATAAATGTTCTGCTTATTCCCAGCTGTGGCTCTATGTCAGCGAACCAACCTCCTTTGTTGGTTCTTCGCCATAAGTAACCGACAGTCAGAATATAATTGCTATGAAAAGTTTTGTGATGATACCATCCCAGATTTAAGGTTAAGCTTCTTTGTTTCGTTTTTGTGAGAACAAAAAGTGAATCTACTAGATTCAAATAATGTTTTGTTAGTATTGGATACTCAACCCCGGCTTTCACTCCGGGATAACTTAAAGTACCCATGTAAGCAAGACGGAAGTGAACTGGTTTATCGATGCGTTCGTCACTTCGCAAGGATTGCCCCTGAGAAATCTGATAGAAAAACAGAATCGCAGCAAGGAAAAAGGTTGTACGCATAGATTTTTTGATTGCAAAATAGAATGAAGTGCATCTCTATTGTTGACTTTTCGGGATATCCGTCACGAAAAACATGATTATTGATGCAGGCAGGCTCTTGCGATTGCTTTGGTGACGTGGTAGCATGTGTGGAAATTCCACCACTAGCCTTAGTTCCTTCTCAGCGCCTTTGAAGTTCAATTTGGAGCCGGGTGAAGTTTGCCTCCCCTACTTCCCGGCCCAAGGCTAAAATCTTCCACAGGAAGATTCCTTAACGCCTAGTCCTACCCTAATATCCTTACAAATTTGAAATTAGATGAACTGAATAGGATATAAATCATCACGTTAAGCAAATTACAAATTTGGATTTACTTAAAAGTGCAGTTACAACTTAGATCTAGTCCTAATCAAGTCCATTTTCACCCATAGGGAGGACAATGCCAAAGGCTTCCAAGAAGGTTTATTATGTTCTCGAAAGTTAATATTCTATCTTATCAAACATCAGTTCTTTTGGATACTCCTCAATAAAATCAATCAAAGTATTTTCGTAAAAGGAATCTGAAAAAGTTTTGCTAATTGATTTAAGACTATCTACTTCTTGTATAGTCTGTTCCTTTCCATCCAAATATATCCTCGTGGCAAAATAGTTAACCCATAATACCGAATCATGTGGATTAGAAGCTATTTCATTTTTCACCATTTTCAAATTTGCTAATATATAGCCTCTTGATTCAACACTATCTTCTTTATAAGTTTTCAACGCAAGTGTAAGATTCAATGTGAAGTCTTTTTTATAACCTTCTAACTTATTGTCAGCTTTAAGCAATCCTTCCAATTCATCATATTTCTTCGTGTACAATAATACAGAGGTAATTAAATCAATATTTTGATGGTCCAGCTTTTCGCCATTTAAATATCCTTCTGACCTCAAATATTGATAACTACTGTCTAAATAAGCAATCTCATGTGTAAGTAAATATTCGACGAAGTAATCATTTGCTTCTGACAAATGTCCAGAATCTACTTGACATGACACTAAACATAGAGCTATTGCTAAAAATCGCTTCATCGGAAAGTTATCTTACTTAATTATTTTGATTGAAAAGTTGGTAAAGTTTGCCAAACATGAAAGACCCAACGTGTCCAGATAATTCAATTGGGCACTGGCCGAGTTTACAATTCCACCCAAATATCCTTACCAATTTGCAATTGAGCTTCCACTTTTCATGGATCTATCTCCACCCTCTTTTGAATCCTTTCAAATTCAGAATTCCCGAAAAGCCAAGCCTCCACCAACCAATTGCCTGCAGTATCAAAAAGCAGGTTTCCGGATTTGCTTCTTCCCCGATTAAAAGTTAAGCCTGATTCCAAAAACTGCAACGGATTAGCACTGATTACCTTGGAATTGGTGCCGGAATAATCCGGTCGCCTTGGCACGCTCACATCTGATAGGAAATACCTTTCTTTGGGTAGGTTGTTTTTCAGAAAGTACTCGTTGTTTTTGGTGTAAAAAACGATCAGACCGTCCCCGACTGATTCACCCAAATTGGTAGATTCCACAGTGGAGCGATGATAATACAACTCGATTCGGTCCAGGGAAAGAATATCCAATTTCCAAACTTCCTCCAGGGACAAGGGCCGATAGAAGTCAACCAAAATCAAAGGCTTCTTGTTGAATTTCACATTTTCATTGTCCGTATTGGCGATGAAGATTACCTTTCCGGTTCCGTTTGATGTCTTTTTTAGACGGACCTGAGGCACAATTTCTTTGATCAGGGATTCCAAATCCGGGAATTCCCCGTAGTCCTGAAGGTAATACACTCTGTCCGCCGTGAATGGCGATTGGAGCTCCACCACTTCCTCGGAGATTTCAAAATGATCCCGATACACCTTGCGGTTGATCAACTGTTCCAAAACCTGCTCAGAAACTGTAAAGGTGAAATCTGAAGGCTGAACCGAACTTTTGAAACGGGAATGGATATCTGTCGACCATACTTTGTAATCAAACATCGGACTGTAGTCCTTGAGCAAAAGCGGGCTTTCCACCTCTTTTCCCAAGGCAGAGATCAAATTGGATTCTTTATTTCCTCCGCTTAGGTTTTTCCAATTGGGATGGTTTAAGATTTCCACAAAATCCGTGATTTGGGCATCTTCCTCTTCGCTTGCCAACACGATCCCGTTGTCAAATTGCGCTGTAAACCCAAACAGATCAAGCTGTAACTCTTCCCCGGTTTTTCCTTTCGAGCTAATTTGCATTTGTCCTGAATTCCTGGCTGCCAGCTGCACTTGATAGCTCCAGATCAGTTCACCGGATCCTTTGACCACAGAGATCTGGAAGGAATTCAGGTTTTGATACAAGTCCTTTTTGAGCAATGTCTTCGGTCCATTTACTCTGACCTCCTCCAAAATATCCCAATCCGAGTGGGTGACTACCCTGTAATCTCTCTGACCCAAATTGGAAGACAGAGAAAATTCAGCCGGATCCCAATACCATTTCTCCGGCTCAATGGAGTATTCGGTGTTTCTAAACAGCAATCGGTAACCTTCTGACAATTTGACTTTGGAGAGGGTCTTTTGCATCGGTGCCACTGCTTCCATGACTTCAAGTGTCTTCCCGGATTTGTCCTGAATTTCAACTACTTCCGGCCGGTCTGAGGTGTGATAGAAACTGACAGGAGCATTCTCAAAGGGAATTTGCTCCCAAAACAAAGCCGGCTCTCCTTCAGGTTTCGGGGAATTGGGATTCGCTACCAGAAATTCCTTTTTCGCAATGGGAAAATCCTGAAAATTAGACATCCATTTGGAATAAACCACAATGGAAAATACTCCGCTTTGGCTCGTTTCAGGTATAAACAAATCCCCATATACCATGTCCTGACCAGTCAGAAGCATTTTTTCCTGATGGATCGGCTTACCTGAACCATCCAAAACAGCAATGTAAGCCAGCTTGCTGTAGCGGTAGGTTTCATGGTTTTTGAGAAGCTTGGCAGCAAACCAAACCCGGTCACCGCTGAGGTAGGCATCCTGATCTGTGATCAAAAGGAAGTTTTCCAGTTCCGCATTTTTCAATGCACTTTCCTGACCAAAAGAATGGAAGTGAAGAAAGAGGCAGAAACAGGCTAAAATCAACGCTTTAAAATTCATGGCAGGAAAGGTTCGGGCGTGTAGGGTAGCGAATAGGGATAATATTCCTTGCAGTTAAACTTCACATGACCCGTCGCGTCAAATGCAAAGGGCAAAGCCGGATTTTGCTGGTAAATCGCTGATCGATAAACCATTTGGTTAAAGGCATTTTCCTGGAAAACCATAAAGTTCCCCAACACTTCCTTCTCAGGATTGGAAACGCTCTTTATATTCCCCTTGATCTTGAAAGGGGCTGGATCGAAAATACTTCCTGTATTTCGCTGTTGCTTATTGATCAACTGAAGGTATTCCAGGTTGGCTTGGGAAATAGTCTTGATCGTTGACCAAATGTGAAATCTCCCCAAAGAAGTGACATCCAATTCGGCAAGTGTAACCGGCTTTGGGCTGTTGCCTGATCCGCTCGACTCCAGATTCATTCCCGAGAAAAGCAATGGTTCGTCCATATAACAGTTGCACACGCAGTTTTCAGCGTCTCCTGTCGTGAAGACCTCGGACACTCCTGTGGTATTGATCAAATAGCCTACCTCTTCGCCTGAGGGGTTGGTAATATTCACATTCAAATCAGCTGACGCCCCATTGACCAGAACCAAGGTACTTCCGGAAATTACATAGACAGGTTTTTCTTTGGCTACTGCTTCAAACCCGTCAAAAAAAGAGGGCTCTGGCATCAGGGACCAGTCTGATTGGTACTCATCCTCATCTGTCACTACATTCAGGCGATACCTTTTCCCCGATTCAAAATGGCGTTCAGTCTCCGGCCGATAATAAAGCGCCGAATCTGGGCTATTTCGAAAATATACTTTCTCACCGCTTTCGACTTCGACATACATTCGGGTCACCGGAACTTTGACGTAGTTAGGAGCAATAGAACCCGATAGAAATGGAGCAGAACGGTAAACTCTTACATACGACTGGCTGGAAGTTGGACCAAGCCAGGCATCTATAACCAGATTTGATTTTTCGGACGGAACTTCCAGGTAAATCTCATCGACGCAGGAAGCCAAAGCGAAGGAAAAAATGAACAGGAAAAGAGCTGTCTTTCTCATCCGATCATCAATTTAGGACGGACAAAAGCTACAGCATTCCATTTTCCGTCAGGAATTCCTGAACGAAGGACAAAACTCGGGCAGATCCCAACAGGGCTATCTAGCTTCATGGTCGAAAAGGAGTTGGGGCAATGGTCGTCGCATTCGTATAAAACTCCGTACAGCTGATATTAACTGCGGGTATGGCCTCAAGCGTATGATTCAGCTCAAGGGATTCTTTTCTGATTTGGGTTCTGAAAAGTACCTTTCCCAAGGTGCTTTCCTGAAAGAGGAAAAAATTTCCCAATACAAGTTGCGTCTCCTCACCCTGCTTTTTGATATTTCCTTTAATCCGGGAAGGTGCCGGATCAAAAATACTTCCCGAATTGCGCTGCTGCTTATCCACCTGATTCAAATAATCATAGTTGGATTGGGTCACGGCTTTGATCTTGGCATTGACGTAATATTTTCCAATATAGCTGAGTGGAATTTCTCCGAGGGATACTCCAAAATTTCTGCCTTGGAAAAGGGAATTGGAGGTCACATTCATGCCAGCATAAATATTCGGCCTGTTTTCATAGCAGGTACAGGCGCAGTTATCACGGCTGGAACTTGTGTACAGCTCCTCAATTCCTGAGGTCTCGATCAAATAACCCAAATCCCCAACTCCAGGATCGGAAATTCTGGCCTTTATCTCTGCAAAAGTTCTGATTTGGAAAAACTGAGTCTGTCCTGAGGAGATCATAACCTGGCGCTCAGAAGCTTCCGCAACAATGTCTTCGATAGCTACAGATGGAGGCATGGTTTCCCAGTTGCTTTCAAAAACTTCTCCTTCAGCAGTCTCGACTACCAATCTATAAGTTTCACCGGCTTGGGGTTCAAAAATTCCGGAAGGCCGAAATTCATTTGTCCCGGATGCTCTGAAATTCGTAACTCCTCCGTCGGATTTTTCTATATAAACTGCCCTCATCGGAACAGATAAATACTGGGGATTGCTGGCTCCCGAGATATAAGGAGCAGTCCGGAAGACTTTCACATAGGTATCTTCCTGGATATTTCCGACCCAGGCATCGATCACCAGGGCTTGATTTGATTCCTCCAAAGAAAGGTTGATCTCATCCACGCAGGAAAAAATCCCAAGAATGGCCCCTATGAAAATCATCCTTTGCAGAAGTCTTCTCATCTGATTGAAAAATTATAGGTCACAGAAGGAATCACAGTACCGATCACAGCCAATCGGTACGATTTAGGAATTCCAAGTTCCGGGGTGGGTTGGAAAAACCACGAGAAAGCATTTCTTCTTGCATACACATTGTAAAAAGACAAAGTGATATAGCTTTTGTAATTGCTGTTTTTCTTTTGGTAGAAGTAATAGGTCATCCCCAGATCGAGCCGGTGATAGTCTGGAATCCGTGCCTGATTTCGCTCCTGATAGTCAATCACAATATCATCTCCGATCTCATAGATTCCGCTGGGCAAGGTGATCGGTCTGCCAGTCCGGTAGTTGAAAGTGGCATTGAAGGATACCCTTCTCACAGGCTGCCAGGTAGTGACGACTGTCAAGTCATGGGGTTGGTCCCAGTTGGCGGGAAAATACTCGCCATTGTTGATTGCATCGCCATACTCAGGTACGACTTTGCGCAAGGTCCTGCTGAAGGTGTAAGAAATCCAGCCGTTGAGCTTTCCGGAATTCTTTCTGATCAAGAACTCTGAACCATAGGCATATCCTGAACCCATCACCAAATCGGTCTCCAAAGTCGGATTCAGGAATAGCTGAGCTCCATCCCGGTACTCGATGATACTCGGCATATCCTTGTAGTACACTTCCAGGGAAGTTTCAATCTTGTTTTGATTGAGGTTTTTGTAAAGTCCCAGGGCGTATTGCCAGGCTTTTTGAGGCTGGATGTAGGAATCACTCAGCTTCCAAAGGTCAACAGGGGCCGCAGCAAAATTATTGGTCAACAAATGCAGGTACTGGATGCTGCGATTGGCAGAAGCTTTAACTGAAAAATCCTCCGTGAAAGCATATCTCAGGGTAAACCGGGGTTCAAAACCCCCATAGGATTTGATGACATCGCCTGAATTGTAGTATAAGGTATCTGTGATAGTTTCCGGTTCCATTTGGACACCGGATTCATAGACATAAACTTCTTTTGGTCCTAAAGCGGCAAAATGGGAATACCTTAAGCCAATCTGTCCCTGAAGTCTGTCATTCACCTTCCAAGGCATTTGAAGGTAAAGAGCGCCTTCGATCCCCTTCTCATCCTGAATCTGCTCCGGGATGACCAGACTTTCCTCAGAATTGGGGATCAAATCACCCATTCCCATTTGATAAGAATTGATTTGATACCCGAATTGCAATCCTTCAAGCTTCGCTCCAGACCATTCAAACTGCTGCTGGAAGCCCAGGTTATCTATGGTGGATTTGAGTTCAAAATCCAGAGGAGTACCCTCACCCAAAACAGAATAGCGGTACCCGGAATAGGTTAGATTGACTTCACTTCCCAGGTTCTCCCCCCAATACGCTTTCCATTTCAGACTCGCAAGATTCGTTTGCCAGGTATAAGCGGTGTCTGCCCCAAATCGGAAATAATCCGTGCTGGTGTATCCACTGAGAGTTAGGCTGTTTCGCTCGTTAATTTGGTGGTCAAGTCTCAAGTTGCCATCCAAAAAGTTGGTACTGCTTTCACTTACGCTGACGTTTGGAATTTTTTTCAAAACCCAGGTAGGATAAGCAGCCCGCACCGTGGCCATCAGCTGGGTCTTGTCATTCAAAGGACCATTGACTCCCAATCTGCTCGACAAAAATCCCACTCCGCCGTTCAGCGACCATTCTTCGGTATTACCTGAAATGGTTTGGATATCCAGTACCGAACTGAGTCTTCCTCCATATTGAGCTGGAATGTCGCCTTTGTAGAGCGTGGCGTCGTTGACCGCATCTTGGTTGAAGATGCTGAAAAAACCAAACATGTGCGAAGGATTGAAGACCGGAGCTCCATCCATCAGGATCAAGTTTTGATCCACCCCTCCTCCACGGACATTGAATCCGGAGGCACCCTCTCCCACCGTAGAAACCCCAGGCAAAAGCAGCATGCTTTTGATCACGTCCACCTCACCCAAAAGTGGGGGCAACAACTTCAATTCCTCCATTGGCATCCGGGTTGCACCTGGAAGCGTGCTCATGACATTGGCATCAATCGCACGGTCAGTCACGGTTACCAAATCCAACTCACTCACCGATTCGAAAAGTGTGACCTCAAGTTCCTGATTACGGTAAACTTTGAGGATTTTTTGTTCGGTTTGCTTTCCCATCGAGCTGAAATAACCGATATAGGTTCCCTCGGGCACCTGAATAGAAAACTCCCCTTTCACATCTGTCTGGGCCGCCAATTCAAGTTGCGGAATGGAAAAAAGCGCTCCCGGAATTACGGTTTTCATTTCATTGTCACGGATTTTTCCCCTGACCTCAAAAGACTGTGCTACCGAAGTTCCCTCTTTGGTATTTGATTTAGCCTGATAGCCTTCCTTAATAAATGAGGGGAAAATGACCACATAATGATCCTTGAATCCAAAATAGGAATACGGAGAATCCTGGGTGAGTAATTGGGGAAGCTCATTGATGTCTTCGATTTCCAGGACTGGATTGAGTTTGGAAGCATCGCTGTCCAAAATCAAAATTCTTTGCCCGGTCGCTGAATAATACTGCTCAATTTGCTTTGAGAGTAGATTTGGGTCACTTTGGACCTGAGGAAATGCCTGTTTTGCAAAAAACAAAACCAGGAAAAACAGAAAAGAAAACTTCATTGATTACCCATACGGCAAATGCCACCTAATATGCTACAAGGTTAACTAAAGAAATTTCCCTCATTCACCAAAGGTTGGAAGGTCGGTTTATTTTTCGTTTTAAAGGTGGGGAAAGTCCTCTTTCTTTGAAGATCTATTGCCCCTTTTGTTTCAAATAATTAATGAAATAAACTCCCCATTGTATATATTTGGGCACATGACCTAAAATAGAAATGCCAGAAATATGAGAGATAATCAAATATTGAGAATAAGCTTCGCTTCAATTGTCCCTTCGGGTATCCCTGATTAAATTACTGCATATTCTTTCCCCCAGGCCCTCAAAAATCCAGGAATACATTAACCTAAAGCTTAAAATTTACCCAAATGACCTCCTTCAAATCCCTGCACCTTTTTGGGATGATAATTCCGGCAATTCTAGCTTGGAGTTGTGGATCAAAAAGTGCCGAATCAATCGAATTGGAAGGTTCTGACCAGATCAGCTACAACTTTCATATCCGACCGATCCTTTCTGATAAATGCTTCGCCTGCCACGGACCTGACGCCAATAAGCGGGAGGCAGATTTGCGGCTCGACACCGAAGAAGGTGCTTTTAAAGCACTAAAGGAAAGTCCCGGAAAGTTTGCACTTGTAGCAGGAAATCCCGACCAATCCCAAGTTTACCATAGAATCATTTCAGAAGATCCCGGTGAGCTGATGCCTCCGCCGGAGTCTAATCTTTCGCTTTCTCCAGAGGAAATCACCTTGATCAAAAAATGGATCGAGCAGGGCGCCAAATACGAGCCGCATTGGGCCTTTTTGAAAGTGGAAAAACCGGCCGTCCCTAAGTCAGATTGGGGAACCAATGAAATCGATGCCTTTACTTTTCGGAAAATGCTGGCTAAAAAGCTGGAGCCAAATCCGGAAGCCAAGCCTCATGAACTGATCAAAAGAGCCAGTCTCGACATTGCTGGACTTCCCCCTACTCCTGAGATTCTGGACAAATACGCGGATTTTTCAGGTGAAAATACCTATGAAAAACTATTGGATGAATTGCTTCAGCAGCCTGCCTTTGGAGAAAAACTTGGCGTGCTTTGGATGGATATCTCACGCTATGCCGACAGCTATGGCTATCAGGATGACGAGGTCCGATCCCAGTGGCCTTACCGGGATTGGGTGATTCATGCATTCAACAATAACCTTCCGTATGACCAATTTTTGACCTGGCAACTTGCCGGAGATCTCCTGCCAAACGCCACCAAAGAGCAGATTTTGGCCACGGCTTTTAACAGAAACCATAAGTACACCGAAGAAGGCGGGATCATCGAGGAAGAATACCGGATCGAATATGTCCTTGACAAAACAAACACTTTCAGCAAAGGGATTTTGGGAATTACCATGGAATGTGCACAATGCCACGACCATAAGTACGATCCATTTTCCCAGAAAGAATACTACGAGCTATTTGCCTTCTTCAACAATTCCAAGGAAAAAGGATTTGAGGGAGATGTTAGCCAATCCAAACCAGCCAAAACCCCAATCCTGTGGATTGAGCGAAATGACATCGACAGCATCATGACTTTCATCAACCATTCGGACACGACCAAACTCAGTGTGTCTGTGATGGGTGAAAATGAGAAAAAGCGTACCACCTACATTCTCGATCGGGGAGTTTACGATGCTCCGACCGACTCAGTGGACGTATCTACACCTGCCTCAATTTTCGAATTTCCTGAAAATCTGGAGAAAAACCGCCTTGGTTTGGCCAAATGGGCCACTGACCGAAACAATCCATTGACCAGCCGGGTCTTTGTCAATCTGATTTGGCAGGAAATCTTCGGGAAAGGAATAGTCAAATCTGCCGGTGACTTTGGAATGCAGGGAGATTTGCCAACCCATCCCGAACTGCTCAACTGGCTGGCAGCAGATTTAATGGAAAATGGATGGAACATCAAAAGACTGATCAAACAGATCATGCTTTCTTCCACTTACAAGCAATCGGCAGCGATCTCCCAAGATCACTTGGACATTGATCCGGACAACCTTTACCTGGCCCGAGCACCGAGATTGAGACTGTCAGCTGAGCATATTCAGGATTTGGTACTGGCAAGCAGCGGATTGCTCCACGGTGAAATCGGTGGACCAAGTGTGAAACCGTATCAACCACCCGGACTTTGGGAAGCAGCGACTTCCGGTAGAGGAACTTTGGCAACTTATGTTCAGGACTCAGGAAACAAGCTCTATCGAAGAGGAATTTACAATTTCATCAAGCTGACGGTTCCACCACCGAAAGCAATCATATTCGACTCCAGCAATCGGGACAGATGCGAAATCGGCCGAAACCGAACCAACACCCCCCTTCAGGCTTTGTTGATGATGAATGATCCGATGGTCTTGGAAGCTTCCAGGGTCTTGGCAACCAAACTATCTGAAAACCTTGAAGGAGAAGAGGCGATTGCAGAGGCATTCAAGCGGATAGTTTGCCGGGAGATGAAATCCGAGGAGAAAGACCTCTTATTGAATTATTACCAAGCCCAGTTGGAGGAATTTCAAGCACATCCTGAAAACGCCAAAAAAGCCTTGGATGTCGGTGAATATCCAATGAATGAAAAAGCAATCACTCCCGAAAATGCCGCCTTGATGCAGGTAATCGTGAGTATGTATAATCTGGAAGAAACAATAACCAAAAGCTGAGATGGAAAAGGAACTATTAGAGCAGGGGCTTAATCACAACCGCAGGAAATTTCTTTCCAGGCTGAGCTTGGGGATAGGAAGTGTTGCATTGGGCTCCCTTTTGATTCCGGATTTATTTTCCGGAAAGCAAGAAGCTGAGGATGGTTTGATGCGTGCCTTGCCGCATTTTGCCCCAAAGGCAAAACGGATCATTTACCTTTTCCAAAACGGTGCACCCTCACAGCTGGAGACCTTCGATTACAAACCTCTTTTGAACAAGAACTTTGGTCAGGAACTTCCAGATTCCATTCGGGCAGGTCAGCGACTGACCGGAATGACAGCAGGACAAAGCTCCTTCCCTTTGGTCGGTTCCTATTTTGGTTTCAACCAATATGGTGAAAGCAGAGCCTGGATTTCCTCCATTTTCCCACACATTTCCAGCGTGGTCGATGATCTACTGATCGTCAAATCCATGCATACCGAAGCAATCAATCACGATCCCGCTTTGACCTTTTTCCAAACCGGTGCTCAGGTTGGCAATCGACCAAGCATGGGTTCATGGCTGAGCTATGGATTGGGAAGTGAAAACGCCAACCTTCCTGCTTTCTGCGTGCTTTTGAGCCGTGGAAAAGGAAACGGACAAGGTGTGTATTCCAAGCTATGGAGTAATGGATTCCTGGATGCAACCCACCAAGGAGTCCAATTTTCCAATTCAGACGATCCGGTGCTTTACCTGTCTGACCCGAATGGAATGAGCCGCGACCAGCGCAGAAAAATGGTGGACCAGATCGCAGCAATGAATGAATTGAACTATCAGGAATTCAATGATCCGCAAATCAATGCCAAAGTCCAGCAATATGAAATGGCCTATCGCATGCAGACTGCTGTACCGGAAATCACAGACACCACCAAGGAACCTGACAGCGTGGTGAAGCTCTACGGACCGGATTGTCTGGTGCCGGGAACGTATGCCGCCAACTGCCTTTTGGCCAGAAAACTCTCTGAAAACGGAGTCCGATTTGTCCAGCTTTATCACCAGGGTTGGGATGCCCATGGTGACCTGCCAAACCAAATGATCGGTCAAGCCAAAGATGTGGATCAAGCCACAGCCGGATTGATCACAGACTTGAAACAACGAGGTTTATTGGACGAAACATTGATCATTTGGGGTGGAGAGTTTGGCCGAACCAATTACTGTCAGGGAAAAATCCTTCCTGAAAATTATGGAAGGGATCACCATCCGCGAGCGTTCTCCATTTTCATGGCAGGTGGAGGAGTGAAGTCCGGAATGGTCTATGGCGAGACGGATGACTTTGGCTACAACATCACCGAAAACCCCGTCCATGTCCATGATTTCCAAGCCACAGTGATGCATTTGATGGGAATTGACCACGAAAAACTCATCTACAAACACCTTGGAAGAAGGTACCGCCTCACGGATGTGCATGGCAAAGTAGTAAAAGACCTGATTGCTTAATTTCCCTTTATGCCCAAAGTATCCCGGATTATTCCGATCCTAGAAAATTTGCTGTTCGTTTGGCTTGGATTGGCACTTGTGCTGAGTTTGGCCGGAGACAGATTAGAAATTCCCGCACTTCTCCAAGTCCTGGGAAGAGCACATCCGCTTATTCTTCATTTTCCCATAGTCTTACTGCTTATGGCGGTTGGCTTGTATTGGGTTTCTGATGAAAAACTGAAAAAAATCGGAACTCAGATACTTCTTTTCGGATCAAATCTGACAGGTATCACCGTAGTGGCTGGCCTACTGCTGGCCAATGAAGGCTATGACGGCGATGCCTTGCTTTGGCACCATTGGCTGGGAGTTGCTTCTTTGGCTTTGGCTGTGCTGATTTACTTTTATAGGGAAAAATCCACCCAATTCCTCCGCATTTCCACAAGTGCTTTGGCGGTTGCCATTACGCTGACCGGACATTTTGGAGCCAATCTCACCCATGGAGAGGATTTTCTTTTAGCACCAATTCAGTCCAATGAGGTGGAGTTCGTGGCCTTAGAGGATGCAGAAGTATTTCAGCATTTGGTTCGACCTATCCTGGAGGCAAAGTGCATTGCCTGTCACAAGGATGGAAAGGTGAAAGGTGAACTTCGCATGGACCATTTGGAAGGATTGCAAAAGGGAGGAAAAAATGGCCCGTTTGTGATTCCTGGAGATTTGGAAAAATCTCTTCTTATTCAGCGCATCAATCTTCCTGTCGATTCGAAAGAGCACATGCCGCCAAAAAACAAGGCCCAACTCACGGATGAGGAATTGGAAATCCTTCAGCTTTGGGTGGCTGCCGGAAGTTCTTTTGATCAAAAAGTTACCGATCTGAAATCCGAAGAACCACTTTTCCAGTTGGCTTCCAACAGATTTTCCAATCAAAAATCTTACACGTTCGATCCGGCATCAGATTCAGACATCAAGGATCTGAATAACTTCTTCAGAAAAGTGAATCCTGTTTTCCCCGGTTCTCCTGCCCTGGAAATAGCCTATTACGGAACTTCGGCATTCGATCCGGAATCTTTGAAGGATCTGAAAAAAGTAAAGGAGCAAGTCGTGAAGCTCAATCTAAACCGAATGCCTTTGGAATCCGTCGATTTAGGTTTCCTTCGTGATTTCCCAAATCTGGAAGAATTGCAAATGAATTTCACCGGGATTTCTGCAAAACAGATTTCGAATCTGGAAGGTCTGGCCAATCTCAGAAACCTAGCGCTCTCAGGCAATGAAATGGGTCCTGAGGCGGTAGAAGCTTTGGCAAAGTTAAAGCAGGTAAAAAAGCTTTTTCTGTGGAATTCTGGTTTGGATGAAGCAGCTCAAGAACGTCTGGCCAAGGAGTTGGCATCCACTCAAATTGACTTTGGATTTGATGGAAAAGGAATTATATATCCCCTGAATCCTCCAAAAATCGAATTTAATAAAGAGCTTTTTCAGGATTCCACGGAGTTGATTATTTCACATCCAATCCGAACTGCCGAAATCCGATTTACTCTAGATGGATCTGACCCAGACAGCATCAACAGTCCAGTATATTCTTCCCCTATTTGGCTCAAAAAAACGGCCCAAATCCGGGCAAAAGCCTTTGCAAAAGATTGGATAGGAAGCTTGACCACTTCCAATTTGTTGTTCAAGGAGGGAATTAAACCCCAATCCTACACCCTCGCAAATGAGCCTAATCCAAAATATTCAGCGAAAGGTGCCACTTCGCTTTTTGACGGAATAAAAGGAAAGACCAACCATACCTCAGGCAATTGGCTTGGTTTTAGGGAAGCTCCCTTGGAAATTGAAATATTTTTAGATGGTAAGACTAGTCCAAAAGAACTAAGTCTCAGTATTCTACTCAACGAATCCGCATACTTATTTCCGCCAGAATCGGTTGAAATTTGGACCGGAAACCCAAAAGATTGGCAAAAACAACCAACTGCGGCAATCACCCAATCCCAAAAAATTGAAGACGTTAGATTTGGTGTTTTATCCTTTCCTCTGCCGGAAACTCCTTTCGAAAAGATTAAAATCAGGATTAAGCCTATTTCAAAATTACCTTCATGGCATCCTGGGGCCGGGGAGAAAGGTTGGGTATTTGTAGACGAAATCTTACTTAATTAAAAATTCACCCTCCATACCATAAAATGTGTTCAGAACCCTATAAGCGTTACCGAGAAGTTGTATTTGAAAAACTTCAACGGGCCTTTAGACAAGAAAAGGAAATATGCATAGCCGCGAAATGGATCGCAAAATCTATATCCAATAATGGCTGGATTTATACCAGTGGTACGGGGCATTCCCACATGCTGGCTGAAGAAATTTTCTACAGAGCAGGGGGATTTGCACGGGTTATTCCGATTTTGGATCCAGACCTGATGCTGCACAAGGACGCTTCCGGAAGTACCGAAGTTGAACGCAGGGAAGGCTACGCCAAAAAACTTTTTAAACCTTATACTCTTACAGAAAAGGATGTTTTTATCATCGCATCCAATTCCGGAAGAAATTCTGTAAGCATTGAATTGGCGCAGATCGCCCAGGAAAAAGGGGCCAAAGTAATCGTCATCACCAATTATGCACATAGCAAATCCGTCGATTCCAGGCATTCTTCAGGATTGAAGCTTTTCCAGGTCAGCGATATTTTTCTGGACACCTTCGGAGAAATCGGAGACGCTTCCATCAATCTTGACGGACTACATACCAATGTTGGCGCCACCTCTACCGTAGTTGGCGCGGCTTTGCTCAATGCCATTATGGTTCAGGCAGCAGCGATCGCTCTTGAAAATGGAGTCGTTCCCGAAGTATTCAACAGCTCCAATTCAAATGGTGGCGAAACACATAACGATTCGCTCATCTCGAAATACAAAGCTGAGATCAAATTCCTGTAATTGATCCACTAACCTCAAAAGAAAAGACCTTATTGATCTCGATATCAATAAGGTCTTTTCTGTTTCGATCTGGGCCAACTACTTGCGAATTATCTCCCAATCGAGTTCCTGAACAGGACCTGATCTACCGGAAGGGGTAAATACCCGGAATTTCTCCCCTCCTTTTTTTGGGATTGGCTGAGTGTAAGCCGGAGAATTTTGATTCGGTTCGGAACCATCTTGGGTATATCGGATTATCATTCCGGGAGCCTGAACATTTGCATAGATCATTTCATCTTTGACCATCACTCCCGGTTTTGGAATCCGATGATTAAAGCCCCCGAAGATTTTTTCAAGTCTTGGAATTTCCTTTTGTCCCACTATGTTGGCAAAAACATTCCAGTCCTGAACCCTCTGAGCCTTCATTTCTGCTTCAGATTTGGCATTTGACCAATTGGGATCACCAACCCAAGCCCGCTCGATGTAGCCAAGCATCTTGGGAAAAATGTAATACTCCAGCATTTCAGGACCTTTGATAGTCTCCGTCCAAACCTGTCCGGATACACCGATGATGTTTTTCCGGCCTTCAGCTGTCAGCTGAGTAAAGTTCTTACCCACTTCCTCCCAATTCCAGTTTTTTCCTTCGATGGTCAGATCATGGGAAAGGTAGAGTTTGCCTGGCACAGTTTTCCAGGATTGATACATGTCAGTTACTCCGCTCCAGGTATGACCTCTTTCGTTAACGTCCCAATCATACGCAAGGTCAAAGTAAAAATTGGCACTGGAACAGATCACAACAGGGTAACCTGCATTGGCAAGTCTGTAAGCCATATCCTCCCCACCCCAGCCAGCTACTGCATTCCAAGCATAAAGTCTCCAATTTTGGTCTGCAAATTTGGGATTAGGTACTACAGCTTCACCCACATGGGTTTGACCGATTTCTTCCCAGCCTCCCATTTCCAGTCCGTTTTTCTTCAAAATTCCTGCTGCCCGGCTTCTGAAATAGTCATTCAGGTCCTCAACTTTCAATTCAGGATTTTTTGCCAGAAAATCTTTACAAACCGGAGATTCTGTCCAAACACCACGCGGCACCTCATCTCCTCCTGTATGCCAGTTTTTCAATTCCACTCCTGCACCTTGGTACATGGATTTCACCTCAGTCACCAACTTTTCATAAAAAGTATAGGTGGATTCCTGGCAGACACACATGGTGTTGCCTTTGAAATTCTGAGCGGAAAGGTATTTGCTCGGATCATTGTCTTCGGCAAGGCGGTATTGAAGTGCTTCGGTAGTTTTACCGGCTTTCAGCAAGGTATGATAACGCTTTTCCATGGCTCGAATTGCCGCTCTGGAATGGGCCGGAACTCCCAATTCCGGTATCACTTCAATATTTCGGGCTTTGGCGTAGGCCAGAATTTCCTGGAATTCCTTCACCGTGTAATATCCTGTCCCACTTGGGCTATTCTTCGGATCCGCACCGGAACCATAATATGGCCATAAAAACTCCGATTCGTCGGTTGAAAATCCCCTTCTGCTGCCAAACTCCACCAGTTCAGGAAGTCCCGGGATTTCAAGCCTCCAACCTTCGTCATTTGCCAGGTTGAAATGAAACACGTTCAACTTGTAAAAAGCCATCATATCCAACACTTTCAGGATCTGTGACTTTGGCTGAAAATTTCTTGCCACATCGAGGAAGAACCCACGATAGCCATAGGCTGGGAAATCTTCAATTTCAACCTGAGGAAGTGACAATTCGTCGCTTGTTCCAGCCCAAAATTCTGCCGGCATCAAAGCCAGGAAGGACTGTACTCCATAAAAAGCTCCCTTTGAGTGGGTAGCTGAGATGACCACTTTTCGGTCTGAAATGCTGATTTTATAACCTTCCTCTGCCAAGCCTTCGGTCTTTTGGATTCGAATCTGTACAGGAGCTTCGGCGGCATTCACTTTGGGCTTATACCCATTTTTGATAGCCTGAAGCAGAAATTTAGACGCTTCGGTAAACTCAGGAATTCCAACCACAGCCAGACCTGCATTCTTTACTTTCAGGGTTTGGCCGGTATACTTCCAGGATTTTGGAGTAGGTAGAAATGGAGGAAGAGTACTTTCCGGAAGTACCGTCAGCCCTTGATTATTGGAAAAAATCCGCTCTGAAGTCGGAACCGGCAAGGGAGTCCCCTTGGTCATTTCCGCAAATTGATCGGTAGTAAAGGTCTTGACCTTGTAATCCTTAATTTCAAAGTGACTTCCATCAGATTTCAGAAAAATCAGTGCTTCAGGCGCGTAAGAATTTTTCAGGTATGGCCCATTGGATTTGTATTCCACTATGAATTCTTCACCGGCTGCAAGGGCCGGAGTTTGTGATTTGCCCTCCAAAACATAAAAATCACCCTGTAAGTGAGTGATGACCAAGTTAGGGTCTTTTGCCTCAGTCGGTACTGAGATAAAAGCCGTGTTGAAATACAACTTCCAACCGGCATCCAGCTTTTGACCTGAGGTGTTTTTCAAGACAAGTTCAGCCCGATGGTAGGCCGCGTCAGTGAATTTGTTTTCGATCAATTGCCAAGAGGCAGAAACCTGTGAATAGGCAGAAACAAAGGGAAGGCAAAGAAGGCAGAGAAAAAGAAGTGATTTATTCATCAAAAGGACAATTGGATAACTTGATCAGTCAAGTTTAGGGGTATGAAAAATACCCCAATTCTTAGGAAATAGGCTAATTGCCGCCCTAACTTATTTTTATCCTAACCAAAAATACGTTAGATTAAAAGAGCAATTGAAAGTACTATTTTGCTCTAAGAGATCACTTTTATGCAGGCTGAGCTTAACCGCAAACTTTCTACGGTTTATTTTTCGGATATCGTCGGCTATACCCGATTGATGGGAAAGGACGAAAATGCAGCATTTGAGCTGATGAAGGAGAACCTTCTGGTCCATCAGGAAATTCTTGCCAAATATCGTGGCCAGCTTATAAAGGAACTTGGTGATGGCATCCTTGCGGTCTTTGAGACCTCGGAGGACGCACTAAACGCCTGTCTTGAGATCCAGAAAAAATGTCTGAAAAATGCTAAATATCAACTGAGAATCGGACTTCAGTCCGGAGAAATAATATTTGATCATGGGGATATTTTTGGTGATGCGGTCAATATCGCCTCGCGAATTCAAAGTGTGGGTATCCCGAGTAGCATTGTTTTTTCTGACCGAGTCTGCAAAGATATCTACAAGGATCAAAGCTTTAGAACCCTTAAACTCGGAGCATTTGAACTGAAAAATGTAGAACATACCCTGGAGCTTTATGCTTTGACCAATGAACCCCTAGCTGTACCAAAACGGTCTGATATTCTGGGAAATATAAAATACCAGGAGCGAAATCCCTGGAAAAACCGGGTGGGCTTGGCCGCCATTGTGATACTATTCGGGGCTTTGTTGTATTCTATGTATTGGGGAGACCCTACTTGGCAAAAGGATAAATCCGTCGCTGTACTCCCGTTTCAGAACTTAAGTGGCAACAAGGATTTTGACTATTTCCCTATTGCCTTAACTGGAAATCTTATCGATCAACTTTCCAAAATCAGTTCGATCAAGACCATCTCCTATTCCACAATGAGTAAGTACAATAATCCGAAATTACCATTGGATTCTATTGGAAAATTTCTTCATGTAAGTACCGTTCTCAAGGGAACCGTTGAAAGCCTAGAATCCGGAGTTAGAATCAGTCTTCAATTGGTGGATGTGAAAAACAACAAAAACATCTGGACAGAATCCTACATCCGTGAAGGAAGCAATATTCCGCAATTTCAAAATGACTTAGCCCGCGAAATTGCCAGAGTTTTAGATGCCAGACTTACCGCAGAGGAAGCCACACAAATCGGTAAAGGAGAGACTACCAATCCTGAAGCCTATGATCTGGTGTTTAGAGCAAAGGATTTGTATAAATCCTTTAATGATTCTAGCCTAAGGCTTGCCTCAACCTATCTGAAAGAGGCCATCGAATTGGATCAGAATTATGCGCTGGCTTATACTTGGCTGGCCAAAACTTATTATCAGCTAGGCTATAACCATCCTGATACACTTTGGCTTGACCTAAGTTTGGATATGAGTGAAAAAGCACTGGCTCTGGAGCCCAAATTAGCCGAAGGATTCAGCGCCAGAGGAGCAACCTACTATGAAATGGGCCAACTCACCAAGGCCAAAAACTCTTTTGATATTGCAATCAGTTTTAATCCAAATTTAAGTGATGCGATAGGCAATTTGGCTTCGATTCACTTTGCTCAGGGAGATTTGATCACGGCCATCTCACTTCAGACAAAATCAGCTTCACTCAACCCAAAAGCTGCTTTGCCTTATCAAAACATGGGCTGGAGTTATAAGATTCTAGGAGATTTCGAGAAAGCCCATGCCTGGTTTGAAAAGTCATTGGAGCAATTTAAATCCCCTGAAACATACCACCTAATTGCCAGCGCTTATATTTTGGAAGGAAAAAGTGATTCCGCAAAATTACAGGCAAAGCGGATTATGGAAGTCGGAAAAGGGGGGTTCGAACAATTGGGATATATCTATTTTTATTTAAATGAGCCGGATTCTGCGCTTCTTTTTTTTGAAAAAGCAGTAGCAGATTATCCTGACTGGAATTTCCCGAAATACGCTTCATTTCCAATTCATTATTCCTATCTGCTAAAACAAAAAGGTAATGTCCAACTCTCTGATTCAATTTTGAATACTGTAATTCGGATAAAAACTAAAGCCATCAACGATGGGTATGAAGATTATTATCTCCCCTTTGATTTGGCACATGCCTACACTGTAAAAAATCAATACTCAGAATCTTTGAAATTCCTCCAAATGGCCTATGAAAGAGGCTGGAGAGACTACTTTTTGACGGAAAATAATCCTGCCTTTAAAAGTCTCAGAAAGGATCCAGTTTACCTCAAAATCATTAAACAAATCCATTCCGATATCAGTGAGGTAAAATCCAAAATGGCTGCTACATCTCTCGAACGAGATAAATAACACTCACATTAAATTCTTGCTGAAAATCAAATGTGATTTCTCACTTTTTTAGCCAAAAACTAATTGATTTGTTTTGTTGACAAATAAGGCTCCTGATGATCTTCAGGATTCCTACTGGCAAAAACCATAGCTATTTTACTGCGTTTTTCTCCTGCCAATATTGTAGGTTTTTGTACCTGGAGGCCCAACCACCGTTGCAAATTCTATTGGTGGGCCACCATTTGCATGGATAATCCCAGCAACCATTGCCGTGGCAACAGAGGTCCCAGAACTAACAGAATAATTGTTTCCGGGATAAGTGGAGAATATAAGTTCGCCTGGCACCATCCAATCTAGCTGAGTTCCAAAATTTGAGAAAACAGAAAAGCTAAAAGGGAAATTAGGAAAAAGAAAATCCTGTCTTACTGAACCTATGGTATAAACTCCCTCCAATCCATCAACACAAGCGGGAAGAAAGCCATTGACATTCACCCCAACTCCATCCACACCGTTTCCTGCTGCCATGACTACAAAAAGTTTCTTCTTTGAAAGATATTTAAGTGTTTTATTCAATGTGGTATCAGTGCAGCTTCCATAACCTCCCAAACTAAGAGATATTACATCTCCTTTTTTTGCTTTCTTCCCAGCATACTCAAGAGCTTCTAGAAACCAAGCCCATTCTGAAGTTCTATCATTGGCAAATACTTTTAAGGACACCAATTGTGCTCCGGGAGAGACTCCATTCATACCTATCAATTCTGAGGAATTAGGTTGTGTTTGATTATAGGCTCTTCCTGCTGCAGCACCTGCACCATGGGTTCCATGCCCGATAAAATCGATCAAAGGATTAAGTTCATCTGGGCTCGTCTCAACCCATGATTTGTGTAGAGTAGAACCTAATTGACCGGTAAAATCATGATGATTTCCGTCAATTCCGGAATCCACAATCCATATTTTTCGATTTGTCGTCACCGGATTTTCACCACCGCCTACAGTTAAAATTCCCTTGCTGGTAAATTTTGTTGTATCATAGCCCCATTCCTGCATTCTGGCACGAATATCTTCCAGACCGGGATTTGGCCCCTGCATTCTTGCCCGGATATTTTGCGGAAGCGGCCCGATACTTTGCATTCTGGCCCTGATATCTTGCATGGTAAAATTCTGTTGAATGCTCGAAATGTTTTTGGTGTCTTTTCGCAATTTTTTCAACTTACTTGGGTCAATATTTCTAACCAAAAAACCAGAAGAGGTATAGATAAAAATATCTTCAGGATCTACATTTAAATCAAATTTGGAAGCATATCTCTGAATATTCTCAATTTTTTCCTTTTCTACTTGATCTAATTTTTCTTTATCATTTTCAAAATCGCTTTCCTCATATTCTTTAAGAATCGGAACAAACCTATCCTCTTTCAAATCAATGATATAACTG
>NZ_MUNY01000063.1 GCF_002002735.1 Algoriphagus sp. A40 | reverse complement strand
GATATATACTACTCATAAAATCCGCATGAATAATTTCTGAATTTTTATTCTTATTATCTTGAATGAATTTAGAATATTTAATAGAATAATCAAATGATAATTGATCAAAGTGGTCATAGATGTTTCCGTTGTTAAAAACAAATTTCTTTTCCATGGTTCTTTAAATATAATTTATTTTATGTGAATACTGAGACGATAAACAAAGTAATTTTAAGTCAAATTCATTTATAATTTTTAATTTCTTTTCGAAACCTATTGTTTTTACTTCAAGCCTGAAAATTTCAACATCAAATTCCAAGCTTCTGATTTAGTTAAATACGGAAGTATAAATTCACCATTTGGCTGTAAGGACATTTCAATAGATTTTGCTGGTTTTGGATGAGATGAAACATAAACTGAAAACAATATTGAAGATATCCAGAAAGTGGCGACGTGATGCCCCTCAAACCTACTAAATCTTGGTTGTCCTATATAATCATTAGGACTTCCTGATGATTGATCCACTATTGATAGCATAACAGGATACTCATCAACATTTCCTGGATTATTTTCAAAAACCATTTTTCTAATTTTTTCTTCATGAGGTCCAAGATTTATATCTTTGAAAAATTCTTTTTTTGATATGCTTGATCTCCATAGAATTGAAAGGAAAAACAACTTCAGTTTACCATAGTCCGTATTAGAACAATAAAAGAATTTATTTCCATTTAGATCAATTTTGGGAATTAATTTAGGGGATTTTTCTATTGAAATTTTTTCAGAATGAAAGAAAACTGAAAAATATCTTTCTAAAATTGACAAAAATGAATTATCGCAGGATTTACATAAAATATTTGCCTCATAGATTCCAGATTGAGGAGGTTCATATTCTGATGTTTTATTTATAATACTTGAATTTGAGGTAACAATGTATCTATGTTTTTCATCAAATAGATTTTTATACATAAATTCTGGAATAATATGAGATCTTTTTAATAATTCCTTCTCCTCTTGGCAAAGTTTACATATTCCAATCATACCCCCACCCCATCAATCTCCCTCATCACTCGATCCGTCTCGGTCAATGCCTTAATAATCCTTTGATAATGCATGATGTCTTCGAAATCTAATATTCTTCCCTTTCGGTCTTTGAGCCATTTTTGGGCGGGTTGATAGCCGCCGATGTAGAAGTTCCAGGCGATCTCGGGGACGGAATCGAAGTATTGGTCGAGGTTGATAAAGACTTTGCCAACTTTTCCAAAGTTCGAAACTTTGGAAAAGTTATCGTCGACGCTCAATTCAAAACTGATCTTCTCCACCTCATTCTCTCCACCCACGGGATACTGGGTAATGAACTGGCTGAGTTTGGGGCTTTCCATTAGGTGAAGCTGTCGGAGTTCGCCACCTAGTGCCACCAACTTCCAGAACTGCTCGGCATCTGTCGGATACGGCACTCTTGGGAAGTCAATCTTCAAAAACTCCTTGTACGTTTCCCGATAAGTAGGACTATGCAGCACAGCATAGAAGTAATCCAACAAGTCTATCGGCGCAAAGGTCTGCCGGTAAGCTGGCATCACTTTGCCACTCTCCGCAAAGCAAACTTCTCCTTCCTCCCCCTTCTCTGATACAAAGGTCAATCCCAAACCCTTCGCAATCTGATCCACGATTTCTAGATTCAGATTGGGCGTACGGGTCGCGGCCGAACCCAAACTTAACTGACCGGAAGATTCAGGATAAAGGTAGAGAGGGAAGACTGTGCATGTGTCAAGAGATGAAAGAACATCTTTCCCAACGATATCTTTTGAAATCCAGTAATTGTTAAATTCTCCTGCCCTTGATTGCCGTAAAGAAACAAATCCAAAATTATCTGTATCGACAAAATTGTTCATGATTTTTTCTCTACCGAAATCAATCAATGATGATTCATAGTAAATTTGTCTTCTATCAAAAACCCTATAATCTATCTTTCGGAACTTAGTATCATTAAATTGATTCTTCCGTCTCGCAATAGATAAATCCCAATCTCTATTACTTTTCAGGCTCAATTCTTTTGATAAACCATCATCTGAGTTATCGAGATTATAAAAGTGCTTAATTCGATCTTGTAAATTTCTTTTATCAAAATCAACAACAAAATGATCTCTGTGTGTTTTTATTCCTGAAGAATTCTCCTTAAATAAATCATCAATTTTTAATCCCTTTGAATAATTGTCACTTCCGCTAAAATCTTTTTTAATAAAATAATAATTCGGGCTAAATGGTTGAATATTCACCCATTCCATTTTCGTTAAGCTAGAATTATTTAGAAAATTATATTTAAAATTTCTATCTCCATAAACATCTTTAACCTTTAAAGATTTGTCAGATTTTCCAATTTTTGTTTTTACAAACAAATTAATACTAACCCCTTGTTGGATGTCAAAGACATTTTCATCTTTTGATCCATCCGGAGCTGTTTCTTTTTTCTTGGCATTTCCATGCAGATCAATAATATAGATTTGATCAAAAGTCTCGAATAGGTTCTTTCGCATTTGGCGATGGATAATCCCATCCAGGAAACTATTGTTGGTAATAAAGGCAAGAATTCCTGAACCGTTCTTTTCTATAAAATGCTGTCCATATCGGATGAACTTAATGTAATCATCCGAAAGCGGTTGGATATTTCGCTCATTCAGATTTTTTTTATAATCCGCTACCAAGCTTTCAATCCACTCCCCTTTATTCGTACTACTCACCGAATAAGGCGGATTGCCCGCCACGATCATCACGGGCGCGTCGCGTTTGATCTGGTTGGCTTCGGAGGCTTCGGCAGATAGCCAGTTGGCAAAGAGGGTTCCGGTGTCTTTGTGGTATTCCTCCAGGGAATTGGTCAGGTAGATGCGGAAGCGTTGGTTTTTGGTTCCGGTGTAGCCCGTTTGCTTGAGCAGAAGATCAAGTTTCAAGTGCGCCATGGCATAGGAGGCCATCAGGAGTTCGAAGCCGTTGATGCGGGGAAGCAGGTGATTTTCCACATAGCTGTTCCAGAGGCCTTGCTGCCCCTTCATCTTGTCGTAGATCTGCTGGATCGCCTCGGCCACAAAGGTGCCCGTGCCTGTAGCCGGATCGAGGAATTGAACCCGGTGCACTTCCTGCTCGACTTCCCTCATGCCGCCCTTGAATCGTTGGTCATGGGTGGGAATGGGGATTTTGATCTTGGTCTTGGAGGTATCGGCCAAACCCATCGGCAAGCCAAACTCGGTGACCAGGATCTCGTCCACGGCCCGGATGATAAAGTTCACCACGGGATGCGGCGTGTACCAGACCCCACGCTGCTTGCGAAGCTTGGGATCGTATTGGGTCAGAAAGTCCTCGTAGAAGTGGATGATGGGATCTTCCATCTTGGTGGATTTGCCGAAGTTCTTGAGGATGGCATCCACATCCGCCGCACGGAAGATGTCCGCCAGCGCATCCACAATCCAGGTGATCCGCTGGTCTAGGTCGTATCCGGCGATGTATTGGAAGAGCTTTCGCAGGAAAGGATTGGACTTGGGGATCAGTTCGGCCGCTTCCTGTCGGCTAAAGGTATCCAAGGACGTGTCGTACAATCTCGCCGCAAACATCCCGTAAGCGATGGTCTGGGCATAGACATCGGAAAACTGTTTGGGATTGATGTCGTGGATGAGGATCTCCTTGAAGGCGTTCATCTGATCCTTCAGGGTGGAATTGTCCTGATGCTCCTCGTCGCTTTCGAGGGCTGCTTGGATCACGTTGGCGAGAAGCCGGGCTTTGCCAGCCATCATCTCGGCGAGCTTTTTGGAGCTTTTAATCGTCTGCCCGAGGTGCGTGGTGAACTCCTTGATCAGGAGTTCGAATGCCGGGAAGTTGTGCGGCAGGGGAAGGATTTTCCCATTGTCCACGACCCCGATACGGACGGAAGTGGCGAGTTCGCCATTACGGAAATAGACGAAGTCCAGGTAATCGGTAAAGATCAGGTTGTCCAGCGAGCCTTTGTATCGGTCGAATTGCTCCTTGTTGCCGTTCTTTTTCATCCCATGCAAATCCGAATCTCCGATGTCTTTGGCCTCGATGTAGCCTACGGGGATTTCCTTTTTGTTCGTCAGAATGTAATCCGGTGCACCGCAGGCTTGGCGCTTGGGTTCGTTCGTGGCGCTTATGCCGGGAGCGAGGGATTCGAGGAGGTTTTGGAGATCGCCCCGAAAGGTATGCTCGGTAGCATTGCCGAGGCGGAAGCGGGAATTGAGGGCGACAAGGTAATCGGCTGTGGTCATGAAAAAGGATCGGTGGTATTTGGGATGGAAGTGAGCGGGGACCTGTCTGCTGCCAGGCAGGCACTCACTTGGGCATCGAGTAAACCCAATCCTTAAAGATATTAGTTTGTCTGAAAACGAAAAACGTATTTGTACCAATGGGTGGAAAATGTCGGAAATTTGTTTTTGATAGATAGGAGCGAGAGAGTGTAGACTTGTCTACTCTTAAGCTAACTCTCATTGAGCGGAGAGATCGGTTTTTAAGTCACCAAAATTTAATATCAGATTCCCGGCCTGAGGATAAACTTCTGCTTCCTCCGCTCGGATACCAAAAACTGCCACAGCCCCAAGCCAACCAATGCCAAGAAACTCTCGATCAATAGCCATTGATTTCCAAAGTCTCCCAATGGACCATCTGAGACCAAGGTGATCAATCTCGAAAACGCATAGGCTCCCCAGAAAATACTGAGGAATGCAGCTCCTTTTTCGGGATAGAGAATGAGCAGGTAAAGGAGGCTCAAACAAATCGTAATTCCCACTCCACCATATACTCCACGTATCGAACTCAAAGCATCGGTATTTTCCAGTTTCACGCCGACCAGATCCATCACCGACTGCGGGTCAAAAAGAGCCATTACACTCACCGAAAACAGGCTCAGCATCGAAAATCCAATGTAAATGCGGGTAAACATTACCCAAGGATTCATCTTTTTCATGGTCATTTAATTTGAAAAGGAACAGGAAGCATTGTAGAGATTGATGTGCTGGCCCAGGTCTTCCAGTTTCGGTTTTTTCACTTCGGAGAACACCTGTTGGCAATCTCCAAACAGGACCTCAAAAACTTTATCATAGTTTCCTTTTTTTACTTTCAACAAGGGAGCTCCATTTTTTGAAATGAAATAGGCCCGGTGCTTATCTCCCGTCCAGGTGATGTATTCCCCCTCCAAAGCGGTAGTCTTGCGGGCAAAAGGATCGAAGAATACCTCAAATACTTCGTCAAAATCGGGGTTAAGCAACTGGAGAAGCAGTTCCTTTTCTCCGTTGACACTGGTATTCCGGAAAATAATGAAGTCTTCGGGCTTTGCTGTCGGTTGATCTTTGGACAACAGTTTTTTCACGGAAGATCCTCTTTCATTGAGGTACTGAAGTCTCACGGCACCGTTCATGGCAATGGCAAATTCGTAGATTTCCTTTGCACTGATTTTGTGTCTTGTACCCGTTCCATCTTCCAGGCTGACTTGGGTGATTCCTCGGGTACTGTTGGTGGTGAGGATTTTTCCTTCGATGACTTCACCGGATTTAAGTAGCGCATAGCCCCGGTTGGACATCGGGATATCCTCCAGAGGTTGTTGGAGTTCTTGGGCTGACACGCCGAAGCAAATCCCCAAAAATGCGAGAAAAGCAATTTTTAAGATTTTCATACTGATAGTTGGTTTTGTTGGAATGATGGAAAAAAGGGGAGTCAGGTTGCTTTTTGAAGAAAATTCCAGAATTATTTAGCGCAGGCCCTCAGACCTGCCTTGCCGTCAGGCAGGCTTGTGCTTACTTGAATGCAGTCTTTGACTGCAAAAGTTAAACCTGAAGAACGGCAGTCCGAAGATCCCCCTGAATTGGCAAAGCAAAAGGAATTGAAGCCAAGGCAGATTAAAAAGACCAGCAACCAAGCCAATGCGGGAGATTTTTGAGGGATTTTAATAGAGTTTTTCATGGTCTAGGGATGGGAAAAAGGGGCAGCAGGTTGCATGAAGGATTGAAAAAAATCCAAAACCTTTTCAGGATTAGGCCAATCTTTGTCTTATGCTTATCGACCATATTTTCATAGCGTCCCGGAATCAGGGAAATGAAGCCAAGCGATTGATAAAGTCAGGATTTTTGGAAGGAAGCCACCGGGTTCATCCGGGACAGGGCACGCGGAACAGAAAGTTCTACTTTGAGAATTTCTTTTTGGAAATCATCTGGGAAAATGATCCGGTGGAGTTGGAAACCGAACTGATCCGAAAAATAAGCCTGACTGAGCGGGTGAGGTTTATGGAGTCTGGATTTTCACGGTTTGGGATTGGATTGGAAAATACCGAAAGTTCAGATTCGGTTTTCAAGGATTGTGAATTCTACCAACCGGTTTATTTTCCTGAGGGAAAGAGTTTTGAGATTTTGCCAAACCGGGAAAATCCCGACTTGCCTTGGACTTTTCGTGGTCCATTCAAAGGACCAAAAACTGTCTATTCCGAACCATTGGATCATCCAAACGGAATTCGAAAACTGACCAAAGCCACTTTTCAGATTCCAGAGCCGGAGTTGAAATCTGATTTTGTCAGACGCATTCAGGGTCATCCTCAAGTTCGGTTTGAATCAGCCGAAAAGGCAGGTTTGGTTTTGGAGTTTGATGGGGGGAGGCAGGGGAAGGTTTTGGATTTTCCCGAACTTGATTTGGTTGTCAGCTTTTGATTATCCGGATTGAAGATTGAAAAATTGTGTTTAACTGTTTTTCTCCAAAAAATAAACCCTCATTTCCTTTCGCAGGCGAAAGCCCAATTTCTCATACAATCGGATAGCACCAAAATTATCCGGGTAAACATGCAGAAAAGGGATTTTGGATTCTCCCAAAATCCTTCGGATTTGATTGCGAACCAACTCTGCGGCAAAGCCATTTCCAAGGTAATCCGGATGAGTACAGACCGCGCTGACCTCCACATAAGGGTCAGGATGAAGCCGCTGCCCAGTCATTGATGCCAAATTTCCCCCCACAAAAATTCCCTCAAAATAGCCCAGCTCAATGGTTTTGGAAAAAAACGGTCCAGGATTGGTCAAAGACGTGAGGGCAAGCATCGCAGGAATATCTTTTTCTCCTAAATGAATTGCTCGTGGGTTTTCTTTACGAGCAGGCATTTCGGTTGATTCGTAGACCATTTGTGCAATTGCTCTTTGCATTTTCAAATCCCAGATTTTTGGAATTGTGATTTCTCCCGGAGTAAAAAGTATGATTGGGCTGCCATTGGGAAGCCATTTTTCAAGGTCATTCCACTCTTCTTCCGAGTAAGATCGAAATCCAACAAAAAGGCCTTTGTCCCGATGCATGTATCTGACCCGACCATTTCCCTCCGAATGCTTGTCACTTCCCGAATTCAGGGCATTCCAGACCGGATTATCAAGAGTTGAAGGCATATTTTAAGGGTTTTCGGTTCGTATTAAAAAGATATTGGTAAATGCTAACTACTGGAAATATTGGCTGAAAACTGTCAGTAAACTGATCCCCAATCTTTCAATTTCCTGCACTCAAACAAATTTCTTACGCTTAAACCAGGCGAAAATAATCGCTGAAATTCCCACCATGACTGCCCAGGTCATGTAGTATCCGTATTTCCACTCCAGTTCGGGCATGTGTTCAAAATTCATCCCGTAAACTCCTACAATAAAAGTTAGAGGCAGAAAAAATGCGGAAAATATGGTGAGGAGTTTCATGACTTCATTGCTTTTTTGGGCAGTGAGAGAAATATGCGTGTTGAGAATAGCATGGGCATCTTCGATCACCTCATCAAAATGCAACATGTAATTGACGGTGGATTCCTTAATGTCCTGAAGGGAAGAAATATAGGCGTCTTTTACGCCAATTTGATTTAGCACATTTTGAGTAAGCTGAAGCAATTTTCGGCAAATCCGTGCTTTGGCTTTTTGGTAATACAAATGTTCAATGGAGATTTTTCCATGCTTGTTCAGGAAGATTTCTTTTTCATTCTCATCCATTTTGTCACTCAGCCAGTTTACCGGGGCTTCGAAAGTTTGAAGCATTTTCAAAATAATGGCAAGTACCAAGGCCTCAGATTCTTCATATTCCTCCTCTTTGAACTTTTCCAAAAACTCAAAAGGCTTCTGATGAATGGTGATCAAGTGATTCTCATTGAAAAGAAAGGCAATCTTATTGGTGAGTTTGGGAACGGAGTTGTAATTATGGTGGGGTTCAGCAGAATATGCCCTTAAAATGATAAAGGTGAAATCACCGTGTTTTTCAAGTTTTGGAAGGTGGCCGTTTTCCAAGGCATCGTCCAAAAGGTTTAAATCAATTTTGTAGGGAAGGGTAAGTTCAATTAGCTCTTTTGATTTGGGCTTCTCCAAGTCCAGCCACTCAAATTTTTCAAAGGATTTTTTGTATTGAGCCATGAAGTGTAAGCAAGTTTAGTCGGGTAGATTGCATTGGAAAAGTTGAAAACAGGATTGGGAACCGAATTTTCGCAGGATATAATCCTTGAATATAAAAGTTTTTTTTGTCTTCGGTAAGGAGAAAGTTCCGCTAAAACCGTTCAGATGGGACTTTATTTTAACACTTGGTGAAGACTTAGACGCAGGATTTCACCCATGTTTCGACAGGCCATAAAAGCGTGATTTCTGTAATGTTTGGCCAATTCAGTTTTCAGACTCTCTACATTTTCATCTGGAGAAAGCCGGTCATGCTCCATGCAGCGGAGGATATCTTCGATTTCTTTGTGAGAGGAACGGAGCCGGGTGGTGATTAAAGCCCGCTCTTCGCGCTGATATTGGCGCATGGACTCAGGAGTGATGTATTTCATTCCCAGCTGAATTAGCACATTGTTTTCTTTGAAGTATTGGGGTAGGTAGATGGATTTTTTTCCTTCATAGGCCTGCTGGTCAAAATCAATGGCCCGGATCCGATAATGGGTTTCCTCAAAATCAGGCGTAACGTCAATTACAAAATTGGAAGAATGCATGTCGCCAAGGAGGCGAACAAAGCAGCGCTCGTTGAATTTGACAAATTCCTTTGCCAATCGGATAGGATTGAGATGAGGATCCTCCATGTGGAGTTTCATGAATTTTTCCCCTGGAATCCCTGCAATATGCTCCTCAATCAAAGTGTTTTGATGCACTAGATAACTGATCCTGTTAGGGGAGAGGAGGTGCTCCAATTCCAGTCCATAAACCCGGGAAGCATCGGCGTTTTTGATGTAGAAATAGTCGAAGTTATCGTTGATCCGGTTGACGATTCGAACCCGAAAAGGCTGGGTATTACCATAGATGCAGAGATCAATCCGGTCGATGAAGAGATGTTCCATCACACTCATGTCACCGCCGGCTTTGAGCAAAGCGTAGATTTTTTTGACATTGAGGTGGATTTCCTCCCGGTCACTTTCGGCATAGAACACCGTCTCCCAAAGCGTGTCCTGCTCCTTGGAATCATACAGGGCAATGGAACTGGTGTATCTCAGCAGTTCGTGATAATGGATAGGGATATCTACTTCCCGAGAATATTTGATCAGGTAGCGCCTCAGTACCGGACTGATTTGGTAAATGAGCTTTTTTCTGCTGATCAGGGCCATGGTTTATAAATCCACGTGTTGATTTTTCTTCAGGTTTCTGTCGAAAATAAACGGACCAAATGGCAGGATAGAGGCAATGAGTGCGAAAAAAGTTCTGCTAAATTCCCATTTCAACTTTTGGGAGGTAGGAAAAACCGTGTAGATATAGAGGATAAACAGAATCCCGTGCACCCAGCCGACATAAGTGACCGCAATCGGGGTATCAAACATGTATTTCAAAGGCATGGCTATTCCAAGCAGGATCAAAAAAGAGAGTCCTTCGATCAGGCTGATCCATTTAAATCGTCTGGCCCATTTGGTTTGTTCGGCGTTCATTTTTTGGAAGAGGAGAGGTTAAATAGAACCTGCAGTGAGGTCCAAAGTTTCTTTTTTAGGTTGACATCCTCACCGATCATGCTCAGAGAATCAGCAAAAAGATATTCGGTTTCATTTTCAGAATAGACCTCATAGAGTCGTGCAGGGACGGCATTGATGGGATGGCTGATCCTTCCGAATTTAAGAACAGTATGTGCATTTAGGCTTTGGAATTCTTCCATCGAGCGTCCTTCAAGATTTTCAGAGGCGACCAAGCCCACCTCGTTCATCGAGTGACCGCAGGCATTGATCATTTTGACCAGCATTTCCATCACCTCGGCACTGAGTTGGGTCTCTTCGTGAAGGATCAAAACTCCTTTGGAGAAATTGCCACGGATAGGAATCGGCTCAGAAAAAGATTCTTCGACAACAACCTGAGGTTCAGGCTTTGGTTCATGTAATTGAACAGGAACTGCAACTTCAGAGTTAATTTCTCTGATTTCAATTCGAACGGGATCGGATGGTTTGGTTTTTGGAGACAAAGAAGAATTGCCCTCCATCTGCGCCAAAATCGCTTCCCGGTCTTCCGGAATCAGGTAAATTTCCTCTTCGATCAGGGATTTGAGTTCGGCAAGACTAAAATTTTCCATGGCTGGAAATTGGGTAAAAATTGCCGTAAGGCCAAGTTTGAAGTGATAAATGAAATAGGAATATCTGGAATGATGGAAATGGTGAATAATCCTATTTGGGAATGGTCAACGGTCCACAGTCGACAGACTACTGCAGCTAATTTCAAATTTCAAACCACATCCATCAACCCTTATCGTCCAGGTTGAAAATCGATTTCAGTTCGACCGCATCCTCAGGTTTCATGCGCTTAGCCAAAACCAAGCGAAGCTGTCTTCTTCTAAGAGCACCTTCGAAAAGTTCGGTTTCTTCAGGAGTCTCGGGGACAAGTTCAGGGATTTCGATGGGTCTTCCATTTAGATCCACCGCCACAAAAGTGAAAAAAGCCCGGTGGGTCATGATTTTCTTTCTGGCGGGAATATCCTCAGCTGTCACTTCGATGAAAACCTCCATGGAAGAGTTGAAAGAGCGGGTCACCTGGGATCTGAGTGTGACCACATTTCCCAAATTGATGGGTTGCTTGAAAGAAATACTGTCGGCGGAGGCGGTGACTACGATGCGATTGCAGTGTTTTTGCGCAGCAATTGCAGCCGAAATATCCATCCAGTGCATCAGACGGCCTCCCATGAGGTTGTTTAGAGTATTGGTATCGTTGGGAAGAACCATTTCTGTCATGATGGTGACAGATTCCTTTGCGAACTTTTGCTTTGCCATAAATCTGATTTTGAACAAAAATAGAAATAAAATTTTGTTTGGATCACATGGAAAATTTTAATCCGAATTTTATTCTGGTTTCTTACATCATTGATTCCTAGAGTTTGGAGGTGCTTTCAATCGAAAATCCGAAATCCGACATCCGAAATCCCAAACTCCAAAAGTCTTATTTCCAGCCTTCTTTTCCCAACAGCGGTACAAAAGCAAATCCATCGAATTCTTCCCTGAGGATTTCTTTTGCATTCTTTTTGGTGATTTTCACCATGGCTTGTCGCTTTCTGTCGCCTACTGGAATCACCAGAATTCCACCGATTTTCAATTGCTGGATCAATGCCTCCGGAACCACCGGTGCACCTGCCGTGACGATGATTTTGTCATAAGGTGCAAATTGAGGCAATCCTCCAGTTCCGTCACCAAAGAAAAGGTGCATTTCAATTCCGAGTCTTTTCAGAAACCGCTGCGTTCCTTCGAACAGCTTCTTTTGGTATTCAATGGTGTAAACTTCAGCTCCCAAAAGATGCAGAATACTGCCCTGATAGCCTGACCCAGTTCCGATTTCCAGGATTTTGTCACCGGGTTTCACATCCAGGAGTTCGGTTTGAAACGCAACGGTATAAGGTTGTGAGATCGTCTGTCCCTCTCCGATAGGAAAGGCCTTGTCCTCGTAAGCATGGGAAATCAATGCCGTGTCAAAGAAAAAGTGACGGGGAAGGTTGTTGATTGCATCCAACACCCTTTCGCTTTTGATACCTTTTGCCCGGAGCTCAGCCACAAGTGCGCGGCGTTTTCCTTTGTGCAGGTAAGTATCTTCAAGTTTAAGCATGCCGGGTGGGTTTGGTGTTCGAAGATAAATGAATATTTGCCTTACTTTGAACCCGGAAAGGCAATTTTTGCTTATTCCTTTGATCTATCGAAGTTTAATTTTCAGTCATGTTTACAGGTATCATCGAGTCCTTTGGAATCATCGAAAAAATAGTCCGGGAAGGCAGTAATGTGCATTTTTTCCTCAGTTCAAAAATTACCACAGAACTCAAAATCGACCAATCACTTTCTCATGATGGGGTTTGCCTCACTGTCGTGGCTGTGGAACAGGATACTTATCAGGTGACCGCCATTGATGAAACCCTCCAAAAAACCAATCTTTCTGGCTGGAGTGTCGGTAAGAAGGTGAACCTTGAGCGTTGTATGCCAGCAAACGGAAGATTTGACGGACATATCGTTCAGGGCCATGTGGATCAGACTGGAGTTGTTAAGCGGATTTCAGATGAAAACGGATCCTGGGTTTTTGATTTTGAATACGATCAGAATTTAGCCAATGTCACCGTCGAAAAAGGTTCCATTACAGTCAATGGAACAAGTTTAACCTGCTTCAATTCTGGTCCGGGCAGGTTTTCGGTCGCGATCATTCCCTATACCTATGAGCATACCAATTTTCACCAACTTCAGTCAGGTGATTTGGTCAATCTGGAATTTGACATTGTGGGAAAATACATCGCACGGATGATCAAAGGATATGTTTAGTGTTCAGTGATCAGTGTTCAGTTTGCAGTCGCAGTAAGTAGGAGGTGAGTGATAAGTAGTAATTAGTAAGCGGTATGTAAACAGATCACAACTCACCACTTACTTTCTGATTGCTGTGACCGATCACCGATCACTGAATCCTGCGACTGAAAACTGTGAATGAACACTGCTTACTGCCCTCTGCTTACTGATCACTGCCCACTGCGAATTGCCACTCCTCTTTCAGGATCTTTAACCAATCTGAACCCCACATTGGAGGTACCCGAATCGAATGATGTTCCCTGTCTTGCCGAAGGCCTATAGTTGACACAATAATTTTCAGCACAAAGGAAGGAGCCGCCTTTGATGACGTGCTCCATTGCATAAGGATTATCCGGATTGTAGCAGGGATTCATTCCCGCATCCAGCTTTGGAGCCTGACCGGCAATCCTGGCCAATTTCAAAAAGTCGTACCAATCATTGGTGAGTTCCCAGACATTTCCGATCATATCGTATAAGCCAAAGGAATTGGGAGCGAATGTGGCAACCGGAGATGACCCAATGAATCCATCTGTTCCTTCATTTTGGTGAGGGAAAACTCCCTGGAAGGTATTTGCCAAGTACTGTCCGCTGGGATGGAGTTCATCCCCCCAAGCAAAGCGCTTTCCATTTACACCTCCTCGAGCTGCAAATTCCCATTCAAACTCTGTAGGAAGCCGTTTGCCAACCCATTTGGCATAAGTTTCTGCATCCTCAAAAGCAATGTGGACGACAGGATGATTATCTTTTCCTTCAATAGAACTTTCAGGTCCATCCGGATGCCTCCAATTGGCTCCATTGACCCATTTCCACCATAGGGTTATATCATTAGTTGGAACGGCAGAAGGGGGAGGGGAAAAGACCATGGAGCCTGGCACGAGCACAGAGTCATCCGGTTTTGGTGTGCCAGGGGGTACTTGCTTTTTGAGTTCTTCCCAATCAGGTTTTCGTTCCGCCACTGTGATGTAACCGGTCGCTTCCACAAATTTCGCAAACTCAGCATTGGTGACTTCGTGGGTATCCATCCAAAATGCGGAAACCTCGACTTCGACTGCGGGCTTTTCTGCCGGATAGGCATCGGCCTCATTGGTGCCCATAGTGAACTTTCCTCCGGGAATCCAAGCCATTCCGGGTTCTTTTTGAGGGGGTTCCGGAGTTGAAAAATTGATTTTGGCTTCGTTTTCGGTGGTTTGTTCCTTAGCTTCTTGAGAAGAATTACAGGAAATGACCAAAAATGCAGAAAGCGTTATAAGAAATAAAAAGGTTGTTTTTGCCAATGATATCATTCAGGCAATTTATGAGAAAATAAAGGTTGTTGCCAAGCTTGAACGCCAACTTTAACTCAGACTTCCACCATTTGGAGCTTGGTTTCTACCTTTTTGCGGAGTTTATTGAAAAACTGCTTTCTCTCTTTTTCCCCTGTTCCACTGATCAACGTGGATCTTTTCATCAGATTTTCAAGATTTTTGAACATGGAGTCATTGAAATTTTTGTCCATCGATCCGATGAAATACAAGACACTGTGATTGAGGTAGGTGATTTTGGATTCACCCAATTCAGCCATAAAGGTATTGTCTCCCAGGACGATTTCATTGAGGTACATCCTGTATTCGGCACTGTCCTCTGTAGGCGGATGGCCCAAAATTGACTTTTTACCTGTTTCCGCCATTTTTTCCAAGTGGTCAATCACTTCCAAAACACATTTGTAAAGAGTCAAAGTGTCCTCCGAATTTTTGATTAGCCCCATTTCATGGTAGACCTCTATTTGGCGGAGAGTGGTATTCAGCCCTTCTTCATTCCAGATTTCTGAAGTTGGTACCCGGTTATAGATTTTTATGATCTTTTGAGTGATTTCCCGATACTTTTCAAAGTAATTGTCTTCGATGGAAAATTTTGAACTTTTGAAATTTTCAAACAGTAGAATTGACTTCATCCAAAAAAAGAACTTGAATCCTGCCAGGTAGGGATGATAATAGTGGTGGAAAGGGGGCATGTCTTTTACCAAAAAATAGACATGCTTGTGGCTAAAGCTATTGACCAAATTCAATTGGGCCAAAACATCCTCCATCCAAACCATAAAACTGTCCTCTTTATAGGAATTTGTAATTCCCTGGAACATGATGGAATTGGAATTCATGCTGAAAAATTTGTCCAGAGAAACATTGAAGCGTTTGCATAGAATCCGCAATTCCTCAAAGTCCAAAAGCTTTTCTCCCCGGATCCTCCGGTAAGCACTATCCATACTTACGTTAAGGGTTTCGGCAACTTCATCTACCAAAGAAGCATAGGAAGGTATGGCAGATTTAAGGTTATGGAAAAACTGAGCCTGAAGATTTGAGGATAAGTTCATATTTGAAGCTGGTCAAAAGTTCGTTCACGTAAAAATGTAATTGAATGTATAAAAAGTTAAATACAGTTTCAATAGTCAAAAGAATTATATTTTATCGATTAAAATAAACTATTAAATATATTTCGAGAACCACAAATAATTCAAAATTATATAAAGAAAAGAAAAAATTGCCTTTTATTATGTTTGTACTTTTCCAATTCTAATTTATCTATTTCTATAAGCAAAAAAAAGGGAGGCATCAGCCTCCGCTTTTTTTTAATCAACTCATTTTCAATCCATTTTTTATAAAGATTTTGTTTCAAATTGGGCCTAACCTGATTTGCTTGGTTTAATTTTTTTCAAATCAAACTCCGAAGAGACTTGATTGGAGGTAGTCTCCCTGATGCCCCTCAGACGATTTCTTTGTATTTGTCTGACCACATCCAATTAAATGCCTTTTACTTATTTCAATTCAAGCTATCCTGCAGGTATTTTTCCTGGCTTAGAGACTATAGTGTAGGTGCTAAAATAGTTCTTTTTCATTTGCTCTGTAACCTCCGCTTCTCTTGGCGGCAAAGTATTAAACAGCCAGTCCCAAAAAATGGTACTGAAACTGAATCCGCAATGAGGATATCTGGTATGATGGAGTATATGGGCTCGTTGGACTTGAGGAAGTATGATATTGCCAAGAGGTCGGTGAAGCAGGTAATGCAGCAAATTGTAGAGCATAAATCCAATAAAAAAACCTGTAAAAAAAGTGAAGGGATTGATTTGAAAAGAAATTGCCAATGTCAAAAATAATATGCCCAAAACACCGGTGAGAAGCCTGTGTTTCCAGCCTACAACTAGGGCACCAGGGTGTTGATGATGCTCGTGGTGGTTAAATAGTTCATCCTTTTGACCTGGTATAATCAATTCATGCATCAGGAACCTGTGAACTACATATTCCACAAAAGTCCACATAAACCATCCCGCACCCAAAAAGGCAACAAAGATGGTAATAGAGTTTTCCAATGCAGTGACCAGAAGTAGTAGGCAACCTTCTAAAAACAAAAATGCCAGGCTGCAAAAAAGAAGGTTGTTTTTCGAAGTTATTTGAGATTTTTTCATGGCGTTTGGAGATTTTGAGAAAGGTATTTCTCTTCTTTCGCCAATGACTTTTCCAATCCATTCTGGACTCTATCCAATTTCGGATTTACCAATAATCATTATTCAGTATTCCTGCGAATTCTTTGTTTCTGCCAAAAAGCGGAGGGAATGCTCTGTTTTTTCTGTTTTTTGCAAAAAATGCCAGAAAAGACTTTTCCCAAAAACCTGCAGGTTTAGGGATCCCTCCAAAATCTTCAAGGGTTGTTCTACCAGGATTGAAAAAAAGAAAGCGGTCCGGAAATAATCCAGAACCGCTTTTTCAAAAAGTGCACTATTGATTTTTATTCACCTGTTTCTTTGCCTGCAGCAGCATGAAGCTTGCCCAGTTCCTGATCGATAGTCCAAAGGCCAATTCCTTCTTCTCCGATGATTTCGAAAAGCTCCAAGGCTCTTCTTGACATCGTTTCCTCTTCCCGCTGTTCGGTCACATACCATTGCATGAAACTGAAGGTTGCGAAATCTTTTACAGAAAAGGCATGATCGACGATGCTATTGATGGATTTTGTCACCTTGATTTCGTGTTCCAAAATCAATTCAAAAACCTCTCTCAGTGAGTTGAAATTATGTCTGATTCCGGTGATTTCGGGCTGAATAGCATGTCCTCCTGCCTCGTTCACATACTGGAAGATTTTCATCATATGCATTCTTTCCTCATCAGCATGGGTGTAGAGGTATTTGGCGCCGTTTGCATAGCCCATCATGTGGCACCAAGAAGCCATAGATAGGTAATAAGCAGAGGACTTGCCCTCCATTTCCACTTGCTTATTGAGTAGAGCTTCTGTATCGGGAAGTAGGGAACGCTGTAGCGTTACGATTTCTTTCTGTTTCATAGTTGATAAAATTTAGTACTTAAACTTAACGAAATCAAGAGTCAATTTGTCCCCGTTTTTGATTTAAGGAAGAAAATTTAGAATTGATTTAATTAAGTGAGAAAGCAATTATCTGGAAATCGGAACAGGAAACACAGCAAGACTTTCCTCCCCAGTCTCAGTGACCGACTGTACTGCAAAGAAGTAATTGTCCTTGGAATAGGGTAGAGTCAAGGTCGTCTCGGTAGTAAAGAATTTCTTTTCCCACATCGGTGAAGAAGTCTCACGCATCAACACGTAATAGCCTTTTGCTTTTCCGATTGATGGTGCTTTCCATAGTAAAATTGATTTGTTGCTTAATCCGCGGACATCAATTTTCACTTCTTCAGGCATACCTGCAGAATTGGCTAGGGAAGCTGCGGCGGCCAGGTTTACAGCAGAGACTTTTCTCAGGTATTCAAAATCCATGAATTCCGGCAAATCACCGTACTGGATACCATTTTCTACCCGGACATTTTCATGCTGGTGGTAGAAGTTTTCGTTCATTTCGGACATCCGGACCGCAGTAAATCCATTTCTAAAAAATGGAGTCTGGTCTCCACCACGCAGAAATCGATCACTTCTGTAGATTAATTTGATCTCCATTTGGTCTACATAGAGTTCACCCACTTCTTTGATGTATCTGGCGAGCTGACGGGATTTGCTATCGTTGTCTGCATTGGTGGATCGGCGGAGTGCTGCCTGCTGCTCGTCTTCTGCCAGGGGAATAGTTTCCGAGAATACACGGAGCTTGGTGTTGTCGCTGATATTGGTTTCAGAGGAATTGCTGTTTCCGACAATGTCATTGTTTAGCACACCGGCAATGTTCCAACCTTCAGATTTGGCTTTGTCTGCGAGGTAAGTTGCGCCTTTGAGCCCTTGTTCTTCCCCGGTAAATGCAACAAACAGAATGGTTGCCGAAAACTCCATTTTGGCCATGACTCTCGCGAGTTCGATCACAGCTGCAACGCCGCTACCATCGTCATTGGCTCCGGGAGCTCCGCCAGTAGAATCCATGACATCTTTGTTTCGGGAATCGAGGTGTCCCGAAACAATGAAAATCCGGTTATCAGCTGGGTTGGTGCCTTTGAGCGTGGCGATTACATTGGCAACTTTTGAATCCGAGGTGATTCTTCGTCCATCAGCAGGAATGACAAATTCTTCAATTTCGGCAGTCATGCGTCCATTGGATGCTTTTGCAAAAATGTTGAACTTGGATAAAACGTAGCGCTGGGATGAAGGCATGCCATTTTTTTCATCAGTGCTCAAGGTATGTCGGGTATTGAAAGCCGAAAGATCGTAGATGTATTTTTTGAGAGAATCTGCTGAAACCTCAAGGACTAACTTTTCAATTGCCGGATTTCGGTTGATGGTTGTTTGGGCAATTGCACTCCAACCGATAAGTCCCAGAAAAAGGGTGAATAATATTTTGCGCATGGTGAGTTTGGTTTTAAGCTTAACCCTAAATTTATCCCATAAGGTTTTAACCCAACGTAATTTTTACATGAACACATTTTCACTTCCCAAAAAAGGCGAGTACTCGGCTTACTTCGACACTTACATCTCCAAGGTACCGGATGCAAATTTTACAGACCTGATCCTTCAGCAGGTAAAGGATCTTAAGGAACTTTTCCAATCAAAGGGACAGGAGTGGAGTGAAAAGCCCTATGCCGAAGGAAAGTGGACTCCAAAGGAGGTTTTGGGCCATATGATCGATACAGAACGCATCATGACTTTTCGTGCCTTGTGTTTTGCTAGAGGCGAAAAAAATTCCCTTCCCGGATTTGATCAGGACCCGTATGTGCTCAACGCACGTTTTGGGCAGGTTCCGGTTGAGCTTCTTTTAGAAGATTTCGAAGCTCAAAGAAAGGCTCTATTGACTTTGATCAGCACTTTGAATGAAAGTGTGATTGACAATGTCGGTACAGCCAACGGCAATCCAATTACTCCAAGGGCCTTGTTTTGGATCATTCCGGGACATTTCACCCACCATTTTAGAATCTTCAAAGAGAGATATTAACCGATGAGAATCCCCATTTCAGTAATCGATGCCTTTACGGATAAGCCATTTTCTGGCAATCCGGCAGGAGTATGCCTTCTTGAAGAGACTCTTTCGGCAGAACAAATGCAATCCATCGCCATGGAGATGAATCTGAGTGAGACAGCTTTTGTGGAAAAAACTTCCGAGCACGGCGTTTTTTCCCTGAGGTGGTTTACCCCGACCTTGGAAATTGACCTCTGCGGACATGCGACCTTGGCATCGGCTTTTTGGATGCTACAATCCGGCTGGGCACATGAGGGCCAAGTGATCCGGTTTGAAACTAGAAGCGGGGAGCTAAAAGTTACCGGTGAAGGTGATATGCTGACGATGGATTTCCCATTGATTCCGACATTTTCGGATACACATCCAAAGTTCAGTTCGGAGCTCTTTGGAAAAAGAATCGTCCAGGCCGCACAGCTGAGAAGGAATTGGATTTTTGAATTGGAAAGCGAAAAGGCTGTCAGGGAACTAATACCACATTTTGGAGAGATTGCTGAAAACAGCGAGGAAGGATTTATTGTCACAGCCAGAGGTGAAGGGGTGTATGATATTGTGAGCCGTTTTTTTGGTCCGAATGTCGGCGTTTCGGAAGATCCTGTGACGGGCTTTGCACATTGTGCTTTGATGGATTATTGGAATCAAAAAACCGGAAAAACACAGCTCAAAGCCTATCAGGCAAGTAAAAGAGGGGGGAAGCTTTTCCTTGAAAAACATGATGACCGTGTTTTGATCCGGGGAAATGCAGTTCGGGTTTTGGTTGGTACATTGGAAATAAATTCTTGAAATGGAACATAAGGCAGTTTCCCATCCTCACCGCGTAAAAAGAGCATTGAAGAAATTCACGGACTATTGGCTGAATGATGCCAGTTTTGTTGTTCTCTTAATCGCTTTGGTTTTTACGGTATTCATTTTACCGATTCTGATTGATTACGGACATGTCAACATGCTTTTTGTAAACTTTGTGTTCCTTTTCCTGTTTTTTACGGGAATATGGTCCTCTGACAATAAGCTGCTTATCTCACTTACTACGATTTTATTTTTCACACAACTGGTACTTAGGATTCTTCGCCTCAGCAATCTTCCCGTTGAATATTACTTTCTCGAGCGGCTGATAGGTTTGCTTAACATGCTTGTTTTTATTTTTCTGAATATCAGGTTGTTATTCAGGAATTATGAGATTAATCTGTATCGTATTATCGGGGCTATCAACGTCTATTTATTGGTGGCAATCCTTGGGGCCTTTGCTTTGGAAGTGATCCAGATCAGCCTGGGGTCCTCTATTTCTGGTATTTCCAAGGATATTCCAGTCAAAGAACTGTCAGGAATAGACCAGGATTTTTCGACCTACATTTATTTCAGTTTGGTTTCCCTCACAACAGTTGGTTTTGGTGATTACACCCCTGTCAATATTATGTCCAAAATGCTGGCAGTGATGCTTTCGACTACCGGAGTACTTTACCCAGCAGTTGTAATTGCCAAACTGGTGGGTTCGAGTACTAGGGAAAATGCCTGAGAATTTCCACTCCTGTAAATTCCGGCTTAAGGAATCAGATTTCCTCCCTATTTTTTGAATGAACTTAGAAAACTACCTATGAGAAAAATTTACCTAAGCATTTTGTTTTTGGTGTGCTATGGGCTGACCTGGGCACAGACTGAACGGAAGATCGAAGTGGAATCCAAAGTCGAAACTACCTCGGAAGTAACCATTAAAGGAAAAAGGGTTCCGTACAAAGCCACAGCCGGAACCCAACCGGTCTGGGATGAGAAAGGAGACCCGATTGCCTCTCTTTTTTACACTTACTACGAAAGGACTGACATCACTGATAAAGCCAAGCGACCCTTGGTGATCAGTTTCAATGGCGGTCCGGGCTCCGCCTCGATTTGGATGCATTTGGCTTATACCGGTCCGGTGATCCTGAATATCGATGAGGAAGGCTACCCGGTACAGCCTTATGGAACCAAAGCGAATCCACATTCTATCCTGGATGTTGCGGACATTGTCTATATCGATCCTGTAAACACGGGATATTCCAGAATTGTAAAAGAGGATACTCCGAAAGCGACCTTTTTTGGAATCAATTCTGACATCAAATACTTGGCGGATTGGGTAAATACCTTCGTGACACGTGTTAACCGTTGGGCCTCTCCAAAATATCTGATCGGGGAAAGCTACGGCACGACGCGAGTGGCTGGTTTGGTTTCGCAGTTGCAAAATTCCCACTGGATGTACTTCAACGGAGTGATTTTGGTGTCGCCGACCGACATGGGAATTGAGCGCGGAGGTCCGGTGAAAATGGCGAATTACTGGCCCTACTATGCCGCAACAGCTTGGTATCACAAAGCGCTCCCAGCAGATCTTCAAAGCAAGGATTTGGATGAATTGCTGGCAATCGTAGAGCCTTTTGCCCTAAATGAAGTCCTGCCAGCCATGAGTAAGGGAGGCTTGTTATCCGATTCAGAAAGAAATGCAATCGCCACGAAAATGGCCTATTATTCAGGTTTGAGTAAGGAGTCCATTCTGGAGTATAACCTGATGGTTCCTACCGGCTTTTTCTGGAAAGAATTGTTGAGAGAGCGTGACGGAATGACCATTGGCCGTCTGGATAGCCGATACAAAGGCTTTGACAGAATGGAAGGCGGAGACTCTTATGACTTTGATCCGGCATTGACCAGCTGGAATCATGCTTTTGCTCCGGCTTTCCAGATTTATGCGAAAAATGTCCTGAAGTTTAATACGGATCTGACTTACAATTTATTCGGTCCGGTGCACCCTTGGGACAGAACCAATGAAACCACTGGATACGACTTGGGAACTGCCATGCGTCAGAATCCTTACCTGCATTTGATGGTTCAATCCGGTTATTTTGACGGAGGCACGGACTATTTCAATGCGAAATACAGCACTTGGCACATTGATCCAAATGGCAAAATGAAGGATAGAATTGATTTCAAAGGGTACCGATCAGGCCATATGATGTATTTGAGAGCTGAAGACCTGGCGACATCCAATGAGGATATCCGTGTGTTTATCCAGAAGTCTTCAGTTGAGCCCAATCAGCCGGCGAAATACCAGTGATTTGAGGATTAAAATTGAAATTTGAAATTTGAAATTGGGTCCGGGCATCTTGCTCGGACCTAAATTTTTATAGTCGATTTGAACTCTTCGAAAGAAGTGACCTGCTCTCCAGTTCCTGCTAATTTTCCCAGGATTTCAAAAATATCTGTCAGCTTTTTGCCTTCTTTCCTTAAAAATTGAATAGAAGTTGCCCCATCAGACTTGGAGAGTTTTTCCTGTTTTGGGCCCCGAATTAGAGAATGATGGTGAAAAGTGATTTGGCTGAATTTTTCCAAATCCAGATTCCTTGCCAGATCTAGTTGAGCTAGTGAAGAGGGAAATAAATCATTGCCTCTCACAATTAAATCCACACCGAAATGTAGATCATCCACCAGCGAAGAAAGGTGATAGGAAGGCAAACCGTCTTTTTTCCGAACCATGTAAAACATGGAATCCTGCTGAATTAACGCCGATTTCTGTTGATCGGGATATTCCATAAAATGGAGGAAATCAGACTCTGAGGTATCCATGCGCCAAGCAACTTCTGGTTTTTCCAAAGACAGTCTTCGCTCCAGACATTGGCCCAAATAGTACCCAGAAGGATCCAATTGCTGGATTTTTTTCCGGGAACAATCACAGGCAAATACCTTTCTACTCGCCTTTAATTTGGCCAATGTCTCCCTGTATTTCTCCATTCTGTGAATCTGTGACCACTCAGTTTCAAATTCTCTGAGGTTTTTTGGCCCTTGGTCAATTTTGATTTCCAGAAAGTCCAGAGTCTCAAAAACGTCCTCCACATACTCTGTCCGAAATCTTTCTCGGTCCAAATCATCGATGCGGAGTAGGATTTTGGTTCCGTGTTTTTCCGCAAGTGCTTTGGTAACCAAAAAGGAATAGGCATTTCCAAGGTGCAAAAATCCACTTGGAGTAGGGGCGATTCGGGTCAGACTAAAAGTCATGTGGTGATAATTGTTTTATAGGTCACATGGAATCTCGCATTCTTGATTATCATACCTCCGGGTATTGCTTTAGTTAAGCTCGATTTCATCCGGCGAAATTAACCAGATTGACAGAAAAAAGTCTATTTCTGGATTGGTCCTTTCCGAGCTTTAACACCTATTGATAGGAGCGAGACCAATTTGAAGCCAGGGCATTAAGTTACTTTAACGGTCACTTTTTCCGACTGGGATTTCAAAGTCTTAACTTGCAGATCCGATGAAAGTCCCTGTTTTCCTGATAGTTTTCTTCCTGTTTACATTTTCAGCAATTGCTCAAATCAGCTATTCTGGAAATGTACTGGACGCTTTTGATAAAAAATATTTGGAAGGTGTCACAGTTTCCATTTTGAATAAAGAAAGTGTTATCACCAATTCGAGGGGATATTTTTCACTTGAAGGGACTGCTGGAGACACCTTGATTCTGAGTTTTCCGGGATTTATAGACCAGCGCATTCTTCTCGGCTCGGACCGTTTTCTTTTGATTCAAATTCAGGACAAAGCCAGGCTTCTTCCGACCTTTCAGGTAGAGGCTGAACCTTATAAATTCAGGTTTAAGGACGGGAAACTGTATTTGGCCGAGAATGAACCCGAGGCGGAAAAAAGCCTTTCAAAGCAAGTAAGCATGGGAACAGGCACGTCTGATGGCGGCGGCGGATTAGCTATCTATGGCCCGATCAGTTATTTTTCCAAGAGAAATACCCAACTCAGAAGATATGAAGAGCGCCTGGAATGGATCAAAAGAAGACAAGGATACCTGGAGGTCATTGATTCTGATTCAATCCGAAATGAAATGATGACCTCATACAAGTTGGACCGGAAAGACTGGGATGAAATGATCATTCGGTTCAATGAATTTCATCTGGAGCATGAGTTTTTGGATTGGTCCAAAGACCGTGTAGTTGCCAGTTTGAAGGAATTTATCCGGATAGAATCCTATCTGGGACATTAACTTTTCCGCTTGAAAGACCAGGTGACAAAAAATCTGGCAACCATTTCCCCGGAAGGATTTGTCCCGGTGGAAATCATCGTCAGTTGAGCTGTTTCTCCAACTTTCATGCCTTCAATCAAATCAAATAATTCAGATCCCTGCTCACAGGAAAAGGTGATTTTAGAATTGGCTTTTTTGAAATATTCTGCCCGAAAATCCACCACCAACATGCTGAACTGGCCTTTTCCAGCCAAAGCCAATTGACAAAGTGCTCCAGTGCTTAATTCTGCGGCACCTGCCAAAGCTGCGAAGTAGATGGATTTGAAAGGGTTTTGAGAGCGCCAGAAATAAGGAATGCTGACCTGGCATTTTTCAGGAGTTAGGGTTTTGATCCGAAGTCGCCAAAAAATTGCTGAGGGTAATTTGACCAACATGACAAACCAAAAGACTATCGGATTGGTCATCTTTTTTTGATAGTCAAGTGCTGCCTTGGAAAGTCTCTGAGCCGAATGTTTGGATTCCATGATTGGAGATTTTTACCCAAAATACTAAAATTAGACCGAGTCGGTTAGCTTGGTATCGTTTTTGAATTTCAACTGATAAGAAAATAATCAACCATGAAAAAGATAGTTTTAATTTTTGTAATTGGGCTTTTAGCCAATGCCTGTGCTAAAGTTCCCCTTACTGGTAGAAGTGCGCTAGCTACAGTTTCCAATGACGAGATTCAACCTTTGGTGAATGAGGAATATAAGAAAGCGACCTCAGCAAGTAAAAATCTTACAAGTACTGCTGATGGCCAAAAAGTGGTCAGAGTGGGTCAGAAGATGGCAAAAGCCGTTGAAGCCTATTTGGTTTCTGAAGGATACCAGGATTTGGTAGATGATTTTGCATGGGAATTTAACCTGCTGGAAAGTGATCAGGTCAATGCCTGGTGTATGCCGGGAGGCAAGGTCGCTTTTTATACAGGAATCCTACCTATTACCCAAAATGAGACCGGTATTGCAGTAGTCATGGGGCATGAAATTGCCCATGCTGTGGCATCCCATGCCCGTGAAAGGATGTCTAACGGCATGATGATGAACATGGGAATGAGCCTTTTCTCGAGTGCTCTGGGTCAAAATCCTACAATGACTCAGCAGATTTTGCTTCAGTCGGTCGGTATGGGAAGTGAGTTGGGAATGCTAAGTTTTTCTAGAAAACACGAACTGGAAGCAGATGAGATGGGTTTGATTTTCATGGCTATGGCTGGATATGATCCACGTCAAGCGCCTATTTTTTGGGAAAGGATGTCCGCCGCAGGTGGTGCGGCACCGCCGGAGTTTCTTTCTACTCACCCTGGCCCGGATCGTAGAATTGAAAAGCTGAACGCCAATATGCCGAAGGCGCTGGAGTACTATAAAAAGTAGGAAGTTAGAAGTAGGCAGTAGGCAGCGCTGTAAACTGCTTACTGTCTACTTAAAACTGCATACTGACAATCACTTCATCCCAAACCCTCTCAGCTTCACTTGAGTCAGTTTCCGCTTGGTATCCAGAGGAAAATCTCCTTTCATCATCCATTCATAATAGCCTGGTTCCTCTTTCAGGGCCTGGTCGATTGTTTTGCCTTTGTGCTTGCCAAAGTTGAATATCTCCTGACCCTGTGAATTGAAGACAAATCTCCCAGCAAGATCAACCATTTTTTCATTGACCATTTCGTGGATTTTCTTCATGTCATTGGTGAAAATCCCCACCTTTTTGCCCTGAAGATCCTCAATTTCCTCCCCTTGATATCGCTCCACCTGCGCCTCAAAAACATCTAAAGTAGCAAGCGTATCCGCCTCGGCACTATGTGCATTTTCCAAAGATCTGTTGCAATAGAACTTGTACGCCGATGTGAGATTCCTTTTTTCCATCAGGAAAAAGATCTTCTGCGCATCAAGTAAATTCCTGTTTTCCAGGTCAAAATCAATTCCTGATCTCAAAAACTCCTCGACCAAAAGGGGAATGTCATACTTCAGGACATTGAATCCTCCCAAATCGGCAGTGCCGATAAACTGCTGGATTTCCCTGGCGATATCTTTGAAAAAGGGTTCGTTTTTCACATCCTTATCGTAAATCCCATGGATCAGGGATGCTTCCAAAGGAATTGGAATGCCGGGGTTCACCCGTTTGGTGTAGATTTCCCTACCTTGATCGGGATGAAGTTTTACGATAGAAATTTCAACGATTCTGTCAGTTCCGACATTGGTGCCGGTAGCTTCCAGATCAAAAAATGCAATCGCGTTTCTTAGATTAAGCTTCATTTGAGTTGAATTTTGCTTTTAAAGGTTCCAGATCCAGGTTGTCATAGTTTCCTGAACTCATCAAAAGCAGGTTAGTTTTGGTGTAATTCTGTGTCAAAAGATACTCTTTTAAAGCCTGACTTTCGGTAAAAAGCATCAAATCCGGTCGCTTAAATCCTTCCCGAAGTGTGGCTTCGTCCATGAGTTCCAACTTTTTCAAGGCCACTGCATGAGGATTGAGATAAACCACCGCAACGTCTGTCGCATCCATGGAGTTGGCATAGTTTGGAAGAAAGTCCTTGTTCAGGGAGGAATAGGTGTGAAGTTCCTGAACAGCTACCAATTTCCGCTCTGGAAATTGGTTTTTCACTGCATTGACTGTGGCTTTCAGTTTGGATGGTGCATGTGCAAAGTCACGGAATAAAATCCCGGATTTGCCAGTGGCCAGGATTTCCTGGCGTTTTGCCGCGCCTTTAAATGATGGAATTGATCGGTAGAATTCAGAAGTGGAAACTCCCAAAGCCCGGCAAACTTCCATCGCTCCCTGCAGATTTTGCAAATTGTGTTCTCCAAAGATTCCGATTTCCAAAAGGCCTAAATCAGTTTGAAGGTAGGTTATTCCATCCTTGATTTCGGCTGGATGAGCATGATAAGGTGTTTTTTTACCACCGGTCAAGCTTTTTTCCGCAGCTTCTTTTACCAATTCATCCGCATCACAATAGATCAATTCACCGGTTTTGAGCGTCTGATCCATGAACTTTGAGAACTGGGCTTTGTAATCCTCAAAATCAGGGAAGACATTGAAGTGATCCCAAGCAATCCCACTGACCAAAGCAATATCATGCTTGTAATGGAAAAACTTTGGAGTTCGGTCAATGGGTGAAGTCAGGTATTCATCCCCTTCGATCACGATGACAGGAGCATCCGAAAGCCTCACCATCAGGTCAAAACCTTCAATCTGAGCACCGACCAGGTAATCAAAATCTACATTTTGGTCCTTAAGTACGTGAAGAATCATGGAAGTGATGGAGGTCTTTCCATGTGAACCTGCTATCACAACTCTCTTTTTATTTTGGCTCTGATTGTAGATGAATTCCGGAAAAGAATAGACTTGAACTCCCAGTTCCTGGGCTCTGATCAGTTCGGGATTGTCTATCCGGGCATGCATTCCCAGGATAATTCCATCCAGATCGGAAGTGATTTTTTCAGGAAACCAACCATAGGCAGGGGGAAGGATTCCAGCTTTTTCCAAGCGTGTTCGGGATGGCTCGTAGATTTCATCATCAGAACCGCTTACCTGATAGCCTTTCTGGACCAAGGCCAGAGCCAGGTTGTGCATCACTGCTCCACCGATTGCGATGAAGTGGTATTTTTTCATAATCGAAAAATGAGGGATTAGCTTTATCCGCCAAACTTAAAAATAAAATGCGGGTGCTCAGGGTCTAATCTTTTTTCATTTTCGAGATTTTTTGAGGGGGAGGGTTTTTGGCTATTTTCGGGCTCAAATTTTTCAATTATGCTGGATGACAAGTTTGCCTATTTGATTCTTTCCCTGTTTTACATGGTGGCCTGGTTGGTGGTTTTTATCAAAAATCCCTGGAAAAGTGGAATGATCAAAGTATGCGCTGTGGGAGGGATCATGGGTATTATTGCTGAGGTTTGGTATTTCCAGGATTATTGGAAACCTCCGACTTTGTTTGGAGTTGGGATTGTGGGAATTGAAGATTACATCATTGGTTTTGCCCTGTTTGGAGTTGGCGGATATATCCATTCTTCTTTCACCCGAAAGGAGATTGATTATGATCGACAGACCAAAGCCAGGAACAAGGATTTCTTTTACCTCTGGCTGATCGGATGTGCTAGTCTTACAGTATTTAGTCTTGTTTTAAAGATTCACTCCGGTTATGTTACCTTTTTGACTTTCATGGCTTTATCTATTTATATCTGGATCCAAAGACCGGACTTGATTTACCTTTCAATCGTTTCCGGAGTGGCTACAATGGCGATTACCATTGTCATTTATTACATCACATTTCAGATTCTATATCCTCATTTTTGGGATACCTATGGGATGTTGGATGCACCTATTTTGGGGCAAAAAATCATAGGAATACCACTTTCGGAGATCCTTTGGCATTCCAGCTGGGCGGTGCTTTGTTCCATGTTCAGAGGTTATCGAAATGGAGTTTATTATAAAAAAAATGCCTGAGCAGGGCCTGATTCTTGCTGAAGGAGGTATGTTGATAAGTATTGTAAAACTTGTTTAAAACTCTTCCTTTCCAGCCGATACATTTGTTATATGACCGAAAATACCAACCAACCAAGAATCTTCCGAAAAAAGCCACTTCACGACAATCCGACTGGTTTTTTGGGTAAAGTACCCCCTCAGGCAGTAGAACTGGAAGAGGCAGTTCTTGGTGCATTGATGCTTGAAAAAGATGCATTGACCAATGTGATCGATATTCTGAAAGTAGAAAGTTTCTACAAGGATTCGCACAAAGTGATTTTTCAGGCGATTTTGGATCTTTTCACCGAAAGTCAGCCGATTGATTTGTTGACAGTGACCACCCAGCTTCGGAAAAACGGAGCCTTGGAGATCGCGGGGGGAGCATTTTATGTGACCGAGCTGACTTCAAAAGTGGCTTCGGCGGCAAATATTGAATATCACGCCAGGATCATCACCGAGCAATCCATCAAGCGTGAGTTGATCCGCATTTCCGGAGAAATCCAAAAGGACGCGTTCGAGGATACTACCGACGTTTTCGAGCTTTTGGACAAAATGGAGCAGTCTCTTTTCGAAATTTCTGAAAAGAATATCCGAAAAAACTACTCCGATATGCGTTCTATCATGCGAGAGGCAATCATTGAGCTTGAGAAAAGAAAGCTTCAAAAAGACGGTTTGACAGGTGTTCCTTCCGGTTTTACTGCCTTGGATCGGGTGACCTCAGGTTGGCAAAAATCCGATTTGGTGATCATTGCTGCCCGTCCTGCGATGGGTAAAACGGCCTTTGTTCTTTCCGTTTTGAGAAATGCCGCGGTGGATCACAACCGGCCGGTGGCAATTTTCTCTTTGGAAATGTCCTCGGTTCAGTTGGTCAACCGTCTGATTTCATCTGAAGCTGAACTGGATTCAGAAAAAATCAAAAAGGGTTCACTGGCTGATCACGAATGGGCGCAATTGGTTCATAAAACAGCCAAACTTTCCAAAGCACCGCTTTTTGTGGATGACACCCCAGCCTTGTCAATTTTGGAACTTCGCGCAAAATGCCGGAAACTGAAAGCTCAGCACGACATCCAAATGGTCGTGATTGACTACTTGCAGTTGATGTCCGGTGATTCAAAAAACGGTGGACAAGGTGGAAACCGTGAACAGGAAATTGCAAGTATTTCCAGAGCACTGAAGAAAATTGCCAAGGAATTGAGCATTCCTGTAATTGCACTTTCCCAATTGTCCAGAGCGGTGGAAACCAGAGGCGGGGACAAGCGGCCACAGCTTTCGGATCTTCGAGAATCCGGTGCAATAGAGCAAGATGCCGATATGGTGATGTTCCTTTACCGTCCTGAGTATTATGGAATCACCCAGGATGAAGACAACAATTCCACGGCGGGAGTCGGTGAAGTGATCATCGCTAAGCACCGTAACGGTTCGCTCGAGAATGTAAAACTCCGGTTTATCGGCAAATACACCAAGTTTACTGACCTGGATTCAGGAATCAATTATAGTTCAAACCAATCACCTGAAGTGTCTTATTCTCATAAGTTTACATCGAGTGCTTCAGGCTCTGCAGCCTTCGACAGCGGACAAACCATCAAGCTGGGGAGCAGAGCAAATGAGGATAATATCGATGATGTGTTCAAATCAGATAATGGACCAGCAGGGTTTTAAAATCCTATGAAGGGAATAGTTCTTAATCGCCAACTTGATTCAAAAATTGAATTCGTAACAGTTCCTGATCCTGAGTTAAAAAGTGGAGAGGCACTGGTTCGAATAAAATCCGCCTCGCTCAATCACCGGGATGAGTGGTGTCGTCAGGGACTTTACCCCAACCTTTCGGATGGGGTAGTCCTTGGCTCGGACGGAGCGGGAGTGGTGGAAAAAGTAAGTGATGAAAGCCATGCATCCTGGATTGGCAAGGAAGTCATCATCAATCCAGCGATGTTTTGGGGAGCTGATCAAAGAGCTCAATCCAAGGAATTCCAGATTTTGGGAATGCCCAGAAACGGTACTTTGGCCGAATTCATAGCAATTCCATTAGATCGGCTGCTTGAAAAGCCTAGTCATTTGAGCTGGGAAGAGGCAGCTGCTTTGCCTTTGGCAGGTGTCACAGCTTATCGTGCATTGATTTTTCAGGGACAAGCCAAAGCAGGTGACCAGGTTTTGGTGACTGGAATAGGAGGAGGAGTGGCTCAGTTTGCTGCACAATATGCCAAAGCAATCGGGGCAACGCTCTCGGTCAGCAGCAGCCGCAGTTCCAAACTTGAAAAAGCAATGATTGCAGGTGCAGAATTTGGGTTTAATTACCTCGAACCGGACTGGACTGAAAAGGCACTAAATGCCACTGATGGGTTTGATGTAATCATTGATGGAGCAGCAGGGGATTCGATCAACCAGTTGATCCATGTTTGCAAACCTGGGGGAAGAATTGTGCTCTACGGTGCAACAATGGGGCTACCCAATAAACTGGAAGCTAGAAAAGTGTATTGGAATCAACTTAAAATCATGGGCTCAACCATGGGTTCAGATCAGGATTTTCAAAATATGATTGCATTGGTAGAGGAAAAAAAGATTCGACCAGTTGTTGACCAGATTTTCACATTTGAAAATGCAGTCAAAGCTTTTGATCTGATGAAAGCTGGGGATCAGTTTGGGAAAATCGTCCTCAAGCCTTGATTTCTTCATACGTTTCGGTAAACTCTTTCTTGGCAACCCGATAAATTTCACTTTGGTCCAATGAGATGACCAAGTAGTCTCCGGGTTTGACCACAATCGATTCTTTCCAGGGCGCTTGAAATTCCATCAAGGGCTCGGCGCCAAAGTTCTCCAAATCCTCAGCACTTACTCTCAATCCGTATATTTCTCCGACCGGGCGATAGCAACCCCATCCATTCCCTAAGGAGTCCATAAGCGCGTATTTTTTCTCAAAAGTCTCAGCCTTGATCAGATAGCTTTCTTTGGCAGAGGTTTGGTTTTCGACCAGCCAGTCACCTTTTTCAGCCGTATTTTTGGTTTCATATCCGTCACTTGTTCGGGTCACAACTTCCAGACCCGGTTCAGCTTTTTTGGCGCGGATCAGACTTTTCTTTTTATAGCGTTTTCCCTGCGCTTCCATCAGGGGTAAAAAGTGGGCAAGCATTTCTTTTTGGGTGATCATATGAAAAGAAGATTCGATTTTTTTTGAGAATTTCAATTTAAGAAATTGATTTTCAATTCATTCAATCCTAATTTAAAAACGGGATTTTCACAGGATAATCAATCCAGGTCATTCTCAAAGAGAAAGTTCTGAAAGGCATTTTTAAGTTCTTTCAGCGTTTTTTCTTCTTTTTGAAATTCAGCCAAAACAATCCCTTTTTCAAAAATTTCCCGACTTTTTTGGATTTGGTCATGCTCCCCAAAAAAATGTGCGGCAGGAAAGTAAACAGGAAGGTAGTCCGAATGGTTTAACAATAAAAAGCTGAACAGATCCTCTGCCTCTTCCCGGTCTTTATCCCGAAGTTCCAAAGCCAAAGCATAATAATTGAAGGGGTTTTCCGGTTCCTCTTTAATAAAGTCCCGGAGTATCTGAAGTCTGTCCAAATTGGCCATGAATAGTTTTTTTAATTAGCGGTAGCCTGTTATTTTCACGCGAAATAAATCTAAAATAATCTAACTCTAAACCAATGAAGATTCTTGTTTGTATCACACATGTACCGGATACGACTTCCAAGATTCAGTTTACTGCCAACAATACCAAGTTTGATACGACAGGAGTTCAGTTTATTATCGGCCCATACGACGATTATGCATTAGCTAGGGCTGTTGAACTTAGAGATCAGACCGGAGGTACCCTGACTGCTTTAAACGTGGGAGAAGCCGAGACAGAACCAACTTTGAGAAAATCACTTGCAATTGGAGCAGATGACGCGATCCGGGTCAATTCTTTACCAAAGGATTCCTTTTTCGTAGCAAAACAAATTGCACATTATGCCAAGGAAGGCGGATATGATTTGATTCTTATGGGCCGTGAATCGATCGATTTCAATGGAGGAATGGTGCACGGGATGGTTGGTGAATTGCTCGGAATGCCTTCTTTTTCTCCGGTTATGAAATTGGAGGTTGAAGGTACCACGGTGAAAATGGCCAGAGAAATCGAAGGTGGAAAAGAATACCTTGAAGCCCAATTGCCATTGATTGCCGGATGCCAGGAGCCGATAGCAGAATGGAAAATTCCAAATATGAGAGGGATCATGTCTGCCCGTACCAAGCCTTTGAAAGTAGTGGAGCCAATCTCCCAGGAAACCCAGGCTGAAGCGGTTAGCTTTCAATTGCCTCCAGCCAAAGGATCAGTAAAACTTGTCGACAAAGACAATGTATCCGAGCTGGTAAAACTGCTTAAAAACGAAGCAAAAGTACTTTAACTCATTTTTTTTAAATCTCATTAATTCAATAACTTATGTCAATTTTAGTATATATTGAACAGGCCGAGGGGAAAGTGAAAAAGACGAGCCTTGAGGCAGTTTCTTTTGCGAAAGCCTTGGCAGCACAGACTGGCGAGGGTGAAGTGGTAGCGGTCGCTTTGGGTACCATAGATTCGTCTGAATTGGGTGCTGTGGGGAAAGCAGGAGCATCCAAAGTTTTGCATGCTGACGATGTCCGACTGACAGATGGCGTGATTCAAGCACATGCATCTGCAGTGGCGCAGGCTTTTGCTTCTGTAGGTGCCAAGACTTTGATATTAGCCAAGTCTTCTCTTGGCGATGCGGTAGCCGCCAGACTCGCGATAAAATTGAATGCTGGCCTAGTTTCCAATGTTGTAGAACTTCCAAATTCTACCGGGGGCTATACCGTCAAACGTAGCATCTATACCGGAAAAGCCTTTGCTGAGACTTCCTTATCAACTGAAAATAAGATCCTTGCAGTGAAGAAAAATGCAGTGGATTTGAAAACAGATGGCGCAGATGCCACCGTTGAAAAGATTTCTGTAAGCTTGGCGGATTCAGATTTTGCTTCTAAAATCACTTCAACTGAAAGAGCGAAAGGTGAAATTCTTCTTCCTGAAGCTGATATCGTGGTTTCCGGTGGCAGGGGCATGAAAGGTCCTGAAAATTGGGGCATGATAGAAGACCTTGCCAAAGTATTGGGTGCTGCCACTGGTTGCTCCAAACCGGTTTCCGACATTGGCTGGAGACCTCACCATGAACATGTGGGCCAAACAGGGGTAAAAGTTGCTCCTAGTTTGTACATAGCCATAGGAATTTCAGGAGCGATTCAACATCTTGCGGGAGTCAATTCCTCAAAGTGTATAGTAGTAATCAACAAAGACCCGGAAGCTCCGTTTTTTAAGGCAGCTGATTATGGAATAGTTGGGGATGCATTTGAGGTAGTACCAAAACTAACAGAGGCACTAAAAGCAGAACTTTAATTTTTGTGGAAAAACTCGTAGAACTGGAGATTTTGGGTCTTTCTTCCAATCATTCGCAATCAGGATCATTTACGCTGGTGATGGGTGAGATGGAGGGCAGCAGAAGATTACCCATTGTCATTGGTATGTTTGAAGCCCAAGCGATCGCCATTGAGATAGAAAAGATCATTCCCAATCGGCCAATGACTCATGACCTTTTCAAATCTTTTGCTGACAGTTTCAAGTTTGAAATCGACAAAATCGTCATTTCTGATATGAAGGAAGGGGTTTTTTATGCTAAAATCCATTGCAAAAGCAAGGACACCCGAGTTGAAATCGACAGCCGCCCTTCAGATGCGATTGCGATAGCAGTGAGGTTTACTGCTCCGATATTTTGTGCTGAAAAAGTGATGTCCGAAGCCGCCATTGAATTTACCGAAGAAGACAAAAAATTGGAAAGCAAAAAGGAAGTTCAAGCTCCGCCATCCAAAATCAGCCCCAAAAAGGAAGGTTCTCTCAAAGATTTCAGCTTGGACAAACTGAATCAGCTTCTTGAAAAAGCCATCACCAACGAAGATTACGAAAGAGCAGCCCGGATCCGGGATGAAATAAACAAGAGAAACTAAAATCAAAGCCCCGAATGGAAATTCGGGGCTTTTTTCTTGCCCTGCTTTGGCCTATTTTTAGCACTTCGTTTATTAATTCAATTGCATGGAATATTTGAGAGGAGCCTTGGGATTGGCTGTCATCGTTTTGGTGGCTTATTTTTTTTCCAATGATAAAAAGAGGATAGACTGGCGGTTGGTGGCAATTGGGATTACCCTTCAGATCGTTTTTGGTTTTCTGATTACCAAAGTCGAAGTGGTGAGAGCCGGGTTTGAGTTACTTTCCCAAGGATTTGTCAAGTTTTTGAGTTTCAGTGAGGCAGGTGCGAGTTTTATTTTCGGAGATCTGGCAGGGAATACCTTCGGGTTCATCTTTGCATTCAAAGTTTTGCCCACGATCATTTTCTTTTCCACAGTTTCGGCTGGATTGTACTACCTAGGGATATTGCAAAAAATTGTCTTTGGCATAGCCTGGGTCATGGCTCGAACGATGCGGCTTTCAGGACCTGAATCCCTTTCTGCTGCCGGAAATATCTTTTTGGGGCAAACTGAAGCTCCATTGCTGGTTCGCCCATTCATTCCGACCATGAGTAAGTCAGAATTGATGTGCCTGATGACCGGTGGAATGGCGACAATTGCTGGTGGAGTTTTGGCAGGATATGTAGCCTTTCTGGGCGGGGACAGCATGGAGGAGCAGAGCAAATTTGCGGCATACCTCCTTGGTGCAAGTATCATGAACGCGCCGGCTGCCATCGTAATGTCAAAAATGTTCATCCCTGAGACGGAAAAGGAAATCAAGCAGGATAAGCTGGAGGTGAATAAAGAGGCGATGGGAGTCAACCTGATTGATGCCATGTCAATTGGAGCAGCAGAGGGTTTAAAACTTGCACTAAACGTGGGAGGGATGCTTTTGGCATTTATCGCCGTGATCGCTGCAATTAATTTTGGACTGAGCGGCCTGATCGGAGAATATACGGGATTGAATGCTTTTGTCGAAAGCTCTACAAACGGTCAGTTTAAAGGCTTTTCACTTGAATATATTTTCGGACAGGTATTTCGGGCTTTTGCCTGGGTGATTGGAGTGGATTGGGTGGATACGTTGCAGGTTGGAAGTCTTTTAGGCCAAAAGACCGTAATCAACGAATTTGTCGCTTACCTGAGCTTGGCCGATATGAAAGAGGCTGGATCACTTAGTGCCAAATCCATTGTAATCGCCACCTATGCGCTTTGCGGATTTTCTAATTTTAGCTCAATCGCGATTCAATTGGGAGGTATTTCGATCATTGCCCCAAATCAACAGGGGAATCTAAGCCGTTTGGGATTCAAAGCTTTGGCTGCCGCTTCTTTGGCTTGCTTAATGACAGCGACTGTGGCTGGAATGCTTTATTAGAAGCAAGACATTAGATGCAAGAAGCAAGATTTAAGACGCGGGATACAAGAAAATAGATAGAGGTCTTCATCAATCAGGATAAAAAGTAGAGTGATAAAAAACAAAAAGCCCGATTTCAGCTTGAAATTGGGCTTTTTTAGTCTTATGCACACTCCAGTGAAAATAATAAGGGGTTTCTATTATCTAGAATTTTGTGCGTCTTAAATCTTGTGTCTTGATTCTTGTTTCTTGTGCCTAAGATCTTAAATCTTATGTCTAACATCTAAATATTACTTATCACCATAGAGCTCTTTACTGACTCCTTCATATTTGTCACCGGCAACCCAAGTAGGTTTTTGGCTCCAATTGGCGATTTTTTGAGCCGATAGGATAAATGATTTCCAATAGATCTCAGCGTATTTTAAGTCGAAGCTTTCCACTTCGTCTGCTGCTTTGTGGTAGTATTGCTGGATTTTATCGTCAAAGGCTGTGAATCCCAGCGTGAAGCTTGGGGCAGGAATTCCCTTTCTGGCAAAATTCACATTGTCAGATCGGTCGTATAGCCCTTGCTCCGGAGACGGATCTGCTTTCGCCGTCAATCCAAAGTCAGCGACTGCCTCCTCAATCATAAAGTCAGCACTTGTTCTTCCCAAACCAATCACAGTGATGATTGAAGTGTCATTGTAGCCTGCGTTGTCAATGTTGAGGTTGTAGATGATTTGATTCAGGGGAACCAAAGGATTGTTGGCAAAATATCCGCTTCCCAAAAGTCCCTTTTCCTCTGCAGTCCAAAGCGCAAGCAAGATTGACCTTTTTGGAGGGTTTTTGGCAAAAAACTTGGCAGCATTCATCACAGCGACTGTTCCTACAGCATTATCTCTGGCACCGTTGAAGATGGAATCGCCTTCAGCATCTGGAGTACCAACTCCGACGTGGTCGTAGTGGGCGGAAAGCATGATGAATTCTTTCTTCAATTCCGGATCAGTGCCTTCGATCCAGGCTATCACATTTTTGCCTTCTACAGGAGAATTTACTTTTCCATCTACCGCAACTTCTGCCGATTTTACCTTTTCGCCAGTCATTTGATTTTTGACATCTTCGATCCAGATGTAAGGCAAATCACTCGCAGCCCCTTGGTCAACGCTCATCTGGGTTCTGTTCAGGAAACCAGAAACCATCTGCCATGGAACAGATGGGATATTAAACCGCTCAATCAAAGCAATAGCACCGGCCTCTTTGGCTAGGGCCGTCTTAGCTCTTCCTTCGGAAAAAAGCTGGTTAGGGCTTAGCTTGTTTGGTGCTCCGGCATTGGTGATCACTATTTTTCCCTTTACGTCTTTCCCTGTGAAATCCTCAGGCATTCCAAAACCCAAATCGACTACCTCATAGGTTCCTGAGAAGGACTTTCCATCCAAGACCAACATGTTTTTACCTTGGGTAAATTCAGTTCCGCCAAGTTTGACAGATCCTGATTTTGGAGGAGTGGAAAGGCGGAAAGGAATATTCTGATAAAAGCCATCAGCACCTGGGACTGGCATTGCTCCAGCCTTTTTGAGCTGATCAGCTATAAATGTATAGGCAAGTTTCATTTCCGGTCTGGCGGGGTCCCGGCCCATCAGCTCATCCGAAGCCAAATAGGTGAACTCAGAAATGGCTTCTTTTCCGTTAAAATTCTTTTCGATTTCCTGCTTTTGAGAAAAAGCGAGGGATCCACTCAAGAGCACCAAGCCCAGGGATAAAACTGATTTGTTCATAGAGAAATGATTAGCGTTTTGAAAATACTTGAAATTCCCGGTTTCATGATGTCGGCTGAGCAATTTCAAGGGAATCCCATCCCAAATCCTGCATAATTTTTTGAAAATGAGCAGGAGGAGGGCAGGAAAGAGCGATTTTTTCACCGGAAACAGGATGAGTCAAAGATAATTTCCATGCATGGAGTAGGAGATTGTTCAGACCGAATTGCTTCTCAAAAAAGATATTTTGCTTGTTGTCACCGTGTTTTTTGTCTCCAATGATGTAATGCCGGATGTGCGCAAGGTGTCTTCGGATTTGATGGGTCCTTCCCGTGAGCAAGTCCACCTCAAGCATACTGTACCGGCTGGTTGAGTATCTGCCTGTGGAATTGAACGGGATTTCTGATTCAGCCAGGACCCGATAGCGGGTTTGGGCTTCCTGAAGTTTATTGGAGCGTTCACTGGTCAGTGGATGATCGATGAGATTTTCTTTTTCCGCTGGAATCCCTCGGACGATAGTCAGGTAAGACTTTTCCACGCTTCGTTCCATAAACTGAGCCTTGAGCTGCGGAAGGATTTCTTCATTTTTTGCAAAAAGAAGAATCCCGCTGGTCGCCCTGTCCAGCCTGTGGACAGGAGAAACCCAGGAACCGATCTGATCCCGAAGGGTGATCAGCGCATTTTCATCCTCTCCAAAAGCCTGCCTTGTGCGGTGAACCAATAGTCCGGAAGGTTTGTCGATCAGAACTATATTTTCGTCTTCAAAAAGGATGTTTAGCATTGTAGTTTGCCACAAAGGCACAAAGTCTCTAAAATTATTAATAGGTTTAATCTTTTAAGATTTGCGATTTTTTCGGTGTTGATCATCGGGAAACTAAAATATAGTCCCTGATCCAATGCACTCATCTTCCTTGTACCAAGCTACAAACTGACCTGAGGCGATGCCTTTTTGAGGATTTTCGAAGATGACATAGAGGCCATTTTCTTTCATGACCAAGGTCGCTTTGGACAAAGGCTGCCGATATCGGATTCGTGCTAAGTATTCGGCAGATTCACCCGGTTTCAAAGCCAAATCTTCCCGAATCCAGTGAATCTGATCGGTTTTGACAAACAAACCAAAGCGGTTCAAACCTGGGTGCTCTTCTCCCAAACCCGTGTAAATGATATTCTCTCGGGTGTCGGTTGCGATGACAAACAATGGTTTTCCAGTGCCTCCAACCTGAAGGCCTTTTCGCTGACCTACAGTGAAATAATGTGCACCATTGTGCTCTCCGAGTACTTTTCCTTGATTGGGTGTGAAGTGAATGGGTAGGCAAACTGCGTTTAGCATGTCTTGGTCCCAATCAGTCGTTTTTGTTAAAACCGGAACTTTCAGCCGCTCAAATACGGGTAGATCTTCCTGGATTTGGATGATGCTGCCTTTTTTGGGTTTCAATTGTTGCTGGAGAAATTCCGGCAAACGTACTTTTCCGATAAAGCAAAGGCCTTGAGAATCCTTTTTATCTGCTGTTATCAGATCTGCTTCTTTGGCGATCTTCCTCACGTCAGGCTTTTGCAGATGCCCGATGGGAAAAAGGGCTTTGGAAAGCTGTTCCTGCGAAAGCTGACAAAGGAAATAGCTTTGATCTTTGTTGGGGTCGGCTCCGGCAATCAGCTGATAGACTGGTTCGCCTTCAACTGCGATTTCCTTTTTTTGGCAGTAATGCCCGGTAGCCACAAAGTCCGCCTTTAGCTTTTGCGCAGCTTTAAGGAAAATATCGAATTTGATTTCACGGTTGCAGAGGATGTCCGGGTTAGGGGTTCGTCCGGCTTCGTATTCGGCGAACATGTAGTCCACGATTCGGTCTTTGTATTCTTCGCTGAGGTCAATGGCTTGAAAGGGGATTCCTAGTTTCTCAGCGACTAGCATCGCATCCGTGGAGTCTTCCATCCAAGGGCATTCGTTGGAGATGGTGACGGATTCATCGTGCCAGTTTTTCATAAACATGCCGATGACTTCGTAGCCTTGCTGGATCAGCAAGTGGGCAGCGACGCTGCTGTCAACGCCTCCGGAGAGGCCGACGACGACTCTTGGTCTTTTCATAGGTAGTGATTAATGGATTCAAGGTCCATTAGGTTACGCTGAAGGAAACGGGTTCTTGTCCCGGAATAGTTCACGAAGGTAGGAATTGATAGGTTGAAAAATTCTATCATTGGAAAATTAGGGCTTTTTTGGGGAGACTGGCAATCTTTCAATTTTGTAATCTTTCAATTTTCCAAACAAAAAAAGGTGAAACAAACTGGAGTCTGCACTCCAATCTGTTTCACCACGTGATCTACTGTTTGGACTTCCGCTAGGATCAATCTGTAATCGTGATGATTACATTGGCCATCCCTCCGAGAGCTTGATAGGCGGAAATGTAATTTTGCAACTTTTCTGAGCAGGTAGAACTGGCAGGTCCAGATGTCCAGCTTCTGCTGATGGTATAGATGTAGTTTCCTCCCAGGATCTCATTGTCTCCGGCTGGGGGATATCCATAAACGGATGGAGGTGTTTTACCGGCTTGCCAAGATCCACCTTTGCCTTCCCAGGAATAGTTTTTCTTAAATCCGTAGAAGGTCACGCTATAGCTTACAGCTTTGGGATGTATCGGAACCTGAACGGCTAGGTTGCCTCCGACATTGCAGGAGTTGGCCTTGCTGTTATCCCAACCCAACGCGCTCATCGGAATATTCATTATTATCTTCTTGGGGTCGTTTACTATCTTCAGCTCGCCCTTGACTGTTTCCCGAAGAACCCATTCTGAGTCTGTTTTGGCTTTGAAATATACCCGAGCCGTAATGGTTTCTTTGCCTTCCTTGACGTCTTTGTCCAAGACTTCATAATTGATCCTATTCCCCATGGTGTTGGCATTTTTGAGCGTCCCGTCAAATTTCCCGTAAGTTCCGGCGGTTTCCCATTCTACTTTATAATCAAGCGCAGCGTTGGAGACGATGTCGTTGACTCCGTCCGTGCGCACAAGGTAAAGCGAAACGTTTTGTCCACCGGAGAGGGTGATGTTATTAGGCTTCATGATCAGTTTGATTTTCTGAACATTAACCACGGCATTGGCATCGCCGATTCTGGTAAGCGAAGTTCCTTTTTTGGTAAAGACTTCAACTTTGACCGTGTCCACATTCGGGCCATCGGACAGGTCATCGGATTTGGCTTCAGCTCTATAGACCATCGAGGCGACACTTGCTTCAAAATTCGATTGTTTTTTTCCCTGATAGGAAAGCAAGCCGTATTTGGCGGTCGTGGACCATTTGTACACGAAAGATTCACCCTCTCCCAGGACGGTCTTTGTTTCTACTTTCAGTGTAGTATTTGTCTGAGTAACGACTGTAGATTCTTTTGGGGTCATCTCCAGGTCGTCCATTTTGGCAATCGCTGTAAATTCCTCGTTGTAATCTGAGAAAGCGATATGGTTCATCAACCGGTTGTAGTCAACGAATTTGATCAATAGATCCGCGTATTTGAGGAGTTTTAATGCTTTTTTGGCTTTGTTTCCGATTTCTTCGGCTGAGGCAGTTACAAGCTCGGGTTTGACACCTCGGATCATCTCCACAGAGCCAGTTGCGACGGCAGTCACCATCGCGTCAAATTGGGCGTTTGGAACTTCGTAAGAGGCCAAATAGATGATATCCTTCAGCGCTTGATCGAAGTTTCCGTCCAGAATCAGCTTTTCGATGGTAGGAGTAGTTTTGACGAAATTGTCAATTATTGTAATGAGTGTTTTGAAGTTGGAACCAGGTATGCTGAGGACGTCAGCCAGGCCCATCACATCGAATATAAATGGGAGGAAAAAATCCATCGCAAAGGTCTCCAGCATCAGTCTGTTTAGCTTATCCCGCTCTGCAGAAGTGAGGCTTAACCCATTGAGGTTGGTCAACCCAGGACCTACGACCCGGACCTTGTAGGTCGCTTCGGATTCATTGGTCTTGAGCGGAAGTGGAATGGGACTGGTCTCGGTCATGGCAAAATCGGCACCTTTTCCCGATACCTCCTCTTTGACTGAACCGATAAAAGAGGTGATGGCAGAGGTGGCTTTAACCTCAAGGTCTTTTTCAGCTGTATCGTTTCCTCCAATGCGTTTTTTCAGGACGGTCTCTACTCCGTCCTTGTCTTTAAATGCCGTCTTGTAAACAAAGGCGTGTGCCCTTCTTCTGAACTGGTTGCGGATTTGGATGTTTTGATGGTCAAGTTCATAGACTTGGATTCCGCTCTTAAACCCACCAGGATCTACATCAATTTGTTTTGCCTGGATGTCGATTGAATCTGTAGAATTGAAGGTTTTCAAATAAGCGGAAAGAGGGGCCTCAAGGGTAGCGGTTTGGAGCACTTTTGGATTTTTGACCATTTCTGCACTGACTTGAGCGATGAAGTCGTCCATACCTGGTATAGTACTGTATCCCTCCCAAAATTTCTTTTTGACCTCCAAGGGCTGAAGTGAAACACCCAGAGAAAAATATAGGATGACCGAGGCAGTAGTCTTAGTAGAGATTTCTTTTTGATTATCGGTGAGAAATCCTGCCATGACAGCCTTATCGTTTTCATCAATCAAAAAGGCCAATCTAGTACTTCCGGTCGCGAATCTCGCTTTCGTCTTTCCGGTATTATCCACTGGATATTCTGCAAAACCTGAGAATAATCTTGTCTTGGATAGGTCTAGAGTCGAGCCCGGTGGGACAATAACGGCCACATCGGTGGTGGTAAAGCTAGAGGGATCTGGATCAGGATCCGGCGTGTTAGGTTCTTCATCTTCGTTGCAGGAAAAAACAAAAGCGAAAAGAACCGTAAATAGCAGACTAAAAATTGCTTTTTTCATGATGTAAATGGATTGGTTTACCCTTGCATCGGTCTGCGCTTAATTGGTCATCAAAAAATTTCGAAATATTTGAAACACCGATCTTCCTCCCCGCCATGTGTACTTCAAGGCATAATTTTCCAATATTGTAATCTTCAAATTTTCCAATCCTGATGAACTCCCTCGAAACACGCATTATAAACGGTGATTTTTTACCGGAACTCCAGTTCCAAACTGCCAGAAGCAGCGGTCCAGGAGGGCAGAATGTGAACAAGGTGGAAACCAAAGTCCAGCTGAAATTTGACGTGAACAATTCCCAGATTTTAAGCGAGGAAGAGAAACTGACTTTGCTTCAAAAACTCAAAAACAAGATCGATCAGGAAGGTGTTTTGCAATTGTCTTCGCAGGAAAAGAGATCACAAATTCAGAATAAAGAGCTGGTCATCCGAAAATTTTATGATTCACTCCGGACAGCTTTTCACAAAAGGAAAATTAGAAAGGCTACCAAACCGAGCAAAGGAGCGGTAGAAAAAAGGCTCCAATCCAAGAAAGTGCAAGCGGAAAAGAAGAGCAACCGAAACTGGAAAGATTAATTGCAGTATGGAGCGTTGTCTCCGTCATCGGTTCGGAAATACCTTTCGCCGTTGAGATAGAGCTTTTCTTCCAAATATTCCAATCTATAATGCCTGATTTCGCCGGTGTAGTCCTTGAGTTCCAAGTGCAGCATCCCATCCATTCCCAACACAATATCCCAGGTTCCTTGGCCTTTTTGGTTTGAATTGGTTCTTCCCAAACCGTCCATTTGAAAGGAACTGGAATTTCCGCTGTTGAAATGTCCCTGGGGGCAAAGGTCAATGGTTCTTTTGATGTTGTAGCCTCCCGATATTCCACCATCCGAATAGCTGGGAGAGTTATACGTCTCCATATAGGTCAGACGCATTCCCGAGAGGAAACTTTTCCATTCTTGGATTTCGGAGCTTTTGTCAACCTTTTCAAATTGAAAAGACGACGCAAACTCGAACGCAACCTCCTGGAGTTGCTCGGAAAAAAGATCCGGTTCACTTGCAGCAATAATAGTTATCCCCAAGCCTCCTGTTGGGTTCTCCATTCCGATGATGTAGCATTTGGCTGGACTGCCTTCCAGTAGACCCTGGTAGTGGCCTGCAATCGCATTGGAGCCGAGGATTTGTAGACTATCAGATAGCTGGAGGTTAGTTCCCTGTCCATCGTTGAGTGGCTTGAGGGCATCCGCTTTCAATTCCTCTAAGCTTTGATTGTGTGTGGAAGCAAAGATAAAACCGGCCAAACCGGGCTTTTGGAGCAGGATCCCTTGGTTGATTTCCTGAGGCTGCCAACCGAGGGGAATTACAAATGAGATTCCCAATTGATCGTAACTTACTCGCTTGCTCTCTTGGGCAAAAGTGAAGTACGAAGAAAATAGGAGCGAAAAAAATAAAGAAAAGATTTTCATGGTCTTGATATCCAGTGGAATAAATTAAAAAATCCCGGGGGGTAAAAGAGCTAAGTATTCTTTTTTTTCTGGATGGTCAGGAAGAAAAGCGTAAATCCAGAGGCGATTGTCGCCAAGCCAAACAGCGAAAATCCTCTCAACAACAGATTGTTGAAATTATCCCGACCGGCATAGTCCATCGTGTGGAACATCCAAAGTGCATCGAACCAACGCCAATTACGGTGACGGACTCTCTCGAAATTACCGCTCTTTGCATCGATATAGGCAGTTAGTTTTTCGGGGTGATCAAAGTGAATTGCCCAAGCGGGTAGGGGTCTGCCTCGGTATTCATGGTGAGATCCTGCTTCGGTCAGGTATTCTGCGGACTGGATTCCAAAGTCATCTTTGATGTAGATTTTAGCTATTTCTTTCGCGTCTTCTTCGCTGATTTCAGCTTTTGGTTCACCGGTTTGAGCATGAAAAAGCTGTGTTCCATTCACCCAGTAATAGGGCTGATGTTTTACAAACCTGAGTTCCAAAGTGGAAATTTCGAGGGTGGAATCAAGTTTTGCTGGATCGATAAGATTGGATGCGGTCATGTGCATCATGTGATCCTGGTGGAAATGATCTCCGTGAATTTCATCAATATCTGTCCAGGAAAAGTAAAGTCCGGAAACTGTCCAAAACAGGAACTGGATGCCTATGAATACTCCCAGAAACCGATGGATCCGTCGGATATAATATTGGTTGTTTTTTCTCATTAGGCGGGGTGGAAGGAGAGAGTTATTGGTTAATTAGTTATTGGTTCGAGGGGCTGTCTCTTCGGTCTTCTGTCTCCCGTCTTCGGTCTCGAAATACAAATGATAATGCTTGCTACAACCGGGATTGAAAGCAGCTTGGCATTTTGGACAGGTATTGTTGGAACCCATATATTCAATGATGCTCAGTTCATTGCCGCATACTCCACAAAGAATAGCTTTTTGATCAAATTCTGCTTTGGGCCAAACCTCCGATTTGTGGTCAGCAGTTTCTTCGTGGCAAGAAAAGCAGGGGTAGTACTTTTCGCAGCATTTGAATTTGATTGCAATCACGTCGAGTTTGGAATGCCAGTGAACGCATCGTGTTTGCTGATCAATCGGTTTTCCGAAGATGTTGATTCCGTTAATTTTTGAGGTGACTACTGGAAGCATAACTGGACTATCTTGTGCAAAGAGTTTACTTGTCCAAACAAGCAAAATCATTAAAACAATCAACTTTTTTGGTGAATTCATTTGCGGGTGGTTATTAAGTCCTTCAATTACCTAGCAGTCGACCTTGAAATTTTAGCTTGGTTGGCAATAGGAAGTCCGAAAGATAAGCCATGCCTCTTTCTTTCTAAAACAGCCGACACTTTTTTACTTAGTAGGTAAAAGTCGCACCGATTCCCCAACCCATGTCGCTGTCGTAATGTGAGGAGGCAGACCAGTATTTGGTGAGGATGTATCTTGCTCCGACAGCGTATTCCAAATCGGAATTGACCATCCCGAACATCCGTGCCCGCTTGGTGATCGGAATATCTTCCCGACTGAGCTGGAGTCTAACATAGCCAGTATGATCCACTTTCAGATCTGCCACTATAAACCAGGGTGCAGTGTATTGGAAACCTAGATGAAATACGCTTCGATCATCCTTGGTATTGGTTTGACCAAAAATACTTTCCTCAGTATGGCCAGCTTCCCGGTACCTGTAGTCCCATCCTACATAGCCAAAGGCAAACTGATTTCTTCCCAGAAGTCTCCCAAAGTGGCTTTCTGTTTCGTAACCGTTTTGGGCATTGTAACCCACTCGCCATTCGGTCTGCATCATCCAACGGGTATTCATAAGTGTGATTTCTCCATCCGAACCGTTGCTTTCGACCCCAATCTCGGCACCCAGGTAAAAGCGGCGGTCATCTGCATAGACTTTTCTCAAAGCGTATCGGGGATCCGGGATTTGGGGATTGGGAGGGGTGTTTTCATAAGTAAATATCCTCCCCATTCCTGCCATCATGTGGTAGAGAATGTGGCAGTGAAAATACCAGTCCCCATATTCTTCCGAAGCATTGAATTCAATTGTGTCAGTTTCCATGGGCATGATGTCCAGCACATTTTTGAGGGGAGAGAAATCTCCCATTTCATTGACTACGCGGAAAAAATGCCCGTGCAAGTGCATGGGATGCCGCATCATGGAATTGTTTCTCAGAATGATTCGGATGTTTTCACCTTTTTTGATCAGGATTTTATCGCTCTCTGAAATAGTCTTGTTGTCCAGGGTCCACACGTACCGGTTCATATTTCCGGTCAACTCAAACTCCAACGTTCGGACAGGGCCCTCGGGAAGTGTGGTTTTGACCGGAGATTTCAGCATCCCATAGTTGAGTGTAACTGTTTCTGCCGGATTTTGATCGGTTGTCTGTGGTTCAGTAATTTCCCGATACATCACAGCATTCATGTCCATTTGTTGGAGACTCATGTTCATGCCCATATCGTTCATTTTGCCACCCAAGGTCATCATGTCGTTCATCATTTGCATGCCTTCGAAATAGTCCAGCCGCGGCAGGGGAGTAGCAGGGAGTTTTTCTCCTGAACCCAACCAAAAGGAAGCGGATCCAATCCGATCCTCGGAAGTGGCGAGAAATTCTGCCATTTTTCCGGATTCAGGAACAGTCACTTCGACATCGTAGATTTCAGAAACCCCAACGATTAGTCTGTCCACCTCGGTTGGTGCCACATCCATCCCGTCGGATGCCAAAACAGTTATTTTTCCTCCGGCATAAGTCAGCCAAAAATAGGTGGATGCGCTTCCGTTGATGACCCTGAGCCGGACCTTTTCACCGGGTTTATAGCTCTTCCGCTCTTCACTTTCCTTTCCATTGACCAAGAACTTTTCATAGTACACATCACTGACATCCATGGCATGCATCCGCTTCCATTCGTTGCCCAGTTTGGTTTTGAATTTTCCGGATGCAATGGCTTCGGAATAGCTCTGGACTGCATTTTTTTTGACCATGTACCAGTCGGTAGCAAAATGCAGGGAGCGTTCGATCTGATGGGGGTTTTCGTCACTCCAATCGCTAAGGAGTAGAACTTCTTCATTTTTTGGCTTTTCTCCAGGTTTGTGAATCACCAGAGCCCCATACATCCCGATTTGCTCCTGTAGCATCGTATGGGAATGGTACCAATAAGTCCCGTTTTGCCTTAGAACAAACTCAAACGTGTGGGTGCCATGAGACTTGATCGGTGCGGTGGTCAAATAAGGAACTCCATCCTGTTCGTTGGGAAGCAATAGGCCATGCCAATGGATAGAGGTCTCATGGTGCATCAGGTTATGCACTCTCACTATCGCCGTATCTCCTTCGGTAAAATGTAGGGTAGGCATGGGAATCTGCCCATTGACAGCAATTCCCTGCTTTACCTTTCCGCTGAAATTGACCAGGGTATCCTTCACATACAGGTCGTATTCCACCCGTTTTTGGGCAATGGACTGGGTGGCATAAAGATAGATTCCCAAAAGAATGAGAATTGATTTCCTCAGGATTTTCATGGTGTTAAATTATGCACCTTATTCATCTGCTTTGAAAGCAACTGCCCTTTTTTGGTTTCTTATCCAGACCTTATTTCTTGGCAGGAAGGGTTTCCTTTACGCTACCGCAAGCCAGCATTTTAGAGCCATAGTAAGGATTTTCGATCACAGATTCAGTACTTAGCCAATAGCTCTTTTTCATGGGGCAATATTGATAAAACAGCTCCTGACTGGCCCATTTTTGACTTTTTGCTGCCTCCCAGACCGTCACAGAAAGTCCTGCAAAAGCTGCCCTTTGCTTTTCCAAGTCCCCGGCTTTTGCCATGGTTTCAGTTTGCTTGATCAGGTCTTTCTTTTGGGGAAAGTCAGGAGCTGCAGTCAGGCTTTTGCTTAGTTCAGAAATGGCGCCCGTTGATTTGGTGAGGTTGCTGCTGACCAGGGCATCTTTGAGTGTCAGGTAGTTGGATAATATGGGGCTAGTTTGCGCATTGGAAAGGAAAGCCAAACCGGCGAAGATCAAAGTGAACAGGAATCGTTTCATGATTTTTGGGATTTTAAGATTAAGAATGAGTTATATCGATACTAGCGGAAGGATTATCCGGCAGTTTTCTCGAGGGTGTAGCCAGCCTTGGTTATTTTTTCAATTACTTCGGCTTCCGACAGGTCCTCACCCTGTACCGTTAGAATTTTGCTGGGGTTTGTAATGTCCACAGACCAGTTGGAAATTGTTTTCGCTTCGTTCAGGTGTGGTGTGACAGCGGCGATACAGCCGCCGCATTTGATGTTGGTTTTGAATTTAAGCGTTTTCATTTTTTAGAAATAAGATACAAGACACAAGTTCTGAGATAAAAGGATCAAGACTTTAATAAATATAACTTCAATTGGGATTTTCGGATTGGGGTTCAATAGTCCCTGGTAATTCGTATTTCGTAAATCGTACTTTGATAAACTGTACTTCGTAAATCATATTTAAAGTTTTCTGGTCTTTAATCTCAGGCTATTCAATACTACCGATACCGAGCTGAATGCCATCGCAGCTCCGGCGATCATCGGATCCAACAGAAATCCACTGACAGGATACAAGATCCCTGCCGCAATCGGAATGCCGATCAGATTGTAAACAAATGCCCAAAACAGGTTTTGTTTGATGCGATTTACAGTCAGATGTGACAGGCGAAAGGCCTGAGGAATCTTTTCGAGATCAGAAGTGATCAGGGTGATCTTGGCCACATCCATGGCAATATCCGAACCGTGACCCATCGCGATGCTGACATCAGCTTGTGCCAAAGCTTCTGAATCGTTGATTCCGTCCCCGACCATGGCCACAGTTTTGCCCTTTGCCTGGAGGTTTTTTACAAACTGGGATTTATCAGAAGGAATGACCTCTGCTCTGAAATCCCGGATTCCAACCTCTTTCGCGACAGCTGTCGCAGTTTGATGGTTGTCACCGGTGAGCATGTAAACTTCGATTCCGGACTTTTGCAGTTGTGTGACCGCAGCCTTTGAACTGGGTTTAACCTGATCCTGAATCCCCAAGATCGCCAATGCTTGGTCTTGATCTGCAAACCAAATGACCGTTTGGGCTGCTTCGCTCCAGGTTTTAGCCTGCTTTTCCAAATCGGATGGAATGGAAATCCGGTTTTCCTTTAGCAGGTTGGCATTTCCAGCGAAGTAGCTTTTGCCCTCAAAGTTCCCTTTCACTCCCCGGGCAGTGATACTCTCAAAGCTGTCCAAGGCTACCGTTTGAAGGTTTTTTTCTTTCAAAAACTTCACCACCGCCTCAGCCAATGGATGCTCGGATTTGCTTTCAAGGGAAAGAAGAATTTCTCGGTCAACGGTCGACGGTCGACTGTCCGCTGCTGTATTCGTTCTAACTTCGGTGGACTGTGGTCTGTGGACTGTTGACAAATAATTGACTACAGTGGGTTTTCCCTCCGTAATCGTCCCGGTTTTGTCCAGGATTACGGCGTCAACCCGATGGGCTAGTTCCAGGCTCTCGGCATCGCGGATCAGTATATTGTTTTCTGCACCTTTGCCCACACCGACCATGATGGCGGTAGGAGTGGCGAGTCCCAGAGCACAAGGACAGGCGATGACCAATACCGAAACTGCCGCCAGCAAGGCATGGGAAAACGCATTTTCTCCCCTAAAGATCATCCAAGCCGCAAAAGTCAGAATGGAAATCCCGATCACCACTGGCACAAATATCCCGGCAATCTTGTCCACCAGTTTTTGCACGGGAGCTTTACTTCCCTGTGCTTCCTGCACCCGCTGAATGATTTGGGAAAGTAGGGTAGAAGCTCCCACTTTTTCAGCCTCGATCTCCAAGCTGCCTTTTTGGTTGATTGTGCCGGCAAAGACAGGACCGCCGGAGGATTTTAACACCGGAACAGGTTCTCCGCTGATCATGCTCTCATCGATGTACGAATTGCCTTCCAGGACTTTTCCGTCCACTGGGATTTTTTCTCCGGGTTTGATCAGGATTCGGTCGCCGGGGATGACTTCTTCGACCTTGATTTCCTGGGCTTTTCCAGCTTTGATCAGGGTTAAGGTTTTGGGTTGAAGACCCATGAGTTTTCGAAGTGCTGTTCCTGTACTCGATTTAGCTCGTTCCTCCAGCATTTTTCCGAAGGAGATGAAGACAATGATCACCGTGGCCGCCTCAAAATACACATGCGGATGGATGCCCTGCTGATACCAAAACTCAGGAAATACCGTGTTAAACACCGAGAAAATAAAGGCAATCCCTGTACTCAGAGCAACCAAGGTATCCATGTTGGCTTTTCCATGTCGGGCTTGCTTCCAGGCGTTTGCATAGAAGTTTCTTCCAAAAAAGAACAAGACCGGAAGGGAAAGGACCAAACTGATCCATTTTCCAGGTATCCATTCCATGAAAAACATCCCCAGAATAAACACTGGCAAAGTCAAAAGACCGGCTCCGATGGTCTGTTTCTTTACCGCTTGATATTTCTTCTCCTGCTCTTCCTGGACCGTCTCCTGCACATCCTTGGAGCCGACTACCAAGCCATATCCGATTTCAGTCAGGGCAGCGTTGAGCATTTCCGGTGTGGTGCTTTCATCGTATTCGACCTGGACTGTATTGGTGGCAAAGTTCACTGCGGCGGATTTCACTCCTTTGGTGTATTGAAGAATCGACTCCACGCTCGACGCACAGGCAGCACAAGACATTCCGGTGACCGGGAATGTTTGTTTGAGGTTTTTGCCTGGTTTAGTTCCTGTGGAAGTGTTGCTTGTGCCCATGGTTGTTATTGCTTACCATACAAAGTTGGGCATTCTCCTGCCGGAAAGTTTTATAGGATTTTGGGTAAGAGTTATGAGATTTTGTGGGTCGTGTTTTTTTACCGCGAGGCGCAAAGGACGCAAAGCTTGTGTAAAGGGAATTCCAAATTCTCATTATTACAAATGCTTGCATTACATCTGAAGACAGAGAATTAATCGCTTCGCTGGAATGAAGAGCTCAATCACAAAGTTTGCAAAAATCTAATTTTGCTTTGGTACAAGTTGCTGCTAAGCTCATGGGGATGCCTCCTACCTTTAGGCCTAACAACAAAATCATAATGACATGAAAAAGTTGGGATTGGTACTCGGAAGTATAGCATCTATCGCTTTTGCCGGATGTGGCCTAGATGCCATAGAAGATTCGATAGATCAGTTGCAGCAGCCCTTGGTTTTCAATGCACAATCAGCTCTCGGGGGAGGGGGTTATACCTGGGGGGGAGTTCCTGGTAATTATTCACCGGGTCAGGACCCGCAATTCAAAGTAGATTCAGCGACCTATTCGACGAATGAAGAATTCACAATATGGACATCCTTTAAGTATGATACAGCTTCTAGAGCTACTTTAGGGGAGATTCAAGTCAGGTATTCATGGGGCAAAGAGTCAAAATCTTTTTCTACGGAATACCTGCCAGATACAGTTGGAGAGTATTTAGTTTTTCCAGTTGAAATCGCCGGATTAAAATCCCAGACAGATTACACGTTTTGCTTGCTTCTCGAATTGCTTGTTGAGAATTCCAAACAAACTTTTACAAGCCCTTGTATTGCATTAAGGACATCCTGAACTGGGAGATCAATAAGATTTTGTGGTTTTTCTCACCGAGAAGGGCTTGCTCAGTAAAAAGCTCGACAACCGAAATGGGCGAACTGCGAATTCGTGATAGGAAGACGTAGGCACAAACTACGCCTAGTTTAATGTCAAACTACACCCAAGAGGGGAATTTATACTCTATCGGGAACTATTTAGTTCCAATATTTTCTACCAAGAATTGTGGCTGGTTATTGTTAACTCCAAAACAAATGGTTGTCGGCCAATTAGCGCTTTTGCAAACGAGATACAAGCTCATTGAAGTCGTAACTTCATTATTAGCGTACATTAACCAAAATTTCCCATCTGTGCTTTCACTTTCCCCAGGATAGTATAATGCAGTCCCTTGATTATACACCCCTCTTGGTCCATACTTAATAAAAGGCTTTAATAAATTTTTTTCTTTTTGCAAAATTCCTGCAAATGATGGAGTCCATGATCCTGCACGAGGACGAATCTCAATAATATTCCAGATCTCATTAATGCCTGGAGGAGAGAATTGATGAAAGTCAAGTGTATATGGTTGAACAACTGGTCTTTGAATGTTTGGTGCTCTGTTTTCAATAGAAGACAGAATTCGATCTTTCCAATCTTCATCCGTCATTGAAACATACAACCTAGTTTTAATTGCTGCTGGTAATATTGACTTGTCAATATTTGTTTGTGCAAGTCCAATAATCGGAAATGAATTTTCTCTACTATTTAGCGCTCTGTCTAGAGCATAGGCAAACTCTTCCTTACATGGTTCGCTTCCTAAACTGTTTTGAGTTATATAAAAAATCCATCCGTCACAGTGGTTTTGGTCAACGATAAATTTTTCAATCTGTTCCCAAAGCCTTTTTCCAGCAACTATTGTCCACCGATCAAGATTAACTTTAATTCCAGTTTTTTCAATTTCCTGAGCAATGAAGTCTACATCATGGTCCTCGTTGTCTTTCCATGAATATGTTAGCCAAATTTGTTTCATTGATTCCTAGTCAATTTCTATTGTTTTAAAATATTTCTCCCTCTACTTTTTATATACGAACTATAAATTTTACATGCGTCTAAATCGTTAATGTCCACTATTTCCGGGGTCTTGGTATGCCAAATTATGAATTTGGTTTATAGTGACACGCGGGGAGGGCTGAGAAAGAAAATTATTTCTATTAATCCGGGGATTATCTTTTTGGGAGGGAGGAGTCTAACTTTTGCTTGGGACGATTCCGATTGAGGTATTTGAAAAATCAAATCCCATCCAAACTTATCCGCTTTGCCTGCCCGTTTTTCTTGAATTCACTGGGTGTCATACCTGTCTCCTTTTTGAACTGGGCGGAGAGGTAGGCCACGCTGCTGTAGTTGAGTTTGAAGGCGATTTCGCTCAGGCTCAATTGGTCGTAAAAAAGGAGTTCTTTGACCCGCTCGATCTTTTGCCGCGTGATGAATTTTTCGATGGTGATCCCCTCAACCTGAGAAAACAAGCGGCTCAGCGAGGTGTATTCGTGGTTCAGTTTTTCAGCCAAAAAAGTGGAGAAGTTTTCTCCCAAGCTCTCCTCTGAGTGGTGAATCTGCTCGATGATCAGGGATTTGATCTGGGAAATCAGAGCGGAGGTTCGGGATTCCAGGAGTTCAAATCCTTTGGATTCGAGTGAATGGGTTAGCATGTTTTTTTGATCAGGGGTCAAATCGGAAAGTAATGAGACTTTCCCCAATGATATACTGTCATAAGCGACTTTTGAATCTTCCAGGGACTCTTTTACCGCTTCGATGCAGCGGGGACAAACCATATTCTTGATCAGGATTTCCATGAAAGGAGCTTTATTCTCAAAGGTTAAATTTCAAAAAAGGGTTCAGACAAACTTAAAAGGGTCAGGATCAAAGCACCCAATCGAGCAAAAGATAAAATAGGGAAGGGCAAACGAGGCATCCCAATCCGGTATAGAAAGTAGCCGTGACAGCGCCGTAAGGCACCAGTTTGGGATCGGTGGCTGCAAGTCCTGCAGCCACACCGCTGGAAGTTCCCATGATTCCCCCAAAAGCCATGGCTGCCGATGGATTGTTGAGACCGATTTTTTTAGCCAAAATAGGAGTGAGGATCGTGACCGTGATGGTTTTCACTACGCCCGTCCCTATGCTCAGTGCAATCACTTCCGAACTTGCACCGATAGCGCCACCAGTCACAGGACCAACGATATAAGTGCAGGCCCCGGCACCGATGGTGCATAGGCTGACAGCATCCCGATATCCCCAAGCCCAAGCCAAGACAACTCCTGCCAAAAAGAAGACGACAACTCCCAAAACCAGGGAGATCAAACCCAATAAGCCACTTTTTCGGATCAGGAGAAAACTTGCTCCGATCGCCGTGGCGACTATGGCAAAATCCCGAAACATGGAACCTCCCAGCGTGGCCAACCCTTTGAATAAACCTAAATCGGCAAGGCCATGCTCACCATTGCCAAATACACCTCCCAAATAACCAAAAACCAAGGCCAGAAAGATCGCCAGTGCAGAACCTGGGATCTTGGAGTTCAGGACTTTTTTGGAAAAGAGGTCGGTCAACCAAGTGAGCAGACCGACCAGAATAAAGGCGACGATCAGCCCGTTTTTGTCGATGATTTTGTGTAATTCCTCCATTTCAGGCTGCCTTGAAGGATTTGACGAGGTAGTGAAATACGCAAAAAGCAAGCAGTACAGGCAAGATTCCTGCAAAAATCGCGAGGGTGCCTGATGAAATAGCCGCTTTGACATTCAGGCTGGCTGCCATCGCAATGACCACTGGGATGTAGAGCTTGTTCCAAAATTCGATGCCGAATTCGAATTCACTTTTCCACCAGCCTTTTCTTGTCAAAAATTCTTTGGCCAAAATCAGGAATATCATTGCAAAACCGACACCGCCGACGTTGGCTTTGATTCCAAGCAAGGTTCCCAGCAGTTCACCGGTCCACATTCCCAGAATAAAAGAGGCGGATAGAATCGCTAGTCCTTGGATCATTTTTCGGTAGTTGGGAAAAGTTTTTTCAAATCATTCTTCACTACTTTGCCCATTGCGTTTCGGGGAAGCTCATCCAGAAAAAGGTACTTTCTGGGTGTTTTATAAGCAGGCATCCGTTCTCTTATCCAAGCATTTAAGTCTTTGTCAGCCAGTTTTTTTGAGGAAATAATTGCCGCAGCGACCAGTTCTCCCCATTCCTCATCGGGAAGACCGACAACCCCGCAATCTTTGATTTCAGGATGTTTTCTAAGAACCTCTTCGATTTCGAGCGCGGAGATTTTGTATCCGCCGGACTTGATAATGTCGACTGAATCTCTACCCAGAATCTTGAAATACCCTTCCTCGACTACTGCAATATCTCCGGTCATAAACCAACCATCGGCCGTGAAGGATTTCTGGGTTGCCTCAGTCTTTCCCCAATATTCTTTAAAAACAGACGGCCCTTTTACCTGAATTTCGCCAGGTTCTCCCGCTGGAACCTCCTGTTGGTTTTCATCCACCAAGCGAATCTGAACTCCCGGCAGGGGTTTGCCGATGTAGCCTGCTTTTCGCTCACCTTCATAAGGATTGCTGATCGCCATACCGATTTCAGTCATGCCGTACCGCTCCAGCAGGTAGTGTCCGGAGAGCTGTTGCCATTTTTCCATGACTGAAACAGGCAGAGCAGCTGAGCCGGAAACCATCAATCTGAACTGACCAAACTGGGCGGAAATGGCTGACTTTCTCTCTTCTGACTCTGATTCAAACTGGGCGATCAATTTGAAATAGATGGTCGGAACGGCCATAAAAACATTGACTTTCCCTTTCAGGAAAATTCCAAAAACCTGCTTGGCATCAAATGGATGGATAAATTCGACCGTGGCACCTGCCCAAAGCGCGCAAGAAACCACATTGATGATTCCGTGGACATGGTGAAGAGGCAGGAGACAAAGGGTGTAGTCCTCAGCTGTCCATTTCCATGCGTCAATCAGGGTACTGATTTGAGCTTCAATAGTACCATGAGTGGTCATTACGCCCTTGGGCAAACTCGTAGTGCCGGAAGTGTAGAGAATCATGGCTCCCCGATCCGGATGGATGATGGGCAGATCGGAGATATTATCCGGAATTCCGTCGGAAAGCCGAATAAATCGGATGCGGGAATCCCCTGAAAACGGGGCCAAAAGTTCCTCGTATTCGGGGCCCGTAAGAAGTATTTCGGCTCCGGTATCTTCCATGACATACTGGAGAGAGGGAAGAGGATAGGTGATGCAAAGCGGCACAGCAATCCCCCCAGCCATCCAGATTCCCCACTGCACTGACACGTAGTCAAATCCTGGAGAAACCATGTAAGCAACCCTGGCTTCCCTTAAATCCGCCTTCTCCTGAAGTAGACAAGACGCAATGTATTTGGCTTTTTCAGTCAAGGATCCAAAAGAATAGGACTTACTTTGATCGACTAGGGCAATTTTTGAAGGATTTTGGAGGGCTTGCTGAAAAAGAGAGAGCATAGAAAGGGTCAATTTTTCGAGGAATTTACTAAAGCCGAGGATTTATCCGTTCTCCACCGATTTGAATTCGAGGGTATTCTTCGAAAATAATGTATCGCGATTTTGAGGAGGGAAGAAGGAGAGAAAATATTTTTTTGTTTTTTACAGGACAAAACAAAATTGAATCGTTTTGACCTCCCATGACCTGAACGAAAAACACCTGTCAGTTTTGAAATCTGACAGGTGATTTGCTATATGAATCATTCTTACTACCAATGTTTTTCAACAAATCTTAACTGCTGCGCTTTCTTCTGTAAGAAGAATCGCATGGGTTTGGTTGATTTTACCTGCTGGGATGGAGGTATCCTTCAGGAGTAGCCTTTCCAGCATTTCTGCTTTTTCTTCCCCGGTAACTACCCAAAGGATTTTTTCAGCGTCATTTATTAAGGGGTAAGTAAGTGTCATTCTCTGACGGCCCTGATATGGATTTCCCGTCAAGGCTACATTCTTGTCAAGTATTTCCAAAACTTCATCTCCCGGAATAAGAGAAGCTGTATGTCCATCGCTCCCCATGCCCAAATGTACCAAATCCAGTTTTCCTGTTTCGGTGATTCTTTGGATGTTGTCAGCATAGTCTTGACAGGCTTGGTCCAAATCCTCAGCAATGACATGCATCGGGAAAATATTCAACCGGGTCATCAGCTTGGTATCCTGGATTGTATTGAACAGCTGGGTTAGGTTTCTATCAGCATGACCGTCTGGAGCAACACGCTCATCCACTTGAAAGAGGAAGACTTTTTCCCATTCCAAATCCTCATTTGCCAGTTCTTTAATCATTTCCCAGGGCGTACGGCCACCGCTTATCGCCATGGTGAAAAAGCCTTTTTTCGTCAAGTTTTCCCTAATTCTATCTGCTATGTAATTAGCTGCTTCTTTAGCTACCTCATTGGCAGACTGAAATGTTCTGATTTCCATTTATTTGTTTTTTGTTACTATGGGATTGGCCCAGCCTCCCAAAGGAAGGATTTGTTCATCCACAATTTCCGGGCCCCAGGTTTTGGCATCATAGGAATAGACTGGATGATCTGATGAAAGGTAGTCATCCACAATTTTCCAAGCTTCCTCCACATAATCCTGTCGGGCAAAATGCGTCGGGTCACCGGCCATTGCGTCAGTCAATACACGCTCGTAAGCTTCTTTTTCGTTTGGAAATGGAGTTGGGTTGCCTTGAACCTCAGAAATCACCGAGGACATATCCTCCTCTGGAGCCATAATTAACATACCAAAAGCAATCTTTACATCAGGGCTGATTCTGAATCTGATATGGTTAGGTTGGGTAGCAATCGAAGAATAGGCAGAAGGCAAATGCTTAAACCTGACCAATATTTCGGTACAAGTCACGGGGAGATTCTTGCCCGCTCTGATGTAAAAGGGCACGCCTTCCCACCTTGGTGAGTCAATATGCAGCCTCATTGCGGCAAAAGTTTCCGTTTTCGAACCTTCTTTTACAGCTTTTTCCCCCAAATAACCATTGTATTGTCCGCAAATGACATCCTGGGCCCGAAGTGGAGCGATTGCCTTCAGAACTTTTACTTTTTCATCACGGATAGATTCACTGTCCAAAGCTTTTGGCGGCTCCATGGTAAGGTTGCAGAGAATTTGAAAGAGGTGGTTTTGGATCACGTCCCGGATCGCACCTGTGACGTCATAAAAAGCGCCCCGGCCTTGGATCCCAAAATCCTCGGCCATAGTGATCTGAATACTTTCAATGTATTTTTTGTTCCAAACCGGCTCAAGGAGTGAATTGACAAACCGGAAAAAGACAATGTTATTGACAGGTCTTTTGCCAAGGTAATGGTCAATCCGGTAAATGGCACTTTCAGAAAATTTAGCAAGAAGAACCTTGTTCAAGGCTTTGGCTGATTCGTAGTCGTGCCCAAAGGGTTTCTCCACAATGATTCTCGCACCCTTTGCACATCCGGACTGATCCAACTGGGCAATAATAGTGGGAAATAATACCGGAGGAATGGCCAGATAGTGGGTAGGATTTTTTGCTCCACCCAAGGCTTCGTGTATTCTTCGAAATGTCTCCTGATCGGTGTAATCACCTCCGACAAATGCCAGAAGACTACAGAATTTTTTATAGGATTCTTCTTCAAACTGTCCATGTTTTTCGATGCTTTCCTTTGCCCGTGCGCGGAGCTTTTCAAGATCATAATCCCCACGGGCAACCCCGATAATGGGACAATCCAACTGGCCCCGTCTGACCATCATATGGAGGGCAGGGAAGATTTTTTTATAGGCCAGATCTCCGGTTGCACCGTAAAAAACCAAAGCATCTGATTTGACTTGACTCATGAATGAAAAGGTGAATAGGTAGAATAGAAAATGACAGAAATGGAGAAAAAACCAAAATTCAGATTTTTGGTCTTAATCCATAATTCAGGAAATTAGTTTCCGGCTTTTCTTAAAACTTGTAGGATTTTTCCCAAAGTCTGAAGCCTCCAGTAAAAGCGTTGTTGTTGGAACCAAGCCTGCAATCTTCGGGGATTTCTTCCAAAAGTTTGGAGTTACCACCACCAAGAACAATTTGATCCGGCTGAAAACAGCGTCTGTAATGGGCAATGGTCATGTAAACCATCTCCTTCCACTTCTTTTTGCCCATCCTTTTTAAGGCATCATTGCCAACGTGTGTTTCAAAAGTACCCTGTTTAAAGGGTAAGTGTCCACCTTCCATTGGAAGAATGAGTTCCTCAAATACGATTGCTGTGCCCAAACCGGTTCCGAAACCCATAAAAAGTAACTTGCCACCTTGGTAACTTCCCAAGGCTTGCATAGCCGCATCGTTGATGATTCTGACCGGACAGCCAAATGCGGCTTCAAATTCAAAGTCTTTCCAACCCAGACCCATATTTACCGGATTTGCGATAATTTTTCCGTGCTTTACTACTCCGGGGAAACCAATCGAAATGGCTTCGTAGTGCCAGTCTTTAGCGGCTTCTTTAACCAAAGGGATCAACTCAGCCGGTGTGAAATCTTTTCCAGAGGGGATTTTGATTCGTTCAGGTTGACCTGTTGCGAGAATTTTTATGTTAGACCCTCCAATGTCGATTACCAGTACATTCATAGTTTAATAGGTGGTGAAGCTTGAAAATTATGGGTGGAAAAAACCAGGGTGATTGATCGATATTCTCCCATAACATAAAATCAAAATTGCATTTACCAGTTTAGTCAGGTTGAAATGCGGAATAAAGATAAGCATTCCTTTCGCTTGGTCGGGTGGATTGTGCTTGTAATTTGTCCAATGAATTGGATTCTATCTTCTGGATTTCGAAATAATCTTTCAAATTGGCCGATGAAGGGGATCAAAGGTTTTATAGACCTATCGATTTGCCTATAAAATTTTGAGAAAAGCTGGGTTTACGAAAAAAATAAACACGGTTGTTTTTTATTCAAACGTGTATTTGATCTGCAGAAATCCCACAACTGAAAGTGATAGCCTTGGCCACCACCTATTAAAAAGCATTAAACCGAAACCAGCTTGAAATGGTAGTTGGAAGGTTCCTGTTTGTTCCAGCTGATTTCCTTGCTCAAATGATAAAAAGCCTCTAAAAGCGGTGCATTATCCATTTTTCCGGCATCCACAGCTCTGAATCCTATCAGTTCGATCAGACGTTTGACGCGAGTTTTTTCAGGAATATTGTCCCCGCAGAAGTACGTTTCCTTAATCACTCCCAAAAAATCCGAGCCCGGATAATCTATCCCCAAGTTGTTAAAAGCCTTGAAAATGGGTGTTTTAGGCGCGGCTTTGTGGATCAGCCGGGTATTGGTATTGGAAAGTTTTTGATCATAATTGGCGTTGGTGCAGTCTATAATTATTTTGTTGTCCAAATCCACATTTTTAAGAGCGACGCAAATCTCATTCAGATTTTTATTATCGCAGCAGATCAGAATAAACTCAGACTGGATGATCGCGGATTCAAAAGGACAGATTCTATTATGGAGACGATTTAACTTTTTCCAGTCACTGTTTTCGGTGTCAAAATCATTTCTTACACCAAAAACAACCGAAAGTCCTGCTTCCAGATATTTTTTTCCCAATGTTTTGGCCAGCATCGTGCCACCTAGAATTCCAAGTTTCATAGCGTTTGCTCTTTTTAGAAATCGTTGTTTGTTCTGTCCGAAGGTTCTCCAATTGCAGTTTAAATGGTAAATGAGAAACAATTGAAAATCAGTAAGAACGCATGAATACTAAGTTAAAAACTCATAATATCAAAATTATATTTCGAAAAAATTCATTTTGCAGCATAATATTCATTTCTCTAATTTCAAAAAACAAAAATAGGTATTTATTTTTCTTTTTATAATTCTAAAAT
>NZ_MUNY01000043.1 GCF_002002735.1 Algoriphagus sp. A40 | reverse complement strand
TGGACCTGTTGGTGGCCTCGCATACCGACTCCAGAGCGAGTGACGAATACAACATCACGCTGTCCAACAACCGGGCGAAAGCAGTGACCGAATACCTGGGAGCCAGAGGGATCAGTGCCGACCGGGTCAGGCTGGAGTGGTTTGGAGAAAGCCAGCTGATCAACGACTGCGGCAACGGGAAGCCCTGCAACGAGGAGAACCACCAGCTGAACAGACGTTCCGAGCTGGTACTGGAAGCGTTTCCTGACCCGACCAAGCAGTATGACATCCCTCAGGAGCTGAAGGACATGGACTTCTGCGAGCCGGAAGACATCTTCGAGAAAATCCAGGAAGAGATCAACGACATTCCGACGATCTACTTCGACTTTGACAAGTCCATGCTGAGAAGTGTCCACAAGACCGAGCTGGAGCGCACGGCGATCATGCTGAAGCGTATGCCGAACCTGATGCTGTACATCGAGGGTCACACCGACCAGCGCGGAGATGAGGAGTACAACAAGAAACTGTCCGAGCGCAGAGCGCAGGTGGTGAAAGACTACCTGAAAAACAGAGGAGTGGAAGACAACAGACTGGAGTCCCAGTGGTTTGGCAAAACCAAGCCGATCCACAACTGCGACGAGGTGACCTGTACCCCTGCAATGCACCAGCTGAACCGCAGAACAGAGCTGAGAGTGGGCAAGTCCTCCTTCGGCTACACCGGCAGACAGAAGAAAGTGGATACGATGTAACAAGAAGTGATTGATAAGTTTAACCTAAAGGCCTCCAGTAAACTGGGGGCTTTTTTTGGGTTAAAATTTCAAAAATTACTATACTTATCCTGTGACTACCTAAATACCATGAGAAATCTCCTTTCTGTAATTTTTATAGTATCCAGCGGAATTTGTTTTTCACAGGAACAATTTGATCCGGTAAAATCTGGTTACGTTTTGATCTGGCAAGATGAATTTGACCAAAACGGAAAGGTGGATTCTACCAAATGGAGCTTCGAAAAAGGCTTAGTCAGAAATCAGGAATTGCAATGGTACCAAGAGCAAAATGCCATTGTGCGAAAAGGGAATTTGATCATTACCGGAAAAAGAGAAACTGTTCCCAATCCTAATTTTGCATCCGATAATCTGGATTGGAGAAAAAGCCGGAAACAGGCTGATTACACATCTTCCAGCATCAACACCCGAGGCAAGTTTGATTTCCAATACGGAATTGTGGAAGTGCGGGCCAAAATCGATACGGCTTTGGGGATGTGGCCTGCCATCTGGACTTTAGGCATCAAAAACCCTTGGCCTGCCAATGGGGAAATTGATATCATGGAGTACTACCGGGTAAAAGATGTTCCGACTATCCTTGCAAATGCAGCCTGGGCTGACGAAGGCCAGTACAAGGCGAAATGGGATGAAGCAAAAATCCCTTTTGAGAATTTTTTGAAAAAAGACCCCGCTTGGCCATCAAAGTTCCATCTTTGGAGAATGGAATGGTCCGAGAAAACTATCAGGTTATATCTGGACAATGAACTCCTGAATGAAATCGACCTTGCAGAAACACTCAATCCGGATGGAATTAATCCCTTTCGACACCCTCATTACCTTTTATTAAATCTGGCTATTGGAGGAAACGGGGGCGACCCTAGTGGAAGCTTTTTCCCAAGTGAATACTTGGTGGATTATGTACGAGTTTACCAAAGGAAAAACTGACAGTCACCTTCCCAAGTTTTGGTGAGACTTAATCGAAAGTCTTAGAGCTGTCGGCAATCAGGGAATTCAGTTCTGCCAGTTCTTTTTCACTCAGATCCCTCCATTTTCCGACAGGGATATCCAAATGGATATTCATGATCCGGATCCGCTTGAGCTGCTTGACGGTATAGCCCAGAAACTCACACATACGCCGGATTTGTCTGTTCAATCCCTGAGTCAGAATGATCCGAAACTTGAATCTGCTGATCAGCTCCACATTGCAGGGATCTGTGACTGTGCCTAAAATTGGTATTCCAGAGGACATCTTTCTGATGAAATTGCCGTCAATCGGCCGATCCACTGTTACGATGTATTCTTTTTCGTGGTTGTTTTTGGAGCGAAGAATTTTGTTGACAATATCCCCTTCACTGGTCAGAAGGATTAGTCCCTCGCTGTCTTTGTCCAATCTGCCAATCGGAAAAATCCGCTCCGGATGTCCGATGAAGTCAATTATATTGTTTTTTTCACCTTTGACATCCGTGGTGGACACCACTCCAATTGGTTTATTAAAGGCGATGTAGGTATGCACTTTTTTTGGCTTCCCGACCAGGTTCCCATCAACCCGAACTTCATCCTGCGGAAAAACCTTGGTGCCCAATTCTGGAAGTTTTCCGTTGATTGTAATTCTGTTTTGCTCCAAAAGCTGATCTGCTGCTCTTCTGGAACAAAACCCAACCTCACTGAGGTATTTATTGATTCGTATGGATTCTTCTGGCGCCATAAATACAAAAGTGGATTTGATCGAAATTTAACCGATCAAATCCACCATTGGGATATTTTTTAAGAAGGAACAGGAAAATTTTTATTCTTCTATTCTTTGGATTTGACCAGGAAGTTCTGCGATTAATTTCTTTTCTCCGTTGGTTCCGATCTCGGCCAAAAGCCTCAGTGATTCGTCTTTTTTGGCATTGAAAGCCGCACGGTTTGCTTCTAAAACTGGCTCAGAAGGCGGGATTTTTTCTTTTAGCCAGTCTTCCTGCTTTCCGTTTTTCCAAAATCTAAAACAAAGATGCGGTCCGGTGGCTAAGCCTGTACTTCCCACATATCCAATCACCTGCCCTTGTCTGATGCGGCTTCCGGGCTTGATCCCTTTCCCGATTTTGGACATGTGAAGGTATTGGGTAGTGTAGGTTCCGTTATGTTTGATTTTCACATAGTTTCCGTTTGCGGAAGAGTAGCGGGCTTCGGTGACAGTTCCATCACCCACTGAACGGATTTCTGTTCCGGTCGCTGCTGCGTAGTCAGTTCCAAGGTGGGCTTTGTACCGTTTTTGAACCGGATGAAATCTCTTGAGATTGTATTTGGAGCTGATTCGGGTGTATTTGAGAGGATCTCTGAGGAATGCTTTTTTGAAGCTGTTTCCATTTTGGTCAAAAAATGTAACCTGTCCGTTTTGCTCGAAAGGGATGGCATGGTAAGGCTGCCCCATGTGCTCAAAATAGGCCAATTGAACCTCAGAAACTCCAACTACAACATCCTCGATAACTTTTTCCTCGAAAACCACCTTAAACAAATCGCCTTTTTGAAGTCGTTGAAAATCCACAGACCAACCGTATAAATCCGCAAATTCGTCAATGGTTTCAGGTGAAATTCCCTGCTTGACCATGTCCACATAAAGCGACGTTTCGATTACACCGCCGATTTCCCTTTTCTTAATGATGGCCGGCTTTTCAGCTTTATAGATCTCCATGGAGTCGAGATTAAACACTACATACTCGGCGGGATTTGGCTCGTAAATAAAAAATTGTGCCTGAGTAGAGTCATTCGACTTGAGAATCGTGAATTTTTTATTTGCCGCGATCCATCTTACATCAAATACGCTTTTAGATTTTTTGGCGATTTCGTCAATGATTTGGTAGGGAACATTAAATGGGGAAAGAATGGATGCCAGGGTTTGATTTTTGCTTACGGTTCCTTCCACAATGCTCAGGCCAGTGACATTGATTCCATAGAGGAATACTTCTTTTTGTTTTTCAATTGCCGCGCTATCGGCCGTTGTGGTCAGGTGAGCATCATTCAGAGACTCGTTCCTTTCACTGATTTGGAAAATGGCACCGGCTCCGAGGGTGAGTGCAAGAGCCACAATACCTATCCATTTATTGTTCATTAATCACTAAGTTTTATGGGATGGGTTTAAAATAATTTCCAATCAAGTGAAATCAGGCCTTTTTTCCAAATGGAAAGCCTCATCACATGTAAAAACTGCCAATTTTCGTGCCGCAATGTTGCAGAAAGAAAAAGAAAAATGAAAAAAGCTGATTTATAACTTTTTAAAATTTTCTATAGAAAATGTGACTTTTTTAAAGAGAAATCTTCCATTAATTGCGAATCTTCAAATCAGAAATGGTGATCTCTGAATCAAATATTTATCTTTGACCTCCCAAAAAATCAAGGAATCAAAATGTTGAGAACTCATACTTGTGGCGAATTGCGCCTCGACCATGTAAATCAGGAAGTGACTCTTGCAGGCTGGGTACAGCGGGTCCGTAACAAAGGAGGGTTGATCTGGGTAGATCTTCGAGATAGGTATGGGTTGACTCAGTTGATTTTTGAGGAAGGCTCTTCTGAAAAGAGTTTATTGGAAAAAGCCGCTCAATTGGGTCGTGAGTTTGTGGTATCCGCGAGTGGTAAAGTAATCGAAAGGACCGCCAAGAACGATAAAATGCCCACCGGCTCCATCGAAATTAAGGTCAGTCAATTGGATGTACTCAATGCTGCCAAAGTTCCTCCATTTATCATTGAGGACGAAACTGACGGAGGGGACGAACTGCGAATGAAGTATCGCTACCTGGATCTGAGAAGAAATGTCGTTCGGGAAAAACTCCAGTTGCGTCACAGAATGATGCAGGAAACCCGAAAGTACATGGATGGGCAAAACTTCATCGAAGTGGAAACCCCGGTTTTGATTAAATCAACGCCTGAAGGCGCGAGGGATTTTGTCGTACCAAGCCGTGTGAATCCTGGAGAATTTTATGCTTTGCCTCAATCCCCACAGACTTTCAAGCAATTGCTGATGGTTTCAGGATTTGACCGATATTTTCAGATTGTGAAGTGTTTCCGTGACGAAGACCTTCGCGCTGACCGTCAGCCTGAATTTACACAGATTGACTGCGAAATGGCTTTTGTGACCCAAGAGGATATTCTGAATACTTTCGAAGGCTTAGTTAAGCATCTTTTTTCATCAGTAAAAGGCGTAGAACTGGGCTATGTCGAGCACATGACTTTTGCTGATGCGATGAAAGGTTATGGAAACGACAAGCCGGATCTTCGCTTTGATATGAAATTTGTGGAGTTGGACGACTTGGCCAAAGGAAAAGGCTTTGCAATTTTTGACAGTGCAGAACTGGTTGTCGGTATTTGTGCAAAAGGTGCAGCGGAATACACCAGAAAACAAATCGATGAGTTGACCGAATGGGTGAAGCGCCCTCAGATCGGTGCAAAAGGAATGATTTACCTCCGATACAACACTGACGGAACGCTAAAGTCAAGTGTGGATAAGTTCTATTCCCCTGAAGATCTTAAAACTTGGGCTGATGCATTTAGTGCAGCCCCAGGAGACTTGATGTTGGTGTTGAGTGGTGATGCAAAAACAGTCCGCAAGCAGCTTTCCGAACTCAGACTGAAAATGGGAGAAGACTTGGGACTCCGAGACAGAAATGTCTTCAAACCGCTTTGGGTTGTTGATTTTCCGCTTTTGGAGTGGGATGAGGATACCAAGCGCTTCCATGCAATGCACCATCCATTTACTTCACCGAAGCGTGAAGATATTCCATTGTTGGAAACTGATCCGGGTGCAGTTCGCGCCAATGCCTATGATTTGGTGATCAATGGGGTAGAAGTGGGAGGAGGATCCATCCGAATTCATGATCGTCCGACGCAGCAGCTGATGTTTAAGCATCTTGGATTTACGGACGAAGAAGCGCAGAAGCAATTTGGCTTCTTGATGGAAGCTTTCGAATACGGTGCACCTCCACATGGAGGAATTGCTTTCGGATTCGACCGGATATGCGCGATTTTCGGAGGTTCGGATTCTATCCGGGATTACATTGCTTTCCCAAAAAACAACTCAGGTAGAGATGTGATGATCGACTCTCCGAGTACGATTGCAGATGACCAGTTGGAGGAGCTTTCGATCCGAGTGAGTTTGAAGAAATAAGATGTTTCAGTCAAAAATAATGAAAGAGGCTTCGGCCTCTTTTTTATTTGTGATTAATCAGGAAAGAACGGATTCCCATCACAATCAAGAGTTGGGCGATGGCATAAGTCCCCATGATCAAGATTCCGGATTCAGGGAAATCAGCGAAAAACCTGCTGATGGCAATGGCACCATCTGAAATGAAGAATAGAATTGCGCCGACGAATACCTGCCAGAAGGAGGCAGGATTACATTTTTTGAACCGGTCCCTGGCGGTAACCACCATGCTAACGATCACAATGATGTAGGCAATGACCGGGATTTTCATGTTTCCCAGATTGGGATTGATGAGGTAGAAAACGAAGGCCGCAGCCAGAAATATGGGCAGATTGTAGAAAAAAGACTTTACAAAATTAACTTGATCCAGACGGGTTGGGCCATTTTGCGCAAGCTTGAATCCGATGATGTAACAGATATGGGCCATCAGAAAAGCCCCCAATCCATAAATGAAAAGGTGGGACCACATCAGGAGAATGTCTCCTATCCATGAAAAAACCAATGCTCCCAGGATAGATTTGGTTAACAAAGTAGCCGCAATTGGTTTTGTGATTCGGTAGAAATAGAGAATTAAGCCTAAAAGAATCAGGGGTTTCGAAAAAAATCTCAGGTCTGAATTCCCTTCGATCACGAAGGCCAAATCCGCCAAAGTGGCTATCAAAAACAAATAAAGCCAAATAATGTTCTTATCTCTCAAGGGAATAATATTCTGTGTTTCGACCCAAATATAATCGAATTAGCTGCCAAAAAATGATTTGACAAAGTTCTTATTCGGAGTTTGAGAAATGTGCAGTTTTCATGATTAGGGTCAAAATCTCTTACAAATTTTGAATTTTTTATTGACTTCTTTTGAAACGACTTTAAAAACTTGATTGTTTGACGATAAAAATTATAAAAATTGTTCAGAGAGGGGTGTTAAGCTTTCGTTAAAAAATGTGAAATTTGAGCTGCAAAACTTAACGTTTACTACCCTAAGGATCAGGTGGCCAATCTTACATTTGCAGAGATTTTCAATCAAAACCTACTTTCACCTAAACAAAAACTTATGAGGAAAAATTTACTGAAAAACTTGTTGACAGTGATGTTTCTTGTGTTCACCACAGGGATTGCATTGTCACAGGGTGTTACTACTTCCGGGATCTCGGGTGTAGTGACAGAAGCAAATGGTCAGCCGCTTCCCGGAGCGAACGTTGTTGCAACCCACCTTCCGTCCGGTACCCGCTATGGCGCGGTATCAAATCTTGATGGCAAGTATTCTATCCCAGGCATGAGAGTAGGTGGTCCATACCGACTATCTGTTTCATTTATCGGTTTTACCACTCAGGATGTAGAAGGAATCGTTCTTTCCCTTGGGGTGTTTTCCAATGTGAATGTGATCTTAGTGGAAGACGGACAGGAACTTTCTGAAGTTTTGGTGACCGCAAGTGCCAACAACCTGTTTTCCAGTGAAAGGACTGGCGCCAATACCTCTATTGACAACCAGGCAATCAGTAAACTGCCTACCATTTCCAGAAACATCAATGACTTCACCCGACTTACTCCTCAATCTAACGGACAGTCATTTGCAGGTCAGGACTCAAGATTGAATAACATCACGGTTGACGGTTCATATTTCAACAACTCTTTCGGTCTAGGTAGCGGAAGCAATCCAGGTGGTCGTACAGGGGTATCTCCTATCTCTTTGGATGCAATCGAGCAAATCTCGGTCAACGTGGCTCCCTATGACGTTAGACAAGGTAACTTCACAGGTGCAGGTGTAAATACAGTTACTCGTTCAGGCACCAATGAATTTTCAGGTTCTGCCTATTATTTCTGGAGAAATAACAACAACGTAGGAACTGAAGCAGGTGAAAACACATTCAATCCTGGTGATTTTAACTACAGCCAAATCGGTTTCCGTGTAGGAGGTCCCATCATCAAGGACAAATTGTTCTTTTTCGCATCATTTGAAGACGAGGCAGAAGCCCGTCCAGGCACTACCTGGAGAGCAAATAGCGGTAATGAGCCAATTGAAGGAAATGTGACCAGAGTACTGGCATCAGACCTTGATGGAGTGAGCACCTTCTTGAGAGATAAATTTAACTACGAGACAGGTCCATATCAGGACTATGACAATGAGACTGTTGGTACTAAGTTTTTGGTGAAATTGGACTATAACATCAACGACAAGAACAAGCTCAGCTTGAGATACAACCATCTTGATTCCTCTACTGATGTATTGATGTCCAATTCCACTTCGCTCGGTTTTGGAAACAGAAACTTGAGATCAGAATCCATGAGCTTCCAAAATTCGGATTACAGCATCATGGAAAACATCCGTTCGTTTGTGGCTGAATTGAACTCCAGGCTCAGAACCAACATGACCAACAGCTTGATCGTAGGGTACACCTATCAGGACGAAAGCCGTGGTTCTAAAGGCACTTTCTTCCCAATGGTGGATATTTTGAATAACGGTTCCACTTACATGGCTTTTGGTTTTGAGCCCTTCACTCCAAACAACGAATTGAGATATAAGACTTTCCAGATTCAGGACAACCTCCAGATTTTTGCAGGAAAGCACACCATTACTGCAGGGTTTAGCTATGAGCGCTATGAATCTGAAAACGTATTCTTCCCAGGATCTCAGTCAGTCTATGTGTATAACTCACTGGATGATTTCTACAAGGATGCCAATAACTTTTTGGCAAATGGAAATGCAACACCTTCTAACGTTAACCTGAGAAGATTCCAGGTGAGATGGAACAATATTCCAGGTTCAGAGAAGCCAATTCAGCCTCTTGAGGTCGATTACCTTGGCTTCTATTTGCAGGACGAAATCCAGTTTAGAAGCAATATCAAAGGTACTTTTGGTTTGAGAATGGACGTCCCATTCTTTGGAGAGACTGCCTTGAGAAATGAGGCTGTGGAAGATTTGTATTTCAGAAATCCAGGAAGTGCCTATGTTCAATTCAGAACTGACAAACTTCCGGATCCCAATATTCTTTGGTCCCCAAGAGTAGGTTTCAACTGGGATGTATTCAGCAACCTGAAGACCCAAGTACGGGGTGGAACTGGTATTTTCACCGGACGTCCAGCATATGTATGGATTTCCAACCAAGTGGGTAACAACGGTATCCTAACTGGCTTTGCTCAGGCTGACAATACTACTACCAGACCATTCAACCCTGATCCAAACGCCTATAAGCCTACGGAGGTTACTGGTGCTCCTGCTTCTTCCTACGAATTGGCTTTGACCGAGTCTACCTTTAAATTCCCTCAGGTTTGGAGATCAAACATCGGTATTGATCAGCAACTTCCAGGTGGAATAGTCGCCACTGGTGAATTCATCTATAGCGCTGATGTAAACGGAGTCGCCTATTACAACGGTAACCTACCTGTGCAGCAAACAAGATTCACAGGCCCGGATGACAGAGCAAGATGGACTCGAAACAGGATTAACAATAATATTCCTAATGCTATAGTTTTGGCTAATCAGGCAGTGGGTAATTCTTGGGTAGCTTCAGTTTCTTTGGAAAGACCATTTGCAAATGGACTTTTTGTCAAAGCAGCCTATAGCTATGGAGAGTCCAAAAATACTGTCGATCCTGGATCCATTGCAGCTGGTACTTGGTTTGGAAATGCCATTTCTGAAGATCCAAATAACCCAAGCCTAGGGTTCTCTTCAAACAACCTTGGACATAGAGCATTTGCAGTAGTAAGCTACAGCAAGGACATTTTCAAATTTGGTAACACTTCGGTGTCCCTTTTCTGGGAGACCAGAACTATCGGTAACGCCAGCTATGTATTCGGTGGTGATATGAACGGTGATGGTGGTACAGCAAATGACCTGCTCTACATTCACAAAAATACCGACGAAATGAACTTCCAGCAGTACACTGTAACTGTTTCAGGGCAGCCGGTGACTTTCACAGCACAGCAGCAAAAAGATGCTTGGGAAGCGTACATTCAGCAGGATGAATACTTGAGAGAGAATCGTGGTAAATATGCAGAAAGAGGTGCTGTGATCATGCCAATGGTTTCAAGAGCGGACTTTACTTTTGCGCAGCAGTTGTTTACCAACATCAGAGGCAAGCGCAATACCTTGGAATTTCGTTTGGATATCTTGAACGTTGGCAACTTGCTAAACCCAGATTGGGGACTCAGCCAGACCTTCAGATCTACTCAGCCTCTGGTGGTACCTTCCACTGCTCAGGGTGGACCGGCAAACGCTCAAGGTGTATCGCAATATAGACTTAGAAACTTTGGAGCGGACCTTATCTCTGAGACCTACACTCCTTCCGCCAACGTAAATGACGTTTGGAGAATGCAATTTGGTCTGAGATACATCTTCAATTAAAATATGATTTAAATCAGAATTAAAGCGCCACAATAGTTGTGGCGCTTTTTTTTTGTATTTTTCTCCCATCTGATAGGGCAATTTTAGCATCTGCTAATAGGTCAATTGGAGAATCTAACTACCAGGAATTCCGGACTTCTTCGGGCTTTCTGTTTAGATAATTTTTGTAAGTCTATGAAGAGGCAAAAAGGCCTAAATTCTAATTCTTAAAATAAAAAGCTGTTTCTATGAAAATGTGGAAGATTTTTTCACTCCTTTTCTTTGTCGTAAGTGGGGTGAACGCCCAGACCGATACCCTCGTGCTGAGCAACAACGACTTGATTATCGGCGAGATCAAGAGTATGAATAAAAATATACTCGGCATTGAAACCGACTATTCCGATGTGGACTTCAAGATCAAGTGGGGCAATATCAAGCGTGTGTATTCCAAAACAAATTACCTGATCACAATCTCAGACGGGAGCCGATACAACGGGAAAATCCGTAGCATTAATGACAGTATTATCGGAATTGATGCTGTAATGCCTGATTTGGTTTTAAAATTTTCCAAAAACCGGGAAGATATTGAACAACCTGTAGGTGGCAAAGTAGAAGTTCCCAGGAATCAGATTGTTTATCTCAACGCTTTGGATGAGGGCTTTTGGAGTAGACTTTCTTTGAATTTTGACATTGGAACTAACCTCACCAAAGCGAATAATTTACGGCAGTTAACCTTCAATGCAGGTGTTGGATATCTTGCAGATCGCTGGAAAGGCAATCTTACTTTTAACGCGCTGAGATCAACACAGGACGATGTCGAACCAATCAAGCGAACGGAAGTTGGAGCCATTTACAATTATTTCCTGCCAAAGGATTGGTATTTGATATACTCTCTTAATATGCTCTCTAATACAGAACAGCTTATTGATCTGAGAACCTCCAACATGGTGGGTGTAGGAAATTACGTAGTCCACACCAATAGGTCTTACCTGGGTTTTTCTGCCGGAGTCAACTTCAACAATGAAAAATTCCAGGGTGATGAGAAAGCCACACAATCCGGGGAGGCATTTCTGGGAGCCCAGTATAATATCTTCGATATTGGAGACCTGGATCTCTTGACCAATGTGACAGTCTACCCAAGCATGACGGAAAAGGGTCGATTGAGAACTGACTTCAAATTTGATATCCGGTACGAGTTCAAGTTTGACCTTTATTTTAAAGTCGGGACTACTATGAACTATGATAATCAACCAACCGAAGGAGCCTCTGAGTTGGATTACATTTTTCAAACAACCATCGGTTGGTCACTCTAAATCAAAACTTCAGGAGAAAATTTGTTGAAAAACAGGAATTCCAAATTAGCATCCCCTTTTTTTCCCATTGATAGCGAAGATTTGCCACCAGTATCTTTTATTTATCCTTGGTCTTAATATGCCGTATTTTAGCTATCCGGTAAACTTTTATCCTTTTTGGGAGTCTAAGCTGTTATGTTGTATTACAAAGAATTTATACATCCGCAGAGTACACAATGGGTGGTATTCATCCATGGTGCCGGAGGCTCATCTGCGGTTTGGTATAAGCAGCTAAAAGACTTCAAAAAAGAATTTAACCTCCTCCTGATTGATCTCAGAGGACATGGAAAGTCAATTGACCTTCCCCAGGCTATCTGGAGCGATAAATATACCTTTGAAGCCGTCACCCACGATATCATAGAGGTTTTGGATCACCTACAAACCCCTCCAGCCCATTTCATGGGGGTGTCTATGGGAACAATCCTTGCCAGGCAGCTGGCCGAACTTGAACCGAAACGGGTGAAGTCGCTGGTAATGGCTGGAGCTGTGACCAGACTCAATGTTCAAAGCCGGGTTTTAGTCTTTTTGGGAAATACCTTCAAGCAGGTGATCCCCTATATGTGGCTCTACCGGTTGTTTGCTTTTGTCATCATGCCGAGAAAACAACATGCTGAGTCACGTAATCTCTTTATTCTCGAGGCTCAGAAACTTTGTCAAAAAGAATTTATCCGATGGTTTAAGCTGACCAGTGAAATCAATCCGTTGCTGAAATTCTTTAAGGAAAAAGACCTGGGCATCCCAACGCTTTATGTGATGGGTGACCAGGATGTCATGTTTTTGGAACCCGTTAAAAATCTGGTCAAAATTCACAAAAACTCAATTCTCACTATTCTTGAGAAGTGCGGCCACGTCGTCAATGTGGAGCAGCCCGACCAATTCAATCATCTATCTCTGGCTTTTATTAAAAACCAACAGTAACCAGTCATCCAGCTTTCAATGAAAAAACAAACCAAAATTGCCCTTATAGTAGGAATTGTACTGATTGCAGCGATTGCATTTTTCTATCCAAGACTTAATCTCAAAGAAGAAATTGCCCCCGCTACTGCCTCAGGTTCGGGTGGCGGAGGATCAGATCAGCCCATTCCTGTCAATGTTATATTGCTTAAAAAAGACACTCTCCAGACACAACTCCAGGTAACCGGTACAATTCTTCCCAATGAATCGGTTAATCTTCGGTCTGAAATTTCCGGTTTGGTAAGCAGGATCGCATTCAAAGAAGGTCAGTTTGTCACCAAAGGTACTCCCCTGATCTATCTCAACGATGATCAGCTTCAGGCACAGTATCAGCGACTTCAATACACGCAGAAGCTTTTTGAAACTCAGGAAAACAGACAAAAACAGTTGCTTGCTCGGGAAGCGATTTCACAGGAGGAATATGACATCGCACTCAATCAGTTCAATACCGCCTTGGCGGATATCAAATTGGTGGAAGCCCAACTTTCAAAAACAGTGATCCGAGCTCCTTTCAATGGAATGTTGGGATTGAGAATGATCAGTGAGGGAAGCGTTATCGGTACCAATGACGTGATCACCTCCGTTGTCAATATTGACCCTATAAAAATCGAATTCTCAATTCCGGAGCGATATGCCACTCAGGTGAACGTCGGATCTCCGATCTATTTCTCAAATGAAGACGCCAAAGAGGAAGTCCAGGGGACTGTATATGCTTTTGAACCTCAGATTGATTTGGCCACACGAACCTTGAAATTGAGAGCTCAAAGTCCCAATAAGAGCGGCAGATTCCTTCCGGGTATGTTTGTGAAAATTCGGTTTATTCTGAACGTGACAGAAAGTGCGCTGATGGTTCCGGCTGAAGCCGTTATCCCGGAGCTTTCCGGTTACAAAGTTTTCATAGTAGGAGCAGACAACAAAGCTGAAGCGCGTCAGATTGAAATTGGAACTAGAACAGAGTCTCAGGTACAGGTCATTTCGGGATTGAACGAAGGGGATCTGGTACTCACCACAGGTGTAATGCAGGTAAGGCAGGGTATGCCAATCAAACCGAGTCAAATTAACTAAGCAATGGCTAGTTTATCCCAAATCAGTATCAACAGGCCGGTTTTGGCCATCGTGATGTCCTTGGTGATTCTCCTTTTTGGAGCAATAGGGATTTCATTTTTAGGTATTCGGGAATATCCGAGTGTGGATCCTCCTGTGATCAATGTGAGCACAAGTTACGTTGGAGCCAATGCAGATGTTATTTTGGCTCAAATCACCGAGCCATTGGAAGAGCAAATCAACGGTATCCAGGGGATCAAGTCACTGACTTCGACTTCTGCAGATGGCAGAAGTAATATTACAGTGGAATTTGAAGTAGGAGGTGATTTGGAAGCAGCGGCCAACGATGTGAGAGACAAAGTTGCCGGTGCACAGCGAAACCTACCTCCCGATGCCGAGCCTCCGGTTGTATCCAAATCTGATGCGGATTCCCAGCCTATTGTGGCAATCAATGTAAAAAGTGAAAACAGGAATTTGTTGGAGCTCACTGATATTGCCACCAATATTTTCAAAGAGAGATTGCAGACCATTCCTGGGGTAAGTAGAGTTCAAATTTGGGGAGAAAAGCAATATGCCATCCGCCTCCGAATGGATCCTCTGAGAATGGCTTCGTATGGAATTACTCCTTTGGATGTACTTCAAAAGGTACAAAGTGAGAACGTGGAATTGCCATCAGGGCGGATTGAAGGAGAGAGTATTGAGCTCTCCGTAAGAACAAAAAGCAGGTTGAGCTCACCTCAGGAATTCAATAACCTGATCATCAAAGAGGATCAAAATAACATTGTCCGATTCCAGGATATTGGTATTGCTGAGTTGTCTGCACTGAACGAAAAGACGCTCCTGAGAAGAGATGGCGTACCCATGGTAGCTGTGGTATTGGTTCCGCTTCCTGGGTCAAACAACATTGAGATTGCTGACGAATTTTACCGTAGACTTGAATTCATCAAAAAAGACCTTCCTGCGGATGTGGGAGTGGAGATTGGCTTTGACAGTACCAGTTACATCAGGCAATCCATCGCCGAAGTGGAAGAGACCATCATCACCGCATTTATCCTGGTGGTTGCGATCATTTTTGTTTTTCTGAGAGACTGGAGAACTACATTCATTCCAGTGGTTACCATTCCGATTTCTTTGATAGGAGTGTTTTTCATTATGTATCTTATGGATTTTTCCATCAACGTATTGACGTTGTTGGGGATAGTCCTTTCCATCGGTCTGGTAGTGGATGACGCGATTGTAGTGCTTGAGAATATTTACGCCAGAATTGAAAAAGGGGAAAGCCCCAAAAAAGCAGCCGAGGAAGGTTCAGAGGAGATTTTCTTTGCGGTAATTGCGACTACTGTGGCTTTGGCGGCAGTATTCCTTCCGGTGATTTTCCTGACTGGGACCACCGGTCGGCTTTTCCGGGAATTCGGAATTGTGGTTGCCGGTTCGGTAATTATCTCCGCATTTGTAGCATTGACTATGACCCCGATGCTGAGTGCCAAAATGCTGAAAAACAGGAAAAAGCAGAACGCGATTTATACCTTCACAGAGCCGTTTTTTGTTTGGTTGAATGACCTGTATGACAGAAGCCTTTCTCAATTTATGAAAGTGAAATGGGTTTCATTTCCGATTATCTTAGTGATGATTGGGGGGATTTATTTCTTTTTCTCTCAACTTCAAACCGAGCTTGTCCCCATCGAAGACCGTGGCGAACTGCGAGTGAACTTAACCGGTCCCGAGGGAGCCACTTTTGGTTACATGGATAAGGTAGTCGATGAACTTGCCAAAGAATTGACGGAGGTAATTCCACAAGAGGAAAGGATTTCTATTACGACAGTCACCTCTCCTGGTTTTGGTACTGCAAATACCAATTCAGGATTTGTACGATTATATCTTACTGATGCATCCCAACGGACGCGTACCCAGCAGGAGATTTTCAGTAGCATTAATGCCAAGTTGAAAGATGTTACCTCCGTTCGGGCTTTTGCTCAGCAACCCCCATCAGTAGGTGATCGCAGGGGTGGTCTACCGGTTCAATATGTGATTCAGGCTCCTACTCTGGAAAAACTGAAAGAGGTTATCCCTCCTTTCATGGAGAAGGCCGGCCAAAGCCCCGCATTCATCTTTACCGATATCAACCTGAAGTTTACCAAGCCTGAACTTGAAATCGAGATCGATCGGGAAAAAGCCAGAAATTTGGGTGTGTCGGTTCAGGAAATTGCCCGTACGCTTCAGCTTTCTTATTCAGGTCAGCGTTTTGCCTATTTCATCATGAACGGCAAGCAATATCAGGTGCTTGGAGAAATGAGGATACAGGATAGAAATGAACCTGTTAATCTGAGAATGCTTTATGTAAGAGGAGGAAATGGTCAGCTTGTCCAATTGGACAATTTGGTCAAAGTGTTGGAAAAAAGTACCCCTCCTCAACTGTATCGTTTCAACCGCTTCGTAAGTGCGACCGTTTCTGCAAACCTTGCAGAAGGATATACCATTGGCGCAGGTTTGGACGAAATGGATCGGATCGCGGGAGAAGTATTGGACGGGTCATATTCCACAGACGTGGCCGGAGCTTCCAAGGAATTCCGCGAAAGTTCCAACAGTTTGTTGTTTGCTTTCATCTTTGCCCTGGTCTTGATCTATCTGGTTCTTTCAGCCCAGTTTGAAAGTTTCACTGATCCACTTACGATTATGTTTACGGTACCACTTGCCATCTTTGGTGCGCTTGCCACTCTTTGGATCTTTGATTTCACCCTGAATATCTTTAGTCAAATTGGTATAATTATGCTGATTGGTCTGGTGACCAAAAATGGGATTTTGATCGTGGAATTTGCCAACCAACGGAAATCTATGGGATTTAGCGTTGAGGAAGCTATTTTCGGTGCCGCAGTATCGCGATTCCGACCTATTTTGATGACAAGCTTGTCTACCATTTTGGGGATTTTGCCGATTGCTTTGGCACTTGGCGCCGGTGCAGAGAGCAGGGTTCCTATGGGTGCAGCCGTTATTGGAGGATTGACCTTTGCGACCATTTTGACTCTGTTTGTTATCCCGGGCATTTACACATATCTCACCTCTAAAAAGGGAAGCTTAGCAAGAACTTAATGAAGAAATTAGCCTTTTTATTCGCCTGGGGAAGCTTACTGACCTCTGTGTCGGTTTTTGCCCAGGAAAATTTAGATTTGGAAAAAGCAATCCAAATTGGTCTTGAAAATAACCTTCAAATCAAGATTGCTGTCGAAAATGTCACCCTTCGAGAAGGGGATCAAAAGATTGGTGTGGGGGAACTGTTCATGCCAACAGTGGATGCTACTTATCTGCGCTCATTCAGCAACGAGGACGTTGTTCAGCGATTTGTGAATGACCCCGCGCCTCGGGAGATTGATAATGCGAAATCCAGAAGTGAAAACTTCAACGTCGTGGGCCTCTATGGCTTCAGGCCAGAATCCGTGGTCATCATGAAGCGTCTGGGTCAATTGACAGAAATCAGTGAACTGGATGCCAAAATCGCTGTTGAAAATACTGTAGCAGGGATTTCTACTACCTACTACCGCCTGATCCTCGAGCTTCAGCGATTTCAGGTATTAAAAGAAACTCTAAATCTCAGCCGTGCGCGACTTAACATAGCAAAGGCTCAATATGAACTTGGTGGTGCCGGAAAAAGAGACTACCTCACTGCAGAAGTCGATTACAATGCTGACTCAAGTTTGTTATTGACCCAGGAGCAGATTATCCAAAATGCACGGGTTAATCTCAACGAATTGATGGCAGTGGATGCCCAAGAGGAGTTTGTGGTCAAGGACACCATTCTGGTGGGTGAAATTCTCACCCGATTGGATTTGGAAGAAAATGCGTTTTTGGAAAACAAGCAATTGCTCATCAATCAGCGACTTAACAATGTCGCTTTTCTCCAGACCAGAGAGCTTCAGGCATCTAGACTACCGATGCTCAACATAAACGGAACCTACGTCAACAACACATCCAATTCCGACGCGGGCATCGTAGCACAAAACCAACGTGCGGGATTTAACTACGGTGGAAATATCACTGTGAATCTGTTTAGTGGCCTAACACTCAACAGACGGATCCAAAATGCAAAAGTGCAGCAGAGGATTCAGGAAGACGCCTTGGAGTTATACGAAATCCAACTAAAATCCGACATAGCCAGGGCCTATAACACCTACGCCAATAACCTCCGGCTGTTGGAAATTGAGCGCAAAAATTATCAGGTAGCCAGAGAAAATACCGATATCGCCTTAGAGCGATTTAGACTTGGGATTGCCTCCTACCTCGAATTTAGAGATGCCCAGGTGAATCTCCTGACAGCCGAAAACAGGTTGATCACATCTATTTACCAGATCAAAGAACAGGAAATCGAGTTGCTCAGACTCTCGGGAAAAATTTTCTTTGACAACAGTATGGAACCTCTCCAACTGCCCGAAAATTGATCAGGGAACGGAAGTCTGTCAGGCTTCCGTTTTTTATTTGCTTTTTTTAAGAATCGCTTTGTTTTTATATTGGCATAGCGTTTGCCAATTGGGCTTCAGAACCATCAGGGGTTTTCCCCCTTGGAATGAAAAAAGCACTAATTGCGGCATGTTGTACATTAATCTTGCTCGTTTCGGGAGTACAATGTACTTTCTTGGAAGACCGATTTGATCAGGTACTTCATCACTCCTATATGTTTGATTTGCCCGAAATCAAGACCCGGGGATCAATCAGAGTCGCTGTGGATAATAATTCCACTTCCTATTATATCTACCGGGGTAGACGAATGGGTTATGAATTTGAGCTCTTAAGGGATTTGGGAAAAACCTTGGGCGTCCAGTTGGAATTGGTCGTGTTAAGCGACATCGAAAAAGCATTTGACTATCTTGGATCAGGCAAAGTTGACCTGATTGCAATGAATCTCGATATCAGCAACATCCAGCGCCAAAACCGATCGGCATTTACCCATTATTTAGGAACCAGAAGTACAGTAATTGTCGGCAAAAAGCCGGCAGAAAAAAATTTGGACTGGAGCGATATTGGTATCGATACCATTTTTGTAAGGAAGGGAACAGTTTATCCTTTGCAACTTAAGGAAATCCGTGATTCACTCAATTTGGGATTTACTGTATTCGAATCAGAGGATCATGAAGAAAACCTGATTGACCAAGTGGCTGAAGGGAAAGTCAAGTGGACTGTAGCTGACCGGAATATTGCCAAAGCCAACCAAACTTACTACGAGGGATTAAATGTGTCTCTCAAGGTCTCAGAAAATGGTGCAGTGGGTTGGGCGACACGAATAAACTCACCTAAACTCCTGGAAGAGATTAACAAATGGCTTGCTGAAAAAAAGAAACGATTCATTCCGGAACTCTATGCAAAGTATTTTTTGAGTTCCCGCAACACGTATTTCAGAACGACCAGTCAGTTCTCTTCCGTAGCAGGCAGCAGAATATCTGTCTATGATGAAATAATCCGGGAAAGTGCGGGAGAATTGGGATGGGACTGGAGACTTCTGGCCGCTTTGGTATACAAGGAGTCAGGATTTGATACCACAGCGATGTCGTATGCCGGAGCGGAAGGGCTACTTCAGTTGATGCCTGTGACCCTGGAGCGGTTTGGCGTCACGAATCCAAACGATCCGGTGCAGTCGCTCAACGGAGGGGTAAGGTACCTCCAATACCTCGATAAGTTTTGGAGGGAGCGCGTACCGGATACCAATGAAAGGATCAGGTTTATTCTTGCCTCTTATAATATCGGTCAGGGACATGTGGAGGATGCCTGGAGGCTGACGCTGAAGTATGGCAAAAACACCCAAAGTTGGAAGGATGTGTCCTATTTTCTGAATCTAAAAAGTGATCCCGAATATTATCGGGATCCTTTGGTCAAAAGTGGGTTTGCCAAAGGCCATATCGCAGTCAATTATGTCCGCGATGTACTTAGCCTTTTTGATTCGTATAAGGCACTGGTTGAACCTTAATGTCCCTCGTGAAGCTCAAACAAAGCTTCGATTTCCACCGGGATATTGTCAGGTAATGAACCCATTCCCACTGCCGATCGTACCCCGATTCCGTTTTCCTCTCCCCAGACACTTGCAAAAAGTTCACTGCATCCGTTGATAACAAACGGGTGTCTTTCGAAATCCGGCGTACAGTTTACCATTCCCAGAACTTTGATTACCCGTTTGATTTTATTAAGTGATCCGATATTCGCTTTGATGGTAGCAAGCATGGCAAGCCCGACTTGTCTTGCAGCCAATTTTCCCTGATCGATATCCAAATCGACTCCGATTCTTCCAATGATCAGACTTCCGTCCGGTTTCACTGTTCCGTGCCCGGACAGGTAAAGGTATTTTCCATCAATCAGGCAAGGTTTGTAAACGCCAAGTGGCTTAGGGGCAGGAGGAAGTGTCAATCCCAGCTTTGCAAAGTTTAATTCAGGTGTTTCCATTGGGTAAATTTTGGATTGAAATTAGACAAAAAGATCCAAAACAAGGACCCCAAACAGTCCGGCAACAGCTACAATTGTCTCCATCAAGGACCAAGATTTGATGGTGTCCTTGATACTCACATTGAAAAATTCCTTGTACATCCAGAATCCGCCGTCATTAAAATGGGAAAACATCAAACTCCCTGCGCCTATCGAAAGGACCAGCAAATTAGGATCTACGTTCATGGTCGTCACCAGTGGGGCGATGATTCCAGCCGTGGTCAAACCCGCAACAGTTGCCGATCCCACACAGACCCGGATCACTGCAGTGATCAGCCAGGCAAGAATAAGGGGGTGCATTTCCCAGGTTTTCAGTCCTTCTGCGATCGTCAGGCTTACACCTGTGTCCGTGAAAATCTGCTTTAAGGCCCCGGCTCCTGCCACGATCAGCAGGATCATGGATACGTCTTTGGTGGCTACGGTATAGATATCCATCAGCTTCACCATATTGGTTTTTCGGCTTAAGCCCAGGGAAAAAGTGGCATAAAGCAAGGAAACCAACATCACCACTCCCGGATCTGCTATGAATTTTACGATTGGACTTAATGGATCATCTTGGGAAATATTCAAGCTCAAAGCTGTGGTTCCAATCAACAAAATCACCGGCAGAAGCGCAGTGAAAATGCTGTTCCCGATACCCGGAAGTTCATTTTCAGGTTTGGGTTCTGCCTGAAAGGTCTTTAATGGTTCGGATTTGATGTTTTTTAGAAATGGGGCGAACAGCGGTCCCGCAATGATGATGGTAGGAATTGCAATCAAAAATCCATAGAAAAGGGTCAAACCCATATTGGCTCCAAACTGTGCCACCAAAGCAGCAGGAGAGGGATGCGGAGGCAAAAAGCCATGCGTCACCGAAAGAGCAGCAAGGAGTGGAATTCCTACATAAACTGCAGGAAGCTTGTATTGGTAGGAAACAGTGAAGGCGAGCGGGACCAAAAGGACAAATCCCACATTGTAGAACAGGGGAATACCTACGATCAAACCAGTAAATGCCATTGCCCAAGTCATGTACTTTTCCCCGAAGATTTTCATAAGAAATCCTGCAATCCGCTGTGCAGCCCCACTTTCGGCGACAAGTTTTCCAAGCATTGCCCCCGTCACAATCACGATGACCAGATCGCCCAACATGGCACCCATTCCTTTTTGAACGGATTTGGCAACTTGGTCTGCAGGAAGTCCCAGCATCAAACCGGCAGAGATGGATGCAATCAGAAAGGCAAGAAATGGGTTGAGCTTGGCCCACACGATCAATAGTACCAGGATCGCGATGCTGAGCAGGACAAAAACAAAGGTCATAGGTTGGATTGGGGTTTGTGGAGAAAGATAGGAAAATCAGGGAAAAGTGCCTTTCTGCTCAAAAAATAATGAGATTATTTCCTGATCAACTTTCCCGAAAACAGCCGATGATCATACACTACATGGATTATATACAGTCCAGGCGCAAGGTTCTGTACTACTTGGGTGAAGCTGTATTCATCATAAATAAAACTGTAAATCAATTTTCCTTGGCCATCAAAAACAGTCAGCATAGCTTTGGAACCCTCTTCAAAATTCGGAATAAATAAATTCAGGTCCCCTGACACATAGGGATTCGGATATATGACCAAACCTTTTGCAAAAGAATCGGTTGATTTGGATGCTTTGGTCACCTCACTCCAGGAGTATCTTCCGTCCCAATCTACCTGTCTGATTCTGTAATAGTATTCTTTGAACCGATCGGCGGAAGTATCCAGAAACTCATATTCATTGATAGTTTCGCTTCGTTCATCTGAATTTACCAATCCGACTTTCTCCCATTCAGTCATTGGAGTGAGGCTTCTGTAAATTTCAAAAAGGTGGTTGTCTTTTTCTTGTGCAACTTTCCAACTGACTAAAGTCCCCTTGTCTGTGAATTTAGAACTCATTTCAAGCCAGGTTACGGGCAAAATAGAGAGAGTCCGATAGCTTCCAACAGTGAAGTTTATGTCTTCAAGGTCTGCAAAAGTCAGGCTTCTTCTCGCCCAGAGCTCCACGGGATCCGATCCTGGAAGGTGCGATCCCGGTGCGGCGTATCCGGTGCCTACAATCCGAAGATCATCGACATTGTCAACGATGAGCTTGTCTGCCGAAATTCTCATTTCAAGATCGTTGGCGCTAGGACTTAGACCTGAAAATTGGAAGTAGCTAAAAAGGCGGTATAGAATATCCGTGCCATCAGCATCATCAAAACCGGAATTGTACTCAGCCCCTTTGTATTCAGTAAATTGGATGGATAGGTTGCCTCCGTTGGAATTTCCAAGGAGTTGCACTTTTCGGATTCCTCCGTTTCGGGTGTCTTCAAACGGGAAAGTGGAATTGGTTCCATTTAAGGTGGCCGGGAGGCCGTAATAAGTTAACAGTCCAACATTTTTCCAGGATCCTCCTGAATAATTTATGGAGCCTGTGAGACCGGTGTTTATAAACAGGTCATTTCCTTTCAGGTCTATGGTTCCTTGAGTCAATGTCAGATTTCTCTGGATGTTCAGATCAGTATTTGGATAGAAAATTCCTCCGGGCTTGTTCAAAATCAAGTCTCTTACATTCAGAGGGAATCCTAAAATTTCCTGATCATTCGATCCCATAAGGGTCAGGCTAGTCGTGTTGGTAATAAAATTCCCGGTACCGCTTTTTTCAAGATTTCCCAACAGGAAAAGTTGATTGGGTAGATTTAGATTTTGAGGGCCTTGAAGTTCCAAGTCCCGGATTGACTGTGGGAGGACAGCATCTGCAAAAGAAGAGGTAAGGAAGTTTTTGGTCACAGAGCCTCCTCGGATAATTATTTTGCCGTTAAGCTGGAAATTGGCGGCTTCTATTCGAGGGGCATTACCTTCTAGAATCAACGTGCCTCCATTTTGAAGATCGAAGTTGAGGGCGCTTATGGAGCTAGATCTAAATAGGATTTCGGAATTGCAGTCCGAAATGAGAGTTGCGCCTGATTCAATAACAAATTCTCCAAATGGGCCTGTACCATATACTGTGGTTTCGTTGTTGAAAGAAAAAGTAGGGCAGTTTCCGGGAATGACACTGGTATCCAATTTTTGGATCACCGTTCCTGATTTTATGGTAAAAGAGAGGGATTTGAATGGCTCCTCAATGGTCAGTTCCTGGCCACTTCCCGGATCGAAAACCACTGAATAGCGGCTATTGGTACTGAATCCACTCCAAGCGCCGAGAGGAATGATGATTCTTGAAGTTCCTTTGAAAATCAATTTGCTTGTTATCGAATTTCCAATCCAGTTTTGGCTATTCCAAGTTCCTGATGAAATACCAGGCGCTGCGCCCGAGAATGCATTTAAGGAGCCGTAGATTTCAAGATCAAATCCATTCAGGTTAAGTTTCTGCCCTGCTCCGGTTTCTGCATTGATAAATACACTCTTTACACTCTCATTCCCAATTAACCTTAGCGTATGAGTCTGATCAATATAGATATCATGGGTAGCGTTTGGTTTAATCGTTGCCGGATTCCAGATAGCTCCGTCCCAAACTACCCAAATGGAAAGATCTGGAAAATCACCGCTGCCGGTAGTCTTGTAGGCATTTATTTCTTGTGAAAAAGCAGTTTGGAGAATAAAACAGACTCCTACAACTGCCAGGAATATCCAGTATATTCGGCAGGTAAAAAATCCCCAAAAGGAATTAAAAAAGGTAACAGTTTCCATAAAAAAATGTGGAATTAAAAAGTAGTTGAATTTAAAAAAATGGAATCTAAAAGTAAACTAGTTTATTTGTTTTTTTTGTTGATTTTCATGGGTTTAGCTCCTGCTAAGGCCCAGGTTTACGAAATCAGTCTTTTGACCTGCTCGCCGGGGGACCAACTTTATTCCAGCTTTGGTCACAGTGCTATCCGAGTGAGACAAGTCGTTCCCGAGGGAGAGGATCTTGTTTTTAACTACGGTACCTTTGATTTCAATGCTCCGAATTTCTACGGGAAATTTGCAATGGGGCAACTGGATGATTATTACCTCAGCGTTACCTCCTATGCTGATTTTATCAGGGAGTATGATTACTACCAGAGGGATGTGCGGGAGCAGGTTTTAGCCTTGAGTTCGGGCCAGATTGACTTTTTATTGCAGCACCTTTGGGCTCAATATGATCCGGCCCGGAGATTTTACCGCTATGAATTTTTCTTTAACAACTGCTCCACCAAAATCCGGGATGCATTTGAAATCGCGATGGGAGATCAATTGGTCTGGGATGATTCTGTAAAAGCCGAGGAAAAGACTTTTCGAAATCTGATCGATGAATATGTTTACCCGTTACCCTGGGCGGATTTTGGAATTGACTTAGCCTTGGGTTCGGTGATTGACCGCGATGCTACGGAGCGGGAAGAACAATTTCTACCTGAATATATGGAGGCCGCCTTTGCCAAAGCTACAATTGTAGGAGAAGGCCCCTCACGCCCTTTGGTCAAAGAGTCAAGGGTGATCCTGGAATATCCAAAAACTGAATCCAAGATGGATTTTCTCAATCCCTATACAGTGATGTGGTCGGTAGCCATTCTGTTTGTTCTGGTTACCTTTTTTGGACATAAGAAAAAGAAACTGCTCATCGGCTTTGACCTGGGTTTGTTTTCCATTCTTGGGATTTTGGGATTGGTAGTCACTTTTCTTTGGTTTTTCACAGTTCACTCTGCTACCCTATGGAACTGGAATATTCTTTGGGCCTTTCCTGGACATTTGGTATTGGTGTGGGGATTGCTGAAAAAGGAATACCGACCTTGGGTGAGGCAATACCTGCTTTTTGCCCTCATCATGGCGGATGCAGCAGTTGTATTCTGGATTTTGGGTTGGCAGTCATTCCATCCAAGTCTGATCCCAATTCTTTTGGTGATTATTCTCCGTACGAATTACCTCTATTATAACATTGCAGACAGAAAGCTAAAAACTGCTTGATTTTGGCCGATTAAAAACCTTTTTCCCGGCTTTTGGTGTTGGGATTGGAAGACTTAGCTATGGATTTTAAACTTACCTCCGACTACCAGCCTACAGGCGACCAGCCCAAAGCGATCAAGGAACTGACGGAAGGCGTCAATGCCGGTGAATCCGCTCAGGTATTGCTTGGAGTGACCGGTTCCGGTAAGACTTTTTCCATAGCCAATGTGATCCAGCAAACCCAAAAACCCACGTTGGTCCTGAGTCACAACAAGACTTTGGCGGCTCAACTATATGGGGAATTCAAGCAGTTTTTTCCCGAAAATGCGGTCGAGTATTTTATATCCTATTACGACTACTACCAGCCGGAGGCTTTTATCCCAAGTTCGGGTACCTATATCGAAAAGGATCTGAGCATCAATCAGGAAATTGAGAAGCTTCGCCTCAGTGCCACTTCCTCATTGCTCACCGGCAGGCGAGACGTGATTGTGGTAGCCTCTGTTTCCTGTATCTATGGTATAGGAAACCCGGACGAGTTTGGCAAAAATGTAGTCCGGCTGCAGGAAGGTGACCGGATTCCAAGAAACCAGTTGCTATTCAAACTGGTCGACATTCTTTACAGCCGAACTCAGCAGGATCTCACTCATGGGACGTTTCGGGTCAAGGGAGATACCGTGGATATTCATGTGGCCTATGGAGATTTTGCCTACCGCATCTTCTTTTGGGGAGATGAAATTGAGGCTATTCAGCGTGTTGAACCTGCGACTGGAAAGAAGCTGTCTGACGAAAAAATCATATCTATTTTTCCCGCCAATCTCTTTGTGACCGGTCGGGACACCATTGAAGTTGCTATTCGGGAGATTCAGGATGACATGGTGGCGCAGGTAAATTTCTTCGAGAAAGAAGGAAAATACCTGGAAGCAAAGCGACTGCAAGAGCGGACGGAATTTGATCTGGAAATGATCCGGGAATTGGGGTATTGCTCCGGAGTGGAAAACTACTCCCGCTACTTTGACCGCCGTCAGCCTGGCGCGAGACCGTTCTGTTTGCTGGATTACTTTCCCGATGATTACCTGTTGGTCATTGACGAAAGTCACGTGACAGTACCTCAGATCCGGGCCATGTGGGGTGGTGACCGCTCCCGAAAAGTCAACTTGGTGGATTATGGGTTTCGCCTTCCGTCCGCTTTGGACAATAGGCCTTTGAAATTCGAGGAGTTTGAGCAGATGGGCAATCAGGTGATTTATGTTTCTGCAACCCCGGCAGATTATGAGCTTTCATTGACTGAAGGTATTGTGGTGGAGCAGATCATTCGTCCTACAGGACTTTTGGATCCTACCATTGAAGTTCGTCCAAGTCAAAATCAGATCGATGATTTGCTGGAAGAGATCGACCAGACCATAAAAACCGACGCTCGGGTTTTGGTCACTACCTTGACCAAAAGGATGGCGGAGGAGCTTCAAAAATTCCTGGAACGTGCTGGAGTCAAGTCCCGGTACATTCACTCGGAAGTGAAGACATTGGATCGTGTGGAAATTTTGCGCGAGCTGAGGCTAGGTGTATTTGATGTCCTGGTTGGTGTCAACTTGCTCAGGGAAGGTCTTGACCTTCCGGAAGTTTCTTTAGTGGCAATTTTAGATGCAGACAAAGAAGGCTTCCTTAGAAATGAGCGATCCTTGGTTCAGACAATTGGTCGTGCCGCACGTAATTCCGAAGGCCGGGTGATCATGTATGCCGATCGGATCACGGATTCCATGCAGTCGGCTATCGATGAAACCAAAAGAAGGAGGGCTCTCCAAATGGCCTACAATGAGGAAAACGGAATCACTCCGACCACAGTGGTCAAGTCCAGGGACAGGATCATGGGTCAAACCAAAGTGGCAGATTCCAAAAAAGGAACAAAATTCTATGCCGAGCCTATGCCGGGTGAAGCACAGGTAGCAGCAGATCCGGTAGTAGAATACCTGAGCAAAGACAAACTGGAAAAGCTGATCCTGCAAACTCAAAAATTGATGGAAAAAGCTGCAAAAGAACTCAATTTCATGGAAGCAGCACGGTTGAGGGACGAATGGCAGGCTCAAAAATCCCGTTTGGAAGAACTAAAAAGGGGAGTTCTAAAATAAATTTGTTCATCAAAATTCGAAGCTATGACCCTTCAGGAAGTGAAGGCCTTGGCCGCGAAAGGCGAGGGACTGAAGATCGAATTCAAAAAGAAGGCTGCATTTCCCGAGAAAATTGTCCGGGAAGTAATTGCCCTGGCAAATACAGAAGGGGGCGATTTGCTGATCGGAATAGATGATGACGGTACGGTCAGTGGCACGAGATTTATCGAAGAAGAGATTTTTGTGATGGTTAAAGCTATCCGAGAACTGATTTTTCCAAAACTTGAATTTGAAGTTTTTACGATTAAGCTTTCTGAGAAAAAAGGAGTAGCTGTTTTCCGTATTCCACAAAGTCTCGATCGTCCTCATTATTTGCAAGAAAAAGATAGAAAGCAAGCCTACATCCGAGTTCAGGATCGGAGTGTGCAAGCCAGCCGGGAGGTATGGGAAGTTTTGAAGAAGAGCCGGATTATCAAAGACACAATTTTTACCTACGGTTGGAAGGAGGAGATTTTGATGAAGGCACTCGGAGAAAACGAAAAAATTACACTGAAAGAATTCTCCAGATTGGCAAAGATCCCCCGTTTTCTGGCATCCAAAACCTTAGTCCGGCTGGTTTCCGCAAATGTGCTCAAAATCCATCCCCAAGAATCCGAGGATTTTTTCACGATCAAAGAGTAGGCAGTTCTATTCCTGCTTTTTCTGCAAAACCTGCATTCCCTTGAAGACCTCCCGTGTGAATCAGAAGGATTTTTGATCCTGATGGAAAATGATCTTTCTCTATCAAATCCCAGACCCCAAAGACCATTTTGCCGGTATAGATCGGGTCAAGGGGGATTTTAAATTCTTTGTAAAACCAAAGCATAAAATCAATCAAATCCGGTTTATGCTTGCCATAACCTCCAAAATGAAAACCCGTTTGGATTTCCAATTTTCCTTCAGGCTTGATTCCGAATTTTGAAAGCAAGTTTTCAATTTCTGATTTAATAAAATCTCCTTTCAAAGATGAAAAACCGACCAGTGTTTGGTGACTTTTCAAGCTCGAAGCCAAGCCTGCAAAAGTCCCTCCTGTACCAATGGAAACGCAGATATGGGAATATTCAGAGTGTGAATTATTGAGGATTTCTTTTGTTCCATAGATAGCAAATTCATTGGTGCCACCCTCAGGGATCAAATAGAATTGACCGAATTGGGCTTTCAATTTTTCTAAAAACTCCGGGGAATCCTTGTTTCTATAGCTCTCCCGGTCTACCACTTGCAAGACCATGCCCATTTTTTTCGCATGCCTCAAGGTTGGATTATTCAAATCGGCATCTTCTCCCCGGATGATTCCGATACTTGATAATCCCGCCGAAAATGCTGCAAATGCTGTTGCATAAATATGGTTGGAAAAAGCACCTCCAAATGTCAGAATCCGTCTTTTCTCCTGTTTCCCAGCCTCCTCTAGGTTGTATTTGAGTTTGAAAAATTTGTTGCCAGATACTTCCGAATGGACCTTGTCAAGTCTCAAAACATCCAACTGAATTGCTTTTTCCTCTAAAATGGGATGAGAAAGTGTTTGGATTGGAATAGGCTGTTGGACAAGCATTCGAAGACTTTTGCCAAAGTTAAGCTACATCCTTCTATTTTTGCGCCATGAGCCAACAGCCCGAAGAAGAGTTTGAAGATGACGAGTTAGAATTGTTTGAACGCCATCGCATTTTGGTAGATAAAGGACAGTCGCAGGTCCGAATCGATAAATTCCTTACTGAAAAAATCGCCCACGTCACCCGTAACAAGGTCCAGCAAGCCATTGAAAATGATACCGTGTTGGTGAATGGGAAACCCGTCAAGTCCAATTATAAAATCAAACCGCTCGATGATATCCAGGTTTTTATGGATAAGCCGAGAAGGGATACCGAAGTAATACCTGAGGATATTCCTTTAGATATTGTTTTCGAGGATAAGAGCCTGCTGATCGTGAATAAGCCTCCGGGAATGGTCGTCCATCCTGCCCAAGGCAACTGGAATGGCACCTTGGCCAATGCACTGGTTTACCATTTTCAGCATTTGCCTGAAATGAAAGGGAATGAAGGAAGACCTGGCTTGGTTCACCGGATCGATAAGGATACCTCGGGTCTTTTGGTGATCGCCAAATCCGAGGAGGCCATGACACCACTGGCAGCTCAATTTTTTCACCATACGATTGACAGAACCTACTTAGCACTTGTTTGGGGAGAGCTTGAAGGAGACTCAGGTACAATCCGTGGTAATGTGGGCAGAAGTGCCAAAGATCGCAAGGTGATGGATGTATTTCCGGACGGAAGTCAGGGCAAGCATGCCGTGACCCATTGGAAAGTAATTAAGCGGCTTCGCTATGTCACTTTAATCCAATGTAATCTGGAGACAGGCCGAACCCATCAGATTCGTGCACACATGAAGTATATCGGACATCCACTTTTCAATGACGCGATGTACGGCGGGGATAAAATCCGAAAAGGCACTCAGTTTGCCAAGTACAAGGCTTTTGTTCAAAATTGTTTTGATCTCATGCCCCGTCAAGCCCTACATGCCAAGAGTTTGGGATTTATTCATCCGATCACCAAAGAAAAACTTTATTTCGAGGCTATCCTTCCGGAGGATTTCAGTGCTGTCCTCGGCCGATGGGAAAATTATGTCAATTTTGAATGAGTCAATTGTAATTACGTTAACATATAAAGGATTTTGATTAAGAAACGGCAATAAAAATACGTTTTTTATGTCAAAAACATATAAAATAACTCTATTGTTAATGAATCGTTAAAATTTAGTATGAATAGTAACCTCTATTTGATCAATCGTCATAATTCAATCGATTTCATTAAAAATACTGTAAATATTCAATCAAAATATTGAAAAATTTGCAATACTCGATCAACACCTGCTATATTTGAATCATCAACAGAGACAAAAGGTCTCTATCACAATGTAGGATGTTGAAATTGGCAGACAAGCCCTCCTGTCTCGGGGGTGGAGGTCATAGGATAAAGCATTTAGCGAGCTCGTAAATTTGCCTAACTACTCCGTGGAGGTTCGAATCCTTCTCCTACAGCAGGTTATTTTGGGTTTATTGTTAATTGACTAAAACCATGAAATTTTATTTCATGGTTTTTTTATTGCCCAATTTTTTAAAAAGGGGACAGGTATATCCGCAATGACACCACCACAAAGATGAAATTAGAATAAGATTTATAAAGTCGAACATTCAAAAAAAATCAAATCGCCTTCTTATGTAGCTCCGAAGGAGCCAAACCATTCATGACCCTGTACGAAGTGCAGGGTAGCCATTGAATTTCCTTCCTTTGAGCCCTGAAAGGGTGAAACTTCAACCTATCACCCCTTCAGGGTTCCTTTTTTCTTATGGTGACTTTACCCCCGGCTATACCGGGGGTTATGAATTGTTTTGATCCTTCGGATCTTAGACTTCCAGACTTTGAACTTCCTATCTACCAATTCAATTTGCCGATTGGTGTCATCGCGGACATTCAAAGAAGGGATTAATGTTTTATGATTATCGGCTTCTAGAAACTCCAAATAATTTCTTCTGGCAAAATTGTCTGCGCTCCTATATGATTTTGTTCTTGTCTTAAAAGGCAAAATTTATATGAGGTAAAACGGAATTTCCTGGTCTGTTAACAAATTCTTAATAGAAACAGCATTTTAGGAAGATTCATTTTTCAAAAACTCAATAAATCAATGGTTAATTGAAAATAATGTAATAAATAAAAATAAAACTTGCCAAAATTTTAATAAACGAAGGGTATTGCTAATTTTGAAGCACTAAAGTTCTCAAACCTATTCAAACTATTAAGAAAAGCTCGCAAGAGCTTTTTGATTATCAGGGGGTTAGGACAATATCTGCCAAAGGGCAGATTTGATCCTTTCTCCTTCTTTTAAACAGACACAGTGTAGGATGTTGAAACTGGCAGACAAGCCCTCCTGTCTCGGGGGTGGGGAGCACAGCACAAAGCGTAATTCAACCGGACTATTGCCTAACTGCCTCGTGGAGGTTCGAATCCTTCTCCTACAGCCATTCAAAAAGCAATGCTAAGCATTGCTTTTTGTGTTTTTGGGATTTATTTGTTCTATCTTTTGTTGATTTTAAGCTTATATCACTTTTATGGAATCAGGGAAAAGGGAGAAACATTTTGCCCATCCTTTTCGAAAGAAAATTCTCCGGTGGGGAATGATCAGTATTCTTTCACTGCTTTTCCTGGAATTTATTGTTTACTTCGGATCCAATATCTTCCTTAAGAAGTTTGCCCAAAGGAAAATCAATGAAGCCACTGAAAATGTCTACCTGATTGATTTTAATAGGTTCAGCTTTTCACTAATTCGAAGAGGTTTTTTTCTTGACGGAATTGTGATGCAGCCGGTAAATTCGGCCAACAGAAAACAAGATCAGGCCCTTTTTGACATGACTTTGGACCAGGTTGCCTTTCGAGGGCTTTGGTATGACTTTTTTGAAAACAAATTAACCATCGGGAAAATCTACATTGACAATCCCAATATCAAGCTGGATCTCCCTCCAAGTTCCCCATCCAAAAATCAACCTCCAAAATCCGGAAATTCCTCAGAAAAAGAGAAGATTTCACCTATTAAAGCCCTTGAGGATGAAATAAAAAAAACGGTCCGAAAGATGAATTTAACCGGACTGCTGATAAAGGAAGTGGAGATCGACCACGCCAACTTTTTCTTTTTCAATTTTCTCAGCAATTCCCAACTTAAGGCAGATAACACAACCTTATTGGTCAAGAACATCGATTTTTCGACACAGGAGGAATGGAAATCCCCATTCAATGCAGAAGGATTTGAGTTTGGATTGGAAAATGTCACCTTCCCTCTGCCTGACGGTGTCCACCTCATCAGTGCAGACCGCGTGCTGATTTCCTCCCTCGACAATCTGATCGACATAGAATATTTCAAGCTTACCCCAGACCGGACACGGGAAAGCAAAGCTTACTACCAGGTTGGCCTCGAAGAATTGCGTGTGGGAAATGTTGACCTCAACAAAGCTTTCATGACCTCCATTTTGGAGATAGATGAATTGATCCTCGACAAGCCTGACTTCAAAGTAGAAAGCAACCCCAAAGTCAAATCTGACAGTGCCGCCTCCGGTGATCTGAATGATTTCATCAAAGGCAACCTTCAATCAGTCACCATCAAAGAACTGTCCATCAATCAGGGGAAATTTGTAAAGTCTGAACTGGTGGACACGCTCAAAAACCGGATCGAACTCGATGAGCTTAATTTCAAAATGGTCGGATTTTATTTGGGAGAAGATTCGGTCCGAAAAGAAAACCAATTTTTTTACGGGGATGATGCCTCTATGGAGATCAAAGGAAGCCGGGTATATCTCGGTGATGGGATCCATTTGTTGAGGGGTGAGGCCGTGAGTGTTTCTTCTTTCAAAGATGACCTTATCGTAAAAAACCTCAGTATTCAGCCCAGACAGGAATCTCTTGCCTCACAAAATCCTGAAAAACTTTTGGAGCTGGATTTGGCTGAGTTTTCAATTGAGAATGTCCATCTGAGGCAGTTGTATAACCATGGTATCCTGCACGCCGACCAAATCAAAATCCTTCGGCCCAGCCTTGAATATACAGAGCTTCTGGAGTCCCAAACCAAGAATTCAAACCAAGTACCCCTAGGGGAGATTATTGGCGGATTTTTAAATGAAGTAGCGATCGGATCATTTGAAGTAGAGGAAGGCACCATCCAGTTCAAAGATTCCAGGGGACAGAGAAGCAATGCTATCGGATTTGAAAAATTCAGCTTCCGCCTGGACCAAATCTTATTTCAGCCGAAAATTTCAGGATCACTGCAGGAACAATTGCAATTGGAGGAGATCTATTTGAGTCTGGATAAGTATCAGCTTAAGCTCAAGGATAACCTTCACGTTATTCTGGCTGATCAACTCACCATTGATACCAAGGGTCAATTGCTGTTGGTCAAAAACCTGACGATCCAACCTGAGAATGAAGACCAAATTCAGTCCTCACTGGACGCTTACGGCAAAACGGCGGTCATTGATTTTTCCGTGCCGGAATTCAGGGCAGAGGGAATAGACCTCAAGGCTGTTTTTTATGAGGAAAAACTCTTTGTCCAACAGATCCTATTGCCAAGTCCGGTATTCTCCATTTCAGTCTACCGTGAAAAGGCCAAGTCAAAAGAATCTCCAGAGTCAAGTGATGAAATGAGAAATCTCCTTTTGGGGTATTTTAAAGCAATTACGGTGGATTCGGTCAGGCTTGACAAGGCAAAATTTCAATACCAGAGCCTGGTTGAAAACAAGCGTTCAAACTTTCAGGAGGAGAATTTTTCCCTGGGGATGAAAAACTTTGCATTGGATCAGGAAGCCTTGGTTCCAAATGATAAAACCTTGTTTTCGGATGAAATTGATCTCGTTTTCAATAATTACTCCTTCAGTCTTGCGGGTGGAAAATATGAAGTGACCACGGATAAGCTTCAGTACAATTCACTGAAAAAATCCATCGAAATCAGTGATTTGGAATTGGTTCCCAATGAAAGTTTTGCGGGAAGGATCCAGCTGGGATTGAATTTTCCAAAAGTAAGTTTCAAAAATGTCGATATCGAGCAATTTTTCTTCGATAACAGACTGGAATTGGATATGCTGGAAATTGACCATGGGCAGATTGAAGTTGGGATTGACCGAAAAATTGCATCCAAATCAAAACCAGAGCAGAATAAAAGCAGCCGAAAGAGAGCTTTGGATGAAATTTTGATCGATACTATCCAAACCAAAAACTCAAGGCTGTCCGTCAATTATCAGCTTGCCCAATCCTCTATCAATTCCATTGAAACGGATTTTGAACTGATGATCCGGAAGTTTCGATTGGATTCCTCCATTGCCGTATCCAAGGACATAGGAAGCCTTTATCAAAGTGTCAATCTGGGTCTCAAAGAATTCAAATTTGCACTGCCGGACAGTGTACACACCCTGGGTTTTTCAAAAGTTGACATCGGTACCGAAAGGGATGAAATCATCTTTTCTGATTTTTACCTGACTCCCAAAGATCAATTCGGAAAACCGGGAAACCCGGTTTTGGATGCAAAAATTGGCCAATTGATCCTGAAAAACAACCATTTGGCAGAAATCCAGGATACCGGTGTGCTCGATTTGAAGGAAATCCGGATGGTTAATCCTGAGCTAAACCTGTATCTGGACACCACCAAAGTGAAGAAATCCGGGAAAACCCCCAAGGCGAAATCTTCCTCGGCATTGGTCCAGTCCATTTTGCTTGGTGATCTGCAAGTGCAAAATGGCGAGCTGACATTGCACAGAAAAGGGCAGGGGCCTATTCCCAGACTGGATTTTAATGAAATCGATTTGAAAGTTGAAGACCTTAATCTAAATGTGCTGGACGGTAACCAAACCTTAAACCTGAGGAATTTCGCAGAAAAAAATGCTCAGTTCGGCTTGAAAAACTACTCCTTGGTCACCCCAGACAGCCTGTATAAGGTAGACATTGGAAGTGTCGACTACAAAGACAGAAATTTGGTTTTGAAGGGGATTTATTACCGTCCTGTCGGTGGGAGTTATGCTTTGCTGAGAAAACTCCCCTTCCAAACCGATGCGGTCACCGCCCGTGTTGATTCTGTCCGCCTCACACAAATTGATCTGGAAAGCTACCTTGAATCCAACTTAATCAAGGCGGATGAACTGATTATAGAAAGTCCGAGGGTGGATCTTTTCAGAGACAAAAGAATGCCTTTTGACAGCTCGGCTCAGAAGTCTATGCCTCAGTATTTACTTGAAAATGCCGGAATTGACGCTGATTTGACCACCTTTAGAATCCGAAACGGCCAGGTCAGGTATTTTGAATTTGCTCCAAAAGGGCTTGTTCCCGGAATGATTTCATTCAAGCGGATAAACTTGGACATGGCCCCTTTTTATCTGAGAAAACCCGGCAAAGATTATCCCCTAGACCAACTTAGAATGGGAATGGAAGCCTACATCATGGATACGTCCAGAGTCAATCTGAACGCTTTGATGTATTTCAAAGAGAACTATCCAATGGATGTCCAGGTGAGGATGGATAGTTTTGCCTTTGGGGAGGCAAATGACTTTTTGTCAAAAACCTTATTTGTCAAGGCAATTGGTGGAACAGTAACCGATGGAAAATGGGATTTCCTTCTGGATGAAGATGAAGCGATTGGGGAGATGGAGTTTGGTTATACCGATTTGAAAATCCAGTTTTTGGACTCTCTTACCCTAAATCAGGGCATGGGTAAATTGAAGTTTTACACCTTTGGAGCCAACCTCATAGCCAAAAATTCCAATCCCCGTGCCTTGTCTTCCAGAGTTGTCAAGCGCAAAATTTACCAGGAAAGAGACAAGCGGAAGTTTGTGTTCAGCGCTTGGTGGAAGGCAACCTTCAGTGGGCTTAGGGGCACGGTCGGATTGGGTAAGGCAAAAGTTCCAAAAAGAAGGGAAGAACCTCAAGCATTGGAATCGGTGAATCCCGAAAACAACTAAGGCCTTGGATTTCCAAGGCCTGTGTTGATAGGAAGGACATCGGCTGAAGTCTTATTTCAGTTTTCCTTCGGTGTCATTAAAATTTCCGGAAATGCTGGCGCCGCTGTTGACTGTCACATCGCCGTAGATAGTAATCGTGTTGTCGTCCCCAACAAATTCCAGTTTGGCCCCGCTGTTGAGCCTAAGGTCACCGTAAATGACAGTGGAGCCGGACAGTCTCAAGACAGATTTACTGTTTACATTGATGGAGGTATTTTTCTTGTATTGTCCAAAAGCAAAGGATCCATATACTTCCATCAGCCCATTGGAGTTGACGTTAAGGCTGTTTTCGATTGCCAAGGAACCGCAAAACAGAAAATTACCTCCGATGTTTACGTTTTTGAGCTGGGCAGATCCTCTAAAAGCAGCAGATTCATTGCCGTTTACATTGAGATTTGAACTTCCGGAATAAGCTTCCAAGTCTTCACACTTGTCCTCAGTTTCCTCAGTATCATTTCCCATTTTAAGTATCTGAATTCCCCCTGCACCAGTGGCTACAAAGATGAATTTGTTTTCAAATCGCACAAAATTCGAAGAACCGTCCAGGTCTAACACTCCATGCTGCTCGACGTCATCCGCCAATGCAATGGAAACCCCAGCGGCACCATTGGCCATAAACATCAATCCTCCATCCACTGAAACGGCATTTGTTACGATGTCGCCTGGCTCCACATTTTCAGGATTGATGGGGATGGCAAGTTTCGTAACCTGCTGTCCACTTGATAGATTATAAACACCTGCTCCGTTTTTCCCTTCTGAAATGTAGAGATGTCCGTCTTCGATATCGATCGTTCTTTTGGTTTGTGGCACATCTTGTTCTAAACCAATGGTGGTGACAGGTGTTTGTGAATTTGAATTAAAGATACTTGCACCCTTGGTTCCACTGAGGACAGCAAGTCGGTTTTCATCCGTAGCAACACTTCGCAAATCCTCGATAGGCACTTCACGTAGTAGGTTAAGATTTCTGTCAAAAACAGTCAAATTCCCATTGCTGCCGCTGACCAAAGCGATAAAATCACTGGTGGCAGTGACATCTGTCGCCACAAAACCGGGAACAGACACGAATCTGAAGTCGGAAGTAAACTTGCCTTCGGAAACTGATACCACGCCTAGGTTGGCTGGTTCTGTTACATCAATTTTATCCACATCGATTGCCATGGCCAAAAAGAGTTGACCGTCACGGTATTCCAAAGCACTGACTTCGGAATCTTCTAATATAGCTTGGGAGACAATTTTTGGCTTGTAAGGATCCGAAATGTCGATGATTTCCACCGCTCCCAAATAGGTACTTCCTGCAGTATTGTATCCCACATAGGCATAGTTACCCTCAATATCTATATGTGTGGCCTGAAGCGTATTTCCTTCGTGGGTAGGTGAGGAAGCATGGGAAATCAACACCAGTGAGAATTTTTCCGCATCCTCATCATTCATTACTCTTCCTGATGGATTGGCGGGAGAGGAGATTCCGATTACCCCGCTTCCGTCTAGTGAAAGGCGTTTGCTCAATTCTTCCGAATCGGTATTGATGAGGATATGGTTTTCAGATAATGGATCTGGATTGTCCTGGCAGGAAAAAATCATCCCAGCCAGCAAGGCAAGATAAATTAGTTTTACTTTCATTGATAAGTTAATACGGGGGAAAAAGCGCTTGGAATTCAGCGATTTGAGGGCTGATTTTAAAAGAAAATATTACCAATTAAAAAATAATAGATAAATATAATTTTTAGGTCATTTTAATGTATTTCAATTCTCTAAAAAGGAATTGTATAAGGCTCTGATACGGACATTCCGTAGATAAAAAAAGTATAAGGTGTTGAGGATTTTAAAAATACATCAATAGGTGAAATAATTATTCAGGCTAAATTTGGCCGTTTTTGAATCCAAAATGATCCACTTGGCTTAATCATGTTTTCAATTTTATGCCATTTTTGGGAAAGTCATTCTGAGAAGACAAGCATTTCTTACCTCCTCAGAATGACCTTATGGTATTCTTTGAAATTACCCCAACTGATCTCCAGGGTATAAATTCCTGCTGCTTTGGTTCTCAGTATCTCAGACAGCTGGCTGCTTAGTAGCGTTGCAGAGCTTCCTTGCAGGGTTTCAAACTGGCCAGTTGCTGAGATTACCCGAACGGTAATTTCCTCATCATTGTAGGCTCCGGTATCCAGCATTTCCAAATTTATCGGATCACCGGTAGTTGGATTCGGATAGACTCTCCAATAGGTCGTTCCAGGCATCGCTTCCACTTGGATAGCCTTGGTATCACTGTAGGTCGAATCCCCGTCAAAGTCAACTTGCTTCAGACGATAGAAGATATTTCCACCCGCCAGCGGCAGTTTCATATCCTGATAGGAGTAATCTATCGGAGCATCGGAATATCCCGCACCATTCACCTGCCCGATGGTTTCCCATGACTTGACATCATTGACAGACCGCTCGATTTCGAATCGGTCATTTTCCCATTCTTTTGCCGTAGCCCAAGTCAGATCACCCGAACGGAAGCCCGGATTGTACTTGGCATTGAAATAGAGGTATTCGACAGCAAGGATACGGTAATTGGGGTAGCGGATGTAGACAACGCCTGGGAAACCATCACCACCTCGACTTCCTCCGGCTCCTCCACCCGATCCAAAAGTGGTGGCGGATTTACCTTCGCCAGAATTAGTACCACTTCCACCTGCAAAATATGTAATTGAGTTAACTGTGTATTGACTTCCACCTAATCCCTCAATATTAGAGATTGCTCCAGAGGAGGTTCCTCCACCTCCAGCACCATAAAATATATCTTCGCCGGAAATACTCAATTGTCTTCCACTTCCACCATTTCCTCCGTTCATTTGGGTCCCTCCTCCAGAACTTGAACCATTGGCACCAGGGCCATTTACGCCTCCGCCTCCTGCTCCCGAAGTGCCAAATGCATCAGAATAAGCGGTTCCCCCACTATTACCAACACCTGAGCTGGAGCCTCCGGAAGAGGCATTAGTTTGATAGGCAGCACCACCACCTCCAGATGCGTCACCTAGACCATTTTCTCCTTGACGAATTGTTAGATTGGTATTTGAAGAACCTCCACCTCCGCCACCTTCAGCTATTAGAGGGTCAAAAACATTTGGTCCCGTATAATCAAAAAGAGGTCCAGTAAAAGTAGAAGCAAGGCCATTACCTCCTTTTACGCCTGAGTTTGCACCCAATCCTCGATTTCCAATTGAAAGGGTAAAGGTTGCATTTTGAAGGCCGGTTTCTCCGCCCATGGTAATTCCTGTGTATTGTTCGTAAACAACAGCACCGCCACCACCACCACCGGCAGCAGTTCCGAAGCCGCCGCCACCGCCACCGCCGACTACCAATACCTCAAATTCTTCTAATCCATCTGGTGCATCCCAGGTACATGGTCCTTCAAAACTAAATCTGACAACAGTAAATCCTTCTGAATCAATATAATTACTACCATTATCCAGCTGAGTAGAGCAAGGAGGCAAAGGATTGCAGGCAAAACTGAAAACAATCCTACCATTTGGCCCTGTCGCATGGACGATGGCACCATCAATCCTGTCAGAGATAGGTTCGGATGCGGGAACTTCTGTGGCAAAAACATCACTGCCATCAAAAACAACAAATATGGCACCACCCGGGACTACTGTCATTGTTTCAGCACTCGAGGATGATCCATCCCCAAATGCCTGAATGGTTACTTGGGTAATACCAGTAGGTACATAGAAAATCTCGTCTCCATTAGCTTCCAAATATTCTGTACTACAATTTACGCCATATGGCACAGAAGTATTTGTAGGAGGGAAGTAGGTACAATTGTCAGCATTGTTTCGAATCGAAACAATAGTTAAAATACTCGTCCCCTCATTGGAATAAGGTTGAGAATTGAAAGTAAGAATCCCATTTGTAGAAACGGAGGCAGTTGTTGTCTGATTTGTAGCTTGAATAACTCCGGAAGAGTTGTATACCACTGTATAAGTTCCCGTTGTGAATCCTCCGCTATATACAGTAAATGTAGAGGTGTAGGGAGGGGATCCAGCCAAAGGGTTTACTACATCAATATCAGTAATAGGATAGTTTGGATTACTCACCGTTATCGTACCTCCTGTGGTAGCCGGTATACAAGAATTGCCGATAGTGGTTACGGTGTAATTAAAGGTTCCTGAGACGGTAGGGGTACCGCTTATGGTAAGGGTTGTGCCTAATACGCTATGAGTCACACCCGTTGGCAGACCTGTTACAGTTGCTCCTGTAGCTCCACCTCCCAAAGTCATTGTGATAGGCGATATTGCAGCATTTTGACAAACAGTTTGGTCACTTCCAGCTGTGATGGTATGATTTGGATCTACGGTGATTGTTCCACCTGTAGTAGCCGTTGCACAAGAATTGCCGGTTGTGATTACAGTGTAAGTAAAGCTTCCTAATGTTGTTGGGGTACCACTTATGGTAAGGGTGGTACCTGAAACGCTAGCCGTTACTCCAGCTGGCAAGCCTGTTACCGTTGCTCCAGTTGCTCCACCACCCAAAGTCATTGTGATGGCCGTCATGGCAGCATTTAGACAAACTGTTTGATTGCTTGCTGCTGTGATGGTATGGATCGGATTTACAGTAATTGTTCCTGATGTAGTAGCCGTTGCACAAGCACTACCGGTGGTAGTTACCGTGTAAGTAAAAGGGCCTGAAACGGATGGAGTACCGCTTATCGTAAGGGTTGTACCTGATACACTAGCCGTAACACCCGCAGGCAAGCCAGATACGGTTGCTCCGGTTGCTCCACCACCCAGTGTCATGGTGATAGGAGTCATTGCAGCATTTTGACAAACGGTTTGGTCACTTCCTGCTGTGATGGTATGGATAGGATTTACAGTAATTGTTCCAGTTGTGGTAGCCGCAGTACAAGCATTACCGGTAGTAGTTACCGTGAAATTAAAAGGACCCGATACGGTTGGAGTACCACTTATAGTAAGGGTTGTACCTGATACGCTTGCAGTCACACCCGCTGGCAGGCCTGTTACGGTTGCTCCGGTAGCCCCACCGGCCAGAGTCATAGTGATAGCTGTCATCGGAGCATTTTGACAAACTGTTCGATTACTTCCTGCCGTAATAGCATGGATAGGAGTTACAGTAAGTGTACCACCAGTGGTAGCCACTGTACAACCATTGCCGGTGGTAGTTACCGTGTAAGTAAAAGGACCTGTGGCGGTTGGTGTTCCGCTTATCGTTAATGTGGAACCTGATACGCTAGATGTCACACCCGCTGGAAGACCTGTTACAGTTGCTCCGGTAGCGCCACCGCCCAAAGTAAGGGTAATAGGAGTCATTGAAGCATTTTGACAAACAGTTTGGTCACTTCCTGCTGTGATGGTATGAATCGGGTTTACAGTTATTATACCGGTTGTGCTGGCTGTTGCACAAGCATTACCGGTAGTAGTAACGGTGTAAGTAAAAGGACCTATGGCGGTTGGGGTTCCGCTTATCGTAAGGGTTGTGCCTGTTACGCCAGCAATCACACCTGCTGGCAGGCCTGTTACCGTTGCTCCTGTAGCTCCACCGCCCAAAGTTAGGGTGATAGCCGTCATTGGAGCATTTAGACAAACTGTTCTGTCACTTCCTGCTGTGATGGTATGGATTGGATTTACTATGATGGAACCTGTCGGAGCGGATTGACTTGAGGTACAGCCTCCCGTCATATTGACCGTGTAAGTAAATGTTCCTCCTGCAGGCACATTTGGTGTTCCGCTGATAGTAACAACATTTCCTGACCATACCCCGGTTACTCCAGTTGGTAATCCTGAGACAGTAGCTCCCGTCGCCCCTGTGGTAGCATAGGTGATAGTGGTGATGGCGACACCACTGCATACAGTTTGGTTAGTTGTGGCGGGTGCTGAAGTCCTTGTAATTGTATTCGTTGGCGTAACTGTAATGTCTACAGTTCGCGAGGCTCCCGTACATCCCATGGAGCTCGGTGTGATGATGTATCGAACTACAGCAGGTACAGTGCCGGTATTTGTAAGCGTTTGATTTATTGGACCTGATCCCGAGGTAGGCCCCGGTCCAAAAGTTATAGATCCAATTGGCCCGCTAATTTGGCTTGCTGTCCAGGTATAGGTAGTTGGATTATCGGTGATGTTACTAGTTAAAGTAATAGCAGTACCGCTACCGCTGCAGATGGTCGGCGAGGCAGGCGTCGCTGTAAGGACAGGAGTTGGCCTGATCGTTACCGGAAACGATACTGATGTTATGTTACATCGTTCCGTAGAACCTAAATAAGCGATAGGAATGACCTCAATTGTTGTTGTTACAGTTGTATTGGTAGTATTGGTAACTGTAAACTGCGGAAGATTAGCTGTAGTGGTAGCTAAAAAGCCTGAAGAAACGGTAGTACCTATTATTTGCCCAGTTGACGCAGGAGTTATAAAATTGGGGTCATAACTTAAAATGTATCTATAGGATAGGAAGGATGCATGGTTAGCTGTAGAAATGCTAATTGGTGACCCTGATGAGGAAAATGTACCACCAGGACAAAATGGGGTAGTGGACGGCGTATTGCTTAGGGTCGTTGTTGCTAGATTACCAAAACTAAGAATATTTTCAACTGTGATTACATTACTTGGTAACGCATTTCCGCAAATGTTATCAGTGACTACTAGTCTGTAGTAAATGGTAGGGTCAAACAAACCTACAGCAGGAGGCTGGTAAGTCAACCCGGTTGCACCTGCAATGTTATCAGTAGCTGACCAGCCAGTAGGTGAAGTCCTACTTTGCCATTGGTAAGAATAACTTCCACTTCCACCGGTAGCGGAAGTTCCATTTAGAGAATTAGGGACACCTCCCACACAAACTCCTTGATCATCACTGATCACTGGCGCTACCAGAGGGGCATAAATTGTCACGGTCACATTCACCGGCACACCCCGGCAAAAAGTAGGAGCCGGTCCCACCGGAGTAATGGTATAGGTTGTAGTTATGTTAGCAGTCGTGTTGTTTTTATATGTACCTACTAAGGTAGTTCCGGAGGTAGTTCCTGAAAGAGCAGTACCTGCTCCAGTTCCCACTAGACCTGCCGGGTTGGTTCGAGTCCATTCATAGGTGGTTCCGGCTAGGTTAATTGGTGCATTTGAAAGGGTAATAATAGTACCCGAACCAATGTTATCACATCTAAACTGGGATGCTGGAGTAGCAGTGACGGAAGGTAATTGATTAACAGTGATTGTCTTTGTTGTAACTGCCGTGCAAGTACCCAATGTGGCAGTCAAGGTGAGGGTGATCGTACCTGATTCTGATGTTCCTGCAGTATAAGTTGCTGTTGCAGGGTTGTTTGCATTGGTCCAAGTACCGGCACCACCTGTCCACAGTCCTGTGGCACCACCTGGGCCCACACTTCCTCCCATTGCCGGTGAAGGCTGGCCTTGGCAGATAGGACTGGTAAATGCAGTTCCTGCTGAAACTGTTGGATTTGGATTTACGGTAATGGTTTTTGTAGCAAAGACTGTACAGGATCCAAGTGTTGAAGTCAAGGTTAAGGTAATGACTCCCGATTCGGATGTTCCTGCAGTATATCTCGCAGTGGTTGCGTTATCCGCGTTAGTCCAAGTTCCGGCCCCGCCCGTCCAAAGGGCTGAAGCACCTGCTGTAACGCTCCCTCCCATGGCTGCAGATTGTTGACCTTGGCAAATCGCAGTTATTGCAGGCCCAACATTAATCACTGGATTTGGATTAACTGTAATAGTCTTGGTACTACTCGAAACGCAGGTACCATTACTGGCGGTCAAGAATAAGGTAATAGCACCTGATTCTGATGCACCAGCCGTATAGGTTGCGGTAGCAGGATCGTTGGCATTGGTCCAGGTGCCTGCTCCGCCACTCCAAGTACCGGTGGTAGCCCCGCCACTGACACTTCCACCCATAGCAATAGAAGTCGCACCTTGGCAGATCGCAGGTAAGGCCGCTCCCACATTGATAATGGGGTTAGCATTTACAGTAATAAATTTTGTCACTTGAATAGGCGTGCAGGAACCGCCGGTTGTAGTCAAGGTGAGCAGGACGTTTCCTGACTCAGATGCACTTGCAGTGTAGGTTGCGTTGGCCGGATCGTTTGCATTGGTCCAAGTTCCAGCTCCACCGCTCCATGTTCCTCCTGTGGCTCCTCCACCAAAGCTACCGCCCATTACCGCCGAAGTACCAGCTTGACAAATCGAAAATAAGGCAGGCCCTGGATCAGCAGTTGGGATTGGATCTACGGTGATAGTTCCGGTTGCGTTTATCGCCCCGCAACCGCCAGTCAAAGGAATGGAATAGTTGAAGGTGCCGGAGGCAGTTGGAGTTCCGGATATAGTTATGGTGTTTGATGTCCAGCTAGCTGATACTCCGGCAGGCAGGCCGTTTGCACCTGAGACACCCGGATTGGAGATTCCTGTAGCTCCTGTTGTAGTAAAAGTAAAACCGGCTGCCAATGCGGAATTAATACAAAGTGTTCGATTTGCACCGGCATTAGGAATTACAGTATTGTTAGGGGTGATGGTTATGGTTCCGATCGCATTCCCTGGGCCGCAACCACCCGTCAAAGGAATGGAATAATTGAAAGTTCCTGATGTCGTGGGAATTCCCGTAAAAGTAATCTGGTTACTGGCCCAAGCCACACTTATTCCCGGAGGAAGGCCTGTGGCACCTCCAGCATTGATCCCTGTTGCTCCCGTAGTGGATTGGGCTACTCCAACAGGAAGCGCAGAATTTATGCAAAATGTATTGAAGGTTATTGTTCCAGTTGTGTTGTTTGGAGATACTGTGATAGTTCCTATGGCATTTACAGCCGGACCGCAACCCCCATCAATTAAAGGAATCGAATAGTTGAAAGTTCCTGAGGAAGTAGGAGTTCCGGAAATGGTTAGGGTGTTTGAAGCCCAGTTAGCAGATACTCCGGCAGGCAGTCCGTTTGCTCCTGAAACACCCGGGTTGGAGATTCCGATAGCTCCTGTTGTGGTAAAGGTAAACCCTACTGGCAAGGCAGTATTAATGCAGACAGTTCTGTCTGTACCTGCAGTAGGAGTGGCCGAATTATTGGCAGTGACCGTGATTGTTCCGGTGGCATTTACCGTCCCGCAACCACCAGTCAAAGGAATTGAATAGTTGAAAGTGCCGGAGGCAGTCGGAGTTCCGGATATGGTTATAGTGTTTGAAGCCCAGCTAGCTGATACTCCAAGAGGTAGGCCGTTTGCACCTGAAACACCCGGATTTGAGATTCCGGTAGCTCCAGTAGTGGTAAACGTAAAGCCGGCTGGCAATGCGGTATTAATACAAAGAGTTCTGTCTGCACCGGCATCAGGAGTGGCCGTATTGCTAGGTGTGATGGTTATGGTTCCGGTAGCATTGACCGCTCCGCAACCACCAGTCAAAGGAATGGAATAGTTGAAAGTTCCTGCCGTAGTGGGAGTCCCGGTAAAAGTAATCTGGTTACTGGCCCAAGCCACAATTACACCTGGAGGAAGTCCTGTGGCACCTCCAGCATTTATCCCTGTAGCAACCGTAGTAGATTGGGTTACTCCAGCGGGAAGTGCAGAATTTATGCAAAATGTATTGGAAGAGATGGTTCCGGCAGTGTTGTTACCCGTGACTGTTATGGTTCCAGTAGCATTCACTACCCCGCAGCCGCCAGTCATGGGGATGGAATAACTGTAAGTTCCTTCTGTATTCGGAGTGCCTGCAAAGGTAATCTGGTTACTGGCCCAAGACACAGTTACACCAGGAGGAAGGTCAGTCGCCCCGGCAGCATCAATTCCAGTTGCTCCTGTGGTGGATTGAATCACTCCGCCTGGAAGGGGAGAATTTGCACAAAACGTATTTGAGGAGATGGTGCCGGCCGTGTTGTTGGGTGTGACGGTGATGGTTCCCGTGGCTGTTGTAGTAGTACAACTGCCAGTTGGGGTTATAGTGTAAGTAAATGAACCAGAAGTTGTTGGATTCCCGCTGATTGTCAAGTCGCCATCTACATAACTTGCAGTTACCCCTGTGGGTAATCCAGTGACAGTAGCTCCGTAACCACCAGCGATCACAAAAGTGATTGGACCTATACCAGTTCCCTGACATACCGTGGGGTTATTGGTTCCAGCACCAGAGGTTAATGTAGTCGAGCATGCCCAAGTGACAATCACTCGTCCATTTCCACCTGCACCACCGGATGTGCCTTGTCCACCTTCTCCACCGCCACCGCCACCAGGAGGTGAGCCGTTGACACCGACAGCATCGTCTGCTCCACCATTTCCTCCTGATCCAGCGCCATTTACTCCAGTTCCGCCTGCTCCACCAGCTGGACCTGTTCCAGAAGTCAAACCAGATGCCCCGATACCGGTAGAACTGCCAGCAGCTCCCCCACCTGAACCTCCTCGGTCATTGCTGGATGAAGCAGGTACAGAGGGACCACCCGCAGAGTTTATATTTCCGCCTGTACCGGCAACACCTCCAGCTCCGGGTGTATTGCCATTACCTCTTATACCCCCATTTACCGAAATCGTACCACCAAAGGTAGATGGTCCTCCGTTAGTTGAAGCAGAAGTACTGGTTTGGCCATTGCCACCTGTTCCAACAGTTACAGCAATTGTTGCATTTGGTGTGACTCCAAATGAATTGTATCGAGCAAAAGCTCCTCCTCCCCCTCCTGCAGCGGGTCTTCTACTATTGATAAAACCTCCACCTCCACCTGCTCCCCAGATATCGAGCTGGACATTAGTGATTTTGTGAGGGACAGGAAAGTTTCCACTGGCATTAAATATCTGTGATTGTCCGAAAGACTCCGTAATTCCAATTAAGAAAAATACCACCCCAAAGACCAAAAACCCGGCAACCGCCCTTTTCAACAAAGAACTGCCTCCTGAATTATTGGAAAGATCTTGGGAGTTTTGCCTGCCGGAAGTTTCACCCGAAGCCATAGTTTTTTCCGCCTTTTCAACCCCCAGTCGGACCAAAAAAGAAGAAAAAAAGCCTATAAAAATCAAAATGGAAATCTTTGGCAGCATTGCTGAACTTAAGGGCAAGGGATAAGCTCCGTAAAAGTACAAAAAAATGCATTTGAAAGTCGAAAAATAGCCGAAAATCCCAGTTCTTAGAAAATTATATATTCCTGTTCGGAAATTGGCTGATTTAGTATCCCCCTGATACTTAGATTCCTTGGTTTAGGGCCTGGAATCCCGTTCCTCAGAATTTGCAATTCTGAGGACTTGTTCTAGGATTTTTAATCCGCCCTTTCTATCTGGACTGTTGACAAAGTACTCGTCTTATTCAGGAAACCTTTCTTCGATTCACTTATCAATTGCCTCCAGCTTCATTTGGGGATTTATAAAATCAGCCAATTGCCTGGCGGATAAAGGCAAATTCCTAATCGCGTTTTGTGAAAATTGGGCTAAAGCCTGATTGAGAGAATGATCCCTAGAGGAATGGGCCAAAGCCACATCTATATTCCTTGCACAATAGCTTTCTTGGGTATTTAAATTCAATTGCCTCCAGCTTTAGTTGGGGGATAGAAATTAGACAGAGCAGTTCCGGCCTTCAGCCCAATCAATTATTATAATCTTGGGCTAAAGCCCGATTGAGATTATGGATCATAGAGAAATGGACTAAAGCCACATTCCTATTCATTGGACAGTAGATTTTTCGGGATTTAAATTCAATTGCCTCCAGCTTTAGCTGGGGGATAGAATTTAGACACAGCAGATCCGGGCTTTAGCCCAATCATTTCCAGCAAGTCTTTTTACAGTGAATTCAAAAATATTCATCCCAATTTGGAGGACAGGACTCCAATTTGGGATGATTTTTTAGGCTTGTTTTATTAAGCCCTATCGAACCAAAATCACTTTATGGTACTCACGATTAGCTCCCCAACTGATCTCCACGGTATAAATGCCGGCAGCTTTGGTTCTCAAAATTTCGGAAAGCTGAAGGCTCAGTTCCTTACTTGATGTGCCTTCGATCACTTCAAACACACCGGTTGCAGAAATCACCCTGACTGTAATTTCCTCATTATCGTACGCTCCGGTATCGATCATTTCCAGATGGGTCGGATTCCCGGTAGTCGGATTCGGATAGACTCTCCAATAAGTAGTTCCAGCCATCGCCTCGACTTGGATAGCCTTGGTATCGCTGTACGTAAAATCCCCGTCAAAGTCAATCTGCTTCAGTCGGTAGAAGATTGTTCCACCTGCCAATGGAAGTTTCATATCCTGATAGACATATTCCACTGCCTGATCGGAATAGCCGGCACCCTGCACCTGTCCGATAGTTTCCCAAGACTTGACATCATTGACAGATCGCTCGATTTCGAATCGGTCATTTTCCCATTCATTTGCCGTCTCCCATGTCAGGTCACCCGAACGGAAGATCGGATTATACTTGGCATTAAAGAACAAGAACTCTATAGGAAGGATACGGAAGTTGGGATAACGGATATAGATTACCCCAGGGAAGCCAGAAGCACCCCCAATTCTACCTGCACCACCGCCTGAACCATAAGTTGTTGGGGATTGTCCTACTCCGTTATTGGTTGCACTGCCTCCTGCAAAATAATCCACCCCGGCTATGGTGTAAGGATTTCCACCTTCTCCTGCCACATTGGTGATTGCTCCGGAAGATGTGCCTCCTCCTCCTGCGCCGTAATATATATTCTCACCGGAAATAGTCCTAGCCACCCCGATTCCTCCTGATCCTCCGGTCATTACTCCTGTATAGCCTGCAGCTCCGCCTGATCCGGCTGCCCCACCACCGCCGCCGCCGCCGGTACCTGAAGTTTCTCCGTATCCGGTTCCTCCAATGGAGCCGGTACTTCCTGCACCACCAGCGGATTCATCCGTTCCGAAGGCCGCGCCACCACCGCCGGAGGCCCCAGATGCACCTTGTCTTATCGAAGCAGATGAATTGGTAGATCCACCTCCTCCGCCTCCATCGGCGCTAAAATTAGTGAATGTTCCCCCTGAATGGTTAAACGCAGGTCCTGTCATAGAGGAAGACTGCCCATTTCCTCCTTTGTTTGCTGAAGTTGTTGCTCCCAAACCTAAACCACCCGGCGTGATAGTGAAGGATGCGCCTTGTAGACCCGGTAATCCACTCATGGTGATTCCAGTGTATTGTTCATAGATAACGGCACCGCCGCCGCCGCCGCCAGCAGCTTCACCATAGCCACCGCCACCGCCACCGCCTACGACAAGCACTTCAAATTCGTCTAATCCATCAGGTGCGCTCCAAGTCCATCCAGAACAATCTCCCGTCACCCGGATCACCGTGTACCCTTCGGAATCGGTGTATTGGTAGACATCTCCTGGAGAACTACAAGGAGGAGGTGGAGAACAGTCGTAAGTGAAAACTATTCTGCCATTCGGGCCAATCGCAGAGACAATGTAATCCGCGGGAGATGCAGTAGCCACGGGGGATTCGGTGGCAAAGATTGTATTCCCTGCAACTCCTATATTGATGACACCACCTGGTATCACAGGCATTGTTTGGGAATCGGATGGGGAGTTATCTCCATAAGCCGTTACTGTAATTTCAAAAACATCAGCAGGCACAAAGAAGGCTTCACCCACGCCAGTCTGGAGATATTCAGAGCTACAGCCAAACCCATAAATTGCCGTATTGTTATTTGGTGGGAAGTATGGGCACGGATCGGCTGGATTAGGTATAATTCTTTGAATAGAATTGATAGTCAGGACTGTAGTTCCCTCATTAGAATAGAGTGGAGATGTCAAGGTAAATTGACCGGATGTGGATACCACAACGGTAGTGAGGACATTGTTTGCTCCACCATTTACTCCATTGGTGCTGTAGCGAATCTCATAAGTTCCCGGAGTCATATTTGGGCTATATACCGTAAATGTGGAACTTCCAGGTAAAGAAGTCGGATTGACTACATCAATATTGGTGATAGGGTAACTTGGATTATCCACTGTGATTGTGCCTGTGGCATTTACCGACCCGCAACCACCTGTCAACAGAATACTGTAAGGGAATACGCCTTGCTCTACGGGAATTCCCATGATAGTGATAGTATTGCCTGACCAAGTCGCAGATATTCCAAGAGGTAATCCATTGGCACCAGATACACCATCGTTGGCGATTCCTGTGGCACCTGTAGTGGTGTGGATAATTGTTGAAATCCCAACGCCGACACACAGACTTGGGTTGGGTGTTACAGGAGTTACGGTGTTAGTTGGGGTTATAGTTACTTCAACCGGAGTTGTTGGTGCTGATTCGCAAGCCACGCTGTTGAGGGTAGAAATTGTAACTCTACGGTATTGGGTGGTAGCTATTAATCCAGATGGAGGAATGTAGGTAGCTCCATCGGCGCCAGAGATTGCCGTCCAGCTGCTGAATGGACCTACCGCACTTTCCCAACGGTAAGTGATCGTTCCATCACCCGTTCCATCTATGGTGCTGGTAAATGCTGCCGGGTCCTCACCAGAACAAATGGTTTGGGCTGCTGCAATCACTCCTGCAGTGGGGGTGGATTGTACAGTAACCTGAATTGGGTTAGTGGGAATAGATTCACAAAGTATTCCATTGGTAGTAGAAATTGTAACTCTTCGGTATTGAGTGGTAGCTATTAATCCCGATGGAGGATTGTAGGTACCACCATCTGCGCCGGAGATTGCAGTCCAGCTGCTGAATGGGCTGACCGCACTTTCCCAGCGGTAGGTAATTGTTCCGGATCCTGTACCGAAGGTTGCATTGGTAAGGTTGGCAGGGTCACCTCCGCTACAAATGGTCTGTGCACCGGCGATTACTCCTGGCGTTGGCACTGCCTGAACTGTAACCTGTACAGGTTCTGTAGGAATGGATTGACAAACTACCGTACCAGAAGTGGCTATGGTTGTTCTTCTAAATTGAGTTGTGGTTATCAATCCTGCTGGTATATCGTAAGTAGCCCCCGTTTCCCCTGAAATTGTTGTCCAGTTTGGAGTGGTCAGATTGGTATTAGATTCCCATAGGTAATCAATTAACCCGGCTCCAGTTCCGTTAGTGCTACTAACAATTGTTACCGGGTCACCACCGCTACAAATAACCTGATCAGCCGAAATAATACCAGAAGTAGGAGTACTGAGAACTGTAATGGTTCCCGTGACGGTTGCAGGTGAACAATTTCCAGTATTGGTAACAGTGTAGGTAAAGGTCCCTGAGGCTGTCGGTGTACCTGTGAAACGAAGGGTAACACCATTCCAAGAGGTAGTCACCCCTGATGGTAATCCGGAAACGGTAGGACCTGCTATGCTACTACGGGCGGCGTAAGTGATATCATCTATTGGAAAATTTTGACAGACTGTTTGATTATCTGAATCTACGGGAGAAGTCAGCTCAATAAATGTTGAGAACGTGCCAAAGGAGATATCGTCGATTGCAAAGTCATTTCCTCCAAGTGCAGGCTCTAGGTTTACTATTTGGACAGTAATAGGACCGCTTACACTTCCTGAATTCCAGGTGCCATTAAACCGCTGCCAACCATTGTTTGTATTATCGTTTACTCCGGAAAGTAAATTTGCGATTGTTCCCACCTGCGCCCCATTCACTTGAAACCGTAATCTTGCAAAAGGGCCAACAGCATTGACACTCATTGCCCATGCAGAGAAATAGTATTCTGTGTTTGGTTTTACAGTGATGGTTTTCTCCCAAATCCTTAACGCTCCACCTTTGCCATTAACGATCATCATATTTCGTGGACCCACCACATTATTAGTGTGGTCTTGTCCAAAAAATAGGGTGTGAACATTCTGACCATTTGTGGTAATGCTGTAACCTCTGGTTCCATCGTCTTGAATCAGTTCATCATTTACACCAGTAAGATCCTCCAGATACATGTAATCTGTTGCAAATCCGGTAATTCCTGCAGGATCCACGGTATTGCCAGCTGTGAAACTGCCATTTATGACCAGTTCTTCGGCAACGCTTATGGAACCTATACCTACACACGATGCACCTGATGTGGCTGTTACCACATAAGTTCCGGCGATGTCAACATCAATGGTTTGAGTTGTTTGGACAGGGTAGGTATTCCAAGACCATGTGACACCAGAAACACTGGAATTTGCTGTTAAACGAACCTTTCCGGCGACCACACAATAGTCAGCTTGGATGGAGACGACGGGGGTTGGATTGACTGTGATGGTGAATGTTTGAGGGGTACCTGAACAGCCATTGGCTACTGGGGTCACGGTTATTGTAGAAGTAACTGGGCTACTTCCTGTATTTAAGGTTGTGAATGCAGGGATATCTCCAGATCCCGAAGCTGCTGCTAATCCGATAGAAGTGTTACTGTTTGTCCAATTGTATACTACACCCGAAACCCCATTTCCTGTGAAGTTCACTGCTGCGGTTGAAGTACCGGAGCATAGAGTTTGATCGGCTGGGTCTATTACAGTAGGAATAGGATTGACATTTACTTGAACTTCAAAGGAAGCCCCAGGACAAGTTCCATTTCTGGGAGTAACGGTGTAGATAACGGTTTGAACCGATGTGGTAATGTTTGTTAGGGTTTGCGAAATAGAGGGTTGGGGAGTGGTTTGATCAGTTTCTCCACCCACATTTCCATTGTTTGCTACCGTCCAAGTGTAGGTAGTGCCTGTTGGAACTAAACCATTTGTACCATTTACGGGCGAGATGTCAAAGGTTTGGCCACTGCAAATGGATGTTGTGATTGGAGAAGGTGAAATGGCTGGTCTTGGGTTAACCAGGACGGTGTAGTTTGTAGTAGGGCCGGGACAGCCATTGAAGCTAGGCGTGATGGAATAGGTCACAGTACCCTGGGTGTTGGCTGTGGTTGAGATGGTTTGTACCGGTATGGTATTGGTGCCACTGGCGGTAAATCCGGTGACTCCGGCAGTTGCAGTTGCGGTCCAAGTGAAGCTAGCACCGGGCACTGCAGAGGTGAGAGTGACGGCGGTAGTGCTTGCACCCGAGCAAATGGTTTGAGTGAGCGAAGGGTTGCTTACCGTTGGAATTGGGTTGACCAGTACGGTATAGTTTGTAATAGGTCCGGGACAGCCATTGAAGCTAGGCGTGATGGCATAGGTAACCGTACCTTGAGTGGTGCCTGTAGTTGAGATATTTTGTACCGGTATGGTATTGGTACCACTGGCGGTAAATCCGGTGACTCCGGCAGTTGCAGTTGCGGTCCAGGTGAAGGTAGCACCGGGCACTGCAGAGGTAAGTGTGACGGCGGTTGTGGTTTCACCCGAGCAGATGATCTGAGTAAGTGAAGCGTTGGTTACCGTTGGTCTTGGATTGACCAGGACGGTGTAGTTTGTAGTAGGGCCGGGACAGCCATTGAAACTAGGCGTGATGGCATAGGTAACCGTACCCTGATCGGTACCAGTGGTAGAGATGGTTTGTACCGGTATGGTATTGGTACCGCTGGCGGTAAATCCGGTGACTCCGGCAGTTGCAGTTGCCGTCCAGGTGAAGGTAGCCCCAGGCACTGAAGGAGTGAGTGTGACGGCGGTTGTGGTTTCGCCCGAGCAGATGGTCTGAGTGAGTGAAGCGTTGGTTACCGTTGGTTTTGGATTGACCAGGACGGTATAGTTTGTAGTAGGGCCGGGACAGCCATTGAAGCTAGGCGTGATGGCATAGGTGACCGAACCTTGATCGGTACCTGTGGTTGCGATGGTTTGTACCGGGATGGTATTGGTACCACTGGCGGTAAATCCGGTGACTCCGGCAGTTGCAGTTGCCGTCCAGGCGAAGGTAGTCCCGGGCACTGCAGAGGTGAGTGTGACGGCAGTTGTGGTTTCGCCCGAGCAGATGGTCTGAGTCAGCGAAGGGTTGCTTACCGTTGGAATTGGGTTGACCAGGACGGTATAGTTTGTAGTAGGGCCGGGACAGCCGTTGAAGCTAGGCGTGATGGCATAGGTAACCGTACCTTGATCGGTACCTGTGGTTGAGATGGTTTGTGCCGGTATGGTATTGGTGCCACTGGCGGTAAATCCGGTGACTCCGGCAGTTGCAGTTGTCGTCCAGGCGAAGGTAGCACCAGGCACGGAAGAAGTAAGCGTTACGGCGGTAGTGCTTGCACCCGAGCAAATGGTTTGAGTGAGTGAAGCGTTGGTTACCGTTGGTTTTGGATTGATCAGTACGGTATAGTTTGTAGTAGGTCCGGAACAGCCGTTGAAGCTAGGAGTGATCGCGTAGGTCACCGTACCTTGAGTGGTGACTGTGGTAGAGATGGTTTGTACCGGTATGGTATTGGTACCACTGGCAGTAAATCCGGTAACTCCGGCTGTTGCAGTTGCGGTCCAAGTGAAGGTAGCACCGGGCACTGCAGAGGTAAGTGTGACGGCGGTTGTGGCTTCACCCGAGCAGATGGTTTGAGTGAGCGAGGCATTGGTTACCGTTGGTCTTGGATTGACCAGGACGGTGTAGTTTGTAGTAGGGCCGGGACAGCCATTGAAACTAGGCGTGATGGCATAGGTAACCGTACCCTGATCGGTACCAGTGGTAGAGATGGTTTGTACCGGTATGGTATTGGTACCGCTGGCGGTAAATCCGGTGACTCCGGCAGTTGCAGTTGCCGTCCAGGTGAAGGTAGCCCCAGGCACTGAAGGAGTGAGTGTGACGGCGGTTGTGGTTTCGCCCGAGCAGATGGTCTGAGTGAGTGAAGCGTTGGTTACCGTTGGTTTTGGATTGACCAGGACGGTATAGTTTGTAGTAGGGCCGGGACAGCCATTGAAGCTAGGCGTGATGGCATAGGTGACCGTACCCTGATCGGTACCTGTGGTTGCGATGGTTTGTACCGGGATGGTATTGGTACCACTGGCGGTAAATCCGGTGACTCCGGCAGTTGCGGTTGCGGTCCAGGTGAAGGTAGCACCGGGCACTGCAGAGGTGAGTGTTACAGCGGTTGTGGTTTCACCCGAGCAGATGGTCTGAGTGAGCGTGGCATTGGTTACCGTTGGAATTGGGTCTACAGTAATGGTACCTGTGGCGTACTGATTGGTGCATGCACCAATCAATTGAATGGAATAATTAAAAGGACTTCCCGCAGTGGAGGTCGGGGTTCCGGAAATAGTGATGGCATTTGCTGCCCATGTTGCCGTTACTCCCGGAGGCAATCCTGTAATTGTTCCAATTCCTGTGGTCCCGGTGGTACTATGTGTGATTACTGGATTTAAAGCGGTGTTTAAGCAAACAGTTTGATCTGGTGCCGCAGAAGTGGACCCTGTAATTGTAAATGCACCTGATACTTGAGATGGTACAGTTCCGCAATCACTTTTTGCCTCCACATAGTAATAAATAGGTCCAAAAACTGTGTTTGGAGGAGTAAAGCTTCCACTGGTTTCTCCTGCGATAAGTGTTCCACCCGAGTTACTTGGGGTGGTGTTACTGTACCACCTATAGGTTAGGTTTGGCCCTGTCGCAACAGCGGAAATGGGTGTAAATGAACCTCCAGGGCAGATGGTTTGCGGAGTGTTAGTCAGGTTTGTAGTAAACTGTGTGTCAGGAGGAGAAACGGTGTACTTGCCTGAGACATTTGAAGTAACGGTGCCACAAGTGCCAGTAACAACAGTATAGTAATAGGCCTCTCCTTCGGGTGTGGAGGGAGGAGTAAAGTTTGCCGATGTTGCGCCTGAAATAAGCGTTCCGCCGGAATTGATGTTCGTGGTATTGCTGTACCACTGATAGGTTAGGTTTGCCCCTGTAGCCGTGACAGAAATCGGGGCAAAGCCGTCACCAAAACAAACCTCATAATTTAATGTACTTGGTTGGTCCGTCAGATTGGTCAGAGGATTCACTGTCACTGTGACTGTAAATGATGATCCCACGCAACTTCCTGATGTAGGGATGACAGAATAGGTGGCAGTTTGTTGTGAGGTAGTTGGGTTATTCAGTGTTCCTGTGATGCTCGTCCCGCTTCCCGATGCTCCTCCGGTCATTCCCCCTGTCACATTGACCAAAGTCCAAGAATAAGTAGTTCCCGTAGGGACGATTCCATTTGTGCCATTTGCAGGTGTTACAGTGAAAGGATCACCGTTGCAGACTGCGGAAGTCATGGAGGTGACGGCAGGAGCAGGATTTACGGTGACTGTAAGGGTAAATGGAGTTCCCGCACAACCTCCGACACTTGGGATAACGGAATAGGTCGCAGTTTGGGCGGTATTGGTTGGATTTGTCAGCGTCCCGGTGATGTTGCTTCCGCTGCCGGGACCCGCTCCGGTAATTCCTCCGGTGACACTCTGCACGGTCCAGGAGTAGGAGGTACCTGCTGGAACAATTCCATTGGTACCGTTAGCTGGACTGGCAGTAAAGAGTTCTCCGCTACAGACTGATTCAGCCATGGCAGTGACGGCAGGAGCAGGATTTACGGTGACTGTAAGGGTAAATGGAGTTCCCGCACAACCTCCGACACTTGGGATAACGGAATAGGTCGCAGTTTGGGCGGTATTGGTTGGATTTGTCAGCGTCCCGGTGATGTTGCTTCCGCTGCCGGGACCCGCTCCGGTAATTCCTCCGGTGACACTCTGCACAGTCCAGGAGTAGGAGGTACCTGCTGGAACAATTCCATTGGTACCGTTAGCTGGACTGGCAGTAAAGAGTTCTCCGCTACAGACTGATTCAGCCATGGCAGTGACGGCAGGAGCAGGATTTACGGTGACTGTAAGGGTAAATGGAGTTCCCGCACAACCTCCGACACTTGGGATAACGGAATAGGTCGCAGTTTGGGCGGTATTGGTTGGATTTGTCAGCGTCCCGTTGATGTTGCTTCCGCTGCCGGGACCCGCTCCGGTAATTCCTCCGGTGACACTCACCACGGACCAGGAGTAGGAGGTACCTGCAGGGACAATTCCATTGGTACCGTTGACTGGGCTGACAGTAAAGAGTTCCCCGCTACATACTGAGGCTGTCATTGGGGTAATGGACGGTCTTGGTAAAACCTCTACATCAATTGTGAAGGAATTGCCAATGCAGCTTCCGGCAGCTCCAGAAGTTGGTATTACAGTATAGGTTACTGTTTGTATTGTATTGCTAGTATTGGTTAGGATTTGAGAAATTAAAGGTTGAGGCCCTCCCTGATTGGATTCACCGGTCACATTTGGGTTATCGGCTACTGTCCAAGTGTAAGTAGTCCCAGCAGGGACGATTGTAGCGGCAGAGGGAGATCCATTGATCGGGCCTACAGTAAAAGGAGCTTCGCTACATATTTGGACGGTTTGATTTGGGATTACCGGGGTAGGTCGAACTTCCACGGTCACTGTAAAAGGAGTTCCTTGACAGGACCCAGCCGCTCCTGATTTCGGAGTAACACTGTAAGTTACCGTTTGTACGGTATTGCTGATATTGGTTAAGGTTTGAGAAATGGAAGGTTGAGGTCCTCCCTGATCAGCTTCTCCGGTAACATTAGGATTATCGGCTACAGTCCAAGTATAAGTCGTCCCTGCAGGCACGATGGTAGCGGCAGTGGGAGATCCATTGATCGGCAGTAAAGTAAAAAGCTCTCCGCTACATATTTGGATGGTTTGATTCGGGATTACAGGAGTAGGGTTGACCGTTACTACTACATCGAATGGATCACCATCACAGGTCCCAACCCTAGGAGTCACGCTGTATGTAGCGGTCCTAGGAGTATTGGTTGGATTGACTAGGGTTCCTGTTATGCCCGTTGCAAAAGTTCCTGTCCCGGCGGCCCCTCCTGTAATACCTCCCGTAACTACCGGTGCGGACCAGCTATAGGTAGTGGTTGCGAGCACTACTCCATCAGTTCCGTTTGCTGGTATGGCAGAGAAGGGAGAACCACTGCAAACCGTTCTGGTCATGTCATTGATGATCGAACTTTGATCTAACGTAATGATTCCTATTGCATTGATTGCTCCACATCCCCCAGTCAATGGAATAGAATAACTGAATGGACTTCCCATGGTGGTGGTAGGAGTGCCTGAAATGGTGATGGTCCCAGCAACGGAATTCCCAACAAAAATTGCTGTAAGTCCCGGAGGCAGATTAACAGGAGTTCCTATGTTTGTAGCCCCCGTAGTGGTAAACAGAATGGGAGTTATGGGAGCATTGACACATCCGCTATAATTTGGGCTTGTTGTTGCTGTTTCTGTATTATTTGAGGGTACCGTAACAATAATTGTAGGTGAGTTAACACCTGCACAACTTCCTTCTGAAATTACCGCTCTGAAATAAGTTGTGGCAGTCACCGCCCCAGCTTCAGCAGGGAGCAAAGAAAATGAGTTGGTTCCAACGTTTGTAGGGGAAGAGAATCCGGGATTAGTTGCCCTTTGCCATTGGATAGTTCCTGTAGCAGAAAAAATATCCATTTTTTCAGGAAGGCTTCCACTACAAACGGTCTGATTGGGTGATATACCATCTACCCCAATAACCCGTACAGTTTTGCTTGCACTTGTCGGAGGGCAGCTACCCCCTGAAGCGGTAAGCGTAAGCGTAGCGACCCCTTCATAGGTGGCCGGCGGAGTCCAAGTGGCGTTTAAGGTGGTGGCATTAGGTACAAAAGTCCCTCCAACACCGCCATCATCCCATGTTCCTAATGTAGCGGTTCCTCCAATAGATCCACCAAGGCCCGCAAGAGATCCACCTTGACAAACAGTTTGATTGGATCCTGCGTTGGCAGTTGGGCCATTGACAATGGTGATATTGGGTGAAGTGAAAACGGAGTTCCCAGACGTATTTCCAAACCAAAAATTTCCTTCATTTACCAAATCAAAAATAATGTTGTTGGTACCTGCAGCCAATGGAGTGGTATACCCAGCTCCTACATTGTTTGATGCGGTTAAGGTAAGAGTATAGGGTTGAGTTAGACCCGTAGCTAAATTTTCAGCATCTGTCCTGATATAATAGTCCAGCCAATTTGGATTATTAGAATTCCATTTCACACCCACATTTATATCAGGACCTGAGTTTGTCCATGTCGCAGATCCAATGTTTTGGATGGTTACGGTTACATCTCTTGTTTCTCCGGCACACCAAGTGGAAGACCCGAAGTCTGCTGATATAAATCTGGATTTGTAAGCGACATTGGGAACTATCTCTCCATCAGGAAGAATAATCGCACCAGGGCTATATCCTGTAAAGGTTATTTGAGCCAATTGAGCAGGCGTTAGTCCTGTATTATTGTTCCCAACAAAAATTTTCCCACTGTTATTTAATCCTGTCCAACCGGTAATATTCAAAGTTCTCCCTGAGGTCCAAGCCACTCCGTTACTCGCAGCGAAATTTAGGGTGTGACTGCCAGTGCCCAAGGCCATTGTTGAATTGGTAGTGCCAGCAAGGCCTAAGGTCCCGGCAGTATCCGAGAATCCAGCCGTAGCACCAGTTCTGATGATACCTCCGGCTAAAACAACCGGCGACGCATCAGGTAAGCCACCGGTTGCACCTAATTGAAGTGTTCCTAAGCTTATGGTGGTTGAACCTGTAAATGTATTTACTCCTGAAAGCGTTAACGTACCTGTTCCGGTTTTTGTGATTCCACCTGTTCCACTGATCACTCCCGCATAGGTAGTACTTGAATTATTATTACCTAAAGTCAAAGTGCCTGTTCCTAGAGTTACGTTCCCACCGGTAGCACCTCCTCCAGCCAAGGACCCAATGGTGTTATTATTTCCATTAAGGTCCAATATTGCTCCTGCAGTATTGGCTAAAGTTACGGCTGAGTTTACACCAAAAGCCTGTGGACCTGCACCAGCTCTTAAAGTACCATTGTTAACAATTGTTGCTCCAGTATAGGTATTGGCCCCGGATAAAGTAAAAGTGCCCGCTCCGTCTTTTGTTAAGTTAAAGGCGCCACTTATTATAGACGAAACAGTAAGATCAACAGCAGGAGTACTATCATCCGCAACAGTAAAAGTTCGGTTTCCGCCCAATGCCAATGGTGCTGAAATTGTAGCTCCGCTAGTGCCTGTATTGGCATCGTTTACAGTGACATTACCATTTAGAGTAAGGGTACCGGTACCGGTAATGGAAGATCCTGTTGTTGCACCCCCTTCTAGGACCAGACTTGTAGGAGATCCTAGGTTGAAGGTGCTTAATGCCAGGGTAGTTCCCGCCCTGACGGTGACAGTACCGTTTGCGGTAGTATTTGCGGCGAGGGTTTTGGTTCCGTTACCAGAGGTGATTAAGTTATTATAGCCGTAATTCCCAATTGTTTGATTGGAACTTGTCCCTCCTGCTCCATTTCCATAATATTCAACTGTACCTGTGAAGGGGATTAAACTACCGCCACTAATGCCATTTCCTAATCTTAACAATCCAGCACCTGAAAAACGAATTGCATTTCTTGCGGCAGCTCCATTCATAGCTAGGTTGCCAATAACTGTAACCGTTCCTGTTGAAATCCTAATTTCATTATCTCGATTGTCATTTGTTGTAGTTGCCAGCGACATCGATCCGCACGTTAAACTTCCAGCACCAACATCAATAATTTTAGTTATGTTATTAGCAGTACCAGCCTCAACAGTAACAGCACCTGTTACTGTTAAAGAAAAACCACCAAATGTTAAAGAACTATTATTTGCTCCCGTAGCAATGGTAAGTGCCCCAATATTATTTGCTGGTGATACGTTCAAGGTAACCGTATGTCCATTCTGGATGGTTACAATACCTGGAACTGCATTCTGTCCCGGGTATCCTTGGCCTGCTGTTGGAACTACCCAAGCAGTTCCATTATATCTTTCCCATGTATTTAACACAGTCCAATTTTGCCCAGTTACCCTGGATCTATAATCCCCGGCAGTCTGACCATATACAGACTGAATTCCCAAAAAGAAAAGAATCAACAAAAGGAATTTGAACAGTGCTTTTTTCGTAGGGTTAACCTTGGTTTTTGAATTGGCTTGCTCAGCAAACAAAGTGGCCCCATTCCTCCTGTTTTCAGGAGGTGTGGTACAAAATCGATGCTGTTTAAAAGCTTTCATAGGTTGGGAAAAAAATGGTAAATGACCCCAGAAGCCCAATTGGCAGTCACGCCAGGTGAAGAAATTGCACTATTTTCATGTTTTTCCGAAATTGATCCAGAGATACTACCTAGGTTTGTGAATTCTAGGATTGAATTAAGATCATAAGTTATTGTTCTTTCATTCATTTCTACTTCCCAACCTACTTCAGTAATTGAAGGTCCTCCTTTTGGAAAAGCCAAGGTGCTTGGATAAGATAATAAGACACCGGTTTGACACTGCCCAATCACCTCTCCCGACCCCATAAAAAGGCAAAACCCCAAAATCAAGCTCAGTCCCGCAGATAGGCGGGAAATCTTAAAAAGAGCTTTAATCAACTGGGAAAAGGTCTTCACGGGTAAGTGGCGTATTCTAATGGACTGAAAATGAGTATAAATATAGATAATATAATTATTTCAAATAAATAAAAGTGCATTTTGACTTATATATTATTCGTTTCAAAGTCCAATTATCGCAATTGGAGGTTAT
>NZ_MUNY01000037.1 GCF_002002735.1 Algoriphagus sp. A40 | reverse complement strand
TTTACAAATTCGTGATTCTCAAACAAATTGATTGTTTGTTGAATTATTTCGAAATAATATTTCAGAAAAATGAATTAATTGCAATTCAATCGAAATTATTGATTGTTAAAATGTAAAGTTGAAATTTGCATCAAAATCTATTTTGGCTATTTTTGATCATGCTAAGTGTCGATTTCAATACCCAAAGTAAACTTTAGAATATTACCGCTTATGGCATTTTCCAAAACGCATACTCCAAGTTCAGAAGTAAACCAAGTATCCAAAGAAGAAATTCTAAATGACTTCAAGGTTGCCGTTACCAGCCGTAATGCTTCCCTGATGGGGAGAAAAGAAGTCTTTATGGGAAAAGCCAAGTTCGGGATTTTCGGCGACGGTAAAGAATTGGCGCAGATTGCGATGGCCAAAGCCTTTCAGATCGGAGATTTCAGATCAGGATATTACCGGGACCAGACTTTTATGATGGCGCTTGGGGAATTGTCTGTTCAGCAATATTTTGCTCAGCTCTATGCCCATGCCGATGTGGAAGCAGAACCAGCAAGTGCCGGCCGCCTGATGAACGGGCATTTTGCCACTCGCTCGATCAATCCAGACGGTACCTGGAAGGATCTGACTAAAATGTACAATTCCGCTGCGGATATCTCTCCAACAGCTGCACAAATGCCAAAACTGCTTGGATTGGCTTATGCTTCCAAACTTTTCAGAGAAAATAAGGGACTGAAGAAACTCACCCAGTTTTCAGTGAATGGAAATGAAGTTGCTTGGGGTACCATTGGCAATGCATCCACTTCAGAAGGGATGTTTTTTGAATCGATCAATGCTGCAGGTGTAATGCAGGTTCCGATGGTGATTTCCATCTGGGATGATGGGTTTGGAATTTCTGTACCTCAGGAATTTCATACCACCAAAGGAAGTATTTCCGAGGCATTGATGGGATTCCAGAGAACTGAGACCGAAAAAGGATTTGAAATACTCCGGGTAAAAGGTTGGGATTACGAAGCTTTGGTTCAAGCTTTTCACCATGCCGGGCAATTGGCCAGAAGAGAGCATGTTCCGGTAATGATCCATGTCGAGGACATGACGCAGCCTCAGGGACACTCCACTTCAGGCTCTCACGAGCGGTACAAATCCGCTGAGCGATTGCAATGGGAGAAAGATTGGGATTGCATTGCCAAGTTTCGGGAATACATCATTTCCTCAGGAATTGCCAAAGATGAGGTTTTGGACCAAATCGAAAATGAGGCCAAATCGGAAGTCAAAAGACAAAAGGAAGCTGCCTGGAATCAGTTTGCTAGTGAAATCAAGAATGAAATCAATGAAGTGATTGCTTTATTGAAAACTACGGCTGAAAAAAGCAGCAGGAAGGTGGTATTGCTCCAACTCGCAGATGATCTTTCGAAGACCATCAATCCGATTCGAAAAGATGCAATCACCACAGTTCGAAAAGCCCTTTTAATCTTAAGATTTGATTCGGAAGGTGTCAAGAATGGGCTTAAGGCCTGGTATAAGGCTCAAGAATCCAAAAATTTTGACCGTTACAACAGTCATTTATACAGCCAGACAGAATGGGCTGCCGAAAAGATCAAGGAAATTCCGGCCAGTTATGATGAAAAATCTGCGCTGGTGGATGGCCGCGAAATCCTGCAGGCCTTTTTTGATTATACTTTGGAAAAAGATCCCCGGTTCTTCGCCTTTGGAGAAGATGTGGGGAAAATCGGGGATGTAAATCAGGCTTTCTCCGGTCTTCAGGCCAAGTATGGTGAAAATCGGGTTGCTGATACAGGAATCCGAGAATGCACCATTATCGGTCAGGGCATTGGTACTGCGCTGAGGGGCTTGAGACCCGTAGCCGAAATCCAGTATCTTGACTACTTGCTTTATGGGTTGCAAATGCTTTCGGATGATTTAGCTTCACTTCTCTATCGAACCAAAGGAGGCCAAAAAGCGCCCCTTATTGTCAGAACCCGTGGCCACAGACTGGAGGGAGTTTGGCACTCAGGGTCTCCGATGGGGATGATTCTCTCCTCACTGAGAGGGATGCTTGTCTGCGTGCCCAGAGACATGACTCAAGCAGCAGGGATGTATAAGACGATCCTGGATTCCGATGAACCTGCCATTGTGGTAGAATGTCTAAACGGTTACCGATTAAAGGAAAGAATGCCGTCCAATTTGGGTGAATTTACCGTGCCATTGGGCAAGCCCGAAATCCTCCGGGAAGGAAATGATCTGACCGTGGTCACTTATGGAAGCATGTGCCGAATCGTCCTGGAAGCTGCAGAGGAATTGGCTGAGGTAGGTATTTCGATTGAGGTTATAGATGCCCAGACGTTATTGCCATTTGACACCTATGGTGTGATTGGGAAATCGATCAAAAAGACAAACCGGGTGATCTTTGCAGACGAAGATGTTCCTGGTGGAGCTTCTGCGTTTATGCTTCAGCAAGTCATCGAAGAGCAGGATGTATTCCAATATTTGGATTCTGAACCACGTACTCTCGCAGCCAAAGCCCACAGGCCGGCGTATTCCTCAGATGGGGATTATTTTTCCAAGCCAAGTGTAGACGATGTAGTTGAAAAAGTCTACCTGGTGATGCATGAGATGAATCCGAAGAAGTTTCCTTCGATATAAAATAACAGCCCTCAATTTTTTTGGGGGCTGTTATTTTATGGGGTATTTCTGGTGATTTGCCTGAGGGTGACTTCCGGGCTCGAAACTTGATTGCTTCTGTTGAGTGCCCGATCCTGAATTTCCACATCGATACGGAGAGTGTCCGTTCTAAAAATCGACTCCCAGCCAGAGGAAAGCATTCTGTATTTGATGTTGCCTTCTACAGCCTGGCCTTCTTCTGTGGTCAGGATTCTGGGAAACCTGCCATTGAATGTGGTGTAAAACGGAGGATCTTGCCATCTGAATTCAGTAAACTTCCCGTTTCTTTTGATGTAAAACCTCACGAAAATATTGTACTGATCTTCATTTTGCTCCACCCATACCGTGTCTTTGACCACTGTGTTGTTGATAATCGGATCCACCACCCAATCGATCGGATTGTAAGAGGGAGCTTCAGGTGGTCGTTTTGAATAAGTGATGAGATTGCCCGCAGCATCCCTTTTGTATATCAGAGGATTAAAAGGAGGGTTGATATCTGTTGAAGACAAACCCAGATCACCTTCGGCATCTTTGAAGTCGACACTCACGATCAAAGAGTCTTGAGCTGGAGTTTGGACATACTCTATGGTTGAAAATTCAATTGCAGGAATACTCGGAAAATTGTCCGGAGGACTAATACAGGAAGTCCAGCTCAACGCTGTTACCAACATTATTCCTGAATAGTTTTTGAATCGCATCGGCTGAAGGTAAATTTACTCCCTAAAATAACGTTAGTTTTTCTCAGTAAAAACGCAAATTATAAAACGATGCAAGATTTTAAAAGTTTTTCGGAAAGGCTCAGCTTTATTGAAAGCGACCGATTCGAAGAACTTGCATTAACCATTTTTAGATTTCAATCCATTGGAAATGAGGTTTATAAGGCTTATTTAGATGCCCGGAGAATCGATCCGAAGGACGTTAAATCTCTTGATTCTATCCCATTTTTGCCGATTCGATTTTTTAAAGATTTTCCTATAGTTTGTGGTAAACCTTCCGATTTCAGTTCATTTTATTCCAGTAGTGGGACTACCGGAATAATCACTAGCAAACATTTCATTTGGTCAGAGCCTTGGTATTTGAAGCATGCTCAAGAGATTTTTGAAAAAAATTATGGTTCTCTGGCAGAATTTCATGTACTGGCTTTGTTGCCTGCTTATCTTGAACGGCCAGGTAGTAGTTTGGTGTCTATGGCCAAGCATTTCATCGATGAATCCAAATCAGAGCATTCCGGATTTTACTTATACAACCAGGATGAATTGCTCGAAAAATTGGAATTGCTGAAGACGGGTTCCAAAAAAGTTTTATTGCTGGGAGTGACCTTTGCACTGTTGGATTTGGCAGAATCCGGTAAGATTTTTTCTCCCATTGATAACTTGATGGTGATGGAAACCGGAGGGATGAAGGGGAGGAGAAAAGAAATGATCAGGGAAGAAGTTCATGATAATCTTAAATCCTTTTTCCGGGTAAAAACCATCCACTCGGAATATGGAATGACGGAACTGATGTCCCAAGCCTATTCAAAAGGGGAAGGAAAATATACGCTTCCGGCTTCCATGCGCGTTATACTTCGGGATGTGAATGATCCGCTCAGCTGGTCAACGAGATCACAAGGCGGAATCAACGTGATTGATCTGGCCAACTTCCATTCCTGTGCATTTATTGAAACCCAGGATCTGGGTAGATTTGATGAAAATGGGTTTCTGGAAGTATTGGGGCGATTTGATAATTCTGAAATTCGAGGCTGCAACTTGTTGGTGCAGTAATTGCTATCTTAAGATTTAATAGACATATTTGAAAAGCATAAAAATTGACCTATGAAATCGAGCATGACTCAGTAATCACCAAATGTGACGCTTATTCATCATGCGAGATTCCATCTGACCTTTAAAAACAAATTATAAACAGATGAAAAGATTAGCCACGATTGCACTATTGGTCGGGATTTTAGCTTTGGGAGCATGTGCCTCCAGCAAACCTTGCCCTGCCTACGCAAAAGCACCTACAGCGCAAAAATCCAATATCTAAAAAATATGCTGACCTTTAATAGTCAGCATATTTTTTTATGTCTTCGAGGCTGATTACCGGTTCTCCCAGAATCACCAATCTCTCCACTACGTTTCTGAGTTCTCGGATATTTCCAGTCCATGGAAATTCCTGCAGCATATGTAGCGCATCTTTAGCGATGCTTTTCTTGGCATCTCCGCTTTCCATAGCGATATCCTCCAAAAACTTGTCCACTAGCAAGGGAATGTCATCTTTTCGGTCTTTCAAGGCAGGTACCTGCACTAGGATCACACTGAGCCGATGATATAAATCTTCGCGGAACCTTCCGGCTTCAATTTCCTTTTTCAGATCCTTGTTAGTAGCAGCGAGTACCCTAACATCTACTTTGATGTCCCTGTCACTGCCGACTCTGTTGATCAGATTTTCCTGAAGCGCCCGAAGTACTTTGGATTGAGCCGAAAGTGACATGTCTCCGATTTCGTCCAGAAATAAAGTGCCTCCTTGGGCCTGTTCAAACTTACCGTTACGCTGCTTGTGAGCAGAAGTAAAAGCTCCTTTTTCATGGCCAAAAAGCTCCGATTCGATCAATTCTGAAGGGATTGCTGCACAGTTGACTGCTACAAAAGGTTCAGCCTGACGGTTGCTTTTTTGGTGAATCCAGTGGGCAACAAGTTCTTTTCCAGTTCCGTTTGGTCCGGTGATCAAAACCCGTGCATCAGTAGGAGCGACTTTTTCAATGGTGTTTTTTACTCTGGCGATAGCAGGAGATTCACCTACCATGTCAAACTTTTTGGAGAGTTTTTTCTTAAGCACTTTAGTCTCGGTGACCAGTTGCTTTTTGTCCAGCGCATTTCTGACTGTGAGCAAAAGTCTGTTTAGATCTGGGGGCTTGGGGATAAAATCAAATGCACCCTTTTTGGTTGCCTCAACGGCTGTCTCAATGCTACCATGTGCGGAAATCATGATAAACTGAGGAGGGCGATCCATAGCTTTGGCATGATCCAAAACCTCGATTCCGTCCATTTTGGGCATTTTGACATCGCAAAGCACCAGGTCAAATTCTTCTTCCTGTATTTTGGCCAAGCCTTCTTCTCCGTCTTGGGCTTCTGATACTTCAAATTTTTCGTACTCTAATATTTCCCTAAGGGATGCGCGTATAAAGCGCTCGTCATCTATAATCAGAATCTTTGGCATAGCGTAAAATAAAGAAAAAAGTGCAAGTCTGTAAGCCGGGTTCTGTATCCCTTTGCCGATAAAATCAGCCCAGAGTTTTTGTCATTTATCTAGTCCCGGCCTTGCGATCGGGATCCATCGATCTACCCACCCCGGAATCCCGAATGAACGAGAATCGAACGAGCAGCTCTTTGCCCGGGGCCTATTTGATCTTTCAACCCATAAGGTTTGCCTAGCTTCCGATGTCACCACCGGACCGGTGGGCTCTTACCCCACCTTTTCACCCTTACCCTTCGACAAACTCAGGGCAAGCCCTGTATCGATTGGCGGTTTGTTTCTGTGGCCCTGTCTGTATTCCTATCGTCACCAATAGAAATCCTTCCCGTTAGGAAGTATGGCGCTCTGTGTTGCCCGGACTTTCCTCCCTCCCGACCCCGGTAGCAATCGGGGTAGGACGGCGACAAAACGACTTGCACGCTGCAAAGTACGGCAATTTTTACCGATAGGTTTGTTCACAGAAAGGAAAGTCTACTAAGGGCTGAATTAATTTTCTGTTTTTTCAATGGGTTTAAACATTCCAAAGGCTATCCTGTTATTAAAGTATTAAAGGCTTTCTTTATAGTGCTGGGTTGGGCCGCTCCGAAAGGGGCGGTTCTTTTTTTAGATATTTCCCTTATCTTTTTTCATGAAAAATTCGAATCAAAGGAAATTCAAGCGCCTGATCCGTTTGATCAATTGGTATCCGCCCTACTTTTTCTCAGGAATCAAAATAGTGGACCATGCGCCTGATTTCTCCATGTTTCGATCCAGACTCAAACTGACCTGGTATAATAAAAATCTGGTTGGAACAGCATTTGGAGGATCGCTCTATTCGATGTGTGATCCGTTTTTCATGTTTATCCTCATCATTCATTTGGGAGAGGATTACATCGTTTGGGATAAATATGCTTCGATAGAATTTGTCAAACCCGGAAAAGGAACCGTTTTCGCAGAGTTTAAACTATCAAAAGAAGAAGTGGCTGAGATCAAAACGAAAGTGGATCTGGAGGGAAAGTCAATTTGTGAATTCCCCTGTGAAATCAGAGGTGAGTCAGGCGAATTGGTGGCGACACTGAAAAAAGGCATTTATATCCGAAAGAAGACTTCCAAAAAGGAGGAATAGGATTAGGCGACTTAGATTTTTACCTTTGTCCAAACCAATAAAGCGTATGATTCTGGTCGGAAATGCCGTGCTGTCGGACGATATCAAAGAAAACTTTTTCGTGTGTGACTTAGAGGCGTGCAAGGGTGCTTGTTGTGTGGAAGGGGATGCCGGTGCTCCGCTTGAAGACGATGAAACCAAAATCCTGGAGGAAATCTATCCGATTGTCAAGGATTATATCACCGAAGAAGGGCGCCAGGCAATTGAAAAGCAGGGTGTTTGGGTAATTGATAAGGATGGGGACAAAGGAACTCCCACAATCGGTGACAACCGGGAATGTGCTTATGCCTTATATGACAACCGGGGGATTCTCAAATGCGGAATCGAACAAGCCTACATCGACGGAAAAATCTCCTGGAAAAAACCGATTTCTTGCCATCTCTATCCGATCCGGGTCACTAAATACGAGCAGTTTGATGCGCTCAATTACGACCGTTGGCATATTTGCGATCCTGCCTGTCAGTTGGGACAAAGCTTGAAAGTACCGCTTTACCGATTTCTTAAGGACGCATTGGTCAGGAAATACGGAGAAGATTGGTACGCGGATCTCTTGGAAGAGATTGAGGGACCTAAATAGAACTCACCCTCCGGATTTTTTAGCGCCATATCCGGACTGATGCAATACCTGTAGAACTTTGTCCCGATGGTCACCCTGAATGAGGATTTCGCCGTCTTTAGCAGAGCCACCCACACCACATTTGTTTTTGAGCAGTTTTCCCAATTCTTTCAGATCATCCTCGGTTCCGACAAATCCCTCTACCAAAGTAACCTGCTTACCTGCTCTAGCTTTTTTGTCCAGCAAAACTTTTAGTTTTTGCTGGGAAGGGGGGAGGGTTTCCGACGCTTCCTGATCTCCAAAATTGTATTCAAAATTATCACTGGTGGAGTAGACCACTCCGTCCCGTTTTTTCCAGTCGTTGTTTTTCTTGCTCATGAGAAAATGAAAAGGCCTGCATTTTGGTGCAGGCCTCAAATTTAAGTTTTAATCACCGGGTTTTGTAAGTCCAAACGGGTCTTTTTGAATGATTGACCACATCCTCAGCAATGCTTCCTGTGATCAGATGCAAAAGTCCGGTTCTGCCGTGTGTGGTCATCGCGATCAGGTCTGCGTCTACATCGTCAGCAAATTCGATAATGCCAGACTCCTCGGACATTGAATTGTAAACTTCAGCTTTGATGTTTTCGAAGTGATATTTTTGGACAAACATTTTGATCCGGGCTATTGACTCTCTGGTGGTTTCAAAATTTCCAGGAGTATTGACTACTACAAAATAGAATTCCGCATTGAATATCGCCTGCATTCGTTTGATCCTTGCAGCTACTTCATCGTCGGATTCTTTGAAATCAGAGGCAAAAACCACTTTTTTCATTTTTTCAAAAGGAGTATCTGCCTTGATGGTGACTACAGGGCAGGTGGCATTTCTGACCACTTTTTCGGTATTGCTACCGATTAGCACTTCTTCGAGTCCGGAGCTTCCTTTTGAACCCATAATGACCAGATCAGGTGCCTCCTCTTTGATTGCCTCTACAATCCCTTTGAATACATTTCCAAGGACCAATTTGGTTTTAAAACCGTATTTGGATCCGATATATTTCTTTTCCAATTCCGCAAATTGCTTTTTGCGGGTTTCAATCAGCTCCATATAAAAAATATTGTTTTGCAGATCAGGAAGGGCATCAAATCCACCTCCCATCGTACTCATGCCGGTAGAGACAGGAGTTTCAACTACATGGAATACAGTAATTTCAACCTGGTGATAAGAGTCTGCCATACTGGTGGCAAAATTGAGTGCGTGTTGTGCTGTTTGGGAAAAATCAAATGGAACAAGGACTTTGATCATGGCAGTTTAGGGTTGTTGTTATTCCCCAAATTAGCCATTTAAAGCGACAGGAAAATGATTTTTGCCAGCTTTTGCTAAAAAAGCAAGCCCACTCCAAAAAGGATAACCCAAAGTAGCGTGCTTAGGGCCATTTTTTTGAGAAAAGGATCTGTTTCAGCAGAAGATTGTGCGTGCTGAACACCATATCCGACCTTCATCATCAATGGCCAAGCTAAAATTGCCAAAAGAGAAAATAAGTGGTCACTGAAAATGGCAAAACCGATCAGGCAAAAATAGCCCCCAGCCAATAGCCCCCAATTGTACCGAACAGCAGCTTTTCTGCCAATGCGTACCGGAATTGACTTTTTGCCGGCTTTTTGGTCGGACTCGATGTCCCGGATGTTGTTGATATTGAGTACAGCTGTACTAAATAATCCCAATGAAATGCCGATCAATAAAATGAGCGGCTCAAAGCTCAGGGTATGAAGAAAGAAGGTGCCCAATACTCCAAGTAAACCAAAAAACAGAAAAACCGAAATATCCCCCAAGCCGGCATAACCGTATGGATTGCTTCCTGAAGTATAGGAAATTGCAGCCCAAATCGCAGCTAATCCAAGCCCCAAAAAGAGCGCAAACAGCTTCCAATCCTGAACTGCAAAATAGAGCAGCAGCAATCCTGAAACCAGCGACAAAATCCCAAACAGGTACATCGCCCGCTTCATCTCAGCCAAAGAAATCATCCCGGATTGGACGGCTCTGACAGGGCCTTTTCTTTCGGCGGAATCTGCCCCATGGACTGTGTCACCATAGTCATTGGACAGATTGGACAAGATTTGGAGAAAAATGGTTGTGAGTGAGGCAAGGAGGAGGATTTCCCAGCGGAAGCTTTCTTGCCATTCTGCAAGAAAAGAACCTGCAAAAATGCTGGCTAAAGCCAAGGGTAAAGTCCGAAGCCTGACCGCGTGCAGCCAGGCTTCTTTTTTGGATTTAATTTCTTTTTTCAAAGCAAAAATACTGGAATCAGGCTCCGATTAAATTAAGGATTTCTTCATCCAATGGAGTCACAGAAGATGGGAAAAACTTAACCAGTTCGCCTTTTTCATTGATGAAATACTTGCAGAAATTCCAGCTCGGTTCCTCGTTGTTCCAGCCGTTTTGGGAAGCATCGGAAAGCCATCTGTAAAGCGGATGCTTATCAAAGCCTTTGACGGAAATCTTCTCAAACATCGGAAAAGTGACTCCATATTCAGTGGAGCAGAACTCCTTGATTTCCTCGTTGGAGCCCGGTTCCTGGCCACCGAAGTTATTGGCAGGAAAGCCAAGAATCAGGATATCGTCTCCGTGCGTGGCATACAATTCCTGGAGTTGGGCGTACTGTTTGGTATAGCCGCATTTGGAAGCCACGTTGACCAGGAGGAGTTTTTTGCCTTTGAATTCGGAGAAGTCAACTTCTTTGCCGTTGATGTCTTTCAGCTTGAAATCATAAAAGGAACTTTCCATTGTTTGATCAAATGAGGGGTGAAATTCAGCCTGGTCGCTTGGTCTTTCGAGAGTTTGGCCACAGGCAAAGAGGATAATGCTGATAAATAAGAGGGTAGTCTTCATAATTACATTCGTTCTGGGACAGCTATTCCTAGCAAACTCATTCCTTTTTTGATTGTTTTGGCAGTCAAGGCTGAGAGTGCAACACGAAACGCTTGAACCTGTTGTTCTTTTTCATGGAAAATAGGAAGATCCGCGTAGAATCGGTTGTATTCTTTTGCCAAATCAAAAAGATACTGAGCAATGACCGCCGGGGAAAATTCCTCAGCTGCCACTTGAATTTTCTTTTCGAAGTCATTTAGAAGCAAAATCAGGGCAATCTCAGATTCAGCCAATTCGCTAATGCCAGAGAAATCAGCGTTTTGGTAGGCCACACCGATCTGATCTGCTTTTCTTAAAATAGCTGCAATTCGCGCATGGGAATATTGAACGAAAGGCCCTGTGTAGCCTTGAAATTCGATTGATTCCTGAGGATTGAACAGCATCCGCTTTTTCGGGTCAACTTTAAGCAGAAAGTATTTCAAAGCTCCCATGCCCAAAATTTCATAGAGGATTTTTGCCTGCTCTTCGGTGAAGCCTTCGATTTTGCCGAGTTCTTTGGTATGCTTTTCGGCAGTTTCGACCATTTCCTGCATCAGGTCATCGGCATCGACCACAGTTCCTTCTCGGGACTTCATTTTTCCGGTAGGCAAATCGACCATTCCATACGACAAATGATACAATCCATCGCCATACGACCTGCCCAATTTCCGCATGATCTTAAACAAGACCTCAAAGTGGTAATCCTGCTCATTTCCAACGACATAAACAGATTTATTTATTTGAAAATCTTTGTATTTCAAATCGGCGGTGCCAAGATCTTGTGTGATGTAAACCGAAGTCCCATCGGCACGTCGGACGAGCTTTTCATCCAGTCCTTCATCAGTTAGATCCACCCAGACAGAGCCGTTTACTTTTTTGAAAAAGATGCCCTTTTCCAGCCCTTCTTCCACGATATCTTTACCCAAAAGGTAGGTGTCTGACTCGTAATAGAACTTGTCAAAGTTGACCCCCATCTTTTTGTAAGTGGCATCAAATCCAGCATACACCCATTCGTTCATTTGCTTCCATAGGGAAACCACAGCTTCGTCGTGAGCTTCCCACTTTCGGAGCATTTCCTGGGCCTCCAGGATTATAGGAGCATTTTTTTTGGCTTCCTCCTCAGTTTGTCCAGAGGATTTCAGTTCGTCAATTTGTTTTTTGTATTCCTTGTCGAAGAGCACATAATACTTTCCTGCCAAGTGGTCACCTTTCAATCCTGAAGACTCAGGAGTTTCGCCATTTCCAAAGTGCTGGTAAGCCACCATGGATTTGCAGATATGGATTCCGCGGTCATTGACCAAATTGGCTTTGATGACCTCATATCCGTTGGCTTTGAGGATTTCCGCGACAGAAAATCCGAGGAAGTTATTGCGCAAGTGGCCCAGGTGAAGCGGCTTGTTGGTGTTAGGAGAGGAGTATTCCACCATCACTTTTTGGCCGTTTAGAGGAAGTTGACCAAGATTTGGGTTGGAATAGATTTGCTGAAAAAGGTCTACCCAAACCAGTTCGTTCAAGACAAGGTTTAGAAATCCTTTGACGACGTTGTAGTCCGTAACTGCCGGAACGTTTGCTTTAAGATATTCTCCGATTTGCTTGGCAGTGGCCTCAGGATTTGCCTGGGAGATTTTCAAAAAGGGGAAAACCACAAACGTATAGGTTCCCTGAAATTCCTTTCGGGTAGGAGCGAGGGCAATCTGATCCAAAGGCAGATCATGATTGTAAATATTCTGAAAAGCCAGCTGAATGCCCTGGATGATATTTTCTTGAATGTTCATTTTCTAATTTTCAAACCGCTTTTTACCACGGAGGATTTTAACCGCAAAGAACGCGAAGGTACGCAAAGAATGCTTTTAGAATTGTCTTGGGCCTTTAGTTAAAATCACTCTTTTGATACCTGATTTCAAATGAGCAACATTAAAGTTGAGGATAAGCCCCAATTTAAAATTGCCCAATTTTAAATAATTTATTGCTTGTGCCACATGGACATTTGTAATCTCCTTTACTGATTTCAATTCAAGGACAAGTTTGTTTTCTACCAGGAGATCTATTTTATAACCCAAGTCAAGGTGGATTTCGTCAACCTGAATTGGCATCGATTTTTCCATTTCAACATTGAACCCTTCTTTAAGCAGCTTATAATAAAAGACTTGTTTGTAGACATTTTCCAATAATCCCGGACCTAGTTGGGAATGAACATCAAAAGCAACTCCAATGACTTAATTGCTAAGTTCGTCTTCGGTATAAAGGCCAAAATCCCCCATTTTCCTTTGTGCAACTTTGCGTCCTTAGTGGTTAAAAAATCCTCAGTGTTTAAAGTTAAAAATTTTCTACCAATGATTTCGTGGTGGTTTCCAGGACTTCGAAGGCTGCTTCGGCCATGGTGTTTTCGGTGTCGAGGGTAGGGTTGACTTCCACGATTTCCCAGCAGCAGACGCGCTTATCCCGGATCAAATGGGCATTGAGCTGGATGGCTTCCTCAACGGTCAGTCCGTTGGGAACAGGCGTACCGGTTCCCATAGAAATGGAACTGTCCAGACTATCCACGTCAAAGGAAATGTAGATTTGCTGGCAATCTTTTAAGGTTTCCAAAGCCTGAGCCGCGACTTTTTCAATGCCTTTTTCCCGTACTTCCTGGGTGCTGAAGTTTTTGATTCCGTATTTCCGGATCAGATGGTTTTCGGGTTCTTCTGTGTCCCGGACTGAAATAAAAACAATATCCTTCGGGTCAATTTTCGGAAAATCACCACCGATTTTTTTGATTTTTTCCCAATAAGTAACCGTCTCGGCTCCAGGTTCATTGACTTTGCAATCGAAATTGTCCAAGTGGGTTGCCATGGCAAGAGGCATGCCGTGCATATTTCCAGATGGGGTTGTAAAAGGCGTATGAAGATCTGCATGGGCGTCAATCCAAATCACACCCAGTTGCTTTTCTGGATTTGCGGCTTTAATACCCATGATCGTACCGGCTGCCGTGCTGTGATCGCCGGCAAGGACAATCGGAAATTTCTTTTCCAGCCGGAGAGATTCGATGGTAGAATACACGTTCTTCAAAACCTGATAAACTCCATCGATGTATTTGGCATTTGGATGCTTGTTTCCTTTCCAGAGAAAACTGTTGGCATCGGGAACATTAATCGGATCAAATTGGGTGAAAAAGCCTGACTTCTTGTCTAGGCTGGCAATTTTCAAAGCATCGATCCCCATGCTGGCTCCGCGTGTACCCGCAGCAATTTCGGATCGTACTTCTACGAGTTTGATTTTTCTCATCTCTGAGTTGGTATTTGGGCTTTTAAACAGGGTTATTTTTCTTGAAGTAAAACTACATAAAAGGCCTCAGATTTCAATTTTGGCCCTTTTTACAGGAAAGGCAAAATTTTTCCTTATCATTAGTCTATAAAAATTATAGGGAATGTAGGAAAATAGAAAATCACGCTTTACTTTTGGCTTGTAATCTAATTCAATATCTATCATCATGAGCGCTGTAGCACAATTCATCAGTTCCGATTTGAAATCAAATACCTGGACTGTTACTACGAAACCTGAATTGGCTCATTTCAAAGTGGGTAAACAGGAAATCCTGAAAATTTTTTCGCAGCCGGTTGCCAATCAAATGCAGGGAATGTGCCGTTTCGAGAAAGGTTTTGAGCAACTTCTTCCGCTGTTTAGAGGCTTGGTTTTGTTGGGAAAGCCGAAATCATTGAGTTTCATTTATGACTTCGACAGAACCCAGGCTTTCTTCACATTTTCCCAAAATGAGAAAAAAGAAGTGGTCCGGTTTTTTAACCAAATCATCGAACTCCTGAAAAAGGAAGTGAAGTTTAAAGAGATACTGGGTAAAGTAATTGAGAACAATAAGCGCTTTCGGGCAGAGCAAGCTTTGTTGAATTCAGCACTTCATGGTGCGGCTTGGGATTAAGCAAATATTAACTTTCAACTATAAGGGACAAATTCGAATAGGATTTGTCCTTTTTTCGCTTGAAATCCGCCAATAAAAGGGCAATTTTTGCAGCCTTATTTCATGTATTCTAAACCCCCGGTAAATGAACAGATACATTGACCTGATCCAGCAGACCTTTGATTTTCCAACCAAAGAGTTTCATGTGGAGAACAATGAGCTTTTTTTTAATGGTGTCAATCTGATGGAGATAATCGAAACCTACGGCACACCGCTCAAATTGACCTATTTGCCCAAAATTTCGGAAAGCATTCAGAATGCGAAGTCCTACTTCAACAACGCGATCCAAACGCACGATTACCACGGGAAATACACCTACTGCTATTGCACCAAGTCCTCTCATTTCAGCTTTGTTCTGGACGAGGCCCTGAAAAATGACATTCATATTGAGACTTCGTCCACGTTTGATATTCCTTTGGTGAGAAGTTTATATGCTAAGGGAAAGATTACCAAGGATACCTATATCGTCTGCAACGGCTTCAAACGTGAGTTGTACAAAAAATACATCAGCGAATTGCTGAATGACGGTTTTGTAAACTGTATCCCAATCCTGGACAACCTTGGCGAGATCGATTATTACCTGGAGCATGTGAAAGTTCCCTTTCAGGTTGGGATACGGATCGCTGCGGATGAGGAGCCAAAGTTTGGTTTCTATACGTCCAGACTTGGGGTGAGATACAATGATATCCTCAGCCTGTATGAGGAAAAAATCAAAAACAATCCTCAGGTCAGCCTGAAGATGCTTCACTTTTTCATCAATTCTGGAATCAAAGACACCGCTTATTACTGGTCTGAACTGACCCGTTTTATCCAGAAATATGTAGATCTGAAAAAGATAGCTCCAAGCTTGGATACCATGGATATAGGTGGCGGTTGGCCGATCAAAACCAATGTGTTTTTCGATTATGACTACCAATATATGGCGGATCAGATCGTGAAAAACATCAAGTGGATGTGTGCCAAAAACAACACCACCGAGCCTAACATCTTTACCGAATTCGGAAGCTACACAGTAGGAGAGAGTGGAGCGGTTTTGTATTCGGTATTGGAAGAAAAGCTCCAAAACGACAAGGAACTCTGGTACATGATCGACGGATCCTTCATCACTCAATTGCCGGACAGCTGGGGATTGAACCAAAAATATATCATGCTGGCTGTAAACAACTGGGATGAAACCTATCAGGGGATTTCACTGGGTGGTCTGACCTGCGACAGCATGGACTACTACAACTCTGAAGCCCACCAATTCAATATCTACTTGCCCAAGATCGAGCCCGGAAGAAAGCAGTACATCGGCTTTTTCCATACAGGAGCCTACCAGGAATCCCTCGGCGGATATGGCGGAATCCAGCATTGTCTGATTCCTGCACCCAAGCATGTGCTGATCGACCGGGACGAAAACGGCAATGTCACCCACAAACTTTTCGCCAAAGATCAGACCGAGGAAAGTATGCTGAAGGTGTTGGGGTATTGATTTAGATTTCGGATTTGTGAGTGAAGACACTCACAAAGGCTTGGAGGTATAAAACTCAAAAAGACCGCTGCGAGGCGGTCTTTTTTGTTGTCTGTCAATGGGAGAATTATCTCACCGTAATATGATAGCAGGCCTGCCTTCTCTCCTTGATAACATAGATTTTATTTGCCTTTTGGAAATGTTTGAGTACTGCTTCCAGGTTTTTTTGTGCCTTTTGGTCGTAGTTTCTTATTCCGTTGAATCGGATAAAGGAGATATCAAATGAGACTCCATAGGAATGGGAACTGGGACCGGCGGTTGCGTTTCGATTTCTCTTTTTTAGATTCTTTTGTTGATCTATCGTGCGAGTGGCCGAGGAAACAGTGAAATAGTTTCCTTCACCTGCCAACGCTTCGTAGGTTCTACCCAGCTCTTCCAGGACTTTTTTTGAATTTTGGGTAACAAAAGGAACACTATGTGTCAGGGAGTCAACTTTGTAACCTGCTCCTGCACTTGCTTCCACCAAAACTCCATTAGCCAAAAGTTGATTGAGTTGGTTTTCATTCTGAATCAATCCGATCCCAGAGCCTTCAGCAGCGATGAGGTGGTCTTCATAGGTGTCTTTTTTCAGCCTGCCCTTAAAATCTGGCAACTCGATGGGAGCGTGGATTTCTTCAGGAATCGGCTCAACTAATTCGATTGAATCTTGGTTCGTATTATTTTCGAGAAGGGTCGAATAGGTTTCCTTAAGTTTCTTTTTGAGTTCTGGCTGGTAGGTGACCATTGCCAGTGTTCCAATGGAAAAAAGGGTAATAAAGGAGAAAATAAAAAGGAGGGAGGTTTTCTTCATGAAGTAATGAAGCGCTTTTTTAAGCACTTAAGCAGGTTCCAATTTGACAGGTTTAGTGCAAGATATCGCGTTGCATTCAACTTATTCACAACATTTATTCCAAAAGATGACGGATGGTTGAAAATGAGGGAAGTATCTTTTTGGTCAAATCTATTTCCTGGCAGAACTTTTTTAAGTGTTAAGAAATAGACTTAGTATTTTCTTGTAGCCACGATGATCCCGGTAGACCAGTTCATTTTAGTGAGCGTCAAAAATCTGGAGGAATCGAGCTTTTCTATAAATTTTTCTGCCTTTTCCGCATGACCTTCCGGCCAATTGGGCTGAGGATTCATGTCGTCGACGATGTAAAAACCTGAGGGTTTCAGCATTTCCAAAATATGATCCAGCATCAGGTATTTTCCATGCCAGGTGTCCGCAAAGATGAGGTCAAATCGCTTGGCCAGGTTGGCATTTATCCAATCCTCTCCATCGATACATTGAAGATTAAGCCGGGGATCATTGCCCAAATACTTTTGCGCTATGCTCAGGCAGGCCACATCATTGTCGATGGTTGTCAGTCGTGAGTTGTGATCCATTCCTTCCAAAATCCAGGAAGTAGAAAGTCCAGTTCCGGTTCCAAGTTCCAAAAATCTTCCGCCTGGTTTGCTGACAGCCAAAGTTCTGAGCAAAGAACCTATGGCCAAGTCAGAAGCCATAGTAAAGCCACTTTCGACAGTGGCTTTTTGAATTTCTGAATAGGATTTGGGGATGGGAGAAAAGTCCTCGATCATGGGGATTTACGATTTTTGATTTACGATTTACGAGCTTTCGAATCGTTCACTATTTACTACTCACTACTCACTTCTCTCTCTTACTCCAAGCTTCCAGGCCTACTGCTTTTTCGCCCAAAGCAAGGCTTCCTCGACCCCTCTGATTTCAGCCAGGCCTTTCAAGCGACCAATGGCAGAATAGCCCGGGTTGGTTTTTTTGTGAAGATCGTCCAGCATTTGATGGCCGTGATCGGGGCGCATCGGAATGCTTTTCCCATATTTTTCCTGGGCATTCAAAATTTCATTGATCACAGCGACCATAGGCACATTTCCTTCCAGGTGGTTGTCCTCGAAGAAGTTACCTTCTGCGTCTCTTTTGGTGCTGCGCAAATGGATAAAATGGATTCGTTCTCCAAACTCCTTTACCATTGCAGGAAGGTCATTGTCTGCTCTCACTCCATACGAACCCGTACAAAAGGTCAATCCGTTGTGTTTGCTTGGGGTTTCGGAAAGAATCCTTCTGGCATCTGAAGCAGTGCTGACTACTCTTGGAAGTCCGTAAAGTGAATATGGAGGATCATCAGGATGAATACAGAGATAAACGCCAACTTCCTCAGCCACTGGAGAGATGGCATCCAGGAAAAGGCGCAAATGCTCGGCAAGTTTTTTGGCATCGATTCCTTCATAGGTTTTCAGCATGGCCTTGAACTCGTCCATGGTGTAGCCAATTTCCGAACCCGGTAGTCCTTTCAGGATATTGTCAATAATCAGTTGCTTGGCATCGGGAGAAAGCCCCTCGTAATAGGCTTTGACTGCGGCGATTTCGTCTTCAGAATATTCTGAAAATGCCTCAGGTCTTTGAAGAATGAAAAGGTCAAAAGCCTGGACTGCTTTTTTCTCATAAAGCAAAGCTTTTGCTCCATTCGGAAGCTCGTATTCCAGGTTGGTGCGGGTCCAGTCCAGAATTGGCATAAAATTGTAGCAAACTATGAAAACACCCTCAGCAGCCAGATTTCGAAGAGTTTGCTTGTAGTTTTCGATAATTTGAAGATAATCCCCGGTGCGGGTTTTGATCACTTCATGGACAGGCACCGATTCCACGACAGACCAGGTAAGTCCGGCTTCTTCGATCATGTTTTTTCGGGCCTGAATCTCTTCCCGGCTCCAAACTTCCCCGTTTGGAATATGGTGCAGGGCAGTGACGATACCGGTGGCACCGGATTGGAGAATATCTCTAAGACTAACGGGATCTTTGGGACCATACCAGCGCATGGTTTGTTCCATTTTGTAGCTCATGGAAAAAAGGTGTTTGGTTATTGGTTAGTTGTTATTGCTCTTTCAAGTTAAAGGTTAAGTGTTAAAAGTTAAGGGTTAATTCGATCAACGATTAACTTTTAACCATTAACTCTTAACCATTTTACACTCCGGAATAGGCGCTGAATCCGCCGTCAACAGGTATAATCGTTCCTGTTACAAATGCCGAAGCATCGCTGCAAAGCCACTGCAAGGCACCCAACAAATCCTCTGGTTTCCCAAATCGGTTCATTGGGGTGTGGGTCTTGATTTGATTTCCGCGTTGGGTTAGGCTGCCATCTGGTTCGGTCAGTAAAGTCCGGTTTTGTTCTGTGAGAAAAAATCCTGGAGCAATCGCATTTACCCTAAACTCAGGTCCATGCTTATGGGCCAATTCGACCGAGAGCCATTTAGTTAGGTTGTCGATTGCAGCTTTTGCAGAGGCATATCCCATCACTCGAGTCATGGGTCTGGATGCTGCCATTGAGCTGATATTGAGGATGTTTCCTTTCCCTACTTTAAGCATCAAAGGAAGCAATGCTTTGATGGGAAGAACTGTCCCTAGATAGTTTAGATCCATGACTTTTCGCAAAGCTTGGGAATCCAGATCCAGAAAATTCTGATCCGGTCGTATCACAGCTCCGGGCATATTTCCTCCAGCGGAATTGATCAGAACATCGATATGACCATGTTGAGATTCGATGACTTTGGCGACTTTTTCCAGAGATTCCTCATCCGTCACATCTGCAAAATATCCCCAGGCTTTGCCACTGGAAGCATTGACTTCAGCTACCAGTTCATTGACTTTCTCAGGTGTGCGGCCAAGTATCAGCAGTTCTGCACCTTCCGCGGCCAAATGAAGCGCCATGGTTTTTCCCAAGACACCAGTGGCACCTGAGAAGGCAATTTTCTTTCCTTCCAGGGAAAAAAGGGTAGATGTGCTCATTTAGAGTTTGTAGTTAGAAGGAGAAAAATCGAAGTAGTTTTTGGCGTTTTGGTAGCAAATGTCCGTGACCAATTGGCCAAGCCACTTTTCATCCCAGGGAAGTTCGCCGTTTTCGACATCCTTGCCTATCAGGTTGCAAAGGATTCTGCGGAAATATTCATGACGTGGAAAAGAAAGGAAACTGCGGGAATCCGTCAACATACCGATAAAACAGCTGATTAAGCCCATGTTGGAGAGGGCATTGATCTGTTTTTCCATGCCGTCTTTTTGATCCAGATACCACCAACCGGAGCCAAACTGGACTTTTCCTTTTACTGATCCATCGTTGAAATTTCCGATCATCGAAGCCAAAACTTCATTGTCGCGTGGATTAAGGTTATAAAGGATCGTTTTGGTCAGTTGGTCAGAGGAGTCGAGCTCATTGAGAAAAGCCGCCATTGCCTTTGCCTGGTCAAAATCCCCGATGGAATCAAAACCTGTATCTGGCCCCAATACACGCAGCATTCTGGTATTGGTATTTCTCAGAGCTCCCAGGTGAAACTGCTGAACCCAACCCTTGGCGTGGTATATTTTGCAGAGTTTTTTGAGGACTTTGAATTTGAAATATTCAACTTCTTCGACAGAAGGGATATTTCCTCGGAGAACTTTGATCAGGATGCTGTCTGCTGAAAGCTTGGTTTCTGAAGAATAGACCAGGTTTTCCAATCCATGGTCAGAAAGTCTGCAACCCATAGTATGGAAAAAATCAATCCGATTTGACAAAGCCTCAATCAAAAGGTCGAAGGAGGAAATTTCAAACCCAGCAGCAGATCCAAGTCTGTTGAGATAGGATTTATAGCTTTCAGGGTTCTCGATTGCGAATGATTTGTCGGGTCGGAAAGCGGGGTAAAGTTTTACTTTTCCATTGGCGTAGAAATAATCCACATGATGCTCCAGGGAATCTGCAGGATCGTCGGTGGAGCAGACCACTTCCACTTTCATCCTTTCCAAAAGCCCCTGTGCACGGAATTCCTGATTTTGAAGCATTTCGGAAGTGTGTAGATAAACTTCTGTAGCATTGGCAGAAGTCAACAACTCATCCACCCCGAAATACCTTCTCAATTCCATGTGCGTCCAGTGATAAAGTGGATTTCGCATGGTGTATGGGACTGTGTAAGCCCACTTGTCAAACTTCTCGGTGTCGGAGGCATCTCCGGTGATAAACTTTTCTGAGATCCCGAGGGTCCGCATGGCCCGCCACTTGTAGTGATCTCCTGCCAGCCAGATTTTGCTGATATTTTCAAACTGCCTGTTCTGGGCTATTTCAGCAGGAGGGAGGTGGTTGTGATAATCGATTATCGGAAGATTTTTAGCATAATCATGATAAAGGATTTTTGCAAAATCAGTATGCAATAAAAAGTCTTCGGTAAGGAAGGAGCTTTGGGTTTGAGTTGGTATCATAAAGGAGGTTAGGAGCTAATCAGGGGTCATATTGCCAAGTTAAATTTACCCTGAAATAGCACCTGAACGGCATTAAAATACGGAAACGATTGCGAAATTATATAAGTGGATTAATTTCTTTAAATTGACCCCCTCGAATTTATTCGACCAACCAATTGCACTATTAACCCATTATACCCTATGAGTACCGGAGTCAATCTGAAAGAGCTGGCAGCAGAGTTGAAGCTATCGCCTTCGACAGTGTCTCGTGCCCTAAACGACAGTTACGAAATCAGCGAGGAAACCAAGAAAAAGGTTGTCAGCATGGCTGAAAAGATGAATTATCAGCCCAATCCATTTGCCCGAAGTTTGAGAGAAAACAAAAGCAAGACCATCGCAGTGGTCATGCCGGAGCGGATGAGCAGTTTTTTTTCAAAAGTTATTGACGGAATCGAGGAAGTAACCCAACAGCATGGATATCATCTTCTGGTTTACAGCACACACGAGGATGTGGAGCGTGAAAAGAAAATTGTCAATTTGTTGATGAACGGTCGGGCGGATGCGATTGTGATGTCAGTTTCCAGCCAAACCAGTGATATTTCGCATTTGGCTAGGCTGCATGAGCGGGGATTTCCTTTGATATTTTTTGACAGGATTTGCGAAAGTATCCCAACAACCAAGTTCATTACGAATGATTATGAAAGCGCCTTTGAAGGCACTAAACATTTGATCCAGCAGGGGTGCAGAAGGATTGCTTTTCTGATGCTTTCCAAAGAACTGTCCATCACCAAGGAAAGGTACCGCGGCTACCTGGATGCTTTGAAGGCTGCCGGACTTTCGCCTACTCCTTCACTTCAGGTGACTTGTGCACATGAAGAGGAAAATAACATTGAGGCAATCCGTAAGATGTTGCTTTCAGAGGATCGCCCAGATGGGCTGGTTTCTTCGGTGGAAAAATTGGCTTTGGCCACCTACCATGCTGTCAAAAGAACAGACATCAAGATTCCTGAGGACCTAAAAATCATCAGTTTCTTTTCCAATTTAAGTATTGCAGGACTTTTGACTCCTTCTTTGACTACCATCACTCAGCCGGCATTTACGATCGGGGAGGAATGTGCTAAGCTTTTGATGAAAAAGCTGACAAAGCCCCGTCAACCAGACCTTCCCAATCAGTTGATTAGTATTCCTTCAAAAATCATCATCCGATCATCGACCATCGCAGTTTAATTTGTTTGGTTGCCTAAAACGAAAAACAGCCCCGAAATATTCAGGGCTGTTTTGTTTATGAGGGGAATTAGAAATCAATACCCTTCGTTCTGAGGAAAGGCACTTGCACCGCCCTGAGTTCTGTCAATTTGATTCTGAGGGATAGGTCTCAATACATGGTGGTTCTTTATGTTTGGAGCAGCTTGCGCATTGTAAAGTTTTACTCGCTCTACCAAAACTCCCCAGCGTCTCAGATCCAACCATCTGAATTGCTCACCGATCAATTCTCTCGCTCTTTCTTCCATGATGAATTCCATGGTCATTTGAGCAGGTGTGATTTCCATTGCTGCTGCTTTTCCAGAGAATGCAGCTCTTCTTCTCACTACATTGATCGTGGCTGTTGCATCTGCAACTTTCCCAAGTTTTAGCTGCGTTTCGGCAAGTAGGAGGTAAGTCTCACCCAATCGCATGGCGGGAAAATCCCGTCCACCTTGTTCCTGTGTCAAGTCTACTCGTCCCGGATCGAGGTGTTTTTTCAAAGCTGGGAATAATCTCTCGTCATATCGACTAGGAACCAATACCTGATACTTTTTGGTGGCTCGTTCAGCAAGAGACATTTCATATCCCGGAATATAGATTGCAGTATCTCCTTGAGCAAAAGTGACTGAGGTTTTAGAAAGGTCAAAGTTGGTATTGAAGGTCCCTGGTCTGTTGGAATAATACGTGTCTTTGAAGGAGGCTTTGTACCGACTGTCATTTACCCTGTCTGCAAACACGGTGTTAATTGCATAAGGAGTCATTCGGAATCTTTTGAATGGCCGGCCGTTTTCGGTATCCCTTCTCATTCCTGGCTGGACGTCATATTCCATCAGAAAATAGAGGTGGGAATTGTTTCCGTTGTTTAGAACAGGATTAGCTGCGGTATTTGCTTGCTGGTTTGTCAACGGATCACGGGTGTATTGAATAGCCCAGACGATTTCGTCATTTCTTTCATTTCCAAACTGGTGAATTTGAGAAAATTGTGGCAACAAAATAAATCCATAGTCACTGATCACGCTTTTCAACAAAGGCTCAGCTTTGGCAAAATCATCTGGAGAAGCTGCCTCAGAGGTTGCTTTGGTCATATAGACTTTGGCCAACAAATGCTGTGCAGCTGGCCTTGTCACCCTTCCATATTGGGCAGATGCCTTCAAAGCCTCCAAATCCGGAATGGCGGTTTCCAAATCAGAGATAATCGCGGAGTAGATCTCCGAAATCGGTGCACGGGTTACTTCTTTGGTAGGAGCAAGTGTTTCAGTGAGCCGCAAATCAACTGGTCCAAAAAGCTGAACCAACAGAAAATAGTGGTGAGCCCGGATAAACTTGACCTCTGCAATCCGCTGCTTGAGGGTTGTCTCATTGACACCTGTGACATTCACCGAACGGTCTATGACTGCATTACAGGTGTTGATACCCCGATAAAACTCATCCCAAATCTCTCGAACGAACCCGTTTTGGGAGTCAAAGTCAGTGGTATAGGTATTCATAAACTTCCATGACCCATCCGCTCCGTTGGTATAAATATCGGTACCAAACTCTGTTAAGCTGTGTCCTCGCTCTGTACCATACCAAGCTCTCAATGAGGTGTAAGCAGCATTTACTCCGTCATCCAGTCCTTTTGCTGTGTTCAGATAGTCGTTTCCGATATTGGAGACGACATCTTCCTGTAGTGCATCCTGGCATGAAACGGCCAAAGAAAGCGTCAAGCCCAAAGCTCCGGTCTTGATCCAGGATATCATTTTATATGTTTTTGATATTTTTTTCATCGTCAAATTTTCTTGGTGTTAAAATTTCGCGTTGATACCGAAGGTGAACTGAACGGTCGGCGGGGTAATATTCGCGTTGACAACTCCTGCTCCTACACCTTGCTCTCCATCCATAAATACTTCAGGGTCAATTCCCTTATGAACTTTTCGATAGTTTGCGAAAATGAACGGATTTTGGATGCTGCTGTATAGTCTCAAACTGGACAGACCGATTTTTTCCAAAGCGTTTTCTCCGAAGTTATAGCCCAGATTGATGTTTCTGACTTTGACAAACGTACCGTCATAATACCTGAGAGACGTATTGTATTTCGGAAACTCCTGGTTTTGGTTAGGTCTTGGATAAAGATTTGTTGGGTTGGTTGGTGTCCAATAGTCAATATCCAGGTTATTGTATCGACCAGCCAAATAGTTGGTGTTGGTGTGGAACTCACTGTTGATCATCGAACCAAAACGTCCAAAGATGAAGAATGAGAAGTCAAAGGATTTGAAACTGAATCGGTTGGTCATACCCATAGAGAAATCAGGGACTGTTGAACCCAAGATCACCCGGTCTGAGGCATTGATCTTGCCGTCATCGTTGGTGTCCTGTATCTTGATCGTCCCAGGTACATCAGAATAAACTGCAGCTTCGTCTTTCTCCTCTGTTTGCCAGATGCCTAGTTTTTTATAATCAAAGAAAACGGTCAATGGCTGTCCAATAAATCTGCCAGCCGCAATATCGTCTCCGTTGGGAAGCGATAGGATTTCTTCCCGGTTACGGGTAAAGATAATGTCCGTCTGCCATACAAAATCGCCTCTCTCAATGTTCAGGGTGGACAAACTAAGCTCAACACCTCGGTTTTGAGTTTCGCCGATGTTGGTAGTGAATCCTCCAAAACCAGTGGAGTTAGGTAAAGGCTGGGGAGCCAAGAGATCTGAGGTATTTGTGATGTAATATTCCAAGGAACCGAAGACGCGGTTTTTGAAAATAGAGAAATCCGTACCCACGTTGAATGTCGTGGACGTTTCCCACTTCAGGTCAGGATTCCCGATGGAGCTTGGGCGGTAACCAAATGCTGCGGTATTATCCCAGGCATAGCTGGTTCTTCCCAGCAAAGCCTGAGTTTGGTAAGGGTTGATCGCCTGGTTTCCGATAGCCCCATAACTTGCTCTCAATTTCAATTGATCTATAAAAGAGGAGTTTTTCAGGAAGTCTTCTTGATCGACATTCCAGCCAAAAGCCACAGAAGGGAAATATCCAAACTTGTTGTTTTCACCGAAACGAGAGCTTCCATCAGCCCGGATAGTACCTGTTATGAGGTATTTTCCTTTGAAACTGTAATTCGCCCTAGCCATGTAGGAGAGGAGGGCCCACTCTACCAAGTTGGTATTTGCGCCGGTGATTTGGGAAGCGTCGCCCAATCTGTGATATAATTGGGAAGGTGCAGGAATTCCCAATACGCTGATGGTGCTTTGCTCCCACTTGTCCTTCTGGAATGACTGCAGCAAGTCGATTTTCAGATTGTGATTTTGACCGAAGACTTTTTGGTAGGTCAAAATGTTTTCAATGGTGTAATTAAACTGGAATCTTTCGTCCACACTTCCAGTAGGGGGTGCACCGCGTCGTTCATTAGTCTGAGAACCAGTGAATCGACCGGATCTGCTGACGTTGAAGTCAGGTCCCAAGACCAATCGATAGGTCAAACCTTTGGTTATTTCCCAGTTTAAGAAGACACTGTTGAAAATTCTAGTTCTGAAGGTTTCATCGACTTGTGCGCCCGGCACCACTTCTGCAAATGGATTGGTTCTTAATCCATCTGATGTTGGCATAAATATTATGTTGCCTTCGTCATCGTAGGGTTTGCCAAGTGGGTTTTCAGCCAAAGCTCCTCCGATTGGGTTGAAATTTTCCCCGTTTCTTTCACTGTAAGTGACTAGAGTAGAGGTTCCGATCTTTACCTTTTTGTTCAGCTGATGGTCCAGGTTGATACGGAAAGTATACCGAGTGAAGTCTTGATTCTGAATAATACCCACATCTTTGAAATAGTTACCTGATACGAAGAAGGTAGTCTTTTCACTACCACCACTCACACCGATCTGATGGCTTTGGATATTTCCCCGTTGCATCAAACCCGCTACATAGTCAGTACTGCGGCCCATTTGGATGCTTTCAAGCTCTACCGGTTCAAAAATTTTGGCATCCGCTTCTGGAGTTGCAGCTCCTGCAGGATAGGTTCCGACAGTTCTTCTTGATTCTCTTTTGTATTCTGCAAACTCTTCACCATTAAATACGTCGATTCTGCCCATTTCCTCATTGATTCCATAATAGGAATCAAGGGAAACTACGGTTTTACCTACACTTCCTCGCTTGGTTGTGATCAGCACAACCCCGTTGGATCCTCTTGAGCCATAGATTGCTGTGGCAGAGGCATCTTTCAAAACTTCCATGGACGTAATATCTCCAGGGTTAATGTCGCCAATCCCCCCAACGGTTGGAATTCCATCCACAACGTAGAGTGGTTCGTTGGAGGCGTTGAAGGAACGGCGTCCACGGATACGAACCTGTGGAGCTGAACCTGGTTTGGAGCCTGCCTGGGTTACATCCACGCCTGCTGCCCGGCCTTGAAGGGCCTGTCTTGCATCGGTGATCGGAAGTTCCTGGATTTCTTTAGTTCCAACTGAGGAAATTGCGCCGGTAAGCTGACTTTTTTTGACAGTACCGTATCCGACTACGACGATCTCTTCCAGATCAGCTAAGTCAGGACTGAGACTTACATCAATTAGACTTCGGTTTCCGATTGTTTCTTCCAAAGGAGTGTAACCGATAAATGAAAATACCAGCACGCCTGTGGCTGGACCAGAGATGGAATACTTTCCATCTAAATCAGTGGTTGTGCCTTTAGTGGTCCCTTTGAGGAGAATCGTCACACCCGGTAGGGGTGATCCTGATTCATCCGCAACAGTACCGCTTACTTGGACATCCTGTGCTTGCGCATAGCCAGCGCTAAGCAACAGCATCAACACCACCGATAGGTAGGTGTAAAATTTTGTACGCATAGTTAAGTGGGTTATTGTTATAAGATAGAATTGGTTCAATCATTGGGTAATTTTTGGAAAAATGATGAGCGGAAAAATTCATCTATTTTCCTACATAAAAGGTAGACAGAAGGTCAGTGATGTTCAAAACTTCAAAAGCTGTAATTACGGAATCGATTGCGGCTGAAAAAATGACAATTCCAAAACCCGATTTTATTTTAATTTTTACCTAAAAACTTTCAATTGATTGAATAAATGTTAATCGAATGATTGTATCGTTATGATTATTGTAAAAAGTTAGTAAGTCATGAATTCGGGATCCAATTTGAAAAAAAACACCTGCTCTCGATTCGAAAGCAGGTGTTGGATAAAAAAGAAAACCAATCAGTTATTTTATTCAAATTTTTGGAGGTTCCCAGCCCTTTTCATACTCCCTTGTCCAAAGGGCTTTGGCTTTTTCAGAGTTCTGGATGTGGCCGTTTTTAGGGTCACAAATCAAAGTTTCCCCCGTTCTGCTGCTGATATTCGCCAAATGGCAAAGGAGCGTTGAAACAGCCCCGTCCTCAATGTTGGAGTTTTGTTTTTCAAGTCCCCGTACTGCATTGAAGAAATTGACCACGTGAGTGGTACTCATGTCTCCTCCACCTCCGAGTTGGGTACCACCTTCAGTTCCACCACCCATGTTTTCCTTTACCATTTTTCCGCTCCGGTCAAATTGCTTGTATCCGCCTCGGTCCACGTAAACTGAACCTTCAGTCCCATAGATAATTGTACCCCGGTCAGAACCGTATGTTTTGTAGGAGTTTCGGCTTTTTCCGTCCCACTGAATGACTTTGTTGCCCCCAAACTTGAAGGTAGCATCCATGGTGTCGTACATCGTCCAGCCGTCTTCCGGAAAGTGCATTTTGCCGGCCACTACCATCACTTCACTCGGATAATCCACCTGTAAAGCCCATCGTGCCACATCCAGTTCGTGAGTCGCATTGTTTCCTGTTTCGGCAGTTCCATAATCCCAACCGTACCAGTGCCAGTTGTAGTCCCAGGTATCATGCATGTAGGGTTTTCGTGGAGCAGGTCCTTGGAAAAGGTCCCAATCCAAACCAGCTGGGGCAGCCTGGGCTACGGGGTTTGGAACAGTCCCACGATTATTGCTGTAGAAGGCTTTCGCCATAAAGGCTTTACCAATCGCCCCGTTGTGAATCGCAGCGATTATTTCCCGGCTTTCGGGAGCCGAGCGCTGCTGGTTTCCCATTTGGACGACTTTGTTGTATTTTTTTTGCAACGCGATCAATAGCTCCCCTTCATGGGGATTGTGGGAGCAGGGCTTCTCGACATAGACATGTTTTCCTCTTTCCAAAGCCAGCCAAGTCCCCGGTGCATGCCAGTGATCCGGGGTTGCATTGATCAATACATCGAGCTCTTTATCATCCAATACTTTCATGATATTCTGCTCAAGTTTTGGAGCATAGCTGATGTATTTCTCAAAGTTTTTGGCCGCTTTTGGCATCTGAGACTGCATTGCATCACAGAGGTACATCAAGTTTACATTGCTCGATTCCAGACCGATTGGTTCATAGAATGCGCCAAGCCTACGGCCCAAACCAGCGATCGCTACATTCAACCGCTCATTTGCACCGATGATCCTACCATAGGATTTCGCGGAAAAACCAACCGCACCCAAGGCCGAAAGGCCCAAAGTAGCAGCAGTGCTTTTCTTGATGAATTCTCTTCTGTTTTGCTTACTCATGGTATTAGAGGTTTATTTCAGTTTTCTGATTTTGATGTTTTTGTACCTCACATCATCAGAATGGTCTTGAAGCAGAATGAATCCCTCAGAAGCTTGTCCAAAGTTTTTGATTTCCTTATACTTTGAATTTGCCACCAAGTCAAGATATTCCTTTGATCCACGCACATATTCAAGGACTTTCACGCCGTTGAGGTAATGTTCTACCCGGTTGTCTGGATAGGCAACAATACGGCCTTTGTTCCATTCTCCAGCACCTTTTGTGTGACGTGCGGTTTTGGAGGATGTGATCAGGTCATACAGGGAAGAAAGTGTTCGGTTGCCGGCAATTCCGTTTTTTGCATCCGGATGTTTTTCGTCATCCAAAACCTGATATTCCAAACCGCTGGCAGAACCGGTGTTTCCTTCGGAAAGCGTTACAAAGTATTTCACTCCGCTATTGGCTCCTTCGGCAAATTTGAAGTCAAAAGAGAAATCGAATGCAGCGTATTTTTCTATGGTCACGATGTCGCCAGGACGCTTGTCATCCCCTCGGGTAGCTGCTATGGCAAGTTCACCGTTTGTTGTTGACCAGCCGAATTCAGGAAAACTTTCACTTTTGCCACTTCTCCAACCCTCACTGGTTTTTCCATCGAAAAGCAATTTCCAACCGTTGGATTTTTCATGGGCAGTCAGTTCATTGTCGCGTGTGTTGACTACATAAATGGGGTTTTTGAATGGTTTTGGATCCAGGTTAGTTGTTTTGATTCGGACGTTCCTGAAGTAGGTTTTCCTTCCTGCGTGCTCATCCTTGACACTATGAACCTGCAAGCCGATAAATCCGGTCTTGTCCATATCATCCACCACGTAAGCCACCTCTTGGTCATTGACCCAAGTTTTGATCTCTCCACCGATCATTTCAATGCGATATTTATTGTACTGACCCATTTTAAAGGCAGTTTTTGCTGCAGGGTTTAGATCCAATGGATACAACCATCCTCTTCGGGCTTCATCGTAAATTCCACCTGTCCAGGCTCTTTCCAATGGATCACATTCGATCTGATAGCCGAAAACAAGTCCTTTGCCTTCACGGGCAGCGGGGTCAAATTGTCCTCTGACCATCACACCGGAGTTGCTGGTGAGGTCTTCTACTTTCAATTCCAATTCCAGGATAAAATCCCCGTAAGTCTCTTCGGTGATCAAAAAGGTATTGGGAGATTTGGCCACGGAGGTACCTACGATTTCTCCGTTTACCACTTCGTATTTAGCAGTTCCTGCGACGGCTTTCCAACCAGTTAGATCTTTGCCATTAAATAGATTTTTCCAATCTTTTTCGCCTTTTTGAGCTTGGGCACTATTCAATATTGCCAAACTTGAGAGAAAGAAAATGCTCTTTCTTAACATGTAGTTCATTGTTTTTTTGGTTTTGGGTACTGGTTAAAATTCCTGATTAAGTCCTGCTTGGGCAACCCAATTCATTTTCAATTTACGGAATCGATTGCGAGTTTTGTATCCGAAACGGATAAATGGTCAATTGCTTCATTTTATCGGAAAACTCCCGAGCCAATTCTTACTTTTGCGCATGATTGATTTTAACATAAAAGGAAAAGTTTTTATCACCTGCAAAGATCGTTCGGTCACTTACCTGGAGCAGGAAGTTCGTGAATTGGGATTTGTGCCGACCTCTGTCATTCGAACCGGGATCGAACTTCGGGCCAGTTTGGAGGATTGCATGGATCTCAACCTTCATTTGCGGACAGCCTCGCACGTGCTGTATGAGATTAAATCCTTTTACTTGCAGAATGCAGAGGACATCTACCGAAAATTCAAATCCATCGCCTGGGAGGAATACCTGGATGTGGATGGCTACTTTTCGGTGAATTCAGTTGCGGAGAATGAATCCATCACCACTCCGCTCATCGTCAATGTCAAGGTGAAAGATGCGATCGTGGACCGTTTTCGGGAGCAAAAAGGGAGAAGGCCGGACTCCGGTTCGGATTTCGACGGTCTGGTGATTCAGGTATATTGGAAAGAAACTCAGGCTTCGGTTTACATCAACACTTCCGGAGAGACATTGGCCAAGCATGGCTATCGCAAAATACCTGGAAAAGCTCCGATGATGGAAGCTTTGGCTGCTGCAACGATTTATGCTACCGAATGGAATACCCGTGTACCCTTCATCAATCCGATGTGCGGTTCGGGGACTTTGGCAATCGAAGCCGCGCTGATGGCCACTAAGCGCTATCCGGGTTTGTTTCGGGATCATTATTCCTTTCAACATATTTTGGGCTATAGTGAGGAAGCTTTTCAGGCTAAAAAGAAAAAACTGGAAGGTAAAATCGTGGAAGCAACTGAGGTAAAAATCATTGCCTCTGATATTTCACTTCAGGCGATTTCCTTCGCCCAGGAAAATGCAGCCTTCTCCGGTGTGGACCACATGATTGAATTTCAAACCTGTGATTTTGCAGAGACTGAAATTCCGGAAAGACCCCGTGGCGTGATTATGTTCAATCCGGAATATGGCGAGCGATTGGGTGAAAACGACGAGTTGGAAATCACCTACAAGCGGATGGGGGACTTTATGAAGCAAAAGTGTGCGGGTTATCGGGGCTATATTTTTACCGGAAATCTGGAACTGGCCAAAAAAGTCGGATTGAAAGCAAGCCGAAGAATTGAATTTTGGAACGGAACGATTGATTGCCGCCTTTTGAAATATGAGCTTTTTGAAGGAACCCGGGAACCGAGGAAAGGAAGTGAGCAGTGATCAGTTTGCAGTCGCGGAGATCAGTGATTAAAGTTCAGTTCTAGGAATGGCTCTTAAGTTCCAGTTTTCATAAAAAAATATCTGGTTATCCGCTTCTTTGCCAAAAGGTCAAAATGGCCTCGACTTCGCTCGGCCACCGAGATTGTGGCTAATAAGGGAATGGGAGGAAAATGCGGCTCAGCCGCATTTTCCTCCCATTCCCCAACTTTAAACAATATTCCGGTGGTCGAGCTTGTCGAGACCAATTGGTAAATTTTTTAATACTGATGTAAAATCGGATCCACAAAAAAATAAAAAGCCCGGGGGAATTCAATCCTCCGGGCTTTTGAATTTATCGCATTCGGCCTCCGCCTCCTCGTGCTCCGCCGCCTGCACGGGCACCACCCATATTACCTCCTCGGTTGGTTTGCTGAAAGCTTTGGTTTTGAGTAGTGCTTCGCTGGCGATTTTGGTAGTCTTTATTCATCTGGGAAGGCTGATTATTGGTTTGTTGCCAAGAATTTCCCTGCCGCTGACTCCAATTTCCGTTAGTATCCCGGTTATATACGTTTCCGCTTTTGTCTGAATATACATCTCGGGTCCCGGCACCAGCCATTGCCCCCCGGTTTGCTGGCTGTTGGGAAGCTGAAGGTGTTCCGGCACCAGAAGTTCTGTTTCTGTCATTGGTGGAAACTCCAGGTTGCGTGCTTGGTCTTTGTCCTGTTGCAGGTCTGGTAGTTGCTGAATTCCCTCTGTCTCCACGCTGAACATCACGGGTGGACACATGGTCTCTATTATTGTAGATATTATTGGAGCGGTCGATATTGATATCCCCGTTGTTGATAAAGACATTGTTTCCATATCCTCCTCCATAATAAGGAGGTCTGTAGGCTCCAGGTCCCCAGTATCCGCCCCCACCATAAATACCAAAGGTGAAAAATCCATAACTCATAGTGAAGCCCATGCTCCAGCCGGTCCAGGGATTGTAATGCATACTGAATCCATAAGTTACCGGACGGGGATAGTAATAGGGTCCGTACCATGGATTGTAATAATAACCGGTGCCATAAACCACAGTTGGACCATAGACGTAGCTTCCCATATATCCCGGAGTGTATCCTACATAGATCACCTCAGGAGTTGATTCATAGATGTAGACATATTTGACATTGTAGGCAGGTGAAGTGGCTGGAATATCATCTACATCTTTTGGTCGTTCGTCACTTGCCTTCCAGGGGCCTTTGGCATTGGAGGCTACAAACCAGATCCCATTGTCTACCGCGTAATACTTGTTGCCGGATTTAAGTACAGTGCTTTTGGTGTTCATTGCCAAATCCAGGGAAGTCCCCTCAATCTTTTCAAATTTGGGCTCGCCATCGTAAGTGACTTCCAAAGTCGCTTTTGCACGGTCTACTTTGGCTGTCTGTGGAACCTGTGCATCGTGAATCGCATCCAAACTGGCCTGGGTGCCCGGCACACTGGCAAGGACAATTCCTTTTTCAGAATTTTCAGGGATTTTGGCGAATTCAGTAGGTAACTTTTCCGCAGCGATGTATTCCCATGACCCCTCCAGTTTTCCTGAAGCGTACCATCTGCCGGAAAGCAACAAATAGTATTTTTGGTCATCGAGGTATCTGAAGATATTATTGTCTGAGTTGGACATATAAAGCAAGTTCGTTCCCTCGATGCTTTTAAAATCTGCCTTGCCATCGGATTGGATGATTTCGGCAGGGGTAGTGCTGGAAATCACCTTTTTGGGAGCTTTGACCTTAGTGTTGGGTTTTTCTGTTTGTTGCTCTTTGATTTGCTTATCCACCTCAGTTATGGACTTGGGAAGCTTGGATGTCAGGGCATAGCCCTCCTTGATCTGAGACGAGGAGTACCAACCTTGACCGGCATATAAGTAGTACTTTTTGTCTTCAGCGGCTTGTAAAATCAGGAAAGCTGTGTTGATTACCCGGCTCATTTTCAGGTCTTTGTCCTGCTCTGTTTTGGGTTCTCCGTCAAAAAGTAATAACAAAGTCGGTTCTTCGGCATAAAAAATATCCGGAGCTTCATTGTTAAGTCCCTCACTTACATTGATTTGATCAATTTCAATTGTTGCGTTGATTTCTTCTAGGGTGGATTCGAGTCCCCAAAGCGGAATTTCAGTTTCCAATAAGGATTTCAGTTTGGTAATCTTTTCCTGGTCTTCAACTCCCGGCAGTTTTACGTCAGTAATTTTTATGCTTTCCAACGTCATCATGTGGGAGTCCCGATCTGTATGCATGGTGGCAGAATACCAGAATACTCCAAATATCAATTCACTTCCGGTTGTTTCCTCTACAGAAAAGGCGGAGCGCCCCACCATTTGGTTGCCAGTCATGGATTCCGGTTGCGGTTGATAAACCGTAATTTTTGCTCCGTTTTTTGCAAAAATATCCTTGGGCCAGCCCACCTGAGCAAGGCTTATGGTGGCAGAAAGGAGCAAAAGTGCCAGCGTCAGGCAAATCCTACTAATACTATTTTCAATTGTTCTGAGTTGATTCATGTTCGATAGAACTTTAAGTTTTTTCTATTTCTAAATTTCAATCACATCGCCGATTTCAGGAAGTTCCGGACGGATTCCGAATTTTTCCTCAATCAATTGGGCCAGGATCACACGAGCGCGGTCTTCCCCATGTACCAACGCCAATTTAGGCTTGGAGGGTGCGAGATAAGAAAACCATTCCAATAATTCGGATTGTCCAGCATGAGCACTGAAGCCATTTAAGGTGTGAACTTTTGCATTCACTGGAATCTCTTCGCCAAAAATCCTTACCGATTCGGCCTTTTCCACCAGTTTTCGGCCCAAAGAACCCTGGGATTGAAATCCTACAATAACGATATGGGTATTTGGATCCCTGAGGTTGTGGCGGAGGTGGTGCAAAATCCGGCCACCGTTACACATCCCCGCACCCGCCAAAATCATACAGGGGCCGCTAAGCTCATTGAGGGCTTTGGATGATTCTCCGCTTGGACTGGAAATAAAATAGTGCTCATCGACCGGGAAAGCGCCTCTTTGTTTTAGAACTTGAAACTCCTCATCTAACAAATCCTGGTGATTTCGATAAACTTCCGTGGCACGGATTGCCATCGGGCTGTCCAAATAGACTGGAAATGGCTTTATTTTTCCGGAATTGTAGATTTCAGCCATATGATAAAGCAATTGCTGAGCTCTGCCGATTGCGAAAGTCGGAATTAGAATCTTTCCCCCGTTTTCACTTACATCTTTGACGATCTGCTCAAAATCAGCAACTGTTTCCTCGTAAGATTTATGGTTTCTGTCTCCATAGGTCGACTCCATAAAAACCAAATCCGCCTGTTGGAAATGTTCAAAAGGGCGAAGCAAAGGCAAATTCAATGGGCCAAGGTCACCCGAAAAAGCAATGACTTTCTTTTTTCCATCCTCTTCCACTATCAGCTCAATGCATCCTGAACCCAGCATGTGTCCTGCTTCGATCCATCTTGCTGAAATATCTTCCGTGATCTGAATCGAAATCCCAAATGAAATAGGCTTAATCAAGTCCCTCATTTTTTCCACATGCTCAGGTTCATACAGGGGTTCGACAAGAGGTTTGCCGGGTTCCCAATGCTTTCGGTTTTGGCGCTCAGCATCGGCATCTTGGAGTCGGGCGGAATCTTCGAGAATAATCTGACTCATTTCCAGGGTTTGGATGGTGCTAAAGATCGGGCCTTTGAATCCATGTTTGATCAAAAGAGGCACTCTTCCGGTATGATCCAAATGTCCGTGGGTTAATAAAACCGCCTGAACTTGGTCGGGTCTTGCCCCTTCGGGAAGCAGGTTTTTGGCTTCTGAATCTCTTCCGCCTTGAAACATCCCGCAGTCAATTAAAATGGCGGACTTTTCTGTTCGGACTAAGTAGCATGAGCCGGTCACTTCACCTCCAGCAGCACCAAAAAGTTTGACTATCATTTTATAATTTTAATGGAGTTAAATAATTATTGGGTTTAAGGTATTGTACCAAAGTTGAACAAAAACGTTTTTTTTATTCGGCTAACTCTGGTCTCCCGTCTTTTTTACTTCTTTGACTTTTTGGACTTTCGAGGCTTCAGCTTGTTTTTTTCTTTATCCAGGATTTTTTGAAGATCCTTGGGAATGCTTTTCAGAACTAACTCCACGGCTTCTTCCGGAGTGTCCACAATTTTGGAAAACCCAACTTCTTCAGGGGAGAACACCCCTTGATCGGCCATGAAGCCGACAAAATCCCGTAAGCCTTTCCAGAACTCCTGACCTATCAAAATGAGTGGAAATGGACCGATTTTCTTGCACTGGATTAAGGTAGCTGCTTCAAACAGCTCGTCCAAAGTTCCCAATCCTCCAGGCACTACGACGTATGCACAGGAATACTTGACCAACATCGTCTTGCGCACAAAAAAGTGATTGAACTCAATCGTATCGTCCACATAGGGATTGGGGTCCTGCTCGTTAGGAAGGATGATGTTGAGTCCGTAGGTTTTTCCTCCCACTTCAAAAGCCCCCTTATTGGCAGCTTCCATGGCACCCGGACCACCGCCTGTCAATACCGAAAAGCCTGCTTTGGCAAACACTTCTCCGGTCTTCCTGGCCAGTTCGTAATATTCATCTCCGGGTCGAAATCTTGCCGAACCAAACACAGTCACCGCAGGCCCGATTTTGTCCATTTTTTTTAAAGCCATTTCAAACTCCTTGTTGACTTTTTCCAGCTTCTTTTTGTCCTTTTGAGGACTTCTGGTTTGGGAAAGAAACTCCCTTTCATCCTTTAGTTTTTTACTGAGGTTGGGAGGTAATTCATAATTCATCTGGGATTTCGCCCAGTGCTCTTGCCATGATTTTTCCCACTCCTCAGGACTTAAGGGCTTGATGTCTTTAGCGCTTTTGCTCATACAAAAAGGATTTTGAAAAGAAATTAAGGGATGTGTCGTGCAATCTATCCAAACTCAACAGCAGATTTCATGACTTTTATCAGCCCCAAAGAATGGGCTAGTGGAGGAGGGAATTTGAGCCGGATTAAAAATGTGCTTCTCAATTTTACTTCCGGATTTAAATCAGGTAACTTCCTGATGATCAATTTATATAACTCTTTTTTAGCCATGTTTTTAAAACTCAAAATCAACCCAGCCCTGATCTTTGGGGCTATTTTAGTTTTTTCCTGTACTCAGGAAGAAAAGCCGTCGGTCTCCCTTTCGGAGAAAAATGAGGTGAAAAATGACCTGATTCCCCAATCGGAAATTGATCAGATCATTCTCAAGTCAATCCAGGAAACCGGAGATTTTGTATGGATGGAGCAAAGTGACCTGCTGCTTTTCAGTGCACTGATGTACGGGGATTCTATTTTGACAATCGGGTATAAACCTTCCGAGCTCCAGCAGCCAAATTCCAGGATTGGGCTGGATGATGTGAAGAGCGAGTCCTGGCAATTCTCAGCTTCAAAGATTGTAAGTATGATCTCTGAGACTTTGGAGAAAAATGAAAGCCCAACTTACCGGGTGAAGGGTCAAGAGGCAGAAATCCATGGATCACTTCCTTACCTCGAAGTGAAAATCGCGGATTTTGAAGTGCTTCAGAATCTCCGTAAAATGCCCGAGGTGAGGTATTTTGAGCCGGTAGGTTACCAGTTTAATTACGAGCTGCTCAACGGTGATAATCCCTACGGAAGGATCACAAGTGATTCGGGATGCTCCAATGAACCTCAGTCAAATCTTTCTGCTTCTGATTATTCCGTCGTTTCTCCCGAGGCAAAAGCTTCCTGGAACTATCCCCAAATGGGAATCACCCAAGCTTGGGCTCAAAGTACCGGAGCGGGAATTACAGTTGGAGTGATTGACACCGGACTTTCTCCCAACCAGTCCTTGTTCGGATCTTCCTTCAATTCGGGAGAATCTTCGGGCAGGACACTTCTGAAATTCGGAACCTTCAAAACCGGATTTTTGATCTGGAAAAACTATGATGGTCCAAACGACCAATGCGGACACGGTACAGCAATGGCCGGAGTTGTTGGTTCTCCTCGAAATACCGTTGGCAATGCTGTAGGTGTCGCTTACAATTCCAATCTGATCTCGGTCAGAGGCACAAGCGATGTGATCGTTAATACTTCAGATGAAAAGAATGGTGTGGCAGAAGCCTTAGTCTTGCTAGGTAATAGAACTGATGTCAAAATTATCAGCATGTCCATCGGTGATGTTTTTTCCAATTCCAAAGTTGCTGATGCGGTTCGTTATGCATACAATCGTGGCAAACTGATCTTTGCTGCAGCTGGGACTTCCACTTCATTCACCAATTGGTTTGGAGTGATATTTCCTGCCACCATGGCCGAAACTGTGGCTGTGACCGGGGTGAAAGAAGGTATCGGCTATCAACGATGTGATACTTGTCATTCCGGTTCAAAAGTTGAATTTACAGTCATAATGGAAAGGGCTGGAACCAACACCAAACCGATCACAGTCGCAGACTCCGGAAATAGCCCTTCTACAGTCGGTGGTTCCTCTGTAGCTGCATCAACCGCTTCCGGAATCGCAGCTTTGGTATGGGCAAAAAATCCCGGGTGGAATCGGACACAGGTGTTGGATAGGCTAAGGTCTACATCGGCGCTTTTTCCGAATCGAAATTCACAATATGGTTATGGAAATCTAAACGCTGGAGCAGCTGTTGGGGTGAATTAATTGGATTTGTAGGAATGTGAAGTCCATTTTCTTCGGGAAATGGACTTTTCTATTTTACTCCCAAAATCCGGAAGGGGAGCATAAAAATATTCCGAACCAGGTCAAAGCTTAGCTCAACAGCAAATCCCAATAGTCGGAAGGGGAGCAACAAAAGCCAGACAAATGGATAGAGGATCAGTGCAGCAATGGCGATAGGCCAACAAATGATAAAGAGAATGCACCAGAGGATGAAGGTCAGCATGGATTTGTGGTTTTACATCAATGACTCAAAAGATGTTCCAAGCGATAAAATGTGCCTCTCTTTCCAAATCCAACCGTTCGCATCAAAGGGCCTGTCACGATATCGAACAATAGATTTGAAATTCTGAACAAATCCAGGGAGTTGGAAGTGATTACTTCAGTAAAGGCACAGACCAGAGAAGGAAATATTTGCTAAAATCAACTAGTTTACTGATTATTAGTATTCTAATGCCCAATTGACCTAAATGCGTAAAATTCTTTTTGCTGTTTTTTTCTTTTTGACTCATTTAGCTGTTTCGCAGACCATCACTGGATTGGTGAAGGAAAAGAGTACAGGTCTTCCGCTTCCTTTTGCAAACGTTTTTATCAACAATTCCACCATTGGGGCTGCTACAGACAAGGACGGCAGATTTGAAATCAAGGGTAAGATTCCGGAGGATTTCGAGTTGGTGGCATCTTTTATAGGCTACAAAACTTCCAGTGTCGTGATCAAGCGGAGTGGAAAACAGGTGATCAGTCAGGTATTTGAACTGGAGTTTCTCGAAGACAACCTTTCTGAAGTAGAGTTGAAAGCCAAACGTGACAGGAGTTGGGAGAGAAATTATAAGATGTTCAAAGAGGTTTTTTTGGCGGTGCCCGATGATCCTTATGGCCGTGACATCGAAATCCTGAATCCCTGGGTACTTGATTTTGAAACGGTCAAGCCAGACAAGGGATTCAACTACACCCAGGCAAGTGCACAGCAGCCTTTACAAGTGGTCAATAAAGCTTTGGGCTACCAGATTGATTATCACCTGCAGGACTTTCGTATGCTCCGAAATGCCTCAAGGTTTTACGGACAGGCATTTTACCAGGAGCTTGAGCCTGAGGATTCTGTCGCGGAAGAGAATTGGAAGGAAGGAAAAGAATTGAATTACCTGAATTCGGTGAGGCATCTGGCTCTTTCCATGCTCCTTAAAAATTCCGGTTCCCAAGGTTTTGAACTCTATCAGGCCAAACCAGGCATCCCGCGTGAAGACCGGACCAACGACTTCTACTATGAACTCAACAAATCAATCATTCCGGTCATGCTTGAATTTGTCTATACTAAACCACTTGGCAATGGAATTTACAGGATCTTTCTGCCTGAGAGGATAGAGGTTCATCATCTGAACAAGCCTTGGCTAAATGATTATTACACCAATATTTACCATGCCATCTCCTGGATTATGGCCCCATCCGGCTACTTTGACGTGGATCGAAGCGGTACCCTGCTACATCCCACCCAGTTGGTGCTTTCCGGATTTATGGGTCGGCAGCGTGTCGCCAGATCTCTGCCTTTGGATTTTATGCCGGATGAGAGTTTTGCCGGATTCATGGAGGATTTTCAGGTTTTCCAAAACAGGTACATTAAGCTTAATAACCTACGAGAAAAGCCTTGGTTGACAACCAATAAGTCTTTTTACTATCCAGGAGAGACCCTTTGGCTTGGCGGGAAAATGCTTTACCAAAATCCCGCCATGCAGGATACCCTGAGCCGTGTGGTCTATGTGGATATTCTAAATGATCAATTGAAAACTGTCCACAAGGAGGTTTACCCGATCCAAAACGCCAAAATCTCCGCCGGATTGGTGCTTTCTGATACGCTTCGCAAAGGGAATTACCTCCTCAGAGCCTATACCCGCTGGAGTCTGAATTACGGTGAAATGGATATCTTCCAACTTCCTTTTCCAGTTTTGGATTCCAATGAAATCCTAGCGGACCAAGAATCGGATGAGGAAGTCCTTTTTGGCAATATTGGGCTTGTTCATGACTATGAATTGGTGGATTCGGTCTCCTATCGCGTCTTGGATTTGGTGTTGAACGCCAGTGATTCTTATGGGAATCCTGTGGAGGCAGATCTGCTTTTCGCCGGATTGGAAGGGACCCATTTCACAGAGTCAGACCCCAAATTTCGACTGGAGAATGGACTTGACTGGGTGGACCAGGACCTGAAAGAAACGTTTGACAGCGAAATGCCCTTCCCGATTGAGTATGGGATTTCGGTTGAGGGGAAATTTTTTCCGGAAAAGAAAAAGGATCCAATGGCTTCAGCTATTACTGTGGTCCGAGGTGACTTGGAGGATTATGGACAAGTGCAATCTGACTCTTCCGGAAGGTTCTGGGCCACAGGACTCCAGTTTCAGGATTCTGCCCAGATTGCCATCGCTGCTGTGGATGAGAAACTAAAACCCCATGGCAAAGTGGAATTGGTGCCTTTTGCAGCTCCTGTTTTCAGGGGTTCATTTCCCAAGATACCTTATCAAGTCATATTGAAACCTAAGGAGGAGGAAGCTTTGCTAGATCTTTCCGGGGAATTTTTTGAGTTGGAAGAATTTGTCAAAGAAGGCGAAAAGGAAGAAGAGACGCTGGCGGATCAGAATTACGGGTATGGAGATCCCAATCAAGAAATCGGTCCCGGGGATCTGGAAACAAAGAGTTGGGGGGAAATCCTGGGGCTGTTGAGGCTAAATATGTCCACGCTTAAGTTTAGAAACTTCACCTACGGTGAGCAAACGGGTTCACCTTTATTGATTATTGACGGAGTATCCCGGCCTTTTTTGGGGAAAGAGGAATTCAGGGAAATAGTATTGGGATTTGATCCCTCACAGCTCAAATCCATCAAGGCTTACAATGACAATATTTCGAATGTAGTCTTTGGGATGGCTGGCTACTCAGGAGTCTTGATGATAGAAACCAAAAACGGTTCCCGCACCGGTCCGGAAAGTGAACGAAAGTTCAATTCCGAGGGATTTGGGATTTTTCCAATCAAAGGCTATACTTCATTTCCTGAGTTCCCAATAAACCCACCCAAAGACCAATACCTTCGGAAAAAGGCCACACTATATTGGGACCCACTGGCCAAAACTGAAAACGGAGAGCTGAAACTCAGCATCAAGATTCCTTATGGAATATCCAATATCAAGGTGCGAATTGAAGGGATTACTGAGGATGGGGATCCAATTTATCAGGTGATTCCGATTGAATTAAAGTGAGATTTGGATAAAATGAATTCACGAAAAAATCCGAATGGAAAGAACCGCTGAAAATGGGAAAGCCTTTTCAAAAATGTTTAAGGTTGAATCCTAGACTTCCCTCACAAAGATCTTTTTACCAACCCGTTCGATATGCTCTAAAAGAGAATCGTTTTGAATTTGGTGGAGTATTGCCACATCAAAAAAATAAGGCTGGTAGCTGTCGTCCAGATCATTCCAAAAAGAAAGTTGGTCTGCCAGTTTGAGATCTTTTCCCACCAAGATCAAATCCACATCACTACCCGGCCGATAGTTTCCTTTAGCCCGAGATCCATAAACTATCACTTCCTCGATTGCAGGATTTTTATCGGCAAAGTTTCGGATTTCCTCCAATTGAGAGTCTTTCAACCCCAATTCAGAAGCCAGGACATTATGTTGAGTGGATTGGTTCATTGGATAGTTTCCAGCTTGTTAATCAGTTGTTTTAATAGAGGGTAATAAGTCGTAATCACATCTTCTTCAATCGATTCGGCTGTGTCTTGATTATAGGTGTGGGAAGTTAGATTTCTACTTTTGACCATTTCCATCCACACCTCACCATCAGAAATTAATCCAGTCTGGAATGCTTGCCGAAAGGTGTCTTTTGACCCAATCAATTCCGCGTATCCCATTTCTACCAAATAATCCTTCAAAGTAGTCCAAGCTAATTCATAGGTAAACTCAAATGCTTTAATCAATCCCTGCCGTTCCAACTCATTCAAATCAGGAGTATTTACCGCTTTTTCTAGCTGAAGAAAGGCTTTCTTGAAATTTTGAAACCGTTGTTTCCAGCGGACATCTTTGTTTTCCATAGTTAAATTTAATCACAACTTATTGAATGAAAAAAACCGCCAAGTTCTCACTCGGCGGTTTCGGGTTTATCTGATTTTTTTAGGTTCCAAAAGCTTGGTCAGCTGATCGATCTTTTTGCTCAGATCCAAAATAGCCTTGGCATATCGCGTATCCCATTCTTCCAGTCGGGCGGTGTTTTTGATGGCCACCTCATACTGGATCCCAGGAAGAATCCAGGATGCATAGCCTGAAAAGGGGTCATTGCAGACATAGAGCGATTTGTACCATTCACCGTAGTACATTCCTTTGGGATCAATCCAGCTTTTTTCCAAACCAATCAATCCGGTATTGATTTTCGGTAAATGGCTGGAATGGATGGTTTCCTCGGAAATGGATTGATGAAGTATCTTTTTGTATGCTTCCGAACTGGCCTCCAGTTTGGCCAGAGCAGCCTCAACTTGGTCAAAGCCTGCGAAGTTGGGATCGATGGTTTTGACGTTTTTTACGGCTTGCTCGAAATGCCCTTTGAGGTCTTTGGAATAGCGGGGGACGTCGTATGGAATCACAGCGGCATTGGCTTGGCGGATAGCGACTAATCCAAAGAGTTGAGCTACTGCTCCGCCCATTTTGAAGCTTGGATCAGAAAACTTCGAATAGTAGTGGAGGTTGTCATAGTTGGAGTGATAGGCTGTCGGTCCGCCTGAACCACCACTGAGAGAAGGGACACCTACATGCATATAAAAAGCGATGTGATCCGATCCTCCGCCAAGATTTCCGATACCCGGTTCAGGATTTTTTCCTGCCCAAACATCAAAAACTGTTTTTGCAGAATCCGGATAGGCCACTTCCTTAGAGGCATCGATGATCAGTTTCTTCAAAGTAGGAGCTGCTGCGGCACCGAAGTTTCGACCGGATACACCACCATCAAAATTCATGTAAGAAACAGCCTTTGCACCCAGTTCTTTCTTCAGATGTTCTACCCATTCCGTGGAACCGATTACACCTTGCTCTTCGGCATCCCAATGTCCAATCAGGATTGATCGAGCAGGTTTTTGGCCATTTTTATACAATTCTCCCAAAGCTTCTGCAAAAGTCAAAAGCATGGCAGTGCCTGAGTTGGGGTCTGTGGCACCAAAGGACCAGGCATCGTAATGGCTTCCCAAAATGATCCATTCATCTGGAGACTCGCTTCCTTCGAAGGTGCCGATCACGTTATTGGCACGGATAAAGTCAGGCTTTTGGTCTACCATCACGCGAACTTTCAGCTCGGTGCCTCCAGTAATTCGGTATTTGAAATCCAATCCTCCCTGCCAGGCTTCGGGTGCTTCCGAACCGCTCATTCTGCTCAGAATTTCTTTGGCAGCACCGTATCCGATTGGCGTCACTGGGATGGTGTGGAAGGCGACATCAGCCGGATCATCCCGCTTAACTTTCTTGGACCCATCCAAAGGCAAAGCCGGTCGGTTGGGAGTCAGGGGATCGCCGGTGAAATCCAAGGTCAACATTGATCCACGCTGAATGGTGGTTTCATTGAAAAATGGACCTTTCGGATAAACTTCCCCCCGGGTAAATCCCGAGTCTTTTGGATCAGTGTAGACGACCAAACCGATCATGCCGTATTGCTCGGCGTATTTGGCTTTGTATCCACGGAAGTTGCCTCCATAACGTGCAATGGCCACTTTTCCAGCGAGAGGAACGCCCATATCAGCGAGTTTCATAAAGTCTTCCCGGGTGCCGTAATTCACATACACCACTTCAGCCGTTACATCTCCGCTGCCGGAGAAAGCATTGAATCCCAAATGAAGTCTTGGATCATCTGAAAAAGGGTCCTCAGGAAGTTCACCTTCCTTTTGAGAAAGGGTCATCTGAACTGGACTTATAATCTGAAGCTCGGATTTGCCGGGATGGTTTGGAAGGTAGACGTCATAAGGCCAAACTTTCACTCCCATGCCTGCATCACCCATGATTTTGACCAAATAGTCTTTGACCAGTTCATTCTCCGGTGTTCCGGCAATGTGCGGGTTTTTGGTAAGTTCTGTCAGGTGGACTTTGAAGCGGTCAGGTTTGACTGCGTTCAGGAAGTCGACTTCAAACTTTTTCTGCTCCGCAAACTGGGAGGGAAGGAATCCGTCTTGCTGGGCAATAGCACTGATTGAAAGGAGGGAGGCGGTAGTTAGGGCGAGTAGTTTTTGTTTCATTTTTTAGAATTGAAAGATTGCAAAATTTGAAAATTGAAAAATTGGGAAAAAGGAACCGAAGGTCATAATCTTCCAATTTTCCAATATTTCAATTAGAAAACAAAAAAAGGCCACAGAATCACTTCCATGGCCTTTTTTGATCAATTGGCTTTCAAGCCCGGGGATCTTTCCAGGAATTCCTGATACAAGCGGATGTGTCTGTTGGACATCGGGATTCGGTATCCATCGATGAATACATGCATGATCTGGGATTTGGTTTCCAGCGGATCACCGGTCGATACAACCAAATTGGCACGTTTTCCGGCTTCCACAGAACCGTATTGGTCCTGGATTCCGAAAATCTCAGCGGGGTTGATTGTAATGGCCTTCAGCGCTTCTTCTTTTCCCAATCCATAAGCTGCCGCAAAAGCAGCATGGAAAGGCAGATTTCTCACGTTTTCTTCCTCATCTGTACGGATGGCAACTTTTACTCCAGCTTTCGCCATTTTCCCTGCATTAGAATAAGCTGCATCATATCGGTCAGACTGACGGGAAGGAAGCTCCTGAACAGGTCCGGTGATTACCGGAATTCCGGCTTTTGCGATTTCATCAGCGACTCTCCAACCTTCGGAAACACCAGAGAAGATCACTTTGATGTTTTTGCCTTCTACCCATTTGATGGCATTTTGAATATCGGAGGCAGCATCCACCACAATCAATAGTGGAAGCTCTCCTGAAACGGCTTTGGACAATTGGTCCATTTCTGGATAGTACTGCAATTCAGCGCCAGCATTCTTGAGTTCGAGGTATTTTTTGGCATTGTCCCAGATCTCATTTGCCTCTTTCAGAGCTTTCTCGGAGTCTTTTTTGATATCTTCGTCAGATCTGCGGTCAAATCTACCGCGACGTCCTGAGCTTGGGAAGTTCATGACGATAGCCTTAAATCCGCCATACATCTGGTCAGGGGTATAGCCATTGAGATTGATCAGAGCGGCAGTTCCTGGGAAAAGTCCACCGGTAGGAACTGTAAGAACTGTGGTGACACCTGAAACCCGGGTAATTCCGATGGCCTCAGAATTTGGATTGACAGTAGTCAAAGCCTGCATGTTTGGAGTTACATTTCCAAGTTCAGCATAGTCAACAGTCTCGGGAACGGAACTTACTTCGACCAAGCCGAGTCTTGTTCCGCCGTCTATCATTCCCGGATAGATGAACATTCCGGAGCAATCGATGACCTCAGCATCTGCTGCGCTGATATTTGTACCGACCTGAGAGATTTTGCCATTTTCCAACAATACAGAAGTATTGTTCAGTGTGCCTTTGGTGACAGTCACCACGGTGGCGTTTTGGAGCAGGAATTTTCCTGTACGAGGTTTTACAAATTCCCCGTCGATCTGAGCCATTGCAGCCACTGGAAGCAAGGCTAACAGGGAGGCACAAAAGGTTTTTAAAATTCGGTTCATGATATTCTTGAATTTTCGGGGTGATTAATTTTTTTCTTCCAGGAAAGCTCCCTGAAACGCTTCGAAATAAGCATCGACATCCTGGAGACACTGATGATCTTCTTCGCTGTGAAGGAAAACCGGTTCCACCATTTCGGTAGCACTTACAAACTGACGCTGATCGTCTTTGTCAGCTTTGATGTCAAAATACTTGACCCCGTCGACAAATGTCATTTGTGGAACAGCGTAAGAAGAAAGTGGGTGACCTTCGAAAATCACCAAATCCGCCTGCTTGCCAACTTCGATTGAGCCAACTTTGTCAGCGATTCCCAATTGCTTGGCAGGGTTGATAGTAATCATGGACAGTGCTTCATCGTCAGTCAATCCTCCATAACGCTGCGTTTTGGCAGCCTCATGGTACAAGTGACGGATAAGCTCAGCAGAATCTGAGTTGATAGAAGTGATTACACCGTTTCTCTGGAGAATTGCAGCATTGAAAGCAGTGGAGTAATAAACTTCCATCTTGTATGCCCACCAATCTGCGAAAACAGAAGCGCCCATAGTGTATTCGGCGATTTCCGGTGCTACTTTGAATCCTTCGTTGGTATGCTGGAAAACAAGCTTAGTGATTCCAAAATCCTTGGCCACGTTGATCAGCATGTAGATTTCGTCAGCGCGATAAGAGTGGCAATGCACGATGATTTTTCCATCCAGGATATCCGCCAAAGTCTGAAGGCGCTCATTGTAAACCGGAGGAGTCAAGGTATTGCCTTTTTGACCTTTTCCTGAATTGTAGGTTTCCCATCCTTTTTTGTATTGAAGAGCTTCATTGAAACCGTTTCTCAAAACAGCTTCCACACCCATACGGGTTCTTGGCTGGATGCCATTTCCACGACCGTGAACGCGGGTTGGGTTTTCACCCAAGGCAAATTTGATCGTCCTAGGAGCATCCTGCATGATAATCTCAGCAGGGTCATCGGAACCCCAGCGATGCTTCAGGGTGGCATTTTGACCACCGATCACGTTTGCAGACCCGTGCATCGCGTGAGAGATAGTCACCCCACCGGCTAGAGCCCGATAGATTCCAATTTCAAACGGATTGACCACATCTTTCATCCGCACTTCGGCTACGATTGGGGCGGAGGCCTCATTGACCACGTCAAGTGCTACGTGCGAGTGAGCATCGATAATACCCGGCATCAGAAATTTACCGCTTGCATCTATCGTTTGAATTCCAGATGGAGCTGCAAGATTTTGTCCCACTTGCTTGATGATTCCATCCTGCACCAATACATCTGTGTTTTCCAGATTTCCTTTGGTGACGGTTAGCACAGTGGCATTTTTTATGAGTACACTGCCTTTTGGCGTTTGGGCATAGGAATAATTCAACCCCAGTCCCAACAAAGCAGCAAGTATAATATTGAGCTTTTTCATGTGTTTAATTACTTAGGCTAGGTGAAGAGAGTTTAGCAGTAAGCGGAAATGAGCCAAATTGAGCCACAGACATGGTTCCTTCCATAGTGGCTCCTATGATTTCTCCGGTGATGGTGACAGTGAGGTTATTTCCACCTGCATTGACATCAAATTCGAAAGAGAGCGTCTTGCCGTTTACCGATACATTTTTTATCGGTGCAGTTACTTTACCTGACCCGGATGGGTCGTCATAAGAAATACTTCCTGTATAGGCTGATCCTTCTTTAGTGAGTGTGATTTCACCACTTGAAGAACCGGCAGGAGTTTCGGAGGTATATTCCCAAACGCCTGCCACTGTCACAGGTCCAATTTCGGATTTTCCGTTTCCATTGGCAGCTTTTTTCTTCACTTCATAGTCGAACAAATGCCCGTCTACTATGACATGCTTAATCTGTGCATCTTCTTTAAATATTGAATCTGTGCTGACAACGAAATTGGCCATTTTGCCTTTTTCGATTGTTCCTGCTACTCTGCTGATACCCAAAATGGAGGCGGGATTGGTGGTAAGTGCAGCCAATGCTGCTTTCTCGCTCAGTCCGTTTTTGATCATAGCCTGCACAGCCTTCATGGCATCGCCTGGCTTCGCATCGACCGTGGAGAAACCAAAAGGAATTCCAGCTTTTTCCAGAAGTGAAGCTTGCTTCAAGGCTTTATCATAAGCTTCCTTTACTCGCTCGTATTGGGCTTTAGTATCAGAAGTAACCACACTGTCTGCCTTTTGACTTTTTACAGCTTTGTCATCCGGTACCTGCAATTTGATCAAAACCGGAATACCTGAACTTTTGATCAGGTCAATTACGGATTCGTAGTTTTCCAAACCGGACAGGATCAGTTTGAAGCCCAATTCCTTTTGAAGTGAAATTGCTCTTCGCACTTCCAAATCAGTAGCGGCTGTGAAAATCACAGGGATTTGTTGTTGAACAACAGCTGACATACCTGCTTGGGTCGGAGTCATTTCAGGCCTTTTTACCCCGGTAGAGGAGGCATAAAGCTTGGAATGATCCAAAGCCAATGTGGTATTTTGGTACACTTCACGGAATTTCGCCATGACACCGACAGGAGTGGAAGGATACATTCCTCTTGCACCTCTGAAATTTGCCGCAAGGGCGGTGTTTTCGAGGAGAACGTTGACTGAACCTGTGCTTCCCAATAGCATGACAGAAGCTTTGCCAGGGATCATCCCACCATCCGGCATCACCTGACTGATAGTGAATCCTGCTTTTCTCCAGTCCTCTACTTGATTTCCTGCAATAGAAAACTGGTCGGACGCTGATCTCCATGGGGTAATTCCGGCGATTTCATCCGGTGGAGAGGAGGATACAAAATCCTTGGGTCTCTCAAGATCCTTAGGCTTGGTGATTCCGGTGGTTCCGGCACCATCTATGAATCCCGGATAAATAAAGAGTGAGTCTCCCGGAATCACTTGTGCTTCTTTGGGAAGCGAAAGATTGGCGCCCATTCCAAGGATTACACCTTCCCGGAAAAGCACCGTTCCTTTGGTCCCTTGCTGACCCGGAGCTGCAAAAATTGTTGCGTTGGTAATTGCGTAGGTGGCTGACACTCTTCGCTTTCCTGTTGGGTCACTCTGGGACCAGGCAGATTGCGAGAGAAATCCGGCCATCAGCAATCCAACTATTCCTGCTTTCAGAAATTGTTTTTTCATTCGATTGATGGTTATTCTTCAATCAGCAAGCTAACAAAAGCTATTTCACCTTCTAGAAGGAATTATTTCTAGAAACTTTTTTTTTGATTAGTGGTCAAGAGGAAGTATCAAAATGCGATAAAGTGCATTTGATTTACAAACCGTTGGGAAAGCCCTTATTTGAACGGTTATAGAAGCTTGGATTTTATTCTTTGATGTTATATTTAGGTTCGGATCACCCCCAATTATGAAAAGAATCCTGATTATCGAGGACGATTTGTTGATTTCCAGTCTAGTACAATTCAGGCTTAAAAAAGACGGATACGAAACTTTCCTAGTCAGTGATGGCAATGAAGGGATCAAGGCAATTGATGCCCTTGTTCCTGATTTGATCATCACAGATGTGATGATGCCGTTTCGGAGTGGGATAGAAATTATCCATCATGCCCGGCAATCCCAGCCAGATATTCCCATCATTGTCCTGAGTTCTTTGGGTGAGGAGGAGCAAGTGGTACTTGAAGCATTTAATCTGGGAGTAGCAGACTTTATACCAAAGCCATTTAATCCCAATGAGCTGGCCATACGGGTCAAGCGGATACTCAAGTAGGAATCTATGAAGAAAATTTTACCCTGGTTTATAGTTTTCCTATTGTTCTTTTTGCCCGGAGTGATTCAAGCACAGAGTCAGATAATTCCTGAAGATTCGATTGGTTTTCGGGACTTTTTGATTGTGCAAAAAGAAGTGCCTGGCCTGAGTTACCGATATGTTCTAGGTGAAAAGAGTATTTCAGATGAACTCGCTTCTGATTCAATTTACCAGTTTTCAAAAACAGATACTGGCTATGTATCCCGATTGATATCTGATTTTGACCTTGCTGAAAGGTTGGAAAACCGCCTGGTAGCCGACAGTCTTGACTATCAACTCGTCTACTTTGTTTTTTCAAATCTTTCTTCACATGAAAGCACCTATGAGTACCTGGCGAATCTGATTAGAAATGGAGATTATCAGGTAAAATTTGACGAAGATGGGCCCAAAGAAGATCTAGTATCTCTGGCTTCCAAAGCTCCTTATTCTCCATTACAAAAGTTCAAACTGAGGTTTTTTTCAGATTACCAGCTTTTTGGAGTCACATTGGTAATATTCTTTTTCTTTTTGGTGGCTTTAGGTATGATTGTTTTTATGCTCGTCATGAAAGCGAGGAAAAATAAGAGAGAAAACCTCCTCAAAGAATACGAGCGGATTATTATTGATCCTTTGACATCTCTACTTTTTGAAAAGGAATTAAAGGAAATCCAAGAAATGGATCAAAACGAAATTGAATTCTATTTTCCCCAAACTCTGCTATCCAAATCCTTATACAAAGACGTTTTGGTGGAGCGAATTATTGGTCTGAACAAAAGGATGAAAGGTGAATTCAAGGATAAACTGAAATCCTTGTATAAAAAACTTGAGTTGGATAAAAATTCGATGGATTTACTTCGAAACAAAAAGTGGGACAGAGTGACGATGGGTTTGGTCCAAATCAATGAAATGGATTTGGTTGAAGCGCTTCCGGAAGTGAAAAAGTTCACCAACTCATCCAATTTCCACATTCGTTCACAGGCAGTGGCTATTTTGTTAAACCTTTCGGATCAGGTGGATTTGACATTTCTACGTGACCAAACCTTTCCGATTTCGCTTTGGCAGCAAATGAACTACCTGAGGATCATCAGGTTTGCCAGTCTTCAAAAGGACCTTAAGCTGGAGGTTCTTTTTGATTCCCAAAATTCTTCCATCAGGATTTTCGGATACAAATTGGTCAGAATGCTTGGAAGAATGGACCTGATCGGAGTTTTGTCAAGTATTGCAGGAGGTGTGGCAGAGGAAGAGAAGATTGAAATCCTGGAAACTTACTCCACATTAGGTGCCCATATGGAGGTGGATTTTATCAATGAATGTCTACACGCTCAGAACCCAAACCTTAATCTAGCCGCAGCCAAAGCTGCTTCCGTCTTAGGAAATTCAGAATCTGCGGAAATTTTGTTTGGGCTTATCAAAAGTGAAACCTCTTTCGGTAATAAACTACACTATCTGAAGAGTCTATATGAATTGGACAGGGAGAAATTTGACCAGGCTACTCTGGATAATTCCAGTAATGAAATTCTCAAAATAAAGGACCACATTCTAGATCCCATGTTGCAAAATGTATAGTTTTTTATTTTACCTGATTCTTGAATTTTTGGGATTGATGTTTTTGATCCTCAGCTTTTCGGTGATTGTGATCTATCTGATATTGATGATCCTCAGCGCTTTTGAAATGCGGGATTATATTCGGAAAAACAGGTTTGCCGATTATGGAGACATCATCACTTCTCCAATTGCTCCCGGAGTGTCCATTCTTGCTCCAGCCTTCAATGAAGGTCAGAATATTGTTCAGAATGCACAGAGTTTGCTTTCTCTTCACTATGGAAAATTCGAAGTAATCATCATTAACGACGGATCCAAGGATGATTCACTTGACAAACTGATCCAGGCCTTTGAGCTGGAAAAGACAAATTACGCCTACAACGCAGAGATTGAAACAAAGCCTATAAAAGCTATTTACAGATCCAGAAATATGTCTTACCGACGGCTTACTGTGATCGATAAGGAAAATGGGGGAAAAGCAGATGCCTTAAATGCCGGGATTAATATAGCCGACCTGGAAATTTTGGCCTGCATCGATGTGGATTGTATCCTTTCCAGCGAATCTATTTCAAGAATGGTCCGGCCATTTATGGAGGAAACAAACAAGAAAGTAATAGCCGTAGGGGGAGTCATCGGCATTGCCAACAACTGTGATGTAGTGAATGGCACTGTGACGACCTACCGAGTGCCAGAGACGCAATTGGGCAAATTTCAGGTCATTGAATATTTTCGCGCATTCCTCATGGGAAGGATGGCCTGGTCTAGGATCAATGGACTGATGCTGATTTCCGGAGCTTTCGGATTTTTCAGAAAAGACTTGGTGCGAGCCGTTGGCGGCTATTTTCCAAAGACGGTAGGAGAAGATATGGAATTAATCGTCAGGATGCGGCGCTACATGGATGAGCAGAAAATCCCTCACAAAGTCGGATTTGTCCCTGACCCGCTTTGTTGGACAGAAGTACCTGAAGATGAGCAGATATTGTCCAGACAGCGCAACCGGTGGATGAGAGGAACTATCGAAACCCTACAATTGCACCAAGCCATGCAGCTCAATCCCAAATACGGAATTTTGGGAATGATTTCTTTTCCCTTTTGGTCTATATTCGAAAAATCCGCACCGATTTTGGAAGCTTCAGGAGTGATTTATACCCTGATTTTGCTGGCAATCGGCGACTTCAGCGCGGTGTATTTCATCGCATTACTTGCGATGATGTATCTGCTTTCCTTGTTGGTTTCCTCCTTTAGCGTGCTTTACGAGCAGATTGCCTTTAATCATTACAAGGACAAAAAAGACCTCCAAAAGCTGATCTGGATGATCATTACTGAACCTATTCTAGTTCATCCGAAAATTGTCTTCTGGGGCGTAATGGGCCATATTGACTTTATCAAAGGAAAAGGCGGTTGGGGCATAATGATCCGTTCGGGATTTAAAAATGCAGAGGAAAAGAAAAAGTTAAACCCTCAAGTTACCTCGTCATGAAACAGGTTTTATTAATTGGAATTGCTCTGTTTTTGGCAATCTTTTCAGCAAAAGCCCAGGATTCTTTTGATCCGGATGAGCTTTTGGTTCAGGCAAGAGATCTGATTTTTGAAGATAAATATTATGAAGGGCGGAAGATTGCATTCCGTGCTTTGGAAAAGTATCCAAACTATGCTGATATCCTGATTCTCGTGGGCAGGAGCTATGCCTGGGAAGGGAAAAATGACTCAGCATCCATTTATTTGGAGCGGGCAATTGTGGCCTCTCCGAATTATGTCGACGGATATGTAGCCTATTTGGATAATCTGTTTTGGTCCGACAATCTCTCCAAGTCGGAAGAAATTCTCAACCGCGCAAAATCCAACCTTGGGACTCCCACGCCCGATGAAATCACCTATCGGGAATCCCGCTTGCTTTATTATAGGGAAGACTACAATGCAGCCTATGATTTGGTTGAGCCTCTTTTTGACAAAGGATTTAATCAAGAAGAAATGCTCAGCTACCTCAAGAATCTTGAAAGGCTGAAGAGCATCAATGCCGTGGGGGCCACCTATGATTACGACACATTTCAGGATGAAATAGACGCCTGGCATACTTGGTCGGTTTATGGACGGACCAGGACAAAGCTAACTGGTTCACTAATCGCCCGGGTTACCCAGTCTGCACGGTTTGATGATTTTGGTACTTTGGTGGAGTTGGATGCCTATCCTTCCATTGGGAAAAATGGCTATGCGTACCTGAATGTCGGAGGTTCTGGGGCTTCCTTTTTTCCAAAATTCCGATTTGGGGCTTCTTATTTTCACAATCTGAAAAAAGCCTGGGAGGTAGAAGGCGGATACCGATACCTCGGTTTTTCTGAAGTCACACACATCTTTACAGGTTCTGTGGGAAAATACCTTGGTAACTGGTGGTTTAATGTCCGATTAAATGTAATACCCGACGATGCCGGTACCAGTACTTCCAGCCAGTTTACAGCCAGATACTACTTCAAAACTGCCGAGGATTTCTTCAGCTTACAGCTCGGCACCGGTGTTTCGCCGGATGAGGAAACCCGGGATCAGTCCCAATTGCTCAATTCCTACCGGGCCAGGTTGGGATATCAGCAGCTAATCTTTCCCAGATTTCAGATTTTCGGATATACCGGATATAGCCGGGATGAATTGAGCACTGACAATTACAGAAACAACCTCAACCTTTCCCTGGGATTTGAATATCGCTTCTAGGGTGATCCAACATGAAAGAAGAATTTAAACTCTTTACCCGTAAGCTTTGGCCTGCATTCCTGTTATTGTTCGGATTGCCCTTGATGAGCTATTTCATCTGGTTAATATTTCCGGAAAGGCAGCTTGAGGTGTTGATTTTGGATAAGACAGTAGTGGATAATTCTTACCAGGAGCATGCAGGACTTTTTTGGGCTTTGGATCATCTCAAATACAAAAAAAATTCAGGAGAGTTTTATTCCAAGGACCGGGATTATCTGGGTTTTTTCCCAAACGGAAAACCAGATTTTGGAACTTCCAAAGACTTGACCGGCAAAACAGAACAACAAATCCGGGAATTGGCAACTCAAAGTGACCTCATCTATCTGACAGATTCCTATGGTGTATATGAAGGAGATTTCGATGAAGCCAAACCAGTGGGCTTAAGTAAAAAGGTGTATGGAGGATTGGAATTCACAGATATCCAGTTGATCAGAATGGCCAAGGAAGAAGGTAAAGTAATGGTGGCTGAGTTTAATTCGATTGCCTCACCCACTCCCAAACCGATCCGCACTGAGTTTGAAAACCTGATGGGTTTGAAATGGACCGGATGGATCGGGCGATACTTTGATGAACTGGATACCACTGTCAATTTGGAGATTCCCAATTGGATGATCCGACAGTATCAACTTCAGCACGAAGCATGGAGTCTTAGTGGTCCGGGGCTTATTTTCATCAAGGAAAGTGGAGAAATTGAGGCTTTTCTGTTTCAGACTGACTATCAAAACAAAGTGCCCCTCATCAGAACCCAAAAAGTGAACAAACACGGATTCAGTCTCCCGGAAGTGGTACCATATCCGGATTGGTTTGATGTGATGATGATCGAGCGTGATTATCAGGTGATCTCCTATTATGACATTAATCCAACTTCAGAAGGACTGCAGAAGCTGAGAGACATGGGATTGCCCCGGTTTTTCCCAGCAGCTGTGGTCAGACACCTAGAAAAAGGAAGCCAGTATTATTTTTCCGGGGATTTCTCCGATCTGCGCGGAGATTTGGGTTCTTCCCGGTTTTATGGGGTGCCGACGCTTTGGAGAGGATTTTATGTAGCCTCAGATTACCCTGACAGACAAAGTTTTTTTTGGAATTACTATTTTCCTTTAATCTCCCAAATACTGCAAGAATCCCGAAAGAAGGCTAATTAATCAGGGTTTCCTGGAATCAGGAGGAGGGAGCAGCTTTCGGGTTTGGACCATGTAGGTGTTTTTGTTTTTGAAATCCTCAAATTCTCCGGTCAGCCGGTTTAGAACATTCCCGTCTTCGATGGGATCGATATTCAAGCCGTCTGATACAAGGAATACCTGCCCGTCGGATAGGAAGAATTCCCCATGGATGTAATCCACCAATTGATTTTTGTTTCTCATCAGAGGCATGGCTACCAGTGATTGGAAATTTCGGGCGGTATCCAAAACCTGTCCCTGCCAGATGACTTCTTCCGGAAGATCGATCAAATCTTGATTTTCAAGCAAAGCAAGAAGTGACGGAGTGATTTCATAATGGCTGGAAACTCCCTTAAAATAATCTCTTCGCTTCAAAAGAGGAGAATAGATCATCATAGGAACATGAAAACGATCCAGTCTGGATGACATGGGGATTTCCGGAAGCCGATGATCTCCGGTGATCACAAATATGGTATTGGCGAACTCCGGTCGGTTTTTGTACTCATCAAAGAACAATCTGATTGCATCATCGGCATACAGGATGGTCATATAGATGTCTTCATAGGCGAGGTATTCAGCCACTTTTTCCTGATCCAAACTGAGGTGATTGGTCAGGTGATCTCTGATCTTTTGTTTATAAAATTCCCGCTCGGGGACTAGATAAGGATCATGGGAAGTCTGAGTTTGAAAGATCCTTAATTGAGGGGCGTTGCGCTCCTTTGGAAGTTTTTCTAACCCCATTCTAAAGAGATCTTTGTCAGTATACCCCCAGGAAAAACCGCTATTTGAAGGGGCTTTTTCAAGTCCTGGAGGAAAGCTGTTTTGATCCTCTATTTGAACGGGCTCTTGATAGATCAAAAAATCAGATTCGTGATCAAAATTGACATCAGTTCCAATAAAAAACCTGGATTCATAGCCATTTTCCTTTAAAATGCTGAGTAACGAATTATGATAAGGAAATCCCTCATAAAGTTCCAGGAATCCTTTTTCCCCAAAAGGCAGGCCCCCAAATACTCCCGGTAGAAGACCAAAAGTTCGGCCGGTGGAAGAAAGGGCATTGGTCCAAACCAGGCTATGCTGCTCAAGAGAATCCAGAAAAGGGGTAAAACTTCCCAAATATGCGTCTTTGCCTGAATAGGCCTTTCCCAAACTTTCCACAAAAATAAACACAAGGTCAGGAGCTTGAGTCAAACTGTCGAAAAAAGGACTCAGGACATCCGGATAGTTATTTTTGTGCAGAAAAGGATACTCATCATTGGTGAATTCCTTTTTTACTAACAGGTCATCATTTGTGCTGCGGAGGTAAAAGTCAAAGTAGAATTCCCCGCCGTACATCCATTGGTCAAATGCCGCCTCGGTCAGAAATCGGGATTTGTTGAGTTGAATATTATGTTTGGTCTCACTGGCTTCTAATCCCTTGGACGGTGGGGTCAAAGTGACCGCCATCAAGGCTGCAAAGTGCAAACCGGATAAAATCAGATAAGTCTTCAGCCCAAAGCGGAATATTCTAATGCCAAGGTACAGCAAGCCTAAAATTAAGACGATAAAGACCCCTCCTACGATCAGATTGAGCGAATTCAATTGGCCGGAAGCCGAAATGGTCAGAACCAGATCATTATAATTGTAAGCAAAAAGGTCTTCGCCAAGAGGCACAAGTGTTTTCATAAAATAAAAAACCAGAGCCATGTGGGCTATCAAAAAAACAGTAAAAATAGATTGAAGTAAGTACCTCGCAAACTTGGCAGAAACCAGGCTAAACAAAACATGAATAATGAACACCAGTCCCAGGAAATATAGAATCCATTCAAAATCCTGAAAAATCCCCAAAAGGATGACATCTTTTGCTGAAAAATCCAGCACGTGGGATTGAAATACCAAAACAGTCTCAACAATTCGGAATAGGATCATCAACCCGATAAAAATCAGGGCCATACCCCAAAAATTCCTTAAAATTGTCTGTAAACGAAGCGGTAAAGTGGAGCGAATTTCAGCCTTTTGGGCCATAGGGTACTGTTAAGTTTTTCGAGTGAGGTCGAAAATATAAGTCAAAATCGGGTATCTTCAACGGTCATTTTCAATTTATGAGTAAATCGGATTTATTGTTGGAACTCTATTCCAATCTGAGTACCACAGGAGCCCTAGCCTTTAGTTCCAAAGCTTTAGTCAATAAAATGCTGTCCTTCACCGATATCGAACATGCCAAATTGGTCGTGGAATTGGGTGGTGGAGACGGTAGTATTACCCAAGGGATCATAGACAGACTTTCCCCGGATTGTGAATTGTTAGTGTTCGAAATCAACAAGTCATTTTGCGATTCGATGAAAAAGCAGTTTCCTCAGTCAAACGTCAAAATCATCTGTGATTCTGCCGAGCACATTGACAAGTATCTGCATGGGAGAAAAGCTGACTACATTCTTTCTTCTTTGCCTTTCATCATTTTGCCTAAGGATGTGACTGACACAATTTTGTCAAATAGCAGGGATTCGCTTGCCCCCAAAGGAAAGATGGTCATTATGACCTACTCTTATCATCTGAAAAAACTGTTTAAGCGTTTCTTTTCCCATATGGAGGTGAAGTTTACCTTTAGAAATCTGCCACCGGCTTTTGTGATGATCTGCCATTAAACCCAAGCCATGGAAGTACTCCGCGTGGCCATTTTGGATTTTTGCAGGAGGAAAAAAGGCAAGTCGTTTTCTCCTTCGGAAGTGATCCAGCAGATGTTTCCCGAGGATTGGGCCCTTTTCTTGGATGAAATCCATTCAGAAATGCTGCTGATGCACAAAGAGGGCCAAATCCATGTCACCCAAAACGGAAAACCTCTTGAACCTGATGAAAATACCCAAGGTTCCTATAAGATTGTCGGTCGAGTTAAACCAAAGTGAATTTATGGTTGTTGACCTCCTAAAAACAGCACGATGAGCAATGAACTGAATCTACCCAAAACTACTGTTGAAATTCCTGCGGGACAAGAAGTCATTACCTTGGGTGCGGGTTGCTTCTGGTGTACCGAGGCGGTTTTCCAACGTTTGGAAGGAGTGGAAAAAGTGGTTTCAGGATACGCTGGAGGTTTGGTTGAAAATCCTACTTACCGGCAGATTTGTACCGGAACTACAGGACATGCAGAAGTAATCCAGGTTTTTTATGATCCGAAAAAAGTCAGCCTGGAAAGTTTGCTTGAGGTCTTTTGGGCCACTCATGATCCCACCACACTCAATCGTCAGGGTGGAGATGTCGGGCCTCAATACCGATCGGCTGTTTTTTGCCATTCTGATTCCCAAAAGGAAATTGCCTCCCATCTGAAAGCCGAACTTAATGCCAAGCAAGTTTTTGAGAAGCCTATTGTTACGGAAATCACGGCATTTTCCAATTTCTATTCCGCCGAAAACTACCATCAGGATTACTTCAATCTCAATGGGATGCAGCCTTATTGCCAGTTTGTGGTGAAACCAAAAGTCGATAAGCTGAAGAAGTATTTTGCGGAAAGATTGAAGGGGTAGTCAGCGCTATGCTGCTTCTCCAGAAACAGCATTTGAATGTAATGCATGGTCCAGCTTCTGGAGAAGCAGGACAACAGGAGAGTTTATTTCTCGCTATGCTGCTTCTCCAGAAGCAGTATTCGAAGGAATAGTCCAGCTTCGAAGGCCATCGCGGGAGAGGTAGGACAACAAGATTTGCTTCGAAAATTACTTAGTGTCTTAAATTTTTTTTTACCTACCAATTTTCAGTAGTTTGGCGAAAGACTTTATTTTTAAACTTGTTCTTATGAATTTTACTTCCTATTTCAAGACTTTCGGATTACCCATTTTTTTCATGGCCATTTCTGTCGGTTGGGCGGGAGCACAAGATTCAAAAACCAACACTATTGGGGTTTCTGTTTTGGCAGAACATGAATTTATCAAGGGATTTTCACCTTCCGTCGGTTTTGTTTTTGAGCGAAGCCTTACCAAAAGGAGCGGAATCGAAACCGGGATTTTTTATAAAACTTACCGGAGTGATTTCAATGCTTTCGTTCCTATTCCAGAGGGAGGAGGCTACTATGAGTATATCAAGGTCAGAGAATCCTACCTCAATTTTCCTGTACTTTATCGGTTTTACACCAAATCGGTGACAATTTCCCTAGGACCAGTTGTCGAAGCTTTCGTAGGATGGGATCAAATAAGCTCTGGCAACTCAGAAGTCACCAGTTACGAGATCGATCCTTCTGTTGATTTTGGACCATTGCTGAAAGTTTCCAAAACCTTCACCCTTGGAGACAATCTGATAGCAGAGCCGGAATTCAGGTTTGGGATAATGGCCAAAGCTGCGATTTCGTATTTTGGTTTCGGGGTTCAGTTGAAACAGGGGTTGTTGCAGCAGAAATAAGCTATGGGTATAATCTCCCGATATGCTGCTTATCAAATTATGCTGCTTCTCCAGAAACAGCTTTCGTAGGGCGTGCATAGTCCAGCTTCAGGAGAAGCAGGACAACAGGAATATTCACAAACCAAAAGAGTGAAAATGAGGTTTTATGCCTAATTTCACTGAATTTAACCTTTTTTGCAAAGCATGAAACGAACCCGAGCACAGGAATCCAGAGGAGCTATTGAGCGGCTTTATATCACGATGCGCCATCTTTTTAACAGGGGTAGCTACAAGCCCATGGGGATTTCTGGTGAAGGCCTGATCAATGCCCTTATGATCCTCAGTCCGGAGATTTACGGTTCGGTGACTGATCCTGAAAAGTTGGAATTGGACGGACTGCTCTACGTGATGGAGCGTCTGCCAAAAGGAATCGAAGAGTGCCGCTATGTGAGACTGGTCAGCAGAGAGGGGTATGAAACCTCACATTTGACTCCGCTGATTCCTCCTAGAAGAAAGCGGAATTGCTACCGACTTGATGAGCAGATCATGTATGTGGAGATGACCCGTGGGCGCTCAGATATTTATGATATTCTGACTCACCTGACCTTTCTCTACATCGAATCCCGCAAAATCCTTCGAAACAGCACTGACCCAAAGGGAAGGATTTCTTCCAACTGGATCATGCTGGAAGAATTTGTGAAAAAGGAGCTGTCCGGGGAAGAGTTTGACAGGGAAACAGCCAGTGCATACCTCAGCCATATAATCGGGCGGACTTTTGAAGAGACGATGCGGGCAGTGGATAAATTTTCCCGTAGCTCCAATTCCAACAGCCTTTTTTCCATTGTTTATCATTTAGGGAAACTTGCAATGGATGAATCCACAAAGGGCTTAGACCGGGAAATCAGCTTTTCTGCCACCTTACGCGAAAGAGTTGGACACCATGTTTACGGAGAACTTTGGGCTGATCGGATCAAGGAGACGCTTATGAATTTGGATCTGCTCAGACGACCGATTCATATCATCTCAGCCAACCTGCATTCTGTGCTCAACACGATTTATGGGCATCAGACTTTTGATCTGAAATCTTATGAAGAGATCGAAAAGATCGTGATGGATATTTCTGTAAAAGGAAAAAACAACCAAGGCAAGGTCATCCGGGAATATGCCGAAAAGCACGGCTTCATTGACCTTCCCGATGAATCCGGAACCAATATAGGAGCCCAGATCATCGATACGGCCTGGCTCGAAAAACCGACCCTGATTCCCGGGATCGCACTTCCAGAGGATAAGGAAAAGAGACCGGTCTTTGTGGTGATGGATTATGCATTTGGTGAGCAGGCCTATGAATGTTTTGATGAGCTGCTAAAGGCCTATTCCAAGGATGGAAAGAAGTATCCCCTCAATGTAATCTCCACTTCCATTATGGGCAAGGCAGGGATTTTGCATGGAGGAAAAGGGGACTTGATGGTGCCAAATTCCCACGTATTCGAGGGGACGGCAGACAATTACCCTTTCCGAAATGAATTGAAAAAGTCCGATTTTGAAGGATATGGACTCGGTGTCTACGAAGGATCGATGATCACTGTGCTGGGTACTTCCCTTCAAAACCGGGATATTCTGACCTATTTCATGCAATCCTCCTGGAAAACCGTCGGACTGGAAATGGAAGGTGCCCATTACCAAAAAGCCATCCAGTCTGCCTCCAAAATCCGGGGTAGTATCAAATCCAACGTCAAAGTGCTTTATGCCTATTATGCCTCTGATAATCCTCTTGAAACTGGCAGTACCTTGGCTTCAGGGGCGCTGGGAATGGAAGGAGTGAGGCCAACCTATTTGATTACCTACAAGATTTTGGAGAAGTTGTTTAAGTAGGAATTAGTGTAGTAAACAAGAGCTTGTTATGTAGTTATTTTTACTAATTTTTAGTAAAAATAACTACATGAAAATATCATAGATAGTTGTATTAATTTTTCAAGGTTAAGTCACCAAAAATAATTTAAACTAATACTTCGATTCATGAAGTGTTAAACCTAAATTG
>NZ_MUNY01000050.1 GCF_002002735.1 Algoriphagus sp. A40 | reverse complement strand
ATTTAAATATAGGGATACCTATTACTTATAATCATTCAAATAAAAGCAATTCTACCACAGTCAATTTTGAAAATAAATCTTTTGAAAGGGAAATCAGAATTTTACATTCGCCAAGTAATCCTGTTTCTAAAGGAACAAGTATAATAACAAAGGCAATTGAAAATTTAAAATCTAAAGGATATCTTATTGATTTTATACTTATTCATAATCGTCCATTTCATGAGGTCCTTTTTGAAATACAACGTTGTGATTTTGTGGTCGATCAGATATTTAGTGATACACCAATGGCGGGTTTTGCCACAGAGGCGGCCTGGTTTGGAAAACCAGCAGTTGTAGGTGGATATGGATTGGATAAACTGAAGAAATTTCTTCCTGATGATATGTGGCCTCCCTCAAAGATATGTCTTCCAGATCGCATTGAAGAGGCAATAGAAGATTTGCTAATGAACAAGGAAAATCGGGAAAAATTAGGTAAAGCAGCTCAAGCATTTGTAAGAGATAAGTGGAATGCTGTTGAGGTGGCTAAAAAGTATCTATGCTTGATAAAAGGAGAAATACCTTTGGATTGGATAGTAAATCCTATGGACATTGAATATTTGGAAGGAGTAGGTCAACCTGTTTCAAGAACTAAACTTACCATTCAGCAGCTGACCTCAGCCTATGGAGTTGATGCTCTTCAACTAAGTGATAAGCCGGAATTGGAAACTCTCTTTTTGAAATTTGCAAATGAGCAAAACTGATCCTAGGAAATGATTCGCTCATTTTTAAAAGACAGTGCTATTTATGTCATTCCTTCAATTGTTTCGCGGGGCATGTCTTTATTTTTGGTGCCTCTTTATACAAGAGTACTTTCTCCAGATGATTATGGTGCACTGGATTTATTAATTATGTTTGCTGGGATTGTGAATCTTACTGTTTCTCTTGAAATTTCACAGGCAGTTGCCCGATTTTACTCCGACGAAAGTGATCCGAACAAGAAAGTCGAGTATGCCTCAAGTGGCTTTTGGTTTACACTGATATGCTACTTGTTATTTTTAGTCATATGTTTTTCTTTTTCCGATTATATTTCAACTTTGGTTATGGGAAGGAAGGGATTGGAGCTACCATTTCAAATCGGCCTTGCCTATATTTTTTTCAATGGGTTGATGTATTTTGTTCAAAACCAATTGAGATGGGAACTGAGAAGTAAAGCTTATTCTTTTTTAAGTTTGATATTCTCTTTGTCCACTGCCATTGCTAGCATTTGGCTAGCGTATTTTTTGAATTATGGAATCGAAGGCGTATTGTTCGGCATGACTATCGGAAGCTTCCTTGCTCTTTTAATAGGATGTTGGCAATTGAGGAATTCCATAAGACTTAAAATTAGCCGTAATTCATTATATCCAATGCTGTTCTTTTCAGCTCCTTTGGTTCCTGCAGGCATTGCTATTTGGATCAGCGGATACGTCGACAGAATAATGATAAATCACTTCCTTACTTTGGAGGAAGTCGGCTTATTTGGAATTGGTTTCAGACTTGCTAGCATCGGATCGATTGTAATTGTAGGATTTCAGGCAGCTTTGACTCCGTTAGTTTACACATACCATTCGATGCCTGACACGCCATTTCAGCTATCGCGGATATTTAGGTTATTTTTAGCTTTTTGTATTTTGTTTTTCTTGGGAATCAACCTTTTTGTACACGATATTCTAGCTTTATTCACACAGCCTGCTTTTTATGATGCCTATAAAGTGATAATTTATCTTATCCCATCAATTCTGTTGGGTCAAATGTATATTTTTGCTCCAGGAATTTTCTTGGCAAACAAAACTTCTTATGTATTGTGGATTAATATTTTTGGAGCAATTGTAAATGCTTTGCTTAATTTTATTTTAATACCTTTAATGGGTTTTTCAGGAGCAGGATTAGCGACTATGTTGGGTCAAGGTCTTGTGTTTATCATCTATATGATATTATCTCAACGATATTATCCTGTCCCACATAATTGGTTAAATATTGGGTTAGTAATAGTATTTTCCACCGGATTAATGCTCATTGTGAAGTCATATTACCCGTCAGGCGGGCTGTATTATTTTTTCTGTGTTCTATCGATCATTTTTACAATTTTTAGCTTTATTTTTCTTGGACTAATTAAAAGTGATGAAATGACGGTTGTTGGAAAAAAGATAAAATTAACTTTAGGAATTAACTAGTTTTCAGAATGTCACTTACTGGAGATAAATACAAATTTATAGAGTGGAGTAAACTCAAATCTGTTTTTTTTATCATTTAGGATTTATTAATTAAACAAGTTTTTTTAACAATGCATCCTTATTGTGAATTAGTAGTATCAAGAATATAGTGGACTTAATATGTGTGGAATAGCAGGAATCCTTTCTGAAAATCCCAATCTGGTTTCCAGAGAAAAGCTGGTAAAAATGACTGACTCAATAGTCCACCGTGGGCCGGATGGTTCTGGGCATTGGCTAAGTGAGGACGGCCACGTTGGTTTTGGACATAGAAGATTGTCAATTTTAGACTTGTCCGAGACAGGAGCTCAACCCATGCATTATCTGGGTCGATATACACTCACCTTCAACGGTGAAATATATAATTACCTGGAAATAAAGGCTGACCTGATTAAAAAGGGCTACAAGTTCCGAAGTAACTCAGATACAGAAGTACTTCTGGCACTTTATGATTTAAAAAAAGAAAACTGCCTCCAGGATTTGGATGGCATGTTTGCCTTTGCCATTTATGACAACCTAACCAACGAGGTTTTTTGTGCCCGGGATCGGTTTGGTGAAAAACCATTTTTTTATACCCAGTTTCAAGGTGCTTTTTATTTTGCCTCGGAGATGAAAGAGTTTTGGTCAGTTGGGGTGGAAAAAATTCCAGAACCCGAAATGATCTTCAATTACCTTCATTTTGACTTATTGGATAATCACTCGGACCTGGGTCAGACTTTTTTTAGTAGAGTACGAAAGCTTGCCCCAGGCAATTACCTTATTTGGAAAGAGGGTAAGTTCACCATCAAGAAATATTGGAATATCAATCCCCAGAATCAAAATAAATCCATTGGGCTGAAGGAAGCAAAAGAAAAATTCAGGGCCCTATTTATGGAATCGGTTAGCAGAAGGCTTCGTTCTGATGTATTGGTAGGCTCAAGTTTGTCCGGAGGAATTGATAGCTCCTTGGTAGTTTGTGTAATGGATAACCTCTTAAAAGATCACCCTGAATCTATTCAAAACACCTTTTCTGCCAGATTTAAAAATTTCCATAAGGATGAAGGATATTTTATCCAAAAAGTCCGGGAAAAAACACGGATTACCTCTCACGAGGTGTACAGTGAGATGGATGATTTGGAAACCGTTTTTGACAAAATTTGCTACCATCAGGAGGAACCATTCGGCTCGGCAAGTATCTTGGTTCAATATCAGGTCTATGAGCTAGCCAAAAAGATGGGAGTCACTGTGCTGTTGGATGGTCAGGGAGCAGATGAGATTTTGGCTGGATACCATCCGTATTTTACTACCTTTTTCAATGAAATCAGAAAGCGTTCCGGAGCACAATTCGAAAAAGAGTTCTCCGCATATGCTCAGCTTCATGAAGGAAATACAATTAATGCGAAAATTCCTAAGCCAGGATTGAAACAATCAATTGCTGCAAATTTTCCCGGTTTGGTCAATAAGGTGGCAAGGAAAGTCTTGAACATGCAGATGAAAAATACTGCTTTGATGGCAGAGGATTTTTTCTCGGAATATAAGCCTATGTCGCATAATGACTTTAACTTTGATTTTGGTCATTTGAACAGTCATTTGTATTTCTCTACTTTTGAAGTTGGATTGCCTACACTTCTGAGATATGCTGACAGAAATTCGATGGCACATAGCAGGGAGGTAAGGCTTCCTTTTCTTTCTCACGAATTGGTAGAATTTGTCTTTAGTTTGCCTTCGGAATTGAAAATCAAAGACGGTTGGACTAAATACCTGATGCGAATAGCATTTGAAGATTTGCTTCCGGAAGAAATTACCTGGCGAAAGGACAAAATCGGATTTGAACCGCCACAAAAATCTTGGATGGACAATCCTAATACACAAGAGAAAATAAAAGCCTCAAGGGAAATTTTAAGCAAGGAAGGAATACTGAAAAAAGGGGCGGAAAATCTACCCATCCAATCCCAGGTAGCACACACCAAAGGCGATGGGAGCTGGAATCATTTGATGGTTGCAAAACTTTTTGGAAATTGAGTAAAATCTTTTTGAAAATTGAATAATCGGGTTCTCATTTTATCTTTTTCCCGTATGCACTCTGATCCCCGGGTGTTAAGACAGATCGCCTTTTTCGAAAAGCAAGGATTTGAAATCATTTTGAGTGGATTGGAATATAACGGTGACAAACTTTTTTTTCCTCTTGCTAAATCCAAATCTCCATTCTTCAGAGCACTAAAGCTGTTTATTTTGGTGACTAGATTGACTAGAATCAGAGTCTTGGAGTTTTTGCGGCACAGCAGTTTGAAAGATTTAAGTAGCCAACCCCAAGCTATAGACTTGATTTTAGCAAATGATGCCGAAACTTGGCCTCTGGCTATAGAATTGAAAAAATCACACCCTCTGGCTAAGGTGATCTTTGATGCCCATGAGCAATATGCCAAGGAGTTTAGTGATATGTTTGTTTGGAAATGGTTTCACAAGCGATTTGTAAATTTTGTCTGTGAAAATTACATACCCAAAGCAGATAAATTTATAACAGTATGTGACGGAATTGCCCAGGATTATGCCAAGGAATACGGTGTCGAAGCTCAATTAATTTTGAATACTCCAGATTTTGAAAGCGATTTAGTGCCGAGCCCTGAAAAGGAAAAAATTCAAATCATTCATCACGGAATCGCCAACCGAAGTAGAAAAATTGAAAAAATGATTAACCTGATTGATCATTTGGATTTCCGTTTTGAATTAAAATTGATGCTGGTACCTTCAGATCCGGCTTATTTAAAGCAACTGAAGGAAATGGCCAAAGGCAAAAAGATTGAGTTTTTGGATCCAGTACCCACCCAGGAGATTTCGGCATTTATCAATCGATTCGATATCGGCTTATTCATTTTGGAGCCAGTCAATTTCAATTATGCAAATGCCCTGCCCAATAAATTTTTTGAGTTTATCCAAGCAAGACTGGCTATTGCCATTGGCCCATCTCCTGAAATGAAAAAAATTGTGGAAGCCGAAAAAAATGGAATCGTCACCCAATCCTTTGATGAGTTGGAAATGGCTCGAAATTTAAATGCGCTTTCTATAGAGGAAATTCAGGAAATGAAAGAAGTTTCACATCGAATAGCATGGAAATATTCCAACCATAGAAACGAAAAGGTCATGGAAAGCATGCTTCATGACTTAGGTCTTTTGCAAATCCAGGCTGCTGCTGAGTCAGTCAATTAATCGGTCTTGAAAAAGATCATTCTGGTATCTTTTTATTTTTCCCCCTGTACCCTTACGCCGGCACAGCGGATTACTTATTGGGCCCAAAACTTTCACCGATTTGGATTCTATCCTATCGTCGTCACCCGGGCTTGGAATAAGGACCTCAAGACTCATTTAGACACCAAAGTGCCATTTGGAAAGGAGATAGAAGTTCAAAAATTTCCCAATTTCGAGGTCCATTACCTGCCATTTCAGCCCGGAATCCTGGACTGGACTTACAGAAGATTTGGTGAAGGCAAACTTCGCCCCATTTTTTTGTTGACCAAGTTACTGGATGTATTGATGGCGCAATTCACCCTTGCTTTCACTTCCTATTCCAATTTTTTACCCCATCTCCATAAACTTACTCAAGAAGAAAATCCCGAGAAGATGTTGATTTCAGGGGAGCCTTTTTACCTGTTTCGATTAGGATATAAACTCCGTCGAAAATTTGGGATTTCTTGGATTGCGGATTACCGCGATGATTGGAGTACCAATGAACTTCAGATGGAAAAGGGTGGAAGCAGAATTCGGAAATGGGTGGCAAAATTAGAGTCCAACTATGAAAAAAAGTGGGTTGGAACAGCGGATTCGGTTATTTCCGTATCTCAAGCATACACTCGAAGAATTTGTGATTTTCTAAAGAAACCGGGAATCACGATTCAAAATGGATTTGAAGAATCGCTCCTTGACTTGCCAGAAGTGGGTTTGTATGACCAATTCACTGTCATGTACAGCGGAGTGCTTTACCCATCACAGGAAATCCGATTGATTTTGGAGATCTTGGAGATTTGTACCAAACAAAATCGTCCTTTTAATTTAATTTTCCTGGGTGCTGGATTTGATTTTAAAGAGAAAAAAAGGATTGAGGCCTTGGTTCCCAAACATCTTAGGTCTTTTGTGGAAGTAACAGACCGATTTCCACGCCAAGATGCAATTCAACTGCTCCAGAAAGCCCATGTTCTTTTGGGAATTGCATATGGAAATATGAAAGGAATCCCTTCATCCAAACTATACGAATATTTGGCTATTGGAAAGCCTGTTTTCCTCTGTCCAACTGACAATGACGTAATGGAGGGGATTTTAAAGGAGACAGAGTTAGGATTTTTTGCTAGGAATGCTGAGGAAGGAGTTGAGGTGATTTTGGCGTTGCAGGAACTTTATACGAAAAATGAAAAAGTACTTCAATTCAAGGAAAGTTCTCGTGGGAAAGTCAGAAAGTATTCAAGAATTCATCAGTTGGAAAAATTAGCCGATTATCTTGGAAAATAGTTCGCCACTGGCCGTTTGGGCACTACAGAAATTTTCAAAAGTAGGATTAACCCTTGTCCTGTTTTTGACAACATGTACCCAGCTGGTTAGTTTTCAATTGGACAAAGCCTTAATGACCCTTATGGTTGGGGTATTGTTGTTTCATTTTTTCTTTTTGGATAAGAAGGTTCCTGCAAATTCATTTTTCGTCCTGATAATGAGTTTTGGGTTGATTTTAATTTCCTATTTGCTAAATCTGCCCATGTCGTCCCTGATTGTTTTTTTTCCGATTATAGGATTGGCATTTGTGACCTTAGTCGGAGAGGAGGAAGGTTTTATTGATTTTATTTACTGGGCTTTATTTATTCATATTTTGCTGGGGATCATTTTTGTGATATCCAGTTATACCCTTGGGATGAATTCTTTTGTGCATCCCATGTACGACAAGGGCCTTCCTTTTCTTCATGCGGCGAAGGGTCTGACCACCACGGTGCAAGCTTTTGGAACCCTTATTATTGCTTGGTTTTTGATTTTTTATTGGAAAAAAGACGAGGCTAAATCCAAGTTTGTGGACAGGGTAGCCTATGTATTTGTCCTTTTTGGGTTATTGCTGACATTTAACAGAAATAGCTTTTTGATCTATTATGTAATTTTATTTTTCAAGCATAAAAGAATCTTTTGGCTAAGTGTATTGGCGGGCTTGGCGTTATTTATTTATTTCTTCGAGTTTATCAATAAGCTGATTTTCAACCTTACCACACTTACATCGAGAGCAGATTTACTTCAGGCATTTAGAATAGCATTTTTTGAACAGACAGATTGGTTGGGCTATTTGATTGGCCATGGCAATAATATTGTGGATGAAAGTATTTCTAAGGGGACTTACTATAGCACCGGTTATATTGAAAACGGGACCTCGGTTTTGCTGTTTACCTATGGGTTCTTAGGATACTTTGCCTATTTGGTTTCGGTCTTTGTCTTTGCTGTTTTGTTTTGGACAAAGGGAAAAGTCTTTTATGCGGCCATGTTTTTTTACATTTTCATCATTGCCCAACAGTTCACTCACGAGTTTTATTCGACCACAATTTATATTTTGTTGGCAGTTTTTCTGCTGATTTTCAACCAATACCCAAAATTTGAAGGAAAAGCTTATATTTTTCCACCTGTTAAATAATTACACAGGAAGCCCTCAGGTTTTGAGAAATACAATTCTCGCTGCCAAAGAAATGGGGAAAGAAGTACACCTTTATACCAGTTCCGGTGAAGGTTTTCTATCTGGTATATCCGGAATCCATTACCATTCTAACTATTACTTCAGATCCCGGTTTAGGATTCTGACTTTGTTCACTTTTTTTATAAGCCAATTGGTGTTGGCTTTCCGGCTTCTGAAGTATTGGAGAAATTCTAACGTATTCTATATCAATACTATTCTCCCATTTTCGGCAATTTGGATGGGTAAATTACTTGGGAAAAAGGTTTTTGTCCATGTGCATGAATTTGAAATCAGTCCAAAGTTGCTCAGTGATTTTCTTTTCTTGACAGTAAGACTTTGTGCCGATGAAATAATTGTAGTCTCAAAATTTCTTGCACAAAACCCCGCACTTGTCCCTAGAAAATCCAGAGTAATTTATAACTGTGTCAAAAAGGAAATCGAAGATCAGGCATTCACCAAAGAAGAGGTTCATGATGATTTTAGAGTCCTGATGTTGGCTTCCCTTCGCCCCTATAAAGGCATTTATGAGTTTTTGCAATTGGCCAGCGAATTACCGGGGATTGGATTTGACCTCATCTTAAGTGATTCGGAGGAGGAAGTTGACCGATGGAAATCCAGCCAAAAGGTGCCGGAAAATCTAACCATATATCCAGTGCAGCAGGATGTCATCCCTTTCTTTAAAAATTCCTCATTGGTATTGAATCTTGCCCACAAGGATAAATGGCTTGAAACATTTGGAATGACGATTTTGGAAGGTATGAATTTTGGACTTCCTGCCATAGTACCTACCGTTGGTGGCGTGACCGAACTTGTTAAAGATGGGGTAAATGGTTTTCTTGTTGATTATTCCGATATTTCGACCATCAAAGTTTTGATTGAAAAATTGCAATCAGATATTCCTTTTTGGAGGAAATTGAGCCTTAATGCATTGGAGCGATCAGCACTTTTTTCCACAAAGATTTTTTCTCAGGAAATTCAAATCCTTTTGAAATGAAGCTTTTTTTTAAAATTTTACTTCTGATTTTATTTTTTCCCCACTGCAATATTGCTCAGCAAGCAAAGATTTACAGCTTGCATAAGCTATTCGATCCCCAGCCCGCATCCGGAGATTTCATTGCCTGGAAAAACGAAGGGATATTAATTCCCATCCGTTTCGAATCCAATTCCATGAATCGAATCAAAGTCAGCTATTCGGGACCAAATGCGGATTTCCAGATATTCCAATTGCATGATATTTGGGCTGACTTTTCAGCTGGAAACTGTGGTGAGACGAAGACTAACGGGACTTTTGAAAAGATTCAAGTGCCTGATAGAGCAGAAAGGAAGCCTGACTTGACAATTGTTCCTACAGAAGAAAATCAATGGATTCTTGTTTTTCTGAAGTTCCAAGCTAGCACAGATGCAGGAAGCTTTCCCTTTGTTTTATCGTTTGATCAACAGGGAAAAAAGACTGAAGTAGCGGGTAGTATCACCGTAAAAGACAGAATCCTTAGGGATCTCTCAGATTTGGACTTTTACTCCGACTTCTGGCAATTTCCAATTTCTATGGCTGATTATTATAAAATCAAGCCTTGGTCTGAAAAGCACTGGGAGCATGTTGGGGAAATGTTCGAATTGCTTCGACAGATAAATCAGCACTCCATTACCACTTCAGTTTTTTGGGATTTGTATAATACCCGAATACGATCATTGGATGAAATGATGATCCAGGTGAAAAAATCGACCAATGGTTCTTTTAGCTACGACTATTCGATTTTTGACAAATACGTTGAATTGGCCCATTCCAAGGGGATTACTGGACAGATTTCAGTACATAACTTATTTCCTTGGAATGGTTTTTTGTTTTATTTCGATGAGGCAACTTCGAAAGTTCAGTCAGTTCAGACACAGCCTGGTACTCCGGAATATCAATCATTTTGGAGGCCGTTTCTTCTCGATTTTTCTGAACATTTGAAGAAGAAAGGATGGCATGATAAAGCAGTTTTGTTTGTGGATGAAAGAGATCCAAACATGACTCTTGATCTGGCAAAATGGGTAAAAAATGAATCTCCAGGCTTTAAAATGGGATTTTCAGGTGATTTTTATCCCTTTCTATCCGAGTGGATGGAGGATTATTCCATGCCGATGAATGTGGTAGTGGATGCCGGTGAAATGAGAAAAAGAATACTTTCATCCAAAAAAACATCTTTGTATACTTCCTGTTTTGAAAAGTCAAACCAGCCAAATTTGTTGCTTACTTCCGATTATCGGGATATCTATTTTCTTACGCTGCTTTCTAAAGCAAAGGGATACGATGGTATGCTTAGATGGGCACTTAACCTCTGGTCAACTGACATTATGAACTCGGCAATTTATTCTGATTTGCCTTCCGGGGATGCTCATCTCATCTACCCCGATGGTCAGGTATCAGTTAGATATCTGGTTTTGAAGGATGCGTTGGAGGAAATAAGCAAACTTGAAATGCATTCCAAAGTTCAAAGCCCAATTGAAATGTTGGATGCAACTAACCGTTATTTTCTGATAAACATTGAGGCAGACAGGTATCAAATGCTTCAATCAATGAAAAACTATTTGAATGATTAAGAAAAAACTTGCCATTCTCGGTATCGTGGGCGTCCCTGCAAATTATGGAGGCTTTGAAACGCTTGTCGATAACTTACTTGATCTTTTGCCGAATTTTTTTGAAGTCACGGTTTTTTGTGAAAGTAAATCATATCCTGAAAAACAGGAATTTTATAAAAGAGCAAAACTGACCTATATTAATAAAAGGGCCAATGGAGCCAAAAGTATAATTTACGATTCAGTATCTCTTTTAAAATCTTACAAAGATCAAGATTATATCCTCTTGTTGGGGGTCTCGGGTGCTATTATGATTCCATTCCTCAGGCCATTTACGAATGCCAAAATTGTGACTCATATCGATGGCTTGGAATGGAAAAGAGATAAGTGGGGCTGGTTTGCAAAGAAATTTCTAAAATTTTCAGAAAGACTGGCAGTCAACTATTCCCATGGGGTAATCTCGGATAACAAGCACATCCAAGATTATGTGGAAGAAGAATACGGCAAATCATCCTTTCTCATCGCTTATGGAGCTAACCATGTAAGTTACGTGGAACCTCAGCCGTATTTGAAGAAGTTTTCATTTTTAGGTTCACCTTATGTATTTACGGTGTGTAGAATTGAACCTGAAAACAACGTGGAAATGCAACTCAGGGCATTTAAAGAATGTGAGATTGGTATGCCCTATGTAGTAGTTGGCAACTGGAATGCCAATGATTATGGTATGAAATTGTACCATGAATACTCCAAGGTCAAAAACATCATTCTCTACAATCCGATTTATGAGATGGAAGAATTGAATGTGCTCCGGTCCAATTGCTTCTTTTACCTTCATGGACATAGTGCAGGGGGCACAAATCCATCATTAGTGGAGGCAATGTATTTAGGGCTTCCAGTTATCGCCTATGGAGTCAATTATAACAGAGAGACAACTTTTGGTAGAGCTTTGTTCTTCAACGATTTCAAGGAATTGAAAACTTTGCTCTTTCAAATCAGGGATTTGGACCGGCAAGAAATAATAAAAGACCTTTCCAAGCTCGCCAAGAAAAATTATTCCTGGAAGGCGATTACTAAAAAATATGTAAGTATGTTCCAATCTCTTTGATTGGGAACCTGGCCCCATGCGGAAATTCTCTTTCTTATTTTCCCTTTTTTTTTCCTTTGCATTTTCCCTGCTAGCCCAGACATTGCCGGTAGGATTTCCCGTATGGGAGGAGGCGGCTCGTAGGGCACAGTTGCTTGGTAAAGGATTTGAAAACTATTCTTTTACATCCCGGCCTTTGATCAGTAACGAGCTTTTTTCGGACTCCCTGTTGCGAGGATCAGATTTTCTGCCCAATGATTCCGCCCAACTTAAAAAGTCAAAGGTATTCGCCAAAATACTTCCGATTCTCAATACCAGCATTTACAACTCCAACCGTCCTTGGGGATGGGGAAACTATGGCTTGCAGAACGGTGCAGGATTTCAAACTATGGTTTCGACGGGTGCATTCTTCAAGTTTCATTTTTTGGAAGTACAGTTGAGGCCTGAATTCGTTTGGAGCCAAAACAAAGCCTACCAGGGGTTTTCAGACCATTTTTCAGACAATTCAATATTTGCACGCTTTAGGTATTGGAATTTTGGAGACCACCCGGAACGATTCGGAGGCGAATTCAACCAAATTGCCACATGGGGGCAATCCTACATTTCTTTGTCTTTCGGAAAAGCAGAGTTAGGATTCAGCACTCAAAACATTTGGTGGGGTCCCGGACAGTTTTCGGCATTGATTTTCAGTGACAATGCAAGAGGAATGAAGCATTTTTACATTAAAACAAAGTCCCCTGCCAATATAGGTATCGGATTTCTGGAGGGACAGATGATTTTTGGAAGGGCAGAAGACTCTGGCTTGGATCCAACCCAAAACGAGCAGCTTAACGGGCAATATTTCAGGCCTTTCAATGGCGACTGGCGGTACGTTAATGGGATTTCCTTAAGCTATCAACCTTCATTTATAAAGGGTTTCACAGTCGGATTTAATCGGACATTCCAACAATACAATGAAGATGTGAGTGAAACTGTTTCAGGACGGATTCCAGTATTTGAGGCCTTCCAGAAAGAAAAATTATTTGAGAATGGAAATTCGGTTATTTATGATCAGGAAGCTCAGGATCAGCTCGTTTCTGTGTTTTTTAGGTTCAAAAGTGTCAAAGGGAAGTTTGAGTTATACTCGGAGTTCGGAAAGCATGACCATAATTTCAACTGGAGAGAATTCATATTAAATCCCGAGCATGCCCGGGCGTATCTATTTGGTTTTCAGAAACTAATTGAATTGCCAACACCGGGTAAATTAATTCAAATCCGTGGTGAAATCATTCATCAGCAAGAATCTGTTAATCGTTACATCAGATATCCTCAATTGGGTGTTTTAAATACCAGTTGGTTGACTCACTATCAAGTAAGAGGTTTTACCAATTATGGAGAATCTATGGGTACCGGAATAGGAGTAGGAGCCAATGCCCAAATCCTGGAAGCTTCAGTGGTAAAAGGGATTTCCAAAATCGGTCTTTTGCTTCAAAGGATTGAAAATCACCAAGATTTTTATTACCAAATTCAACCTGAAATCCCCGATCAAAATCCATGGATTGATTTTTCTGCAGGAGTTTTGTGGGATTTCCAATGGAAAAATTTGGTAGTAAGTACTTCGAATCAATGGATTGCAGCTACCAATTATCAATGGCAAGGTGATCCTACTGGAACTGTGGATTTTAAAGCAGGAAACCAAAAGACTTCCTTTTCATCCACTCTTAAATTAATTTATAGTTTCAGGTAGAAAATATGGTTTTAGTCCCAAAAAGCCTTCCTCTTGGATTAAAAATGAGTAACTTTGGTACTCATTATTATTGCGCTAAAGGTGTTCGTTATTTCCCTTTTTCGAGTCTTGTTTTTTTTCTAAAGAAAATAAGGAAAGGCAAGTTTAGGGAAATTCCTTCGCTAAGTCATTTTTGTGACCGAAAGGGCGAAGCTCTCTTAGTTTAATTGTTTTTGAAATCAATTATTTAAAAATTAGTCATGTTGACACCAATTCAGGATTCTAAAATTGCAATCATCGGACTCGGCTATGTTGGACTTCCCCTGGCAGTGGAATTTGCTAAGAAATTTCCGGTTGTTGGCTTTGATATTGACAGGAAAAGAATTGCAGACCTTCATTCAGGCAAAGACCACACACTGGAAATCGAAGATGAACTCCTCCAGTCGGTAGTAACAGTAAATGCCCCAGAAAATGGCGAAAAAGGACTTTATCCCACTTTTGAGAGTGATTTCCTTTCCGATTGTCAAATATTTATTGTCACTGTTCCCACGCCCACTGATAAGTACAATCGACCGGTATTGACCCCGATGCTCAAGGCCTCTGAGAATATTGGGAAATACCTCAAAAAGGGCGATGTGGTCATTTATGAATCGACTGTTTACCCCGGTGTGACTGAGGATGAATGCGTGCCGGTACTGGAGAAAGTTTCCGGACTGAAGTTTAACCAAGACTTCTTTGCTGGGTATTCCCCAGAAAGGATCAACCCTGGAGATAAGGAGCATACTGTGTCCAAAATTCTGAAAGTTACCTCAGGAAGTACTCCGGAAGTAGCTGAATATGTGGACCAACTTTACCGCCAAGTGATCACCGCAGGTACTCACAAAGCCTCTTCAATAAAGGTGGCAGAAGCTGCCAAAGTGATCGAAAATTCCCAGCGTGATATCAACATCGCGTTTGTCAACGAACTGTCCAAAATCTTCAACCTGCTAGGGATCGATACGCATGAAGTATTGGAAGCTGCCGGCACCAAATGGAACTTCCTCAAGTTTAAGCCCGGATTGGTAGGAGGACATTGCATTGGTGTGGATCCCTTTTATCTAGCCCAAAAAGCCCAAGAAGTTGGCTACCACCCGGAAATTATTCTTGCCGGACGACGGCTAAATGACAGCATGGGCAAACATGTTGCCACTGAAGTGATTAAGCTCATGATGCGCAAAGACCTGAAAGTGATCGATTCCAAGGTTTTGATCCTTGGCTTTACATTCAAAGAAGATTGTCCTGATGTCAGAAATACCCGGGTGATTGATATTTACAATGAATTGAAATCCTACGATATGGATGTGGATGTGTATGATCCTTGGGCCAACCCCGCTGAAGTAAGCCATGAATATGGGATTGACATTAAATCAGGAGATCAAGCCCCTTCTTTAGAATCCTACTCAGCGGTAATCCTTGCAGTGGCTCACAAGCAATTTAAAACACTTCAAATCCAAAAATCACCAAAACAGGTAGTTTTTGATGTCAAGGGAATTTTGGATAAAACCAAAGTGGACTCCAGACTCTAAGTCAACCTATCTGAGTCATAAATAGCAGTTAATTTTCCTTTTAATTTCTATTTTTGGCGTGGTATCTTGTTTTTATCACCTAATTAATAATAAAGTTCTTCATTAATGAATAAACTGTTAAAGTTCTGCTTCTTGGGAATGGTAATTTCCTTTGGCCTTTTTTCCTGCGTTTCCAATAAAAAGCTGATCTACATGCAACAGTTGGAAGAATCTACGGGACCCCTGGTTGAAACAAGTGAAAAGTATCCCTATGTCACTGAGGAGTACCTCCTTCAAGTCAATGATATTGTAGAAATCAATATTAAAACCACTGACGCCACTCTAAATCTGGTATTTGGTGCAGTATCTAATGATACTCAGAATCAAGCCGCCATGAGTGGGGGACAGGGAGCAGGTGATGCTTTTTTTATGAATGGCTATACCATTGATGACGAAGGGATGGTAGAAATACCACTAATTGGAAAATTGAAACTTGATGGCATGACCACCGAGCAGGCAAAAATGGTGGTAGAAAAAGAGGTGCTTAAATATGTAAACCAGAATGAATTCTTTGTAAGAGTGAGACTCGGCGGAATTCGCTTTAGTGCTTTGGGCGAGTTTAACCGATCTGGAAAATACACCATCCTTCAAAACAGAGTCACCATTTTTGAGGCAATTGCATTTGCAGGCGATCTGAGCCGGGTGGCAAAAAGAGATGAAATTCTTCTGGTAAGACAATACCCTGACGGGTCCCAAATCCATAAAATAAACCTTTTGGACAGAGAATTATTGGGGTCTGAGTATTTCTTTTTGAAGCCCAACGACATGATCTATGCAGAACCAATGAAAGTAAGGGAGATCGGTGCCGGAAATACACTTGTGGAAACTCTCACCTTGTTGACCACTTCGATCACTGCAATTGCTCTTATCCTAACGTTAGTCCAAGACAACAATTAATCCAATTTTATGAGTCTAGATCAGGAAGATAAAGACCTTTTTCACGAGGAAGAGAGTAGTTTTGACTTTAAGGCAATCCTTCCCAAAATCATTAAGATTTGGCCTTGGATACTTTTGAGTTTAGCTATCTGTCTGGGAATTGCATTTTATGTTACCCAAACAAGCCCTCCATTTTATAGGGTTTCTTCCAAGTTCTTCATAAAGGAAAACGAACAGGCCTTGTCATTCTTTGAAAACCCTGGTGTAGGGCCGGAACAAGGAATGGGATTGACCAACGAGATGATCATTTTAAGATCTCGTCCTATTGCCCAGGCTACGCTTTCCAAACTTGATTTTCAGGTTGAGTATTACGAAAAGGGAACATTTATCAACAAAGAACTTTTTAAGCAAACGCCTATCGTGGTGGAGGTTGATTGGAAAGCTCCTCAATTGATGAACGGATTGGTTGAGGTCCATTGGCAAAGTATTGGTGAATTTAAGCTCGAATTTCCCCAAGAAAGTTACAGCCAATTGTTTCCCGATGGCAGTTACGGAACTGTCAGCAATTTAGAATCCAAAACTTTTAAGTTTGGAGAATGGGTGGAAACACCTCAATTCAAAATCAAGGTAAATAATACCTCTGGCCAAGAGTCAGGCACTTCAATGTTTCTCTTAAGGGACCAAAATTACTTGGTTAACACTTATTCCGTAGGACTAATTATAGAACTGGCAGAAAAAAACTCCTCAATTTTGAATCTTAGCTTAATGGTACAAAACAGGGCAAAAGGGGAAGCTTACCTAAATGCCCTGATGGAGACTTATCTGGAACTTGAGCTTTTTGAGAAAAACGAAATCGCCAACAGGACCATCAATTTTATTGACTCTCAGGTGGCGGGGGTTTCTGACTCCTTGACATATTTTGAAACCCAGCTCCAGGATTTCCGATCATCCAATCAGACTTTTAATCTGAGTAGTGAAAGTTCTACCATATTCAATCAGCTGACTGAAATAGAAACTCAATTGGCCAATGAAAACCTTAAGCGACGATATTATCAATCTCTAAAAGACTACTTAGTCCGTGAAAATTACAATGAAATTGTAGTTCCTTCTGGCTTGGGCATTGAAGACCCGTATTTGAATGGATTGATAGAAAACCTTCTGGCAGTGCAAGTAGATAGATCTAGGCTGATGGCAACCCAGACAGAACTTTCTCCCCAAGTAAAAGAGGCCAATAAGAAATTGTCGGATTTGAACAGGTCCATTTCCGAAATTTTGGATAATGTGGATTTGAATAACAAAATGTCCATCGAAGATCTGGAAAACAGAAAGGGACTTATCGAAGCCTCATTTCGATCCCTTCCACAGGCTGAACAAAACCTGATCAGAATTCAAAGACAGGCAACTTTAAATGAGAACATTTACAATTTCCTTTCCGAAAGAAGAGCAGAATCGGCAATCTCCAAAGCGTCAAACACTCCCGCCAATAAAATAATTGAATTTGCAAAGGCTGGTTCCCTGCAAGTAAGTCCTAAACCAGGTCAAAATTATCTCGCCGCAATTTTTGCCGGATTATTGATCCCCATACTATCCGTATTCGGAAGGGAATTTTTCCAGACCAAAATTGAAGAACCAAAATACTTGGAAAGAAAACTTAAAATCCCTGTTCTTTCCACTATCCTTCAAAACAAGGGAAAAGAAAATTTGGTGGTTTTTGACTCTGGAAAATCAGGAATTGCTGAAGGCTTCAGATCTTTAAGATCGAACATCAAGTTTCTGGTTCCAAAGGAGAAGCAGCTTACCTTCATGATTACCTCGACAATTTCTGGAGAGGGAAAGACTTTCTGTGCGATCAATCTCGCCTCTGTATATTCTTTAACCGGGAAAAAGACTATTCTGATAGGTTGCGATATGCGTAAGCCGAAGATTTTTGAGGACTTTGGATTGAAAAATGACATCGGACTATCCACATATCTAAGCGGTCAGGAGGATGATTTCAAAAAAATAGTTAAGTCGACTCAATATGAAAACCTGGACTTAATTCTTTCAGGGCCGATACCGCCAAATCCTTCTGAATTGCTCTTTTCACCAAATTTTGAAGTTCTTCTCAACTTGTTAAGAGGTGAATACGATGTAGTCATCTTGGATACTCCGCCTGTAGGCTTGGTATCTGAGACACTCGATTTGTTGACGATGGTTGATTTTACTCTTTTTGTGTTCAGACAAAACTATTCTGAAAAAGGGTTCATTGATGCAGTCAACGGTCTGAAAGATCAAAAAGGAGTGAAAAATATCTATGCGATTTTTAATGGACTGGACGCTAGTAAAGTTTCTTACGGAGGATATGGATATACCTATGGCTATGGTTATGGGTATTATGATGAAGAAATCAAAAAGAAAAAGCGCTTCCGTATTTAAAATCTCTTGAAAAATTTCCTACAAAAATACTTCAGGTACTTCTCATTTTTTTATGAGTACCTGGGATACAAAGTTATTCTCCTAGTCGTGTCCAGCCTTTTGGTTGGATTGCTTGACGGTTTTGGCTTGGCATTGTTCATTCCCGTATTCCAAATTGCCGCTGATGGGATATCCCAGGAAAACCGGGATTCCCTGGGAAACTTAGACTTTTTGTTGGACTGGATAGAGGCCTTGGGACTTGGGCTCAACCTAAATGTAATTTTGGGTGTGATGGTGGCTCTCTTTCTTCTCAAATCTGTTTTGAAGTTTTATGATGGGATTTTTAAGACCAAACTTCAAATGGAATTTGTCCGAAAACTCCGCTATGAAATGGTAGATGGCCTCGGAGGAATGAGTTATAAAAACTTTGTGAAACTGGATGCAGGAAAGGTGCAAAACACTCTTTCTGGAGAAGTTTTTAAAGTTACTTACAGCTTCCTTACCTACTTCAGTACCATTCAGTTTTTGGTATTGCTTCTGGTTTATATTGGCTTGGCTATGCTTTCCAATTTTGAGTTTGCAATTTTGGTTAGCATTGGAGGCTTTTTGTCCAATTTCATTTTCAAGGCAATCTTCAAATTTACCGAGAAAGCATCTGTGGGTGTGACTGCCTACAACCACGAATTTCAATCCTATCTGATTCAGGCAGTCCACAATTTTAAGTATCTAAAAGCGACTGACTATTTTTCGAAATATAAGCTCAAACTTAAAAGAATCATCGATTCTATCGAATCTCAGCAGAAGAAAATAGGAGTTTACAGTTCCTTTTTGGGAGCTACCCGCGAACCTATCGTTTTAATCGTGGTAGTCGCCGTGATTTTGATTCAAGTCAATTACCTGGGTGGCCAAATGGCGACTATTCTGGGGAGTTTGCTGTTTTTTTACCGCGCTTTGAATTATGTAATCAGTTTGCAAACCAGTTGGCAGGGCTTTGTTGCTCATTATGGTGGTGTCGTTGCTGCGATGGAGTTGATGGAAGATTTCAAGGTTATGAAGGAACCTGCAGAAAGCAAGATAGGCATCCCAAAAATTGAACAAATTGAAATTTCAAACCTGAACTTTGCCTACAATCCTCAAACCCCGGTTTTAAACCAGATCAACATTAAGATCGAAAACCTCCGAACCCTTGCTTTGGTGGGTGGTTCCGGAAGTGGAAAGACCACCATGGTTAACCTGATTATAGGTTTATTAGAGCCTACATCCGGTCAGATTCTTATCAATGGGAATGAAAGAGATTATTTTGATAAGGCGACTTACCGCAGGAGGTTTGGATATATAACTCAAGAGCCGGTCATATTTAATGACAACATTTTCAATAATGTTACTTTTTGGGATGAAAAAACTCCTGAAAATCAAGCAAGATTTCATGAGGCGATCCGTCTGGCCAATATTGAAAACTTCGTTGAATCTCTGCCCGAAAAGGAAGGAACTAAACTCGGAGATAACGGAATGCTGGTCAGCGGAGGCCAAAAGCAACGGATCTCCATCGCAAGGGAATTGTATAAGGAAGTTGATGTCTTGATTTTGGATGAGGCTACCTCAGCACTGGACAGTGAGACCGAACGATCCATTCAGGAAAACATCGAAAACCTCAGAGGGAAATACACTATTATCATTGTGGCTCACCGCTTGAGTACCGTGAAGAAAGCGGATAAAATCCTTGTTTTGAATAAGGGAATTGTAGCTGGAGAGGGTTCATTCGAGCATCTGGTTGACCAAAATACACTCTTCAAAAGAATGGTAGAACTCCAGGAGTTCTAATAATTTTAAATGGAGAGAATAAAAGTTCTAATCAGTGGATTTGGCCTGCCGCCACAGGTTTTGGGCAGTTGGTTGTATAGAATACATAGATTTCAATCGGAATTGGACTACTTCGATTTTGTTCTTTCTCCTACCCAAAAGGCTGACGAAAAATATGTGTTTTGCGAAAAGCAAGCTCCCAAAATTTGGCATAGATTTCTGAATCCCAACAGCCGCAATTCAAAAGCCGCATCTCAGTATGTGGCTTTTTGCAATAATATTAGCCAGAATGGTGTGCCTGTTCAAATTTTGGTAATGGACGATGTATCATTACTGCAGGGGATCACAAGTTTAAAAGGAGAACTCCCAATTGGTTCTGAGATTGTTTTTTCCTTCCATGGCCATTGGCTTTCTATTCCTCCCTCCATACTCGAGAAGGTTGATAAAGTGCTTTTTTTGACAAAAGAAGGTTATAGGAAAACACTAAGTTCTAATTCCCAGTTTACCCCGCAGGCGTTTATTGTCGGAAACGGGGTTGAAAATGAATTCTTTTACCCTTTAAATCCCAGCGAAAAGTCAAGCTTAAGAAAATCACTTGGTTTTGAGGAACACGATACAGTTTTGGTTTGGATGGCCAATTCAAGGAGGGTAAAAGGGCTACATCTGTTTAAGAAAGTAGCGTCCAAGATTCTTGAAAAATATCCTGACGTAAAAATTGTTTCAATCGGGCACACAAAAGACGCCGAAATTAACCATCCCAATTGGACCCAGGTTGGGGTACTTTCCCATAAACAACTTCCAGCCTATTTGCAGATTGGAGATGTTTATTTTTTCACCTCGCTTTGGCAGGAAGGATTTGGACTTTCTCTGGTGGAAGCGATCAAATGTGGAAATTGGGCCCTTGCCTCCGATGCTGGTGGGATACCAGAGGTTTTGTTCGGGGAATCAAGAGCTATTATTGTCAATGATCCCAACATTCTGGAGTCTTGGTTGGAGTCCTATGAGTTGGTTTTATCCAAGATCAAATCAGACAATACTCCATTCATTGAATTAAAGGAACGGTTGAGTGATTGGCAGACTTATGATACCTGGAAAACCAAGTTTCTTAACGCCTTGGAGAGTTAAATATGTGCGGGATTTCAGGAATTCTTTCCTATACATCTGATCTTAATTCAAAAGATCGAAGCCTTTTGGGGGAAACTCTTTCCCTTCAACATCACAGAGGGCCTGATGCCACAGGAATCTGGGTGAGCGGGAGGGTGGCTCTAGGGCATAATCGCCTATCAATCATAGACCTTTCCACGGCTGCAGATCAACCATTTGTCCGGGATGACTTGGGATTGCGGATTATCTTCAATGGCGAAATCTACAATTACAAAACACTGAAAAAGTCCCTTGAATCAAAGGGATATAAATTTTTTACTGATTCGGATACCGAAGTATTGGTGGTTGGATTTGCTGAATATGGCGAGTCTGTCTGTGAGCACTTAGTTGGAATGTTTGCTTTTTGTATTTGGGATGAGAGAAATGACCTTTTTTTCATGGCTCGCGACAGATTTGGGGAGAAACCCATTTTTTTTACGGAAATGGAAAACCGATTTCATTGGGCTTCTGAATTAAACGGTCTAAGAACACTCCGTGACTCCCCTTTGGAAATCAATCCGGACGCAGTGGTGGATATTTTGGAAAACGGATTTATCCATTTGCACCATACCATTTACAAAGAAGTCTTCGTATTTCCCCCTTCCCATCATCTCACTATTACCTCTTCCGGTGATAAAAAGTGGGTGAAGTACTATAGTTTCCCGACCGTAGTCCAAGATCCAATCCCTTTTGCAGACCTTAAAAAGGCCACCAAAGATTTGCTCTACAAGACAGTCGAGCGGGAGCTCAATTCGGATGTCCCGTTGGCCACTTTCCTGAGCGCAGGCGTGGATTCTGCTTTGATTACGGCCATTGCACATGATATCAAATCGGATATTTCAGCGGTCACGATCGGTACCAATGAACTTCTCACGGACGAAACCGAAGGTGCCAAGCAATTGGCCAGGAAACTAAATATCAACCATGAAATTGTTCCTGTAAGTACGGATTCCATTGGGGTATTGGAAACCATCCTGAAAGATATTCAGCCTCTGGCTGATGCTTCACTGATTCCAAGTTTTTTGGTGACAGAGCAAGTTAAAGCACGGTACAGAGTGATGCTCTCAGGTGACGGAGGAGATGAGATTTTTGGATCTTACAACAAGCCAAATCTGTATCTGAACCTGAACTCCAAAGGTATTCCTATGGGAGAAAAGCTTGTGGACTTCTGTTTAACCGTCAAAAATCCCAAGTTGGCGACGAGGCTTAATTCCAGGCTAAATGATGTCCAGCGGATGAAGCTGGCAGGCTGGGAGGGATTGTATTCTAAGAACAACCTGACTGGAGGTTTTTTTGATCAGGTTTTTCGGGAAGGAAAAAGACAAAAACATTCCAGAAAGCTATTGAAAGAATTGAAGCCTTTATTTGAGTCAAATCCGGAAAAACTATCCTTCGGCATGGACTTCAAGGGCAGGTTGCCTGGTGATTTCCTTTTCAAGGTGGATTCTTCCTCTATGCACTCCTCAGTAGAGGTCAGAGCTCCTTTTCTGGACCATGAGCTGGTAGATTTTTTGATGAAAGTGCCAACCCGTTCTCTGATGCCCAATTCCGTCGATAAGGAACTAAGTAAATCCCTCTTATCAGATTTTTCCGGTACTGACTGGTATGCACCTAAAAAGGGCTTCACCATTCCTTATTGGGAATATCTTCAGGGAGGTTGGGGTGCGCTATTGGAGAATTATCTCCGGGAAGGCTTATCAGAGACCTACCTTAATTTTAATCAAAGGGGGATCCTCTCCATTTTGGAAAAGCATCGTACTTCGCCTTCTATCGGTTATGCCAAAATTCTCTTCCCTGTGCTGGTCATGGAAATTTGGCTTAGAGTGTTTCACTTGAAAGGTAAGTTTGGAAAAAGGTAAATACGCATCGCTTCTAAGGATTTGGAGTAATCCCTTGGGAAATAACAACGAAACTTCAACAGGTAAAAAGGATTTATGAGCAAGGTAAAAGACCTTCTTAGAACTTGGATATACTCCCGCTATCGGGTATCTTTTTCAAAGTCAGGTGAGGACATTCAATTATTCAAACTTTTTAATAAACTTAATGGAGGATACCTCGATATTGGTTGTTTTGAGCCAATTACCTTTTCCAATACTTACTTTTTCTATCTCAGAGGTTGGAATGGATATGTCATCGATCCCAATCCGGATTTGATGTCAAAATTTGATAATGTAAGGCCAAAGGACAGGTTTATTAATAGAGGCATCTCTTCTTCCTCAGGTGTTTTGAAGTATTATATGCTTCCGCAAAAATTGTCCTCCATGAACACCTTTGATTTCAGTTTTTTGGAGAAAAACAACCTGGTGTCAAAAATTGAGCGGGAAATAGAGGTTCCACTTTCAAGCCTGGAGGAATTGGTTGAGGAATTTGGCCTTGGAAGCTCCATAGATTTCATGGATGTGGATGTTGAAGGCTTGGATTTTGAAGTTCTCCAGTCCAACAACTGGGAGAAATTCAGACCTTCAGTAGTAATGGTTGAAACAGACCTTTCATTTACTGAAGATTTGAGTTCGCCAATTTCCAAACTACTGGAAGATAAGGAATACAAGTTGCTGGCAAAGTTGGTACAGAATCCCAATGGTTCTGGCAACCTTATTTTTTGTAGAAAAGACTTTAAAATCTAACGCAATTATGCGAGTAGGTATCAATCCCTCCAAATTAGATCCCATAGTCCCCAAGGTTTTTTACCACAGGATTATTATTCCTGTCTTTATTCCCAATTTCAACGGGTATTTTCAGAAAATTCTTGAGGTATATAAAACTTGTCTGGAATCAGCAAGGGTTTCTCAGCATTCCCGGTCTGCGATTACCGTTGTGGATAATGGTTCTTGTACCGAAGTCAGAACTTGGCTTAGAGAGCTTCTGGATCAGGGGAAAATAGAAACATTGGTGACCCAATCCTCCAACATAGGAAAAGTGGATGCCATCCTGGGGATAGCCAGAAGCTGCAGAGAAGACCTCATTACAATTGCGGACAGTGATATTTTATTCAAAAATGGCTGGCAGGAAGCAGTGGAAGAGGTGTTTCTGAATTTTCCGGATGCGGGTTCAGTTGCACCATTCCCCATCTCCCGTCATATGTATTACTTTTCTTCTTCAGTCCAAAAAGCTGTTGTGCAGAGAAGGTTAAAGTTTGCTTTTGAAAAATCAGTTGAATTTCAGGGGATCAAGGATAATTATTCTTGTTACAATTGGAATTTCGATGAAAGCTATGATACGATTCTACCGGTATTAAAAAAAGGGAGTTCCAAGGCTGTGATGGGAAGTGGTCATCAGGTGATGACCATTAGAAGAGAGGCAATTTTTAAAATGCCCTTCCATCCTTGTTTTATTAAGATTTCTTCCAAAAGTGAAAACTTATGGATTGACATGCCGATCGACGACAGCGGCCTTTGGCGCCTGAGCACCCTGGACACTTGGGTTGACCACATGGGCAACGAACTCACTGATAAAAATCTGGATGTTTTTAGTAAACTGACAAAAAATCCAAAGCAGCCAGAAATGATCCAATTGCCTCAATTGAACGCGCGTCCTATCACTCTGTTTGAAAAGCGCTTTTACAGTAGGGTATTTAGATCAATTTATGAATCGCGACCTCCTGCTCCCAAGCTAAAGATCCACGCGGAACAAGACGGAGTACTCTAATTCTGTTTTGAAATATTTGCCACAATAAACAGTTTCTCGATTTAACTTTCTGAGCACTTGATCATCGCAGAAATCGCACAAGCACACGACGGAAGTCTCGGCACGGCGCATGCCTATATTGATGCCTTGGCAGAGACGGGAGTCGATGCAGTCAAATTCCAAACCCATATCTCAGCTGCCGAAAGCTCGGTGCATGAACCCTTTCGGGTGAAATTTTCCAGACAGGATGCCACAAGATTGGATTATTGGAAGCGAATGGAATTTTCGATTAATCAATGGAAGGACCTTAAAGCTCATTGTGACGAAAAAGGATTGGAATTTATTTCCTCTCCATTCAGCAATTTGGCGGTGGATTGGCTGGAAGAGGTTGGAGTCAAAAGGTATAAAATTGGCTCAGGTGAGGTCTCTAATTTTCTGCTTTTGGACAAAATTGCCAAAACAGGAAAGCCTGTGGTCCTGAGTTCAGGGATGAGTAGTTGGGAAGAATTGGATGCGGCAATCCATTTCCTTCAGGGATTTGGTAATGAATTGAGCATTTTGCAATGCACCACAGCTTATCCGACCCAACCCGAACAATGGGGTTTGAATGTAATTCAGGAGCTAAAGTCCAGGTACCGAATTCCGGTAGGATTCTCAGACCATAGCGGGAATATTCACGCCTGTCTTGCCGCAGCCGCTTTGGGTGCGGAAATTTTTGAGTTTCATGTCGTATTTGACAAGAGACAGTTTGGACCGGATACGCTGGCGAGTATCACGATTGACCAAACCAAGGAATTGGTAAATGGGATTCACCAAATCCAAAAATCCCTGACTTCCCCCATAGTAAAAAGCGATATAGGAGCTTTTGAAGGATTAAAACAGATTTTTGAAAAAAGCCTGGCGATCAACCAAACACTGAAAAAGGGCGAGATCCTATCGGTGGACAATTTGGAAGCAAAGAAACCAAAGGGATATGGCATTCCTGCCAAGGATTTTCAACAGGTACTTGGTAAACGACTGAAAAGAGATCTCAACCAGTGGGAATTCTTGAACTGGGAAGATTTGGAGCTGGAATAAAGCTATGGAAAAAAGAAAAATCGCTGTGGTGATCACAGCAAGGCCTTCCTACTCACGGATAAAAACTGCCTTAAAGGCTATCCAGGATCACCCTTCCCTGGAGCTTCAACTCGTGATAGCTGCTTCGGCCCTTTTGGACAGATATGGTTCTGCTGTCAATTACATCAAAAAGGATGGGTTTGATATAGCTGCTAAAGTGTTCAATGTTTTGGAAGGAGAAAACCTGACAGCCGCAGCGAAGACCACTGGTATCGGTATTCTGGAACTTTCCACCGTGTTTGATAATCTTGCTCCGGATATTGTAGTGACAGTGGCCGATCGTTTTGAAACCATGGCTACAGCCATTTCGGCAAGTTTTATGAATATTCCTTTGGCCCACGTCCAAGGCGGTGAAGTCACAGGCAACATCGATGAGAAAGTCCGACATTCTATTACCAAGCTTTCAGATTACCACTTTGTGGCCTCTCAAAGTGCCTACGACAGGGTGATCAGATTGGGAGAAAGCCCGGATTCGGTCTTTAACACCGGTTGCCCCAGCATTGATCTGGCTGCTGAAGTAGCCAGTTCCCCCGAATTTGATTTTGACATTTACCAAAAATACGGTGGAGTGGGTGCCTTCCCTGACCTGAGTTCGGGATATTGGGTAGTCATGCAGCATCCCGTGACCACGGAAGTTAAATCTTCAAGGAGTCAAATTGAGGAGACTTTGTTTGCCCTCAAAGAGGTGAATAAACCGGTTCTTTGGTTTTGGCCGAATGTAGATGCGGGAGCAGATGGTACAAGTACCGGGATCAGAGCATTTCGCGAGAAATATTCACTGGAGAACTTCCACTTTTTCAAAAACATGGAGCCTAACGATTTTCTGAGATTACTGATCAACAGCAAGGGTTTGATCGGTAACAGCAGTGTAGGAATCCGCGAATGTGCATTCCTGGGTGTACCGGTGATCAACATCGGAAGCCGTCAGAATTCCAGGGATCGCGGTGAAAATGTGTTAGATGTAGGATACGATAGAAATCAAATCATGGAAGCAATTGGAATCCATAATTCCCGTCCCCAACCTTCCTCATCAGGAGTCTATGGAGGTGGTGATGCTGGAAATCAAATTGCAGATCTATTGGCAACCCTTCCTTTGAAATTCCACAAGACCATCACCTATTGACAGGCAAAGCAAATCCACTGTTTGACCGAAATGACTTTGTTTGGCCTGATCTATCAGTTTCTGAAAAAAGATAACTGGAAAAGGAAATGAAGATTCTAGGTCTGATTCCTGCTCGGGGAGGTTCCAAAGGTATCCCTGGTAAAAACGTAAAATCACTGGCCGGCAAGCCCCTTTTGGCTTATACTTTTGATTCTGCCAGGGAATCCACTCTTCTCTCAAAGGTTATCCTTAGCTCTGATGACCCTGAAATTATTCGGGTTGCCAATCAAATCGGCCTGGAAACTCCATTTGTGAGACCTTCCGATTTGGCTTCGGATGTTTCCCCAACTTTGCCGGTAATTATTCATGCCTTACGATTTTTTGAGGAAAGGGGAGAGAAGTATGATGCAGTTTGTTTGTTGCAGGCGACCAACCCTTTTCGCAGAAAAGGATTGGTAGATGAGGCTATCCAAAAATTCATAGCCGCCGATGCCGATGCATTGATTTCTGTTCTTCCTGTACCTCACGAATTCAACCCCCATTGGATTTTTGAACCAAATTCCGAGGGACTTCTATCCATTGCCACCGGAGAGAAAACCATCATCCCCAGAAGACAGGATTTGCCTCCCGCCTATTTCAGAGATGGGGCGATTTATATTACCAAAACAAAGGTCCTGTTCGGGCAAAATTCCCTTTATGGTGAAAAATTGGCCTATATCGAGGGTGATGAGTCCAGATATGTCAATCTGGATACGATGAGAGATTGGGAAAAAGCGGAGGAACTGGTCAAAAAACTTCATTTCTGATATGTGTGGAATTGCAGGTATTGTAGGCCCTTTGGCATCTGATTTTAGGCTTGCCCAAATGCTGGAAACCCAAATCCACCGTGGACCGGACAATCTTGGAAAATGGGTCACCGAAGGTCAGATTGCCCTTGGTCATAATAGACTTTCCATTTTGGATCTGTCGGAAGCCGCCAATCAGCCATTTCAATCCACAGATGGCAGGTACCAGTTGGTATTCAACGGAGAGATCTACAATTACCTGGAGATCCGGAAAAAATTGGAGTCCAACTTTACGTTTAGAACCCAATCCGACACAGAAGTACTTCTATTTGCCTATATCCAATGGGGAGAAGCTTGCCTTCAGCAGTTTAACGGGATGTTTTCCTTTGCCATTTGGGATACTTTGGAAAAGAAACTTTTTGCAGCAAGGGACCGATTTGGTGTGAAGCCATTTCATTATGCCTTTTTTCAGGATTCCATCCTTTTTTCATCCGAGATCAATCCCCTTTGGAAAGCAGGAATTTCCAAAAAACCTAAAGACTCAGTATGGGCGGGATTTTTTGTAAAAGGGACATATGGTCAACCGGATGAAACCTTCTGGGAAGGGATTCACCAGCTTCCATCCGGTCATTTTCTGACATTCCAGGGATCAAACCTGCAAATCAAACCCTGGTATGATTTCATTGGAAACTTATCCAAACAACCAGAAGTAAATCCTTCCGAGATGGAGGAATTTATCCTGGATTTATTATTGGATTCGGTGAAACTTAGATTTAGAGCCGATGTGCCAGTAGGGTTTAATTTAAGTGGAGGCTTGGATTCAAGTACTTTGCTTGCCTTGGTTTCCGATCTTTTTCCAGGCAATGAGCAAATTGAAGCATTTACATTCTTCACCGGGGATGAGCGCTACGATGAGATATATTGGGTAAAGGAAATGCTGAAGGGCAGGCCTTATCCCCTGAATACCTGTCTGCTTCAGCCGAGCGAAGTTCCTGATCTCACCTCCCAAATCAGTCGCTTGCAAGCCGAACCTTTTGGAGGCATCCCAACATTAGCCTACAGTAAGGTTTTTAAATCTGCCCGGGAAAAAGGCATTCTGGTTTTGCTGGACGGACAAGGTTCGGATGAGGCTTGGGCCGGATATGATTATTATTTAAAAAACTCCGTAAGTCTGGTCCAGGGAGTAAACACCTCTCCAGTGATGCCACAGGCACTTGTGGAGGAATTTGCCGGTCAATTCGAAGGAAGTAGCTATCCGACTCCTTTTGCCGATTCACTGCTCAATCTTCAATATCGGGATCTTTTTTATACGAAAATTCCCAGGGCTTTACGTTTCAATGACAGGGTAAGTATGGCCTTCAGTACTGAGTTGAGAGAACCGTTTTTGGATTACAGATTGGTGGAGTATATTTTTTCCAGACCTGTTGAATTCAAAATAAAAGATGGGCAACAAAAATGGCTGTTGCGGAAGATTGCTTCCCGGTTTTTGGGTGACCAAATAGCCCTGGCACCGAAAAGACCCCTTCAGACTCCTCAGCGGGAATGGCTGGGAGCTGAATTAAGTGATTGGGTCGAGGCACAGCTTCAGTTGCTGACCTCCAAAACAAACTGGTTTGATTCTAAAAATGTCATGGCTATCTGGGACCGATACAAAAAAGGGGAACAGGACAACAGCTTCTACCTTTGGCAATGGGTCAACACCGCTGAACTATTGAAATGAGTAAAATTTGCTTTTTAATTCCTGACGGAGTTGGGATCCGCAACTATTTATATTCTGATCTCTTAAAGATTCTTCATCAGGAAGGCCACGAGGTAGTCATCTGGCATGCGTTGGATCAGAAAGTGGTCGAACTCGCTGCACAGATCAATGGATTTACTCCGCAGCAGTCAACGTTTACAGCCTACTCCGAAGATTTCATTGTTCAGCTTTTGCGGGAAAGTTCTACCTATGCCAGACTCAGGCATAATGTACAAATCACCGGGAATCCGACAATCATGCTCAACTGGCATGAAAAAAAGGGAAGTTTCGCCAGGAAAGCTTTGATTTGGCTTTCTGAAAAGGTCGGAAAACGGATCAAAGGATATCAAAGTCTTGTCGCTACAGAGGGTATTTACTTCGCCAGACTTCGAAAAACCGAGGCCTATCAGAAATACAAATCCCAATTGAAAGAAATCAACCCGGATGTGCTTTTTTGTACCCACCAGCGATATTCGGGGGCAGCCTATGCACTGGCAGCAGGTGATGATTTGGGGATTTCCACCATGACAGCCATTTTCTCCTGGGACAATCTTCCGAAAGCCAGACTTCCGATTCGCGCAAATTCCTACACGGTTTGGTCCAAGCACATGGCTGAAGAATTGCGGTTCTACTATCCCGAAATTCAGGAAAATCAGGTTTTGATTACGGGCACCCCCCAGTTTGATTTTTACCGAAATGCCCATTCCATCCTTTCCAGAGAAGATTTTGCGGCCCGTTTTGGATTGGATGTATCAAAGCATTGGGTTTGTTTCTCGGGATGTGATGTCAAAACCTCTCCTCATGATGCGGCCTATCTGGAAGATGTTGCCTGCGCATTGAAAGATCAGCAGGACATCCAATTGATTTTTAGGCAGGTTCCGGTGGAAAATGTAGATCGATACCAACAGGTACTGACCAATCATCCTGAAATCATTCATCTCAACCCTTTCTGGAACAAAGGAAAATTTTGGAATCAATTTTTCCCGCTTCCGGAGGATATTGCCCATTTAGTTAATCTCAGTTACCATTGCGCAACAGCTGTGAATATTGGAAGCACTATGGCACTTGATTTCAGTTGGTTTGACAGTCCGGGGTTATACCTGAATTATGATCATACACAGGGTCAAGAATGGACGGTGAATGACATTTACCGATTTCAGCACTTTAGGTCAATGGGAAATTGGGACGCGGTGGTTTGGGCAAACTCTCCTTCTGAAATTTTGGATCAAGTCAGAAAGATTCTAAATCAGCATGACTCGGTAGCTACCGATCGAAAGCTTTGGCTGCAGCGAATCATTGATCCTGATCCTCTTCGATCTGCTTCCGAAAAATTGGCGGAGGCCATTATTTCAACAAAAAAAGCAGTCCTGCCTGCCTAAGTAATGCACGTCTGTTTCCTTTCCCCTGAATTTCCCAGGAAAGGTGCTATCCATGGCGGAATTGGCTCCTTTCTCCTCACTTTCTCCAAAAAACTAATTGAAAATGGCCACCAAGTCACAGTAGTTGGTATCAACGGTAGCAGATTTGTAGATGAGCGGATAGACGGGGTAAGAGTGGTCACCTTTCCTGCCAGCAAAGCTAAATTGATTGGGTGGTGGAGGAATTTTTCAGTGATTTCAGATTTTATTGATGAGGCGCATGCCAAAAATGCCATTGATATTGTGGAAGGCTCAGAACTCTCTTTGGCTTTTATAAAGAAAAATCCCGCCATAAAATATATCATTCGGCTTCATGGCGGACATCATTTTTTTGCCGAAGGCGAAAAAAGAAGTGTCAATAAATGGAAGGGATTCCAGGAAAAAAAGTCATTTCTGAAAGCTGACGGCTTTGTGGCTGTTTCTGAATATGTCAAAACCCATACGGCATCATTTCTTTCTTACCATGGCAAGCCAATCGAAGTGATCAATAATCCGATTTCCTTCGATAAATTTTATCCTGCAGATCCCAAAAAAACCATCCCATTTCGTTTGGTATTCGCTGGGACAGTCTGTGAGAAAAAGGGAATCCGACAACTCATCCTTGCAATTCCCTTAGTGGCAAAGGAATATCCTGAGATCCATTTGGAGGTCTATGGCAGGGATTGGCTGTTTCCGGATGGGAAATCCTATAAAGGATTTTTGAAGGAAACAATTGATCCTGAAGTGCTCAATAGGGTACATTTTCATGGCCCTGTAAGCCATGACAGTTTGCCTAAATTCTATGAACAGGCAGAAATTTGCATTTTTCCCTCTCACGTTGAGACACAAGGTCTGGTAGCTCCCGAGGCAATGGCCATGGAAAAGCCTGTTATTTTTTCCGTATTAGGTCCCGGAACCGAAACGATCGACCATGGCGTCAATGGTTGGCTTTGCGATCCACATAATCCGGAAAGTATTGCATCCACGATTAAAGAAGCATTGCGTTGGAAGGAAAAGTTTGCTCAAATTGGAAAAGCCGCCAGAAAGAAGGCTCTGGAAAAATTTGATCTGGACCGGATGACCGAGACAAACGTGGCGTTTTACCAAATGATCCTGAAGGCTTAAATGCATCTATTGGTGATTGGACACGTCGTCCATAAGTGTCAGGATGGAAAGTTTTTTGCCTATGGTCCCTATGTCAGGGAAATGAACCTTTGGTTTAGGCACGTGGATGAGGTTACTGTATTATCCCCTTTGGACTCCTCCCTTAAACCAGACCCCATAGACCTTCCTTACGAACACAAGAACTTAAGGCTGGAGACAGTGCCAGAATTTAGCGTACTTTCCTTTCGGGAAATACTCGGCACTCTGCTTAAATTTCCTGTGCTTTGGGCAAAGACCTGGAGAGCTGTCGAAAAAGCAGACCATATCCATTTACGTTGTCCCGGAAACATGGGACTCTTGGGGGCAATGGTCCAAATCTTTTTTCCCAACAAAATCAAGTCTGCCAAGTATGCCGGTAACTGGGATCGAAAAAGTGCCCAGCCTTTAACCTACCGACTTCAGCAGAAAATCCTGAGTAATACCTTCTTGACCAAAAAGATGCAGGTTTTGGTCTACGGTGAATGGCCCAATGAAAGTCACAACGTCAGACCGTTTTTTACTGCTTCCTATTCGGAACTTGAAAAAGAGGATCTCATCCCGCGAATACTTGGTCCAAATGAAGAAATAAAATTGGTTTTTGTCGGCGGACTCAATTCCGGCAAGCAACCCATGATTTCCGCAGAAGTGGCCTTTCAGCTTAAGAAAGCAGGAAGAACTGTACGCTTGGATTTGTTCGGAGAGGGGCCGGAACGAAAATTCCTCGAATCGTTTGTGGAAGAAACAAACCTTCAGGATTCGGTTTTTCTTCACGGTAATGTGTCACCAGATGTGGTAAAAAAAGCTTTTCAGAAAGCACATTTTCTGATTTTTATTTCCCAAAGTGAAGGCTGGCCAAAAGTGGTGGCAGAGGCCATGTTTTGGGGATGCCTGCCTATAACAACTGCAGTGTCGTGTGTTCCACAAATGCTTGGTTTTGGTGAAAGAGGCGACTTGGTGCTGCCTGATCCCACTTTGGTGAAAAATCGGATTGAGGATTATCTTCAAAACCACTCAGCCTTTTATCAAAAATGCCAGAAAGGGGCGGAATGGTCGCGTCAGTTTACCTTGGAAAAATTTCAGGAAGAGATCAAATCAGTTTTAGTTGAACGCTGATACGCAAAACTTTCCTAGAATTGCCCAGCTAATCGATACGTTGGATACGGGTGGTGCAGAACGGATGGCGGTTAATTTGGCCAATGAATTTTCAGAGAGAAGTATTCCGAATGTCCTTTTGGTTTCCAGACACCTGGGTGGACTTAGCACCCATATTCAAGTGCCTCATTTGGTAAAACTTCTCAATAAGAACAGCACTTTTGACATTCAGGCATTCAAAAGGCTTTTACAAAATCTTGATGATTTTGGGGCACAAATACTTCATGCACATGGGACCTCGGTTTACTGGGGAGTGGCAGTCAAATGGTTTCGACCTTCTATTCGCCTGATTTGGCATGATCATTTGGGCATTTCCAAAGAAGTCATAGCCAATAACCCCCGAAGAGAAATATCTTTTTTATCACGCTGGATCGACAGGGTAATCACAGCGGATGAAAGCACCAGGGATTATTGGTTGGAGAAGGGATTCTGGAAATCCGGAAAAGTTATTTACCTCCCAAATTTCCCCAAGCTAATTTCCTGGCCAAAAAAGGCAAACAAGAAGTTTGTTTTTCTGCATCTAGCTAATTTCAGAAGCGAGAAAGGGCACTTTTACTTGATAAAGGCAGTAAAAACTCTGACTGAGAAATTCAGGGATTTTGAAGTTAGGATGGTAGGCAAAGCTGTTGATCCTCTTTGGAAAGTGGAAGTGATTAATAAAGTGAATCAGGAAGGTTTAGGCCCCTGGATTTCCGTGGAAATGGAATCTGATGACGTATCAAAGCTGATGTCGGAAGTGGATGCAGGTTTGGTAGTTTCGGATAGGGAGGGACTTCCGGTAGCACTGTTGGAATATGGTCTGGCTGGATTACCTGTGATTTCTTCAGATGTGGGCCAGTGCAAAGAAGTATTGAGCCCGGGAAATTTCGGTTTGATTTTTCCATCCGGAGATAGCCAGGCTCTGGCAGAAGCGATGGGTAAAATGCTTGATAACCCTGCCGAATTCAATTATTTGGGTCAAATCTATCAAAAACATATACTGGACAATTACAGTGGGGGGAAGTTCCTTTTCTTATATATGGACCTTATTTTTGGTTTAATTTCCAATCAACCAACGCATGATTAAAGCTTTATTGCTAAATAAGTATCCATGGGTTTGGATTGTGATACACATTCTACTAGGGTTTTCGGCAACTTTTTCGCCTATTCCGGTGATTGCTTGGTTTTATGTTGTAATTGTCACTTCGGTAAGCTATTTAATTAGAAAAAACCCTAGTCCAACAGTTCTTTTCGCAACATTACTCTATTTGATTTCTTTCGAGTTGTTGGCAAGAATGGCCCGAACTTCTCCGTTTATCCCCTATGAGCTGGGCAAATATTTGCTATGCGCTGGAATGATTTGGGCAATCATCCGGTACAAAACTTTGGGGAATTTGGGATGGGTGATGCTTCTTTGTCTAATTCCTGGACTACTGATTGATCTTTCTGGATTGGTTACTACCACAGATTTGGTATTTAACCTCTTGGGGCCAATCAATGTGGCTCTGGTATCCATTGTTTTCTACAGGCAAAGAATCAGTGAGCTCAATTTTTCCTCTCTCCTTAGACTTATGATTTATCCCATTCTGGGAGTATTGAGTTATACCTTTATTAAATCTCCGGATTTTAGCCAAACTGAATTTGCGCTGGGCTCCAATGTGGATTGGTCAGGGGGATTTGGTTCTAACCAGGTTTCAACGCTTTTTGGATTGGGTTCCCTGTTGATTTTCATCTTGATGATCAACAGATGGAAATTGTCTGGTTATTTGGTTTTGGATTCCCTCATCCTCTTTGCTTTTTCATTTCAGGGATTATTGACTTTTTCTCGTGGTGGTATTCTGGGAGCAGTTTTGGGGATTTTCATAATCCTTTTCTACCTACGAACGGCCGATTTCAAATCGAAAATCAAATACAAGCTTCCAAAGGTTGGGAAATATGTACTCCCAGCCCTATTCATGGGAGCTGCTGCTTATTTTATTGTGGATGAATTGACGGACGGCATGTTATCCCTGAGGTATGCAGGGGAAACCGAAGGAACTTTACAGGGTTCAAAAATCAAATCCTTTAATACGGTCACAACTGGCCGCTTGGATATCTTCGTAGGAGATGTTGACCTTTGGATGGATAATTTTCTGTTTGGGGTAGGGGCTGGTGCCTCCGGATTTTTAAGGCAAACTATGCATGGAGCTGCAGCACATGTTGAATTAAGCAGGCTCCTGGCCGAACATGGCTTTTTGGGATTTGTATATTTTATTTTGCTTAGTTATTTGGGATGGAAGCTGCTTAAGGGGCACCCAAACCCGATGATTAGAGGGATCCTAGTAGCCCTTTTTATCGTGGCAATTTATACCACATTTCATGCTGCGATGCGAACCTATGTGACTCCAGCCCTGATTGGCCTAAGTTTCCTTGGAGTACAATTGCCTAAAAGAAAGGCAAATCCGAGTGTTCAAAAGCCAATACCAGAGACAAAGATGTTCCTACCCACTAAATAAATTTGACTCAATCTTTATTGTGATACGGTCTGAATTTTTACTTGAAAAGTTTATACTTCCACTTACTGATGGGGTAAACAGTTCTCCTTTTTTTAAGAAACTGAAAGAATGGAGGCAAATCATTGCGCTAAAAAGAAAGGATTTGGATTCGCTTCAAAAAGAAAAACTAAAAGCAATCCTGACCTTTGCCTCCGAAAAATCCGAGTTTTACAGACTGCAGAATATTCCAGTGAGAACCAATCCGTATGAATGGTTGGCTTCCTTTCCGGTTCTCCACAAAAGGACGTTTCGTGATAATCTGGAGTATTTTCTGACAGTGCCTTTGGACAAGCGGGTGACTGCCATAACGTCCTCAGGTTCCTCGGGGCCTCCTTCCAAAGTTTTTTTTAACAAAAACGAATTGGCAAGTAATCGGGCATTACAGGTTTTGTGGTGGGAATGGGCCGGCTATAAGTTTGGAAATTCTATTCTGCAAACCGGTGTAAATATGAACCGGTCAAAGGAAAAGAAAATAAAGGATTATTTGCTTAATACGCGCTATATCAATGCTATGAGCCATTCTGAGGAAGAAATCCTGAAAGAGCTCAATCATCTGGAAAAAAATCCCCGAGACCATTTTGTTGCTTATGCATCAAGTCTTTACCTTTTTGCCAAGGTAGCATTGGAAAAAGAGATCACAGGCATCCGATTCAAATCCGTGATTTCTTTGGGAGAAAAACTGCTTCCAAATTTTAAAGAAGCCATTGAAAAGGCCTTTTCATGTCAGGTGTTCGACACCTATGGAGCATCTGAGGGTTTTTTGATAGCCAGCCAGTGTAAGGAGGGAAAATACCACATCATGACTCCCCACTTGGTTTTGGAACTTCTGGATGAAAATGGAAAAGAAGTCAAACCCGGAGAAATTGGCAGGGTGGTCTTGACAGGCTTGGACAATTTCACCACTCCCATGATCCGATATGAAGTCGGGGATTTGGCTGTCAAAGGAAAACCTGGGACTTGCTCCTGTGGGCTCGAATTGCCGGTTTTGCATGAGATCATTGGAAGGTTAACGGAGTTTTTGTATACACCTTCAGGGAAATTTATCACCGTCCAAACTGTGGTTCGGGTCTTGAAGCATTTCCCGGAAATTGAACAGTTTAAAGTAATCCAAATGGATTCTGATCTGTTTAAACTCGTTTACATTTCACCCAAAAATCAACTGGATGTGAGGGAAAATGGAGTTCGGGAAATGTTTGAGGAGGTTTTTGGTGAACCCCTTCGTTTTGAGTTTGAAAAAGTCAAAGTTCTCCCCAAAGCCAAGACTGGAAAGTTTCAATTGATTGAAAATCAGTATAAGCCGAATTAATGCTGAGGCAACTAAAAAAACTTAGATCCCAATCCATCGATTTGTTGTTGTTTTCTTTTCCTTCAAAAGAAAGAACTCAAAATGATTCCGGTGATTGGAAGATCGAGTTTGACAAGAAGGCAAATGAATACAGGATTCATGACGGAGATATTTTGGTTCATCGAAGCCGGGTTTTTCATAGCAGTCGCTTGCTGGGCAGCTTTCACATCAAAGGACCTTTGATCACAATTGGAGACTGTTTTACCGATAATCGGTATAGAGGTTTGGGTATTTATCCATTGGTCCTGCGCAAGATCGCAAATGAATATTGCGAGAAAACCCAAGTGTTTATTTTGGTAGCTCCCGATAACCTCTCCTCCATCAAAGGAATCGAAAAAGCCGGTTTCCAATTTATGGGAAGGCTTTCCTGCTTTCGATTTTTGATTTTTTATCTCAACAAAAGAATTACGATTAATAGAAAATGATCAAAGCCTGCAGGGCATCTTTTCTCCTTGAAGGAAAAACCCTTGACCTTCAGAATAAAATTGAATCCAAAGTAGAATGGTCAGAAGAGAATTTTTCCTTTAGGTTTGAAACAAAAGAGGCTATCACGATTACTGAGTTTTTTCTTGACATCGAACTTGAAGATTCCATTTCGCTTTGGAGATTCCTGGATTACACTTGGAAAAAACCTGGATCTGGGCTTTTGGTGGCAAATTCCCATAGCCCAAAGATTCTTAAACTTAAATCGGGACTTACAGTAGCCGCTGTAAACAACTCGGGATGTTGGGAATTTCAACCCGATTCAGGGGTACTGCGCTGGTACTTTTTCCATCCCATGCTAAGTCCTACTTTGGTTTTTGACCAGGCAGATCAAAAACATTTCCTAGGCAAACAGCAAATTCAGATCGGAACGGTCATCCAAAACGGCTTGATTGCTGGAAAGGGAAAAGTTGAAGAATGGGCCAGGACTCCTCTTGGGTTTGTACCTGCGCTTTGCATCACCGACCATTCTGATTTCGATACTTTAGCAAATCTGAGAGTTCAACGGGAATTTTTTAAAAATCTTGGAATTAGAATCACCAAAGGCTTTTTTCTTTTTGACTACACCCATAAGTCCGAAAATGCGAGTTTTGAGGAGCCTTTAGGCAAAAAAGAATTGCAGGCCTGGGACCAAGATGGCCATGAACTTGCCTACCATGCTCTAAGCCAAAGTTATCGTGGAGAAATCAGTGACCAGGAATTTGAGGCCTTTGAGACCCCGCTTGGAGTCCAACCGGTAGATACCTACATAGATCACGGTTTCCATCCCTATAATTACACCAAACAAAAATTGGCACATTGGTCGGAATGGTACATCCACATGTATAAAAAAGGAATCAGAAGAATCTGGACCTATGTGGATGTAGGAGATGCGAATTTTTTCAACCTCAACCAAATCAATCCCCTGGATTATACCTGGGATAAAATCCGTAAATCCTCAAAGCTCGATTCTAGATTTGGGGTAAAACAAAAAATAAGCAATGACCTGAGAAGTTACCTGAAACATAGAGTTTCAGACTCCATTTTCAGGCAAAGTTTAAATCTGGGAGGTAACCTGATGGGCTTAAAATCCCGGCCATCATTGCACGCCCTAAAGAAATCGGCTGCCTCAGGCTTCCGACTATTCTCGGAACTTTTAAGCCCAAAAAACCTCGGGAATATCTTGAGAAATTCAGGTCAGGTTTTTGAAATCAATCGGTTTGGGCCTTTGTTTTTTAATTCCCCTGACCAGTCCGAAACCCAAATCCAATCCTTTCAAACCTTAGCCGTCCGCGATTATGAAATTGCCTTTTCGGAGAATTCACTTAAGAAATTTTCCGCTGAGGCAGGTGTGGTAATAGCCCATACCTATCTGGCCTATACCGGGCAAAACCACCAGGGAAGATTGTTTGAGGATGATTCCTGGAGAATCAGGCCGGAAGCTCAGAAAGGCTTTGAACGAGTCGCAATGCTCATCCAAAACAAGCAACTTTGGAACCCTACATTGAGGGAAATGCACCTGTTTTACTCCGGGTTGGATAAAGTGGAATACGGCAGAAAAGGGGATGACTTAATTATTATCAACTATGATGGGATCGTCCGAAACATTGCCTGAGGAGCTCGGCTGGATCATTACCAAAACTCCCAAATGGTTGGAAAAGTGGGATAGGATTCAAAAATCCCATCCTTTGGGAATGTTTACCCAAACTTCCTCCTGGCTCAGTTCATATCAGGCTTACGGTTTTGATTTTGAGCTCCTGATTAAAGTGGATAAAGCTGGGGAAATCCTGTCAGGCTTTGGGAATTTGATTGTGAAAATTGGGCCTCTCAAAGCCTATGTTTGTCCTTGGGGTCCATTTGTATCAGAATCCGGCGACTTAAGGGAAGCATTGGATCATTTTTTGAATCGGGCAAAAAAACTTAATTGCTTTGCTGCTCAGTTCAATTTGGGAGGGTATGATACCCCATCTGATATTCCTGCAAGGATGGAAATGATCGGCTGGAAAAAAGGGAACATCCTGGGCAAAATTTATTCTCCAAAGAGTTTTAATATTATAAATCTTCCTTCTTTGGAGGAGGATTACAAGGGCATTCTCTTTGCCCATTTCGAAGGCAAGGCCAAAAGAAACATTAAAACTGGGCTGAAATTTCCTGTTGAAATTACATCGGCAAAGGACGAAAATGAGGTGAGGCAAGCCTATCAAATGTTTGAGGAAAATGCACAGCGGGAAAGCTATTCCATCCGATCCTGGAAAGACATTGGCCCTTCCATGACCGATTCAGTTTTGAAGGGCAATTCAGTCGTTTTTCTTGCAAAATTTGAAAATGAAGTAGTCGCTGCAATTTGGCTCGCAATAGGCGGAAATATGTTTACCTACATCATGGGCGGGAGCGACAAATCCCAGAAAAAACTAAACTTAGGCTTCTTGCTTCAATGGGCTGCTGTCTGTAAATCCGTTGAGATGGGATTTGATAGATACAACATTTCTACAGGGGGAAGCCCAGGAGTTATGGATTTTAAAATGAGCTTCAATCCCAAGGAAATTTATTCACCGGGCTCTTTCCTGAAAATAGTTAACCCCACCACATTTTGGATGTTTGAAAAGGGATATAGGATCGCCGAAAGGAATAAGTCTTTGGCGGCCAAAATTCTGAAATTGATTAAGTGAAAATTCTCTATTTCTATCAGTACTATGCCACTCCTAAAGGCTCCTGGGGTACCCGAGTCCATGAATTCGCACAGGAGTGGGTCAGGCAGGGACATCAAGTCCAAGTGGTGACCTCCATCTATTCCAAATCTGATCTCAAAGCCCAAAAGTTTATTGAGCATCAGCAATTCGAAGGGGTGGATGTAACCGTCATCAATGTCAGGATCGATAACAAGCAACCTTTTTTAAAGCGGATTTATACGTTCATCGTATATGCGGTTTGCTCCACCTGGTATGCACTGACTGCTCCGGCGGATGTAGTTATCGCCTCCTCTGGCCCCATCACTGTGGGAATCCCGGGTTTGATCGCCAGATATATCAGAGGGCGGAAGATTGTCTTTGAAGTGCGGGACCTTTGGCCTGAGGGCGCCATAGAAATGGGTTTGGTAAAAAGCCCGTTTTTGCAAAAAATCCTTTATGCCCTGGAAGGGAGATGTTACAAAGCATCCAGCTTGGTAGTGGCTCTTTCGATCGGAATGCGGCAGAATATTGAAAAACGATTCCCAAAAACAAGGGTCATTGATGTGACCAATGCCGCAAATATCCCCCTGTTTTCTACCCCTGTTCCCTTCGACGGACGGGGAGAATTGCAGCCAAAAAAATACTTGATATATACCGGAAATATCGGGGAAGTAAACAACTCCCTTTGGATACTCCATGCTGCCAAGAAACTCCGGGAATTGGGCGAAACGGAATATAAATTCCTCCTGGTAGGGGAGGGACAGCAAAGAGAATTCATTCAGTCTGAAATCGAAAAACACAGCTTGGATAATCTCCTGATATGGGGATTGATGCCTAAAAACCAACTTGTTGGCCTTATCCAACATGCTGCCGCATCTCTGGTTCCCCTAAAAGGTTCTCCCATTTGGGATACATCTTCTCCAAACAAATTCTTTGAATCCCTTGCAGCCGGAGTTCCGGTAGTTCAAACCACGCAGGGCTGGATGAAGGATTACCTTCACGAGCATCAGGTTGGCTTTACATTGGATCCAAATAACCCCGACTCCTTGGTGGATTTTGTGAGGTCTTTGAAAGACAGGGAAAAAGAACTCATTCAAATGGGCGAAAAAGCAAAAGAAATTGCAGCCAAAGAATTTGGTACAAAATACCTCGCCCAAAAGATGTTGGATGGTATAACCTCCATTTGACAGATAAAATCAATTACAATCAGATGAAAATATTGATTACCGGAGCGAATGGATTTTTGGGAAAGCTGATTTGGAAACAGCTTTGTGATTCCCATGAAATCCTAACTCTGGGAAGAAATTCAGACAACGACTTTTCAATTGATATTGCGAAAGGTGTACCGGAATTACCCGAAGTGGATATTCTGATCCATTCGGCTGGAAAGGCACATATTGTCCCAAAAACTGAAAAAGAACGGATGGCTTTTTTTGAGGTAAATGTCCAAGGTACTTCCAATCTCTTGAAGGGAATTACCTCTATGCCCAAGCTGTTTGTTTTTATCAGTTCTGTATCGGTTTATGGTCTCGAAACTGGCAGTGAAATAGATGAGGGTTTTCCCTTGAAGGGAGGAAGTCCTTATGCCGACAGTAAGATCGAGGCGGAAAAATTAGTAAAGGACTGGGGGCAAAATCACGGTGTTCAGGTGGTCATTCTAAGACTTCCTCTGATCGCTGGACCCAATCCTCCGGGAAACCTTGGCGCCATCATCAAGGCTATCCGTTCAGGATATTATGTACGGTTGGGCAAAGGAGAAGCTCGTAAATCAATGGTTTTGGCCGAGGATGTCGCCGCCCTGATTCCTTCCTTGTTGGGGAAGTCCGGGACCTTTAACCTCTGTGACGGTTATCATCCCAAGTTGTCCGAATTGGATCTGGAGATTGCGGGACAATTCGGGAAAAAGGTCCGCTCGGTTCCGGAAAAACTTCTGGCGCCATTGGCAAAATTGGGAGATCTTCTGCCTTTTTTTCCTTTGAATTCCTACCGCTTGGACAAGTTGTCCCACACCCTGACTTTTTCTGATCAAAAAGCAAGAAAGGAATTGGCCTGGAATCCCAGACAGATATTGGGACATTTAGAATTGAATTAATGCGGATTCTTTTTTTGGGAGAAACATATCGTGCTGATGCACAAACCTGGATCAGGGGAATTGAAAAAGTTTCCGGATATTCCATTGAGACCAAAGAAATCCCCCAAACCGGTGGAAGAATAAGCAGAATGCTCCTGGCCCTCAGATTCCTGGTAAATCTCGCTTTTTCAACAAGGCAGTATGACCTTGTCTTGGCAGAGCGGGCCACGAGTTATGGTTTTTTCAGTCTCTTGGTCAAGGCAAAAGTCAGGGTAGTGGCCCAACAGGGGATTTCAGACGTCTGGCCAGAAAACGGTTTTGCAGGTTGGTACAAAGGCATCCTCCAAAGTTCCATCTACCGAAAAGCCGATTTGATCCATGGGTGGGGCTACGTGATGACCTTTGCGATGATCAATTCTGGTGCTCCCCCTTCGAGGATTTTAGTCAGACCCAAGGGATTGTTTCTGGACAAATTCCAGTTTGCCGGACCTGAGCAAAAAGTAAAAAACCAGGCAATAGTCACCCGTAGTCTGTATCCCATCTATCATCATGCGGTGATTTTGGAAGCAATTTCGATTTTGAAAAAGAAAGGAATAGCCCTGAAATGTACCATGGTGGGTGAGGGATCGGAAAAAGAAAGTCTGATCCAGCAAACCCAAAGCCTCCATCTGGGGGAATCAGTGGACTGGAAAGGAAGAATCTCCAACCTCGAGCTTCCCGGATACCTCGCAAAAGCTTCCCTTTATCTGGCAGTACCCGAAACAGAAGGTGTTTCTGCTTCACTCTTTGAAGCTATGGCCTGCGGTTGTTTTCCGATCGTGACTGATCTGCCCGCCAACAGAGCCTTTATTCAGTCCGGTAAAAATGGCATCCTGGTCCCCATAGGAGATTCCGATGCTTTGGCCGAAGCTATTGCCAGATACTTACAGGATCCTGCTTCTTTTTCAGATGGAATCCGGCAAAACAGAAATTACATTGAAAGAAACTGCGATTTGTCGTTAAATATGACCTCCTTTTTTGAACGCTATTCTCAACTAGTAAACCGAAAATCATAAATGTGCGGAATTACCGGATTCTGGAATAAAAATAGAAATCCTGCTTCTCCCCAAATCCTCAGAGCTATGAGAGATTCCATGGTCCACAGAGGGCCCGATGCAGGAGGGGAATTTATTGAGAATGATGTGGCCTTAGGGCACAGGAGACTTTCCATCCTGGATCTTTCCGAAGGAGCCAATCAGCCTTTTCACTCCCCATGCGGAAGGTATCATTTGGCATTCAACGGAGAGATTTTCAATTACCAGGAATTTTACCCGGAACTCAAACTCAAGGGATTTGCTTTTCATACCACCTCGGATACAGAAGTTCTCCTATATTTATTGATGACCTATGGTCTTGATGCTTTGCCTCGTTTAAATGGGTTTTTTGCCTTCGCTCTTTGGGATAATCAGGAGAGAAAATTGGTTTTGGCAAAAGACAGATATGGGGTTAAGCCCTTGTTTTGGACCGAAACAGAAAATGGTTTAGCCTTCGGTTCCGAGCCTAAATCCCTATTTCCCTGGGGTTTATCCAAGACCCTGGATGAATCAAAACTGGACGAATTGTTTTTTTACAGGCATGTCAGCGGGGGAAATACCATTTTTGAAAACGTCAGGAGATTCCTTCCTGGCCACTACCAAGTTTGGAAAGATGGGGTGATCTTGGAGAAAGAAGTAAGATGGTATCATTTGGGTGAAGAAGCATCAAAATTTGGCCAAATCTCCGACCCTAAGGCATGGTATGAGGAGACTTTCTACGATTCTGTAAGGCTCAGGATGATTTCTGATGTACCAGTCGGAACGATGCTGAGTGGAGGATTGGACAGTAGTAGTATTTTGTTTGCTCAGCAGCATCTCGGATATGGGGATCTCAGTAGCTGGAATCTGAAATTTCCTGGATTTGAAAAAGACGAGTCAGCCCTGGCTCAGCGGTTGAGTGAACTCTATGGAGTTGAATACAATGGCTATGAATTCGTAGGTGATCAATTGGCCAATTTGCTGAAGGAAATCATTCTGGTGAGCGACGAGCCTTTGATGCATTTCACCGACAGCGTGCTATTGGGTCTTTCCAAACAAGCCAAGAAAAAAGTAACCGTCCTGTTGACAGGGGAAGGAGCCGATGAAATCATGGCAGGATATATCCGCCACAAAGTTTTTGGCAACAAAACCCGCTACCAGCTCCTGCAATTGCTCAGGTATATTCCCAGCCGCTACCTAAACCAGGAAAGGCTCAAAAAAATGAAGCGCTATTTAAGTGCACCAAATACGGACTTCCAACTGATGACAAATGCCAATGAGCTCTATCTGGGGGATATCAAAAAGTTGAACCTGGAGTTTATTGATGTGATGCCTGCCTATCGAGTTGAAATGCTGGAAGAGGCTAAAACGTATTTTCCGGGAGACCATTTAAGACAATTGCTATACCTGGAAATGCATACACACCTGTGCAGTCTGAACGATAAAAATGACAGAACCACCATGGGCGCTTCCATTGAATGCCGGGAGCCTTTTCTGGATTATCGTTTGGTGACAGGATTATTTAGCCTGGACACAAAATACTTCTCCACCTCCGGGAAAGGCAAATGGCTTTCCATGAATACCATCGGGAAAAAATTGCCTGATTTTATTCAAAATCATGAAAAAGTGGGTTTGGCAATTCCCTGGGGAAAATATTTCCTGGAAAACCCGGTATTTAGAGATCACCTGGAAACCATGGACCAAAACCCATTCTTCCAATCAGGGTGGATGAAATATCTGGACATCAAAAAGGCTGTAGCCGATTTTAAAACAGATCCAGTTTCCAATTATCCCTTGATGCGCTCGCTCTTTTTTAATTCCTATTGGTACAAAATCCAGTTTGAATCCTAATCATCGAGGTATTGGGACTGCACAATCAGTCCTTTGAATTGAAACTTGATAGGTGGATTTGAAACAAAATCTTTCAAGGAATGAGATTGGGGAGGTAAGAATATTGGATGCATTGGTTATAATTGCTTTGCTGTATTCGCCCCTGGGCGTTAAATGCCAATTTATCACTCGAATAAGGAATGCCGGATAGCGGGATTTGGGGTTCCGTTTTGGAGAGTGGAATTTAAACTTTGATATGCGATACTTAACAGTAACAGCCCATCCTGACGATGAAATATTGGGCTTTGGGGGAAGCACATATGTACTTACCGCAAAAGGTCATGTGGTGAATAACCTGATACTTTCAGGGGATGTGGAGGCCCGCCAACATCGGCCGGACGTGGAAACCCTAAAAAGTCAAACTCATCGTGCCCAGGAAATTGTGGGGGCACAGGCCCCAATCTTAGGTCCCTTCCCGAATATTAAATTTAACATGGTTCCCCATTTGGAATTGGTTCAATTCATCGAAAAATACATCGAAGAATTAGAGCCCGATGTGGTGATCACCCACCATCCATATGACCTGAACAACGACCATTACTTCACCAGTAAGGCATGTCAGGCAGCAGTAAGACTGTTTCAGCGTAAACCTGTGAAACCCTTAAAATCCTTCTATTTTATGGAAATCCCTTCCAGTACAGACTGGGCTTTTCCAGTGGATGGCCAAAATTTCCGACCGGATACATTCATAGAAATAGGAGAGGCTGGACTCGAAAAGAAAATTGAAGCCTTGTATGCCTATGAAGGGGTAATGCGGCCTTATCCCCACCCGCGCTCAGAAGAAGCGATTCGCGCTCTTGCAGTTTTGAGGGGTAGCCAGACTGGTCGTCACTATTGTGAAGGGTTACAAACAGCCATGCATATCATCGAATATTGACTATGTACGCTTTTGTCAAACGTATTTTGGATAGCTTATTGGCAATTTTTTTATTGGTGCTGCTGCTGCCAGTCTACCTGGTTATTGGCTTGATCATTTGGCTTCAAGACGGTGGACCTGCCATCTTCAAACAGAAAAGGATTGGAAGGAATGGGGATGAATTTTTGTTTTACAAGTTCAGAAGCATGCCAATCAATACGCCAAACGTTGAATCCCGCGAAACCAAAAAGCTTCAGGTCACCACTTTTGGTAAGTTTATCCGCCGGACCAATCTGGATGAGTTGCCACAGTTTTACAATGTCCTCAAAGGAGATATGAGTTTTATCGGCCCCAGACCGCCAATCCCTTCCCAGACTGAACTCATTGAACTCAGAAGATCCAATGGCGCCTTGGCTTTGCAGCCCGGTCTTACCGGCTGGGCCCAGGTAAATGCGTATGATGGAATGCCAACTGATAAAAAAGCTGCTTTTGACGGGGAATATGCACGGCGAATTTCGTTTTTCATGGATTTTTTGATCCTTCTGAAGACCGTGGTTTATTTCACCAAAAAACCACCTACCTATTGATTAGGGGATTGCTTCCTGATGAATCCTCTAAGTTTTCTCAAGTAGCCATAAAAAATCAATACTAAACATGAAAATAGCTTTCTGCACTTGCGTCCAAATCGGTCTTTCCTGCATCGAAGCCATTGTTGCTGACGGAGGACACTTTGACCTATTCCTGACCCTACACGATCACAAGGCTAAAAAGAAGTCTGGCAGGATTTATTTGGATGAAATTGCAAAGCAAACAAATACACCCCTCTACAAACTCAATCACATCAATGATTCCGATGTAGCAGAGGTCCTAAAAGAATACCAGATTGACTGGCTGTTTATTATTGGCTGGTCACAAATAGCTTCTCCTGAATTGCTTAAAATTCCATACAAGGGAATCATTGGTGCCCACCCTACACTGCTGCCCACAGGTCGTGGGCGTGCTGCTGTTCCATGGGCAATCCTCAAAGGTTTGGACAAAACTGGAGTAACCTTCTTCAAAATGGATGAGGGAGTTGACACCGGCCCAATTCTCGATCAGTTTGAAATCCCACTTTCTTCCACAGAAACAGCCACTATTTTATACCAAAAGGTAAACGACGCCCATGTTGGCCTTGTAAGACAAATTTGGCCCAAATTGCTGGCAGATAGCATCGTGGGCCGGACACAGGATGAAAGCAAAGCTTCCACTTGGGAAGGACGTACCCCTGCAGATGGTCAGCTTTTTGCCCACATGACTGTTGCAGAAGTCGATTGCATGGTCCGGGCAACCACCCATCCCTATCCCGGTGCTTTTCTGATGGAAGGGGATTCGAAATGCTTGATTTGGGCTGGAATTCCCGGGAAAACTGAGGGGAAAGTGCTGAATTTTTCAGACGGAGAATATACAGCTACAGAATTTAGTTATAGCTGAGTTCCCTGTTTTCCCTAAAATTAACAGGGACAAGAGTCTAAAATCTAGCATGAAAGACAATAATTCCACTTCTTCGGTCCCTTGTCCTGAGCCCGTCGAAGTATCTGTCTTCCAACCCAAAATCAACAGAATTTTCGCCAACTAGCAGATTAGCGGATAACCATCATTAGTAATCTGATTATCCGCTTTATTGCAACTAACCAAATACTGGCAAGTTTTGGGTCTTTTCAGAGCTGCTGTCGGCTGTGGTCTGTGGGCGATTTATCTGCGAGCAGGAAGTTCGAATAAGTTCCAATTGCAGATAAGCGAATAATCATAAATAGTAAAAAGTAAATCGACCGATGCAAGCGAACATTGAAATACTGAATATCCCCAATTTTTATTCTTCTTACTATTTGTTGGGCTTTTATAGGACTCACAAACTTGTCTATAAGCCAGAGTTGAAATTTGAAAAATTCAATAACAGGGGATTTATAGTTTTCCGATACGGTGGCAAAATCGGTGTAATTGATAACCATGATCCGGTAGGTGTCAATCAGGAACTCTACGATTATGCGGATTTGTACTTTGCGACAAACAAACTGCTTGACCAGAATTCTTACAACCAAAAGAAAGTCCGCCCGCTTTTCCCGCATTATCCTGTGAATATTATTCCCTTGTATTTGAGGTTATTTGGGTTTGATCTGATTCGAAAACTTACTCCCAAGGACCTGGCTAGGGAGATTTATGTGATGAGATCACGGCCTGTTTATACCAATGAGGGGGATAGGTATCAACATGGGAATTATGTTTTCTTCTCTGGAAGTACTTGGAAAAAAGAACCTTGGGCCAATCAGATCAGGGCTGAGTTTATCCGTGCCTGCAAACAACATCCGGGAATCGAGTTTGAAGGGGGATTTATTCCGAGATCCGATGGAAATAATTTTGGCTATGACGAAGAGCTCAATAAGGTAAAATACCCGCCCAAGAAATTTTCTGAATTGAGCGCCAAATCCCTGGTTTCCCTCAACAATCCTGCTGTCCTTGGGGCTGTAAGTTGGAGACTGGCTGAATATTGGAACTTCAGTGCATTTGTTCTCTCTTTTCCTTTTGCAATTGATCTTCCGGTTCTGCCGGAGGACAAAGAACAAATTCATTTTATTAGCGATTCTATTGAGTATACAACCGTTTTGAATAAAGCCTTGGAAAACCCTGATTACCATAAAAAAGTATCACTTGGTGGAAAAGCTTATTTCGACCAATTCTGTACTCCGGAAGCACAGGCAAAGTATGTCATAGAACTCCTGTCAAAGGAAGTTTGACAGGAAGGTTATAGCTTTTGCTTTTGGCCAATGCCTTTGATAATGGGCTTCCGAGAAATTGGGAGCCTTTTTTGTTTGAATAGGAATGTGGCTTTAGCCCATTCCTCCAAGAATTCCCCTTCATCACCGGGGCTTTAGCCCAAGGTTGAAAAATGACTCCGGAAAGCTATAGAATCTGGCTAATTCCATTTTTTCATGGCCTATATCTATTATCCAACCATTTGAATAGGAATGTGGCTTTAGCCCATTCCTTCAAAAATCCCCCTTAATCACCGGGGCTTTAGCCCAAGGTTGAAAAATGACTCCGGAAAGCTATAGAATCTGGCTAATTCCATTTTTTCATGTCCTACACCCATTATCCAATCAATTGAATTGGAATGTGGCTTTAACCCATTCCTACCGAGTTTAGAATTCATCCAATTGAATTGGAATGTGGCTTTAGCCCATTCCTTCAAAAATCCCCCTAAATCACCGGGGCTTTAGCCCAAGGTTGAAAAATGACTTCGGAAAGCTATAGGATCTGGCTAATTCCATTTTTTTCATGTCCTACACCCATTATCCAATCAATTGAATTGGAATGTGGCTTTAACCCATTCCTACCGAGTTTAGAATTCATCCAATTGAATTGGAATGTGGCTTTAGCCCATTCCTTCAAAAATCCCCCTAAATCACCGGGGCTTTAGCCCAAGGTTGAAAAATGACTCCGGAAACCAATAGGATCTGGCTAATTCCATTTTTTCATGTCCTGCACCCATTATCCAACCATTTGAATAGGAATGTGGCTTTAACCCATTCCTACCGAGTTTAGAATTCATCCAATTGAATTGGAATGTGGCTTTAGCCCATTCCTTCAAAAATCCCCCTAAATCACCCGGGCTTTAGCCCAAGATGGAAGAGGATCTGGCTATATCCCACACCGCAATTGCATGAATCTTTTTTCATACCCCCGATTGCAATCAGGGCAAATAGCTTCCGAACACAGAATATAATATTTGACCACTCTGCAGGTTCGTAGCTTGAAAGAAAAAAAGCCCCCGGAAACCGAGAGCCTTTTATTTGATTTAAAACTTAACACTTTCCAAAGATGAGGTATTTAAAACATCCAAAAAATACCCTATATAGGGTATTTTTTGGATGTTTTACTGGCTTAGTTGTGTTTTTGGAGCCATTTTATTTGAGAATTTCTTAAGTAAATGCAAACCCACAGGATATTTTTCAATTTCAAATTCTTGTAACAATTCCGTGTTTCAGTGTTTTTCCAGTTCTTTTTTTCGCTGGGATTACTTTTTAACCTTCACAATTAAAGAATTTTAACCTTTACATAAAATAACGGCACCGTTTAGGAACAAGGTTTGTCCTAAAGTGGGTAGTTTTTATTTACTTTGCACGCAAATTAATCGCCTCAATTCGGCAATCAGTAGTTACACTCTTAAAAACCTAATTTATTTAAAAGATGAAACAGTCCTTGTTCGCTTTTTCTCTCAGAAAAACCCTGTTCCTGGCACTTTTCGCCATGTTGGCAATGGGTGCCTGTAAAAGCAAAAAGAAAGCAGTACAACCTGCACCAACCCCTGCTCCACAGGAACAGGTAGTTCAACAAGCTCCTCCACAAGCTCCAGCCAGATCAGCTGAAGAAGTGGCTGCAGAAAAGCTTGAGAATTACTTCAACGCTGTCGCAGCCGCAGGTAATGCAAATTCAGCAAACCAGTCTATCCAGGAAACTCTTGGAATGTTCTCCAACCAGGAAACTCCGGTTTTGATCGTAATCCATGAGGAAAACGGAATCAAAGATTACGATGAGCCGACCACCATCAAGAAATACCTGGATTACCTGAAAGACACCAAGAAAAATCTCAACTACATCTCTGATATCAGAATGGATGCCAATGGCAAAGTGTCTGAATTGGAACTGAGAAGAAAGTAATTATCACCTCGCAAATCTTAATTCACATGAACAATAAATTTATTCTCTTCTTGGGATTGTTCCTTTCTGCTTCTGTAGCAGTAATGGCTCAGGATAATATCAGCCCTGCTCGCAAGCAGGCCATCGATTCCCTTGCTTTGGAAAAAGTAAAGGATCTTTCTAAATATGTTTCCATCATCGGCAGCAAAGAGACACAATTCTCCGAAGCTAACCGCGTTATGGATAGAGCTGAAGAGCTTTTCGCTCCGGGTGCTGAAATGGGAGTTTCCTCTATCAACACTCAGGAAATCGCTTACTACAAAGTAAGAAGATACTTTGAGCGTCTGATGGCCCTTAACTATGACCGTGTAAACATCACCTGGTACGATATCCAGTACATCTCTGATCTGGAAAGACAGCCTGATGGCCGATATGTGGGTGTGATTACTGTCTATCAGCGTTTTGAAGGTACATCCATCGAAACTGGCATGAACTATAAAGACACTACCAAAAAAGACATTACCATCTACGTGGAGAAAAAGCAAACTCAAATTGCCGGTCGTACGATCGAATTTTGGGACGTCATGCTAGGTGATGTAAGAGTGACTGAAACCTCAGCATGAGAAAAACCTTTCTGATTATTGCGTTTTTTTCCGCAATCATCTTCAATGTTCCGGGGCAGGGCTTAGGCGGCCCCGGAACTATTAAGGATGACGGCAGATTTGCAGCTTCAACCAAGCAACTCAACCAATTTTTTAGAAGATTCAATGGGGAAGAGTCCGTAGACGGAACAGTCCGCTTTTATCCCGAAGATTCGCTTTACAGAAATATTCCCCTTCGAAAAGGATTTTTGAATATCCTCTTCGACAATCAGACTTCTTCAGTTTCCCCAGACCTGAAAAATCAGTTTATCCAGACAACCTTATCGGAAGTTTACCCTCATTACCTCAATTTCCACAGAGAAGGCTGGTATGCGGAGGTGGAAACAGATTTCATTTTCAAAGGAAAAAGAGAAAAAGTAACCCTGATCATGAAAATTCAGGCTGAAGGACTCGGATATGAGTGGGTGATTGACAAGGTCATTTTCGAACCTTTTAAAACCCTCTTCAACAAGCCGGTTGGGGATCAAAAAGATTTTCTCCATCCCCTGAGCCACGAACTGGGTTTTATGAATCTCAGAAGAGCATTTCAGGATTCCAACCAGCCCGAATCTTTTACTGCCAATTCCTACAAACCGGATTATCTGGCAATCTTCTTGTATGAAATGAAGCAAAACAACCTTCGGTTTGAAACAGTCACAGGTTTGAAATTCCATTTCTTCCAAATCCAGGGCTGGTACTTCGAAGTCAATCAATTCAACCGCCCCGGATTCAACACAGGTTGGCTGATCGCTAATTTGGTCAGACTGGCTCCCGGAGACAAAGAGACAATTCTCAAGTACATTTATGATCAGGAGTAACTATTTACTGCTAACAGGCTTTTTTTTTCTTCTTAACCTTTCTCTTTCTGCCCAGACCATCAAGGGCTATTCCAAAGAACAGGTTCAGGAGTTTTCCGCAAAAGTAGAGGACCAGGTGAGATTTCTCGAATACTTGCTCAATACCGTGGGCAACGCCGAAACTTCCCCAAGAGATAAAGATGTCATCATTCGCGAAAGCTACCTGAAGATCTTCCGTGATGCCGAAGTCCAGGTCGAAGATGACCTTTTACTGGACCGTAAAGTCGTCACCAACAAGGATGTGACCGCATACCTCAAAGACATTGAATTCTTCTATAAAAACGTCGAATTCAAATTTAAAATCAGGGAAGTAAAGCCAGCCCAAAAAGAAAACGGGGAAGTCTTTTTCCTCGCTTCCCTAGACAGAACCATCAATGCTACCTCCATTTCAGGTGAGAAAATCACCAATACCAAACCTAGGTTTGTGGAAATCAACTTGGAGGAAAAATCCCAGGAACTGAAAATAGTCAGTGTCTATACGACTAAGGTCAGCCGGGATGAGGAACTTACCGCTTGGTGGGGAACGATGGATGGCCCCTGGAAATCCTATTTCAGAAACAGATTTGCACTGATAGAATCAGATTCGGCAGACTTGGACTGGCTCTATCGCTTTGTCAGTATCGACTCTCTTAATATTTCCGGCAACAGGGCCATCACCTCCCTTGGACCACTATCCGAACTCAGGGATCTTAAAGTCATTGATATTTCCAATACGGCCATTACAGATTTAGCACCTATTTCCAATGTTACTTTTTTAGAAAGCCTAAACCTGTCCAATACCCCGACCGTAGATATCCAGGTTATCAAATATTCAGACCGACTCAAGCACCTGGATATTTCCAATACTGGAATAGAGGATATTTCCCAATTGCTTAACCTCAAAAGCCTGGTTTCATTGAAAGCCGAAAAAACTCCGATTATGAGTTTTGCGGTGCTAAACGAATTCAAAAGTCTGATTAAACTCGATCTCCCTGAATCGGGATTCAATAACCTTGAAAATATCAAGGACCTCAATAAGCTTGAAAATTTGAGCCTTAGCGGTAATTACATGATCAACTTTACCGCCCTTTCCGGATTGATTTCCCTCAAGTCTCTGGATTTGTCCCAATCCAACCTTCAGGATCTCACCCCAATTTCTTCTTTGGCCAATTTGGAAACTTTGGATATTTCAGGAAGCCAGGTGGCAGATATTTCCCCTTTGGAATCCCTTCCAAACCTGAAAAAAGTTGATGCGGATCAAACCAAACTCTCTGCATTGGCCGCTGACTCTTTTGTGAGACGAAAGCCTACTGTCCTCCTCATTCACCACGTAAAAGACCTGGAAAGCTGGTGGTCCGGACTTTCCTCTGAATGGAAAGAAGCACTGAAAAAAAATAACCCCGCGATCACTACTGACAATCCGGGAATTGAAACCTTGACCCAGACGGTCACGCTCACCGAACTCAATCTCGATCAAGCCCAAATCAACAACCTGATCCCTATCACACGTTTTGTAAATCTTGCTGTTTTGGATTTCTCAAATAACCCAATCGAAGATCTTCTTCCTTTGAGCGAAGTGAAAACCCTGGTGAAGTTGACAGGTAAAAATACTCAGGTGGCCGACCTTGCCATACTGAAGGAAAATGAACTGTTGGAATTCATCGATGTAGAATCCAGCCCAGTCAAAAGTGTCAAAGAGGTGGCTACTTTGCCCAACCTGACTTACCTCAATGTCAACGGAGCCGATTTGATGACCGAAGAAGTCCCGGAAATAGTAATTCAAAAACCGGAAATCAATATTGTCTATAGAACCGAGGACCTCAATTCCTGGTGGGAAGAACTGGACTCCGAGTGGAAAGACCTATTCCGAAAACAATACTCCCTCAGTGAAAGCCCGGATACCGAAGCGCTCCATTCACTGACAGCTAGATCTGAATTGAAGTTTGATGGGGTAAGCATCCAGGATCTGAAGCCACTTACCGTGTTTATGAACCTGCGGACTTTGGAAGTGTTTGATGCCCCGATTTCTTCTGTTTCACCTCTTGGCGGAATGAGTTTGCTGACCAAACTCAAACTCTCCCAGGTGCCTGTAACCGACTTCCTGCCGCTCTCAGGACTTACTTTGCTGGAGGAACTTGACCTTTCCAATACCGGGATTGAGGCTTTGACCCCAATCAGTAATTTGATTCATTTGAAAAAACTGAATATTTCAGGTACAAACCTCAAGGCCCTCAAAGGTCTGGAACCACTCCTTGCACTCGAGGAACTCGATGTGGCAAGTACAAATCTCAGAAGCCTGAAACCCCTGGAAGGTTTGTCTAACCTCAAGAAACTGTCTTGCTTTAATACCAATCTAACGAGTAGGGCAGTAGACTCCTTCAAATCTTCCCATCCTGACTGTGAAGTAAGATTCTACTAAGACCAGTTTGACCCAAGTTGTGACCTTGCCTCAATCGTAAATACTTGGCAAAATCAAATAGGAAATTGATTTGGAGTTAAAAGGCCTTATAGAAACTGGTTTCAATAAGGCCTTTTCATTTCAGTCCTCGTCTAATCAAGAATCCGCTCACCACAGGACCAAACGACAACCAACCTCCTAACTTCAAATCTTCAATCTTTCAATCTTTCAATTTTTCAATCTTTCAATTCAAAAACCGGACACCCCGACAACACCGCTGGACACCGCCAATTTTTAAACTCTTCACTTTAAACTTTAAACTTCCAACCCCGCCAACACCGCTGGACTCCGCCAATTTTTAAACTCTTCACTTTAAACTTTAAACTTCCAACCCCGACAACACCGCTGGACTCCGCCAATTTTTAAACTCTTCACTTTAAACTTTAAACTTCCAACCCCGACAACCTTTGAGTAAAAAAAAGAAGTGTTATTCGGATTCCCGGATAACACTTCCCTTAACCAGAGGAATTTCCCCTGCCCAGATTTGCTCAGCTTCTCAAAAAATCTCAGGACACCTCCTGATTCGCTTAAAAAAAATACTCATCCCGCTTCAACTTGCGGAATTTTAAAGGGGTCCAAAAATGCTAAAAAAAGTCCCTTTGTTATTTTCTAGGAAAAATAATGAGAAAAGTTGCTTAATCACCCTTACCAAAATTACAAACCAGCCTATTCTTATATATACCCAGTACTGGGTATTTTTTGTTTTTCTATCCTAGAAGTTTTCCACAAAATGGTATTCTTTCATCATTGATTTTAATTTAAATAATAATCTGAATACTTCCGACAACCAAACAACCGGACAACCCGTCTTCCGTCCTTGGTCTTCCGTCTTCCCGCAACCCGACAACCCGACAACCCTTAACCCCTAACGTTTAACGCTTAACCCTTAACATCTCAAATCCATCACTTATACTGAGCCAGTCGAAGTATCCCAAATCCCATATCCGAAATCCGAAATCCGAAATAGCAAATCTCAAATCCGGACAACCCCGTCAACCCGTCTTCCGTCCTCGGTCTTCCGTCTTCCAGCCCCGATAACTGGACAACAGGACAACCTGACAACCGACTGTCACCCTGAGCGGAGTCGAAGGGCGACAACTGGACAACCCGTTAACCCGTCTTCTGTCCTCGGTCTTCCGTCTTCCAGCAACCCGACAACCCTTAACATCTCAAATCCATTACTTATACTGAGCCAGTCGAGGTATCCCAAATCCCATATCCGAAATCCGAAATCCGAAATAGCAAATCTCAAATCCAAACAACCCAACAATCGGACAACTGGACAACCCCGACAACCCGTCTTCCATCCTCGGTCTTCCGTCTTCCGTCTTCCGTCTTCCAGCCCCGATAACTGGACAACCCAACAACCGACTGTTACCCTGAGCGGAGTCGAAGGGCGACAACTGGACAACCCCGTCAACCCGTCTTCTGTCCTCGGTCTTCCGTCTTCCGTCTTCCAGCCCCGATAACTGGACAACCCCGACAACCCGTCTTCTGTCCTCGGTCTTCCGTCTTCCAGCAACCCGACAACCCTTAACATCTCAAATCCATCACTTATACTGAGCCAGTCGAAGTATCCCAAATCCCATATCCGAAATCCGAAATAGCAAATCTCAAATCCAAACAACCCAACAATCGGACAACTGGACAACCCAACATCCGACTGTCACCCTGAGCGGAGTCGAAGGGCGACAACTGGACAACACCGACAACCCGTCTTCTGTCCTCGGTCTTCCGTCTTCCGTCTTCCAGCCCCGATAACTGGACAACTCGACAACCGGATAACCGGATAACGCGCAGCAGACAACCCCGGTTGGTGAGCCGGTCGAACCACGACAACGGGACAACCTTTAACGATTAACAATTAACCCTTAACATCCAGCATCCCTCTTCTAGCATTCCCAATTCTTAATTCTCAATTCCTAATTTTCCATTTCTTATTTTCGGGTATGGTTAAAGTTTTGGCTAGCGCCACCTTAATATGCGTTTTAATGGTTCTTTTGGGGATCAACAGGGGATTTGATATTACTGACGAGGGCCTCTATGTTTTGCTTGCGGACCCTTTCCAACAAAACGTTGCCGGAATCTTCAATTATGACCTGTTCTTTAAATCCTTTTACCAACTTACCAATTACACGTTTTCCCTTGTCGAACTCCGATTCCTCCGGCTGATTTCATACCTGGCCGGGGCTTGGGCCCTGATGGGATTCTGGAAAAATGTAACTGGAGAAACAAAACCAAACCCCACGGTATTTTGGATTTCCTGCCTGGGAATTTTTGCAGGATATGGGTTTCTTCCTCCAACCATTTCTTATAATTCTATTACGGTAGTCTTGATCTGCTTTTGGTTGATGCTGGTCTCCAAACCTGAATTGACTTTTAAACATCTTGCTTTCCTCGGACTCCTTTTGGCCATTTTGGTTTATGCCAAAATTACCCTTGCCATTCTATTCTTCCCACTGACTTTTTCGATGTTGCTGGGCTTTCATAAGGTCCGAATTCCTATTTCTTTTTTCATTCTGCTCCCCATAATCCTATTTGAAACCATATTTTTTATCCTTTTCAAAGAAAGTGCCCTAACTCGGCTTGCCGAGGGAATTCCCCTGAATTCCCAAAGGTCCAGTTACCAATTAAAACAGATGCTTATCAGTATTGCCGTTGGAGGATTTTGGATAACAGTGCCGGGAACCCTGTTTTTTGGACTTGGGTACCTGAATAGAATAAAAAGTAAGTTTTTTCTATTGCTGCTTCCACTTCCCCTTTTGGTGATTTACTGGATTACTTCTTACACTCATATTACTCCCGAATGGAACCATCTGTTTCTGTTTTCTTCTGCAGCAATGTTTGGATTTTGCCTGGGATGGAAAGGGATAGCGCAGTCTTTTCCCCAATTCTGGGCAGTAGCATTGGTTTTTATGCCATTTGTCCTTCACTTTGGCAGCAATGTCTATTGGCTTAGGATCGGGATTCATTATTGGGTTTTTTGGTTATTGGCTTTCATCCTGGCTTGGGATGGATTGAATAGGAAACCAGCTGTTTTGATTTCAGTCTTTTCTGTTCTCTTGGTCTTTAACGGGATTTGGTGGCAACCTTTCGGACAGGATCAACCGCTCTGGGCTCAAAAGACCCACTGGAATGTTGGAGAAAAAGGAAATTTGTTTCTGGATCCCCAACTGGCTATTATTTCCCAAAAACTCCAGGAATCACTCTCGGAACCCGCACAAAAATCGGTTTTGGCGGCCTACCGGGTTCCAGGATTGATGTGGCTGGCCGGTAGGCAGATCCCCTTTTCTCCCGGCATTTGGGACAAACCCCAGCTAAAAGCCTTATTTGAAACCAAACCCCAAAAAATGATCTTCCACAATCTGGAATCACTTCCCCAAAACTGGTCATTTGTTCACCAAAAGGAAATGGGAGTGTTTCAGGGCGATACTCTTCGTTTATTATGGGATTGAAATCCAATGACCGCTTTCTGCTTTTTTGGTCCCTCCTAGGAGCGGTGGGTATGCTCACCATCTGGCATCTTCCCTGGAGGTTTCAGGTCAATGACGATGAGATCATGATGTGGCTCGTTTCGGGTGCTTACACCGGGAAGCCGGAGTCTTTTGCCGTATTTCTCCATCCGGTCTTGAGTTGGGGCTTTGCAAAACTCTACACGGTTGCTCCGGCTGTGAAATGGTATCCGGCTTGCTGGTTTTTGACGATGTTTTTGGGGTATCTGGGATATGAGCGCCTAATCTGGTCAAGAGCCATTGAGAATATGCAGGCACAGGTTTGGTCCTTATTTGCTCTTTGTATTCTCGTTCATTTCTTGTTTTTTCTTCAATTCTCGGCCGTTTCCGCTTTCGCTATTTCCGCCGGTTTGGCTAACCGGTTTGGAAGGGATTCGTCGGAAACTTTACAAGTCTTTAGATTCTACTTCACCGATCTTCTGTTGCTCATCGGATTTCTGATCAGACCGGAAATACTTTTTTTGTCTTTAGCGGCCTACTTGGTTTTGAGTCTGTTGGTGGTCAGGAATTCAGGAGCAATCAAGCGGCTTGTCATTCCTGCTTTGATCCTCGTCTTGGGTTATGGGGTTTCAAAATGGTATACCGAAAAGTACGATCTGGGAGAATTTCAACGAATCAATACCCTGCGTTCCCAAGTTTTTGATCATCCGATGTTACAGTTGTACAAGGATGAGTTTAAGAATGCTGACCCTGATCTTTACCATTTTGCCAATGGCCTGATGGATTTTGGAAGGGAAAGAGACCTCGTTGGCAAATTGGAGGTCTGGAAAAGTAATCTTGACGCTAGGAGAACTGAGAAATTCAGCGCAGAATTCCTGATCCATTCCCTTACATTTTATCTGTACCACGGGAGGTTTTTTGCCCTGCTGATGGCTGCCTTTCTCCTTTTTGCATTCGCTGCCAATCGGAAAAGGGGACTTCTGGCTTTGGTCTTGTTGATACTGGGCTTGCTGTTCCTGGCGCCGTTTTATTTAATTAAGGTTCAGATTTATGTACTTGTTTTTTTGGTCTATTTTTCTTTTTCGCTCATTCATTCGGATATGGAACTGAGGATCAAAGTTCCTCTAGTTACTGTATTTGTTTTTCTTTCAGGGCTACTTATGTATCATCTAAGCTCCTTTATGCAGAGTTTTCAAAACGTGATGCCCGGTGATCCTATTCGGAAAGAGCTGCGATCTCTTTATGAGAGGGGAACAAGGCCAGTTTATTTAATTGAACCGGGAAATGTGACCGGTAACCTTTATTTTGATAGACCATTGAATTTCAAAAAATTGGGATGGCCTACACTACTTGATGACCGGACCCCGGACTGGGAGAATCCCCTGGGAGCCTACTTGGTTGATTCAGCAACCTACTCTGGAAACCGGGAATATTTTGAATCGTTCGCCCAAAGACCTTCAATAGAAGGTTGGGTACTTCTAGTTCCAAAGAGATGAGCATTTTATCGAGACAGGCCAAGGCCTTATTACCTCATTTGCTCGTTGCGGGACTCTACCTTGTCACTCTTTTGCACTTGATCACCACTTATGGTGCGCTCGATATCAAGGATCACAATCAGTTGCTCCGCGAATACCTCGCCGCGGGATCTTTCCCAATTCCACCGGGATATTATTTCCTGATATTTTTAGTGGATTTGGTGGTTCGGGTCAAATATACCTTTGTCGCCAGTTCCGCTATTGTTCTGACGGTTTTTCAATGGTGGAAATTCAAATTGGTTTATTCGTCGATTGAGCGTCAAGGTTTTGGCTTAGAACCCCGATTCCTGTTCCCTATGGCATTTTCCTTCTTATTCCTGAGTCCCATCTATCTGCCGATGATCGACGGCGAGTTTTGGTATCTGGGAAAATTCACCCAAACCATCTGGCACAACTCTACCCTGATCTGCGTCTTTCCCTTTTGCATTCTTTTGGTATGGAAGACCTTTGACTGGTTCAGATCTGGCAAATTGAAAGATTTGGGGGGCATGTTTCTGCTTGGCTTTGTAATTGTTCTCATCAAACCCAGCTTCTTATTCTGCTACATTCCCGCATTGCCGATTTTCATTTTTATCCGGGATCGTGGGTTTTCCAAAGAGTTGTTTCAGGCAATTGGACTCGTCTTGGTTCTGTTTGTGGCATTGCTGGTGGAGAAGCATTTGATTTTCACATGGGACCCAGTGCTGGATAGTCTTTATACCCCCCAGGAAAAATCCCAAGTCGTCATCAATCCGCTAAGAGTATGGCTGAAATTTTCGCACGAACCCGTCTTTGACTTCCTCTCCAGCTTTCCTTTAATCATTGCCTTTTTGATCCTCTGGCGAAAAAGAGCATTTGAATCTACATTGTTTGCATTTTCTCTGTTGCTTCTCTTTTTTGCTTTGGTCGTCTACCTGCTCTTGGCAGAAACCGGCTTTAGAGAGTTTCACGGCAACTTCTATTGGCAAATTCCCATAGCGCTTTTTCTCTGCCACCTGGCTATCGTTCACACCGTACTCGGCCAATTTTTGAATGGAGAAAAAAAAATGCAGGCTAAATATTATGCTATCCTCTCAATTTACCTGATCCAAGTGGCACTGGGTATTTGTTATTGGCTCAGGATCTTCACTGGTTTCACCTTGAGTTGATTCGATTCTTCACATAGTACATGCGAAGGGGTTTGCATCTTCATGCTATAGTACTGTAAGATATACCGGATCGGTTCACTTTCGTTTGTCAGGATCGGAAGCGTTGTGACCGAATAATTTTTGAGCAAGACTGAGTCCATGGATACCAATGGAGAATCAAAGGTCTTGATCTCTTCTACCGTCTGAGCAGGAACATCCCGGACGTCTGGTTTGATCCGATAGTGTATAAGCGTCAGCTGAAGCGGAATCACCAGAAGAAAAGAAAGGAGGTTAACTGAAATAAGCACGGTGGTGGACACTCTTGACTCGGTTGAAGAAATCATCACCAGATTCAGAAAAAGCGTCATCGGAGTGTACATCCGGAGATCCACCCAGCTGTAATTCTTATAGAGAATCACATTGAATATTATCAGCGTCACGAGTATGACAATTCCAAATTGCGCCACCTTGTACTGTCGATACAGGAAGATCGAAAACAGTAGAGATCCCGCTATCCAAACCTTCTGAACCGTATAAAAATACCCCTCGGTATAGGTAAATGCGAAATAGGTATTTCGCTTGATATTATAGATAACGCCATCCATTCCCGCCCAAAACCCTTTTTTCTCTACCACTTCTCCCAAAGCCGAAAAGGTGTTGGGCACTTGCTCATGAAGAAAATGCTGATACAAAAACGGTAACACCAGACCAAGAAAGAGGTAGATCGACTTCCCAAAGCCTTTGATCGGACCCGGAATCACCATCAATCCGAAAAATGCAAAAAACCAGGTACTCCGGATCGAACCTAAGATCAAAATGTACACAACCAGGATCAGGAAATCTCTTCGGCTGATGCTGAGAAGATAGCGCTGAAAGAGCAGATATAACCCAATCGCACCGGCGATTTGAATCAGTTCCGGCAGATAGGTAATGGAGTAGAATAGCGTGATTGGACTTCCAATGACCAAAAGACATTGGAAATATTTGGTTTGCCGTGTCGTTTCCTTATTCCATACCAGAACCAACAGTGCCATGATCAATATCCCCCCGTTGACGATCGGAATTGTCAATCTTCCCCAACCCAAAACCTTGGCAATGGAGCCATAAATGAGCGGGTAGGCGGGGCCGTGGGCGTCTGCTCCAAAAACCCGTGCTCCATTTCCACTGTAAGTAAAAGAAGCCTTCAGGCTATTGGTGAGATAAAATACCTCTGAGTTTTTGTAGTAAAAATACTCGTCACCGTAATAGGGAGAATAATCAGATCCCAAATAAGATAAGAAGTAAACATAGACTGCGAGCACCCCTGCTAATAGAATTAACAAGCCATAGGCCTTACCCAATTTTCCGATCCTCATCTCAAAGCTGCTGATATCTGCATAAACGCCCCTTTTTTTTCGGATTGCCTTCGGCAAAATTGGGATTAATTGGATGACTTCCAATTTTCCGGCATGCGACATCCCTTTTTCCAACCCTTGCAAAATTCCCCAAACCACTTAAATTTGCTTACCGAGTAATTTTTTTACTCAACCAATAAGCCCATCTCCGGGACTGACCGGGCGAAGCTTTAGAATTTAAAATTTAAAATGGATAATTTATGTATCCACATCTTTCACCTAGCCAAAGAATTTAAAAGTTTGATGTCCCTTACCCGTTAAACGTTACCCTTTAAACTTTAAATTTCCCCTTTAAACTTTCCCTTTTAAACTTTAAACTTTCCCTTTTAAACTTTAAACTTTCCCTTTTAAACTTTAAACTTTCCCTTTTAAACTTTAAACTTTCCCTTTTAAACTTTAAACTTTCCCTTTTAAAC
>NZ_MUNY01000084.1 GCF_002002735.1 Algoriphagus sp. A40 | reverse complement strand
GTTTTGATAATATGTAAAGCAATAAATTTTATACAAAAAACATAAAAATATATTTAAAATGAAAAACGTTTCTCTTTTTTTAAATCAGTCTGAGTTTGGTAAACCCGAAAATTCAGGAAATGTTTTGGCTGAAGCAGATGCAAAAAAAATCCTGGACCAATGGGTTATCAATGAAAAACTAAAAGTTCATATGAAGCAGGTGGCTCATTTGATGAAAGCATTTGCGGAGTCGAGAAACCTAGGAGATCCCGTCGCCCACAAATGGTACTTGGCAGGGCTGCTCCATGATGCAGATTGGGATCAGTGGCCGGATCAGCATTGTCGAAAAATTATCGGAGAATTGGAAGCCAGAAACATTGACCCAGAAATCATCCGGGCGATTGCCTCCCACGGCCCTAGGTATTTTGGGGTTGAACCGGAATCTGAAATGGATAAAATGCTTTATGCCTTTGATGAATTAAGTGGCTTTGTGCATGCCTATTCTCTCATGAGACCGGAAGGCTACCTGGGGATGGAAGTAAAGGGGGTCAAAAAGCGATTGAAAGACAAGACTTTTGCCGCACAAGTCAGCCGGGAGGATATTCAGGATGCCAGTGACCGGGCAGGAATTTCGGTAGAGGACCTAATCCAGTTTGTAATCTCCAACCAGCCGGAAGCCGATCTGAGGTAATGCAAAATGGCCGCAGAATCCTGCGGCCATTTTGTTTTATTGTTCCTCTTCCAGATTTACCGGCCGGAAATTACCGGGAGGCAACTGCTCCGCGACCTCGTCTTTTTCAAAAGGAAATACTTCAACAATCGAGCTTTCGTTGATGTCCGGCACCCTGAAGCTCACCAGCATGTTGCTGAGGCTTTCTTGGATTCTGTCGTAGGCCTGACGCACATCTTCAGCTGTTACGATCATGTACTGAGTGACTTTTTTCTCCTTGCCGTTTTCTCCGTCAGCGATCAGATAAGTGATTTTGCATTTGTGCCAAACATCTGCATCCTCGTAGAAAAATACGTCCACGATATTGCTTTTGCTGATGCCGGTCACCTGAAAATCACCCCTGATTTGAGAACCCAAACGGTCGTATAAGATCGCTTCGGCTTCTGTAAATGATACCGCATCTACCAGATATTGCTCAGAAATGCTCTTAAGTAAGCCTTCCTCATTTTCTTTTGCATACTTGACTTTGCACAAAAACCAGGTTCTCATTTTTTTGACTTTTAGGGATCCGAAGGTACTTTTTCTATTCTAAAGCTGCGAATAATTTGGAGGGATATCTTATCAAATCAAGGAGGTGAATGATTCAAATGTCTGACAGTCAGGTTGGAAATTTTGGACAACCTTTCAAAACCGCATCTTCAAGTTGTAATTCCCAAAAAAGATTAACTTGTTCTCAACAATTAACCCATGCGAGATAGAATTTTATACTCCTTCCCAGTTCAGTTATTTTTGCTTCATCTTCGCAAAAACCTGACTTTGGTGCTTGTTTGGGTCATTTTATTGGGAGTCATTCTTGAGCAGTTAGGCGTCGTTTTGGGTATTCCTTTTCTGTTTTTAGATCCTGAGTATTTGCACGAGGTTTCCTGGTTGAGCTTCTTTTTGATTGGGGTTGGAATGGCCATACTCACCATGGCATTTCACATGACCACTTATATCATGGATGGACGGCAGTTTAAATTTTTGGCACTGGTGCCAAAGCCATTCATCCATTTTTGTCTCAACAACTCGATCATACCGCTTATTTTTTACCTGATCTATAGTGTGAAGTTTATTGTTTTCCAGATGGACAATGATCTTCCTTCTGATTGGGAGGTATTGAAGTTTTACCTGGGGTTTGCAATGGGCAGCCTTGTTAGTTACACTTTGATCTTTGGATATTTCGCTTTTACCAACAAGGACTTCTTCATCATTTTTGCCGGTACTTTGGATAAAAGACTCCGTAAGGTTCGCTTCACCCGAGCTAACGTCCTGAGTCAGTACAAGGAGCTGAAGGCCAAGAAAGATGAGGTGGTCAGCTACCTTAATCTCAACCTGAAACTGGTAGATGTACGGCCTGATATTTCCAGATTTGAGACAACCAAACTCTTGCGTGTGTTTGACCAAAACCACCTGAACCTTTTCCTGATACAGATTTTCCTGATTTTGTTTGTTCTGTTTTTGGGATTTTTCAAGGAAAAAGAAGTCTTGCAGTTTCCTGCCGCCATGAGTGTGACTCTTCTTCTTGCCATCTTGGTGATGCTGGTCGGGGCAATGAGTTTTTGGCTTAGGAGCTGGGCTACTTTGGTCGTTTTTTTAATGCTTTTTTCCATTAACTATTTCTCGAATTTCTCCTTCCTAAACAGGCCTCATGAAGCCTTTGGGATCAATTATGAGAGCAAACCCGCAGCCTATACTTTGGCTAGGCTGGATTCCCTCACTCATCCGGATACCTTAGCAAAAGACAAGGAAAATACCATTCGAATTCTCGAAAACTGGAAATCAAAATTCCCAAATGATTCACTTCCTCAGCTTGTCATCGTAGCAGCAAGCGGAGGTGGCCAAAGAGCCGCGCTTTGGACTCTGCATGTCCTGCAGACACTTCATCAAAAAACATCAGGGTCAATTTCCAAGCATACCGAACTTTTTACCGGGGCATCTGGGGGAGTGTTGGGTGAGGCATTTTTCAGGGAAATCTATCTGAGATCTCTTTCTGATACCTCTATTGATCCAAGTGACCCCGCCTATTTGTCGCAAATTTCGGCAGACAATCTCAATCCTATCCTGTTCACCTTATTGGTTAATGATCTCCTGATCAGAAACCAGCGGTTTGAATACCGTGGCTACAGCCATCTCAAGGATCGTGGTTACGCCTTTGAAAATCAATTGAACATCAACACCAATAAAATTCTGGACAAGCCATTGGAAGATTATCGTAAACCTGAATTCGATGGCAAGATCCCCATGCTTCCTGTCACAGCACTGGTGACAAATGATGGCCGGAAATTGGTGATTTCTCCACATTCGATGTCGTATTTGGGGAGTTCGGTAATGGGGAAAACTGGTATCGATGAAAAAAAACAGTCCATTGATTTCAGGCGTTTTTTTGCCGGACACGATGCGGATAATCTCAGGTTTCTGAGTGCCTTGCGGATGAGTGCCACTTTTCCTTTTATCACACCCAATGTGGAGTTGCCTTCAGAGCCAGTCATGGAGACTATGGATACCGGACTTGCTGACAATTTTGGCATTCAGGATGCATTACGGTTTTTGTATGTATTTCAGGAATGGATTGCAAAAAATACCAGTGGAGTAGTTTTGGTTTCAATTCGGGATTCCGAAAAATCCGCTGAAATTCCACAAACTGAACCTCCGAGAATTTTTGAAAAAATCTTTATTCCACTGAAAAATATATACATCAATTGGGACAATATCCAAACGATCCAAAACGAAGTCCTCTTCAATTACATGGATGAATCCATGCTCTTTCCATTGGAAAGGATTGAGTTTGAATACTCTCCTGAACTTGTCCAGGCCGAAGAATTGTCTGGTTCACAGGAGACGATGCAACGCGCATCACTCAATTGGCGGTTGACAGCCAGAGAGAAAAGGTCAATTTTGGCCAGTATAGATTCCTATCGTAACAAGAAATCAATCCAGCGAATCCAGGAAATATTTCCCCCAAATTAGCAACCAGGGTTTCCGTGTGCCTTAATAGGCAAATCCCAGTTTCTTATAAATAAAATGCATCAACCAAGCTGGTCCAATCATCAAAAATTGAACATCCTTAAAAAATGAGGGCTTTTTACCTTCGATTTTGTGGCCTACAAACTGGACGATCCAGGCAATGACAAAAATCCCAAGGCTGATCAACCAGAGTTTTCCGGGAAAGGCAAGGTTAAGGAAATTTGCCAAAGCAAGGCATAATGCAGAAAAGAAAAACATTCCCAATGTCAGGGGTGCCGATAGCGAGACATAGTAGACTAGAATTAGACCTAAAGCAATCGTGGCCCAGTTTGCAAAATTGCCCAAAAATGGGAGTGTGGCGGGCAGGAATCCGGCTGGGATACTGAAAATCAAACCGACCACGCTGAAAAAGATGGCTGGAACACAAAACCAATGTATCAGTTTATTGGTGTGATTCCTGTGGCTTTCGCCATATTCCTCCAAAAGCAAATCTATTTTTCGCATGGTTTTTTGGGTTTATTTGCGGTAGTTTCAATCCAAATTAACCAACTCAATCCAAATTTTAAACGATACCCTTTCGATGTTTAGTTATTGGGAGCAAAAAAACTTTTTCAACTACGACTTGATCGTGATCGGATCTGGGTTTACGGGACTTTCTACTGCAATCCATTTCAAGAAAGATCACCCTAAAGCAAGTGTGCTTATTTTGGAAAAAGGCGTATTTCCCACCGGGGCCAGTACCAAAAATGCGGGATTTGCCTGCTTTGGTAGTCTGACTGAAATCCTGGATGATTTTTGGAAAATGACCCCCGAAGAGGTTTTTGAACTGGTCAAAAGAAGGTATCGGGGACTTCGACAAATCCGTAAAAACTTTGGTGATGCTACCCTAAAGTACAAACCAAATCATGGCTATGAGCTATTGGAAGCCGAAAATGCAGCTGCAGCCGATCAAATAAGAGAAGTCAACAAATTGCTGAAAGCGCTTTTTAAAAAGGATGTTTTTTCACTGGTCAAAAAGCCTCAGAAATTTGGTTTCTCAGATCGGATCAAATTTGTCGTCGAAAATAAATTTGAAGGGGAGCTCGATCCTGGTGCCTATTTGGGTGCACTTTGGGAAAAAGCATCTGAACTGGGTATAAGAATTTTGACCGGAGTCGCAGTGGTTGAAATTCAAAAGGAGGAGGGGGTGGTGCTTGCCGAAAACTTGGCAAAAAATAGAATTTTTGAATTCAAAGCTGAGAAAGTCGCCATTTGTACCAATGCTTTTTCAAAGAAACTATGGCCGGAATCTGACCTGGAGCCGGGTCGGGGATTGGTTCTTCTCAGCAAACCCCTTGCAGAGAAAATTCCGTGGAAAGGCTCGTTCCATATGGACAAAGGATACGTCTATTTTAGAGAAATAGACGGGCGACTGCTTCTTGGTGGAGCCAGAAATAAGGATTTTGAAAAAGAGAAAACGCTCGAATTTGAAACGAATCCCAAAATAAAAGCCCACCTCCAGAATTTGGCCAAGGAAGTAATTTTTCCCGGCAGGAAGCTGGAATGGGAAATGGAATGGACAGGGATCATGGCTTTTGGTCCTAAGAAAAGCCCACTGATTCAAACTATTGGCAAAAGAACGGCTGTAGCAGTACGACTTGGAGGAATGGGAGTCGCCATAGGATGGCAGGTTGGAAAAGAGCTTTCTCGACTACTTTCAAAGATGTAATAGATTTTTTTCCTTAGATTCAAGCCCACCAAACTACCGGATTTACTGAATGAAAGGCCAGCTAAAAGCTCCCCGAATAATAGATGCACTGATTCCCTTACTATTTTTAATAGTCCTTCTAATTATCAATATCCAGATTTTTGGAAATGACAGCTTGTCCGGTTCCAATCAGATGGTTCTTATTTTTTCAGCTGTAGTGGCAGCTTCGATTGCAGTATTTAGATTGGGATTTAGCTGGGACACCCTTCAGGAGGGGATTGTGAAAAGCATCAGCTCAGCGATGGGTGCAATTTTGATCCTGTTCTTGATCGGAGCTTTGGCAGGAACCTGGCTTATGAGCGGAATTGTACCTGCAATGATCTATTACGGACTAGAGGTCCTCAGTCCTGAGATATTCCTTTTTGCAGCTTGCTTTATAAGTTCAGTTGTTTCTGTCGCAACAGGAAGCAGTTGGACCACCGTAGCCACAGTTGGTGTTGCTTTGCTTGGAATCGGAAAAGCCCTTGGGTTTGAGGAGGGAATAATTGCCGGTGCGATCATTTCTGGGGCCTATTTCGGAGATAAGATGTCACCGCTGAGCGATACCACAAATCTTGCTCCTGCGATGGCCGGTACGGATCTTTTCACCCATATCAAATACATGGCAAAGACCACCACGCCGACGATGATTATCACCTTGCTTTTGTTCATCATCATTGGCTTGAATTATGAAACGGCAGGAAGCGTGGAGGATGTAAAAGCCATTTCAGAGGCGATTTCGGCAAAATTCAATATCACAGGTTGGTTGTTTATTGTGCCTTTGGTCGTTTTGGTGATGATTGTAAAAAGAGTGCCGGCTATTCCGGCTCTTCTCACAGGTGCTTTGTTGGGTGGGGTTTTTGCGCTTATTTTTCAACCCGAAATTGTGAAAATGGTTGCAAATGATACCGGCTCATTTGCCTATCTCGGTTTTAAAGCTGTGATGATGTCCCTCTACGGGAAAATAGCCATAGTCACTGAAAATGACATTGTAAATGAGCTTTTGGTAACCGGCGGAATGGCAGGAATGCTAGATACCATTTGGTTGATCATCTGCGCCATGGTTTTTGGTGGCATTATGGAGGAAAGCGGAATGCTAAAAGTTTTGGCCGAAGCTATTATTGCAAAAGTCCATTCCGTTGGGTCGCTTATAGCTTCAACGGCTGCGACATGCGTATTTTTCAACATCACCACTTCGGATCAGTATTTGGCCATATTGGTGCCTGGCCGAATGTATGCCGATGTATATCGAAAGCGTGGACTGAAGCCAGAAAATCTCAGCCGTACGCTGGAAGATTCCGCAACGGTCACTTCGGTTCTTGTACCTTGGAACACTTGTGGTGCCACGCAAGCTTCCGTTTTGGGTGTGGCTACTTTGACCTATGCACCCTATTGTTTTTTCAATATCATCAGTCCGATTATGACTATTCTGTATGGATATTTGGAAATCGGAATTCACTATTATGAGCCGGAAGAAGAGTTGGTATGATTCCTTATAGTATTAGCAAAGACGAAATAAACGAGTTGCCACTAGGCCAGTTTGAGGGTAAAATTTACCTGATTGACCGTCCGGATCAAGTAGAGGATGCAGTTGATTTTCTGGAGGATCAGCAGCTCATCGGTTTTGATACCGAAACCAAACCTTCTTTTAAAAAAGGTCAATTCAACCACGTTTCACTACTTCAGCTATCCACATCGGATCAGGCCTTTATTTTCAGACTGAATAAAATAGGCTTCCCGGATCCACTCAGGAATTTGCTGGAAAAAGAAAATCTGGTAAAAATTGGTGCTGCAGTTCACGACGATCTCAAAGCGCTCAAAAAGTTGACCGACAGTTTTTTTCCACTTTCCTTTTTTGATTTGAACGATGAACTTAAGAAGGTGGGCTTCCAAAATGTAGGAGTAAGGAATCTCTGTGGAATGGTGTTGAAAATCCGGATTTCAAAAACCGAACAAGTATCCAATTGGGAATCTGAGATCCTTACCGAAAAACAACTGCGTTATGCAGCTACGGATGCCTGGGCATGCCGAGAGGTATTCAAAGTCCTCCGTGAGGAAGGCCTTCTCGACAGCCTCTTCAATCGTTTTTGATTTCCATACCTTCGATTCCTTCAAGTTTTGTAAAAACTTGGCCCTTTAGTCCTTCCCGAAAGGTCAGAGTCATCCTACAATCCAATTCCATTTCCTGGGAGAAAATTTCTAAATCATGGGCCTTCACCACTTTCATTACCTCGTTCATCGAGGGATAAGGAAAGCGGAGATTCATGGAAATTTTCACCCACTCCCGAATGATTTGGTTTTCCTCGATTGCAAGTGCAGCAGCGGTTTTATAGGCTTTGATCAATCCGCTGACACCAAGCTTGGTGCCTCCAAAATACCGCACAACTACGGTCAGGACATTGGTGAGTTGATTGGACCGAATTTGTCCTAGGATTGGATCACCTGCAGAATGATTGGGCTCACCATCATCATTTGCTCGGAACTGTGTCCCGTCTTGGCCCAAGACCCATGCATAGCAATGGTGGCTTGCATCAAAGTAGGTTTTCCGAAGAGCGGACAATTCAGATTTAATGGCTTCTTCAGTCTTGACCGGAAAGGCGAAGTACAGAAATTTGCTCCCAAGTTCTTTGTATATCCCTTCAGTTTTGCCGGCTAATGTTAGATAGGAATCGTTTTGATCGGGGTTTTCAGGATAATCATCCATCAGTAATATTGAATATTCTAAATTGAAATTAGAAAATTAACTTTAGGCTAACGGACCCTTAACCTCATTTGTCTTACTTTTAACCATACAAGATCAAAATTGGAAACCTTAAGATCAGACTACCAGCCACCAAGAATAATTCAATTTCCCGGCCAGGTAAATGAAAATGGAAGCGCACATTTTTGGGAAAATAAGGAGCTTTTTTCCCAGGGTGTACACCGATGCTTTTGGATATCAGGAGTTAAAGCTGGAGTTTCCCGCGGAAATCATGCGCATTGGCAGGAGGCCCAGGTGATTGTTGCAATGGTAGGAAAACTTGAAATTCTGGTTGAGGGCTTGGATGGTAATTGCCGGGATTTTATTCTTGAAACCTCCGGGGAAGGCCTGTTTATCCCGCCCCTTAACTGGGTTGAAATCCGGTTTTCGGAGGATGCCGTCCTTTTGGGACTTGGTGACCGAGTATTTTCAGAAGAAGATTTCATCAGAGAAAAAGACCACTTTGGAAGCTTACAAAAAAGAGATCACTGATTCACATGAGTTGCATGTTGTTTCCTCCAAAGAGGAATCGCATGGCTATTTTTTAAGAAATTGTTGTACGGTAGGTTTCATTGACCAGCTTGATTTTCGCTGGTCCAAAAGGGGCAAAATAAAAGCCAGCATTACTTTTGCCATTTCCGCAGATTCTGAGGCAGTCTCTCTCCCGCAGTCTCCCTTTGGAGGGGTGTACTTGGAAGAAAGCCTTTCTTCAGTCGGGTTGGAAGCATTTATTCAGGCTTTTTTGGAGGAATTGAAACACAGGGGGATCAAGACCGTTCGGATCATTCAGCCTCCCAAGCCCTATGAATCCAACTTTGATCTGATAAATTACCTCCTGTTTAAGGCAGGTTTTAAGCAGGATTCCGTTCTTTCCCATCATTTTTTTTTAGGTAAAAAGAAAATCAAAAAACTGGTCAAAAAGGGACAGTCAAAATATCAGAGCAAAGCGAGAGATCTGGGAATCAGATTTCATATTGGCTCAATTCAGAATTTTGGTTTTTTGCAGGAAATCCGAATCTGGAATCAGTCGAAAGGATATGAGTCCAATTTTGACGACAAAAGACTGATTTCCCAAGTGTCTGAATTTCCCGAACGGTATTTCCTCATCAGTTTGAAAAAAGATGGTAATCCAATTGCACATACGCTTGGGGTGAAACTTTTCCCGGATTCGTTCTACTATTACCTCTCCGCAATCCATCCCAAATCAACTCTGAAAAATGCTGGTGAAATGTGTCTTTTTCAGCTGTTTCAGCTCGCAGCTGAACAAAATGCCAATTTTATAGATTTGGGTTCTTCTGATACCGCCTCAGGTGCAAATCACAGTTTGATGTTCTTCAAATCTCGATTTTCAAATGATATCTGCAATAAAATCAGCTGGGTTTTGAATTTCTAAAGATGGATACTGCAGATCGGGTGACAGTGGTGTGTATTGCGTTCAATCATGAGCCATGGATTGAGGAAACCTTGGAAAGCGTACGCCTTCAGGACCATCATGCAAAAGAGCTGATTGTGGTGGACAATGGAAGTACGGATGACACTGCAGGTAAAATCCGGAACTGGGTAAATCAAAACTCCGGATTGCTGCCTGTTCAGACTATTTTTAATAAGGAAATGCAACCTTATTGTCGGCTTTTCAACCAAATTCTCGCCACTATCGACAGTCAGTATTTGGTAGATCTCTCCGGAGATGATGTGCTATATCCTGAGCACTTGTCGGCATCAATCAGCGAATTGAAACAGGACCCAACTGCAGGTTTTGTGTTTTCTGACGCCTATATCCTTGATCAAATGGGCGAGGTCAAAACCTTTTACAAGCGGAATATCTCAGGTGAAATGACGGAGGAGATTGCACTGGGTACGATCTACGAAACCTTGATCCGCAAAAACCTAATTTGTTCCCCAACTGTGGTATTCAATACGACGATTCTTCGGAATATCGGAGGGTATGACGAATCACTTTACTATGAAGATTTCGATATTTTGATCCGGATTTCCCGGAATCATCCGGTGGTTTTTTCGGATCATATTGGCGTGCTCAAGCGAAAACATGCCAAATCCATGTCCTCCGGTCAATACCTCAGGTACCAATCCAAGATGCTGCCCAGTACAGTCAAGGTTTGTTCAAAAATCCTGCAGATGAATATTTATCCGGAGGAAAATGCTGCTTTGGGCATCAGGGTACTCTATGAATTGAAGCATGCGCTTTGGTCAGCCAATTTCGAACCTGCCAGGGATCTGGTCAGGATCGGAGAAAGTCTTGGACTAAAGGGGCTTAAGTTTTGGTTTTACCGACTCTGGGCAAAAAAGGGATGGGATATTTCCTGGCTTTATCTGAAACTGATGTGATCAGCCGATCACCACTTCGGTAAAAGGTGGATTGGAAAAGTATTTTTGGCCAATTTGGAGAATGTCATCAGCAGTAAATGTCCTCAGATAGGCCAGTTTTTTTCTGTAAAATTCAAAATCCAAACCGGAATGATGAACCGCTCTGAATCTGTCCATCAATTCAAATGAGGAGCTGAATTTGCTAACCATTTGGCCGATCAGGTAATTTCTGACCACTTCAAGTTCCTGACTAGTTACCCTATCTGTTGCAAGAAGGCTGATTTCTTTATAGATCTCCGCGAGTACTTCAGCCTGATGTGCTTTTTGGACGTCTGCACCGATTACCCAGTAATTGAAATCGCCGATTTCAGCCAGAGAGGAATAAATCCCATAAGTGTGGCCTTTGTCCTCCCGGATATTTTTGATCAACCTGGAACCAAAGTATCCGCCCAGGATCGTATTGAACACGGATAGAGCAAAGAAATCAGGATGGTTTTTGCCAATAGACCAATTGCCAATCCGAATACTGCTTTGTAGTGCTCCGGGACGGTCTTCTGTGATTTTAGGTTTGGGTGAAGGGGAGGGAAGTCCAAAGGAATTTTTTTCTTTTAGAAAAGGAAGCCCATTTAAAAGCTCCACAATACGATCAAGTTCCCAAGAATTTAAATTTCCACAGAGGAAAAATTCAGTCCCGGTCCAAAGTTGATTTTGATAGTAATCCAATAGATCTTTTCGATCCAACTGATCCACATGTGCTTCGGTGATTTCAAGGCCGTATGGATGATTTTCTCCAAAAAGTGCTTTTCGGAATTGGCTGCTAGCCCTGGATGCTGACTTTTCACGCTCCAGCCGGATTGACAATTTTCTTTGGGATTTCTTTTTTTCAAAGCTTTCTATAGGAAAAACCGCCAGGTCGAAGAGGGAAGAAAAAAGTGGCAAAACCTCAAAAAAATGCTTTTTGGTAGTTAGAAGACTTAAACCTTCGTGTGAATAAGAAACCAAAGGGTGTAACTCCGTGGCATGGAAATCCAGGAACTCTGAAATCTCGGTTTCGGTCAAACCATGAGTTCCTTCAGTCAGCATCTGAAGCGTAAAAGAGGGGACCAAAGACTTTTCCAAAGGAAGAGCTAATCGTTGGCTTTTACCCAAAACTTCGAGTTTGACCGCATCCAGATTTGGAGTGGAAATAAAATATAGGGTTCTGTCCGAGGTTAGTTTTCGGATCTCAGGTGGGGACAATTCAAAATCTGCCGGAATGATAAATTCTGGCGCTTTTGATCTATCAAGATGCATCAATTACTGGGAATGGTGTAGAGCAAAGAGAATCTAAGTGTCTCTGCCAGTGGGTGGTTTTGCACTTGGGGTACCAAATAAGAAAAGTCAAATCCAATCTTTTTGAGATCAAAACCAAGCCCCATCGTGAAATATTTACGCCCGCCTTTGCTAGGATTTTCGTAGAAATAGCCGGTGCGAAGGGCAAATTTCTCAGCGTATTGGTATTCCACACCAAAAGAGAGGGTGAATTCTTTCATTTCTTCCTCAAATCCTCCCGGAGCATCTGAAAAAGAACTGAACATTCCAGAAATCAAAGCTCGATTTGGATCTTCACCAGCCTCGATGATCAAGTCTCCGTTAGAATCTGTTGCAAGCGAGCCATCCTCATTGGTGGCATATTGAGGTGGGGTTGGGACCATCAGCTTGTTGACATCAAATATGAAAGTCAGTGAGTTGCTGGGGTCCAAATTAATGGAATAGGCTGTTCCTAAGCGGAAATTGGTAGGAATATAATCCAGTTCTTCAGCGCTGTTGTAAGTGATTTTTGGTCCAATGTTGGTGATGGCTACACCCCAAGACCAGAATCCGTCTTTGGCTCCCACGAATATGGGTTTTTGGTAGTAAAGCCCGATATCAGCACCAACACTTGTTCCTGCTTTTGCCTCAGAACCCGAAGTGGAAGAGATGTTTCCTGAAAGGTTGGAATAAATGAATCTGGCCGAAATGCCCAGTCCAAAATATTGGGAAAGTTTTCGGGAGTAGGTTCCACCGATTGCAATGTCCCTTGGATTGAATTCCCCGAGTTCATTTCCCTTGCCGTCCGTCAGCTGGATGTCGCCCATATTGAAATAGCGCATCTCAAAACCGAAGGCTGAATTTTCATCGATTTTCTTGAACCCGGTCAAATAACTCAAGGACATATCATTGACCAATTTTCCCAGCCAAGGTGAGTAGGAGAGTGAAAATCCCAAATCGTCATTGATAAATGCAAGTTTTCCTGAATTCCAATGTGCAGAGTTGGCATCAGGTGAAGTAGCAACACCGACATCACCCATTCCTGAGTGACGGGAATCTGGGGCAAAATTCAAAAAAGGCACAGCAGTAGTGATCACCCGGCGGTTTGGATCCTGTCCGGAAATGATGACACTGTTTTGCGCGAAAGTTGAGAAGCCAGCTAAGGCAAAGACAATAAAAAGAACGCTCCTCCTGCTTTTTTCAGCCTTTTTGTTCATTGAATAACTAGTTTTCCGCTTACTGAAGCCGCACTTAAGTCGGTTTCCGATTGAAGCGTTAATTTGTAAATATAAGTTCCTTTTGCTGGATATTTTGTCTGGTTTTGTAAAAAAGACCAGGATAAATCACGGATATTTTGTTCCGCTCTAACCAAACGAAATGTATCCAAAAATAGTATTTGACCTGTCACGGAATAAACCGATAAACTGAGGTTTATGTTTTCTCCAGGGCGATTATGTGAAATTTCAAAGTTGGCAATTGAGGATGCCGGATTGGGGTAGACTTTGTGATTGAGGATCTGAAGCTCGTTGCTTCCTTTGATTTCTATCTCAATTTTTTGGACACTTTCATTTCCGACATTATCCCAAACTCGAACTGTGAGGATGTTTTTGCCTTCTGTAAATCCCGGGATAAAGGTATTTAGGATTCCCTTATTGTATCCACCCTCCAAAGCCAAAAAATATTCATTTAAGATAATCAGCGGCTGATCGTTAACCTGAATGCTCAGATCATGACCATTAATAAATCCGGATACATTGATTCCGCTTGGATCCGAAAACAAGCCTTCCAGTTCTAATATTGGTGTGGGGAAAACAAAAGGGCCGGTTGCTTGTCCGTTGAGTTTAAGGTTGATTTCTGGCCCGGTGGTATCCAAGGACTCTTGTGGAAGAGATCCTCCGATCAGAGGCATTAGGCTTCCCATAGCTTGGTCTCCTGATTGGGTATCCCATCCTCGGATTCTCAGGTTTCCTTTCCCAAATTCGGTATTGATGCCAATCGGGATAAAAAACCTTGCTTCTAGCCTTCCGGATTCAATTTTACCCTGACCCCGGAAGATCAGAATCTTTTCTTCTCCAAATTCATAGGAATTGCTTTCATCTCCCAGGGTGCGGACTTGTGCGGGTTTATCCCGCAATTCGAGTTGGAATTCTCCATTGAATCCTGCCTGAAATGCCCCGGTGAGTGGATCAAGAATTTCCCCTTGAAGGAAGATTTCCTGGAGTGCTTTCAATGTATCTACCGACACGCCGGATTTCCCATCTTCGATGGAAGTCACCTTGATTTGGAGAGTGGGAAGAGCCAGTTTTAAACTGGGGTCTCCAAGGAGTGAAAAATTGCGGTTCAGCGGGCCATTGAGGCTTTGGTTTTTGGTGTTCTTGAAAATCTCCCCCAGATCCTGAAACTGCCCTTCTTTTTTCTTGAACACTTCCTCAATGAAAGCTTTGTTGATGGAGAAATTCACGCTGCTGAAAACCGGTCTTCCCGTTGTCAGAAGTCCAACGGCTCCTTTTTCATGTGCAAAAAGCAATTCTTCTGCACCTGAACGGATAAATGGGCTGTCGTGTCTTCCAAACTCGCAGGTGGCCGTGACCCAGAGGGCCAGTTGATCCTGTTTCGCCCAATCTGTGATGTCGGAAACTTTAAAAATTTCTTCCACGGTGAGTGTGGTTTCGTTTCCATGTCCGATGAAATTCATCACCAACGTCCCTTCGTCCAAAGTTCTTTGAAGGGCGGATTTCGCCTGTGGAGAGCTTTGCCCCGTTTCGGATTTTTCCTGCTCAAACCGGTCCAGGTATAGTTTTTCCTGCAAAAATTCGGGATGGTTTTCGGTCAAAAACTTGCTGTGGCTTTCCGAATCCCGGATATGAATATTGTTGTCGGCGTCATCTGCGAAAAAAGTTACCGAGGAAGATTTTGGAGTCCTGATCGGAGAGGTCTCATATCGGATGATTTTCTCCACCATTTCATTTGCTTCCTGATAATTGATCGCTGGAAGTCTGCCGACACCGATCTGAAGCAATTCATCCCCGTCTCGGGATTCCTCCCACTCGCCCTGTTGCCAGCCGATTAGACCAAAATAATCATCAGAACTGAAAGTTGTCAGCGGATTGAGGCTTTCACGGCTGCTGTAGATCGGAACCAGATTCGGCCTTCCTCCCAGTTTTGCCTTGGAATCGAATGTGCCTTTACCCAGGATCAGGACATTTTCCAGTTTTTTTTCAGAATGGTAAACTGATGCGATGAAATTTCGGATAGCGCTAAGGTCAGGATTGCCATATCCAAATGATTGGTAAATTTCATCCGTGGTGACAACCCAGGTTTGGATTCCCATTCGCTCCTTATGGCTGGCAAGTTTGTTGGCGGAGGATAACAAAGCCGGAGATGTGATAATCAACAGTTCGGGGCTGGAATTTCGTGATCTCAATTCAAGTGACACATCTTTGAATTGCTTGAGATCAGGGACTTTTTCAGGAGAAAACAACAGCCATTTTTTTCCGGATGCACTTTGGCCTTGGCTGACATTGATTGCTTTGGGATTGAAAAAATCACTGACTTCCCAAGTTTGCAGGGTGGGTTTCAAAGCAATTTTTCCTGCATCCTGTGATTCAAATATCCCTTCCTCCAAAGCTGAATTTGAAAAAGGAACGCCAATTACGAAATGATTCAAATATCCTGAAGACTCAGAGCCGCTTCCCTGAAAAGTAAATCTGACTTGGGCTAGAGAATTGCGGGGTTGGATCTGCCATTTAAAATTTACTTCACGCCCCTTGATGCCATAAGTGGTATTTGGGATCGGGCTGAAAGAAACTTCGCCCAAAAGTTCATTGCCGGTCAGCAATCTCATGGTCGATTCAGAGAAAGAATGGGCCATGAGAGTTCCCTGCAAAAGCCAAGGAGAATCGGTCGGTGTTTGCAATCCCAAAATGATGTTCAGACTTTGACCTTGTCGTATGGGGTCAGAATACCAGACTCTTCCTGAGTTGATTAAGTTGATTTTTTCTTCTTTGAATGAGGTAATCCGGTACCAGATTTGGTTCTGATCGGCAGGTTCAGGATTGGCAGTTTTTTCACCTATTCGGAGTGGATTGTCATTTTTTCCAATCAGGAAACTCAATGAGTCCGCAAAAAGATGATGAGAATAGGCTAATCCTGCTTCAGAAAAAGCAATGGAATTTGGGCCGGTAAGGTAAAAGTAGAGTGCGCCATCCAATTCCAAAGCGGGGATTTCCTGAAGTTCCAGCTGCTTTGGGTCGAGTTTTTGGGGGAGCATACCAGGAAAACCAAAAACACTGATTTCAGAAAGGCTTTTGAAACCCAGTTTAGGGGCTTGGTCGGCGGAGATTTTGTAAACGCCTTGGTCTTTGATTTTGAACTGAAAAAATTGAGCTTGAGCCTGAGTCAACTCAGAAAAAAGGCCTAAAACCACCAAAAGAGCCCATAGCGTAATTTTGTCCCTCATTCACTTCCTGTTGCATTTTCGATCACAGACAATCCAATATACGCTAAAATCACCAGCGGGATACCTGCCAACTGGAGCCATGCAAAAATCGCCAAGCTCAGGAAAATGAGAAAATATCTAAATCGGTTCTTGGAAAAGGAAAAACTTTTGAATTTCAAAGCAATGAGAGGGATCTCGGATACCAACAAAATGGCAAAAAACCAGCCGATAAGTATCAATACAACCGGCAAAGAAAGCCACTCTCCGATCACCGGCCATTGAATCGCGAGGTATGGTAGGGTGCTTAGAAAAAGCGCATTGGCAGGAGTGGGGACTCCGATAAATCGGTCGCTTTGCCGCGTATCCAGATTGAATTTGGCAAGTCGATAAGCCGAAAGCATCGGGACAATCAAGGTCAGGTAGGGCAACCAGGAATCCGGGTCTGAAGAGTTTTTTGCCATCATGAAAAGAATCAGCCCAGGCAGTACTCCAAATGAAACTACATCTGCCAGTGAGTCCAATTCCTTACCCATGTCACTTTGAACTTTCAGCAATCTTGCCACAAAACCGTCCAGAAAGTCAAACCCAGCGGCAATCAAAACAAAATAAGCGCCTGTCATGATCTGACCATCAAGGACCCAGATGATTCCAATCACTCCGCAAAGGAGATTGAGGAGGGTCAATGAATTCGGTATTTGCGCTTTGATTTTCAATGGATTGCTCTTTCTCCTACAAAAGGATTGTAAATTTTTTCGAAACCGATTTTGGTCTCAGGTCCATGACCAGGAAAAATGACCGTAGTTGCGGGCAATGTGAAGAGCTCGGATTTGATTTTTTCCAAAAGCAAATCGTGGTTGCCTCCCGGAAGGTCCGTTCTGCCGATACTTCCCCGAAAAAGAGTGTCTCCTGCGATACATTGCCCACTTTTTTCATGATAAAATACCACATGGCCAGGCGCATGGCCGGGTACGAATAGAACCTTAAGTATCTCTGTCCCAACTTTGAAGTCCTGACCTTCTTCTAAAAAATGGTCTGCCGTGGCCGATTCGAAGTTTTGAAAGCCATAATTCGGAGCGTAGACTTCGACTGACTTTAACACGGGTATTTCGTTGCGATGAATCCAAAGTGGGATTCCAAATCGTTTTTTAGCCCATGCGTTTCCCAGCACATGGTCAATATGGCAATGGGTATTGAGTAGGTGCAAAACTTTAAGTCCGTTTGAAACCACAAAATCTTCCAGCTCCTTTCTCTCCAAAGCATTATGACAACCGGGATCAATAAGCGCAGCTGTGCCTTGATCATCATAGGCGAGGTAAGTGTTTTCCTGAAATGGATTGAAGGTGAAGGACTTGATGTGGAGCATTTCAAAAGTATGCAAGATCTCAGCAAAGTAATGAATTATGCCTTTAATTTGGGATATGGAAATTGATTTTTTGATCATTGGACAGGGTTTGGCAGGCTCTGCGCTGGCCTATAGGCTGGAGCAATCTGGGCAAAGGATTATGCTTTTAGATCAGTCTGAGGCAAACCAAAGCAGCCGGGTGGCGGCGGGGCTTTTTAATCCTGTGACAGGTAGGAAAATGGTAAAATCCTGGATTGCAGAGCGTCTTTTTCCGGAAATTGAACCCTTCTATGAAGAGCTGGAAAAGCTTACCGGAAGGCAGTTTTTGACCCAAAAAAAGATTTATCGGCCATTCATTTCGGTCGAGGAGCAGAATGAATGGATGGGACACTCGAGTGACGCTTCTATTGGAATGTTTATCGAAAAAATTTTCACAGAGAGTCAATATCCCCAGATGCGAGATCCATTTGGAGGGGTTTTACTCAAAATGTCCGGTTGGTTGAACATCAATGAATTGCTCGATGGGATGGCTAAACATTTTGGAGAAAAGTTGAAACAGGAGGATTTTGATGAAAATTTGCTTGAAAAGGTTCCAGCAGGTTGGAAATACAAAGCTATTTCAACAAAAAATCTCATCTTTTGTAATGGTTTGGGTGCCCTGAAAAGTCGGTTTTTCAACTATTTGCCCTTTGCTCCAGTTAAGGGGGAAATCCTTGAAGTGGAGCAGGACTTTGATCCGGATTTCATTGCTAACCGAGGGGTATTTCGGGTTCAGCTTGGCAGAGGAATTTTTCGTGTGGGCTCGACTTATACCTGGCACGATTTGGATCTAGGGCCAACTGAATCAGCCAAGGAAGAGATATTAGGCAAACTCCAGGATTTGGTAAAAGTACCCGTACAAACAGTGTTGAGTCATAAAACCGGAATCCGTCCAGCAACCAAAGATCGAAAACCGTTTCTTGGCAAACATCCGATAGAAGATAGCGTTTACATATTCAATGGTTTTGGAGCTAAAGGTGTTTCGCTGATTCCTTATTTTAGTAAAATGATGGTTCAATACCTGATAAAATCCCAGCCAATAAGTGCTGACGTGGATATAGCTCGGTATTTTAAGTATATTTAAATCTTATCAATTCTGATCCGAATGCGATATATGGTCTTTCGACTTTTGATCTTAGTTCTTTTTCTGACTGTGTCAACCAGATCTTGGGCCCAATTTGACCAAGAGCGATTTGGAAAAAACCGTGTGCAGCACAAAGAACTCGAATGGTATTTTTATTCGTCCAACAATTTTGAGGTCTATTATTATGACCGGGGAGGGGCAAATGCCAAGATGGCAATTGAATTTCTGGAGGCAGAATTTGATAAACTGACCCAAATGATTGGGTATGTAGCCTACACCAAACCGAAAATTTACATTTACAATTCTCCGGAAGAAGGGCTTCAAAGTAACCTGAATCTTAATATTCAGGAATATTCCGAAGATGGGCAGACCAAGTTTACCCGCTTGATTGCGGAGGTATCTTATAAAGGCCGGATCGATCAATTTAAAGAGGATGTAATTTTTGCCACGGCCAAAGTCATCATCCGTGAGATGCTCTATGGCGCTTCGGTTGCAGATGCTTTTCAGGCCAACTTGATAAATGATTTTCCCGAGTGGTACATCAATGGAGCTGCGCAATATCTGGCCAAAGGCTGGAGCCGGGAAATGGACGATTTCATGCGCACTTACCTGAAGGAAACATCCAATCCGAAAATTCTGAACCTTACGGGTATTGAGGCTGGACTTGTGGGACAGTCAATTTGGAATTATATCGCTGAAAAATACGGTCGCCGGTATGTGTCAAGTATCCTGAATTTATCCAGAATCAACCGTAATGAGGAAAACAGCATTGCAAATACTATCGGAGTCAGTTCCAGAGCTTTTTTTGAAGATTGGAAAGCCTACTACTTAAAAGTGAATGAACCTGTATATGGTTCGTTTAAAAATGTAAATCCCGAATCAGCTATCTCCAAAACATCTTCCAGAGTGGATGGGGCCATCAGTGATATCAAGTTTAGTCCTGATGGACTTCTTTTGGGATACGTACTCAACAATGCGGGAAAATACAAAGTCATTGTCCGGGATCTTTCTAGCGAGACTGAGCAGACGGTTTTTCAGGGAGGTGCAAGCTACGATGAGCTTACACCAAATCTATATTCTCCGATTATAGCCTGGAGGGATTCCGCCAATCTGGCCATTGCTTCCTTCAAAAAAGGGTTCACCACCCTTCGACTCCGATCCATTGACGGATCCAACCAAGACAAAATTTTCCTTCGGAATATTACCCAGATTCTTAGCCTTGACTTCAATGAGTCAGGGAAAAACATGGTGCTTTCTGCCATTTCCAACGGAAAAACTGATATCTATTCCCTGAATGTGAGAGGACAGGGTAAACGACTCACCAATGATATTTTTGACGATTTAAGTCCGGCATTTTTAAATGATTCAGTAATAATTTATTCATCCAATTTTACTGAGCTGCCAGATTCAGTTTTGACTGCAACACCGGATATCCGCGTTTTGCCCAACCAATACAACCTGTTCAGGGTAGATGTGCTGAAGGACACCACCGTTTTTAGCAAACTGACCAATTCTAACAGTAAAAACACCCATCCTCGAAAAGTTAACAGCAATACGATGCTCTTCATGAGTGATCTGAGTGGGATAACCAACTTGATGCGGTTTAACATAGGCAATCAGGTTTCCAATCAAATTACAGCATTTGACAAAAGCATCGAGGTGTTTGATGTCACTAGCAGGATGAATAAAATCGCTTATGCGCTACGGAGTGGGAAGGAATCGTTCCTGTTTGTGGAAGGGTACAGTGGTGCAGATCAGTTCACTCCAAGCACTCCGAGGATCCAACTGGCCCAGGCAAAGGATTTGAATGAACGGATTGCAGCCAGAAGGTTGCTTGAGGCAAGAACCAGCCCTGCGCAACCAACCTTGGCTCAGCCAGCTCAAACAGAGCAAATTGTCCCGAAGGCCGATACAACATCTGTAAATAAAACATCTTCTATCAATCTGGACCGCCTGAGATTTGAATCCAGAAAAGGTGTCAATACTGAGAATTACACCTTTGACACGTTACCCCAAACCCAAACTCCTGCCAATGCTGCCAAGCCAGAGCTAAACAGAACTACTTTACTGGATGCATTTCGTAAGCAATCCCTGCAAAAGAGGGTTTCTGGTCCCAAAAGGATGGATCCTCAGTTTTTCACCAACCATATCAACACCAGATTTGTGGTAGATCCGTTGCGTGGATTTGGGATCAACTTGGATGCAAAAATGACCGACATCTTGGACAACCATGTATTTACTGGTGGTATTATGACAGCACTTGATTTCAATTCGGGTGGAGATATTTGGTTTGAATACGAATATTTAAAAAGTCGTCTGGATTTTAGAGGAAGATTTGACAGGAGAACAATTCGGATTGAGGAATACGATTACATTACTCATCAAAAATATGTGTTGACTCAGGTAGAAGCAGGAGTTTCATATCCACTCAATGTCAACTCCAGAATCTATGCGGCTCCTTTGTTAGCCAAATCCCAATATTTCAATCTCAATTCAGATTCCCTGATTTATGGCCAGATACCGGAGCAAAACCGCTTTGATGTCAATTATGCCGGTGGAAAAGTCGAATTTGTCTATGACAAAACTGAGCCAATGGGTCTTTATTCTTTTACAGGCGTGAAAGGTAAAATCGGATTTTTGCATTATCAGGGCTTAAACCACGGCGACCGTTCATTTAGTAACTTCTATGTCGATTTGAGGAATTACCAAAAAATCCACAAAAACATTACTCTGGCATCCAAGCTTTATGTTGGGTCTTTCATGGGAAACAATCCCCAAAACTATCTGGTGGGCGGAATGGATAACTGGCTCTTTAATGAGTTTTATAACCCTCCATCAAACAGACCTGAGCCTTCACCTATTAGAAATCCAACCGGTGCTGAAAATTCCAACATTCTTTTTGCAGACTTTGTGGATTTAAGAGGCTTTGATTACGATGAAATAAGGGGAAGGAATGTGATTACTTTTACTACAGAATTGCGAATTCCGCTTTTCTCCTACCTGACCAGGGGGAATATAACTTCTAACTTTGTCCGAAACTTCCAGCTTGTTGGGTTTTATGACATCGGCTCGGCTTGGAATGAATCTGCACCTTGGGTGAGGGTTAATGACCAAAATACTGAAGTGATCAATACCGAAGGGTCTCCTTTTGTGGTGGTTTTGAACAATTTCAATAACCCATGGCTACAGAGTTACGGGGCCGGATTGAGGACTGTTTTGCTGAATTACTACGTCAAATTTGATGTAGCCCGGCCTATTCGAAATTATGAGACCGAAGATCTAAAGTTTTACTTTACTTTGGGGTATAATTTCTAATTCCCAATTAAGTTATGATCAAATCGATGACCGGCTTTGGTGTGGCCGGATTTGAGAATGAGCAGATGATGATCCAGATCGAGGTCCGGTCGCTCAACTCAAAATTTTTGGATCTTTCCATCAGGAGTCCAAGGCAATTTTCGGACAGAGAACCCGAAATCCGCACAATGGTCCAGGGAATATTGGATCGGGGCAAAGTCAGTGTGTCTGTAGAGTTCCTGGCCAAAGGTTCCCAAAATCTGCCCGTCACTATCAACCGGGAACTTTTCAAAACCTATTTTGAAGAATTCAAAAACCTGGCAGAAACGGTGGGAGAGACGCCAGTTGATTTATTCAAACTTGCACTTCAGGCACCCAATGTAATTGTATCTGTTCCCATGGAAAGGGAGGAAAATGCAGATTGGGATCAGGTCAAACGGGTTCTGGAAGAATCTCTCAGAAAATGTGATGGCTTTAGAAAAGATGAAGGAGCAGCTCTTTATTCTAAACTTGAGGAAAGTATCCAGTTGATAAGATCAGCCTTTTTGAGGGTAAAACAGGAAGATCCGGGCCGTAAAGAAAAAACCCAACAGCGAATCAAAAACCATTTTTCGCAATGGATGGATGAAAATTCATTTGATGCCAACCGGTTTGAGCAAGAGTTGATTTATTACTTTGAAAAGATTGATGTAACCGAGGAACTGGTCCGATTGGAGACCCACTTGGATTACTTTTTGAAATCCATGAAGGAGGAAACAAGCCAGGGGAAAAAGCTTGGTTTTATCAGCCAGGAAATCGGTCGTGAAATCAATACGATAGGGTCCAAAGCCAATGATGCTGAGATTCAAAAACACGTCATTCTGATGAAGGATGAGCTCGAAAAAATTAAAGAGCAATCTTTGAATGTATTATAAATAGAAAGGGGAGAAGATTCCCTTTTTCTTTTTAAAGTAGAATGGAAGGGATTGTTCATTCCCATTTTTAGGAAATTCAGTTGAAACGGTATTCCCAACTTGGGTTTGATCCCAAAGAAAAAGCCCGCATCACGGATGCAGGCTTTTCTTTTTAAAAGTCAGTTGGTCTAGTTGAGCTTAAATTTGATGGGAATAGTAATCCTGGATCTGACGGGAACACCATGATGCCTGGCTGCTTTCCAAGTCGGGGAATTGAGGATGACATCGATGGCTGCCTTGTCCAATGCCGGATCGACTGATCTAACAACCTCAGCATCCTGTACCGTCCCATCAGTATTGATCACAAACCGAATCAAGACTGTGCCTTGGACTCCAATCCGCTGGGCTTGCTTAGGATACGTAAGATTACTTCGGAGGTATTTATACCATGCATCCATTCCTCCCTGAAACTGCGCTTGAACTTCCGTAAAATCCAGTATTTCGTCTGGGATGTCTTTTGTTGGAGGTCCTGCTAACATAATTTCAGGAATTATTTCGTCTCCAGGCAGGTCGATGTCCACCGTGAATGCATCTTCGATCTTGGTTTCGTTATCGACGACTTTGATCTCTGGTGGTATTATCGGAGGTGGAGTTAACGGTGGGGGTGTCTGAATCGTGATCGGAATGATCTCTGTGTTCCATTCTGTTGTTCCTTTGGAGAGGTCCAACAGCGGTTTTTCTTCTTTAGCTTTCCATTCAAAAGCCACCAATACAGCGCCGACTGAGGTTGCCAGCCCAAGATTGAAAAATGTGCCATACCATCTCCTAAGGTCGGCACGGGTGTTCTTTTTTAATTCCATGATTGTCAGAGTTTTGGTTGATAAAAATTACCTAAGCTTTCTTGAAATAGCTATTTCTCTAACGTATTTTAACTATTTGAAAAGTTGTTAAAAATTGAACAAAAAAAAGACCCGATTTCTCGGGTCTTAGATGATTTAGCTAAGTTTGAATCGAATCGGAAGTCTCATACGAGTACGTACCGGACGGCCTCTTTGCTTGCCTGGTTCCCAAGCTGGGGCTTCCTGTACCACTTTAACAGCTTCTTCGTCGCAACCACCGCCGATACCTCTCAAAACTTCTACGTCTTGAATTGATCCGTCAGTGTTGATTACGAATACAACGATTACTGTGCCTTCGATACCCATTCTTCTCGCTTGGGTTGGATATTTCAGGTTTTTGGAAAGGTACTGATTCCAACCTGACATCCCCCCTGGAGGGTTTGGCTGAGTTTCTACGACGTCAAAAATTTCGTCTGCTTTTTCTTCAACTGGTGCTTCAGCAATTACTACTTCTTTGATTACTGTAGTTTCTTTTACATCCACATCGAAGTTGACTTCAATCTTTTCCTCGATTTCAACCTCATCAGGAATTTCTTCGATGACAGGCTGCTCCATAGGTGGGGGCGGAGGTGGTGGAGGTGGCTGTTCTGTAATAGGCACGTCGAGCAACTCTTCGAAATTATCAGTCACAGCTCCCAAGTCCTTAAGACTTGAATCATCATATGACTTGTATTCGAAAGCAGCAAGAGTAAGCCCTACAGCAACTGCTAAACCAAGATTGGTAAACATACCGACGTTCTTGGTTATATCAGCGCTAGGAGTCTTTTTTGCTTCCATGGTGAAATTGTTTTATACAGGTTAATCTTTTCGAAATCTGAATAACAAGTGTAAGAATTATTGGAGATTATTCCAAAATGAATTTAATGAACGGCCATTTTAAATATCCCAATAAACCCATGCCTGCACCTAGTCCATTGACTATCATGTCCATTAACTCAAACGAACGGAAAGGTATAAATTGTTGCAGTGATTCTAAAACAACACCGGCCAAGATCCCGAAAAGCATGAAATTCTGCCATATCCTTGGATTCTTGGCTGAAACCTGTGCTTTCTTTACCCCAACTCCACACCATAAATACCCTTGGATGAAAAAGGAAATCAAATGAACCGCCTTGTCCTGAAAATCAAACAGGTCTACTTCAGGAAATTTCGTGCCTGGTGTAAGCATCGCAAATGCCAAGATAACTAACCAGGAAACTGCAAAAATTATCCTCAAGCTTACAGGGGATTAAGCTCCGACTAATTCTGCGTATTCTGCAGCATCCAACAGGTCGGTAGGGGTGCCGCCTGTGATTTTCACTTTTACCATCCAACCGGACTCATAAGGTGATTCGTTGACTAATTCAGGAGAAGATTCCAATTCTCCGTTGAATTCCAGGATTTCACCCGTCAGCGGCATAAACAGGTCAGAGACAGTTTTGACAGCTTCCACAGTTCCAAAAACCTCGCCCGCATCAATTGTTTCACCTACAGTTTCTACCTCAACATAGACGATGTCTCCAAGCTCCTTTTGGGCAAATTCTGTAATACCGATTGTGGCGATGTTACCCTCGATTTTAACCCATTCGTGGTCTTTGGTGTACTTAAGTTTTTGTGGAAAATTCATGATTAGTTCGTTTTGAATGGCCAAAAATAAAAGGAATCAGCCGAGATTGAAATCTATTGGGATAAATTAAATCGTAACTGTCCCCCAAAGGCAGTGGATGTTCTCTTATAGGCTGTCGTTACGCGTGGTTCGTTGATAGTTCGCTCAAAATATAAGGTCAGATTCAAATTTTGGTTGATGACATAGCCTATTGTAGGCCTGATCTGAATGTTTAAATTTCCATTAGTGACGGTACTTCCTTCGTCAATTTTTCTCTGAACCTGACGCACATCCACTACCTTGGAATCCAACCTCAACTGCAGGTCGTTTTTAAGGACCTTTTGGCTACCCTGAATCTTGAAAGGTACTTTTACTCCTGCTTTGGTATAGGCAAGAGTTAGACCGAAATCGCTGCTCTTTTGCTCAGTCACCTGAGAATTTGAAAAGTTCAAACCCAGATTTCGTTCTCTGTTATAATTCACTGCAATATTCAGCCGGTCTTTGGTCAATAAATCAACCCCGATCAGTGGGGCAAATCTTTCGGAAAGGACTACCTGATTTAATACATAAATCGGGATAAATTGCCCGTCATCATTGGTAATATCCGGTCTTTGAACTTCCTGAAGGGTATTATAAAGTTCAAGCCCCTGCTGATATTGCAGAGAGTTGGAGAAATTGCTCACATCATAGGTAGAGGTATACCCATGGGTGATATTGATGCTGCTGAATTTATCACTTAGCCCCTTGAGTCTCGAAAGTCCACGGTAGTCCAATCTCCAATTGGGAAGAGGTGTTTTTGGAAATGGATTTAGCTTTATTTCATTGGGATCTTTTCCCAGATATGCTGCCAAAAACGAAGGAATCAATACATCCTGACCGTTGCCTCCATATTCTCCCTGTCCTGCAGCTTCACCATCCAGCCTTCCCTTGATCAGAGATCGGTAGTTTTCAAAATCTGTAAAAAGAGGTGAATTGTTTTCTGAATCATCCTTTTTAAAGGTTGTACCGAGCATGATTGTAGTAATAGAATAGGAACCTAAGCGGTTGGGGCTGATGCTTTGGTAGTTGCCTGGGTCATCGATTGAGTTTCTGAAAATTTCCTGATAATCTCCAATTTCGCGTTTTCTTGCTTCCCAGGTTATCCTGAAATCCTGAAAAGGCTCCACAATGCCAGTCAATCTCAAGTTCATGGCTCTGTTTTGCTTGAAAGTTTGAGTCAGTTCAGAACTTGGGGCTATTTCACCTGCTCCCGCCAGGTCATAGCGGAAGTTTGAATTTTGACTACCGAAAAGGAAGGCCCATCCGGGATTATCCCAGGCCCTGTCCATTCCCAATAGACCTGTATTTGGCAAATATCCGGGCAAAAATGTGCCTTCAATCACACCATAGTTGAAGGTGATTTCTTTGGCCATCATCAGGAATTTTACCAGCTTATTGCTGAAAGGTGTGCCGATCGTATCCTCAGCAGCCAAAGTATTCCGGCCCGGGACACCCGGCCTTTTTGCAGCATTTAATGCTGCCAGCTTTTTGTTTTTGTTATACAGTTTGATCAAATCAAATTTGCCAGTCAAGCTTTGATCTCTCGTGTTAAATATGACGTTTCCCAGAGTGTCTTTTTGCCCGATAGCACCAGTTTGCCAAGTATAGGAAGTAATGTACTTGTAATCAGTCTGGATCCAATCCGTGGCTGGTAGCTTATTGAGTGGAATGGAATAATTGACAGAGGCAACATGGTTGTAATTGGTAGTCCTTCCAAATCGCCATGCGTTGTATTTGACCGAATCACGTTTTGCCTGAGTATCCAAATCCCCTTCGGGCTCATCTACCACAGCACTTGCCCTTGAATTAAAATCTACCCGGAGGCTATTGGAAAGGTCCCAGTTGACTGTAAAGGACCGGTTCATAAAGAAGGATTTTTGGAAAAGAGGATCTACGCCCGAGGCACTTAACTGATCGTTGCGGTATTGGGATCTAAGAAACCTGCGATCTACATCCAGCCTTGCCAAAAGCTGCGTAGGTGCGAGATTGAGGTTGAAATCTTTCAGCAATTTCAGATAGGGAGAGGTCATTCCTTCCTTGTTTTGGAAAGGTGAAATTTTCCATTCTTTTGGTTGAAAGCTGTAGGTGATGTTGCCGCGGTTGGTTTTGAAGTTGTAATTCTGAATTTGTGCGTTTGTTTGTGTTACAGAACCTACAGCATAAGAAAAGGCAAAATTTGAGAGGTCGTATACCTTGTTTGGAGAATCCGCGTTTCGTTTGATTTTTCGCACATTGTTAAAGCTGATGTTTCTCCTGTTGAGCTGGTCCTGAGCAATATTCCTGTACTCATCCCTCTGGGAGTTAGTTTCAAATTTGCCAAGTGCGACCTCAAAAGGCACATCAGGATTGAGGGGATCGTATTCCGGTTTGGTGTTGGAATTTTCGACTGAGAAATACATCGGAATGCTCAATCCCAGACTTTCCGGAAGCAGTTTGTTTACCTCCACATTTGTCGAAATATCAAATTGGGTTGTTGCTTGGCGGGCTCTTTGGGAAAGCTTGGTCTCCAGTCCGCCAAATCCTATCGAATTGTGTCGGACTGATGCCGAAACCACCGCTACATCGGCAATTTTCGCATTAAGAAAAGCATTGGCAGCCCAGCCGTTGCTTTTGGTAAATCCTGTCACCCGGAGTTCATTTGCCCAAATGCAGATGGATTTTGAGGATCCGATGCCTGTGCCCGGATTCCGCACCCCTATCATCATTCCCAACACGGAGTTTAATTCGGGGCGACCCACTACCGTCACTTTGTACTGTCTAATAGCTTTGGAGTAGGGCAGGTTTAGTGGTGATTGGCTGTTGTCCCGGTCTACTTTGACTCCGACAATTTCCTGAATGGCTATGTCAATTTCGTTTTCAAGTGGCCAGACAGTTCTTGGATCATTGGAGCCCAAAGGAGAAATAAGCAATGGAACTTCGATTTCGTAATAGTTGTCTGTGTAATCTGTTCCCAATCTCAGGAATGCAGTGATTTCTCCATCCAGAGCATCCTCACTGTTTGCATGCAAAAACATTTTGATTCGCTCATATTGGACCAAATCAAAGTTGAGGTTTTTGAATACACCGCGTGCGTCTTTTGGAGCCAAATCCTCTACACAAATCCTAAGAGATTGCTCATTTAGCCTTCTTTCTACTGTTGAGGTATTGTCACGATCCCGGTTGATGCCAGGAGGCAGCACGTAGGGGCTTTGCTTGTCATTTCCCTGTGCATTTTGTTCGATATTTACCACATCCACCACGACGTTGGAAACGTCCGGTTCGGGAATTTCAAATAAACCTTTTTCAAAAAGAGATTCCTGGAAAACCCTCCATTGACTTCCTACCATCCTAAATTCTGCCATCCTCAATACTACAGGCTGCTGAAAATCAGTAAGGTAAGTCCTTATCCATCGGATCGATTTAAAGCCGGTAATGTCGCCCTCTACCCGGTCAGGCTGGCGAACCGGAATTCTAAAAAGGTACCAACTGACCTCATCTCCACCTTCGGAGTTGGTTACTTTGTCCACGATGTGGTTTTCACCAACGACCAATTGTCCTGGTCTTAGGTCGATCTCGTATTCGTAATAGTTTTCAAGTTCATTGATGGTGTTGTCCGAATTCAGATCCTCGTTGTCTGGAGTATTTCCTCCTGATGGGGTGTAAGGTAGGTTTTGGTCTGCCGTTACCGGCGTGTTGCCTTCCATCCCATTGAATTTCTTGTAGCGCTCCAATATTTTAATGTCCGCTTCATCGAACTTGTCGTCCAGATAATATTGGAAAGCATCTGCCGAAACATCCTGAAGAATGGCATTTTTTGCTTCTTGGGAAACATTTAGGCGATCTACATACCTTGTTTTGAAAAAAGCTGCCTCGTCATCATTTTTCAGCCCGTCCAAACCTATGTCCTGGTTGGGGCGAGAGGATTCTGAGTTGTCAAAGGCAGGGATCAGAAATTGCTCTCTTGTGATTCTTCCCCATTCATTTTGCCCGGTTTCAGATGGGTCGCCATCTGCCGGTAGCCCGTTTTCAAAAGCATGTGCCCCATCCTTCATTACATCCTCAGAAATGTCTCCCAAATTGATGAAGAGTTTTCCTCCGGTGGTGTTGTTTTCGTTGAAAACCCCGTCTAAAACCTTTCCATTTTCTCCGGAGATAAATGGATCCATCAGCCAGAATTCGATGTATTCGATGTTAGTTCGGTCAAAATCCACTTCTGTAGTGATTGCCCTTGTCACTCCTCCGTAGTTTAGCCTCGGGTTTGGCAATAATCCATCCGTGGTTAATTCTGGATTGTAGTTAAACATCCCTCTTTCACTCGGAAAATAAGCCATTTCAAAAAGCGGCTGCGGCACAATAATGACTTCGCGGTCCTGGTTTTTGAAGATTTCCTGGGGAATTACCCTTCTTACATAGTGATTTCGCTTGTCCTGAGTAGTCAGGTTGGTGGGGACGCCCGGGCCATTTTCACGGTAAAAAATGTTGTCAATGTTGTACCAAGCCAATCTTGCCCTTCGATAGGTACTTCCCAGATTGTCTTCCGTTTGGGTGCTTAGGTCAAAGCGGTTGCCAGGAGTCTTTGGGGTTGAGGAAATCTTCCAGTTTTGATTGGCAGCTGCACCAAGATAAAATGGAGTCACAGCGGCCTCAAAATCATCCACATAGGAAGCCTGATCGCCGTCCACTGTATTGGAAGTACCCGGAATCAAGTGGGCAAATTCCGCATTGAACTGGACTAGAGATTTTTCTTTGGTATCTGTGAATGGAAGCGCATCGGCAAGTTTTGTCAGCCACCGGGACTCGTCGTTGTAATTGACATCCAAGCCCCAAAGACTGTTTCTAAGGGTTTCATTTCCTGTCGCAATTCGGGTTACGTTGGGGCGTTCGTTCAGATACATGAAAGTACCTCCGATATTAAGCTTTTTGCTTGCCAGGTAATCCAGTCGGGTACCCATGAGACTTCTGGTCTGAAATGACACCAAATCTGCTTTTTCAAAACTGACATTGATCTGTTTTCCGGATTGCAGGATTGCGTCATTGATGATCACCAATCGGCCCACATTGTAATCAATGGTGAAATCGACGCCCTCGGTCAGCGGAATATTCCCTGCCTGCACAATCACAGATCCCGGGGCAATATTCAAGCCCGGCAGCTGGATTTCACTTGCTGAACCTGCAGTCAGTCTTCCTTTTATAAAATATTTATTCAATCTCGTGACCAATTCTGCATCCGCTTGAGTGGTCCTGTAAAGGGTGTCATAGACATATTTGTCTTTCAGGACTAGTTCTTCCGGGCGAAAGTTCCTTTCTAGATTGGATCCAAACGGTTCCAAAACAGGGAAGATCAACAAGCCACGGTCCGAGATCATGGTCAATCCTTCTACAAAATCGAAATTCCCATCTGGGGCCGGGTCATTTTGAGGATTGAGGTTATCCAGACCAGTCAATCGGATCAGGGGTTTATCCTTCACATTTGCTCCTTCGAGTAGGGAAGGATTGTCGAGGCCTGTTCTGTCATCCCGGTAGATCACTTGGAGCTGAAATCCATCCCTCAAGATCTGGCTTGCATTGAGGCTGTACACGTTTTTCATCATCAAATCCCAAGTGGGAATTCTGGGATTGATGCGGGCAGGCCGGAGCATTTTCAGGAAAATGAGTTCATCCTCAGCTCTGGTCTGGTAATCTTCAGTCAGTTCACCAACTTTGTAAACCTGACCATTGAAGGTGTATTCAAAAGAAACAGCTAAAACTTCATCGTTTTGAAGCCTTCTGAAAAGGGAAAGATAACCCAGCTGAGGGTTGAAAAAGAATTCATTCTGGTTCAGTTTTCTTGCCCCGTTGATCTGTTCAAAATCGACACCTTTCCGGATTCCCAGAGTGGACTCCATGGTTCTTGATCCCGTGTCAAAAGGTCGGAACGCCGGATTATTTGCAATGTTGGAATAAAGTAAATTCGCTTCATTTCCGGCAGGAGCACCCGGATTTCCGGTTCCGATTGCCGGATTGGTGGGGTTGTAGATCACCCGTCCTTCTCCCAAATCCAGGAAGGCCGAAAAATTTCTCAGGGTTTCGGTGTTGGTAGCCCTGTTCATAATATAGACCTCGATTCGAGTCACATTCACTCCCGATAGTACCTGTGGCAAACCTCTCAACCAGCGTTCGTAATTGTCCCTAAAAAAGTGAGCCAGGAAAAAGTGTCGGTTTTCATCGTATTTGGAGGCCTGAATATCAAATGACCGGCCTTGTCCATTGGCATCAATTACCAGATTGTCCCTTCTTCCACGCTGGGTGGAAGCGACTGCTGTTACGTTGAGCTTGCCAAAACGCATTTGTGTTTTTACCCCAAACAAATTCTGCGCTCCCTGAATCAGCCGGTTTTGTATCGGCATACTTACGTTACCGATTTCGACAGATTGGAGAATATCTTCCTCAAATCCATCGTATTCTACTTTGAGCTGATTTTGAAAATCGAAGGAATTGTTTGAATCAAAATTCGCAGCAATTTTCATCTTTTGACCCAATGAACCATTGACAGCCATCTGAATTTGCTGATCAAAATGAAATCCGCCGTTTTGTTGCTGACGTATGGGTAGAGTCGGATTGTCTACCCTTCTAAAAATGGCTCCAAAATCCAGATTGACATACCCTGTTGGTACAATGTTGATTTCACTTCCGCCAAATAGCCGGTCAAAGGTGGGGCTTATAGTCAGCGGCGGTATAAGGCTTCTGCCTTCCACTGCACTTTCTCCATCCATTCCCCGGGCTCGTGATCGCCAATAATCCTGGCGGACGCGGTACTCCTGGAGTTGGGAAAAGCTTTCAAAATCATATTCCTGCTCATTGCCCAACCTGCTGCTATCAAGTTGATCGACAATATTGTACCGCAAAGTGGAATCGATCAGGACCTTGATTTCCTGATCCACGGGAGGAGTGGGGATGAAAGGGGATTTAGAGCGGAGAAAAGGATTGCGATAGGGGTAGAGCGGATTGGTCCTCATGTTTTGCCAAAGCAAAAATGAAGGGGATAATCTGCGAATATTAAGTGAATCGGTTCGGGATTGGGTACTGTCTACAGTTACTTGTTGGGCGCTGACCGGTGATAGTGCAAACAGAAAACCCAACAGGAAAAATAATACAGGCCCGTGACTTCTAATATCGCCTCTGCAGAAAGTCAGTAACTCCTGAAAGTTCAATCCAGCTTTAGATTAAGGTGTCTTTAAAGATGCTTTAATTAAATCTTCTAAGGAAATTTCTCCGTTGGTTTTTTTAAGTATCAGAGTTATATTTTTCTCTGCCAAGGCCTTGGGAAACCCTAAAGTAATTAAGGCTTGTAACGCCTCTTCGCGGATTTTATTGCTAGTTTTAAGGAATCCAAGCGGGGTATGGAGGTCTGCACTTCCGGATTTTCCAACCTTGTCTTTCAATTCCAAGATTATCCGTTGGGCAGTCTTTACACCGATCCCTTTGACAGCTTGAATAGTAGCCACATCTCCTGAGAGAATTGCGTGCTCAATCTCTTCTGTACTCAGGGAAGACAGGATCATCAAACCGGTATTTGGGCCGACCCCGTTGATGGAAATCAGAAGGAGAAAAAGTCTTTTTTCGGATTCTTCTTTGAATCCGTATAGGGTATGAGCGTCTTCTTTGATATGCAAAAAAGTAAGGAGACGGATCGCCTCCTCATCTTTTATTTTGCTATAGGTCTGAAGGGAGATTTTCACCTGATATCCAATGCCTCCTACATCGATAATTACATAGGTGGGGTCTTTGAAAACCAGCTTTCCGCTCAGGTATGCAATCATAATATTCCTTCAGAAGATTGGGCATCCACCACTGCAATGGCTACCATGTTCACGATTTCACGGATAGAGCTTCCCAACTGCAGGATATGCACGGGTTTGTTCATTCCCAATAAAATAGGTCCTATTGCTTCTGCATTTCCTAGCTCAGCCAAAAGTTTGTAGGCGATGTTGCTGGAAGCAAGATCAGGGAAAATTAGGGTGTTGACTGCATTATCTGCCAATTTGGAGAAAGGATAGATTTCCCGTTGAATTTCCTGATTGAGTGCGACATTGGCTTGCATTTCTCCTTCGATGATCAGGTCAGGATATTTAGCTTTCGCCAATGCTGTTGCTTTGGCCATTTTTGCAGGAATATCCCCTTGTGCAGACCCGAAATTAGAATAGGAAAGCAGGGCAATTTTTGGCTCCATATTGAAAAATTTCACCGCATTGGCTGTCAGGCCTATGATGTCTACCAACTCTTCCGCAGTGGGATTGACATTGACCGTGGCATCGGCCAGGAAATATGGGCCTTTCGGAGTGTTCATGATGTACATCCCAGCAACCCTGTTTACACCCTCTTTGACTCCGATGGTATGGAGTGATGGAAGGATAGTTTTTGGATAATCCCGGGTCAAACCTGAGATAAACGCATCGGCAGATCCGGTTTCCACCATCATGGCACCGAAATAGTTTCTCTCTCTCACCAGCCTATAGGCATCGAAAAGTGTCATTCCCTTACGCTGACGCTTTTCGTACAGGATTTTCCCAAACTTCTCGATCAAACCTGTCTCTATTACCGGATCTATGATGGTCACATGTGCCAAATCCAAAGCATTGCCCTCTATCATCGCAAGGATTTTCTCACGATTTCCAAGTAGGATTGGAATCGCGATTTTTTCATCGCGCAGAATCTGGGCCGCCTTGAGGATTTTAAGGTTATCAGCTTCTCCAAATACAACTCTTTTTGGATCCTTTTTGGCCCTGCCTATGACGATAGACATCAGTCGTTGGTCGATACCGATTCGCTTCTGGAGTTCCAATTCGTAAGCCTCCCAGTCATGGATCAGCTTTTTGGCCACCCCAGACTTGATTGCTGCTTTGGCAACTGCCGGAGCAATAGTTGTGATCAGTCTCGGATCGACCGGTTTTGGAATCAGGTAAAGTCTTCCAAATGCTAGGTTTGTTTCTCCGTAGGCTTTATTCACTATTTCAGGAACTTGTTCTTTGGCAAGCTTGGCAATAGCCTGAGCTGCGGCAAGCTTCATTTCCTCGTTTATGACAGTGGCTCTGACGTCCAGTGCCCCACGAAAGATGTATGGGAATCCCAGAACATTGTTCACTTGATTGGGATGATCTGAGCGGCCAGTGGCCATGATCACGTCTTTTCGAGCGGCGATAGCCAAGTCATAGGGAATCTCAGGATCGGGGTTGGCTAGGGCAAAAACGATCGGATCTGGCGCCATACTCTTGATCATTTCCTGAGAAATAATATTTCCTGCAGAAAGTCCCAAAAACACATCAGCCCCAGGCAAAGCTTCACTGATGTGGTAAATATTTAGATCTGTGGCGAATTCTCGGTGGATGTCTGAAAGATCGGTTCGGTCTGTTCGGATTACACCGTCCTTGTCACAGGCAATAATGTTTTCTTTTTTGACACCCAAGCTGACATAGAACCTCAGGCAGGAAATTGCTGCAGCTCCAGCCCCGCTTACTACCAATTTGATTTCTCCGATTTTCTTGTCCACAATCTCCAGGGCATTCATCAATGCCGCTCCGGAAATGATGGCAGTACCGTGCTGATCGTCATGCATGACAGGAATATTCATTTCCTGCTTCAGTGTTTGCTCGATTTCAAAGCATTCCGGTGCTTTGATGTCCTCGAGGTTTATCCCGCCAAAAGTAGGTTCAAGGGATTTGATGATTTGGATAAGTTTTTTTGGGTCTTTTTCATCGACTTCGAGATCAAAAACATCGATGCCGGCGAATTTCTTAAAAAGTACACCTTTGCCCTCCATGACTGGCTTAGATGCGTCCGGCCCAATGTCTCCCAGTCCAAGAACTGCAGTTCCATTTGAGATTACAGCGACTAGGTTGCCTTTTGCGGTGTATTTGTAACTATTTTCCTTATCAATCGCGATTTCTTTGCAAGGCTCTGCGACCCCCGGGGAATAAGCTAGCGCTAGATCAATCTGGCTGGAAACTGGCTTGGTGGGAATTACTTCGATTTTTCCTGGTGAGCCCTGGCTATGGTAATTTAATGCGTCTTCTCTTCTGATTTTGATAGTCATAAATGGGTTGTTGACAAAAGTCAGGCACCTTGGCTTCCCTTCCAACTCACATTAGTATTCAGCAAGATTGTTTGGATTTCGCGCAGAGCATCCCGGTGTACTTCGTTGGGGAAAAAGACAAATCCTTCCATATAATAAAGTTTGCCCTTTGCTTGATCCACCATCAAATATCCGAGGTAAGTTCCTCCCATGCTAAGGTTGTTGGTTTTCCAGGTGCCCCTGATTTCGACAGTAAAATTATCATTAATCACCATGTTTCTGAAGGCAGGCGGAATTTGTTTTTCGCTTGTCATGAAGGAAGTGGGATCCTCTGGATCGCCAAAAATATGTTTGGCTGCAATGGAGTCTCTGAGACTTAGGATGTTTGATGGGAAAGTTTGCTCTTCAGAAGTATAGTCTGTTTCATAGAAAAATATACTGATATCGGGTCGTCTTTCTGTAGGTGTAGGGGATCTCATCCAAAGAAAATCATCCGTAGTTTTGGCAATCTGGTAGGAGGCAGGAGCCTGGATTTCGATATCCAATTTGGTTCTGGCTTCATGTTCTGCAGTAGAGTTTTTTCGGGCAAAAAGAGCTTTTTCCAACCTTCCTCGCTCCCTTACTTCAAATAGATTCTGAAGCTTTTCTTTATTTTTTCTCAGGTTGGCAATCAGTTCATCTTCTGTATTGCCGAATAGATAAAGCACTTCCTGACCCACTGCGTATTCGTCCTCCATTCGCAGAGAATAAAGGGTAGGATCAGCTGAGGCTTTCTCTTTGGATTCTTTCGAAAACTGTGCATTGATCACCTGACTGCCGCCTTTTTTGTCATCGAAGGTCGTCACATAGATCAAATTGGTGTACATTTTCAGCATCCGTGTCATGGCCCGTGGGTCCACTCGGTGGACTTTGAACATGCTTTCCGAACGGATCATCCCGGGCAAATCTGCCTCGAAAATCCCTCTCAATTCTTCCCCAACGGGGCCTGCCCACTTAGTGGAATCTATAGCCAAGACAATTTCACCAACTGTTCCTCTGGCATTCGGTTTGGCATTTTTGCTAAATCCTGGATTGCCATTTTCGTCGCAGGAAATTAGAATTACCGAAAACAGAAGTATTAGGATATAGGATAGCGGTTTCATAATTGTCCTTGTTTGTGCTTTGATTTCAAGTTAATTACATAAAATGGGTCTTCCATTTCAAATAATTAATTTTTGAGTTAAATAAATTTAAAAAACTTTGGCTGAAGATTATCCGACAATCAGCTTTTGTCCGGGCTTGATATTGTTTGAATTCAGATTGTTCAACCGCTTGATTTGGTCAATGGAAAGTGAATGTTTTTGGGAAATGATCCAAAGTGAATCCCCTGGGCGGACCGTATAGGTTTTATTACCAGAGCCGGACGTGTTGTCGGCAAGACTTTCGGTAGGAGTAGATTTCCCATTGTAGATGTAAATTGTCTGCCCGACTTTGATCAGGTTGGATCTGAGGTTGTTCCATTCTTTGACCTGGGTGACGCTTACCCCGTGTTTTGAGGCAATCGTTCCCAAAACATCTCCTGATCTGACTTTGTAAGAAATTCTTGCTGCATTGGTGCTGGCAACGGCTTTTTCAACTGGTATTATCGCCGGAGAATCATTTGAAGTCAATAAAATGGTGGGTGAGTTGCCTAAGGAATCGCTGATCCAAGCAAGGTTTTCTTTCAGAAAAATTGCTCTTGATTTCGGAATTTTTACCTCCATGCTCCGGTTGGCTATAGGGACGTTCCTATTTTTTACCGACGGATTCAATTTTTCCAAGTCCTTCAAGCAGATGGCTGTCAATTCTGAAAGTTTTTCTAAGTTGAAAGCTCTGTCAAACCTGATTTTTTCATATTCGATAGGATAGGTAGGTTCCTCCAAATTGAAATTGTGCTCTTCCAGATTATTTAGAACATAAAGGAAAGCCTGAAATTGGGGCACATAACTTCGGGTTTCTTTTGGTAGGTAATTGTAGATTTCCCAAAAGGTTTTTTTTCCGCCCGATCTCCTGATGGCCTTCCGGACATTTCCCGGACCGCAGTTATACGCTGCCATAGCCACTTCCCAATCTCCGAACATGCGATAAAGTGACTTCAGGTATTTGGCTGCAGCATCTGATGAAAGCTCCGGATCCATCCGGTCATCCACGTCAGGGTTCACTTGCATGCCATACATTCGGCCAGTAGCGGGCATAAACTGCCATAATCCCATTGCACCAACACGGCTTTTTATCTGCGGATCGAGTCCAGATTCGACGATGGAGAGGTATTCGATCTCGGATGGGATATCGTGTTTTTTGAGCGTGGATTCGAAAAGTGGAAAATAGATGTCCTTTCGTGCCAGGACCATTTTGGTATATTCCCGATTTCTGACGGTGAAATATTGAATAAAGGAGAAAATACGTTCATTCAACTCAAAAGGCATCTCGGTTTTCATGGCCTTGATGCGTTGATCGACTTCCTCGTAAGTGAAGTCAGGAATATACTCGTAGTGGTAATTTGGCTGAATTTCTTCAGAAAAAAGTACCGCCGCTTCCAGGGGTTCCTCTTGAGAAAAGGCTTCGGTCAGGGGGATCAGACAAGTGATTAATGCCGGAATGATAGTGCTGCGCAAAGACTTTTTCATCAAAATTCAATTTAAGTGGTAAATTCTGTCAGATAGTTGCTGAAGCTATAAAGCTCAGCTTCTTTGAAGGAGTTGGAAATTACCTGGAGACCAATTGGCATGCCAGAATTGTCTTGACCATTTGGAATTGAAATCGCCGGAACTCCCGATACTGAAGCTTGTACAGTGAAGAGGTCTTCAAGGTACATTGCCACAGGATCGCCCCTATGCTCACCAAACCTAAACGCTGTAGATGGCGTAGTCGGCATAATAATATAGTCAAATTCATTTAAAAGATTTTCTGTAAAGTCTTTTATTAATCTTCTGACCTTCTGAGCCTTAGTGAAATAGGCATCATAGTAACTGGCAGAGAGCACAAATGTGCCCAACATAATCCTTCTTTTTACTTCTTCCCCAAATCCTTCACTTCTGGTCAGTTTGTACATGCTTTCCAGATTATGGGCATTCGGAGATCGGTAGCCGTACTTTACTCCGTCAAACCTGGAAAGGTTGGAGCTGGCCTCTGCAGTAGTCAGGATGTAATAAGTGGGTAAGAGATATTTCAACAGCGGAAATTCCACTTCTTTGACCTCATGTCCTTCAGCTTTTAATTTTTCCAAGACAGAGAGGGTGTTTGCCTTGATTTCGGGCTGAAGCGCACGCGATTCAATTGTTTCTTTGAGATAAGCCACTTTCACTTTTTTATCAAAATGTAAAAGTTGGCTGTAAGGAAATACTGGTTTTCTGGAAGAAGTGCTGTCAAATTCATCGTGTCCAGCCATGATTTCCATGACCAAAGCATTGTCTTTGACGGTTTTTGAAAAGACTCCTATGGTATCAAAAGTGGAGGCATAGGCGATCAATCCCCAACGGGAAATTCGCGAATAGGTCGGCTTCATGCCGATTATCCCGGTGAAAGCCGCAGGTTGGCGGACCGAACCTCCGGTATCAGTTCCAAGGGAAACCGTACATAGGTTGGCCTGAACGGCTACTGCTGATCCACCGGAAGAGCCTCCAGGAACGCGAGATTCGTCCAAGGCATTGAGCACTTTGCCATGGGCAGAGTTTTCATTGGAGCTTCCCATTCCAAATTCGTCGCAATTCAGCCGGCCAATGATAATGGCATCTTCGTCGATCAGTCTTTGGACGGCGGTAGTGGTGTATTGAGCCTGGTAGCCTTTAAGGATATTTGAAGAGGCGTTGGATTCGTGTCCGGTGTAGTTTAGGACATCTTTGATTCCGATGACCATTCCGGCAAGCTTTCCTGCTTTTCCTTTCGCTATTTTTTCATCGATCAGATCAGCTTGCTCTAAAGCGGATTGCTTATAAACTTCAACGAAGGCGTTGAGATGCGCCTTCGTTGCAATGTTCTGTAAGTAATGAGTGACGATTGCCCGGCAATCAGCTTCTTTCTTTTCGAGCGATTTTTTGATTTCGTCGAATGAACTAAATTTTTCCAATTGAATTGGCTTAAGGGATTACTTCTTTTTGTCTTTCAGCCCATCTTCAAGATCGTTCTGAATTTCCTTGGTAGCGTCTTTGAACTCTCTGATACCACGACCCAGTCCTCGGGCCAATTCAGGGATCCTTTTAGCACCAAACAGAAGGAGGATTACGACAATGATCAAAACGATCGAACCTCCGCCCATGTTTTGAATGAAACCTAATGTAGTCATGATGGTGTGTGTGTTTAAGGATATAAGGATTACAAAGATACAACTGTCACTCTCAAAGTCAAAAATAAGACTATTGACAATTGGCCTTTTTTATGAACATACGATTTTAAATCTTATTTGGACGTAATCCATGTTGCAGGGTCCATGATCTGGAGGCCTTTCCACGTTTGGAAATGGACCTCGGATTCGCCTTCAGCATTAGTTCCCACCTGGCCGATGACGTCTTTAGCTTTTAAAGTCTGTCCGGATTTGACAGTGACGTTTTTCAGACGGCTATACATGGTGTAATATTCTCCATGTTTGATGATCACGGTACCGCCAAATCCTGGCATCGTCGTAATTTTGGTGACTGTTCCGTCAAATACAGCCCGCACGTTGGAATTGGGCTGAGTTCGGATGTCAATTCCGTCATTGTCCACTGTGATTCCCTTGAGAGTAGGATGGGGGAAAGTGCCATAGCTTTGAGCCAAAAATCCCGTCTCAACCGGCCAGGGCAGTTTTCCTTTGTTGCCGGCAAATGAGCTGGAAAGCGCCGCAGCTTCCGGTGTCATCGGCATGCTGGTTCCTGCCTTTTTGGTCGATGTGCTGTTTTCCTTTTTGGCCTCGGCTTCAGCCCTTTTGATTTCATCCTCGATAACCTGTTTGATCATTCTGTTGAGCTGATCCTGCTGTTTTTTGGTCGCAGCGATCTGTTTTTGGATGTCCCTTTCCTTTTTAGAAAGGGTATTGACTACACCCTGCTGACTTTTTCGTAAACGCTCCAGTTCAGCTTTTTCTTTTTGTTCCTCGGTAAGTACGGTCACTTTATCGGCTTTTCGCTGATCCAAAAGAATCCGTTGATCTGCCAGGTCTGCTGAAAGTTTCTCGATCTGGGCAGCTTGCTGCTTTCGGCTGTCACTGTATTGCTTCAGGTATTTCAATCGCATGTATAGCTGATTGAAAGTGCCCGAACTAAAGACAAATGCAACGATTGAAAGTCCTCGATTGAGTTTGGATGAGTTGTAAATCATGCGGGAATATTCCGCTTTGAGGTCTTTGAGCTGAAATTCCAGTTCAGAGATTTTCTTTTCTGTTTCAGTGATTTCCTGATTGATCAGTCGGACCTCTCTGTCCAGGGTATTGACCAGGCGATTTTGCGTCTGAAATTGTCTTGTCAGCGCATTCAATTCCCCAAGTGAAGTCTTTTTTGTGGCAGTCGTCTGCTTTAGAATGGTGTCAAACTCCCTTAATCTAGCCTGTACTTCAGCTTTTTCCCGCTCCAGTTCCTCTCTTGTTTTATTTGTCTGGGAAAAAGTATCGAAACTCCAAACGGATAGGAATAAAAACAGTATTGGTATAAATCTATAAATCCACATGTGGCTTAGAATCTGAAAGGAAAGCTCAGCGCTTGGGAATTAGGCTCAATGGAGGTCCAAGTGAGGTGAATTATGGTGTTTTGGCTGCCTTCTGGAAGTTGATAGGCCAGTTTGAAAAGGACTTCAGCCGGAAATGGCTGAGAGGATGCATCCTGAAATTTCGGAAAACTTGCCAGTACCGATCCCCGGTCATCGAGCGAATTGCTCACAAGTTCTGAAACTTTGCCGTGACTGGTTTCCACCTTAGTGAAATACCTGACCTTATCTCTGGTTTGGGTCAATTCAAACTTTTTACCCACTCTGACCAATCGATCCCCGTAGTCAAATTCAAAGGGAATATTAGCCCAAAGGACATTTTGGAACAAGTCCAGGGAGAGCTTCAAACCGTAAAACTTCTCAAATTCCTCATAAGTTAGGTTGACATCGTCCTGTCCAACCCGGTCGTGGATCTGAATCCGGTCTTTGGTAAAAAATCCCCGGATCGCCTCCATTCCCATACCAGGAGACATAGTAAACCAAAGTACGCTGTCTTTTTTGGCGCGGAGACTCAGGGTTCCACGGGTGATTTTTCCGGATTCTTCCTCAATGACAATCTTTGCTTTGGCACTTAGATAATCGTATTGTGCCGAAACAGGCTGAAACTCCTCCATTTGGCCGTCACCTTCGTAAAGCACGACTTTTTTGGCGCAGCCGGTCAGGCCGATTACCAAAAGTGTCAGAACACCTGCAAAAAGTCTATTCATGATATTTTCCGTCTTTTATTTTTTGAGCTAGTTTTTCGGAGGCTTCAGAGCTTCCTTCGGCTTTTTTCCACCAGGTCATTGCCTCAGAAACTTTGCCAAGATGAAACAAAATGTCCCCATAGTGCTCCAGCATGACTCCGCTGGGAGCTGTTTCGTTAATTATTGCCTCATTCATATAGAGTGAAGCTTCCTCATAATTGCCCATTTGGAAAAGTACCCAGGCATGCGTATCGAGGAAGGTGGCGTTTTTTGGATGCTTTTTTACAACTTTTTCAGACATGGTCCGGGCCTTTTCCAAGTCCCTTTTTTCCAACGAAAGAAAATAAGCGTAATTGTTCAGGACCTGTTCGTCATTTGGATTTAGGCTGAGTGCTTTTTCGAAGTAAAAAAACGCAGAGTCCTTTTCGGCAAGATTGTACAGCGAGTTTCCAAGTGATCCAAAAGCCACCTGTTCCAATTGAGGATTTTTGCTGGCGTTTAGTTCAAGCGATTTTTTTAGAGATTGTACGGCCAGCGAATCCTTTTTCCGGGCTGATTTGACTACACCATCATAAAACCAAAACTCAGGAGCTTCAGGGAATTCATCCACTCCCATGGTGGTGAAAGTTTCCAATTCTGCAAAATCCGGATCTTCTCCAAAAGAATTCAATATGACCTGTTCGATGAGGTTGGCATTTTTTGGTTGGATCTGAAGGGATTTTTTGAAATAATCCATGGCGGCAGTCATTTCTCCGGTGTCTCTTTTTCGTTCACCGATTACTTCCAATACCATGGCATCATTGGCATTCAGTTCGAGCATCAAAGCCTCCATCTGATCCAATAGCGCATCCCGATGGGTAGTTTGCATCTCCGAAAGCATGGATTTGTAAGTCTTGGCTTTCACCTCTCCATCCAGGTCGGGACTTTGGAATGCCGAAATCAAATAATCATTGGCTTTTGCGATTTCCCCCTTTTCTTTGAGAAGGGTGTATGCTGCCATCTGAAGTTCGGGCTGGTTAGGATACTTTGCGATTTCTTCCGAAACCAAGGTTAAAGCTTGATCTAACCGTGCATTGTTATAGAGGATTTCTACCAAATTGAGGACATAGGCAGGATTCCCCGGAAAAGCTTCGATGAGTTTTTCGCCTTCTTGGATCGCCTTAGGCAACTCATTATTTCGGAGGTAGATCCGCTGTTTTTGCACAGTAAAAGGCTCCCGCACCCCATAATAATCCTCCGCCCGGTCGAGTACCACGAGTGCTTTGTCAAATTCTCCCGCATTCAGGTAAAGCGAGGCAAGATCCAGATTGTACTGTTGGTTTTTTTCGCTGTCTGATGTGAGTCGGTCCAGGATTTCGGCAGCCTTTAGAGGTTGGTTGAGATTAGTGTAGATCTCTGCCACCATCAGAGCGTAATATTTGTTGTCGGGGTCTGCCAAAGCAGCCTTTTCTGCAAATGGAAGCCCTTTTTGCGCTTGATTGGAGCGGACTAAAACTTCGGCGATTTTGTAATTGATGGCGGGTTCGTCAGGAGTAAATTCCAAAGCTCGATTTAAATAAAAATAGGCTTTTTCGAGGTCACCTAATACCAGTGCTTTTTCCCCTTCGATAAAATACCTGCTGGCTTTGGTTTGGTTTTCCTGAATTTTTGCCTCCTTTTTTGAAAGAGGCTGTTGGGCAAATCCGGGATTCCATCCAAGGAAAACAAAAGAAAACAGGAAAAGAAAGGGGATAAATCTCACAGTGATTCGGGAATGCAGCATCAATTCACAAACATAATGCCTTTTGAGGAAAATGGTTGGACTATTTTGACAATTGACGGAAAGAGATACAGTAGATCAGGGTCTTTGTTTTCCCCGGAGGAATGGCGTCAATTGATCCTTTTCCAAAAATCCGACAACTGTCAAAAACAACAGAATCAAGCTGTTTTTTGCTAGAAAATTCATCAAATCTGAGCCTAGATCCAGAAAAAAACCCGCGTAGCTTAAACCAAAAGCGAGAAGTAGGTAGAAAACACCCTTACCTGTTTGATAGGGGATGGGGTAGTACTTTTGGCCGAAAAAGAAACAAACCAACGTCATCACCAGATAGCAGCTTAAGGTACTCAAGGCACCGCCCAGGTAGCCCAAAACCGGGACCAGAAAAGCGATGACTGCAATACTCACCAGAGCTCCGATTAGAGTGATCCAGAAGCTGTAATTGGTTTTGTCTGTAATTTTAAACCAGATGGAAAGGTTGAAATAGATACCCAATAGCAAATAGCCCATCAGCAGCATCGGCACGATAAAGTAGGCGGAGGCATAAGCTTCACCTTTGAGGAAAAGTGGGCCGATCCAATCGAGGTTGACCGAAATGGAAATCATCAGAATCGTACAGAAAATGATAAACGCATGCATGACCCGGGCATAGAGCTGGGGTGAATTTTTATCCGTGGATTGCTTGAAGAAAAAGGGTTCGGCCGCGTATTTGAAGGCCTGGATTACTAAATTCATCAGGATGGCCAGTTTGAAATTTGCGCCAAAAACACCTGCTGCCTCTCTCGAAGTGAGTCCGGGGAAATAATTTTGCGGAAGCACATACTCAAAAAGAAGTCTTGAAACCAGCTCATTGGTCACTCCAGCCAATCCCATGAAAAGAAGCGGCAAGGAGTAGGTCCACATCTGGCGGATGATTTCCTTTTCCAATTGAAACCTGAAAAATCCAGCTCTCCACCAGACGTAGGGGATGATCAGACCATTGGCCAATAGATTGGAAAGCAGAATGAATTCCACTCCCCATTCGGGCTGATAACCCAGAAATCCGGATGCGATAAACCCGGAATTAATCCACAGGGGAATCCAAACGATGAGCAAAAGGTTAAACAGGACATTGAGAAAAATATTAATCAGTTTGGCTCCGGCAAAAGCAAATGCCCGATTTTCAAGCCTCAGCTTGGCAAAAGGAATGGCAAGAACCGCATCGAAAGATAGGATCAAGGCCATCCATCGAAACAAATAGGCCTGTCCCTGGTAATTCATTACCTCTGCCAGCCATGGCGCTGAAAGGTAGATCGCTGAGCCCAGCACCAGGGTCGAGGTGATCAGGAGCGACTGAGTATTGTGGTAAACCTTGGTGGAGTCTAGGTTTTTTCCGGTGGAAAAGCGGAAAAACGCCGTCTCCATGCCATAGGTGAACACAATATTGAGAAAGCCGACCAAGGCATAAATCCCGGTGAATGCACCCAATGCCTCAGGATTGAGGTAGGCGGTGTAGACGATAATCAGTAAAAAATTAATTGACCGGCCAAGAATACTGCTTAGCCCATAGATGGCTGTCTGCCCGGCTAGTTTTTTGAGATTACTCATTCGAGAGCAAGGAGCTTACTCTCCTTTAAAAATTGGTTTTCTTTTTTCCAAAAATGCAGAGGTTCCTTCTTTGTAATCACCCGATTTGACGCAGCGCGCAAAGCTGTTCGCTTCAGTTTGGTAGCCATTTTCATCTGAAAGAAATGCCGAATTGACACAGTCCACGATCATTCCGATAGCCAATGGAGCTTTGCTCATGATTTTCGCAATGATTTCCACCGCTTTTTCCATTGCCTCCGCTTTGGTGGGAAGGACGTGATTGACAAGGCAAAGTGCTTTTGCTTCCTCAGCTCCGATCATATCTCCTGTCATCATGAGTTCGTTTGCTTTACCTCTTCCGATCAAAAGCGTCAGTCGTTGAGTTCCGCCATAGCCGGGAATGATTCCCAGGTTGACTTCCGGCTGACCGAATTTTGCATTGGCAGTTGCGATACGCATGTGGCAGGCCATGGCCAATTCGCAACCTCCGCCCAGGGTAAAGCCATTGGTAACGGCGATTACTGGCTTGTGACAGTTTTCGATCATGGCAAAAATTTCCTGGCCGTTTTCGGCAAATTTTCTGGCGTTTACCTCATTGAGAGAAGCAATTTCACTGATGTCTGCTCCGGCAACGAAAGCTTTTTCTCCTGATCCGGTGATAATCACCGCTTTGATGGCCCGATTGTCAGCGACTTCTTCGAAAATCGCCTTTAATTCTGACAAAGTATCGAAGTTGAGCGCATTCATCTTTTCTTCTCTGTTGACTGTAAGGTAGAGGACGCCGTTTTTTTCTTCGGTCAGGATATTTTGAAAATCTGCCATAAGCGGTTTGGGTGTGGAAAAGCAAATATACGTTTAGGGGGTACAAAGGCAAATTTGCCCAGGCAGAAATATCCCAATCCTCTTTTTCCTAGCGGCTTTCCTGTGTAAGTTAATGAAAACCGTTTGGGGAATTAATATGGAATTCCGGTCTGCTTCAGGCATTTTTATTTACTTTTGCGCAAGCTAAAAGTCAACTAAACCTCCCATTAATATGTCCTCCAAAAGAAAAATTACTGTTGCTTACGGCGACGGAATCGGACCGGAAATAATGACTGCTACCATCAACATCTTGGAAGCAGCCGGTGCACAACTCGAATACGATGTGATCGAAATCGGAGAGCAGGTCTACCTCAAAGGAATCAGCTCCGGTATGGAACCGAAGGCTTTTGAATCACTTCGTGAAACCAAAGTCTTTCTGAAATCCCCGATCACTACTCCTCAGGGCGGAGGATTCAAATCTTTGAATGTAACTACCCGAACTTCCTTTGGACTTTTTGCCAATGTCCGGCCGTGCAAGGCTTTTTCTCCTTTTATCAAAACCCATTTTCCTAAAACCGACATGGTGATCATCCGGGAAAATGAGGAGGATCTTTATGCAGGTATCGAGCACCGGCAAACCCAGGAAGTGGTGCAGAGTTTGAAACTCATTTCCCAGCCGGGTTCGGAGAAAATCATCCGATACGCTTTCGAATACGCCAAAAAATACGGCAGAAAGAAAGTGACCTGCATGACCAAAGACAACATCATGAAGTTGGCTGACGGACTTTTCCACAGGACTTTCGACGAAATCGCAAAAGAGTATCCCGAAATCAAAACTGATCATAAAATAATCGATATCGGAACAGCCCTGATCGCTGATCGCCCGGAGATTTTTGATGTGATTGTGACTTTGAACCTGTATGGAGATATCATTTCTGACGTAGCAGCTCAGGTTACCGGTTCAGTTGGACTGGGAGGTTCTGCCAACGTGGGCGAAGAAGTGGCCATGTTTGAAGCGATTCACGGTTCCGCGCCTGATATCACTGGTATGGGAATCGCCAATCCATCTGGATTGCTGAACGGAGCGATCATGATGCTGGTCCATATCGGCCAGCCGGAAGTGGCCGAGAAAATCGCCAATGCCTGGATGAAGACCCTGGAAGACGGAATCCATACCGGAGATATTTATCAGGAAGGTCTTTCCAGCAAGAAAGTTGGTACAGCTGAATTTGCGCAAGCAGTAATCGACCGTTTGGGTCAAATACCTGCCAATATGATTCCGGCTTCTTTCGACAAGGAAGATACCAAGCCGATGAATGTGAAACTGAAGGAAAGAGCTCCCGAGAAAAAAGAACTCATCGGAGTAGATGTGTTTGTGGCTTGGGACGAATCAGATCGCGATCCGAATGTGCTGGGTGAAAAGCTCCGCGCCGCCAATGCCAATGGACTTCAGCTTCAACTGATCACCAATCGAGGAGTGAAAGTGTTTCCTGCGGGGATGAAAGAAACTTTTTGCACGGATCACTGGAGATGTAGATTCCAGACTTCTGATCAGTCTGTGATTTCTCACAGTCAGATTTTGGATCTTTTGAAGCAGGTCTCCGATTTGGGAATTGAGTTTATCCAGACAGCCAATCTCTACAGCTTTGACGGGAAACGAGCTTATTCCCTTGCACAGGGCGAATAATTTAGAGGGAGCTTTTGTAAATAGAAAAGGGTTGTATGGCTATAATGTCTCTTGTTAAATTGTTCATTACCCTTGTAGGAATTGCGCTAACCTTTTGGTTTTTAATGCATGGATTGATTAAAAAAAATAGAAAACAGGTTTGGAAGGGGATAAAGGTTCTAGTTTCAGTTGCCTGTTTGCTTTTGTTGTTGACGATTGGCGAGTTTGTTTATGCTTACAGCATATAACAAATTCCAATAACCATTAACTATGATAGGGGAGAAGGGAAACTTTCTCCCTTTCTTTTTGAGAGGTTTCCCCTAATTTCAAATTTCAAATTTCAAATTTCAAATCACCCAATGTCTCGTCGCGTTCTCATCATTACTTACTACTGGCCTCCTAGCGGGGGATCCGGCGTGCAGCGTTGGCTGAAGTTTGCCAAGTATCTGCCCGAAGCGGGTTGGGAACCGGTGATATTTACACCGGAAAACCCGGATTTTGACCTGAAAGATCCGAGTTTGGAAAAGGAAATTCCCAAGGAACTGGAAGTGATCAAATTCCCGATTTGGGAGCCTTACCAGCTTTTTTCCAAAATAAAAGGAAAGACAAAAACACATCCGGGAAGACTTTTGGAGCAGAAGGAAAAGGGCGTTTTGGAAAAGGCTGCTATCTGGATGCGGGCAAATTTACTAGTGCCCGATCCGAGGATTTTTTGGGTCAAACCTGCAGTGAAGTTTTTGGAGGATCTGGTGAAAAGCGGGCAGTTTCAGGCAGTGATCACTACAGGACCGCCGCATAGCATGCATCTGATCGGACGGGACCTTAAGCGTAAAACTGGAATTCCTTGGATTGCTGATTTTCGTGATCCTTGGTCCCAATGGGAGTTTTTGGATACCCTTCCCATGACATCTTTGATCAGGAAACAGCATGAAAAGCTGGAACAAGGTGTGCTGAAAGAAGCCAATGCAGTAATTACCATTTCCCCGACTTTTCAGAAGGATCTGGAAAAACTTGCACACCGAAAAATCCACCTGCTGACCAATGGCTTTGATCCGGCAGATATTCCAGATGATTTTAATACCAAGAAAAAAGAAAACGGCAAGCTCCATTTGGTCTATTCCGGTATCATCGATGCAATCCGAAATCCGGTTCCGCTTTTGGAGGCAATGAACACTGAATTTTCAGGGTCTGAAATGCAGGTAGAAATGACCTTTGTGGGTAATGTCAGCGAGGCAATCAGAGCCTTTGTTTCAGAGAATCCTTGGTTGAAGGAGCGAATCCACTTTTCAGGTTATGTATCCCATCGCGAGGTTTTTGGGTTTTATGAAAAAGCAGATGCCTTGGTTTTGATCTTGACGGATACCAAAAATGCCCAGGGAAATATCCCGGGGAAGCTTTTTGAATACCTCGCTACAGGAATTCCGATCCTGGCTTTGGGCGATCCAGAGGGCGATTCAGCACAGATTTTAAAAGATGCCGGGGCAGGTGAGGTGATTGCCCATGTCAATTTCGAAGGAATCAAAGACAGACTTCGGGAACTGATGGATTTAGATTATAAAGATCCAGAATCCTCTGATTTGGAGAAATATTCCCGCAGAAGTCTGAGTTTTCAACTTGCCAAAATTCTCGATGAACATACCCTTACTTGATCTCAAGCGAAAGAAGTGACCCAAATTATTGCCGCTTTCAGTAAATTTTTTGGGGAGTAGAAAAATTTGGAAAAAAGCTTCTCCGTTTTTCCCTATTTTCCCACATGTCCTTCACCCAAGAGCCAATATTTGTCGCCGGAACACTTTGCATAGCTGTCTTTTTTGCCAACTGGCTGACCCGGTTCCCTTGGGGGAGAACAGTCGGAACTCCGATCTGGGCCATTGTGATCTGTGCGCTTCTTTCCAATCTGGGAATCATCCCCAGTGCCCTGGATGGAAATGTGGTTTATGACGGTGTGTTTGTTTATTTAGCGCCTTTAGGGATTTTTATTACCCTGCTGGATGTTGATCTGAAAAGCCTCAAAAAGGCCGGTTTGCCACTTTTGCTCATGTTTTTGTTGGGATCTGCAGCTACAGTTATTGGCGTTTTGGTTGCTTGGGTTGTCGTCAATCCGGCTGTTGAAATTGGCGAACTGGCACCGGCGGTGGCTGGCATGTATACCGGAACTTACATCGGTGGCTCGATCAATTTTAATGCAATCGCTCTTCACTACAAGGTTAACGAGGCAGGAAACCTCTTTGCCGCAACTACGGTGGTAGATAACCTGATCGGTACGCCCTGGATCATTGCTACGCTGATATTGCCGAAGTATTTGCAAAAGTTTTTCCCCCGAAAGAAACTGGCTTCCGCCCAATCCGGTGAAAAAATCAAATCCATCGAATCTATCTCCATTTCTTCTCTGGCCTCGGTTTTGGCTTTGGGCCTTTTGGGAATTACATTGAGTAAAGTGCTCGTTTCCTATTTTCCACAAGTACCAGAGATCATCTTCCTGACCACTTTGGCTTTGGTTTTGGCGCAGTTTTCAGCCGTTCAGCAGTTGTATGGTAAGCACACGTTGGGATTTTTTCTGATCCTGTTGTTTTTGGCGGTGATTGGGACTCTTTGCGATTTTGGTGCTTTGGCACAGACAGGTGAATTAGCCGGAACTCTTGTGATTTTTGTTGGGCTATTGGTGCTGGTGCACGGCCTGGTTATTTTTGGAGTAGGGGCTTTGTTGAGGATGGATTGGGATGTGGTTGCAGTGGCTTCGCAGGCCAATATCGGAGGAAATACCACTGCCATTGCCGCCGCAGAAAGTTTGAACCGGCCGGATTTGTTGATTCCTGGTATGCTTGTGGGAAGTTTAGGAAATGCCATTGGGACTTATGTTGGATTTGCAGTAGCAGGATTATTATGAGTTTTCAAGAGAAAAAATTTTCCGCAGGCTTGCAATTCCAAATTTCTTTTCAAATTATTTGACTTAAGCTATGAGATCATAGGATTGAGTAGTTGAATCCAACCAAAAAAATCCCAAACCCAAAATCAAAGGACCTTATGGAATCCAGTATTTTAACACAGCTTTTTTTACCGCTCGCTTTGGCAGTTATAATGTTTGGCATGGGGCTGAGTCTTAGGGTGGGAGATTTCAAACGAATCCTGGTCTACCCCAAAGCAGTAGCAATCGGGCTTGCCAATCAAATCCTTATCCTTCCGGTGACTGCTTTTTGTTTGATCTTAATCTTCGGATTGAAAACAGAACTGGCCATCGGTTTGATGATTTTGGCAGCATGTCCCGGTGGAGCGACTTCCAATCTGATTACCCACTTAGCAAAAGGCGATACGGCACTTTCGATAACCCTGACTGCTTTTTCTTCATTGATTACGGTTTTAACCATTCCTTTTGTGGTCAATTTTGCCATCCAGTATTTCATGCCAGGAGGGGAAGTTCCACCGTTGAACATTTTGGGTACTGTGGTTTCCGTCCTTTACATTACCATCATTCCGGTGGCCATCGGCATGATTGTTTTGGCAAAAGCTCCCGGTCTGGCGGCTAAATGGGATAAGCCTTTCAGGAAAATTTCAACTGTTTTCTTTATTTTGATTGTGGTTGCCACAGTCTTGAAAGAAAGGGAAAATCTTTTGGCTTATGCTGCTGAAGCCGGGCCTGTGGCTTTGGCACTCAATGTAGCCACCTTGGTGGTTGGATTTTTCAGCAGTAGGCTTTTGGGATTGGGAGAAAAACAAAGCACGACCATTTCCATTGAAGCCGGGATACAAAACGGAACCCTCGGAATCACCATCGCCGCTACCCTTTTGGTAAATCCGGTTATGACGATTCCGTCAGCGATTTACAGTTTGATTATGTTTGGAACCGCATCTGTTTTGATCCTTTCAAGGCAAAGAAAAACCAGGGTGATAGAAAACGCATAATTTTCCAATTTTCTCCGGATGCTAGCAAAAGCAATATTCTTCTTCTTTTTGGCGGGGTTTACATTGCCTTCATTTTCCCAAACCTACTTCAATGAATCCGGGAAACAGATCTTGTATTCAGAATATGAAGACATGATCCTAAACCGGGCCTATTTCGGTATTCCTGCAGATGAAAAGGGAAATATGAAACTGGTTCATCGAATGCCGGTGGGAATCACAGATTCGAAGATGATCTATGAAAAGCTCGGACTCCAGCAGGAATTTTCAGCTGGTCAACCTCTGATTGTGATTTATTATCCAGGCAAAGACGAGTTGAATTCCACAGGTCTGGGCAATACCCCAAGCGGCTTGAAAAAGAGTGTAAAAACGGTAGCCCGTTACGCAAAAAATCATGATGCAGTACCTCCGCTGTATATTTACAAAAATCCTCACGGCTTGGAAAAATACCAGGGAATTCAGGATTGGAAGGCAGACCCCGATCAGTTATTCGAAAAGCTGTTTTTCCCCTATACTTATCCCAGTGGAAGTTTTGTGGTGATCAGTCCCAAAGGGAATTTCAGAGGAATTTTGGGGGAATATCCACTTTCCCAAATTGATGTAGCACTCAAGAAACTCTAAAATGGAAAATAAGCCTACCCGACCAACAATCAGAAAAGCGACTTCCGATGACTTGGGAGATTTGCTTCATGTCGCCAGAACTTCGTTTTTGCAGGCTTTTACTGCGGGAAACAAACCGGAAAATGTGAGCGCATACTTGGAGGAAGCATTCAATTTTGAGCAATTTGGGAAGGAGTTGGCCAATCCGGCATCGACCTTCTTTTTAGCGGAACTAGATGGAGAATTGATCGGATATGTCAAGGTGAATGTAGTGCCTGCACAGACAGATGTCCATGATCCTGAAAGTCTTGAGATCTCCCGATTGTATGTCTTGGAAGATTTCCTTGGCTTGGGAGTGGGGAAACTTTTGCTTGACTATGCCCTTGACTTTGCAAAGCAAATCCAGAAAAAATACCTCTGGCTGGGGGTATGGGAAAAAAATGCCCGAGCGATCCGATTTTATGAGAAAAATGGCCTTAGAATATTTGGAAGCCATCCTTTTCAATTTGGAGATGAAGAGCAAACTGACTACCTGATGCGGATTGATTTTTAACGAAAAGCAGCTGGATTTTTCATTTTCAACTTTGCTTTTATCTTTATTCCATCTCTTTCTAACGGATAGTCACCATGAAAATCAAATCCTGGATTTGGGTTTTGTCAATCGCTCTGTTTGGTACGCTGCTTTACCTTCAGTCAGTGGGATTTGAATATTCACTGGACGATGGAATTTATGCCAACAGTAACCGGGTGACCGTAAAAGGCCTGGAAAACTGGACAGAACTTTTCAAATACGGATCGATGAATTTCATCGAAATCAGCCCGACCAATACTGGGATTTACCGGCCTTTTACCCTCCTTACTTTCGCATTGGAAAACGAGCTTGTGGGCAAATTTGATCCGGCGGTAAGTCATTCAATAAATTTGATACTGTATTTCGGAGTTTTATTGGTACTTGGATTTTTCCTCGCCAGTCTTGGAAAAAAGATAAAACTGCCATGGTGGTTCACTGCCTTGGTTTTGTTGCTTTTTGCTGTGCATCCTCTTCACGTGGAAGTGGTTGCCTCCGCCAAAAGCAGAGATACGCTGCTCTCCGCCTTGTTTGCCTTTGGCGCAATCGGAATCTGGTGGAAAAATCAGCCCAAGCTGAAAACCATTGATTGGATCCTGGTCCTTGTCCTTTATTTTCTATCTCTAGTTTCCAAAGAAGAAAGCATTCCTTTGATCGCCTTGGTGGGCTTGTTAGCCTATTTTTTTCTGGGTCAAAAACCGCTACAATCGACAGTTTCGGCACTTCCTTTCGCAGGTGTTGCACTCATTTACCTGATTATCAGGAGCTCCATTTTGGATAAAGTCAAGACCATTTATGACTCTTATATCAATAGTGTCATGTATCTCGCTGATGGATCAGAGTGGATTTCGACCAACCTGTACATCTATCTCCAATACATCAAGCTGCTCTTTTTCCCACATCCGCTTTCTTGGGATTATTCTTTTAGCCAGTTGACTGTTCAGGATTTTTCCAATCCTGTTGTTTGGTTGAGTTTGTTGTTTTTCGGCGGATTAGTATATCTGGCGATCAGGGGATTCAGGGAGAGGAACTTACTGAGTTTCGGTTTGATTTTCTTTTTCGCTTCGTTTTCAATTTTCGCCAATCTCGTTCCTTCATTGACAATCGGTTCAAATCTAGGAGAGCGATTTATGTTTGTCCCTTCTCTTGCTTTTGCTCTGGTGGTAGTCTACCTCCTTTTCCGGTTGGGAGAAAAATATTTCCCCCGAAAAACCTATCTCCTTCCGGTATTGGTTTTGGCTCCGGTTTTGGCTGGATTTACATGGAAAACCATAGACCGGGCACAGGTATGGGAAAGCAACCTAACGATCACGAGGAATGATATCAAAAGTGCTCCAAATAGCTGGAGAACGCATACCTTTTATGCAGAGGAGCTCCGAAAGTTGGCTTCTGAAGTAAAGAAAGACCATCCTGATTCAGCCCGCGGTTTTTATGTTGAGGCCAAAAAGGAGTATGAAATTATGCTGGGAATATTGGGCAAGGACCTTCCGGTATCCCAATACCTGAGTACCTATGCGGAGGTGTTGATCAATCTTGGAGACAGCACCCAGGCGGTAGCCGTGTTGGAGGAAAACATCAAACGGAATCCAAAGGCATTTTACCCGCTCTTTCAGTTGGGTAGGTTTGCCTATGATCGAAATGATTTTGAACAAGCGGAAATTTACTACCAGCAAGCCCTGAATGCACAATCCCCCGATTTTGGCTCGACTTTTCGAAATCTGGGCCTTACCTACAACAAGTTGGGTGAAAAAGAAAAGGCAGTAGTCAATCTGGAAAAGTCCCTGGAATATTGGGATGTACCGGAGATCAGGCGTGCATTGGGGTTCATCTACTCAGAACTCGGACGGCCAGCAAAAGCAGCAGAATACCTTGCTGGTGAAGAAGGCACCAGCCCGGAGGAAGTCCTTTTTATCAACTCAGTGCTGAAAGGAAATGAGGCATTGGCAAAAAATGACTTTCGGACGGCATTGACAGAATATCAAAAGCTGGAGCCTATTTTTGATCAGGTGGATGGTAAAACCAAGTTTCCAAGTTTCTATGCAGCCTATGCCAAAGCACTTCTGGAAACGGGAGACACGCTGAAAGCAAAATTAAATTTTCAGACTGCTGTCAACGATATGAAGTCTGTTGATCCTGTGGTATTTACCAATTTGGGAACTATTTCGTTTATGAAAGACCGGAATTTTGCACAGGCAGAGCGGTATTTTCAGGAGGCAATTGACCATGGCCATCAAGATAAATTTACTGCTTATTCCAACCTGGGAATGGCCCAGATTTCCCAAAGGAAAGAATCAGCTGCTGCTCAAACTTTCGAAAAAGCACTCGAATATGGGACAAGTAAACCTGTCCTCGGGAATTTGCATCTGATTTACAAGTCTTTGGGAAATACCGAAAAAGCAAATTATTACCTGGAACAGCTATCAAGTACCAATTGATTAAAGTGGTGAAGACTCTAATTTTTGAAAGGGTGTGGAATAACCCTTTCAAATTGATTAAATAAGAAAAATGGCTTTCAGATCTTTGAAAGCCATTTTTTCTTTTAATATAGTTTGTAAATAAACTGGAGTTTGAATCGGTTTTTATTCGCCCAATTCTCCTCTTTTTGCCATTTTTTGCATTTTCTTATTGGCATAGATCGCTACTTCTACCCGACGGTTTTCGGCTCTTCCTGTTTCAGTTTCATTGGTTTGTACCGGAAGTGACTCTCCGAGTCCCTGGCTGTCCAATCTTTCCGAAGCTACTCCCTGATTTGCCAAAAATGTTTCCACTGTGGAAGCCCTTTCCACAGAAAGGTTGAGGTTGTATGGTTCTTCTCCTTTATCATCAGTATGCCCCTCGACGAGGATATTCGTGTCAGGGTATTTGTTAAGGGTCTTAGCCAAATCCTGAAGATTGCTTTGAGAATTGGCATTGAGGGATGATTCATCAAATCCGAATAAAATGCCAGATTCAAAGGTGATTTTGATCCCTTCTCCCACACGTTCCACTTTTGCGCCTTTGAGATCTCTTTGGAGTTCTTCTGCCTGCTTATCCATTTCATTTCCAATCAATGCCCCGGCTGATCCCCCGATGGCTGCTCCAATGATAATTCCCGTTGCGGTATTATTTTTTCCTGCCAGCAATCCGCCGATTACACCACCTGCTGTACCACCGATAGCACCGCCTTTTACAGCATTACTGGTTTTACAACTCAGCGTGGCGATTGAAAGTACTGTAACTAATAATAGGCTTAAAATTTTCGAGTTTGTTTTCATAATTTTCATCGTTTCCTGCTTTGTTCAATTTGGGTTTCATTTCAACGATTACTGAACCAAGTCAAATTTCCGACCAGTAGGATTAGGAGTCAATGGCCTGCATTTTCCTGTAAAAACTGGGGAAAAATGGCCCCGATCATCGATGGATTCCCCAAATTGCGTAGGGTAATCTCAAAACTCAAGGTTAAGGTTGGTTAGCTGGTAATCGCAAGGTATTTTTGAAAAAAAAGCCATGTATCGAACCTTGCTTTTAGTACTGGTTGGTTTTTTCAGTCAAACTTTAATTTTTGGACAGGAGAAAGAACCGATTGTAATCCTGATCTCCTTGGACGGATTTCGTTACGATTATGTGGAGCGGTTTCAACCCGAAAATCTCACCCGGTTTATTGCAGAAGGGACTGCGGCCGAAGGGCTTATTCCTTCATTTCCTTCTAAGACGTTTCCAAATCACTACTCCATCGCTACGGGATTGCTGCCAGAGCATCATGGACTGGTGGACAATTCCTTTTATGAACCTTTCAAGGATCAGGTGTACATCATGGGTAAAAGGGAAATCGTACAGGATGGCTATTGGTATGGAGGCAAACCGATTTGGGTATTGGCCGAAGAAAATAACCTGAAAGCTACCAGTTATTTTTTCGTGGGTTCGGAGGCTCCAGTCCAGGGAGTTAGGCCAAGCGAATATTTTGACTATGACGGCAAAGTGCCCAACCTCACCCGGATTTCGAAGGTTTTTGATTGGCTGACCTTGCCGGATACCCAGAGACCGAGGCTGATCACGCTCTATTTCTCTGATATGGATGATGTCGGACATACCTTTGGTCCTGAAAATGACGAAAAGCTAAAGGAAAGGCTGACTAAGCTCGATCACGAATTGGGAGCACTTTTCGAAGGTTTGAAAAGTTTTGATCTACCGATTACCGTCATTTTGGTGTCAGATCACGGGATGATAAATGTATCAAGAGATAAACTGATTAATCTGGATATGTTGACTGAAGGCATCAAAGCGAGGGTTGTAAATAACGGCGCTCTTGCTCATGTGCATTTGGAGAACCCTGATGAAAAGGCTCAGGCCATTGGACTGATCAAATCCCGAAGGGGGAATATCACTGTGGACGATCTCAGCGGGAATGAGAATTATTCCGATATCACACGTTATCCGCAACGGATCGGGGATTTTCTGATAATTCCTGAGAAGGGCTTTTACCTGGCTGATGCCCAGGGAATGATGCGATACCAAAACCGAAGTGCTATGCTCAAAACGGAGGTTTTTGGAGAGCATGGACTAAGTCCCAAGTACAAAGAAATGTGGGGGATTTTTTATGCGAAGGGACCAAGAATTAAATCTGGAAACAGGATTGAGCCATTTCAAAACATCCATATTTACCCTTTGATCTGTCAGCTTCTGAGATTGCCAATTCCGGAAGGAATTGACGGAAAAAAAGAAGTATTAGAACCGGTTTTACTCCATTGAAATGATAAAATCTCCGATTCATAGCCGCCAAGAGGTGGATTTCCTTGTGAGGCGATTTTATGACAGGATCAGAGTGCATCCGACTTTGGGTCCGATATTCAATAGTGTAGTGGAAGATTGGGAAACCCACCTGATTCACCTTTCGGATTTTTGGGAAATGGTTCTGCTACAAAGCGGGCCGGGGGCAGGAAAATTTAACCCCACGAAAGTTCACAGAGAAGTAGATTCCGCTGTAGACAACACGATCGAGCAGGCACATTTTGGGAATTGGCTGGAGCTATGGTTTACGACCATAGATGAATATTTTGAAGGTGAAGTGGCAGAGTATGCTAAAGAACACGCCCGCAGGATGGCTCACATGCTGTTCATGAGGATTTGGGAAGCAAGACCTAAGGCTTGAAGAGGTTACCGGATTTCAGGAATTAATCCATTTGCGAGTCCAGGTATATTAAAATCCCATTTTCCATAGAAAACCAACAGTTTATTTTGGAAAAACAGTATTTTCAGTAATTGGTTTTTCATTTTTCCAATATTTCGATAGACAAATGGACAAATACCTATCTATCATTAACATGAGGACGCTTTGGGTCTCCGGGATTTCCCTGATCTGTGGATTATTGGTTTACCAGTTTAATTTCACCTATGACCTGGATTTGACATTGATCAGCATAGCCATTGTTTTTCCTTTGGTTTTCACTATCAGAAGTGCATTCAAAAGAAGGGACAAAGCCCTGGAGTACCTTTCAAGGTTTAGGTCTGGTTTGGTCTCTGCGGATTTTGCTTTTTTGGCTCTTAAAAAGTTTGAATTAGAAGAAAAAAGCCTGATTCACCGATATATAGTGACCACTTCGGAACAATTGATGGAATTTTTGGGAAAACCCTCAGGGGATTTAGAATCTGTCAGAAATTCCGCCGCCAAAATCAACCAATTCATTGTCGATAATTCTAAAAAAATAAAATCCTCAAACAGGCTAAAAATCAATAATATGCTGTTGGATGTACACTTGGGATTGGAAACAGTGGCAGCCATCAAGCAATACCATACACCGCATTCCCTCAGGGCGTATTGTTTGATATTTATCTACTTATATCCCCTGATTTGTATTCCTGCGATTTATTACAAACTTCAACAGGGAATTCACGAGGGCAATCTTTTTCTCCTTCTTTTCCTTTCGGTGATTTCCTCTTTTATTTTAATTTCTTTATTCAATGTTCAGGAGCAACTTGAAAACCCATTTGATTCCAAAGGTTTGGATGACATTCAGACCGAATCATTTGGGTTCAATGGTTTTGCTTCCAAAATCTAGGATCCTATGAAAAAGCAACTGTATCTGTTTTCTTTTATTTTGGCTATGGCCTTGGGCTATTCCTTGCAGGGCTTTTCTCAGGGAGGATTGTTTGAGACTAAAGAGCCGCTTCACATTGAATTGGAGTTTTCCGTAAAGCAACTCAAAGCTGAGACCGACGATTCCACCTTTATATCTTCCCAAATGATCTTTGAATCTTCTCCCGGACAAAAAGACACTCTGGAAATAGAGATCCGGACAAGGGGGAATTTCAGATTGGACAATTGCTATTATCCTCCTATGCGGGTCAAAATGAAGAAAAAGGATGTGGAGAATACAGTTTTTCAGGGAGACCGAAGCTTGAAACTTGTTCTGCCATGCTCAAAGGCCAAAACTGCCGACAATTTCCTGGGAAAAGAATACTTGGCTTATCAGCTTTACGAGGACATTACGGAATATACATTCCGTACCCGGGTGCTTAGGGTTAAGTTTATCAATTCAGATGACAAAAAGGGGGAAACAGTTGAATTACTGGGTTTTTTCATAGAAGATGATGATGAAGTTGCGGATAGGTTTGATGGGGAAATTCTGGATGATAAAAAGATAATTCCTACTCTGATGGAAGATACAGCGACTGTCCGACATGATTTTTTTCAGTTGATGATCGGTAATACAGATTGGTCTGGGTTATTTCAGCACAATGAAAAAGTCCTCAAGTTGGACGATAAAACCATTGTGCCCTTGGCCTATGATTTTGATATGACCGGGCTCGTAAATCCGCCTTATGCCCAGGTAAATAACAATATCGGGATTGAACGAGTTACAGATCGACTTTATAGGGGGTTTTGCAGAGATCCACAGCTGATGCAGGCGATCCGTGCCGAGATTTTGGCAAAGGAGAGTCGGATTTTTGAAACGGTGGAAAAGAACAAGGTCTATTTTTCAGAGCCCGACGAAAAAGCATGTCGGAATTACCTCAAGGATTTCTTTGACATCTTGAAGTCAGATGGAATGTTTGAGCAGAAAGTGCTCAACGCTTGTAGGACAAATACAGCATCACAGACTTTCTAGAAAGTTTTTAGCATTTTTTACTAAATACCAAACACCATTCTTGAGTTTTTGCAAAGGATCATAAAGCTAGAGCTCCTAGCCGGGAAATTTGTGAATTTCACTAAAATGGAATCCATCAAGTCCAAGTGCCAATTCTAGTTTTGGATGTACTTGTCCTAACTTCCTGCATGCTTCTGATAGTAAACAGGAATAGAAATTAAGGGTGATTTTTTGACCAACTTATTTTTCATAAAGCAACTGCTAAGAAAAGGAGTCGACTCCTTTTAGTTCAGATTTTTATCATTCATTTTTTTATCTTTTCTTTTTACAGCCAAATTTTCTCCGATATCCGCCACCCCAACCAAAGCCAAAACTATGAAAGGGATAATCAAAAAATCGAAAATTATGATCTCGGTCTTTCGGGAATTTGGAATTCCGATCACCGGCACCAAGAAATTCAGACAATTTTATTCAGATATTCCGGTGGATAAAATTTACGTGGAAGGGATATTGTTTGAGCTGGAATGCAGGCTGGGAGTCACCTTGGAAGACAGTGTGAACGAGCAGATCCATTCGCCACTGGACGTGATCATGGCTTTCAAAGCCAAAGCATTGGCATAATTTTCATTTGGGCTAGAAAAACTTTTCGGTAGATTGGGTAGAATAATATCCCAATGAAAAACCTCCTTGCAATTCTCGCGCTCTTTTTAGGTATCACTGCTACCGCTCATTCCCAAGTTTCTCTATTTGACGGCAAAAGTCTTGCAGGTTGGTACATGGATGTGCCTGACCTCCAAAAAGACAGCAGTCTCAGAAAACCTTTTGTGGTCCGTGAGGGTCTTTTGGTCAGTTTAGGTACTCCCGGCGGACATTTGATTTCGGAGAAAAGTTATGAAAACTACATCCTCGAGTTCAATTACCGATTTGTCGGTGAGCCCGGAAACTGCGGAGTACTGGTTCATGCATCCACGCCAAGAGCACTCTATGACATGTTTCCAAAATCCATTGAAGTTCAAATGATGCACAGTAATGCCGGGGATTTTTGGTGCATACAGGAAAATATTCAAGTCGATGACATGGAGAAACGGCGAGGACCTAAGGAAAACTGGGGAGTATCCGAAGGCAAAGAGCGAAGAGTTAAAAACCTGACAGATGACTCTGAAAAGCCCCTTGGCGAATGGAACCAGATGAAAATTAAGTGCGAAGGAGACCGGGTTACTGTCTGGATAAATGGAGACTTGGTCAATGATGGCTATGGAGCTACTGCTCAAAAAGGTCAAATTGCGCTACAAGCCGAAGGTGCTGAAGTGGAGTTTAAGGATATTGTTTTGAGTGCCTTGAAATAGAGATGTATTTCATTTTTATCTTCCCAAAATTTGAAGTATTACCTTAATATCCGCTTGTCCAGCTCAAGGGGGTAGATTTTTGATACTATTTGGGAAAAATTTTCAGATAGGGGGTTGATCACGTAATTCAACGAGCTGGGATCCACTACAGAAGGAACCGCAAAGCAAAGAAGGCCTGACTTCAATAATTCACTGCCATACTCCATAGTGGCTTTGATTGCCGGAATTTGATTCCAGTCCAGAGGTAGCTCTTCTATTTTTGGGACGAAAACCAGTTGGTCAGGTACAGTGATTTCCATGACAGAATAGCGCACATATCGCTCCGAGGAAAGCAATTCAGGATCGATAGTCAACCTCTCCAGCAAAGAAGCCGAAATACTTGCTCCGGCATAGATCGCAGGAGTGCCGGGGAGATTCCATCTGCCTCCATAGATTTTCGCTCCTTCACCACTGGTGTCACAGTATGGAGTCAGTGCAAGTCTGTAGACTTTCATTTGGGTCAGATCGCGATCCCGTGCTGTAGTCGCATAATCTCTGCTTTGAGGAGGTCAAGACCTGCTGAGACATCGATCAGGTCAAGGGGCTTGCGATTACCAAGAGAAAAAAGCGGGCGCTCCATCCATCGGCGGAAGCCTTCTCGTCCAAAGTAATTGGTGCCAAGCGCATAAAGCTCGGCTAATTCATAGAGCTTTTCGGACTGGCCCGTGTCAAAAACATCCTTGCGCTGCAGGGTCTTTGCAGAGACACCCAAAGCATCAGCAAGTGTATTGTAATCTAGGCCCGAAAGCTCCTTGAAGCTCTCAAATGAGCTTTTGCCGAGACCATTGCGAAAAGTGTCCACCCGACTGAGCGGCTCATCAAGCCAGTTAATATCTACTCTCAGGATATCCTGAACTGATAAATGGGCCTTTTGATAGACTGCCACTGCAGGCTCGCTGACTGTTGAGATTTTCTTTGCCATGACTAATTTCGGTAATTTGTCTCTTAAGATAATGTAATTTGTCTGAAACGGATGTTTTTCACTCAGATTTTTTCTAAAAATATTCGCCTTTGAGTAAGAGGAAATCGGTTAGTCAGCCGCATTCCAATATTCCATACGCTCGCATCGGGTGGCTTCGATAGAGTAGAAGCCGAATTCCTCAGTCACTTTTCCCTCGATCCGGTAGATTGCCCGGCCCTTGAAGGGATATTTTTTGACTGTGGGAGGAAAGTGTACCGTATCGATCCAGTCTCCGTCCCGGTCCAAAAAAGTACCGAAGTTCATCACCTCACCCTTCACCGTACGGGTGTATTTGACCGTGACCAAGTAGCCTACAATCATGACCACTTTGCCCAGATAGCTCTTCAGATCCTTGGCTCTGATACCTTGAATACTTTGATCCTTGACCAAGTGAAAAGGAGAATCCAGCGGAAACTCCAGAATATCGATCTGATCGACGATCTCCTGTCGGATGTCCAGCGGTTCAAGTACTGGGATTTCCGGTTGGCGCTTGCCAAAAGAGATACCGCCAGAGCGGAAAAGCTCATAGGTGCTCGGCACAGTTTTTCGCTTGTTGAGGATAAAATGCGCCTCCCAGAGGAGCTCCTGCTTGGTTTTTCCCGTAAAGCGAAAGCAGGTAATCCGGATCAGAATCAGCAGTTGTTCCAGACTGATATCTACCCGGGCGATGAAGTCGACCAAGCCCAGAAAAAGGCCATTTGCACGGCGTTCCAACAGGATTTTTTCTGTCGTGGTTTTTTCCAAAAACTTCATGTGAATAAAGCCCAGAAAGACGGTTTTGCCGGTGATTCTGGTGAGGTATTCGCCTTCGTTGATATGTGGTGCCTGAATGTCCGCCCCGTTCATTCGGAGTTCATGAATGTAGAACTCGGTGTGATAAAATCCTCCGAAATTATTGACCACACCGACCATAAACTCCAGGGGAAAGTAGGCCTTGAGGTACAGGCTTTGGTAGCTCTCCACGGCAAAGGAAGCCGAGTGGCCCTTGGCAAAAGAGTATCCAGCAAAGCTCTCAATCTGGTGCCAGACTTCTGCGGCTACTTTGTCCTCGCGGCCCAGTGCTTTGCAGTTGCTGAAAAACTTTTCCCGAATCCGCTGAAATTCATCTTTTGATCTCGATTTCCCGCTCATTCCTCTTCGCAGTACATCAGCTTCCCCCAGGCTCAGCCCGGCAAAGTAGTGGGCCACTTTGATCACATCCTCCTGATAGACCATGATGCCGTAGGTTTCGGGCATGATGTCGGCCAGGACTGGGTGAGCCATTTTTCGGCGGTTTTCATCGATATGGCGGAGAATGTACTCCCGCATCATCCCGGATCGGGCTACCCCTGGTCGAATGATCGAACTCGCTGCCACCAGCTCCAGGTATTCGTCAGCTTTCATTTTTGCCAAAAGCATCCGCATAGCAGGAGATTCCACGTAGAAGGCACCGATGGTGTGTCCGGTGCGGAGGTGTTCTTTGATTTTTGGATCATTTTTGAATTTTTCAACTTCCCTGATATCCACTTTCACACCTTGATTTTGGTAGATGATCTCCAGGCTTGACTTGATGTGGCCGAGGCCCCGCTGACTCAGGATGTCAAACTTATGCAGGCCGATGTCCTCTGCTGTGTGCATGTCGATGTGAGCGAGGGGAAAGCCCTTCGGCGGCATCTCCGTGGCTGTGTAGTAGTGAATGGGTTTATGGGAAATCAGGATTCCGCAGGCGTGGATGGTGAGATGGGAAGGCATATCATGCAGTGCCTGGCTGTATTTGATGATCAGTTTGCCGTACTGATCGGCTTCGTAGCCGGGCTTGTCCGCATAGTGGATCAGGGATTCAATGTCTGTTTTGGGAAGGCCGAAGACTTTTCCAAGTTCCCGGAAGACTGAATTGTACTGGAAGGTGCTGTAGGAACCCAAAAGTGCTACATGCTCTGATTTGCCCTGATTGTATTTCCGGAAGATGTAATCCGTGACCTCGTCCCGATCCGTCCAGCTGAAGTCGATGTCAAAATCGGGGGGATTTTCACGATACAGATTAATGAAGCGCTCGAAATAGAGATCCAGCTCGATTGGGTCCACATCCGTGATGCCGAGGCAATAGGCGACGATGCTGTTGGCGCCGGAGCCGCGCCCCACATGGTAGAAGTTGCGCTGTTGCGCAAAAGTGATGATGTCGTAGTTGATCAGGAAGTAGGACACAAAGCCTTTTTGCTGGATAAGTTCGAGTTCCTTGTCGATTCGCTGGGAGATTTTGGAGCTGAGTTTGGGATAGCGGTGGAGGGCACCTTTGAATGTCTCCTGCCGGAGAAAGTCGAAATCCTCCCAGTCCGAGCCGAGAATATCCCGGCGGTTTTTGACCGCCTGGAAGTAAAAGGAAAACTGGCACTGCTCTAGCAGTTTTTGGGCATTGACGAGCAGGTAGCTGTGGCTTTCGCAGCGGGCGACCAGGTCAGGGTAGGAGTAGAGTTGATCTGTGGGATCGGCCTGTTCTTCTTTTGGGAGTTTGCTCAGCAGGGTGTTCAGATCCATGCTTCGCAAAAGCCGATGGGAATTAAACTGGACTTTGGAAGCAAAAGTCGCGGGCTGGAGAAGCACGAGTTTTTCCTTGCGCCGATACCAGGGCGAAATTAGCAGCTTGTTGAGCTGTGCGGGGTGGACTCCGATGTATTCATTTTCCCGCAGGGGAAAAACCTGCTCCGAAAAAGGATATATGATGAAGCTGTTGGAGAAAGCTGGGGCTTTGGTTTTGAATTCCTTTTTTTGAATCAAATGCTCGGAGAGATGTTGGTTGAGCTCGAAAAAACCCTCCTGATTTCGGGCCAGGCCGATGTACTGCCGCCGCATGCCGTTTCGGAAATCGATGCCAACTATAGGATGGATTCCGGTCGTCTGTGCAGCACGAATAAAGGGAAAGATCCCCGCTGTGCAGTTGATATCGGTGAGGGCGAGGGAGTTGAGCTTTTTGCTTTTTGCCTCAGCGATCAGCGCTTCCACAGACATCGTCCCGTATTTGAAGCTGAAGTGGGAATGGCAGTTGAGAAACATTTTTGATTTACGAATTACGGTTGACGAGGTGCAGGGAATCCTTTGAGGTTTTGAAAACCTCGAAGGTTTAGATTTGATCGGATAATAAATCCTATGATAGAACCACGGAATTCCAAATTCCGAGGAGTGGACTCTCCAGACTTGATCGATGTAAATGCTGTTTCTGGAGAAGCAGCATAGCGGAAGAGTTTTCCCAAAGTTTCAAACTTTTGGAAAGTTGGCACCATATCAAAATGTCAATTATTTTAACATTTTGATGTTGATAAATTAAACAAAAGGATTCGAATCAAGTCAAGGATTGACTGATTTTTGGAGGGAGTGTTGCGAAGTGTGGATTGCTTGCTGAGTAAAAAAATGGGTGAGACCAAAAAAACTCAGATGGAATCAAGAAGGGATTTAATGTAGGCGTCAGTAACAGCTTCTCTTTCAGACTTGTCATAAATCGAAAGGAGGTAAACACTGTCCTCACTGATTACAAAATTGGTGATTACTCTAGCTCCGCCAGATCTCCCCTTACCTTTACTTTTGATAGCTAATCTGACTTTGTAACAGTATTTAAAAAGGTGAACTCCTTGAGTTGGATCAGATGAAAGGCTTTCAGCTAACTTTAACAAATCATCTTTGATCGAGGGGTACTATTTGGCAAGTTGCTTAAGTTCCTTATCAAATTCAGGTAAGGTTTTGACCTGATAGGTCATAGCTCACTGAGAAGGTTTTTTATATCCCTAGCCTTTATTTTTCCAGCCTTAGCATCCAGCATTTCTTTATATCCCTGAGCAACACTTTTTGCAATTCGTATTGATTCCTCATCTGCTTCGGATGTGGTAAATTTCACTTTCAGAGCCTGGAGAATAGCTTTAATGGTTTTTGATTCTTCTTTGTCTTTGGTTTCTATCAAGATCGTTTCCATGAATTAAATATAAATCATTATAGAACAGGTAGTCAATTTTTTCCAATTCAAATAAAATTTTGGATCGAGGGTGGTCGCTATTTTAAGCCTTCGCCAACGTCAGCTGAAACTCCAGCGCACTGCAAGGCTTGAACTCATCCACTTGTAGGTCTTCAAAAATCTCTTCGTCAAATTCCATGTCGGTCTTTTCGATCTTGCCATCTGGATGGACGATCAGCTCGACTCCGGTGAAATCCGTCGGATTAACCATGACCAAAACCTGATAATCGTCAAAAATTCGTTTGAAATACTGAGAAATTGCCTTGGCCATATTTTTTTCGATAAAGCTACCAATCAGGGGTTGTAATTGTAAGTGGTGGCAGGAGCAAAATAGTAAATCACGTCTGATGGAGGTTTTTGGGTAGTTTTGATTTGATCAAAAACGTAAAAGGCCTGGGTGAGAAAATCCAGCTCATTCAGCGTCGAGACCGGACTGATTCCAAAGTTTTCAACACGGAAAAGAGGCCCATAGGGACCTGTAATCTCATAGCCATTTGGACTGCGTTTTCTTTTCACATTGAATTTTTCTCCGCTGACGAATTCAAACCTTGCCGAGCCCCAAAAATAGTTTCCCCTTCCTCTGGCTACCACCAGTTTGGACTGCTGGTCGATGATTCTTGCATTTTTGATAATCGCATTGTCTTTGTGGAAAAACAGGCGAAAAACCCGGTCTTCTTTCTGTAAATCAGCATATTGAAATCCCGGATCGATGCTCATCACGGCATCATTGGAATCACCCGAGACGAATTTTACTTCATGCATAGGGGAGGTCCAGTTGCTCGTTTGTTGCGCCTTTACCACGAATGCACCTGCCAAAAAGAGAGACAAAAAAAGAATGGATTTTTTCATAGATGATCTTGGTCAAATTTGAAATTCAAAACGAACAAATTGGTCCCTGGGTTTTGCTTGATATTTTGCAGGACAGGTCCCATTTTATTACTGATTTCACAGGGAAAATTATTTTTTTTTGAAAAAACTTAAAAGATGCTTTGCTAATTCCGATCCCTTTCTAAATTTGCCCTTGTCTTATGAAAACAATCGCAAACAAATACTGGTGGTGGCATTCTACATCTTTCCTTGGGAAAGCTCAGAAAGCCGTTGCCTGAAATTTTGCGCAACAACATAGTAAAAGGCTTACTGGATTTCCCGGTAAGCCTTTTTTCATGCAAAAAAATCAACCCTGAATGAGCCACGTCAAATTTCCGATTCTAACTACTTACCGCAAGCGACTGGCGGATACCATTACTCCGGTGAGTATTTACCTCCAGATCAGAGACCGCTTTGCCAATCCGATCCTGCTGGAAAGCTCCGATTACCACGGCCAGGAAAACAGCTATTCCTTTATTTGTTTCAATCCTTTGGCGACCTTCAGTTTCAATGCCGGCAAAGTGCAGGAAAAGCTCCCGACAGGTGAAGTTTTGGAATACGAAGTGACCGCCAAAAAGCGTTTGATGGATTGTCTTAGGGCATTTGGGAATAAATTTGACCCCACTCCGGACAAGTTCAAGTTCAGCACCAACGGGCTTTTTGGATACATCCAGTACGATACGCTGGCGTATTTTGAGGACATTCAACTCCAAAATTCACAGCCTGACGAAACTCCCATGATGCAGTACTCTATGTACCAAAACATCATCGTGGTCGATCATTACAAAAACGAACTGCACCTGTTTGAGCATCGGGTGGCCGGAGCAGAAAATCCGGAGTACATGCAGGAAATCGAGACCTTGCTCAACAACAAGAACATCCCGGCCTACTCCTTCAAAAAAATCGGCGAAGAAGTCTCCAATTACACTGACGAACAGTTTTTGAAAATCCTAAACCAGGGTCGGGAGCATTGCTTCCGTGGGGATGTTTTCCAGATCGTGCTTTCCAGGCGCTTTACCACCGAGTTTAAAGGTGACGAATTCAATGTCTATCGGGCCCTACGGTCAGTCAATCCTTCTCCCTACCTTTTTTATTTTGATTACGGTTCCTTCAAGGTTTTTGGCAGCTCGCCCGAAGCTCAGATTGTGGTGAAAAATCGGACAGCAACCATATTTCCAATTGCGGGGACTTTTCGCCGGACGGGAAATGACGCTGATGATGCCGAATTGGCCAGAAAGCTCTACGACGATCCCAAGGAAAACTCCGAGCATGTGATGCTCGTGGACCTGGCACGAAATGACCTCTCCCGATCTTCCAACACAGTAAATGTGGATGTGTTCAAGGAGATTCAATATTATTCCCATGTGATCCACCTGGTGTCCAAGGTGACAGGGCAGCTTCCGGATGGAGCAAACCCACTTCAACTTGTTGCCGATACTTTTCCGGCTGGGACTCTCTCCGGTGCGCCAAAATACCGGGCGATGCAGCTGATAGACGAACTGGAAAATACGAGCCGTCAATTCTACGGAGGAGCGATCGGATACTTGGGATTCAATGGAGATTTCAATCACGCCATCCTGATCAGGTCTTTTGTGTCAGAAAACAATCAGCTTCGCTTCCAAGCCGGTGCGGGAGTAGTAGCAAAATCCTCCATTCCTTCTGAATTGCAGGAAGTAGCAAACAAATTAGAGGCTTTAAGAGTGGCATTACGGGCCGCTGAAAATATCTAATTGAAAAATTGGAAGGTTTTAAAATTGAAAAATTATGGCAAAAGTTGATCGTTTTGAAGATTTAAAAGTTTGGCAGCATGCTATTGAAATTGGTTTGAAGATTTATCATTTGGTAGATCAAAACCAGGTCTCGAAAGATTATCGGGCCAAGGATCAGCTTATTGGTGCCGCCATTTCAATATCAAACAATATTGCCGAGGGATTTGAATACAACAGCACTCGCCAGTTTATCCGATATCTAGCTATTGCCAAAGGTTCTGCCGGTGAATTACGAAGCCAACTTTATCTATTGCTAAAAGCTGAAAGAATCAGTCAATCCGAATATGAAATCCTCTATGGGGAGTTGATCCAAATCTCCAGTGAGATTAAGGGTTTTATAAAATATCTAAATGAATTTGAAAAGAAGAAAAGAGGTGAAAATAATGCCTAATCAATTTTCAAATTTTCAAATTTTTCAATATTACAATCTATTAACATGAAAATCCTAGTCTTAGATAATTACGACTCGTTCACCTACAACCTGGTTTACATCGTCAGACAATTAGGTTTTGGGAATTCAATGGATGTTTTTCGTAACGATAAGATTTCATTGGAAGACGTCGCTCAATACGATAAAATCCTGCTTTCTCCGGGACCTGGAGTTCCTTCCGAAGCCGGTATTATGCCGGAACTGCTGAAAAAATACTCAGCGACCAAGTCAATTCTCGGTGTTTGTCTTGGCCATCAGGCCATTGGAGAAGCATTTGGTGGAGATCTCATTAATCTCTCTGAAGTACTTCATGGGGTCGCTTCCAAAGTTACTGTTCAAAAAGACTTGCTTTTCGAAGATATCCCCGATACATTCAGTATTGGAAGATATCATTCCTGGGTCATTGACGAATCCACCCTTTCGCCTGATCTTGAAGTGATTGCCAGAACTCCGGACCAACAGATCATGGCCGTGCGCCACAAGGAGTATGATGTAAGGGGTGTTCAATTTCATCCCGAAAGCATTCTGACTGAAAATGGTGTCAAAATCATGAAAAACTGGTTAGAATCCTGATCCAAGAGACCCTTAACC
>NZ_MUNY01000038.1 GCF_002002735.1 Algoriphagus sp. A40 | reverse complement strand
GAAAGATGAGAAGGAATTCCAAGGACAGTTAAATGAGGAAGACAAAAAGAAATTATTCGAACTAACTGAAGCTCAAAAAATAGAACTTAAGAAAAAATTCAGAAAAGCATCTACATTATGTCATCCTGATAAATTCAGCAATGAATCCCCGGAGATACAAAAGAAGGCTGAAGAACTTTTTAAGGAAATAAATGAAGCAAACATTAGGAATGATTTGGAAATGATTTCCGAAATATTAGAACAGTTGGAAAAGGGAAGGCTTGAAGCCAAAATGAATAATAATATATCTGATAAAGAAATTCTTAAAACGACAATATCAAGATTAAGAACCAAGTTAAGGCAATTGGAATTCGAAATTCTAACTATTAAAGAAAGCGAAACTTATCAGACGATAATTACTATAGAAGATTGGAATGAATATTTTATTGAAATAAAAGAAAAACTTCAATCGGAATTAGAAGAACTAAAATTACGATAAAAACAATTAAAAAATGTGAGTTTTAGGAATCATGCACATGCCCGCCTGCGCCTAAATCCAACTGCCGATGGTTGTTATTCCCGCCTGGGTATAGTTTGACGTCGGCCTAGGAGTAGTTTGCAAAACGCTCGACCCCAATCTGAGTGTAGTTTGAACACTGGCCTGAGCGTAGTTTGCAACTACGCTCTACTCCCTGGTATTCCAACTCAAGGAAGGTGAATATGAGATTGTCCAAACGGATACCTCCTCTATTCTAAAAATCTTTGACTCGATCAATAAACTGCTCTACATGGAGGTTCACAGAAGCGATGAATTTTGAGAATATAACCTAATTAGATAAAAAAGAGGGTAGTTTTGCTTTCAATAGAATTTAGTTTTTTGGATAAAAAGAAAAAAACTGATAAAATCTTAAGCCATTAACCTAGATAAAATGCTTTTAGGCCAAACCGAAATACTTCAATGTCCCTTTTGCAAGGCTCTTTTTAATTCAGCCACATTTCGCAGCGGAAATACTTTTGGAGCAGTTAGGTGGTCTGACACCAAAATAGAGGCCCCGATGATGCCTACTTCACCAAAATTGATAAAATGTCACAGTTGCGATAGGTTTGTTTGGGTCGATAAGTTAATAAAGATCGGTGAATACGAATGGGATGAAAACGTTCCCATTGATTGGAAAAATTCAGCTATTCTGAGACATCTAACACTTAAAGAGCTTTTAGAATTTTTAGAAAAAAACCAAGAATTGACCTTATCTGAGGAGTATTACGTAAGAATTCGAATTCATTGGGGATATAATGATCCTATACGCTTAGGGGGTCTTCATTCAGTTCCAGAAGCTAAAAATCCTGATTGGCATTGGAACATAATAAGGCTACTTCAGACCTTAGATTGGAATAGACAACAAGATAGACTATTGGCAGCTGAATTGATGAGAAATTTAAAAGAATGGGATCAGGCAATTGAAGTTTTAAACTCAATTACAGAACCTTCAATGAATTTCTACAGATCAAAGATTCAGGAGAGATGTGTGAATCGTAATAATCTTGTTTTTAGGTTATAGTTGATTTCAAAAGACCCGCCTGGGTGTAGTTTGACGTCGGCCTAGGCGTAGTTTGCAACTGCGCTCGACTATCCAAATGAATTTGCAATTCGCTAAAAGTGACTAGCCAGAATATCTAAAGCCAATTAAAAAATGGTTAGAATATTAGGGTGTTTTGCAAACTACACCCAGCGTCCCAGCTTTTTACTCCTTATTTTTCATATTCAATTTTCACAACTCGCCATTGGACCTGCATGGTGGGCGTTTGGACGAGCGCTTCATCGCCCACCTGCTTTTTCAGCAGGGCCTGGGCCATGGGTGAATCGATCGAGATATAGTCCCTCCGCTCAAAAATCTCTTCTCCTCCCACAATTCGGAAGCGTATCTTTTGCCCCTTGGCATTTTCGATCTCGACCCATGCCCCAAACATTACTTTCCCCTCCTGATATTGAGTATAAGGGATCACCTTCAAGTCATCGACACACTTGCGCAAATAGTGGACACGTTTGTCTATTTCCCGGAGACGTTTTTTGTTGTAATGGTAATCGGCATTTTCCGAGCGGTCTCCCAAACTTGCCGCCCAGGCAACTTTTTGCGTGGTCTCAGGACGCTCAACCCGCCAAAGGTGGTCCAGTTCGGCTTTCAGCTTTTCCAAACCTTCGGAAGTAATCCACATGGTCTTCATTTCTGTAAATCAGGTTGTAGTTGGCAAATGGGTGTCAGCGTAATCATCCAAAAAACGCTCCTCCCCCGTCTGAGGGTAGTTTGACGCTCGGCCTGAGTGTAGTTTCTTTTTTACAAACAATTACTTTTCAACCCTCATCCTTGGTGGTTTTAACCAGGCCAATGCCAGCTATAAAAAATAATAAGCCCAATGATCCAAATACAATCATTTGTTTAATGTCTGCTGATTCATTGGCAAATGTGACAGCGGTATAAATAAGCCCTACTATGCCCAAAATTGTAAGTATGGCTCCGAAAATTCTTTTTAAGTTCATAAGTAAGATATATTACAATCCAAAGGTATCCACAATCATGCCAGCAAGGATAACTTGAAGGGGCTCAATTCCTACTGTTAGATGAGCTCTAGTATCGTTATACCCTTGCTGAGCGTAGAATGTAAGCCTGAGCGTAGTCCCAATCTGAGTATAGTTTGCCACACACCTGAGCGTAGATTGCATCTAGGCTCGACTATCCAAACGAATTTGTAATTCGCTAGAAAGCACCGTCCATAAATATTAGGCCATTTAAAAATTGGTTAGAATATTAGGGTGTTTTGCAAACTACACCCAGTGTCCCGAGGGGTCACTCCAACTGGGGATTCCTTTAATTCAAAATCATTTTTCAACTGAATAGACTAGCTTACTGCAACAATTTTTCCACTAACCTGTCCAATAGTCTATTGGAAAAGAAAAACGCTGTAAGTGACGATGATCCGCTATTAGTTCAGCAGGTCTTGAATGGGGATAGAAATGCCTTTGGTCTTATTATTAGAAAAACTGAAAGGATGGTTGCGCAGATCGTTTTCAAAATGGTGAGAAACGAGGAAGATTGTAAGGACCTCGCCCAGGACATCTACCTGAAGGTATTTCACAATCTCCCCAGGTTCCGATTTCAGGCTAAACTCTCTACCTGGATCGCACAGATTGCCTACAACACTTGCCTCAATTTCCTGGAGAAAAAGAAAGTGACCCTGATAGAAATCGAATTTGGAGGGGAAAATTCAATGGAGGATAAACTGGAGTCAATGGGCAATAAACACTCGGGTTTTTATTCAAATGAGATTGAAAGTCTCATCCATGGAAAGGAGCTTTCCAAGCTTTTGGAAGAGGAGATCAACAGGCTTTCCCCGATCTATAGAACCTTGATTACCCTGTATCACACAGAGGAAATGAGCTATTCCCAAATCGCGGAAATCACCCAATTGCCGGAAGGAACGGTGAAAAACTATCTGTTTAGAGCAAGAAAAGCCATGAAGGAAAATTTGAATTCAAAATTCAAAAGAAATGAACTATGAACAGTCAGCATCTTACTGAAGAAGAAATCCAGGATTGTGCAATTGCTAAGGAAGCGATTGCCCCAGTAGTAAAGGCCCATCTTTCCCATTGTACATCCTGTGAGGAAAAAGTCAGAACCTTTAGCCTGCTTTTTTCATCCATGAAGGAAATCCCCCCTTCTGAATTTGGTTTTGATGTTTCCTCTCTCGTATTGGCACAATTGGAAAACAATTCCTCCCGACATAGATGGTCCAACTTTGCCATCGGTTTGTTCATCGCTCTTGGAATTGTTTGCTCGGGGATGCTTCTTTTAAACGTAAAACAGCTCATCTCAGGCTTTGGCGGTTATTTACTACTCCTTACTGCCTTGTTGGTTTTGCTTATTCAGATTGGCAGTACGTACCAGAAGTACCTCACCCAAATTGATTTGCTAAAAAAATAATGCAACAACATCCCGATTCCCCGGTCAAATAGGAAAAACAACGAAAGCCATGAAAAATATACTCCTAACACTAATTGCATGTACGATCACCGGTATCGGAAAACTGAGTGCGCAAACCTACGACCCCATTGCTTATCGACTTGAAATGGGTGGTGAAGACGTTTTCAATGCCCTTGCCAGCATTGTTGTACTCGTCATCGTCCTACTTTTTATTATTTCAATGGTTAGGCAGCTTTTTGACAATAGAATAAAAAATAAAATCATTGACAAAGGTGTTTCAGACAGCCAGATTTCAGCAATCCTCCAGTCCAATTCAGGAGATGGGAATTATGTCAACCTCAAATGGGCCATGTTGTTGACCGGGTTGGGAATAGGACTTACCATCATTTATTACACTCTTCCACTGGGAATCCACTCCTTGGCAATCCTCTGCTTCAGCATCGCGATTAGCTTCTTTGCCTATCATTATTTGCTTCAAAAGAAGCGTTGAGCTAAACCCGCCTGGGTGTAGTTTGACGGTGGACTAAGCGTAGTTTTCCTACCCTGCAAGCCGGCCTCTCGCTAAAAAGCTTTACTAAAGCTTTTTTGACGCTCGATCCTGCCTTTCTATTCAAACGAATTTGCAATTCGCTAGAAAACGACCATGCAAGAAAAATTAAGCATATTAAAAATTGGTCAGAATATTAGGGATTTGACTACGCCGAGCAGAATCATCTGGACTCCGCTTTCCGCCTTTTCATGATGTTCTGATAGATAGCCAGGAGGAATACGAAGACAAAGGTGACCGCTGTAACTACGTCAATTACTACCGGATCGGCATCTATGCCAGCCACCTTATCTACCCAGTATTTAATGAATGAATTGGGTAAATCTGTTTCTCCCAGTTTGGTTTTCACCTGCCACTGCCAATCGGTGATGGGACAATATCCGATACCGAACCAGATTCCCAGCCCTAGCCAAGATGCGGCAGTAAGTAATACACACCAGAAATGCAATCGCCTCGTGGCAGGCCAGATCCAGCCCAAAAGATTTAACCCGATAATCAGTAGATGAAGTGAGGTTAAAAAGTAATCAAGCAAGTACAGCCACATGTCAAATTGTCTAAGCCCTTGCACAAAATACCATCATTCCAGCAATAACAACACCCAGTCCAACCCGTGATTTGACTACGCCGAGCGGGGGCTGTTAGAACACTTTTTAATCGATGTGGCTAACTTTATCGCGAAAGCGGCCAATCCCACTTTTCAAAAACCAAGACAGAGATTAGTATTTTTCGCCAAACACCTTCTTTGGTTTTATTGTAACTTATTGACTTACAAACATATTTGAGAGAAAAGTCCAGCAAACCATCGAGGTCTTGGAAGGCAGTCCGAGTCTCCTCTTTGGCAATAAGAAATTAAATTTTTCACTTCTAACACAAAAGCCATGATACCATTTAAAACAAAAACCTGCTTGCTCGCAGCTGCATGTACGGCGTTTCTATTTGGCTGCAAGGAAAATACCTCAAGCGATGAATCCAGTATGAGCGACACCACTGCAATTGAGCCTGTAAGTGACCCGAGTCCGTCTCCAGCCTACGACCCGACTATGGATCCCTATCTTATGGGCGGCGACGGTATAAAGCAACTTAGCGACACCTTGGGTGTAAAAATTTATGAGTTCACTGTTGCCCCCGGAGAATCCTGGGGATTGCACACCCATCCGCAACATACTGTCTATGTTCTTGAAGGCGGGACCATGGCATTGTATATGAAAGAGGCCGGAAGGACGGATACGCTAACCTTTCCAACTGGATATTCCCTTGTGAGTGGACCATTGACGGATTCCGGGATGAATGTGGGAAAAACCACCATAAAGATGATTGTAACTGATATTTACTTGCAGCGGGAATAGAAAACGCTAAAAGAGTAACCAAAGAACTCTGAGAAGAATACCCGGTCGGGCAGTAGATTGACGTCGGCCGGGACGAAATTTGTCCACCCTGCAAATCGATCTCTCCCCCTCGTTGTAGTTTAGCGCAGCTTAGGCACAGTCTGTAAAACGCCATTCTATCCAAACGAACTTATAATTCTCTAAAAAGCGATTGGCCATGATATCTATCGCCAATTCAAATTGTTAAGGATATTGGGGTGCTTTGAAAACTTCACCTAGCGTCCCGGCAATACCCGGAACGCAAGCATCAACCTAGCTCAAGTTTTTACCAAAAAATGCAACGTATGGGACGGAAAACTAAAAATTCAAAAGTCATAAAAACCACAAAGGAAAAACTTTACAGTGCATTCACACAATCAAAAGCTCTGGAAACTTGGCTTGTTCCTGGAGAAATGACAGGAAAAGTTCACAGTTTAGATTTGAGTGTCGGTGGTGGATATGAAATGTCTTTATTTTATCCAGAGTCTGACAAAGAATCAAAAGGGAAAACACAAGAAAAGGAAGACCGGTATATAGCCAAGTTTCTGGAACTGAAACCTTTCGAAAAGATTGTGCAAACTATAATCTTTGATACAGAAGATTCAAATATGAAAGGGGAAATGAAAATGTCAGTTTATCTCGAATCAATTGGAAATGCCACCAAAGTCACCATTGCCTTTGATAATATTCCCATAGGTATAGGGCTAAAAGACAATGAAGACGGAACAAAATCCTCTTTAGAAAAACTTACCGAATTCGTTGAATAGAGTTGGCAGCTCTCGACTTAGGTCTAGGAATTTCAAACGCTCGATCCTGCCTTCATATCCAAGCGGATTTGGAATTCGCTTATTCAATTTTTAACTTTAATCATAGGCGAAGCATATCACCCAGAGAAATGCCTTACTTTTTGACTCTTCAAGTTGTGGGGCCTCCTGTTAATCCGGGGTAGTCACAAAAGTATTTCCAAAGCCCGATCCTGTCTTTCTGTTTCAAGGAAATTGCAATTCAGGCTTCAGGCCGTAACTTAATCTGATGGGCGAGCCTTATCATCCCCATAGCTGCCGGGAAAAGCCAAAAAGAAAGAATAACCAAGCCCCAACAGCGTTTTGAAAATAAGACGTCAATAGTGCTTTTGTGGAGCATTTGAGCAAAGTTCAACTTTTTTTCCTGTATGAACAGCAGTGCTAAAAATCTCCGCAATCGCAAACCTGCAAACTTTAGGCCCACTATTTAAATGACAAAGAAACGAACAGTTGGAGACAAAAAGCTTATAGAACTGGCCCGGCAGGCATCGAAATTGGCCAGGATAGGAAGTTGGGAATTTGATGTGACCGGTGAAAAAATCTACTGGTCAGAAATGGTACATGAACTCCACGAAACAGATCCAAATACTTTCATTCCGGATTTAGGATCAGGCCTTAGCTTTTACCGGGAGGATTTTCGGCCGATGGCAAAAGAGAAGGTTCAAAAATGTATTGAAACCGGAATTGAGTTTGATTTTGAAGCGATTTTGGTCACTCAAAAAAAGAACGAACGCTGGGTTCGGGCAATTGGAAATGCGGAGATGATTGACGGAAAAAGCCGGCGGATATATGGCAGTTTTCAGGATATCCACGCTTTCAAATCCCTGGAGCTTCAGAACCGCGAGATATTGGAAAGTATTTCAGATGCTTTTTATGCAGTAGACAAAGACTGGAATTTTACTTATTTCAACAAGGAGGCTGAGAACTTACTCCTAAAGAAGGCGGAGGGCGTTCTGGGCAGGAATATTTGGGAATTGTTCCCAGCAGGTATAGGTACCCCCATTCAGAAAATTTATCAACGGGTCGCCCGTTCAAAAAACCCGGAATCCTTTGAATACTATTACCCGGCAGATGGAAAATGGTATGAAATAAAAGCCTATCCATCGCAGGGTGGCATTTCGGCTTACTTCAGAAATATAGATGAACGTAAGCTGGCAGCAGAAGAGCTCGAAAAAGCCTATCAGGAGAAAAACAACATCCTGGAAAGTATTGGGGATGCTTTTTTCCATGTGAACAAAGATTGGGTGGTAACCTATTGTAACAAAGAAACCGAAAGGGTTCTAGGCCGGAAAAGGGAGGACATCCAAGGGAAAAACCTTTGGGACCTATACCCTGATGTCGTTGGCACAGCCATATATCACCAATATCACAAGGCCATGGAAACCCAAGAAAATCTGGCCTTTGAGGAGTATTACCCGGCATTGAACATGTGGCTTGAATTGGCAGTATATCCATCAGCTACCGGACTGTCTGTTTATTTTAAAGACATTACCCAGAGAAAAGAATTAGATATTCGCCTGCTTCAAGCCAATGAACGCTTTGAAAAAGTGACCGAAGCGACCCAGGATGCGATATGGGATTGGAATATCTTGGAAAATACCCTGTATTGGGGAGCTGGTTTCAATAATCTTTTTGGGTACCAAATTGAAAAAATCACTCCGACTTTGGAATCCTGGTCCAATCACATTCATCCTGAAGATCGGGAACAGATATTGAAAAGTATTGATGGAGCACTCAGAAAACCTGATAAATCTCACTGGACTGAAGAATATCGTTATCAAAAAAATGGCGGTGCTTATGCCGATGTGATTGACAGGGGTATTGTGATCAGAGATGAAAAAGGAAATCCAATCCGGATGGTAGGAGCCATGACTGATATCACGGAGCGAAAGAATTTTGAAATAAGCAGAAACAACTATGTGAGGCAAATTGAAATACAGAATGAAAAGCTCAAAAATATTGCCTGGACCCAGTCGCATATAGTTCGGGCACCTCTTGCAAGAATGATGGGGATTATGAATTTTATTGAGGGCAACAAAAATCAGGATGATATATTTATGTGGCTGAAACATTTGAGGGATTCGGCTAATGAACTGGATGGGATTATTAGAAATATGGTTGATGAGGCACAACACCTAGCACCACCCTACTCGGCGTAGTCGATTCACTTTCCTGCCAAGATGTAGTTAGACTTCCGCTTAGGCCTTCTTTATAGAATACCTAATCCATATAAAAAATGATCCACCCTCACGGATCATTTTTTTTGATCCACGGCAAGCGGGAATATCACCAATTTGAAATCAATCGGCAAGCTGATAACTTACTGATGTGATCTAGGAGAATTGCCAAAGAAATCATTACATAAAACATCTATTTAAATGAAGGACTTGAAACTCGATAACAATTTGATTTCCTCTAAATCCATAGCCATCAATGCCGGTCCTGAAAGAGTTTGGGAGATACTTACAGATCCGGCCTGGATAAGTCAGTACCTATTTGGTGCACAAACTGTCACGGACTGGAAGCCTGGCAGCACGATACTTTTTAGGATCAACTTTGACAATCAAGAATTCATTGACAAAGGCATTGTCGTCGAATGCAAAGAGCCCGAATTCTTGAAATATCGCTATTGGAGCGGCTTCTGCGGATTGGAAGACAAACCGGAGAACTACTCCCTCGTCAGCTATCACATCGAAAAAATCGATAGCAAGACCTCTAAACTCACCTGGACCCAAACAGGATTTGTGGACGAACAAAGCAGATCGAGCTCAGAAAATTCCCTGGTGAATATTTTGGCCCAGATTAAGGCCTTTTCTGAAGAGTTGAGTTAAAACCCCACTGAGAGTAGTCCGCTTTTTTCTCGATCCTGATCACGCGATAACTTAAACTTTGTCCTTGGAAAGCTGTTTCTGTTGAATCAAATGCTCGATGCATCCTGATAAACCCTAATGGCAGATCAAAATGATCGAAGTCTTACGCAATCATATTACAAACAGACTGGGAAAGAATCCGGAGAACCTGGATCGTGTTCTTCCCGCTTTCAAGCACATCAAGACCAAGCGCAATGAGCAACTTGTGAAGCAGGGTGAGGTCTGTAAATACGTCTATTTTATTGCCAAGGGGTGCTTGCAGGTCTATGTCTACGACAAAGATTTCAATGAGACGACCCGGGATATCGTGATTGAAGACAATTGGTGCTCGGAGCTGCTGAGTTTTGGAAGTGGAAATCCCGCTACGGAAAATATCCGAACTGTGGAGCCATCCGAACTTTTTGCCATTGACCGACAGAATTTTCAACAATTGATGGAGACCATTCCGCAGTTTGACAAAGTGTACAAGCAGATCCTGGAGGCCTCCTATGCCAACTCAGTCTATCGCATCAATACCTTTGTTGCCCTGAACGCTTTGGAGCGGATAAAATGGCTGATGGAATACCGACCTTTTTTGATGACTCGTCTTTCGAGCAAACTGATTGCTAGCTATTTAGGCATCAACAAGGATGTCTATAGCCGCTTAAAAGCCAAGCTTTAAAACATCGACTTTTGTCATCGTCTCCGGGTTTTTATTTGCTGAGTTTTACCCCATCATTCATCTAAAAACTCCCTAAAATGACAGAGTATCTCTTATTATTTCGCAATGCAAGTGCTGAATCCGGCTACTTGTCGACCTCTCAGGATATGGCTGAGGATATGCCAAAGTGGCAATCTTGGATAGGCAATATCGCCATGCAAGGAAAGCTGGTGCATACTGCCCCCGTTCGCTATGATGCAACTGTAGTCAATACAGATGGGATTACAGAAGGACCGCACAAAGAGGGGGGTCAGATCCTGGTTTCCGGATTTCTTATCTGCAAATCAGATGATTTGGAGGAAGTCCAGAACTGGAGCAAGTCCTGCCCAATTCTTAAATACCCCTTCAGTTCTGTGGAAATCAGACCGCTTGTTCCTTTTCCGGTAGGATAAAATCAAAGCCATGGACAAGCTGTTGAATTCCGGGAAGTACATTTTTCCTCTTTCGTTTTTGCTTTATGTGGGTTTGCACCTTGGCAAACCAGAGGTAGGCGCATCATTTGTACCGGACTACCTTCCCTTTCCATTCTTTTGGAATTACTTCACTTTGCTTTGCATCCTTTCCTTTATTATCAGTGCGGTAATCGGGAAATATGATAAGCTAGCGTATTCGATGATGGCTCTTTATGTCATCCTAATGGCATTTTTGGTGCATTTGCCAAGAGCTATGGGTCAAGAATTGGGAACTTCAGCCTTGCCTGCTGATCTGGAAAAAGAGCTTGAAATGGTCAACTTTTTCAGAAATATCATGGTGACAGGAGCCCTGCTGGCTTTTGCCAAATTTGTGGCCAAAGACAAGCGAATTATTGGTTAATCAACGGGTGATTTATATCCAGTCGGGACGAGGTATGTTCCGACTTTTTACTTTTGGATTAGCTAGGTCACACATCTACGGCTCGATTAAAAATGACCTCCCAAGGTTGTATAAACCATCGGTTGGGCAGACGTCAAATGCCTATCGAAATTCTTTGAACAGACACGCTATGAAGTAGGATAACCAGGTCGGCATAGTCTTTCCAACTGAAAGAAGGCCTAGGCGAATTTGTCAACCCTTCATGTAGGTCTCTAGCTATCTGGATCACTGAAGCTATTTTGACATTCGATCTTGCCAATCTATCCAAACGGATTTGCAGTTCGGACATCAGACTGTAACTTACTTTCATGGTTGAAGCATTCCAACCGCGATAGCTATCAGAAAAGAGACAACAAATTCCAGGAAAGGCCAGAATGACATTAAACAAGTGGAGAAAGAGAAGTGATTACATTACTACAATACCGACTGACGAAATGAGAATTACCACTCTTAACACCATTGATCATTGAAACATGAATTACACCATTAAAAACGGTTTTAAAACCGGCGTTCTCTTTCTTTACTTTATACTAATTATGGTAAACCTAGGACATGCTCAGGAAACGCAAAGCAGGGATAAAATAAAATCCCTTTGGTTGGCCGCTGAAAAAAACGATGTCACAACGATCCAAAAGTTGATCCGGGAAAACGTAAACCTGGAAGCCACCGACTCCAAGCAGCGAACGGCTTTGATGATTTCGACCCACCATCAAAACAATGAGGCCGCCAAAGTTTTGATTGCGGCAGGGGCCAATGTAAACGCCTTGGACGATATGCATGACAGTCCGTTTTTATATGCGGGTGCCAGCGGATACACTCAAATCGTGAGGGATTGCCTCGAGCACGGTACGGATTTTAAAGTGTTCAACCGATACAATGGAACTGCCTTGATCCCTGCCTGTGAAAGAGGGCATGTGGAAACTGTAAAGGAACTATTGAAACGGAAAGATTTTCCAATCGACCATGTCAACCGGCTGGGATGGACTGCCCTGCTTGAAGCGATAATCCTGAGCAACGGAGGTCCTGCCCATGTGCAAATCGTGCAACTGCTGGTAGATGCAGGCTGCAATGTAACTATCGCAGATAAAGAAGGCATATCACCTTTGGCCCATGCCCGCAAAAAAGGTTTCACACATATCGTATCAATCCTCGAAAAAGCAGGGGCGAAATAAACCGATTTTGTAAACCGGAAAATCCAGAGCCGATTGGCCCATCTGGATGAAGGTAGAACTAGGCGTAGTCCCGACAGGCATATAGGAGCAAAACACCGCCCCAGTCATTCGGAATGACAGTTCGCCGCCATTCCCACTCAATGAAATCCGGGGAAAGTTGATCACTCAAAGATTTCGGCACAGAATCAAGAAACGCCTTATTTTTTGGCTTTTCTGGCCATGGGCTGAGCCGAGGTTTTTCCCGGAAAACTAAAGATCAAAGTTCCCTCCCCGCTTTAAACTTTCGGCTCCGCTGCTGGCTCGTTCCGATGAAACCTTCTCTGCCAGAGAACTGCCAATGGTGTCCACATCCATGCTAGTGGATACCTTTTGGCATAGCCCCATCATCCTACAAAACCTCCTGGCGAGGCTGAGTGGCGCGATCGTCGTCGCAAGCCCTGCGATAAGTTCGAGAAAACCCCTAGCCTTGTCGTCCACCCGGAAATAATCTGCCAATGCCAATACAACTTCCGCTATCACCGATTTCAACAGCTCCACACTTAGACCAAAGTGCAATAAGAAGGCATAGATCAAAGCCAGGGCACTCAGGATGCACGCCAAACAATTCCCCCTTGCCTCCATCAACTCAATTTTCAATCGCCTGATGGCCCGGTCAAAGGAATACACCAAATCTGGCTTCTTTGACATCATATCCTCAAGGAAACTTATCGGATAGTTTTGCTGCAAGTAGCTAAAAGGCGACTTCAAAAATTGATCGATAAGGTTTTTGTCGGCATCAAAGCTGAGAAGGAGCCCAGTAATGTTTCTTCGCAATTCCTCTTTCTGGGCTTCAGTCAACCTAAATCCACCAAATTCCATCTGGTCAAAAATCTCATCGCCGGTTTTGATATCTGACATAATTCAAAAAGTTTCTATGAAGGTAATGCATTCCCGCATTCTTCAAAACTCCTGATGATGAGTCGTTTGACAACTGGCTACCTCCCGTAGAAAAAACCCCTGACAATGCGCCGCCACTTTGCTTTTCGGGTATCCGAATTTTGCAATTAATCAAACGAATTGTAATTTAAGGTCAAAGGAATAGTATCCTGCTTCAAGGGTTAAAATGGGCTCAGAGCCCCCTAATGAAGGAATGTAGAATGTATTTTTCTAAACAGTCAAGCCGGACCTACTCATCTGGCTAATGGAATTTTGAACGAATAATAACCTTCGGCAGAACTTTTCCGCAAGTAAGCAGCCGTTGTAAAACAGCATTTTATGAGAACATCAAGGAACCAATTGAAAACCATTTTCACCTCCCTATTTAGCCTCCTGACTGTAGTCGCATCTTTTGGGCAGCAGCAGGAAAATGCCAGTTCCCTGACCTTGAGTTTCGGACCCGGTTTCATCAACCGGCAGGATTTGATTTTCTCACCTTTTGCCCACAGTGACTTTTCCATTCTCAACGTGGGGCTGGATTACACCAGAGAGGCAGAATTTTACCAAAAAGTAAGCCTCCGGTATGCGAATTTCAATCCCATGGTGACGGAACCGTATGGATTCACCTTTCACGGGGAACCCGAAACGGCCTATCCCCACAGTTTTAACCTCATTGATCTGGATTACCAATTTGGGAAGCAGGTGAAAGGGATACAAAACGGAACTCTGAAGGCCGGAGGACTCTTCTCCACAGATATCCAGGCAACGAGCTATGTCTATGGCAGGATCAGCAGTTTTGGGTATTATGCAGCCCTCGGTTTAGGAGTCTTTGGCACTTACGAAAGACCGATTAACGAGAAAAGCAGACTGTCAACAACACTCAAATTGCCTCTTTTTGCCTGGTTAGCGCGATCACCTTACCTGGTCAATGACGATGAATTTATCGAAAACATCAGTTCTCATTCCGGATTCAAAACCTTTATGGCGTATTTGGGCGATGGGCAATTGGCGACTTGGAACAAAGTGCAAACCCTTGACTTTGAGCTAAAGTACGAGTATGACCTGAGTGAGAGGTGGGGAGTTGGGGCAGCATATCTGTTTGAATTGATCCATATGAGCCAACCCAGAAACCTGCTTTCCTTCCGCAATTCTTTGAATTTTTCGGGCAGCTATAAATTTTGATTCCATGAAACGAACCGCCAATTTCCTCACCCTAGTCCTGCTTTTCCTATCGGCTGTAAGTTGTAACCAGCTTTTTGAGGAACCTCCCGCCAACAATCCGGAAGCGATATTTGAAAATCTCTGGGCCACTTTTAGTGAAGAATATGCTCCATTTGAAGAAAGGAACATCGATTGGCAAGCCCAATACACTAAATTCCGACCGATGGTGACGGCCACCTCCACGGATGACGAACTGTTTTCTGTTATTTCTCAGATGCTGGCAACCTTGGATGATGGGCATGTCACGTTGACCGCTCCCGGCAGAGATCTGTTTATATCCAACAAAATCAGAAATGAACTCATTGAGGATGAACTGTTCAATATTCCCATTATAAAAACATACCTAGAGCCTGGGTATAAAGAAGGAGATGAAAACGCCTACCTCTATGGCAAAATAAAAAACGCCAATGTAGCCTACATCTACTTTGATTATGTGGGTGACAATTTTTTCAAAATGAACGATTTCCTGAGCGAATACCCGGATGTAAACGGGTATATCATAGACATGCGGCATAACCAGGGAGGCGATTTCACCTATTGCTTTTCAGAGATCGGAAGGCTGACTGACCAGTCCCGTTATGTGTTCAAGAGTAAGACTAAAAACGGGAAGGGAGCTGATGATTATACCGATTGGTATGAATGGAATATTTCTCCCGAAGGCGACTATGTAGACAAACCCATCATCGTACTGACCGACCGCTATACCATCAGTGCAGGAGAGCGTGCGGTGATGGCCTTTAAAACCCTGCCCCAAGTCACCCTCATGGGGGACACAACAAACGGTGCTCATGGGACTATGATCGGAAGGGAATTGGCAAATGGCTGGTTTTATTCACTGGTACCCCAAAAGGTGGAATTGTATGACGGCAAGACCTATGAAGGAATCGGGCTTGCTCCGGACAGCTACAGCAAAAACACCCTTTCGGAAATCAACTCCGGAATAGACATGACCCTGCAGCGGGCGATTGATTCATTAAACTGATCAGGTCATATGGTCTGAAAATTCCGGCGGAAAGCTCGTTTTTCTCAGAAAAAGGCAAGCCTGTCGAGGAAAGGGCTTTAGATCCCCGGTCTTGAAACAGATTGTCCGAAGACCATTCCTGTCGTTCGATATTTGGATTTCGACCATAAGCTCCTAACTTACTTGAAGTTGTCATACACTTCTTTACTCAGGTTATTCATCACGATAGCTTGGTTCCCATATTTGATCCGGAAAATTAATCTTGCTTTGTCCGGGTAACCGAAAAATTGACCTTTCATAATTAACTCAAATAAACCCTCCCATTAACCTATTCACTATGCCTTTTCATTTTAAAAACCTCACCAAGCCGGCCTTATTGGCCTCCCTTCTCCTCCTGACTTCAGCCGTCTTGGCTCAGGACGGCACCATCTATCCGCTCGAAACACCTGCCGAACCCAATGCCATTTTGCTCGGCACAGGCGGCGTCGAAAATCAACCCGCTCCTGAGACCTGGTTTCGTCAGTGGGGTGATCCAATGGCAAGAAATATCTCCACCGCTACACTCACTCCTTTCCTCCCGGAACCTGGAAAGGCAAACGGAACTGCCGTGATCGTCGCGCCGGGCGGAGGTTTCAGCTGGCTTTCGATGGGCAATGAAGGCTGGGAAGTCGCAGAGGCTTTGGCCAAGCAAGGCATCGCCGCTTTCGTGCTAAAGTACCGCCTCAACCCTACTCCTCCCGCGCTTGAAGACTTTTCGGCCTGGATGAACCGTCCCCGAACGGCACCATCCCCGGCCCCAACCTCCGATAGTTCACAGGTTGCAAATCCCCCACGTCCGCCTCAGCGGGACCTTTCCAACCAGCTCGAAGATGCTGAAGCAGCCTATGCCATGATTGTCAAAAATGCCAAAGAATGGGGAGTGGATACCGAAAGGATAGGCATGATCGGCTTTTCAGCAGGTGCCGGTCTGACCATGCATTCTACACTCCACTCAAAAACGATGAAATTAGCCTTTATTGGACCAATCTATGGTGGCATGGGTCCGGTAGAAGTGCCTGAGAATGCTCCTCCGATGTTTAATGTGATCGCCAGCGATGATTTTCTGTTCTTGGGTCAGATTGGAGTGATCGAATCCTGGTACAAAGCCGGAAAGCCAGTCGAATTTCATCTATACCAAAACGGCGGCCACGGTTTCGGTCTCGGCAATCCAAACCGCACCAGCAACCGTTGGTTTGATGCGTTTATTTACTGGTTGGAAGTCAACAAGTTTTTGGCTAAAAAATAGCGGTTTCGAAATTCATTCAATAGAAAATGATTTTCGGAAATGTCATAAATCGATTAGGAAAAGAGCCACGAAAACTTTTCCTAATCGATTGTTTAGGTGCTTTACTGACTGCCATTCTTTTGTTTGTAGTCTTGAGAGCCTACCATGAATTCTTTGGTGTGGCAGTTGAGACACTGTCTTTGCTGGCGGGAATTGCTGCGGTATTCTGCATCTATTCAGCCAGCTGTTTCTTATTCCTGAAGGCTAATTGGGTTCCATTTATCAAGGCAATCAGTTTCGCCAACTTACTCTATTGCATGGTTACCTTGGGACTTGTATTTCTTCCCGGTTCCAAAATCACCCTGGCCGGAAAGATTTACTTTTTGACGGAAATACTGGTCGTATGTGGGTTGGTTTATGTAGAGTTGGCAGTCGCGAAGGCAATTAAAAATTAAACCCATGACTTAGTTTATCCCTTTTGGATAAAAGGCCGATTTGGTTCTCTCTGGTCGAGTTACTTATCCAGTGATGGGAAATTTTCACACAACCCAGAGATATCTCTGTTTTCCCTCAAAAGTTCAAGCTATAAATTGCGTCTACTTTAAGTCATACACATGAAATATTTTCTTATTCTTTTTTTCTTCGTTTCGCAAGTTGCGATCGCTCAAACGCCCCTCACCTACATCAATTCAAACGGAGACAAACACCTTGCTGGGCCATTTGAACTGGATGATCTTAGAAAGGATACGACGTATAGCGGCTGGTTTGAAAGCAATTATGCACGGTTTCAACTTAAAGGTGAAGACACCTCCTGGAAAAGCTCATTCGAGCAGACTGAGGTAGAAATCTACATCGGAACCTGGTGCGGAGACAGCAAAAGATGGGTACCCCAATTTGTCAAACTCTGGAATGAGCTGGGCTTAGACGAAAACCAACTGAAATTCACTGCCCTGTATGACGGCGAGGAAAAGTATAAGCAAGGTCCAAATGCCGAGGAGAAGGGAAAGCAAATCCATCGGGTACCCACCTTTATCTTTAAAAGTGAGGGCAAGGAATATGCACGCATGGTGGAATATCCCCGAAATGATCTGGAAAAAGACTTGGCCCAGATTGCAGTAGGCTTTGCCTCCGAGCCAAATTATCGGGCAGCAACTTACCTTCTCGACCTGTTCGAAAAGGAACCGATGGATTCAGTTTGGAAAAACGTCAATTACCACTTGGGGGAAGTCTATTCCCTGGTTGGAAAAGAAGTGGAGCTGAATACGCTGGGTTATGTATTCCAGTATTCAGACCGGATGCCTCAGGCTTTACTGACCTTTCAGTTTAACACCTTGATTTACCCCTATTCTCCCCGCGTGTTCAGCAGCTTTGGAGATGCACTTCGGATCAGCGGAGACAAAGAAGCCGCCATCACTGCCTATCAGCGGGTACTCGCGTTGGAACCCAAGCATGAAAATGCCTCCGCACAGCTGAAAATTCTCAAGCCGGATTGACAATGCGGTTTATTGGCTCTTTTCCACAAAAGAGGCTGCATAGCGCAGGAGCCCGATGAGTTCTACCCCTCTTGAGATCTCCCACTGCATCGCCGCCACCAAGGCATGCATGGCCATCAGGTTCCTGTCGATCTCCTGTTTTTCACCCTGGTTCATTCCTTCAATCAGCAGTTTGGCTTTGGCATACCCGTCTTTTTCGTAAGCATTCAAGATCGAAACGGTATTTTCAGCAGCTGACTTTTCCCGCTTTTTGGGTTCGAATCCCAACTGCCTCACCATCGCCTCGGCAGTGGTCCAGGTGGACCAGGGGTTTTGCCCGGTCACCAGCGTCCCGTCAATCACCACATTTTCAAGATACATAGGACCTTCGGAAAAGGAGGCGCCACTTTCTGCCAATTTATCCTGAAGAAGGAATGGAAATAGCTCTCGGGCATCCTGGATCAGAAAAAGCTCTTCCTTGTTGGTAAATGAACACACCTTCCTGTCTTTCAAAAAGGGGGTGCCGTCAGCCAATTTTACATTTACCAAAGCTGCGGGACCATGGCAAACTGCCCCGATTACCTTCCCGCGCTCATGCAAAGCCCTAATGGACAGCTGCATCGACGGATGATCCGGAAAGTCAAACATGGCGCCTTTTCCCCCAACCAGGTAAATCGCCTCATAATCCTCGATCCGGACCTGGTCCATCAGGATGGTTTCTTTTAGTTTGCTTTGAGCAATGGGATCATTGAGAAACGCATAATCATAGACCCCCATATCTTCCTCATCGAGCACCAGGGGAGGCTCTCCGCCCTTTGGACTGGCAATGTCCACTTCAAATCCATTGGCCACAAAAACACTGTAGCCTTGAGCAAGCTCGGTCAGTTCGTACCCTGTCCGCTTGCCCGAGCTTCCAATAGAATCGGTACTGGTGACCACGGCCAAAATTTTACCTCTGGTTGGGCTGGGTTTTTCATTCAGATAAACCAAAGAACTTGGCAGGACAGCTTTGATATTTTCGGCAGAAGGATTCGACGGAGGTAACAGCCCCATAAACCACCATCCGAAACCGGCCAATAAAATGAGGGATACCGTCACTGCAATCAGTGACCACTTCAGCAATTTTTTAGCTTTTGACATGTGCATGTTTTTTTGCACAAAGAAGGGGTGCCAAAGAGTCCAAATCTCCCGAAATGATCATTCCGAAAGAGCAATTGATCATTTTAGGACTTATTTCGAAAGGCCAGAGGGGTTAGTCCGGTTTGCTTTTTGAAGGCTGTATTGAAGCTGGAGATGCTGTTGAATCCGGATTCCATGGCAATCGCAGAAATGGTATAATGTTCAAGTTTTGGGTTCCGTAACTGTTTCGTCGCTTCTTCAATTCGATATTGGTTGACGTAGGCATTGAAATTTTTACCACTCTTTTGATTCACTACCATCGAAATAATCTGAGGACTCTGACGGAATTGTTCACTCAGCAATTTGAGAGACAAGTCGGGGTTTTTAAAAGCCTTTTCCTCCACCATCAGCTTTTGGATTCTAGAATAAATCTCCTCGCTGAGAGACTCCGGAATCTGCGTGGACTTGTATTTTTCGTGATACACTTTATCGATAAAGCGGTTTTTGACAATGACAAAGCTGATGGAATAGGCTACTGCGGAATACATAACCGGCCCGATGATGTAGGGGATATCTTCGTCAAAAAGGTTCAAAAAATAAACGAACCAAACAGCCAACAGTCCGAAGAAGATCAGTCTAAGCAACCGGACATTACTGGGCTGGATAGCATCAGCTTTGATCGCCGTCCGATAGCCAACCAGCAGGTACAGGAGGTAGTGTCCATAGTAGGTCGCGTAAGCCGCGACAAATACCCAAATGGGATAAGTCTTAAGGTGGCTTTCTTGAATCCAAAAGCCAAACCCAATTCCAAAAATCGCAGGGATAAAATGAAAAAGGTGACTCTCTCGGAGGGAAAATGCGCGTTTGGATAATGATTTTGAGAACAGGTAAAACAAAGGTCCGATCAAGAGCATGGAACCAAGGCCTATAAAGATGAGCTTCACATTCAGGTCTTCCGAAAACTCCAGCAACACGGATTTACCCACTCTGAAGGACAGCACGACGAGCAGGGAACCGAGTAAGTGATTAGAAAGACGGTTTCCCCTTTGATGCAGGAAAAGAAATGCTGCGAGCAAAAGGCCATGAATTACCCCCAAACCGCTGACTATAACCAGGGCGATACCGGAAATTGAAAGGTCCTCCATTTTTTCTTTAAGTGATTTACTGTTCCTGTTACATCCGAAAATTGCTTCTTTGGGCTACCTAAGCCTCATTCTGGGTTGGATGGTCAGTGAAGGAACGGCTGCAAGAAAATCAGCAAAAGCCAATTAACCAAGCGGCGTTGGCTTTCCCCTATCATGCACTTAAACAAGGCATCACAGACATGGGAGGCAATTAGCCTGGATTTTGTACCTAAAGGGCAATTTTCAACCTTGATTATATATGCCTACAAACAGACTTGCCTTAGTCGTTAATTTTCTAAATTGTTTAACCAAAAGGTTTTCAAAACAGCTACAGATGAACCCGGAAATTCAGGCATATAACAATAAACAAACAGGGGATGACCAAGAAATCTGCGACCTGCTTGCCCGGACAATCGACAGCGAACTGACCGAAGCTGAAAGCAAAATCTGGCACGCCCACCCTGTATGGTTTTTGGACGGCAATCCGATTGTGGGTTACAGCAAGCAGAAAGCCGGTATGCGATTGATGTTTTGGAGTGGGGCAAGCTTTGAAGAAGAAAAATTAAATGTCGTTGGCAAAAAATTTAAAGATGCCTCCGTTTTCTACCCTTCTTTGGAACAAATCGATACCAATGACCTGATTTCCTGGCTCAAAAAATCAAAAGAAATCCAATGGGACTATAAAAACATTGTGAAAAGAAAAGGTCGGTTAGACAGATTAAAATAATCCATAGATCAAAAACTAGTCATGAAAATCACACCCGAACACAATGAGCGGATGGCAAAAATGACCTTCTCCTCAGTCTATCCGCACTATGTCACCAAAGTGGAGAGAAAAGGCCGCACCAAAGAAGAATTGCATCAGGTGATCGAATGGCTAACCGGATTTGGCGACCGGAGGATCCAAGAACTTATCGAACAAAAAGCAACTTTTGAAACCTTCTTCCGGGAAGCAAAACTCCACCCCAATGCACATCTTATTACCGGCTTAATCTGTGGCTATCGGATAGAGGAAATCGACAACACACTCACTCAGCAAGTCCGGTATTTGGATAAACTGGTCGATGAGTTGGCTATGGGTCGAAAGATGGAAAAGATCCTGAGAGTAGCCTAGATTCATTTATTTCAGCCTACCATTTTCATTCAAATTTGTATAGTCAATTTCCTAATGGATCTCCTCTGGATTAAGTGGAGAACCCACTATTTTTTGAAGGGCATTTGATAAAATGGAAGTTATTTTCGGCCAAATTATTTCTCACTTTCTTTTTCTATAATTCCTAGAAGTAGGTATTCTTGGTTTTGAGCCAGCCGATGAAACATGTCTTTTTCACATCAATCAAATAGAATTAATTTTTTTCGATTCCCCTCTAACCTTATTGATTATCAGAGCTTGACATCAATTCATATTGGTTAAATCCCCCTCAATTTGTCCCCAATGTGAGGTCAATTCTTCTCAATAATTTTCACTTTTTATAGCATATCCAGCTTACAAAGCAACCAGAGCGATGGCATAGTTTTAGACTCACCAATCGATACATGTGGGAATGATGTAATTTATTTGAATAATTATATAATAGTCAAAATAACTACTCTCCGCAACTTTGTATTTCACTTTCACACTAATCCACCGGCTATGTTTCATCATGTAAAAGAGTTACAATTTAATGCCAGGGTATCTAAACCCGATGTGCGTTTTGCCAAACTTTTGCTGGAACAGTTTGGTGGTCCCAATGGTGAATTGAAAGCTGCCATGCAATATTTTGTCCAGGCATTTGGTTGCAGAAAAACCGCTCCTGACAAGTATGATATGTTGATGGACATCGCGACGGAGGAGTTTAGTCACCTGGAGATAGTCGGTGCCACGATTCAGATGTTGCTTACGGGCGTGAATGGAGAATTGAAAAATGCTGCTGATGAATCTGATTTGACAAAGGTTCTTGATGGTACAGCTGCCAAGGAAGATTACATCCACGAAGCCATGGTCAATCCGCATTTTTTTATTGTAAGTGGCGGCACTCCCACCCTCACTGACAGTGTAGGCAATCCTTGGAGTGCCAATTATATCATGGGAATGGGCGATTTGACCGCTGATCTGCGCTTAAACATCGGCGCGGAGACGAGTGCTAAAATGGTCTATGAAAACCTGATGAAATTCACCGACGATATCTATGTCAAAGAGTCCCTACGCTATTTGATGACTCGGGAAGTTGCCCATTTGCAAATGTTTCAGGCGGCTTTGGACACCATTCAGCCCAACTTTCCTCCCGGAATTTTGCAAAGCGATCCCCGGTACAGCAACAAATACTTCAACATGTCCCAAGGTGAAGATTACAAAGGTCCGTGGAATGAAGGCGTTAGCCCGCTCATGGGGGAAGAGTGGAAGGTCATTCAAGATCCAATTCAGCATGTAAAAGATACCAATGGCCTGCTTGAGGAAAAATCAAGGGGTACTGACCGTTCTGAAAAATCCGTCCAAACTGCCAATAAAAAATTGAGTGCCAAAAGAAAAGACGAGGTGGACAAAGCAACTGCTCCCAAGAACGGGATAATCAGTTGGTCATTTTATCAGAATAATGAAAAACCTAAAGTGAAAGAAAATATCCCTGCCACTAGGTAAGAGAAAGGCTTACTCGCACAATCAAAATTCAAATTTTAACCTAAACCAATAACTCACAAAATGGAAAATTCAAAAACCACTTCGCAAAAGTCCACTTCAGGATCAGACAAGTCCAACTTCAGTAAAAAGGCTTCCATGAAGTCGTCGCAATTGATGGAATTGTTTGAACATGGATTGAAAGACATCTATTGGGCAGAAAACGCCACACTAAAAGCGATTCCAAAAATGGTCGAAAAGTCCACTTCAGATGATCTGAAAGACGCTCTGACTGCACATTTGGAAGAGACCAAAGGACATATCAGCCGATTGGATAAGGTATTCGGCTTGATTAAAATTAAAGCTCAAGGTGAAAAATGTGTCGCCATGGAAGGCCTAATCAAAGAAACCCATGACATCACCGAGACCTGTGAGGAAGGCTCTATGCGTGACGCCGGCATAATCGCCGCAGTGCAAAAAATGGAGCACTATGAAATTGCTACCTACGGTACACTACGACAGTTTGCTGAAACAATGGATATGACAGAGGTGGAAGCTTTGCTGGCCACCACGCTTCAGGAAGAAAAAGAAGCCGACCTGAAACTGTCTGATGTGGCAATGGATGCTATCAATGTGGATGCCGCTGAAGAAGCTGCATAATTAATAAGAAACGAAATCCCCATGACTTGGCACCGCCAAGCAGGTGGAACGGATCATGGGGATTCCATGTGGACATAAGTAGATAAAAATTTCAACACATGAACAACATATTCAAAGGACTGATAGCGGGATACGGCGCTTCCAAACTGGGCGGCGGATGCCTCGGGACAATAGTTGTCTTTGTCATCATTTATGCGCTCCTCACTCAATGCGCCTAAAATCAATCAGTTCAAAATCAATCAACTAACCCAACTAAACAATGGAAAATTCAAGAGTCGAAAACGATGGTCTAAGCAATAGAACTTCACAGCCAAGGGTGCTGACAGGAATGTTTCGTGATCGCGAAAGCACCGAAAATGCCTACAATGCCCTGCACGAAAGAGGATATTCAAAAGACGACATCAACTTGGTCATGTCCGATAAAACACGGAAAACCCATTACACTGAGGATGAATTTGAATCAACTGAAATCGGAACCAAAGCAGCAGAACATGCGGGCAAAGGATCTGCCATCGGCGGTACTATCGGCGCAATCGGCGGCGTAGTAGCTGCAATTGGTACGAGTGTGGTCATTCCCGGACTGGGAATACTGATCGCCGGACCGATCGCCGCAGGATTGGCAGGAGCCGGGGCCGGAGGATTTGCTGGAGGAGTAATTGGAGCCTTGGTGGGTTCGGGCATTCCTGAAGCCCGGGCTAAATTATATGAATCCGGGATCAAAGAAGGTAATGTCGTCATCTCGGTTACACCGAAAAATGAAGACGATGGCAAATACTTGGAAAATAACTGGAAGACTAACCGGGGTGAAGAAATTCACTGGTAGGATTCCGATAAAGTCAAATGCAAGGGGCTCTGGCGAGTTCCTTGCATGTTTTGAAAACTAATCCACAAGACTATGAAAAATCTAATCAATTTAAAATCAATCCTGCTTTATACTAGCTGTTTGGCAGGCACGCTAATCTTCGCCACTTCTTGTTCGGAAAACAAAAAAATGGATTCAAAAGAGATAGCTGAAAAAGAAAACATTGAAAAATTGGCTGATAATGAGGAAACCATTGTCGTAATCGACAATGACAACGGTACCAAATTTTTGATGGATGTAGCTGAATTGCAACTGGAAGAAATCAGTTTGGGAAAATTGGCCCAACAAAAAGGCACATCTGCGCATGTGAAAGAAATGGGAAAAATGATGGAAACCGACCATTCCAAATCCTTTACTGAACTTTCGGCTTTGGCGCAATCTAAATCAGTTTCTATCCCTACCTCGGTCACGGATGACTCGAAAAAGGCCTACACTTCCCTTGAGGAAAAAGCTGGGAATGAGTTTGACAAGGCCTACAGTGACATGATGGTGAAGCACCATGAGGATGCGATCAAATTGTTTGAAAAAGCATCAACTGATTCTGAAGATACGGAAATCAAAACATGGGCTACCAATAAGCTTCCGGGCCTAAAGACCCATCTGGATCATGCAAAAGCGTGTAAGGAGAAAAGCGATAAACTGACAACCTAATCTATCAGTAAATTTCTGAGTACTACAAAAAACCTTTGTGAGGCAGATGAAATTTTCAGGAAACCCATAGCCAAAACAAAAAACGAAGAAACAAATCAGCGCTTAAGGTTATACTTTTTAACAGTGCAGTGAACGTTGTTCATTGCATTTTTACCTTTTACACCAATTCTAAACTGGAAAACAGGTTGGGTATAAAAAGGCTGGGTCACGATTAATATGGAACATTTCTACTCCTAATTATCAATTAAAAGAATCCGGATATGAAAATCTATGTAAGAAATATGGCCTGCGAAAGTTGCAAGGTTGTAGTTAAAGAAGCTTTAGAGGAACTAGACATCACCCCTGTAAAAGTTGAATTGGGGGAAATTGAAACCCAAGAGGAAATTACTGAGGAAGATAAAAAGAAGCTCAATGAGAAAATCAAAAAAGTGGGATTAGAACTGCTAGAAAAAAAGCAGGGAATTTTGATAGAGAAAATCAGAAAGGTCATAATCGACTATGTTTACAATTCAGATGAGAAACCCAATAACAAGTTCTCTGTATTATTGAGTGAAAAATTAAATCACAGCTACACTTATTTAGCCAATTTTTTCTCTGAAGTAGAAGCCACTACCATAGAGCAATATTTAATCGCATTGAAAGTAGAGCGAATCAAGGAGTTGATTATTTTTGGAGAGGACACCTTTTCCGAAATTGCAGATAAGCTTCATTACAGCAGCATCGCTCATTTATCCTCGCAGTTTAAAAAAGTGACCGGATTAACTCCCTCCTATTTCAAAGCTTTGAAGGAAAAGAGAAGGATTTCTATTCAAAACATTTAGATCAGAATACCGCAACTCGGAGACTAAATCGCCAAACCTAATTTCAGTTCATGGAGTCTATACCTAACCTTAACTCCCTACCCTATTATCATGGCACCAAAGCAAATCTAAAGTTTGGAGACCTGATTGAACCTGGATTTAATTCTAACTACGGAAAGAGGAAACAGGCTGCTTTTGTTTACCTGACAGCCACCTTGGATGCGGCTGTTTGGGGAGCCGAACTTGCTTTGGGCGAAGGATCCGGCAGAATTTACATCGTAGAACCAACTGGGCCGATTGAAGATGATCCCAATCTGACAGACAAGAAGTTCCCAGGAAATCCGACCAAGTCCTATCGCACCCGGAATCCGATTCGGGTCATAGGAGAAGTCCTCGATTGGCAGGGCCACTCTCCGGAACAACTCAAAGCCATGAAGGACCACTTGGACCGGCTGAAGGAACTTGGGATTGAAGCCATTTAGAATTGACATTTCACCCAATGACAAGTAAATTCAGAAAAAAGCTGACTAAGAAAATCCTCGGTCCAAGATGAAACTCCAAAAACTCAGTCCCATCCTATGGACAAAAGATCTAAAGGAGACAATTTCATTTTACGAATCTGTCTTGGGATTTAGCGGCAAAAGTCATTTCCCAAACTTCGTCACATTGACCAGAGATGGGATTGAACTCATGTTTATCGTGCCACAGGATGAACCTGAAGATTGCAAAAGCCCAGACAACACGGAGGAATTCTTTCCCAAACCGCAATTGACCGGCAGCATTTTTATAGTGACCGACCAGGTAGATAAGCTTTGGGATTCGGTCAGAGACAAGGCAAGCATTAAATCTCCCATTGAGGATCGGGAGTATCTGATGCGCGACTTTTCCATCCTTGACAACAACGGCTACGAACTTGTTTTTGGCCAAGACATCAGCTGAGTAGCCATTTGGATATTTATTCTCAAATTTTTGATAGCTCCTACTTGAACATTTCTGAAGATTTTCTGAGGAAAGGAAAATGCAAACTCTCAAAAATTCTTTTTTGCAATTGTCCTTCAAATCGGGGAAATTCCTTTTGAATCGGCTCCAAATCTGTTAAAAATCCTATATGACCACAGAAATCCTGCAAACCACACCCGACTGTGAAATTGTGAGTTCGAGAACGTTCGAGGCTTCCAGAGAATTACTTTTTCGTGCTTGGTCTGATCCTGACCATTTGAAAAATTGGTGGGGTCCAGCAGGTTTTACCAACACCTTTGAAGAGTTTGATTTTAGGGTTGGCGGAAGATGGCGCTTTGTCATGCACGGACCGGACAAGGGACATTATCACAATGAATGCGAGTTTATCAAAATAGAAAGTCCATCTCTGATAGCTTGGAAACGCCATTCCAAGCCTCATTTTCAGGTATTGGCAACTTTTGAATCAGTTTCGGAAAACCATACAAATGTTGTTTTCAAAATGCTCTTTAATTCAGCGGAAGAGTGCAGAAAAGTCAAGGCCTTTGCAGTGGACAAAAACGAGGAAAATTTTGACCGGCTTGAAATTGAATTGACCAAAATCAGGCTTTAGGCAGGATGAACAGGAAATTTGATAAGCAGTAGATGTTTTAGGATTCAAAAGCACCGTCTCCAAAACCCTCACACTGCTTAAAATCAACTACTTGAATTATTTTTTTTAAGTTTAACCATGAGACTTTTCATTCTTGCTTTCAAATCCTGCCCGAAGTTTTTAAACTGGCTGTTCCTGATTTCCCTTATTGGACTGACCGTGAAATTCCTTTGGTTAGACAGCATTCCCGAATTCTTTCCTAAAGCAGGTGAATTGGGGATTTTCATAAACAATATCCTCATTGCCAATATTGCCGGTTACCTTTTTTATGTTTTGTCCACCGAGATTCCCAGAGTTGTCGGAAAAAGGAACAATGCGAATGAAATTGTCCGATGGGCTGAAGGAGCCGCAAACGGGGTAACAGGTTTTCTCCAAATGGCTTATTATTCCAACAGTGTCCACCATCCTACCTTACCTTCAATTTTGGATATCGATTCGGTCGAACTCGCTTTGGTCGAACGTGAATTTACCTGGATCAATCCCACCGCCCTTGCGCCGATGAGCGGAGGGTTTAAAGGAGGAAACCTGGGTCCAACTTATAATTGGCTGGAAGCAATGGCTGCACATGAAGCCCAATGCATGGAATACATAGCCAAACTTTGGAGGATTTCATCCTTTCTCGAGTCGGAATTAAGCTCCAAGCTTCTTCAACTTGAAAATTCCCGGCATTCCAGCAGCATGAAGAGTGCAAGGGAAATCCAAATTCCCATCATTCAAAAGGGAGGTACACTTCAGAATCAGGATTTATCCACCTGGACGGACAATTATTATGAGAGCTATAAAATTGCCCGCGAGATCATGTTGTATTGTGACAGGTATAGAAAAAACTATGTTGAATAAATTTCCCTGCTCCGTTTGATGTCCTGAAAAATCGGAGAAGGTTTTTATTCCAAGACAGGCAAATATGCCATACCTCTTTCACCTTCCAAACCGGTAAAAATGAGCCAATTTATGGTCTTTCCCTTTTAGAAAATCCAGGATCATCCCCATTCCCTGAACCGAAAAAGTGATCCCGTTTCCTCCAAATCCGAGAACAAAATAGGTGTTTTCATACTCGGGACTCTTGCCGATATAGGGAAGTCCGTCTTTGGTGGTGCCAAAGGTTCCTCCCCAACTGAAATCCTCAATAAATTCGATTCCGGGAATAATCTTCTCCAGTTTCCTGATCAGTTTACCTGCCTTTCGCTCTTTGATTTTCTGCTGAAAAAGTTGAAAGTTGAATAACGAATCTTCTCCGCCGATCAGGAAGCGGCCGTCGTCTGTGGTTCGCATGTACAGGTACGGCTCGCCGGTATCCCAAATCAGGGTGTTTTGGATGGCACTATTCAACTGAATTCCCTGCTCACTGACCGTGGCATAGGTATAAAAGAGGTCAGCAACTTTTTCTTTGAGCAACTTGGTGCTTTCAAATCCGGTACAGCAGACGATTTTTTTGGTTTGGATCCTCTGGCCGGTTTCCAGGATGACTTTTGGTCCAATTCCCGAAGTATCAATTCGTGCAATTTCTGTCTGGTCAAAGACCTTCATTCCCCGCTTTGCATTGAGCTGAATAAGTTCGTGGGCCAACTTGTATGCATCGACACTTGCCGCGACTTCAGATAGAATGGCCCCATGGCAAATCACGCCGTAGTTACGCTTCACCTCGGCAGCGTCCAGCCATTTCACACCCAACTGATGCTTATTTCGAATCTCAAATTCCTCCCTCAACCAAATGGAAGCCTTTTTACTGTGCGCTAGGTACAGACTTTCTTTCATCTGAAATCCACAGTCTATCTTTTGATCCTTCACCAGCTTTTCCAGTTCTAAAATGGCTTGGACGCCGGAGCGGTAGCAAAGAGCAGCAGCAGCTTCCCCGATCATTTCGCTTAGTTGATAAAGCGGCACATCAATTTCATATTGGAGCATGCTGGTCGTGGCAGAACTGCTTCCCATGGCGATGTCCCTGCGATCGATCAGCATCACCTCGTATCCAGCCTCTACCAAGGCATGGCTGATTAAGGCGCCGGTAATTCCACCGCCGATTACCAGAATTTCGGTATTCATATCGGTCTGAAGTGAAGGATAACTATACAATATCCCATTTTTCACCAGCCAAAATGATTCAAAAGTCCTTAAGCGCATCGGGTTCCATCGTGAAGTGGTTATCAGACAAATGCTGGTTGCCCAGTAGTCAAGTTAGGAATTTTAAACTTTGGTTATCAGGATGTTTTTGGGCTTGCCCTTCCTCAAAAAATCAAACTCAATGTAAATTTTTGCAGGAATATCACTTTACACAACCCAGTCAAAAATGAAGCTGAAGTCTGTGAATAGTTTTAAAGATGCTATCAACAGAGGGTAAAAAAATCCTCAAAAAAACCCCGGGAATCATGGAATCCCAAGGTTTTGTTTCAGTCATTTTTGTCTTTTGGCAATGAATTTAATTCCCGTAATACCCCGAATCCGGAGTCTTTTTTTCATTATTTAACTCTGCCCCGACAAATGTGATCCCAGCCAGGAATTTCTGCAAATGGCTGTTAAAATCTTCGGGCTGTTCCAGATTGGATACATGCCCTGCATTTTCAATCACCTTAAGTTCGGACCCTTCAATGACCTGATGCATGGATTCAGATTGGGCAAGAGGAGTAACTTCATCAGCTCTGCCACAAATAATTAGAGTTGGAGCAGCAATTTCACTCAGGGTGGAGCAAGTTTCAGATCGGCCCGAAAGCGCCCTCAATCCCTCAGCAATGATGTGCTTAGAGTTGGAAAAGACAACTTTGCTTAAATTTTCTACCAATTCTTCCTTTTCAGTCAGGGAATTTTTGTGAAAAACGCTTTTTACAAACCCTTCATTGAACTTGTCCGGCCCATGAGATTCAATTTTTTGAATTGCCTCAAGCCGTTTTTCCTTGACTACATTTGAATCTGCAATGCACTGGGTATCACAAAGGATCAACGCTTCAAATCGATCCGGATACCGTTCCTGTGCATTTAGCAGAATGTATCCTCCCATTGACAATCCGCAAACAATCGCTTTTTCTAAATTTAAAGCATCCATAAAATGGATCAGATCGTTTGCAAACAAATCGATGCTCAGCGATGATTCTTCGTCTTTGGATTTTCCAAATCCCCTGATATCGAGGGCAATCACCCTATAGGAGCTTGCAAAAAACTCAAGCTGTCCCTTCCACATGGACTTATCAAATGGGAAGCCATGAAGAAAGATAACCGGAATGTTGCCCTCTCCCAAATCATCATAGGAGAGATTAATGGTATTGACTGGGATAATTAAATCATATCCTTTAGCTGTAGTGTTCATAGTTTGTTGGTTTAAATTTTTTCTTTTGTGATTAATTTTTCATCCACACCCAATTCCGACAATTGCTGTTCCACTGCTTTGATCATCGGAGGAGGTCCACACAGATAAAACTGTTGCCTAAAATCAGTAATGTACGTTTCCAGAAACTCTCTGGTGATCACTCCATAATGATATCCTATCGCATTCTCCTCAGATAAAACATTGATAAATGCATCGCCCAATAGAGCCTCAAATTCCTTTTCCAGAATGATATCTGCTTTGGTTTTGTTGGCAAAAATCAATTGGTTCTTGCCTATTTCATTTTTCGCTTTTAAGTCTCTGAAAATGGAAATAAACGGAGTAATCCCAGCACCTCCTGCGATAAATACCCCCTTGCCTTTGTATCGAATAGCTCCAAATACCTCATGTGCCACCAATTCATCATTATTCTCCAATTCCAACAGCTCCTTGGTCATCCCTTTGTGATCCGGATAGGTTTTGATGGTGAATTCAAGGCTTTTTTCAGCGGGAAGACTTGAAAAGGTAAATGGCCTTTTTTCCGCTTCCCATCCACTTTTTTTTATGGACAATTCGGTAGCCTGACCAGGCTCAAAGTCGATTGCTTCAGGTTTATCAGTAGTAATCCGCAACACATCGGGAGTTATCTTCTGAATTGACTTGACTTTTAATATGTGCTTTTCCATTGTGATACTCATTTAAATTTTGACAATCGCAAATTGATCTGTGTCAGGTGTTTTGTAAGGAAAGAGCAATTGAAAAACAATCCTTCTATCCCCATTTTGCTGCTTGAATAGCGCACCGGTACCGGTTCATTTACTCCTGAAAAAATCACAAACATGTCGTGCAACTAGCTCTACACCAAGTCCACACTACTTTCTGCAATAGGTAAGTTCACAAATCAAGCCAGTGGGGTTCAATTCAACATTAAAGGGTCATCAGTCGTTTTTCTATCGGCCCAACCTTTCCAAGTTTTAAAGGGAAAGACCTACCAAAAAAGTCCCGGCTTTTTGAATTGTTCACAGAAATAGAACCTTGAAAATATCCCCCGTATCGGGCTGAATTCCCAATTTTGGCCTCAATCCCAATCTACTCGACTTCAAAAAAAATAAGCTGGTGTTGATTCCTGGAGGAAAATTATAGAAGGGATAAAAATGAGTCCACTTCCAGATTTCACCTGTCCTCATCACAGAAAAAAAAAGTTGGATCAAACAAACTTTGCCGATCCTGGGGCAAAATCTCCCAATTTGGTGATTGATTCCACTTGACTCCGGTGCTCAACTTAAACCACATCCTATCCCCTTGTAAATTGGTTAATTTTCAAAAATCATCCCTCCGGTATTTGCCAGTCTACTGATCATTTACCAAAAACTTTCAGTTTTTTGAAATTAGTTGTTGCTCAATAGCGAAATCTTTTTGAAATTCCTTTTTTAACCCTACTAACTCACTATGAAAAAGTTAACCTTACTTCCGATGGCCGCTATGGTTGGGCTGTTGTTCTTTCAGGGAACGACAAAACCCGAAGTCGAAACAGCTCCAAATCACCTGGCCATGTCTCCTGATATGCCTGAAAACATCAAGGCGATCGTAGACCAAAAATGCTACGGATGCCATAATGCGGAATCCAAAAATGAAAAAGGCAAAGCCAAACTGGATTGGGATGCTTTTGAAGCTTCCAAAAAATCCAAACAGATGGCCACCAAAGGAAAAATTGCTGAAGTTTTGGAAAAAGGTGATATGCCTCCTGCCAAATTCCTTGAAAATAAGCCAGAGGGAAAATTGTCTGAAGCCGAATTGGCGACCTTGATGGAGTGGAGTGCCGGCAAAAAGAAAAAAACTGAGTAATGAAACGCTGGCATTATCTTCTCGGAGGGCCGGCCTTATTGCTTTTGATCATTCAATTTGTTCCCACTGAATTACCTGCTGTAGAAACCGACAATTCCGGTGATATCATAGCAAGCGGGATTGTAAGTGAGGAGGTAACAAAGATGTTGAAAACTTCTTGCTACAACTGCCACAGCAATGAAACGGAATATCCCTGGTATTCTCATGTGGCACCCTCCTCCTGGCTTGTGGCACGGGATGTCCGCATTGCGCGGGAAGAACTCAATTTCTCATTATGGCAAGATTATGACATGATCGAGCAGTTGGAAAAATTGGATGACATCTACCTGGAAGTCGAAGCTGGCAAGATGCCTTTGGGTATTTACACTTTGGTGCATCAATCGGCCAAACTCGACGATGCCCAGCGCAAAGTGATCATCGAATGGGCTGAAGCTACCATGGATGTGATTGCAGAATCTGAGGAAGATGCAGAAAGCGAAGAAGAGGAAGTAAACGAGGAATAAATTGAATGATTCTAAAAACCTTCTGTTTGAAAACTAAAAAAGGGCAAATCAAAAATGATTGCCCTTTTTCATTATAATCAAACGGGACATGGTTCTTTACTAGTTCTATGAGAAAAACCATTCGAAACACTTTGATTCTCCTCTTTCCATTGTTCTTTATGGTCATCGTGAATGAATATTCCAGACTTCAATTCGAGGCTACAGACTACCAAAGCCGGAACCAACTGACTATCAATAGCGGGAGCCAAATCCCTGAAAAATGCTCTTGGGCCTGTCACAACGACACCAGCTATTGCAAAACCCATCACGTGAAATTCAACCCGGAATATTTTGGAGTTACTGATCCACTGTATTTTGGAATGATTGCTTCCCTGCGGAGTCTTGGTAATTATGGATTGGCCAATGTTCTCCTACTTGTGATTTTTTTTCCACTGCTGATTTACATGTTTTTAATTAAGTCTCTCAACATTCAGGATCGAATAAACCAGATGAAAAAATCATGAATGCCATACTAGAACTTACCTATTGGTTATACAATTACTGCACTGACTTTGTCATCAACCTGGCAAATATTTTTAAACTGTCTTACTATGAAATCAATTATATCCTGTTTGTGATTCTTTACCCCCTTGCTCATCTTTGGGATTGGCCTTCTTTATCTTGTTCAAAAATGGAGGTTTTCCAAATTGAAGAGGCGACAAACCAAACACCTCTAAGAAGGATCAATCCAACAAAATCGGCCTTGGATAATTTCTGGAACCAAGTCGAAAGCAACCGAATACTCAAGCCTTGAAAATTGAAAATCGACCAGGGTTTATTTAAGAAGTGGTCCTTTTTTCCAAAAATCAGGTAGAATAGCAGGGAGATTCCCCAAAGATCAAGAATCGGTTAAGAAATGGAACGAACAGGATCTTTTCAACTTTTGAATTCTATTTTACACCCGAAAAAACCCATCATTTCATGAAAAAAAGATACCTAATCCTCCTTGCACTTTCGCTTTGCTGCAGCCCTTCCTGGGCCCAGAAAAAAGCCAAACATCCCAAAAACATCATTTTGATGGTGGGGGACGGCATGGGAGTTGCCCAAATCTACGCCGGACTGACCGGAAACTTCGGACATCTCAACCTTGAACGTTTTCCTGTCGTGGGATTTCACAAAAACCAGGCTAGCAATGCCTTTGTTACAGATTCTGCAGCAGGTGCCACGGCATTTTCATGCGGAGTCAAAACCTACAACGGAGCAATCGGAGTTGACGCAAATGGTGAGGCTGTCCCTACTATACTTGAAATCGCAGAAGACAACGGATTGGCAACCGGAATGGTCGCTACCTGCTCGATTACCCACGCCACTCCAGCAAGTTTTATCTCCCATCAGGCCTCTAGGTCATTGGATGAGAATATTGCCATGGATTTCCTCAGCACCGACATTGATGTGTTCATCGGAGGAGGGAGAAAGTTTTTCGCCAACCGCACAGACGGTGTCAACCTGATCGATTCCCTGAAAAATCGAAGCTATCAGATTGCAAACTCCATCGAGGAAGTTCAGCAGATCAAAACCGGTAAGTTGGCGGCATTTCTTGCAGATGAGCAACAGCCGAGATTTTCAGAAGGTCGCGGAGATGAATTGGTCAAATCCACTGAAAAGGCCCTGGAGCTTTTGAAATCAAATAAAAAGGGAATGTTCCTGATGGTCGAAGGGTCCCAGATCGACTGGGGTGGCCATGGCAACAACACCCAATATATCGTTGAAGAGATGATTGATTTTGACAATGCTATCGGAAAAGTGCTGGAATTTGCAGAAAAAGACGGTAATACCCTGGTCATCATCACTGCCGATCACGAAACCGGTGGATTTACCATCAACAAGGGTAGCACCGAAACCGGCATGGTAGAAGGTAAGTTTACGACAGGAAGCCATACCGGCGTGATGATTCCGGTCTTTGCATACGGTCCCGGTTCAGAAGCTTTTGCGGGGATTTATGAAAACAACGACATCTTCCACAAAATGCTGAAAGCTTACAATTTCAAATAACTTTCATTCAAAGGCCTCCGGCCTAATAAAAAACAAAAGGGTGCAATCGACGATTGCACCCTTTTTTGTTTCCTATTCTGTGTATTTCCTATCCTTGGAGGGTTTCGTCACCAAGTTTATTCCCCTCGATACTTGAACTATAATTAAACCAGCTTTCCATTTGGGAAAAATTCACCTTGCCCGTTGCAAGCCAGTCAATAAAATTTCCTCCCTCATTTAGCTCTTTCAAAAACCAAAAAGTGTTGAATTCGCATAAATTGTCCATTTTCAACCAGTATAAAGCCATTGGCTGTCAGTTCTTTTTCGATCTGAGGGACGGTCATTTTATGAAGTGCTCTGATAGCCACCGCAGGATCTTCGCCCCTGTATTCGATCAGCAGAAGCTTGCCTTCCGGCTTGAGAGATTTCCGGATTTCTGCCAGCATTTCCACCGGAAATTCCAGTTCATGGTAGACATCGACCATGATGGCCAGATCAATTGAATTGGCCGGGAGGTTTGGGGAATCTACCTTTCCCTTTACCGGGATTACCTGGTCAAATCCCAGCTCCTTGCTCCGATTTTGAAGGTACTGGATGGCGTCGTCCTGGATTTCTACGGCATAGACTTTTCCCTGAGGTACTTTGGGGGCAATCCGAAAGGTATAAAAACCTGAACCCGCACCGATATCCGCCACCACACTGTTGTCAGTGACAGGCAATTTTTCAATCGCAAGCATCGTATTTTCCTCCTGTTCCCGGCTTTGGCGCTCCAGCCAGTCTTTCCCCTGGAAATCCATTACATGGGCGATTTCTCGTCCCATGTATACTTTACCGGTTCCTCCTGAACCTGGAGTTTTAAAGGAATAGACGGCATCTTGCTTTTCGGAAGAGTTTTGGGCCTGACAGGAAATATTCAGGCAAAAACCCAGCACGAGTAAATGGAAGAAAACAGGATTTCGCATTGGATTCTTTTTAAGGTTTACTCTTCAATTTACCACATTCCAGTTATTCTTCATTTCTAAACTCCAACAAGTCCCCAGGCTGACAGTCCAGAGCTTTGCAAATTGCCTCCAGAGTACTGAATCGAACCGCTTTGGCCTTCCCGGTTTTGAGGATCGAAAGGTTGGCTAGAGTGATGTCCACTTTCTCCGACAGCTCATTCAGTGACATTTTGCGCCTGGCCATCATCACATCAAGGTTAACAATGATCGCCATGGCTTATACGGTTAGGTCATTTTCAGCCTGGATTTCAACCCCTCTTCGAAAAACCTGGGAAAGGATAAACACCAGTCCGGCGATGAGAAGATATTCATCCAAAACCTCGAAACTAAATGACTCCGGGGTTCTTTTTGTAAGCCATTTGGCGTAGGAGTGTCCGATCAGACTGACAATCCAAACCCCTATTAGCGTCATGCTCATTTTCTCCAAAATCTTTGCCACATCCAGGGTAAAAGGACTCTCCAACTTCACTTTGGAAAGAATCTGAATCACCTGATACATGAGACTTGCCTTGAGAACAGGGACAGCAATCAGAAGTGAAACATAGGCAATATAATGTCTCCGGTCAAAGTCCAGAAGGTGCTTCAGACTTAAACCAAGGTGTAAATCTTCGGCAGCTTGGAAATTGAATAAGCTTACACCAAAGGACACCAAAATCGCTCCGGCTTCGATGGAGAGGCCGATGTAAACGATCCAAGTCACCACCTGCATGACTTGAAGAATGGTGGCAGTCCGGGATTTTTTGGATTTTGCCATTAGAAATAGTTTTAAATAAAAATATTTTTCAATAATCGCTATTTATTTATTGTTAAACAATAATTTTAAAATGTTTTTCAATAATTTAATCCTCATTGGATTTCAAAATAGGGCTCGATTCAAGGTCTCCCTCAGAAAAATCCCCCAGGACTGCCAACACCAAAAAAGCGATATTTGGGTCCTCCCCGGATTGTTTGTTTAATTTGGCACCCAAACTCAACTGAAAATTTGAAAAAAGTACTGATCATCGATGATGAAGAAAAGCTCCGGACTCTGCTGACCCGGATCATCTCTTTGGAGGGTTTTGAGGTTCTCCAGGCACCTGACTTAAAATCTGCCATCAAAAAACTGGAACAAAACGAGGTTGACGTTGTGCTGTGCGATGTCAAGCTCCCGGATGGCAATGGGGTGGATTTTTCCAAAAAAATCAAGGAGAAGTTTCCCTTGGTTGAAATCATACTGATGACAGCCTATGGCAACATTCCCGATGGGGTTCAAGCCATCAAAAACGGGGCATTTGACTACATCACCAAAGGGGATGACAACAACAAAATCATTCCTTTGATGTACCGGGCACTTGAAAAAGTGGAACTTGCCAAAAGGGTACAGCAATTGGAAAAGCAACTCGGAGAGAGACATTCCTTCGCTAAAATCATCGGTAAGTCCAAAGCTATCCAAGAGGCAATAGATCTGGCCAAAATGGTTGCCGAAACCGATGCTTCCGTCCTGTTGACGGGAGAAACCGGCACCGGAAAAGAAATTTTCGCCCAGGCGATTCATCAGGAAAGCAAGCGGGCCAAGAAAAATTTTGTTGCCATCAACTGCTCGGCTTTCAGCAAGGATTTGCTCGAAAGTGAAATGTTTGGTCACAAAGCTGGAGCATTTACAGGAGCAACCAAAGACCAAAAAGGGCTGTTTGAAGAAGCCAACCACGGTACTATCTTTCTGGATGAACTCGGAGAAATGGCCCTTGACCTGCAGGCTAAGCTGCTGAGAGTGCTGGAGTCTGGCGAGTTTTTCAAAGTAGGGGAAACAAAACCGACTAAGGTCGATGTCCGCGTCATTGCCGCCACTAACAGAGACCTATTGGAGGAAATAAAAAAAGGGACATTTCGGGAGGATTTGTATTACCGGATTTCTGTTTTTCAGATCATGTTGCCTCAACTCCGGAATCGGGTGGCAGACATTGAATTACTTGCCTCTTATTTTTTGGCCATATTTTCCACAAAAACCAACAAGAAAATAAAATCCATCTCACCAGATGCACTGGAAGCCATGAAACTCCATCCATGGCCCGGCAATATCCGGGAATTGAAAAATGCAATTGAACGCGCTGTGATCCTGACATCCGGTGATCAGATTGTGCTGGACGCAATGCCCCTGGAGATGAGGCGGAACACTGCCAAAGACACCAGGCCATTCATGTCTGCCTTCGAATTGGCAAGCGCTGAAAAACTGCACATCCAAAAGGTACTCAACTACACCAACGGCAACAAAACCAAAACCGCAGAATTACTGGGCATAGCCCTTACGACACTCTACCGCAAGCTCTCCGAGTTTGGCATTGAATAAGCTCCACCCTTTCAAAACAATAGGAAAACCCTTTCAAAACGAAAGGGTTTTTTATTTTTTAATATTCCGAATAAATCACAACTTATTGTTATTGAGTTTTTTATATCATATCCATAAAAATGGGAACGGTACTGGCACATGGGGTTTCACATCAAGTAAAATACCCGATGAATACTCCAGTCAATTACCAAATCAGTAAACCGGAACCTGAATCCGGTAACCTCTTCCAATCAAATCATCCAACCCCATAATCCAATGTTGACGCTACTGCTTTATCTCACTGGGATCGTCTTGTTTGCCCTCCTCTTCAGGGCGATTGATGCCTTTGAAAACATCTGAACGCTATGGAAAACTTAATCCGACAACTTCAAGAAGGGTTTCCGAAGGCTTTTCCGGAATATTTTGAAAAAGACGAATACCAGATTTACCGGGTGCTCCGCTATTTCGGAAACCGGTGTGCCCAGTATTGGGAATCTAGCGAGACCAGACAAATTCTCTCCCTGATCACCAAAGTTTACCAAAGAGAAAATCTCTTCCTCTGCAATGCGATTGAAAATGAATTCCTGGCCACCATGGCAATGCGGCTTGACACCGACGAGCTGATGGATCAGCTGAAAGTGATGCCTGAAAGCCTCCTCCCCGTGTACCTCAAAGTATTGATAGAAACCAAAAAAACTCAATAAAATGATTGCATTACTTATCCTCTCTATCGGTGTGTTTGGCTATATGTTCTACGTTTTAGTCCGCCCCGAAAAATTCTAAATGGCAAATCATCGCTCCTGTTGAGATAGCTGGGAATCCTCAGAAATTCTGCCGATTTCCAGCTTTCAAGACTCCAGCATTGAGTTGATTTTCCCGACCAACCTTAATAAAATCTCAAATGAACACAGAAATTCTTGGAGTCATCCTCATGTTTGCCGCTACAGTTGCCCTGGCAATTCCGTTAGGACGCTACATCGGCAAAGTCTTTCAATACGAAAGAACCTGGCTCGATCCCCTCTTCAATCCCCTGGACAAGCTCTTCTTCAAACTAAGCGGGATTGATCCATCAAGGGATATGAGCTGGAAAGCTCATTTGGTCGCTTTACTGACCATCAACGGCAGCTGGTTTGTCCTTTCGATGCTGGTTCTTACCAACATGTCCTGGCTTCCGCTCAATCCAGACGGCAATCCATCCATGAGTCCTGACTTGGCTTTCAATACTTCGATCAGCTTTGTCTGCAATACCAACCTGCAACACTACTCCGGTGAGACTGGGATTTCCTATCTGGGACAGCTGATCCTGATGTTGTGGCAATTTGTAAGTGCAGGCACTGGCATTGCCATCGCAGCGGTGCTATTCATGGCTATGAAAGAAAAAACAGCTCCTAAGCTGGGTAACTTCTACTCCTTCTTTGTAAGAAGCTGTACCCGAATTCTATTCCCGATCGCCGTAGTTGTGGCCAGCATTCTGGCATTCAACGGTACTCCGATGACTTGGGAAGGAAAAGGCACCCAGGAAACCCTTGAAGGGGAAACTGTGGAAGTAAGTACCGGTCCGGTAGCGGCGTTTACGGCCATCAAGCACTTGGGCACCAATGGTGGGGGATATTTCGGGACCAACTCCGCACACCCTTTTGAAAACCCCAACTATTTGACCAACATCACCGAAATGGTGACCCAGATGATCATCCCTATTGCCTTGATTTTCGCAATGGGCTATGTGATCAATAGACCCAGACTTTCCAAAATGATTTTTGGAGTGATGACTCTTGGTTTTCTCCTGCTGGCCGTATCTACGGTAATGTTCGAAATGAACGGTAATCCCAAAATCACCCAAATGGGAATTGCTCAGGACATGGGCAGCATGGAGGGCAAAGAAGTCCGATTCGGAGCTGCTGCTTCCGGTTACTGGAGCATCGCCACCACGGTCATTTCCACCGGAAGTGTCAATGCGATGCACGACAGTTTTACCCCACTCAGTAATATGAACCAACTCCTTGGGATGATGATCAACGCCTTCTACGGAGGGGTCGGTGTGGGTATGCTCAACTTCTACGTGTTCATCATCCTGGCGGTATTTATCAGTGGCCTGATGGTGGGACGTACCCCGGAATTCCTGGGGAAAAAGATCGGTGCACAAGAGATGAAGATTGCCATGATCGTTGCCTTGCTCCACCCATTCCTCATCCTGGTGGGAACTGCAATTGCCGCATCCAGCCCAGACGCCACCGCCTCGATCAGCAATCCTGGGTTCCACGGATTTGGCCAAATGCTGTATGAGTTCACCTCCTCCAGTGCCAACAATGGTAGCGGTATGGAAGGTCTGGGGGACAACACCCTCTTCTGGAACATCTCCACCGGGATAGTGATGCTGTTAGGGCGCTTTCTTCCAATCATCGGTCCGATCGCTATAGCAGGTATTCTGGCCAATAAAAAGTACATCCCTGAAGGCAATGGCACACTCAAAACCGACACCACCACCTTTGGTATGATGGTATTTGCAGTGATTGCCCTGATTGCCGCCTTGGCTTTCTTTCCTGCCCTGACCCTGGGGCCATTGGCCGAATACTTTTCATTGTACTAATCGATAATTCTGAAAAAAATGAAAAATAATAACACGAGTCTATTTCAGAAAGAACTGGTGCAGGATGCACTCAAAGAGTCTTTCGTAAAGCTCAATCCAAAAATCATGTTTCGCAACCCGGTTATGTTTACCGTGGAAATCGGAACGATAGTAATGCTGATCGTAGCATTGTATTCCCTGACCAGTGATTCGCAAGGATCATTTGGCTACAACTTCACCGTATTCCTGTTGCTATTACTCACCCTAGTGTTTGCGAATTTTGCCGAAGCAATCGCCGAAGCAAGAGGCAAAGCACAAGCAGACAGCTTGCGTAAAACAAGAGAGGAGACCCCTGCAAAACTGAAAAGCGGCGTCACCGTTTCTTCCTCCCAATTGAAAAAAGGAGATTTATTTGTCTGTGAGGCCGGGGACATCATCCCTGCCGACGGAGAAATCATAGAAGGCTTGGCCTCCATTGACGAAAGTGCCATTACCGGGGAGAGCGCACCTGTCATCCGCGAATCCGGGGGAGACAAAAGCTCGGTAACAGGCGGCACGAAAGTGCTTTCGGACAAGATCATCGTCAAGGTGACAACTGCACAAGGGGAAAGTTTCCTTGATAAAATGATTGCATTGGTTGAAGGTGCAAGCCGCCAAAAAACACCCAATGAAATTGCCCTGACCATTTTGTTGGCTGGTTTTACCCTGGTGTTCATCATCGTAACGGTGACACTCAAACCCTTTGCGGACTATGCCAATTCACCGATCACAATTGCAGCATTCATTTCTCTTTTTGTTTGTTTGATTCCTACCACCATCGGCGGTTTGCTTTCGGCAATCGGGATTGCAGGAATGGACAGAGCCTTGAGAGCCAACGTCATTACCAAAAGCGGCAAAGCGGTGGAAACTGCAGGCGACATTGATGTTTTGCTGCTGGATAAGACCGGAACAATCACTATCGGTAACCGAAAGGCAACCAACTTCTACCCTGCCAACGGCATCGACGAAAAACACTTTGTCAAATCTGTGGCATTGGCTTCCATGGCAGACGAAACCCCGGAAGGCAAATCCATCATTGAACTGGCAGCGATCAACCCACAGAGTTTTCAGGTTAAGGATGCCCGCTTCATCAAATTTACCGCCGAAACCAGATCTTCCGGAATCGACCTACCGGCCGGACAGGCGGGTACTGAAAACACCCGAATTCGAAAAGGCGCAACCGATGCCATTAAGGCATTATGTGAGAAGGCAGGCAACGCCTTTCCAATGGAAACTGCAGAGCGGGTTGTCAAGATTTCAAGCAATGGCGGTACACCTTTGGTGGTTTCTGAAAACGAAAAAGTGCTCGGAGTAATTGAACTGCAAGACATCATCAAACCAGGCATTCAGGAACGCTTCGAACGCCTTCGAAAAATGGGCATCAAAACCGTAATGGTAACCGGTGACAACCCTTTGACCGCAAAATTCATTGCCGAAAAAGCAGGTGTGGATGATTTCATCGCCGAAGCCAAGCCTGAGGACAAAATGAACTACATCAAAAAGGAACAAGCCGCAGGCCGACTGGTTGCCATGATGGGAGACGGGACCAACGACGCTCCGGCTTTGGCACAGGCAGATGTGGGAGTCGCTATGAACAGCGGTACTCAGGCAGCCAAAGAAGCCGGCAATATGGTGGATTTGGACAACGACCCTACCAAACTGATTGAAGTGGTGGAAATCGGCAAGCAGCTTCTGATGACCCGTGGTACACTGACTACCTTCAGTATTGCAAACGACGTGGCGAAATACTTTGCCATTATCCCGGCTTTGTTCATCGTAGCGATTCCTTCCCTGCAAAGCTTAAACATCATGAATCTGCACAGCCCTGAAAGCGCCATTCTTTCAGCGGTAATCTTCAATGCAATCATCATCCCTCTCCTCATCCCATTGGCCTTGAAAGGGGTAGCCTATAAGCCAATTGGCGCAAGTGCCTTGCTTCGCAGAAACCTGTTCGTTTACGGTTTAGGGGGTGTAATAGTGCCTTTCATCGGCATCAAGGCCATTGACCTGTTTGTCTCAATATTCATTTAAAATATCAATAAAATGAAAAATAATATCCTTCCCGCTATCAGATTGACATTGGTTTGTTTGGTGTTTTTCTGTGGCATTTACACAGCAATAATTTGGGGCGTGGCCCAGGTTTCTTCCGGAGGCGGAAAAGGCCAAACCATCACTCAGGACGGTAAAACTTATTATTCCAACCTGGGGCAGAATTTCACTTCGGATCAGTATTTCTGGTCCAGACCTTCAGCAGCATCCTACAATTCAGCAGGTTCGTCAGGAAGCAACAAAGGCCCAACCAACCCTGATTACCTTGCCGAGGTTCAGGCCAGAATTGACACGTTTTTGGTGCATAATCCAGAAATTGACTTGGCTCAAATCCCCTCTGATCTGGTGACAGCCAGTGGTAGTGGATTGGATCCCCATATCTCAGTGCAGGCTGCTCTGGTTCAGGTCAAACGAATCGCCAAAAAGCGTAACCTGAGCGAAACTGACCTGACCAACCTGATTCAAAACCATACCGAAAGTCCCCTGCTTGGATTCGCAGGAACCGAAAAAATAAATGTACTCCAACTCAATTTAGCATTAGACCAACTACAGTAAAATGAAACCTTTATTATTCTTAGCAATCTTCTTTGCAATTCTCAATACGGCCCATGGCCAAATCGTCAATACCGCTGTGATGGATTCCACTTCTATGAACCACCAGGGCAAAGTCACAATCGGCGGCTATATTGACACCTATTATTCCTATGATTTCAACAAGCCTGCCGATGGCAACAGACCTTATTTTGTTTCCATGGGTCGACACAATGAGGTCAATGTAAACCTTGCTTACATAGACATTAAATATTCCTCTACCAGACTTCGAGCCCGCTTTGTCCCGGGGTTTGGTAGTTATATGAACAGTAATTATGCCGCTGAAGAAGGAACTTTGAAAAACATCGTCGAAGCCAATGCTGGACTTAAGATATTTGCCAATAAAAACATCTGGTTGGATTTTGGAGTATTTGGTTCGCCATTTACCAACGAAAGTGCCATTTCCAAAGACCACCTTGCTTACACACGATCCTTTGCACCGGAGTATGTCCCTTACTACATGTCAGGAGCAAAGCTGACGCTCCCACTTTCCCAAAAAGTGAACCTTTACCTCTATGCGCTCAATGGCTGGCAACAAATCAAAGATCAAAACTCCAACAAAGCCTTTTCCACTCAGATCGAATATCGTCCAAATAACTCCTGGCTGATCAACTGGAACACCTATGTCGGCAAGGAAAGCAGTGCCTCAGAGCCAACCTTCGTTGGACAAAGACTTTTCACCGATGCCTATTTTATCTACACCAAAAACCGATGGGCCATGACAGGAGATGTCTACGTAGGCAGTCAGGAACAAGCCGGAGGGAAGGCAGTATGGTGGAACGCCAATCTGATTGCCCAATATAGCCTGACCGAAAAGCTCTCTGTAGTTTCCAGAATAGAGTATTTCGATGACGAAAAAAGTGTGCAAATTGTCCCAATCACCTCAGTGGAAGGATTCAGCGCATATGGCAGTTCCTTGGGAATCAACTATCGGGTAGCCGAAAACTTCATGTTCAGAACAGAAGGAAGGGTATTCTTTTCAGATGATGAAGTCTATTTCCGGGATGGTCAAAACACAACCACCAGTAGCATGCTGACCACTAACTTCACCGTCTGGTTTTGATGTCAGAAAAAGAAAAGTCTGCGGAGCATTTCCTTTCGCTCATCCAAAAATCGAGGCGGGGAAAGTTTAAAATCTACATCGGCATGAGTGCCGGTGTAGGTAAAACTTTCCGGATGCTTCAGGAAGCCCATACCCTGCTAAAAAACGGGATAGATGTCAAAATAGGGTTTATCGAAACCCATAACCGGAAGGAAACCAGCGAACTGCTGGATGGCCTTCCGGTTATTCCGCGTAGAAATCTTTTCTATAAAGGCAAAGAATTGGAGGAAATGGACCTTTCTGCCATCCTCAACCTCCGGCCTGAGGTGGTCATCGTGGACGAGCTTGCCCACACAAATATTGAAGGAAGCAAAAATGAAAAACGCTGGCAGGATGTGTCAGATATTTTGTCGGCAGGGATCAATGTAATCTCCGCTGTCAATATCCAGCACATCGAAAGCCTCAATGAAGAAATCAAATTAATCACCGGGATTGAAGTCAAGGAGCGGATTCCAGACAGCGTTCTTGCTATGGCAGATGAGGTAGTCAATATCGATCTTACTGCTGATGAACTCATTTCCAGACTGAAAGAAGGAAAAATCTATCAGGCTGAAAAAATTGATACCGCACTTAAAAACTTCTTTAAAAGCTCACATATCCTGCAACTCCGTGAGCTGGCACTCAAAGAAGTCGCCTCACAGGTCGAACGAAAGATCGAAACCGAAATCACCAGCACTCAGGTACTCAGACACGAGAGGTTTTTGGCCTGCATCAGCAGCAATGAAAAAACAGCAAAAACGGTTATCAGAAAAACCGCACGACTGGCCAACTACTACAACAGTAAATGGTACGTCATCTATGTCCAAACCCCAAGGGAAAGCGGGGATAATATCCCGCTGGACAAGCAGCGACACCTGATCAACCACCTCAAACTTGCTACCGAACTGGGAGCCGAAATCATCAAAACCAAAAACAAGAGTGTCTCCAAATCCATCATCGAACAGGCAGAAGAACGCAAAATCACCACCATCTGCATTGGAAAACCCCACCTAAGCCTGATCCGGTTAATCATGGCTACCAACGTCCTCAACGGACTGCTTAAAAAATTATCCTCTAATGGTATCGACCTTGTCATCCTTTCCTAAATGAAAATCAAAACCAAAATACGGCTGGGGATCGGGCTGCTTTTCCTTCTGATCCTATTATTGGGTATCGTCGGCACCCGGTACATCAATGAACTCAAGCAGGATACCGAAAATATCCTGACGGCCAACTATAATACCCTGCACTATTCCAGAACTATGCTGGTTGCTCTGGAGGATGGTTCCGATCAAGCCATGCAGCTGTTTGATACCAATCTTGAAAAACAGAAAAACAACATTTCCGAAATTGGAGAAAAAGAAGCCACGTTAGAATTGAGTCAATACGTGGAACGGCTCAAATCCGACAGAAACAATCCAGTTCTTAAGAAAAATATCCGGGAGGAGATCTTCAAGATCATGGAAATGAACATGAAAGCCATCCAGGAAAAAAGCGAGATCGCCAAAAATACCGCCGACAATGCGATATTTTGGATAGTGATCACCGGGACACTTTGCTTTTTGATCGCCTTGATCCTGCTGCTGAACCTTCCCTCCAACATCGCAAAAACCATTACCACCTTCACTGGGGGGATCAGACAGATTGCTGCAAAAAATTACGCAGAGCGGGTACACTTGGAGGGAGACAGCGAATTTGGGCAGCTGGCAATATCCTTCAACACCATGGCTGAAAAGCTGGAAGAATACAACAACAGCAACCTGGCCAAACTCATGATGGAGAAAAAAAGGATCGAAGCGCTCATTAACAACATGCAAGATCCTGTCTTGGGATTGGATGAAAACCTCCTGGTCATTTTCGCCAACCACGAAGCCATTAAAATTTCCGGCCTAACCGAATCCGGGCTTATCGGCTTCCCAGCCACAGAATTGGCTGAAAAAAATGACCTAATCCGGACCCTGATCCAGGACATCCACCAACCAGACAGTGGAGCAAAACCCAAACCCATCAAAATTTTCGCAGACAACAAAGAGGGCTATTTTGAAAAAGAAACCCTCCACATCTCTCTCCCTCCCACAGGAGAACAAACCCAGCGCTTGGTCGGACACATGATCATCTTGAGAAATGTGACCGAATACAAAGAGCTCGACTCTGCCAAAACCAACTTCATTGCCACTGTTTCCCACGAATTTAAGACTCCTATCTCCTCCATAAGGCTGAGCCTACAGCTCCTCCAAAATGAACAAATCGGCAAACTCAATGAGGAACAACAAAACCTAATCGACAGCATCCAGGAGGATACCGCTCGCCTTTTGAAAATTACCGGAGAACTCCTCAACATGACCCAAGTCGAAAGCGGCAACATTCAACTCGCCATTCTCCCTGCCGATCCCCAAGAAATCCTCCGGTATTCGGTCAATTCCACCAAAATGCAAGCGGATCAAAAACACATCAAATTTGAAATTTCTTGCCCGGCGACTTTACCCAGGGTCCATGCAGACCACGAAAAAACAGCCTGGGTTTTGACCAACCTGATTTCCAATGCAATTCGTTATTCCCACGACCACTCCACCATTCACCTGAGCATCACTCCCCAGGAAGACCGGGTTCAAATTTCAGTTCGAGACACCGGACAGGGCATTCCGCCTCAATACAAGGACAAAATTTTTGACCGCTACTTCCGGGTACCCGGTTCCAGTAAAGAAGGAACAGGTCTTGGTTTGGCGATCAGCAAGGAATTCATAGAAGCTCAGGGTGGGCAAATCTCCGTGGACAGTGAATTTGGGGCAGGAAGTACCTTTACAGTTACTTTAAACAAGATCAAATGAGGGGCACCACTTCAGCGATACAATCCCATATCCGCTGTTTCAGGAATTGAAAACCAAAATGCAAAATCGACCACTTAGATAGTCTGACTTAAGGATCTAATCGGGGATTTAAAATCAGAAATATTAAATCAATCGGGAACCTGGTTTGGTTGATTCTATTACACTCGTTCAGCTTGCTTTCAACAGTTCTCCCCTGATTTTGCAGGCTTGTTTTGTTGCTTAAATCCAGGAAAAAACCAACTGCTCAAGCCTTCAATCCGAATAGCATTGAATTGCAATTCTGAATATTCATATCAGCCATTTTTCACTGAACACCCCAAAGAAAAGTGTAAAAAACCAGACCAAAGTTCAAGAAAATCTATCACATAACTGATTGATTTTAATGATATTGTAAATATTTAAATAAATGGATACTTGGGTAACTTTCCGCTATTTCGAAAACCAGAATATTATTTGGTAAGAAAAAAATGAAGAATTTCTACCGGGAAAAATCCGGGAGCAAATCGATAATTCCCTCCCATTCAAAAAGTCAATTCTCCTAGAGTTAAACCTATATTTTTAGACTTGTCTAAATATTTCGACACACCTCAAATATCAGTTTCAGTATCGGATAACTTTCTCAAATTAGCTACTTAGAAACCCATCCAATACTACTTAGTCACTACCCGGTATTTCCAAATCAAAAAGGCAAATCCAATCCTAGGTGCTCTGTGGAATATTGCCTAGTTTCGATAAAAGACACCAAATTCCATGCTTGATTTTTTTCGCTCCTTTTCCCTTTCCCTACCCGAGTCTACCGAGGCACCCCACTTCGAAAAGACTTCTTTTCGGGTCAGAAACAAGATCTTTGCAACCTTCGATTTTCAGACCAAACTCGCCTGTCTGAAACTCTCCGAAAAAGACCAGGATCTCTTTTCACTATTCGACTCAAAGGTGATTTTCCCCGTGCCAAACAAGTGGGGAAAACAAGGTTGGACTTTCGCCAAAATCGATCATTTGGAAGTGGAGGTCATTAAGGATTTACTTTGCGCAGCATACAATCAAGTGGCTCCCGAAAAACTGAAATTACCTCCAACAAACCTCCCCCCTACCCAACCGTGAAAATCAAATTTTCTTCTTCATTTAAGTCTCCCGCCGAGGATCGATTGTGGTTCAAAAACTGGGTAAGCCAACTCGAGCAAACCAATAACAGAACCTATGAAAAGATCGAGGTAGATACCGGATTGGGAAAAACGATGGTTTACGGTTTGCAGACTTCAGACAAGACGCTGGAGTCTTTGGTGATTTTTCCGGGAGCGAGGACGACTGCCCTAATCTGGGATTTTGACCGTAATTTGGATCATCTCCTCGACCGCTTCAGGATCTACCTGGTCGAAACCAACGGACTTCCCAATCTGAGCGATGGCGATACACCTGAAATCAAATCCGAGGACTTTGGTCATTGGGCTGCAGAGGTAATGGATAGGCTTGGACTTCAAAGTAGCTATGTGGCCGGAGCTTCCTTTGGAGGACTGATCTGCATAAAACTCTGCATCACCCATCCCGAAAAGATCAAAGCGGCCTTCCTATTCAATCCGGGTTGCTTACAGCCGTTTTCGCTTTCACTCAAAAACCTATACTACAATCTGCTACCCATCATCAGCCCCAAGCGAAAAAATGTGGAAAAGTTCCTGGAAAAGGCCATTTTCTTGCAGCCCGACCATTATCTTTCTCCAAAAGCCTGGGAGCTTTTGGTCGATTATGAGGGTTTTGCCCTGACCAGATACATCGACAAAACCAAAAAGCCCTATTTCATGAATGAGGAACTGAAACAAGTCAAATCGGCGGTGTATTTGGTACTGGGAGACCACGATTTGCTCTTTCCGGTGGAAAAATCCATCTCCAATGCCAAAAACCTGATCCAAAACCTCAAGGACATCCAGGTGTACCCGGCTGGTCATGGAGTCGAGACGCTTCCCGAAAGCATGCTTTATTTGAAGGAAAAAATCGGGGAGCTGGAAAATTGGGTTTAAAAATTATTTGCTCAATGAAGAGAATGCATTTTTGTTCTTTAAGGCATCACACATGTTGTATCCCTTAATTATTCCTCAAATTTGATTAATCCGTATATTCGAATCGTCATGAAACTCGCCTCGAAACAGCTGTCAAAAATCAAAAAGTATTTTGAGACCAAACCCGTCTTGAAGGCTTACCTTTTTGGTTCTTATGTGAGAGAAATGGCCAATGCTGAAAGCGATATCGATATTTTGGTGGAATTGGACTATTCCAAAGTGATTGGATTGGGATTTATTCGAATGCAGATGGATTTGGAAAATCTTCTTCAAAAAAAAGTTGATCTAATTTCCGCAAATGCTCTTTCGGCTCATTTCAAACCGATAATCGATCAGGAAAAACAACTGATCTATGAGAGGTAAAATCAGTGACAAAATCAGGCTGATTCATATTCTTGAGGCAATTAAGGAAATTGAAGCTTATACCTCAGGAAATACCAAAGCACATTTTTTTGAAAACTCCATGATGCGTTTTGCATCTATCAAACAGTTGGAAATCATCGGTGAAGCAGCAAAGCATCTTTCAGAAGAAACCAAACTACTCGACCTGGAAATAGCTTGGTCTGAAATCATTGCGATGAGAAACGTTTTTGTCCTTGAATACTTCGGAATTGACAACCATGTGCTTTGGGAAATAATCCAGACAGAAATCCCACATTTCAAATCACAAATCTCTGGACTTTTGGAATCCCCTTCCTTTTCCTAGATTAAAACATTTAGATAAAAAAGGCGAAATTTCAATTATGAACTGGATTATACTGATTATCGCAGGGTTATTTGAGGTCGGTTTTGCAACCTGCCTGGGCAAAGCCAAAGAAGCAAGCGGAATGACGGCCGTTTATTGGTATGCAGGTTTTTTGGTTTGCCTCACGATCAGCATGATGCTACTGATTCGGGCCACCCGTGAATTGCCAATCGGGACAGCGTATGCAGTCTGGACAGGGATTGGTGCTGTTGGGACCGTATTGGTGGGAATTCTTGTCTTCAAGGAACCTGCGGATTTTTGGAGGGTGTTTTTTATCACCACGCTGATTGCCTCAATTGTCGGGCTGAAAGTGGTCTCTCATTAGGTAAAAGGAAAAAATTACTCAGGACTGATTTCGACACAAAATTCTCCATTTGTCCCTTTACGCACAAAATCGTTCGCTAAAAAAAGCAAATCCAATCTAAAAACCACGAATTTCAAGCAATTTGGCAGTTTTTCACTGGCACAATAATGGTGTATTGGTCTGAGCATCAATCTCCACAGCTATGAGCTATATCGCTATACCCATTCCCCGGGAGGCCGGGAAGCAGGACATCCAGATCGAAGTCACTGTCAACAACGAGAAGCAATCGCTTCACTACAAAGTCGAGCTTTTTTACTGGGATGACTGCCAAAACCCCCAAGGTCATCGGGCGGATTGCATCGCTGAGCTTCTTGCAAAGCACGACCCCAATTGGACGGTTTATTACATCGGCTCCCCTACTGACAAGTTTGTGCCGATCACTTTTGTGGAGAGAAGAAGGAAAACAGAATTACAGGTAAGCAATTAGGTTTATTTTTTTCCAGAGCTTCAAGAAAACCGGATTTGAGCTTCATTTCGCGGTCAAAAATCAGCGGATAATTGGTTCTGCCCCGTACAGGCCAGTTATTGAGCCAGCTTTTGCCGTCATGAAGCCCCCAGAAGGTCACTCGGCTGATCTTGTCGGAATGTTTTTGAAAAAGCTGAAAAAGCGCAACGTAACGGTCTACCAGTTGCTTTTCGACTGCGGGGGGAATACTAGCTACATAAGGATTCCACTCCGGAGATTCGGCATAGTTGATATTCAGATCCGCACCCTCAGTATTTCTTGGTCGGGGCAAAACATCTACGTCAAGTTCAGTGACATGTACCTGAAATCCGGCTTCATGAATATCCAAAATGGCCTGTTCGATTTGATCCAGGGAAGGGGAGCCAAGGCGATAATGTCCCTGCATGCCGATCCCATCGATGCGAATTCCATCCGCCCGGAGGTTTTTGGCCATTTCCAAAATGGCCTTTCGCTTTTCCGGTATCCAGACATTGTAGTCGTTGTAGTAAAGCTCTGCTTCCGGATCAGTTTCCTGAGCTTTCCGAAAGGCCGCTTTGACAAACTCAGTGCCGGTGATGTTGTACCAAGGTGTTTTTCTCCAGGATCCGTCATCCTCAAAGGCCTCATTCACCACATCCCAACCGTCAATTTTTCCTTTGTATCTGCCCACCACTGTGGAAATATGATCCTCCATTCTTGCAATCAAGTCGCCTTGGTTCAGAGGCTGACCATTTGCATTCTGGAAAACCCAGGCCGGGGTCTGCTGATGCCAGACCAGCGTATGTCCGACCACAAATGCCCCCATCTTTTCTCCCATAGCAACATAGGCGTCGCCGTATTCAAATCGGTATTCTCCTTCTTTGGGATGCACAGGACCCCATTTGAGACCATTTTCGGAAGTAATAGAACTGAAATGGAGGGATAAAAGTGAGTCAGCCCCAGCCTCCTGCCCAGTTACTTGACCAAGATTGACCGCCGCCCCGATCAAAAAATCAGATCCCATCCTGTCTTTTAGGCCTACTTCCTTAAGTGTCTGGCCTAAAGCAAAGACTGGTATCAAAATGAGGAGAAATAGATATTTTTTCATAACTAAAAATAGAAAATGATTGTCCGCAATAATACCAGTGACCAAATTATACTTCGACTAGCAAAGTACAAGTATATTGATTACACCTCGACAAGCTCGGTATCTGGGAGCTGTTGGTCTCTGGGGGGGCGGAGGAGGAAATGCGGCTTCGCCGCATTTCCTCCTCCGCCCCTATCCAAATCAATGTTTCGGTGGTCGAGCTTGTCGAGACCAATTCTCAATTTTCAGATACAGGTGCAAAAACAGAAATTCATTAAATAGAAAATCCTGCCTCATTTGAAGCAGGCTTGGTTAAAGATGAATTGAAAAAGGACGACCAAAGTTTCAAATGGACCTAAACCTTTTCTCAAAAATCCGAAATCGCAATTCCAAAATCCGAAATCGGTCAGTCCTTTCCACTCCCCTTAAACTGATCTTCTTTATAGGCAAAAAGCACATTAAAGGTAGTCAGGGAGCCATAACAGCGGGTGATGTATTGCTGAAGATTGACGCGATCTTCATCGTCCAATTTGGGATGGTTGTTGATGTTTTGCTCGAGCACCCGGAGTTTTTCACGGACCATGACGATTTTGTGAAAAAAGGTCTCCACTGGAATCTCCTTTGACTGAAGACTGCGGTCCGAAGGTTCAATGATCAAAGTCCCTCCCATCCACTTCCCTCCAAGAGGAATCAAAGGTGCGCGTTCAGAGGTAGCAATCAATGCTTCCCGGATGGCCCTTTCCACGTCCTTCATGGTGAGCATCGGAAAGTCTGGCAGTTTCGCTTCCTCAACCGTAAAACCTTCGTAATCCCTTGCGAGTGTTTTAACTTCCTCTGAGGCCGAAAAATAGATTTTGTAATAAGTGGAATCAATTGCTACAATTACTCCTGATCCAAATTTGGGATGGCCGATCCGGCTTCCAACTCCAAGTTCGCTTGCTGACATAAATGGTTTTGAATTGCGTTTAGAACCCAAAATAAAAAGAAAGCTGCCAATCTGCGCAGGATTTAAACTTTTTCTAAGATGAGTCGGCAACAGGTAAATAATCCTCGTATTTTTTATCTGCTTTTCATTTCCATTTCTTTGAACTAAATCCCAGCTAACTATTTCCTATGAAAAATTGGATTACACAAGGCATTTCCATTTTCCTGGGCTTCACCTTCTGGGGCGCAGGCATGGTCAAGCTTTACGCAGGGCATCAGTTTATTGGCTGGATCGGTCCTCCCTGGCTGGTGGAGCGACTTCAGAAATACGATTTGGGACTCTATGCCGAATTTATCGCTGTCTGCCAGATCACCATCGGATTTATGCTGCTGAGTACACGATACAAATTACTCGGTGGGATCATGTTGGTGCCCATGATTTTGAATATACTGATGGTGACTGTATCGATGCATTGGCAGGGAACTCCCTATGTCCTTACGGTCCTCCTAATGATGGATTTGTACTTGCTTTGGCAATACCGCGACTTTTTTTGGCCTTTGGTGAATGAGGGCGAAAACGGCAGTAAACTCCGACTTCGTAAGAAAAGATCCGGACAAGGCCACCTCTGCTGGCTAGCCGGCTGGGCACTTCAGTTATTCTCCGTTCCGGTTTCCTTTCAAAATCTCTGGCTGGCGTTTTCTCTGGCCGCTTTGGGAGTGATTTTGGCAGTGTTAAGTTTCAGAGTTGATTTGATTTTGCTGGGAAAAACAGAAAGACAATCCTTAAATTAGAAATCCATAAAAACCCAAAGCACAATGAAAATCAATCCCTATCTCAATTTTGACGGCAAAGCCGAGGAAGCAATGAACTTTTACAAGTCGGTACTTGGTGGCGAGTTTTTAGGCGGCATCAACTATTTTGGAGAAATCCCCGGAATGGAACTTCCCGAAGAGGAAAAAACCAAAGTCATGCACATCACTCTGAAAATAGACGATCAGAACAACATCATGGCCAGTGATACCATCTCTTCGATGGGGCATGTCTGGATCAAAGGAAATCACAACATTGTTTCGATCCACCCTGACAGTAAGGAGGATGGAGAGCGGATTTTTAATGGCCTTTCTGAAGGAGGAACAATCGAAATGCCTTATGAAAAAGTCTTTTGGGGATCATATTTCGGAAGCTTCGAGGACAAATATGGAATAGGTTGGATGGTCAATTACGACCTGAAAGAGGGAGAAGAGTAGCCAATTTCGGACGTCGGATTTCGGATTTCGGGCATGAAGTCCAATCCGAAATCCGAAATCTGAAATCCGAAATTTCAATTCCTGTTTTGATTCGAGTGTTCCCCACCTCTAATTTGCCTTTTCAAACGACTCACACCCGATGATCAGACTGGCCATCCTCGCCTCCGGTAGTGGCAGCAATGCCGAAAAAATCATGGAACACTTCCAGCATTCTTCCAAAGCCCAAGTGGCCTTGGTTGCCTCCAACAAGGCCGATGCCTTTGTGTTGGAGCGAGCCAAAAAGTTTGGGGTTTCGACTTTCACTTTTACCCGAAAGGAAATGGAGGCAGGCGAACTTCTCTCCAAACTACAGGAAGAAAAGATCGATTGGGTGATTCTGGCAGGCTTTTTACTGAAAATTCCGGACCAACTCATCCGTTCTTTTCCCGAGCGGATGGTTAATATCCATCCTGCCTTACTGCCAAATTATGGAGGTAAGGGCATGTACGGAAGCTTTGTGCATGAAGCCGTAAAGGCAGCCGGAGATACCGAAACCGGCATCACCATCCATCTGGTCAACGAACACTACGACGAGGGCAAAATCGTCTTTCAGGCTTCGACCGCGGTACATCCTGAGGATACTGCCGATGACATCGCCCAAAAGGTTCATGCCCTGGAGCACCGCTATTTCCCGGAAGTGATTGACAGCCTTCTTTAATTGCTGACAAATCACCTTTCGGCCTTCGAAATTCAAATCTTTCTTTTGGTTTTGAATAGTGGACCGAAAAACCTGAAAAACTTCAAAATTTCAACCATTGAGTCAGAGCGAATGGAGATTCGAACTGCACAAACCAATGATAAAATTTCGCTGGACTTATTTATAAACAAACATATAGAGCTAATGCAAACGGACTCGGAAGAATCTAACAAAGAAGCTTTTGAACATGTGTGGTACATGCGCCCTGTTTTTTTCGTATCGAATCTCCAGACTGCAATCAGATTTTATGTCGACAAGCTGGGTTTCATAAAGAAATGGCACGAAGCAGACGGTAAAGGTACTGTGTGCCAAGTCGACCGTGGGGGCTGCGAGATTATTTTATGTCAGAACACTACTCGCAGTAGCCAATCTCGTGTCTTCCTAGAATTGTCTCGCGATGGAGTTGAACAACTGCTTAAAGAAGTTACCGAACGTTCCGTTCCAACAAAGAAATCTTGGTGGGGATACGATGTACTTCAAATTGAAGACCCAGACGGAAACGAACTACTCGTTTGCTTAGAAACCTATGAAACCGGTCACGAAGACAGTTTTACAGCCAAAGGATAAGATTGATTTGAGCAGACAATTTTGATAAACTCTTGAAAAATGAATTTTGCAGTACATTTCCATGTGACCTTTGATTTCTAAATGATATGGAGTCGAGTTTCATTGACAGTCAGGATATATCGGCAGTAAAACTTTCAAAAGAGAATGGACGAAATAGAAATAAGTACCGACAAAAATCGGCTCAACATTCACTTTATAAGTGAGTTTATTTCAAATTCCTATTGGGCTAAAGGCAGGACAAAAGAAACAATGCAAACCTGTATAGACAACTCATTGAATTTTGGTGTTTATCTTCACGACAGGCAAGTTGGTTTTGCCCGTGTAGTTACCGACTATGGACAATTCGCCTATATAATGGACTTATTCATCCAAGAGAATTGTCGGGGCAATGGTTACTCAAAAAAATTAATAGAGTTTATATTAGAGTTTGACAAACTTAAAAATATTAAGATTTGGAGATTAGCGACAAGTGATGCTCATGGTTTGTATAAGCAATTTGGATTTTCAAAAATAGCAAAACCAGAAAATTTAATGGAGCTGTTGAAGTAAAACAACTTTTTGATACTTGACAAAAGACTGGCAACAAACAAAAAACAACATTCTGAAGTAAAATACCATGCAGGAAAATGCAATAGAAATTTTTTATCCGGCAAACCTTACAGCGTGGAGAAATTGGTTGGAAGCTAACCACGTATCAAAACAAGCTGTTTGGCTGGTTTTCTATAACAAAAATTCAAAAATAAAATCTATTTCTTGGAGTGAAGCAGTAGATGTTGCTCTTTGTTTTGGCTGGATAGACAGCAAGAAAATTTCAATAGACAAAGAAACCTCTCACCAGTTTTTCAGCAAGAGAAAACCAAAAAGCACTTGGTCAAAAATCAACAAAAACAAGGTTGAAAAACTCACAGAGCAGGGTTTGATGACGGAAGCCGGATTTGCATGCATCGAAACCGCAAAGCAAAATGGCTCTTGGACCATCCTGGACGAGGTGGAAGAATTAGTGATTCCGGCAGACTTGGAAGCCGAATTCGCTGACAAACCAGATTCAAAAGACTTCTTTTTAAGTTTAAGCAAATCTGTAAGAAAGATAATCTTGTCTTGGCTGGTGTTTGCCAAGACAGCCGAAACCAGACAAAAACGCATTGCTGAAATCATAGAAAGTGCAGACCAAAATCTTAAACCAAAACATTTGAGATAGAAATGGTCACTACCTTAATCTGGTTCCCAACATTTCGGTTTTCCGGGTTCCAAATTCAGTCTTGAGCCTTCGATATTTTTTAAAATTGAAATATTGGATTGCCTTGGGTTTCCTCGTTTCAGGAAAGCTTAACACATCATTTTCAAATACTTTCAACTGGAATTGGAAATATTAGATTTTTTTATTCACTTTGAGTTACAAAGTACTTTTAAAATAAAATGATCCATTTGAAAGACAGGATTTATGAAATCTAAAGTGTCAGACCATCAGATCAAAACTTTCAAAAAACACTCAAAAAAGCTGTAAGCCGTGAAAACCCAAAGAACTGTATTCGTTCCACTCTTCCTCGTTTTTGTGATTTCCTTTCTTTTTTTCACCACCCTAGTTTTGGATCAACCTATGGTTTCTTTTTTGGGATCGGAATCACAAGAAACTTGGAAATCTATTGTTTCTACAATTCTATCCCCTGTGAAAATTATTCTGATGGGCCCTCTGATTCCTTTTATCAACTTTCTGCACCAAGATCCGGATACTCCGCCCCCATTTTTTCTGATTGGGTTTGCCACTTACTGGACCATCCTGGCCTTGATTTTTCATTTTCTCCTAAGTAAATTAAAACACTCCAAATGACTCTTGAAAAAAGGATACGGCAATCCAAAACAAATTGGAATACATTTCCAGGAATCAGATCATTCTATCAGTAAAACCAAAACATTTAAATGAAAATTGAAGATCAGGAAATCTCATTCAAAAGGCTGGAAAAGGGAGAAAAAATGCCTTTTGACTTGCTCCTCCTTGCTGATCCATCCCTGGATCTGATAGCTGAATATTTGGAAAAATCAGAGGTATTTGCAGCAGTGTTTCGGGAGGAAATCATTGGGGAAATTGTTGTATTCCAGTCAAATCCAGAAACAGTAGAAATCAAAAACGTGGCTGTCAAACCGGATTTTCAGGGAAAAGGAATTGGCAGTTTTTTGTTGGAACAGGCGATTCAGATAGCTAGAAACGGCAAGAATAAACTGATCAGTATTGGCACGGCAAATTCCGGTGTGTCCAGCTCTATCTCTATCAGAAGCTTGGATTTGAGCTGGCTGAAATAAAGAAAGATTTCTTCCTGCAAAACTATCCTGATCCGATTTTTGAATACGAAATCCAGGCGAAGCATTTGCTTGTATTGACTATGGAGCTTTGAAACATTTGACTTTTTTCCAAGCCTTGCACCTTCCGCAAGAATGCGCAAATTGTACTTTCTGGATGCATTCGTTGTCCGTACTTTTCCCTACCCCTTCGTAAATCGATTTACATATTTCTCCCCCCGTTCATTTTTTATACCTTTGCGCCTTCCAACGATTTTATCCAAATCCATTCACCAAATGGCAATCAAAAAAATTCAATCTGCCCTCGTATCAGTCTATTACAAAGACAACCTCGAACCCATCATTGCGCTGCTGAAAAAGCACGGAGTAAAAATCTACTCCACCGGTGGTACCCAGAAGTTTATTGAGGAGCAAGGCGCAGAAGTAATTCCTGTTGAAGATCTGACCAGTTATCCATCCATTTTCGGAGGAAGAGTGAAGACTCTCCACCCAAAAATCTTCGGCGGAATCCTGCAGAGACGCGACCACGAGGGTGATTTGGGTCAGGCGATTGAATACGGCATTCCTGCTATAGATCTGGTGATCGTGGATTTGTATCCTTTCGAAGAAACTGTGGCTTCAGGAGCTTCCGAAGCTGACATTATTGAGAAAATCGATATCGGAGGTATCTCTTTGATCCGTGCAGCCGCCAAAAACTTCAAAGATGTGGTGATCATCGCTTCCAAAGATCAATACGGAGAATTGGAGCAAAAACTTGCCGCACAAGATGGCGGGACTACGATCGAAGACCGCAGGTATTTTGCCGCCCAGGCTTTCCAGGTTTCTTCCAATTACGACACTCATATTTTCAATTATTTCAACATTGCAGAAAATATCCCTGCACTGAAAGTGTCCGAGACGAAAGCAAAAGCTTTGCGTTATGGAGAAAACCCCCATCAGGCAGCACATTTCTATGGAGACATGGAGGCACTTTTTGATCAGTTGAACGGAAAAGAACTTTCCTACAACAACCTCGTGGACGTCGATGCTGCGGTGAATTTGATCGCTGAATTTGAAGGAGAAACTGCCTTTGCAATCCTGAAACATACCAATGCCTGTGGCGTGGCCTTGGCTCCAACCGTGCAGGAAGCGTACAAGAAAGCGTTTGAAGCGGACACCACTTCTGCATTTGGCGGAGTTTTGGTCACCAACCAAACCGTGGACCAAGCTGCCGCCGAAGAGATGCATTCGCTGTTCTTCGAGGTTTTGATTGCTCCGGAGTTTACCGAAGAGGCTTTGACCGTCCTGAAAGGCAAGAAAAACAGAATCCTGCTTCGTCAGAAGATGGCTTTGCCAGGAACCAAGATGATCAAAACGCTCCTGAACGGCGTGATCGAGCAAGACAAGGATTTGGCTACCGAAAGCAAGGCAGATTTCAAAGTGGTAACGAAAGTGGCACCAACCGAAAAAGAATTGGATGCTTTGGTTTTTGCAGCCAAAGTATGTAAGCATACCAAGTCCAATACAATCATTCTGAGCAATGATACCCAGCTTTTCTCAAGTGGTGTAGGTCAAACTTCCCGAGTGGATGCTTTGAGACAGGCCATTATCAAGGCGAAGGAATTTGGCTTTGAGCTGAAAGGCGCCGTGATGGCTTCCGATGCTTTCTTTCCTTTCCCTGATTGTGTGGAGATCGCGCACGAAGCTGGAATTACAGCAGTCGTTCAGCCAGGCGGTTCGATCAAAGACCAGGACAGCATTGCCTTCTGTGATGCGCACGGCATGGCAATGGTAATGACGGGAGTGAGACATTTCAAACATTAATTGATAGACCTTTGAGGTGTCACCCTGAGCGGAGTCGAAGGGCGAACCAAGAAAGCCTTCTTGAAAGCAATTTCAGGAGGGCTTTTTGTATATTGGGCTATGGGGAAGTATGAAAAGCTCTTACTCAAAATTCTTCAGGGAAGGTCTGATCACAATATCAGTTTTGATGAATTCAGAACCATTTTGGGTCTATTTGGCTTTACCGAACGGGTTAAAGGGAGCCATCACATTTTCTATAAAAAGGAAGTTGAGGAGATTATCAATCTCCAAGAGACACAGGGCAAAGCAAAAGCATATCAGGTAAAACAAGTATGAAACCTTATATTGAAATACCGTTTAAATCTAGGTGAAGATGAGACCTGACTACAAATACGAAATCATTATTTACTGGAGTGAGGAAGACAAAACCTTCATCGCAGAGGTTCCCGAACTTGCAGGATGCATGGCCGACGGAGCCACTTATGGTGAAGCGTTGCAAAACACCGAAAGAGTCATTCAGGAATGGATTGAAACTGCTCATGAGCTTGATCGACCCATTCCCAAGCCAAAGGGCAAATTGAGCTTTGCATAAACCCAAAAGAGAGTCATTCTGTCTCTAAGTTCGGGAGTTTTTTAGCTGGTTTTTTCCAGATTTCCTTCCCAAAACTTCCTTCATGAGCCGTCTTAGAGTTGGGCTTTTTTCTATACTCATATCCCAAACACTACCGCAATCTGTGATAACAAACGTAAAAATCCTCGACACCAAAATCCTGTCGGACAACTGGTACATCCTCCGAAAAATCACCTATCAATACACCAAAAGAAACGGGGAAGCAATGACCCAAACCCGGGAAGCCTACGATCGGGGAAATGGTGCCACAATATTGCTGTACCATCCAGAGCAAAAAACCGTGATTCTCACCCGTCAATTTCGCCTGCCAACTTTTGTCAATGGCAACGAATCCGGGATGCTCATCGAGGCCTGTGCCGGACTTTTGGACAACGAAAACGCCGAGGATTGCATCAAACGGGAAACAGAAGAAGAAACCGGTTACAAGATCTCCAAGGTCCGGAAGATCTTTGAGGCATACATGTCACCGGGTTCGGTCACGGAGATCCTCCACTTTTTCATTGCCGAATACCGAAACGACATGAAGGTAAGCGAGGGCGGCGGAGCAGAAGACGAAGAAGAAAATATCGAAGTGATGGAGATCGCAGTGGACGACGCATTGGCGATGATCGACAGTGGAGAGATCAAAGACGGCAAGACTATCTTGCTGCTGCAATACATCAAGCTGCATGGGATTGTCTGATGCACCAGAAAATATCCAATTTCATCTGCCTAATACCTCACCGAAAACTCCCCAAAACTGCTTTTTCGATCCGCTGAAATTCCATCCGATTTCACGGACACCCCGGCCTTCATCCCCCAAGACCACCAAGCCAGATTGTCTCCATTTACTTCGGCGCCTATGTTTTCCCAAGTTTGCCCATCGAGACTGAAGGAAAACTGAAATTGCTTCCCGTCAGTCATCATGGCTTTCAGGTGAATTCCGGATGAAGTGCCAACTGCTTGTTTCCCTAAAATCTGAAAATCTCCTTTCGTTACTTTCCAAAGCACCAGGGAATCTCCCTGAATTCCCAAGCCAAGGCTATTGTCTTTGGTCACATAAAAAGTCAAACTTCGTAGCACATCACTTTTACCCGAAACTTGAGTTTGGAATTCTGCATCGGCTTTCTCTGGATTGACTCCCAAGAAGGCCGGATAAGCCGAAGAATCCGAGCTCAAAATCAAGTTCCCACCTTCAATTTTCGCAGTTGCATTGCCTGCCTCCACATCAAATCTCCAGTTCGGGTCAAGTGCTTTTCCATCGAACTCATCGATAAAATCACTTCCCATGATCTCTCCACTCCCAAGCTGGGAATTGGCAGAGAACTGAGGCCAGCCCGTCTCCTCATCCCAAGCAATCTGGCTGAGCAAAGCCGATCTTCCCAGGTTTGGAAATCCTTGTGTAGGATAAGCATGGTAGAGGTAAAACCAGTCGTCTCCCGTCTGAATCGCCGTGCCATGACCTGGACATTTCCAATCTTCATTTCCTTTGAGAATCGGATTTCCGGCATATTTTTCCCAAGAACCTTCCATGGTTTTGGCTCGGGCGACTCCGACCTGATAATCGCAATTGGCACCGCAACAGGCGTTTCCAGAATAAATCATGTAGAGATAGCCATCCCGCTCCAGAATCGTCTGTCCCTCAATCCCGCCTTGTTCCCAGGTATCAGCTTCCGCTGTCAAGACTTCAAATGCCTCTCCTTCCAGCGATAGTCCGTCTTTGCTCAGCTTGGAACCTAAAAGTGTAATGGGCTTCCCTTCGGTCAAACCATAGGCTTTCCAGGTGATGTACAAATCCTCCCCTTGCTGGTTGACAAAGGCGTCAATCGCCTCATTCCCCCATTCGATAAGCACGCCATGGTCCTCAAACCCTTTTTTCAAATCCTTTGTCGAAGCCACACCGATGCAGGAAACTCCGTCCTTTCGCTTCGCAGTATAGTAGCAATAGAAAGTCCCGTCCTTGTAAAAAAGCTCGGGCGCCCAAAAGCTGTTGATCGTCCAGTCCGGCTTTTCCCGAAAGACATAATCCACAAAAGTCCAGTTTTTCAAATCCTTGGACTGGTAAATCGGATAATAAGGCCCCCAGGCATTGGAAGAACCGCTGGCATAGTAGACTCCATCAACTTCAATAAGTGTTGGGTCAGGAAGCTCGCCGGGAATGACTTGCTCTTGGATAATTTCAACTTTCTCTGGCTGGGAACAGGCAAAACCAAAGGCCAACAAAAACGCGAAAGAAAACAAAAGGTGGAAGCTGCGAATTACTTTTATCATAAAAATCCACTTAGGTTATGGGTTAGTCGTCAAAGATAAAATTTCCATCCAAAAGCTAATCCCCGCTACCCTTTCATTTCCCCGCCCGAATCCCCTATTTTGCAGTCCGAACCCAAACCGGACATTTCCGGTTCTAGGTTCTTGACTCTAGCGTCTTGATTCTATCCATGAAATCTCATCAGCTCAAGCTATACAACACCCTTTCCCGACAGAAGGAAGATTTCCAACCCATCAATCCGCCCTTTGTGGGCATGTATGTCTGCGGACCTACCGTCTATGGAGATGCACACCTTGGGCACGGCCGTCCTGCCGTCACTTTTGATACGGTCAACCGCTACCTTACCCATTTGGGTTATCGGGTAAGGTATGTCCGAAACATTACCGACGTTGGTCACCTCCAAGGCGATGCGGATGAAGGAGAAGACAAAATCGCCAAAAAGGCCAAGCTCGAGCAACTCGAACCCATGGAAGTGGCCCAACAATACACGGACACCTATCACCGGGATATGGCTTTACTGAACACTTGGAAACCCAGTATCGAACCTCGGGCAACAGGACATATTCCTGAGCAGATTGCCCTGACTGAGGCTATATTGAAGGAAGGATTAGCCTACGTGGTGGACGGTTCGGTGTACTTCGATGTGCTCAAATACAATGAGACCTACAACTACGGCAAGCTCTCCGGACGGGTATTGGATGACTTGATGAGCGGTAGCCGAGCATTGGATGGACAGGATGAAAAGCGAAACGCAGCTGATTTTGCCCTTTGGAAAAATGCATCTCCTGAGCATCTCATGAAGTGGGAGTCGCCCTGGGGAATGGGTTTTCCGGGCTGGCACATCGAGTGTACAGCCATGAGTTCCAAATATTTGGGAACAAGTTTCGACATTCACGGCGGTGGAATGGATTTGCTTTTCCCCCATCACGAAGCCGAAATCGCCCAGGGTAATGCCTGCAATCACCACGATCCGGCCAAATACTGGATGCACAACAACATGATCACCATCAACGGGCAGAAGATGGGCAAGTCATTGGGGAATTTCATCAATCTTCAGGAGCTTTTCACCGGCAACCACAAGCTGCTGGAGCAGGCCTATAGTCCGATGACGATTCGATATTTTATGCTCACTGCGCATTATCGATCCACCTTGGACTTCTCCAATGAAGCCTTGAAAGCTGCCCAAAAAGGCTATAAAAAACTCATCAATGGATTGAGAATCGCCAAGTCTTTGGAATTCAATCCAAATACCGAAGTAACAATTGATACCGAGCAGGTCAAGCAGATCGAACAAAGCATCACTGCCGCCTATCGGGCAATGGATGATGACTTCAACACCGCGCAGGCGATTGGTCATCTCTTTAACCTGTTGAAAAAAATCAACTCCATCTTCACCGGACAGCTGGCATCAGCAGTGTTGGGGCAAGAGGCTTTTGCCAAACTGAAGGATACTTTCATCACTTTTGTAGAGGATATTTTGGGTTTGATTGAGGAGAAAAGTGATGTGCAAAACACCATGCTGGATTTGCTGCTGAAGCTCTATGCCGAAGCTAAAACGGCCCGTGATTATGCCAAAGTGGATGAAATCAGGGCTGGACTGAAGGAAATGGGTTTTGTGGTCAAAGACATGAAAGAAAAAATTGATTGGGCGTATGAAGAATAGATTTTGGCTGGTTGGGCTGTTGGTTTTTGCCTGGGCTTGTTCTGGGGAAAAAGCCACCGAAACGGTCGTTGAGGAAGTTGTCACCAAGCCCTATCCGGCGTTCAATGCAGATTCCGCTTACGCTTTTGTTCAGAAGCAGGTGGATTTTGGTCCACGTGTCCCCGGTACCAAAGGCCATTCCGACACCCAAAATTGGATGATTTCTAAGTTGGAAAGCTACGGATGGAGTGTGCAAACCCAGGACTTTCAGGCTAAAACCTACGATGGTTTAACTTGGGATCTGAGCAATGTTATCGCTTCCTACAATCCCCAAGCAACCAAGCGAGTACTTTTGGCGGCACATTGGGATACCCGGAGAATCGCCGACAAAGACACTGAACGACTCAATGATCCAATTGACGGAGCAAATGACGGAGGTTCAGGAGTGGGAGTTTTACTGGAAATAGCCAGAACCATAGCCTCTCAGGAACTCAAGCCTGATGTGGGAATAGACATCATCCTCTTTGACGGAGAAGATGACGGTGAGCCGGAAAAAGCAAGGACACGAAACAACGCCCAGGAATTTTGGTGGTGCCATGGTTCTCAGTATTGGTCCAAAAACAAGCACATTCCGAATTACTCTGCCTATTATGGGATTTTGGTGGATTTGGTGGGTGGAAAAAATGCCAAATTCTACCGGGAAGGGTATTCCAGGCAGTACGCCAGCGGGGTTGTTTCAAAAGTTTGGTCCAATGCCTCAAGCCTGGGATTTTCTGACTTTTTCATCCAAAAAGATTCCCCTGAAATCTTGGATGATCACGCATTTGTCAATGCCAATGCAGGAATCCCCATGATCGACATCATCGAGTTTTCACCTGACTTCGGATTTGGACATTATCACCACACTCACAAGGACAACATGGAACTGATTGATCCGCGCACTTTGCGTGCAGTCGGGGAAACTGTTTTATTTACAGTTTATCAGGAATAGCAATAATTCTAAAGTATTTTGCAATTTGGGCAAATGCATACGATTGCAGGCTTTAGAAAAGGATAAGCATTATCATGAAAAAAGGTCATCAGATTACGATGAAAGAAATCGCCAAAAAACTTGGCGTGTCAGTTTCTACTATTTCCAGGGCACTGAAAGATTCCCCGGAATTGCATCCTGAGACCAAACGAAAGATCGTAGAGATGGCCAAGGAGATGAATTACCAGCCCAATCTTTTGGCTCAAAGTCTCCGGATCAGCCGTTCAAAAACCCTTGGGGTGATCGTACCGGAAATCACCTCCCACTTTTTTGCATCCTGTATAAGCGGAATCCAAGATGCTGCAAACAAACGTGGCTACAATGTCATGATCTGCCAGTCCAACGAATCTCTGGAACAGGAAAAAGCCAATATCCGTGCATTGGTTTCCAGCCAGGTGGACGGGCTCCTTATCTCACTCAGCCGGGAGACCAATCAGTTTGACCACCTGTACGAACTCTACAACAGAGAGATCAACTTCGTGCTTTTCGACAGGGTTAATGAGGAAATCCCCGTTTCCAAAGTCACTTTCAATGACGTTGGGGGAGCCTATCAAGTAGTCAAGCATTTACTCGAAGGGAAAAACAGACGCATTGTCTATGTGTCAGGCCCGGAGGACCTCTATATTTCCAAAAAAAGAAAAGAAGGCTACTTAAATGCCCTGGCGGAATTTGGGGTTCATCAGGATAATTCCCTGATCAAATTCACCGATCTGACCACAGAAGGAAATATCAAAGTAGCCAAAGAAATTGTTGAAATGCGACCTAGACCGGATGCTGTTTTTTGTATGATAGATCCGGTTGCCGTGGATGTGCTAACCCAATGGAAATCCATGGGAATCAAAATCCCCGAAGACATGGCTTTGGCTGGATTTACAAACAACCCAACCGCGGCAGTTGTGGAGCCCCCACTCACCACGGTGGCTCAGCCTGGCTATGAGATGGGAAAATTAGCTGTGAGTCACCTGCTCGATCAGCTCGACGGAATCGCCTCTGAAGACCCTATCTCCATTGTTCTCGAAACTACGCTTGTGCCGCGCAGATCCTCGCAGCATTTTCAGACAAAGTGATTTTAATGAATGTAAGTAGTAAATAATATGTGGTAAGTAGTATCCAAACTCATTTTACCACTTACTACTAACAACTTACCGGTACCTCTTTTATATGCAAACTACAATAACCCAAACTTTCCAATCTCATTTTTCGACCGTTCCACTTCTTGCCTTTGCCCCCGGCCGGATCAACCTGATCGGTGAGCATACGGATTATCAGGAGGGATTTGTCTTTCCAGCAGCTGTAGAGCAGGGAATTTGGGTTGCAATTCAGAAAAACGGGCTGACTGTTTGCAGACTTTATTCATTGGATTTTGATCAGGAATTTTCATTTGAATTGGATGCTTTTTCTCCCAAAAAAGGACATTGGGCGACTTACGTCATGGGTATGGTGGCTTTGCTCCAGCAAGCCGGTTACCAAATCACGGGGTTTGATATGGTCATCGGAGGGAATATTCCAGTCGGTTCGGGCCTTTCCTCCTCGGCAGCACTATCAGTAGCAATCGGCACTTCCATTTCCGGTCTCTTTGGATTCCAAGTTCCCAAAAAATCGATCGCGCTATACGGACAAAAATCAGAACACCTTTTTGCCGGAGTCAAATGCGGTATCATGGATCAATATGCCTCTGCTTTTGGAGTCAAGGGAAAAGCGCTTTTGCTCGACTGCCGTAGCAATTCCCACGAGGAAGTTCCGGCAGAATTTGGAGAATATTCGCTGATTCTGGTGAATTCCAAAGTGAAGCATTCCCTTGCGGATACTGCCTACAACAAACGAAGAGAAGCCTGCGAGGAAAGTGTTCGGATCTTAGCCAAACACTATCCAGGAATAAAAACCCTCAGAGACATCCCTTTGGAGGACTTGGAAAAAGTGGAAAACCTGTTGCCTGCAGAATTATATCCAAAAGCCAAACACCTGATCACTGAGATCGCCAGGGTTCACTTGGCAGGCAAGGCTTTAAAATCAGGTGAACTGCAAACCTTTGGCACTCTTTTGAAAGCCTCACATGCAAGTCTGAGCAAAGACTATGAAGTGAGTTGCGAGGAGTTGGATTTTCTGGCTGAAACTTCCTGGAAAATCGACGGAGTGTTGGGTTCGCGAATGATGGGTGGTGGCTTTGGAGGCTGCACGCTCAACTTGGTGAAAACATCCGAAATCGCAATTTTTGAAAAGAAAATTGAAGCTGCCTACTTGGAAAAATTCGGTATCATTCCCGATTTTATTCCTGTAAAGATCGGCTCAGGCAGTTCAATTTTAGAAGAAATATCATTAGCGGATTAGTTTTTCAGAATATTCATCCTGAAAAACATCCGAATTTCAGACACTTATCCTAGCGTCTTCAATTTTTACCTATTTTCCCAAAAATTTCAAACCCATATGCATTTACCCAAAACCCTACGTAGTCTGCTACTGTTGTTGCTGGTAATCGGACTGGGCCTTTCTGCTTGTTCAAAAAAGCGGGAAGGCAATCCAAAAGTCCTGATTTTCAGCAAAACAGCTGGATTTTACCATGAATCAATTCCCGCTGGAATCGCCGCAATCCAGAAGTTGGGAGCCGAAAACGGCTTTGAGGTGGACACCACCAAAAATGCGGAAAACATCAACGAGGAAAATCTATCCCAGTATGCTGCGGTTATTTTCCTGAGTACTACCGGAGATGTCCTCAATCAATATCAGGAAGCTGATTTTGAGCGCTATATCCAGTCCGGCGGGGGGTTCTTGGGAATCCATGCCGCTGCTGATACTGAATATGAATGGGGTTGGTACAACCGACTGGTCGGTGGCTATTTCTCCGACCACCCGGGCATCAATGATCCGAATCCGAATGTTCAGCCCGGAAAAATCACCAAAACTGGTGAAAAACATCCATCAGTTGACTTCTTGCCCGACAGCTGGGAAAGGACAGACGAATGGTACAGCTACAAAAACGTAAACCCAGATACCAAGAAACTGCTGATGCTGGACGAAGCTTCCTATCAGGGCGGTATGGATATGGGCGAACACCCGATTGCCTGGTATCATGATTTTGACGGAGGCCGCGCTTATTACACCGGTGGAGGCCACACCAATGAGTCTTTTGAAGAAAAGGATTTCCTGAAGCATTTGCTTGCCGGAATCCAATATTCAATCGGTGAAAATGAGGCACTTGATTACACAAAGGCAAAGTCCAAGCGTGTCCCTGAAGAGAACAGATTTACCAAAACCACACTTTCTTACGGACAGTTTACTGAACCGGTTGAAATGACAATCCTTCCGGATCTTGACATATTAGTTGCGCAAAGAAGAGGTGAAATTCTCCTTTTTGACAACGAAACCCAGGAATTGAAAGAGGTCGCCAAGCTGGATGTGTATTGGAAAACCGACGTAAAAGGCGTCAATGCTGAAGAGGGTCTCCTGGGTATCCAGAAAGATCCAAATTATGCCACCAACAATTTTGTGTTTGCCTATTATGCTCCTACTGGAGACCAAGAGATCAACAGACTTTCCCGATTTGTATTTAAGGACGGAGTCTGGGATATGGCTTCCGAGAAAGTAATTTTGGAGCTTTACTCCCAAAGAGGAATTTGCTGCCACACCGGTGGATCAATTGCCTTTGACAAAGACGGAAACCTTTTCCTTTCCACAGGAGACAACTCGACACCTTTCAACCAAAATGACTCCCAATTTAGACTCAGCGGCTATGCCCCATTAGACGGAAGAGAAGGTAGAAAGCAATGGGATGCCCGAAGAAGCTCCGGCAACTCTAATGATCTGAGAGGAAAAATCATCCGAATCAAAGTTGCCGAGGACGGTACCTATACCATCCCTGAAGGAAACCTTTATCCTACCGGAACAGAAGGAACACGTCCGGAGATTTTTGTACAGGGTCTGAGAAACCCATACAGAATCTCTGTCGATCAAAAAAATAATTACCTCTATTGGGGTGAAGTCGGGCCCGACGCAAGAAATGATTCCTTGGATCTTAAAGGGCCTATGGGCTACGACGAAGTCAATCAGGCAAGAAAAGCAGGGCACTTTGGCTGGCCATATACCATCGGAAACAATTACCAATACCGTGAATTCAATTACGAAACCGGGGAAATCGGCCCTGCCTTTGACCTGGCCGGACCTGTCAACAATTCACCAAACAATACAGGTTTGAAGCAATTGCCTCCTGTACAGCCAGCATTTATTTGGTATCCATACGGTGCTTCACCTGAGTTCCCTCAAGTCGGAACGGGAGGAAGAAATGCCATGGCTGGGCCGGTTTATTACTCCGACATGTATCCTACCGAAACCAGATTCCCGGATTACTTTGATGGGAAACTGTTCATTTATGAATGGATCAGAGGTTGGATCAAAGTGGTTACTATGAAAGAAAACGGTGATTTTGACAAGATGGAGCCGTTTATGCCTGGCACTAAATTCAATGCGCTGATTGATATGGAAATGGGTCCTGACGGAAAAATCTACATTCTTGAATACGGAAATGGATGGTTTTCCAAAAACCCGGATTCAGGTCTATCCAGAATCGATTTCAATGGAGGCAATCGTGCTCCAGTGGTTTCTGCACTTGCAGTTGACAAAACTTCGGGCACCAATCCTCTGACTGTGACTTTCACAGCAACTTCTTCCGATCCTGAAAAAGAATCCTTGACCTATACCTGGGATTTGGGCAACGGTGAAACCAAATCCACCACAGAACCAACCTTGACCCATACCTTCAACGGAGTTGGAGAATATGAAATCAAGGTAACCGCTGCTGACCAAGCTGGATTGACTGGTGTCAGTGCACCGGTATCGGTCTATTCAGGCAACGTTGCCCCAGTGGTGACTTTCCTGATCGAAGGAAATAAATCCTTCTATTTCCCAGGCAAAAAAGTAGCTTACTCGGTATCCGTTTCAGATGAGGATCACCCTGATGCTGGCTCTGACTTAAGCACCCTGTTTGTATCTGCTGATTATCTCGAAGGAGTGGACAAAGCGGAGGCTGACATGGGGCACAAAATCATGAGTGAGGCAATGAATGGAAAAGCCTTGGTTCAATCATTGACCTGTAAAACCTGCCACAAAGAAGCAGAGGTCTCAATCGGGCCAGCCTATACTGAAGTAGCTAAAAAGTACAGCGAAAGAGACCGTGATTACCTGCTCAACAAGATCAAAACCGGTGGCGGAGGAGTTTGGGGAGAAACGGTTATGCCTGCAAATCCTGATCTGAAAGCCTCTGACGCCAATGCTTTGGTCACTTATATCCTTTCACTGAGAGAAGCGGCTAAGCCTTCTCTTCCAGCCAAAGGAACTGTGGATCCAACCCAAGGCAAGGCTCCAGCTCCAAACGGAGTATTGGTTCTGTCAGCGTCTTATACAGATAAGGGCGGTGAAAGCATCAAGCCGTTGACCGGTTCAGGTTCAACTATCTTGAGCAACAATTCCATGGACATGACCTATGCCGGCAACTTTGCGGAATACTCGTCCATGAGTTACGATGGAGCTAATTTGGTGATGGTTCCAAAAGGACAGGGAAGCTTCTCCCTTCCAAATATTGACCTCACTGGAATCAGTTCAATATCAGTGGTCACTGTATCCATCGCTCCGGTAACACAGGAATTTGTATTTGAAGTTTATTTGGACAGCCCTACCGGTACCAAAGTTGGTGAAGGTACTTTCAAACAAAGACCTCTCGGACCGAATGAGGCCACTCCGATCTATTCCCCATTCACCATCAATATCACCGGTGAATCAGACGGAAAGCTGCATAACCTCTACTTTGTTTCCAAGCAAAACGGGGAAGGCGATCCCGGTACCTTTATCCTTGCCAACATGACATTCAATCCGAGATAATTCGGGAAAGTGTTATAAGCCAAAAGCCACCTCGAAATTTCGGGGTGGCTTTTTTATTGATTCGGGTTCGGACTTAGTAAATATGATTTCTGATTTGAAATACGATTGAATTGTCTTGCGATTGGGTTGGCGATAAGTTTCTGGTTTGCAAAATATCGAATCTCGAACAGGGAATTACAAGCTCTGATTTGGGTTGACCTATCTTAAACTTTTAAACATCATCCCTATGCTTTCACTATTCAAATTCTTCAAATATCGAACATCGAATGATGAATCTCGAATACCGAAGACTTCGACTCCGCTACCAATGACGAGATAATATTTATTTTGATTTTATTCAATTATCGAATGTTTATTTTGTCTGGTATACTTCCATATTCATTTCTGCTGCAAGCTTGAGAACATATTTCTTTTTTT
>NZ_MUNY01000028.1 GCF_002002735.1 Algoriphagus sp. A40 | reverse complement strand
GGTTAAAGTTACACAAGCAGAACTTAACTATGTAGGTTCGATTACAATTGACGAAGATTTGATGGATGCCGCCAATCTAATCGAAAACGAAAAGGTTCAGATTGTCAACATCAATAACGGGGAACGCTTGGAGACTTATGTAATCAAAGGTGAAAGAGGCAGCGGAATGATCTGTCTCAATGGCCCCGCTTCAAGAAAGGCAGCAGTTGGCGACATTATTATCATCATTGCATACGCCATAATGGAATTTGAGGAAGCCAAAAAATTCAAACCCATTCTTATTTTTCCTGACGAAAGGAACAAATTGGCCTAATGTTCAACTTAAAAATTAAACAAGGAATCCAGGTAGCAATTTCACTCGCGATTGCTTTCTGGATTTTCTGGTTTTTATATAAAGACATACAGTTTTCAAGCCTTTTGGATCAAGTTAGATCCTCCAATTGGTTTTGGATTCTTCTTTCCCTGGCAATTTCATTATTTGGATATTGGCTTAGAGGATGGAGATGGTCTCTACTTTTGGATTTTGAAGAAGGCAAAAAAGTAACTGCAAACAGGGCCTATCATGCGGTCATGGTTGGATATTTGGTCAATCTACTTGTACCAAGGGCGGGAGAAGTAGCCCGTTGTGGCGTCCTTTCTAGGACCAACGGAATTTCGGTCGGACATCTCTTTGGTACAGTTTTATTGGAGAGAAGTATTGACCTCCTTTTTTTAGTTTTTACAATTATTCTTGCATTTCTAGTTGAAAATCAACTTTTCCTAGCTCTTTCAGGAGAATTGATAGATTTGGAAACTCTCGGTGGAAAGCTCCAAAGCAACTTACCCATATTAATTGGAGGAGCCGCGGTTTTCATTGTTTTCATATACCTCCTGCTTAAAAAATTCCAAGACCATGGGCTAGTAAAAAAGTTTCAAAATTTTGGGAGGCACCTTCTTACCGGACTCAAGAGCATCGGCAGACTTAAAAACCCCTCAGGTTTCTGGATCAGTTCTATTTTGATCTGGGTAATCTATTTCATCACCATGCAGATGGTGTCGATTGGTATCCAGAGCACTGCCAACTTGACACCCGGTGAGGTGCTTTTGGTGATGGTAATGGGAACAATTGGCATGGTAGCACCTGTCCAAGGGGGGATTGGTACCTTCCATGCATTGGTGGCTTACATTTTGATTCAATTCGGAATATCGGAGTCTGATGGAAAAATCTTTGCGGCCATCATCCACGGAACACAAGTGATCATGGTTCTGATTGCAGGATTGGTCAGTTGGATCGTAATGATGAGAATCCCCGCTTGGAATAAACCCGACAAGCTCTAACTTCGTATTTACACCCAGTTTAAAACAAAAAAAAATGATTATTTTAATCGTAGTCGTATTTGCAATACTTGGATTTGTGGTCAGCAGCAAGCTGAAAAGCAAATTCAAGAAATATTCTCAAACTGCACTTCAGGCAAATCTATCTGGTGCTGATATCGCCAAGTTGATGTTGGCTGACCATAACATTCACGATGTGCAGGTAGTCTGTGTGGAAGGTCAGCTGACTGACCACTACAACCCGATGAATAAAACTGTAAACTTATCTCCGGATGTATACTATGGCCGCAATGCAGCAGCTACCGCTGTTGCCGCCCACGAATGCGGTCACGCTGTACAGCACGCCACATCATACGCCTGGCTGAAAATGAGATCTGCCATGGTTCCCGTTCAAAACGTCTCCGGCAAGATTCTCAACTTCGTTTTGATTGCGTCACTGTTTGGTGGATTTGCCCTAGGACTGCCTTATCCTGTTATTGGGTATATTGTGGTAGGCTCTTATTCGGTGATGACGCTATTCACATTAGTCACTCTTCCTGTCGAATTTGATGCCTCGAACCGGGCTTTGGCTTGGGTACAAACCAGAAACATCGTAACACGACCTGAATATGAGATGTCAAAGGATGCGCTTCACTGGGCTGCAATGACTTATGTAGTGGCTGCTTTGGCTTCCTTAGCGACTTTGGCATATTACATTTTCATTTTCTTCGGCAACCGCGATTGATCCAGATCAAAATAAAATTCGGAAAGGGGCAAGTTTTTGCCCCTTTTCTTTTTTTGGGCTATATTTTCAATCAGGTATTAAACCCAAAATTTTACTTGTCCTATGAATTTTGAACTTTCCGAGGAGCAGCTGGCAGTACAGGAAGCAGCAAGAGAATTTGCCCGACAAGAGTTACTTCCAGGAGTAATCGATCGTGACACCCAGGCCAAGTTTCCCCTGGAACAGGTCAAAAAAATGGGGGAACTTGGATTTATGGGTATGATGGTTGATCCCAAATACAACGGAGGGGGAATGGATTCCATTTCCTACGTCCTTGCCATTGAGGAACTTTCAAAAATTGATGCTTCAGCATCTGTGTCCATGTCTGTCAACAATTCACTCGTTTGTTGGGGACTTGAAAAATATGGGACTGAAGCCCAAAAACAAAAGTACCTAACTCGACTGGCGACCGGAGAGGTGTTAGGCGCATTTTGTCTTTCCGAACCAGAAGCCGGATCTGATGCTACCTCACAGAGAACCACAGCAGAAATTAAAGGGGACTATTACCTAATCAACGGTACAAAAAACTGGATTACCAATGGTTCATCTGCAAGTATATATCTAGTCTTTGCCCAAACAGATTCCCAGAAAGGCCACAAAGGCATTTCGGTATTCATTGTAGAAAGAGGTTGGGAAGGATTTGTGGTCGGAAAAAAAGAAGACAAACTTGGAATCCGTGGATCTGATACCCATTCCCTGATGTTTACAGACGTCAAAGTCCCGGTCGAAAACCGAATTGGGGAGGAAGGATTCGGATTTACTTATGCCATGGAAACCCTTAACGGAGGCAGAATCGGGATTGCTGCCCAAGCTTTGGGAATTGCAAGTGGTGCATATGAATTGGCTTTGGCTTATTCCAAGGAAAGAAAAACCTTTGGAAAACCGATCAGCCAGCACCAGGCAATTCAGTTCAAACTGGCAGATATGGCTACCCAAATCGAAGCCGCAAGACTATTGGTGTACAAGGCTGCCTGGCTTAAAGATCAGGGTGAGGATTATGCCCATGCCTCTGCCATGGCCAAACTTTACGCCTCCGAAGTGGCCATGAACGTCACCATTGAGGCAGTCCAGGTGCATGGAGGATATGGGTATGTCAAAGAATATCATGTCGAACGATTGATGCGGGACGCAAAAATCACTCAGATCTACGAAGGAACTTCTGAGATTCAGCGGATTGTAATCTCCAGAAAAATTCTAAAATAATCCTATTGGAAAATTTTATCAGGGTCTAATTACAAATTATTATACCTTTTTTTACTTTAATTAGGCCTTTTATAGAATATTCCTGTTTTGGCTAAGGAAAAGTTATATTTTTACAACACCTCTACTATTACCTATCCATGGATTATTACAACAAAGTCATTGAGTCCGTCCACGTACGTTTTTTGAAAGGCAACAATTTCAAAATTGAAAAACCTGTGACGGTGATGGACTATGAAGAAAGCGAAAATAGTTTGATTTTGCTACATCATGGTTCTTTGAAATTTGGTGAAGACCAAGAACTAGTCAATGAAGGCGAAGTGCTTTTCATCCCCAAAGGCCAAAAAACCCAAATCACTTTTGGGACCGGTACCAAACGGAACGAGCTTGGAATGGATCAATTTGGAGACAACAAAAGAAAATTTCTCCAAAGTATCAGTTTCAAAGACATCAAGACCACAGAGGATGACTGCATTTCACATGTACAGTTTGAGTCCAAAGTCTTTGATGTGGTCAATTTTTTCAATTCTCTGGACATTCCCCCTTTCATCATCCGGTTCAACGACCGGATTGCCACTTTGGTGGAGGATATAATCAAAGAACTGGAAACCACGAATGTCGGAAAAGAGCGCTCTCTGAAGGCTCAGACTGAAGTGTTGGTTATTGAACTTTTGCGGCATATTCTAAAAAACAGACTTTTCACCGAAGAATTGTCTACCAACTCGACCTATTTCAAAGATCCGAGGCTGATTGACCTATTCAATTTTATAAAAGCCAATATCGGAGGAGACCTTTCCAACAAAGTCCTGGCAAAAGTGGCCAATGTCTCTGAGGATTATGTGGGCCAGTATTTTAAAATGCTTACCGGAATCAATCCCCAGGATTACATTGAATACCAACGGATGGAGACTGCCGTTGAACTGCTTCGTACCTCCAAAAAATCAATCCGTGATATAGGAAAAGAAGTCGGCTATAAAGACACCGCGTATTTCTGCCGTCGTTTCAAAATGATGTATGGGGTACCTGCAGGAAAAATGCGCAGAAGAGAATCCCTAATTAATATTCAGTGACAGATTGTACCATTCCTTGATATCCAGGACCTCGGCCAAAAAGCCGGGGTCTTTTTCTATGGAATTGCCCAAAACAATCAGATCTGCACCGGCCTCAAATGCCGTCCTTATTTTCTCAAGACTGTTTAATCCCCCCCCAACAATCAGAGGCAAATTTACTGTGGACTTCACCTCCGAGATCACTTTTGGGCTAACCGGGAATCCGGCTCCGCTCCCGGCATCCAGGTAAAAATATTTCATTCCAAGAAATTTACCAGCCAAGGCTGTTGCTTTGACCTGCTCGAAATCCTCGTTGGAAAGGGGCAAAGTCTGACTCACTGAATGGACACTGAGCAACTCCCCCTGATTGACCAAAATGTACCCTGTGGGTAACACTTCCAAATCCATTCTTGCTAGCTCAGGTGCAGCAAGAACCTGATGGGAAATCAAAAACTCGGGATTTCTACCCGAAATCAAACTCATAAACAGAATCGCATCCGCATGCCGAGAAAGCTGGAGATGGGAGCCAGGAAAAAGGCAAACCGGAATCTCTCCGGCTACTTTTCCAAGGGATCGGGCAGTGTTTTCGAAATTCTCTGAAGAAGTGCTACTGCCACCCACCAGGATCAAATCCAAACCTGAGCCTTTTACCCATGCGAATCGGCTCAAATCCGTTTCCTTTTCTGGGTCAACCAACCAGGCAATTCCTTTTTTTTGGGATTTGGAGAGCCCTTTGAGGAGTTTACTTACTTTTTTCACCTTCTTTTACTTCTGCCGGGGAAGAAAAAATCTCGCTGAAAATCTTGTCTTTGGCCAAGGCAAGCCCCAAAATGATCAACCTCTGGGTCAGATTTGGCCAAAAAGATGAACCTTTTGACTTGGTCAGACGCTTTTTGATGTCCTCATTGAGAAGTCCTTCTTTCTCCAATACCTCCAAAGCTTTGTCCGTGGTTTTTACTTTTTTCTTTTTTGTGGCACGGATGATTCCATAAGTCAAAAGTGCCCCGACCGCAACTACAGCTCCTACTTTCAGCCATTCTTGGGAATCTTTCTTCAACACTTCCAATTGCTTGGCCAGAGTTTGCTCCAATTCCTCTGTCTTTTTATCAAGTTTATTGCTCATCTTCTTCTTCTTCCCTGTTGGATTTAATTTTGAAAATAAAATCTTTAAGCAAATCTTCGACCCTTTGCTGGAGGCGCAGAGAATCCCTGCTCAATACCATCACCAACACGACCAAAAAATACATCAAGGCCACGATCAAAAAGCCCAAGTAGGGGCTCTTGGTAACTTGACTCAGGAAAAAAGCCAATGAAAGTGACAAAAACAGAAATACCAACAGAAGCATACTTCCAATGGCAACCAATAAAATAAGCCGGGACAAAATCCCCACAAATTCATCCTGGATTTCTTGCTTGACAATTCCAATCCGGGCTTCAATGATCCCCCTTACGGTTTGAATGATTTCGGCGATTTTCAACATAATTTCGGGTGTTTTTTGTCCCTTTTTCCACTAATCATATTCCGAATATACTGGAAAACGAAAGAGCAAAAAAATCAAACCGAGGCACATCACTCTGCTTCTTCGTAAAATTTAAACCTTAAAACCAACTCCAGAGCCATCAAAATTGCCTGGTTGACCGGATATTGATTGGTCAGAGATTCATCCACATCCTTGAGTCGGGTATAATATGCCGTTGCCATAGGGATCTCCATGTCCGAGTTGATGCGCAAAGTGGCGGCTGCAAAAGCTTCTGATTTTTGGGCTTTTAGGATTTTGCAGGTGATGAGGTCTTTTTGGCCATATTTAGTTTTGCGGGCAGATGCACCAAAAAGTCTGCAAATAAGTCCTCTGTTGGCATAATTTCCACAAAATCCCTTGGTCACATCTTCTTTGCTGGACCGATAGACAATGCAATTGCCCGGTTCATCCTCAATCGAAAGCTGATTGGCGATTTCTTCGGCTATTCCCTTATTGTAAAGATCAAATGCCAAAGGCAAAAATTCCAAAGGTGATGCAGGAACCTCCGGGTTTGCACAACAAAATCCGCAACCTGAAATACAGCCCATTCCAGCTTCAGAATGAAATTGGCGGGACTCAGCCTCCAGCTCCTGAAAGACCTCTTTGACAGCCTCGGATTTTTCAAATAGATTCATTTCCAATTTTTCAGAAGACAAAAGTAGCAGAACTAATCCCCAATAAACTCTGGGGTTCCTGCATTTTTTCTTCCTGATTATCAATCGTTTAAATTTAGAAGGACTAGATAGATCGACATTTGCCTCTGAGAATCGTTTTTTTGAAAGACTAAAAGGAAGAAACATGAATAATCTGGAGGACAAACAGGCCGAAGAACGCATCCGCAAGGCTTTCAAGGAACGCGACTGGAGCGAAATCAGAAGTGAGGATTCCTGGGCAATTTTTAAAGTAATGTCCGAATTTGTCGAAGGATATGAAAAACTGGCAAAGATCGGCCCATGCGTGTCTATTTTTGGCTCAGCCCGCACTCCACGAGACCATGAATATTATAAGATGGCCGAGGAAATTGCCGCCAAACTCGTCAGACATGGCTATGGAGTCATCACCGGCGGCGGTCCCGGAATCATGGAAGCCGGAAACAAAGGCGCTTATTCCGAAGGCGGTAAGTCCGTGGGCTTGAACATTGTGCTCCCCTTTGAGCAGTTTAACAACATCTACATTGACCGGGATAAGCTGATTACCTTTGACTATTTCTTTGTCAGAAAGGTTATGTTTATCCGATACGCTCAGGGATTCGTGGTTTTGCCTGGAGGATTTGGTACCCTGGATGAGTTTTTTGAGGCACTTACCTTGATCCAAACCAATAAAATCGGTCGGTTCCCAATCGTGCTTGTAGGTAAGTCCTATTGGGAAGGACTCGTGGACTGGATCAAAAAAACCCTGTTGGCTGACCACGCCTACATCAAAGAAGAAGATCTTGAATTGTTTACTGTGGTCGATAATGCCACCGAAGCGGTAAAAGCGATCGATGATTTCTACAGCAAATACCTGTTGAGTCCGAACTTCTGATACCTGACCCGTCAGATTTTGAAAATTGAAAAGCCATCGTGGAGATGGCTATTTTTTTGTTCTGTTTTGGCTGAATCTATTAACCGACTTTCAATCTCAATTCACCCTGCCTTTTTACAATTTTTAGCTCAAAGTACTGATTGATAAAAGCCTTGCAGTGGTTTTCGGCCCATTCTGCCCGGGATTCAGTATCGTACAGCAAGGTCATTCGAAGCATGGTTTTCACGTATTGTTCATGCTGACCTAGTTCTTGGATCCATGCAATAAATCCAGCCTCCCAGTCTTCCTTGAACTTGTCAAAGTGGCTACGCCCATCAAAAAGCAATTCCAGTTGGTTATCCTTATTTTTGAACCGATAGATCCCGCAAAGCTGGCGGTAAATCATCCGAATCCTGTCAGTGGGAAAATCAAAGGTATCCAAAATCCTCTCATAGGTCTGATCCATCAGCCGGAGTGGATTGTAATGAAAAGTATAAGAGCGCTTCAATTCGTAAACCATCTGATCCATCAGCTCTTCCTCCAATACATACTGAGCTTGTCGTAGAATGTAATTTTTATCCAGTGGAAAAAGCTTGTCGATCATACAGCTATCAGGGTTCTGGCAAAAGTACTATTTATCTTTCTGAATTACGAAGTCCAAAAGACGAAATACGGATAAGTGTTGGATGGCCACTTCCGGCTGTTTTGGGGACGTCATTGCGAGGGGCTTTTCCAAGGTTAGATTGATTTGGGTGTTTCATGCCCCAAAGCAATCCCATCATTAGAAGCAGGTTTTAATTTGGAGACTGCTTCGTTCGTACCTCCCTCGCAGTGACGGTTAACCGATGACGATCCTTACCAATCTGCCGGTCGTCTTGCCTGATAAGCTGACATTTGATCAAGCAAATCAATGGGATCATCGGAGATGATAAGCATTTCCTCCTGCTCGGGATAAAGGAACCCCGATTCCATCGCATGATTCAAAAACTCTATCAACTTATCGAAATACCCGTTGACATTATATAAGGCCAAAGGCTTCTGGATATAGTGGAGTTGGTTTAAAGTCATGATTTCAAAAAGTTCCTCCAAAGTCCCGATTCCTCCCGGCATGGCAATAAACCCATCTCCCCGCTCTGCCATCAGCCATTTCCGGTCCCGCATCGTCTCCACGATGATCAATTCGGTACAGCCCAGATGAGCTACTTCCCGATCTACCAATTTTTGAGGAATAATGCCCAGAACCTCCTTGCCGGCCGCCAACATTTCGTCGGCAATGATGCCCATCAAACCCACACGCCCCGCTCCATAGACCAAAGAGTGATCTCGCCTGATCATCTCCTGCACCAAGGAACGTGCGCCAGCTTCATAGACGCCACTGTTTCCTTTTTTCGAGCCACAGTAAATCGTGATTTTCTTCATATCCCGAAAATACAAGTTTCAAATCAAAGGGGAAATGAAAAGGACTTTAGGAGTTTATCGAACTCCACCAAAAAATCCCTCTTTCCTGCAGTAAATCGCTTTTAAAATTTGTATCACCCCCTTCGGGGTTTAAATGAATGCTTATCCAATCGTTCCTATAATAATTTCAGCCATACTGGCTTTTAAATCCCGAAGGGATAACAGGATTATAGCTTTAAATGTGTTTCTTATGTACGGTAACCCCAAAGGGGTGACATCATTTTTATCGAAAATGGTAAAAGCGATTTCCCAGCTCTTTCCTGAATTTTAGCTACCGATTTTGAAAATCTCTGCGACCTTTGCAAAATATTTTTTATCCACCCGATTATTTCATCTACCGCATGAAAATCTGCTTCGCTACCAATAACTCAAAGAAAATCGAAGAAGTAAAAGCCGCTTTAGGCACTGAATATGAAGTCGTTTCTCTCAGTGAAATCGGGTGTTTTGAGGAGCTTCCCGAAACCGGCGACACCCTGGATCACAATGCATTTCAAAAAGCCCGTTTTGTAAAAGACCACTACGGGGTTGATTGTTTTGCTGATGACACGGGCCTGGAAGTGGATTCGCTAAACGGAGCCCCGGGGGTCTATTCCGGGAGGTTTGCCGGTGAGGCCCGGAGCGACGAAAGGAATATTTCCTTGCTTTTGGAGAAAATGGAAGGAAAAAACAGCCGAAATGCCAGATTCCGAACGGTCATTGCACTGATCCTTGATGGAAAAGAATATTCATTTGAAGGAACAGCAGAAGGTGAGATTTTGGATAAAAAAGTGGGGTCGGGAGGATTTGGCTATGATCCAGTCTTCAAACCTCTCGGATTTGATCGGACTTTTGCACAATTGACCTTGGCTGAAAAAAATGAAATCAGTCACCGTGGCAAAGCCGTAAAAGCCTTGATTTCCTTCCTAAGCAATAGAAAATTCTGAGATGAAGTCTAAAATAAATTACCTTTGTTCCCCATGAAAAAACCATTCATTGTCGGGATTACCGGAGGCTCCGCTTCCGGCAAAACATTGTTTTTGGAGCGTTTACTAAGCAGTTTTGACCCCGGCGAAGTTTGCCTCATTTCTCAGGACAACTATTACAAACCCCGACATCAGCAGCCCATCGATGCGCAGGGAGTCCACAATTTTGATACTCCCAATAGCATCGATTTCGAGCAATACGCGACTGATATCCGTAAGATCCAAAATGGAGAAACGGTCCAACGGGAAGAATATACCTTCAACAACTCCTCCAAAAAACCAAAAATGCTCACCTTCTCTCCAGCTCCCGTGGTGGTTGTCGAGGGAATTTTTGTGCTTTTCTATCCAGAACTTGCAGATCTGCTTGATCTGAAGATTTTTATCGATGCCAAAGATCACATTAAACTAAAGCGGAGAATCATCCGAGACAAAGTGGAGCGGGGCTATGACCTGGATGATGTGCTTTACCGCTACGAAATGCACGTGATGCCTACTTATGAAAAATACATCAAGCCCTTCAAAAACGAAGCTGACCTGATCGTACCAAACAACTCCAGTTTTGACATGGCCCTGGAAGTCATCCGCACTTATCTCCGCGCCAAATCAGGGAACTGAATCAAAATATTGGTAGCAAAAAGTTGGATTTTCAAATAATGTCTATATTTGCGCCAAATGAAAAACAGGATAATCCATAACAGTCTCTTCCAACAGCGCTTCACGCTGTTGATGGCCTTGCTGTTTTGCCTGTTCATTTCCAGCGTGGAGTATTTGCCTCAGGGTGGTGAAATCGCAAAAACTGAGCATTCCTCCGAAAATCCCGATCAGACCTTTCTCAATGTGGCCGTAGATGCAGTGGTACCTTTCATCCTGCATGTGGCTGACACTGTTTTTTACCTGATTTATCAGGTTTTCAGCTTTGAATTCAAATTACCTACACACCAGGCCGTTTCGGCTTTCTATCCCAACCATCTCGTAGAGATACTTTTTGAGCGGATTATTTCCACTCAGGGGCCCTGATTTTCGCTTTTCCCCCAAAACAAGTAACACTGAACCTCTTCAGGTTCTGAATCAATTCTGTATTTCTTATTCTAATTAACTATTCAATCCTTATGCAAAACAAAGGTGTCATTGTGTTTTTGACAGTGATTGTTACGGCGCTTTGTCTGTACTATCTGTCATTCACTTTCGTATCCAATGGTATCCAGCAAAAAGCTGAAGCTTATGCTACCGATGCCTCCGGCAATATTGACTTTGCCAAAAAAAGAGCTTACCTCGATTCCGTATGGAGAGAGCCAGTCTACAACTTCCTGGGTGCTGACTTCACTTATCAGGAAATCAAAGAAACCGAACTTGGCCTTGGTCTTGACCTTCAGGGCGGGATGCACGTGACTTTGGCAGTTTCTCCGGTAGAAATTGTAAAAGGAATTGCAGGCAATCCAAAAGACGAAGGATTCAATAAATCGGTCGACGAAGCCAGAGAAGCTGCAAAAACTTCCGATGCGAAGTTTGTGGACCTATTCTATGCTGCCTGGCAGAAGAATAATGCCGGAAAAAACCTGAGCACCATTTTCGCAACAGCTGCCAACAGAGGCAGAATTTCCCTGGAATCCTCTGACTCAGAAATCCTTGACCTGATCAACACCGAAGTTGAAAATGCTATCGAGAGATCATTCAACATCCTCAGAACCCGTATTGACCGATTTGGAACCTCACAGCCAAACATTCAGAGAATTGCAGGTTCAGGAAGAATCCAGATCGAACTTCCCGGAGTTGACAATCAGGAGCGAGTGAGAAACATGCTTCAAGGCGTGGCAAAGCTTCAGTTTTGGGAAGTTTTGGAGTTGAATGAATATGGTGGATCCATCGAAACTATCAACACCACTTGGGTAGCTGATCAAAAAGCCACTCCTGCCGCAGTGGATACCACAGCCGAGGTTTCCTCGGAAGATTCCCTGAGAAATGCGCTGGAAAAACAGCTGGAGCAGATTGATCCGATGAACAGCGAAAACAACGTATCACCGATAATCAGCCTGATGAAAGCTAGTTATGGCTTGGTGTACGATGTCCGCGATACGGTGACCATCAATAGAATCATCAAAAACGAGCGCTATAAGTCATTTCTTCCAAGAGATCTGAAACTCCTTTGGGGAGTGAAACCAACCATCGCTGAAGATGGAAGTGAGTTGTTGGAGCTCTATGCAATAAAAACAACCCGTGGATCCGATCAGGCACCACTAGAAGGTGACGTAGTGACCGATGCCCGTCAGACTTTGGACCAGACTTCCCAGCCTGCGGTATCCATGCAGATGAATGCTGACGGAGCCAGAAAATGGAGAACCTTGACTTCTGAAAACATCGGAAGAAGAATCGCAGTTGTCCTTGACGACTATGTATACACTGCACCAGTTGTAAACGGTGAGATACCTAACGGCCAATCTGAGATAGCGGGTAATTTTACCCTTGTAGAAGCTCAGGATCTGGCAAATATCCTGAAGTCCGGTTCACTTCCAGCTCCAACTCAAATCGTAGAAGAGAGCATCATCGGCCCGACCTTGGGTAAAGAAGCCCAAACACAGGGTATCTTCTCTATGGTTGCCGGTTTGGCTTTGGTTGTTCTGTTTATGGTTGCTTATTATGCCAAAGGCGGATTAGTTGCTGTTGCTGCTCTGGTTTTCAACATTTTCTTCATCCTGGGTATTCTCGCCCAATTGGGCACAGCCCTAACCTTGCCCGGTATCGCAGGTATCGTATTGACGATCGGTATGTCGATTGATGCTAACGTATTGATCTTTGAGCGAATCAAAGAAGAACTCCGAAACGGTGTCAATCTGATGGCAGCCATTGAGGCCGGCTACAGCAAAGCATTCTCTGCGATTCTCGATGGTAACCTGACCACATTTCTTGTTGGAGCGATTTTGTTTGCTTTGGGACAAGGTCCGGTTAAAGGCTTTGCCATCGTTTTGATGATCGGTATTGCTTGTTCCTTCTTCTCTTCCGTATACATTACCCGTGTGATTGTCTATTGGTTGACCAAAAAAGGAGACAAGAGCACCATCAACTTCACAGCACCTTTTTCTAAAAATGCACTTACCGGAATGAATGTGGACTTTATGAGCAAGCGGAAAGTTGCCTACCTCATTTCATCCTCCATCATCGTGATCGGTTTGGCCATTGCAGTTTTCAACGGACTGAAATTCGGGGTGGACTTTACCGGTGGGCGTTCCTATGTCGTGGTTTTCGATGAACCAGTCGTACCGTCTGATCTGAAAGTGGGGCTAGATGGTGAATTTGATGGATCTGTAGAAGTGAAGACCTACGGAGGCAACAATACCTTGAAAGTAACCACCTCCTACCTAATCAACGAGGATGACGATGCTTCAAACAAAGAGGTGGAAGCCAAGGTAAAAGAAGGGATCTCGACAGTGACCGGTTTTACTTTTGTAGAGAATGCTGACCAAATTGCGGATGGACAATTCTCCATTTCGGGGTCATCCAAAGTTGGTGCAACAGTAGCTGATGACATCAAAACTTCCTCCGTAGAAGCGATGATTTTAGCCTTGATTGGCATCTTCCTTTACATTTTGATGAGATTCCGCAAGTGGCAGTTCTCCTTGGCTGCCATTGTGGCCTTGATTCACGACACGCTGTTTGTAGTTGCTGCATTTGCTATTGCAAGTACATTTGGCGCCACTTTCGAGATCGACCAGGTGTTCATCGCAGCGGTATTGACGGTAATCGGTTATTCGATTAACGATACGGTAATCATCTTCGACCGTATCCGTGAAAACATCGAAAATCGCGGGACTCACAAGTTGATAAAAGTATTCAATGACTCAATCAACCAAACTTTGGGACGTACCTTGATGACTTCTTTCACTACCTTGATTGTGGTGATTGTGTTGTTGTTGTTTGGTGGTGAAGTATTGAGAGGCTTCTCTTTCGCCCTATTTGTGGGTATCACAGTAGGTACCTATTCTTCGATCTACATCGCGACCCCGATCGTAGTGGATTTGATGAAAAAGGAGCTTGAAAACGAAGAAAATCCAGCACCAAAGGAGGCTAAGAAGATAGCTTAAGCTTTCCTTCATATATCCAATAAAAGGAACGGGATGCCTCCCGTTCCTTTTTTTTGTCCCATTCCCACAAAATCCATTATCTTTTCAAACACAAAAATTTTCATCTTCAAACTTTTCTAAACAACCCATTTTACCATGCAAATCAGCAAAGAAGACTTCGAAAAAATGAAAGCGAAGTATGACAAAGAAATTAAAAAAGGCAAACCAGGCAAAGGCAACAAGCACGACATCGAAGACCAGACCAATTGGATTGCCTACACCAAGGAAGACCTGATGGAAGTCTTGGGCCAAGACGGTGTGACCGGCATCAAGTTTCACTTTACTGAATTTACCAAAGATGTCGCCGAGAAGTTATACGGCGCCGATGCAGATCTTTATGTAGGCCGACTCGGCTTGGTCTATTCTTCCATCAATGCCAGCCCTGAAGCCACCCGATCGGGCGATATCCAAGGAGGAGACCAATACTATGACAAAGGCACTACCTGTCCTCCTACCTGCCAATAAATACAAATGATGAAAGCAGTAAATCTCGACCTATTTTATGACAGACTTGGCTATTACCCATTGTTATTAGTAGGGTTTGCTATTGCTGGACTATTTGGTTATTTACAACTTTCAAAAGAGAAAAGAAAAAATGAGCCCCTGAAGTTCTGCCTTGAAATTTTGGTGACTGTTGGCTTCTATGAATTGGTTGCAACATTTGTAAGCTCCCAAAAAATAGTAAACCTATGGGTTTATAACCTGTTCAACGCACATGTAGCAGCGGTTTTGTTTATGCTTTTGATCGGGAGTTTTCTCAAAAGAGAAAGTCACAAAAAAATGGTAAACATTTTCATTGTGCTTTTTCTTTTGATTTCCCTGGTTTTGCATCTTACAGGATTCGTGCATTACAATGACAGCGGGGAATACATTTCATTTTTGAATACTGTTTTGATCCTATGTTGCTGTGGGTTGTATTTTTTTGAATTAATTACAATAGATGAGTTCTTAGAAATTGATCCCTTAAAGGAATTTAGCTTTTGGGCATCCACTGCGATTTTATTCTATTTTTCCTCCTCCTTTATGGTCTATATTTCTTTCAAATACCTCTACACCTATCATTTGGATATTTATTACATGGTCATACAGATTCCCAGGCATATGACACTCCTGTGCAACCTTTTGCTTTGTTTTGGCATTTATTCGCCATTGATTAAAGATCGATTCCAACTAGAGATCATCCATGTCTGAGCAGGAAAGTCAATTTATCTTAATTCTTTTTGGTGGGATATTCTTTGCATTCCTGATGTCGCTTTTTGTCGTGGCAATGGTCGTCCTCCACCGACAGCGCCAAGTTCAAAACCGCCAAAAGCTTACTCAGATTAAAGACGAAAATGAAAAAACCCTGCTCAATGTAGAAAACGAAATCCAACAGGAAACCCTCACCCAAATCGGAAGGGAGCTGCATGACAATATCGGTCAGTTACTCTCCCTAGCCAAACTCAACCTCAACTCCTCCAAACCGGAAAAACAGTCGGAAGGCAAGGAATACATCAATCAGATCATCAAAGAAGTCCGGACTCTCTCCAAAACACTTAATCTGGACTGGGTTGAGTCTGTCTCCCTGGATGATTTTATCCGACAGCAATTGGAAAAAATACAGTCCACCGGCTTTTGCCAAACGGCTCTGGAATCCGACGGATCCTTTTTGGAGCTGAACAAAGACCATAAACTGGTTCTGATCCGGGTAATCCAGGAATGTCTGAACAATGCGATCAAACACGCCCATCCCGACAAAATCACTATTCTGGTGTCCAAAAACGGCACTTCCCGAACGATAGAAATCAGGGATGACGGGAAAGGTTTTGACACAAACCACCAATCTCAGGGAAGCGGTATGTCCAACCTCAAGAAGCGAATGGAGACGATCGGGGGGAAATTTAGCCTGACATCTAAAGTCGGAAAAGGAACTCAAATAACATTAAAGTTGCCTTTTTGAATTAAGTAACCTAATTTCCAAAATCTTTAGTATTTCAATCTCGCTTTCTCCCCAAACCTATATTTCAAAAAATGATCCGGATCGCCCTGGCTGACGACCACAAGTTATTTGCAAAAGGACTCGAAGGACTTATCGAAGAACATGAGGGTTTTTTGGTCACCGGGCTGTTTCCAAACGGGAAAGAATTGTTGGAATATTTGGACAGCGAGGAAGTGGATTTGGTCTTAACAGACCTCAACATGCCCATCGTTGATGGTTTTGGGGTACTCCGTCACTGCAAAAAACACCATCCCAACCTCAAGGTAATCGTCCTGTCGATGTATGACGAGGAAAAGATTTTTAAGGAATGCGCCAGCCTCGGTGCCGATGCTTTTATACTGAAGGATGCTGATCCTGACGAACTGATATTCACCATCATTGAAGTCCATGAAGGTCGCTTCCTAATGGATTTCAAACGGGTAATTCAGCAATCAGATGTCACCCCTTTCTTTGACGCTTTTCGGGAAAAATACCGGCTTTCCAGAAGAGAAACCCAAATCCTGAAACTGATCAGCGATGGATTGCTCAACCGCGATATTGCAGATCAATTGAGCTTGAGTATTCAGACCATAGAGACTCACCGCAAAAATATCCATCAAAAACTGCAAGTCTCCTCCCGAATCGAGTTGATCAAGAAGGTCAATGAAATGCACCTTTAATCCAATTTTGCGATGAATAAACAAATCCGAACTGCCTTGGTGGGCTATGGTTCTGTGGCAGAAAAAATGCACGCTCCACTGATCTCAGTGTGCCCTGATCTGGATTTTGTGGCAATTGTGGAGCGCAATGGGAATCGGTGTGAGGGAAAATTCCCCAAAGTGAGGACTTTTCGAAGCCTCGAGGAATTGTTGGAAGCTGATGCAGCAGACTTGATCTGCATCACCACCCCAAATGAGTTTCATTTTCCGATGGCCAAGCAATGCCTTTTAGCAGGCAAGCATGTGGTGGTGGACAAACCTGTGACGATCAATTCATTTGAGGCTGAAGAGTTGGAAAAAATCGCCGCTGAAAAGAACCTGGTTTGCAGCGTCTTTCACAACCGCAGGTACGATGGAGACTTCCGGACATTGCAACAGCTGGTAGCCGAAAAAACTCTTGGAGACTTGGTCTACCTGGAATCGCATTTTGACCGGTTCAGACCGAATGTTTCCGAAAACTGGAGAGAAAAAGAAGTGCCCGGAAACGGGATTACCTTCGACCTTGGATCTCACCTGATCGATCAGGTCGTGCTGCTTTTCGGAAAGCCGGAAGCAATCTTTGCCGACATCCAAAAACAGCGAATGAATGCTGTTGCAGACGATTTTTTTGACATTTCACTGTATTATCCGGGATTAAAAGCACGAGTCACCGCTGGGGTATTGGTCAATGTCCCAACTCCGAAATTCCTGCTTTTGGGCCAAAATGGATCTTTCCAAAAATTCTTTTTGGATGCACAGGAGCAGGCTTTTAAAGACGGCAAAATACCGGAAGGACCAAACTGGGGAGTCGATCCCGAAGATCGGTGGGGGAAGGTTTATTTAGAAAATGAAACCCTTACTTATCCGACTTTGCCCGGAGATTACAGGATTTTTTATAAAAATGTAGCTGATGCTATTTTGAAAGAAACGCCACTCCAAGTGACTTTGTCTCAGACAATTTCGGTGTTGAAAATCATCGAAACAGCCTTCAAAAGCGCTCAGGAAGGCAGAAGAATTACCCAATTAGAAGGCAATTGGTAATTGGATTGGCTTAGACTTTGTCTGATTGGTAGTCCAAACAACATCCAATTGTCATGAAAAAATTATTATTTCTCGCCTTTTTCCTGATGGGAATTGTGTCTATGGCTGAGGCCCAGGTCAGTGCAGGAATCAACTTTCAAAATACCCGTACATTCATCACAGTCGGTACCGATCCGGATAAAGAATTTTTCGGAGAAGCACGATTGGGTTTAGGCGACAACATAGGTCTTGAATTGATGGGTGGGTATAATTTTGTCAGAAAGAGTGAAGTCAACGCTTATGTCGGGGCTGCTCTTGGCCTTTTTGGAGACTATCACAGGAATGATAAGCATGAACATCATGATGATGTGTATTTTGCAATTCCTTTTGGTGTACTCATCAAGCCTTTCAGTTCGAAAAATTTTGGTTTCTTAATCGAAGCTGCCCCAGTTTTTGCAAGTCATCACGATAGCTATCTTAGAGGTGGTATTGGATTTAAATACACTTTTAGATAAATCAATCCTATCCAGTAAACCAAGCCACAATCCTATCTGGGTTGTGGCTTTTTTTGAATAAAAGCAGGTTTTAAGCCGGAAATGGAAATTTACATCCTGCTTCAAATCAATTTGTTTCTTTATTTTTGCGGCCTATGGCAAAGACAGAGACCCCGGGCGAAAATGCTCAATTGAAAGATATTATTTCCCATGCCAAGGAGTATGGGTTTGTGTACCCAAGTTCTGAAATCTACGACGGCCTGCAGGCAGTGTATGATTACGGGGCTTACGGAGTTGAATTGAAAAATAACCTGAAGCGTCTTTGGTGGGAAACCATGACTCGCGTGCAGGACAATATCGTCGGAATTGATGCATCGATATTCATGCATCCGACCACCTGGAAAGCTTCCGGTCACGTGGACAGCTTCAACGATCCGATGATCGACAACAAAGATAGCAAAAAGCGATACCGAGCCGATGTCTTGGTAGAAGAACATGCAGCCAAACTTGAAAAAGAAGGTCAAGCGGAGAAAGGAAAGTCCTTGACTGCTGCTTTGGCGCGATTGCTTGAAGCAGAAGATTTGGACGGAGTCCGTGACCTGATCACCAACGAAGGCATCAAATGTCCGATCAGCGGCACCTCCAACTGGACCGATGTACGTCAGTTTAACCTGATGTTTTCAACCCAAGTGGGTTCCGTAGCGGAAGATTCCTCCACCATTTATTTGCGTCCTGAGACAGCTCAGGGGATTTTTGTCAATTTCCTCAACGTGCAGAAAACGGCACGAATGAAAGTTCCTTTTGGGATAGCTCAGATCGGAAAGGCTTTCCGAAATGAGATCGTGGCGCGGCAGTTTATCTTCCGGATGCGTGAATTTGAACAAATGGAGATGCAGTTTTTCATTCGTCCTGGCACCGAAATGGACTGGTACGCCTACTGGTCTGAGACTCGTATGAAATGGCATTTGGCCTTGGGTACCCCTGCGGAAAAGCTCAAAAAGCACGATCACGAAAAACTCGCTCACTATGCAAATGCTGCGATGGACATCGAGTTTGAGTTTCCATTTGGGTTCAAAGAAGTGGAGGGAATTCACTCTAGAACAGACTTTGACCTGAAATCCCACCAGGAGTTTTCCAAGAAAAAGCAGCAGTACTTCGATCCGGAAATCAATCAAAACTACATCCCGTATGTGATCGAAACCTCCATCGGTGCGGATCGATTGTTCCTCTTGACGCTTTGCAATGCCTACACTGAGGAATCTTCAGAGGAGAAAAGCAGAACTTATCTGAAGTTTCATCCTGCCATCGCTCCGGTGAAAGCCGCCATCCTTCCGATCGTGAAGAAAGACGGCTTGCCGGAAAAGGCAAAGGAAATCGTGGAATTGCTGAAGTACGACTTCAACATCATCTACGAAGATGCAGCTTCAATCGGAAAGCGCTATGCACGTCAGGATCTGATTGGCACGCCGTTCTGTATCGCCGTAGATCACCAGACTTTGGAAGACAATACTGTGACTATCCGTCACCGCGACACCACCGAGCAGGAGCGAATTGCTATCTCCGAACTCCATGGCCGAATCGCCGAGGCAACCAGCTTCAGAAGGATTTTTGAGAAACTCTGATTTCGGGTTTCGGATTTGTGATTTCGGATTTAAAAAGCCGTCAGATTGAGGTCTGGCGGCTTTTTTTCTTGCCTCTTATTTCTCACTTCTGAAATTCAATCTTACCTTTTTCATTTCCCTCGCTGAGCAGGAGACTTCTCGGAGATTTGGACTGGTTATAGACATGAACAATATTTTGCTGGCCCGGTCTGTCTGACAATAAAAGGGTATTAGTGACTTCGACCGATTTGGGAAGATCGACAGGTGAGGATTCCAGGTAAAACCAAGCCGCCTCGCCATCCACTTCATAGCCCAGCAGATTCAGAGTAATAGATTTTCCGTTGACCAGGATCTGATTGTGTTTCTCCAGGTAGGTTTTGACCTGGCGGTCCAAAGTGGCTTTGTCTTTTGGCTGAAGAAAATTCACCTTTTCCCCAAAATGATTACTCAGTCCCACCTCGAGGTCATCCCAAAAAATCTTCTGGGAAATCTCCATTTTACCCTTTTCAGAATTATAGCTCATTTCGGTTAAGCTGATAAAAAAAGGATGAACGAGAGCCATCCAAACCGGGAAAATCAACGAAATGTAAAAGTGTTGCATTTGGTCAGCTCAATGTGCCTTATGTGGGATTAATCCAGTATTATTGCGGCAATTTACTTCAATAGCGGAAGTATCACCCCATCATGAATTTATTTCAGTTGTATTTCAAGCTTGGACTTCAGCATATTCTGGACATCCGGGGCTTTGACCATATCCTGTTTATTTTGGCCCTTTGCGCAATTTATGTGGCGCGGGATTGGAAAAAGATCCTCATCCTCGTCACGGCATTCACCATAGGACATTCTCTTACACTGGCATTGGCCACATTCAATGTCATCCAGGTCAGATCCGAAGTCATCGAATTTCTGATTCCGGTCACCATCGCAATTACGGCATTGGTTTCCATCTTCAAACCCAAACCTTCCAATGGCAAAGGAATACCCCTCAATTATATCTTTGCGGTGTTTTTTGGCCTGATCCACGGGCTGGGTTTTTCCAATTACCTGAAGGAACTGCTCGGCAAAGAGTCCAGCATCTGGCAACCCCTGTTGGCATTTAATATAGGACTGGAAGTCGGGCAAATCGTTATTGTATCAGCTTTTCTGTTGGCAACTTCTCTGCTTAGCCTGGCTGGTGTCAGCCGCAAAGAATGGACACTGATCGTTTCAGCCTTTGTGTTGGGCGTGGCTTGCATGCTGATGCTGGAGACCAAATTCTGGTAAAATCCAGCAAACATTCACCACTTATTCCATTTTTCCAGTTTAAACCTGGCAGGTTTTCGAAACCTGCCAGGTCTCGGATTAATTCCCCCAATTGTAGCGAATCATCATTCCATTTCGTTTTTATTTCATCCGATGAGAAACCCCAATCGGAACTTCCTATTTTTAAACCAAAAAGATCCAGGCAGATGAAATCGGTGTCAGGACTCCTTGCTTGTTTACTTATTTTTTCAAGTTGTGAGGAGGAAATCCCCTGCACAAGCTTTATGATTGGAGAACCTGTCGAAATTCCCTTTGGTAGGACAGTGACTCATTGCACGGAACCTATTTCAGTCACTTTTCTGGATTTGATCTCCGACTCCAGATGTCCGATTGGTGCCACATGCATTTGGGCCGGGATGGTGGAAGTCCGGATTTCGGTAAATCTAAATGGGCAGGAAGAGGTATTCAATCTTAGTTCTGCACCGAACTTTGGAAACAAGGTGCCGAACATCCAAACGATAGAAGGGTACTCAGTCGAGTTAGTGGATCTCAAGCCCTTTCCTGATACTTCAAAAAAAGTGGATGAAAAAGATCGTCAGGTAGTCCTTTTGATCAAAAAAGTGGGAAGTGGTTTGAAGGAATAGACCTGGCAGGTTTTGAAAACCTGCCAGGTCTTTAACAAACAAACCCGAGTATCTCCTCAAACATCCCCACTCCTGTCTCGATCAGTTCATCCGGAAAATCATAAGTTCCTTCATGCAGTTGGGGACAATTTTCTCCAGCTCCCAGTCCAAATAAAAACGAAGGACAAACCTGTGAAAACAGGCCAAAATCCTCCGACCAGCGGAAAGGCTCAGGCTTTTCAGTCAAGGTAAGTCCGAGATTTTGTGCGGCTTTTTCCACCACGAGATACAAGTCCGGGTCATTGACCGAGACGGCAAACTGCTCCACAAAACCAAAGTCCACTTCCAATCCTTCCGGTTCCGCCACCGCCTTTGTTTTTGCCTTTACTTTTTCGATCAAATCATCCAAATCCTTTTGGTCGAAAGCTCTCAAGGTCATGCTCAAACTGGCTTTGCCCGCACTGGTACCAAAAGCCAAACTTCCCAACTCGGAATGAATAAGTGTCAATAAACCGAAATGAGAAAGGGTTCTGGGAAGTTCTGGCAGTTCTTTGATCAGTTGGGCTAGAGTCTGAGCCGGGTTGATTCCAGCTTCGGGATGAGCCGAATGCGAAGTTTTACCTTTCAGGAAAATGGTCATTCCGGTACTTCCTGCTGCAAAAGTTCCTTTTCGCATCACAATCTGATGAAGCGGATAACCGGGAAGATTGTGCAGGGCAAAAGCAAAATCGGGCCGGATTTCTTCGAACCTTGGGTCATTCAAAATGGCTCTCGCTCCATCGCCTGTCTCTTCAGCAGGCTGAAAAAGAAGCACGACTTCGCCTGTTTCGGGTCGGTTTTGGGAAAGTTTTTCTCCCAAACCACAAATGATCGCCATATGTCCATCGTGTCCGCAAAGGTGACCTTTGCCGGGAATCTGACTTTGGTAAGGACTTTCCTTAAGATCTTCGATGGGCAAGGCATCCAGTTCACAGCGGAAAAGCATCCGCTTTCCCGGCCTCTTCCCCCGAAAAATAAAAGCCAGACCTGTACCTCCCAGATTTTCGAAAGTTTGATCCGGCTGAAGAGGTCTGAAAAACTCCAAAATCCGTTGAGCAGTTTGGCTTTCTTCAAAACCAACTTCAGGAAATTGATGGAGCGTATGTCGGAGTTGGACTAGTTGGTTCATTGTCTTTGATTTCCCCAAAGTAACGAGCTTTTCCAAAGTTTTAAACTTTGGAAAAGCTTGAGGCAAAGGCAACTATCAGGATAGCTTCACTTGGTACCGAACACTTCGCCCTCCACCTTCAGCCACGAAAATCCCCAAATCCCGCAAATGCTGCAGATCACGGGTGGCTGTGGCTTTGGATGCGCCGGTGATCCCGATGTACTTCTTGGCATTCATGCCGCCTTCAAATCCTTCCGGACCTTCATCGAGCATTCGATTCAATGCCTTCAATTCCCGTTCATTCAATTCCTTGCTAAACGCATCGAAAAACTTGGTTTTCTGAAGGGAAAACTCGATCAGCTCCTCGACTTTTTCCTGAGCTTTCATCACCACATCGGCAAAATACAGCAACCAGTCATCTACTTTGAGGCTCCGCTGAGCCTTCTTGAGTTGATCGTAATAGAACAGTCGCTTGGCCTCAATGACTTGAGACAAGCTGATCAATATGGGCTGATCCAAGCCTTGATGCAGCGCCTTTTCTGCCAAAGCTCGACCGATTCGACCGTTTCCGTCTTCGAAGGGATGGATGCTTTCAAAATACAAATGCACCAAAGCCGAACGCAGGATTGGATTCAAAATAGCCTTTGGTTCACCCGGGGCAGTGGCATTGAACCAGGCAATAAACTGGCCCATCTCATCAGTAACGCGTGATGATGGAGGTGCTTCAAAATGGACAATTTCCTTGCCCAAGGCACCCGAAACGACTTGCATGGGTTCGGTTCCGCTTCGCCATTCCCCTGCTTGAATGTAGCGATTGCCTTCCATGAGCATTTCATGCCAGGCAAAAAGCATGGCCTCGCTCAGCGGTTCTTTCCAGGTTTGGCGCACGGCGATCATCAGCTTGGCAATGCCCTTAGCCCGATGGTCTTTCACCAATCGAGGCTGCTCTTCGTGAATGCCCAAATTCTTCTTGAGGGATGACATGACATCAACCCGACTCATGAATTCGCCCTCAATTTCAGATGTCTTGATCGCCTCAGACAAAAGGATATCCACGAGAAGCTGGTCTTTCTTCTCCAAGGAAATCCCGGAATATTGCCCGCTTGATTTTCCGGATTTGAGCAAAAATTTAAGCTGTACATCCTCGATGATTCCTGGTGTAAACTCAAATTTTGGCCAGCCTGTCTGTTGCCAATTGTAGCTCATGAGCCGATTAGGTTTTCTATTCGGCTCAAATATACAACTTTTTTGAGCCGATTAATATTATTATTCGGCTCATATTTTTAATTTTATTGAGCCGATTAGCTTTACTAATCGGCTCAAAATGGATCTTCTCTTTTGAAAATGGCTGGGCAATATTGCTTAATAACAAGAAATTATGCCAATATTTATTCCTGCCAATCCAACTTCTATGAAGACCAGACTTATACTTTCGATCGCAGCATTTGCTGTTTTTTCCTCCACTGCTTTCGCTCAAAGTCAGGATGAAATTCTCCTGAAAAAGCTGATAGAGGGAGCTTTTGAGGATGTTTTGACCCAGTTTAAAGCTGAGAAAATACCGGACTACTTTACGGAGCATTTTATGCTGATCGAAAACGGGGAAATCTGGAACAACGATTCCACCCGGAATTATGTGGAAAGGGCCAAATCGAGAACTCCCCAAGCCAAGAGGGAAAACAGGTTTGACTATTTTTCCATCGAAGTGAAAGGTGATGTCGCCTTGGTTAGCTATCACAATTACGCCACATTCACGACCGAAAACTCGCCTCCAAGGAAAATCCATTGGCTGGAAACAGTCGTTGCGGTCAAAACCGATGCAGGCTGGCGCATCCGGCTTTTGCATAATTCATCAGGAAAAGAGTAGTTTTCCTCCAAATAGCTTACCTTTTCCATTGAATTTCAGCTGTTTAAATTTTCTGCTGATTTGATTTGAATACCCGAACACTTTAGGATTCCAATTCAAAACAGGTTCTTTATGAAAATTTTTCCCAAGCTTCACTTTTGGTTGATCCTCCCTTTTGTCCTTACGCTGATCGGTTTCAATCACTATTGGACGGACTTTGCGGACGCTTCATTTCAATGGCATCTGCACGGAATTTCAGCCACAGCATGGTACATCATCCTGATCATACAGCCCTGGCTTTACCATTATCGCCCGATCCGGATCCACAAGAAAGTCGGAATTTTTGGGGTAATTCTTGCGGGGTTTGTAACAGCTTCTGCTTTGGGAGTGATCCGGGGAAACATGATGGCTACTGCAGAAAGCCCTCTCTATGAGGTCCGCTACAGTCTTTCCCTCATGGACTTTATCTTTATCAGCGGGTTTATCTTTTCTGTTCTTGCGGCGATTTGGAATTCAAAAAACACCAAAGTCCATTCCCGATGGATGATCAGTACGGTTTTTTGGGTACTCTCTCCAGCTACCACAAGGTTATCATTCATCCCTTTGGGAATGATTTACCAGCCAGCCCAGTTTTCAGATTTCCCTTTCTCTTGGTCAGATGTATTCAATTGGAACCAGTTTTTAATATTCCTGGTGGTGCTTATTCTGATCATTCTGGATTACAGGAGGGAGAAAAAAATCTATTTCTCATACGTCCTGGTAGCTATTGTGCAGCTTTTAGCTATTCCGGTATTGCTTGGATTGAGGGATTCCACTGCTTTGATTTCTCTGATGAATTCAATTTTCAAGGTCTAGAATTCAATCCTTTTTTTCAAGAAACCATCAATTGGGACTGCCAAAACTAAATCCCATCCATGCACCCAATCCCAGCAAAACCAGGGTAATAAACCCCAGCAAAACCAGCACGTTCAGGGGCATTTCCCAATCCTCAGATCCGATTTTGAATTTGACAGGCTTTTTCCAATCCATGAAGGTATTTACGATTTAAGAATTACGATTGACGACGCCTTGGAAGGTGTTAAGGGATTGGGCTTTAGCGAACTTTTCAACATTTCCACCTTTAAACCTACTTTTTCAGTACGCTCTTCCATCCCTTTGCCTCTAGCTCGGCGGCGGATTCCTCGACCTTTTCACGAAGACCTTTTTTGAATGAATCCATTTTGGCACCGACTTCGGAATCATAGGCTCCGACAATTGATGCAGCTAAAATACCCGCATTTTTTCCTCCGTTCAGGGCAACTGTAGCCACAGGTATGCCGCTTGGCATCTGCAAAATAGATAAAATACTGTCCCAGCCATCAATGGAATTGGAGCTTTTGACCGGCACGCCGATCACCGGAAGACTAGTCAAAGAGGCGACCATTCCTGGCAAATGTGCCGCTCCGCCTGCACCGGCTACAATGACTTTGATCCCACGCTCCCGGGCAGACTCTGCATAGTCGATCATGCGTCTGGGAGTACGGTGCGCACTTACCACAGTGAGCTCGTAGGCGATTCCGAGTTCTTCGAGAAACTGGGCAGCTTCTGCCATGACGGGGAGGTCAGACTGACTTCCCATGATGATTCCTACCTGTGGATTCATGAGATGGATTTTATTTTGATCAATTCTTTAATTCGGTGAGCTTTGGCTTTGAGACTGCTGATATTCTCATCAAGAATCGTCACATGACCCATTTTCCGAAAAGGTTTGGTGAGTTTTTTTCCGTAAAGGTGAATATACACCCCTTTCTCGGCCAGGGCTTCTTCTTTTCCTTCGACGATCGCCGGACCGGAATATCCATCCTCACCGAGCAGATTGATCATAGCGGCAGGACATCTCAAGTCGGGATTGCCCAAAGGCCAATTCATCACCGAGCGCAGGTGTTGTTCAAACTGAGAAGTGAAATTGGCTTCAATAGTATGGTGTCCACTGTTGTGAGGGCGCGGGGCAATTTCGTTGACCAAGACTTCGCCTGATTTGGTGACGAATAATTCCACTGCCAGGATTCCGACCATTTCAAGTTTGAGAATTACTTCTTTGGCGATAGCCTGAGCCTTTTTTTCAACCTCCGGAGAAATCTGGGCTGGAGCAAAAAGAAACTCTACCAGATTGGCGGTCGGGTGAAAAGCGCACTCCACTGCAGGATAGGCAATGAGGTCACTGGCTTCATTTCGGGCCACGGTTACTGCGATTTCTTTGTCGAAATCAATCAGTTTTTCCAAAAGTCCAGGAGCATCGAATGCTTTTTCCAAGTCATTTTCTGACCTTAAAATCTGAACTCCTCGGCCATCATAGCCTTCTTTCCCCAGTTTGTTTACAGCCGGGAGAAAGGACTTCTTGGAGATGACATCAGCCTTGTTTTCAGTCAGGACAAAGTCCGCTGTTGGGATGCCGTGAGTCAGATAAAATTGCTTTTGTTCCCTCTTATCCTGAATCAACTTCAGAATGTGCGGCTGGGGGAAAACTTTTTTGCCTTCATCGGCAAGCTTTTGAAGTGCGTCGGTATTGACAGCCTCAATCTCAACTGTGAGCACATCACAACTGGATCCAAATGAATAAACGGTATCGAAATCCTTGAGCGACCCTACCTGAAAATGCTGAGCAATGTCCTTGCAAGGAGCATTGGGATCAGGATCCAGTATGTGGATATCCTGATTGTAATTGATGGCAGACTGAATCAGCATGCGACCCAGTTGCCCACCTCCAAGAACTCCGAGAATCTGGTTTTGTGATGTATTGGCCATAGACAGGCCAAAATTAACAGATTCTCAGAGAAAGAGGCATGGTAAAATTTGACATCGTTGGGTATTTGGCTTTAGACCCTACTCCCGCCGATTAATCGGAGCAAGATGGAAACAACTGCCAAGACCAAAAGGATGTGGATAAGTCCACCAACACTGTAGACAAACACTCCCAACAACCATCCAATGATCAATACGATTGCGATGATATACAATAAAGAATTCATGATTTTTTTGGTTTAGGTAAACAATTGATTTTCGAATTGATTTATCCAATCCCAATGCCATAAACTAGGCTTTATTGAACCGTATACCCATCAGCTCCATCAGTTTATGGGCATTAAAACTAGGACAGGGCCCTTTTTTGATTTTGTAATCAAAGTCGATGGACTTATCGTGAATCTCTGAATGGAATGAAAAATTGTGGACTTTTTCCACAGTTTGTTCCAATTCTGACAATTCAATGTCATGGGTGCTGATAATGCCAAATCCTTTGGTTTGGAGAATTTGGAGAACCAGAGCTTCGGATCCGGATATCCTGTCCTGAGTATTGGTTCCTTTTAGAATTTCGTCCAAAAGAAAAAATAATTTCTCTCCAGATTCAAGCCTTTCAAGCAGGATGTGGATTCTTCTAAGTTCGGCATAGAAGGAACTCACGCTTTCACCCAGGTTATCCGAATTGCGCATACTGGTATACAACTGAACCCGTCCGAGTTTTAAATTTTTCCCAAAAGGACTCAAACCTAGATTGACTAAAACGCAGTTGATCCCAAGAGTTCGCATAAAGGTCGTCTTGCCGCTCATATTTGCTCCGGTCAGCAAAATCAGCCTATGTTGCTCATCAAAGTCAATGGAATTGGAAATTGCTTTTTCGGGAAAAATCAGTGGATGAGTTAAGTCAATTGCCGACAGCTGGGAATCATCCGTCCATTCCACATTTCCCGAGCCTCCCAATTCGACTTCAAAAGCTCCCAAAGAAACCCAAACTTCCCATTTTTCGAGATTTTCCGGCAGATGACTCAGAGATTGACCAACTCGGTTTTTCCAGGAAGCCAATTGAACAAAAAGGAGGAAGTCTGTCCAAAACAGCAAGTTGATCGGCAAATACAGCAGATTAATCCGATTTTGGGCCCAAAGGCCCAGCTTATCTAACTCTCCCAAAAGTCCTGATGTGGGAACTCCTTCTTTACTCAACTCGGCTTTCGCACTTTTCAGTTCCTCACCATGAAAATCTTCTTTTTCAATCAAATCAGTCCGAATCAGATAGGATTTTAGGGTGGCAGCTGATGGAATTGCTTCTGCGGCTTTTTTGAGAGGCTGAAAAACGCTACCCAGAAATCCAATTCCAATCAAAATCCAAACTCCCAAGAATGCCTCCGGCAGAATTCCAGTAGTCACCAAAACCAACATGACAACTCCGCCAAGCGGTCCCAAAAAAGCGAGAAGTCGATGCAACCAGGAGATTTTTTCCTGAGCATTCAACCAATTTATCCAGTTTTCGGCTTCCTTTTCATCTTTTTTCAATGCCAAACCTGCTGCCTCCATCGCCTGAAGAAACAAGGGCTTTGATTTCAATTCGCTTACTGCGTGAGCTCTTCTTTGGGATTCGTCCTTGTCAAACTTGCTTTTCATCAGCAAGGCGAGCTTGTCTTTTCCACCTTTGGTCACAGTATGGTTTAAAAGCTGAAAAAGGGAATGCTCCCCAAAAAGATCCAGGTCATTAGAAAAGGGATGGGATTTTTCTGAATATTCTACTCCCAAATCAAATCCAGAAAGCTTCCGCATTTTGCGATGGTGGGCTTCAACGTCCATTTTTTGCAAAGCTAGATAGATAGCTTCCTGGTCCTTATGGAAATTGAAGGTTTGAATGAGACGTACAAAAAAATACCCCATCCCAAATGCGGGAATCCCCCAAAATGGATGATCTGCCAAGGTGAGGATAAGAAGAGCTCCCAAACCAAAAAAAGCAAGTAACCGCACAAGGGAAACCTGAATTATTTTCTTCTTATTTTTAGTGAGTTTTTGGTCTAATTCTTGAGTAACAAAGTCGAAATTGGGCATCCCCAAAGATAGACAAAGGGGAAAAATTCTTTCGATTTCAAACTTTCATCCAAAAATAATAATCTTATCCCCAAGTGCTCGTTTGAAAAAAGTAATGGATAATTCAACCAAAAAACTTCCTAAAACGGTTTCCCCATCCAATCAAGCTGAAGAATGGGACATGAGGGCCGGTATGGGAATTTTGCCTTCAGACATCCCTTTAACCCAAAACATCGGGTGTGTGGGAAGTAATCCCAAAACCAAAAAATCAACTATCAAAAAATAAAAAGTAAATTTCGGACTTTTAAAACATAACAAAATGAAATCCAATCTATTGACACTTGCTAAACTTTCGCTTTTGGCCTTTCCTGTCCTGCTGTTTTCCTGCAACGATGAGCCCGATCCTGTCACTACCGAGTCCAAAGTAGCGGTCGTTGAAGAACAGTTTGAAGTCAACGCAGCCTATGAGGACATCGATTTGCTGGCTTTTGATGCCTTGCAAGGCATAGGACTAGGCGCCAGAATACTCACTGACGCAGACATCTGCTCCAATACCGCGATCACCAACAACGCATTGGCGGGAAAACTCACCATAGACTTCGGTACCGGATGCACCAGCCCAAATGGAGTAGAAAGGAAGGGTAAAATCCTCATTTCCTACTCTTTGGCCGAACTGCTTCAGGGTAAAATCTCCGCCAACATCACCTTGGAAGGCTATGAAGCTGACGGATTGAAGATCGAAGGAATCAAGACCATCACCGGAAATCTACCAAGCGGCACCAGCCCAGTATCACTCAATGTCAAGATCGAAAACGGGAAAGTAACCTGGCCAGACAATAGCTTTGCGACCTATACTTCTACCCAAACCCGCATGGTAACTCTTGGAGAAAACGGATCAGTAGTCATCACTGGGACGGCGGCAGGCACCGGCAGGGAAGGTTTTGCCTATACAGCCCTGGTAACTGAGGAACTTGTACTCAACCAAGAGTGCGTAAGGACCAACGTGTTCGTCCCAAGTTCAGGCAAGATGGATTTTAGTGTGTTGGACATCTCAGTTTTAGTAGATCTTGGCAGTGGAACCTGCGACAAGCTCGCTACAGTCACCTATCCGGGAGGATCTAAAGAAATCACACTGGACTGACAAACTATCATTCCAAAAGGAACGGCTATCTTTAGGGATAGCCGTTTTTGTTTTTATGGAAAAAAAACTGATCAATGGATTCCACCATATCCGTTACCAAAGGCCAAAATTGACAGATGAGGAATTGGTCCGAAATTCAATGGTCTTCTATAAGGACATGGATTCACGTAGGACTGTCCGTGAATTTGACACTCGACCGGTACCCCTTGAAGTTATGGAAAATATCATCCGATCAGCTGGCACGGCGCCCTCAGGAGCACATAAACAGCCTTGGACGTTTTGCCTGATTTCAGATTCGGATATCAAACTGAAAATACGAAAAGCAGCTGAGGAAGAAGAGCGAATTTCCTATTCGCACCGAATGCCAGAAGACTGGAAAAATGACCTGAAACCACTGGGCACAGATTGGGAAAAGCCATTTTTGGAAGAGGCTCCATTCCTGATTGTCGTCTTTAAGCAATCTTACGGCGTGGAAAATGGGGAAAAAACCCAGCATTATTATGTCAGTGAATCTGTAGGAATAGCCTGCGGCTTTTTGATAGCCGCTATTCACCAAGCTGGATTGGTCACGGTCACCCACACTCCAAGTCCGATGAATTTTCTGACTGAAATTTTAAAACGGCCATCCAATGAGAAGCCATTTCTTCTTTTGCCGGTAGGCCACCCAAAAACCCCTGCCTATGTTCCTGATATTGAACGAAAACGGCTAGAGAAAATATTGATAACTTATTAAACTGACGTGTTGTATTTTAGTCTAAAGTTCGAATTTCAAGAAATCAATCCCCATCTATCATGAAATCAACACGTATTGCCCTGCTGAAATGCCTTGCCCTACCAGGCATCCTGCTTTTTACTTCTTGTGATAAAGATGACAATTTGCCGTCGAGTCAACTTGAAGATACTGAGGAGACATCCCAAGAAGTGGACCTGACGGCAACTATGGAGGACATCGATGAGGTCACACTGACCGGTTTTCAGCGAAATGGATTTGCTGACAGAAGCCTGATTACCTTAGAAGAGGACTTGTGCGAAAAGGTCAAAATCAATTGGTCACCCAATGAAAAACGGATGGTTATCGATTTTGGGGAAGGCTGCACCAGCCCTAAAGGCGTCACCCGAAAGGGCAAAATCATTGTCACCTACACGGGAAGGTATTGGGTTCCAGGCTCCAAAATCACGACCAGATTTGATGATTTTTACGTGGATGGCCGTAAAATTGAAGGTATCCGGGTGGTCACCAATGAAGGCTTTAACGAAAATGACAAGTTTTTCAGCTTTAAAACTGTCGTGGAAGGAGGCAAAATAACCTGGCCTGACGGCACTTTCAGAACTTTCGAGGCAAGACATACCAAAAAGATATTTTTGCCGAATGGTGACCGAGGATTTGTCTACGCTGTCTCAGGCGGCAGTAAAGGCATCAACCGCAAGGGGAATGAATACGTAGTTGAAATCAAATCTCCTTTGATCTTTGTAGAGCGATGCATCCGCACGGGAGTCCGAATCCCAAATGAAGGATCGATGGAAATCAAGGTAGTGGGTAGAGGAGAAATGAAAGTCGACTTTGGGACGGATGGCTGTGATCGAGAAGTCTCTATCACGGTGGGAGACCAGACCAAAATCGTTACCTTGCCCAGATCTTAATAAAACCGGTTCAAATTCAAATGGCCAACAGGAATTCCGGTTTCCTGTTGGCCATTTGATTTTTACTCCTTTTTGGTGAAAACAACCCGCTGCGGAAATGGTATCTCAATGTCATGGCTGTCAAATGAGGCTTTGATTTTCTCCATGGAATCAAAATAGACCGGCCAAAGGTTTTCGGTATCCGTCCAAGCCCTTACCACCAGATCCAAAGAGCTTTCTCCGAAATTGTTTAAAAAAACTACGGGTTCCGGTTCTGCGTGGACTCTGTTATCATTTTTGAAAATTGCCAAAATCACTTCCCTTGCCTTTTTGAGATCCGTATGGTAGGCAACTCCTATTTTGAGATCCACTCTTCTGGTAGGCTGGGAAGAAAAATTGACCACATCGGAATTGGCAAGGTTTCCGTTTGGAATCACAACTTCTTTGTTGTCAAAGGTATTGAGGTGGGTATAAAGGATATCAATTTTGGTCACTGTTCCGGTTCGGCCCTGGCCTTCGATGACGTCCCCAACTTTAAAAGGTTTAAACAATAATATCAAAACTCCACCAGCAAAATTGGAGAGCGAGCCCTGAAGTGCCAAACCGATAGCCAAGCCTGCGGCACCCAAAATCGCCAGGAAAGAGGACATCGGCACTCCCAAAATCGTGGCAATCCCAATGAACAAGGAGACATAGAGCACAGCTTTCACCAGACCCACCAAAAAGGTATTCAGGGAGGGATTCGCGTCTCGTCTATTCAGAACTTTGCTGAATCCATTGACAAGTTTGTTTACAATAAAACGCCCCACAAAGTAAAAAAACAGGGCATAAAGCAGTGAAGGAATGATTTTGTAAGCCAGCTGGATACCTTGTTCCAATAGTGTTTTGATAGTTTCCGGAGACAATTCCATAAATAAAATAGTAGGTTTCAAATTTAAAACAAGACCAAAACTTGCCATCTAAACGCCCAAAACCAACGAATTTCGAAAGTTTTTATTCCGGCCTCCCGTAAAATTCTCTCCAGATCAGCTTTTTTGAAACTTCTCAAAACGGATAAAGAAGCATCGTTTCTCACCATCGGTGATTTGCTGAAAAGCCCGGTCAATATCCGAATGCTGTGAAACGCAAACCAATGCCGATGGAGGTCATTGATGACAATTCCCAGGTAAGCTTTGCTGCGAAAAGCCTGAATCAAGCCAATTAATTCTTGATCCGTGAAATGATGGGTAAAAAGGGTGCAAGTAATTATGTCCACTTTTTCCTCCAAAAACTCCTGCTCAAACACATTTTGAACCTGCCATCTGACATTGGTCACGTCCTGAAGTCTGACTTTAGCCAGGTCGATTATATTTGGGTTGGCATCGATACCTGCAAAATCCACTTTGAGTTTTTTGGATTTGGCCCAATGATCCATGACTCGGATCATATCACCTCCCCCGCATCCGATGTCCGCGATTTGATAGGAATCCTTGGGATGGTGTTTCATGATTTTGGCCAATCCATCGGTGGTGACATAATTCCCACCCAGCCAACGATTGATAGTTTTGAGCTCTTTCAGGGTCTGCTCCAGCACTTCACCGGAACACTCGAGATCGTCCATTAGCTCCTTTTCCTCACTTCGCTTTGCAAACTTGCTCATTGCTTGATCAGGTGCAAAGTTTCTAAAGTCAATCCCGGCCCAAAGCCCATCGAAAGAATTTCTCCCTGAACTTCTGGATCTTTCATCATCCGTTCCAACACAAAAAGAATGGAAGCCGAAGACATATTTCCAAATTGTTTCAGCACTTCCAAGGCATGGAAATTAACCTCTGGGCCAAGTTCGAATGCCTCCTGGACCTTTTGCAAGATCTGCTTACCTCCAGGGTGGATCGCAAAATTTTTAATCTGACTCAGACGAAACTTCTTTTCAAAAACTTCTTTCAACTGCCTGATTCCCTTATCCAGGAGTGATGGGATGTATTTGCTGAGCTTCATTTCAAAACCAAAATCACCAATCCCCCAAGCCATGTCCTGCACTCCTTCCCGAAGTACCTGACTGAGGTAAGAATTGATTTTCAGTCCTATATCAGAATTCATGACCAAAGCCGCAGCCGCTCCATCTCCAAAAATGGAATTTGCCAAAAGGTTGTCCTCAGAATATTCTTTTTGAAAATGGAGCGTGCATAACTCCACCGAAACCAACAAAACCTTGGCTTCTGGTTCGGCACGAAGGATTTTGTCAGCTAGCTTCAATCCTGTGAAGGCTGCATAGCAACCCATGAAATGCACACAATATCGCTCCACCGAATCCTCCAGCCCCAACATTTCCATGAGTTGGAGCTCCACACCGGGAGCCACCATTCCGGTGCAAGAAACAAGAATCAGGTGAGTCAAGGCCTCAGATTTTTCACCTGCCTGATTCAAACAGGAAATTGCTGCATCAAAAGCCAATTGAGGTGCAGTTTTTTGAAAAACATCCATCCGGGCCTTTGTTCCAGGAAATGGACAGAGCAATTCATTTTTGGGAAAAAAATTAAAATCCTCCACACTCAACTTGTCAAAATCTTCCAGAACACTGTGTCGGCTGTCGATTCCGGTCTTGCGGTAAAGAAATCCCAGCCTTCTACCTTCGGTTTCATCCAACTGATGGGCTAGCTGCATAAATCGGGCAATCTCGGACTGGGAAATCGGGGCTCCCGGATTGGAAAGGCCGATGCTGACTATGCTGGAATTCATTATTTCAAGTTAACGTATAATTTCTAAATTGGATGGCTATCTACGTAACCATCCCGGCCTGATAAGGTTAAGTGGTCAACAAAAAATAATCATGATCACGAGCTCAAGTCTTAAACATCTGCGCATCCCTTTCTCGCTTTTCCTGATGCCGGTATTCCTTTTTGCGCTTGCTCTTACACCAAACCATAATGAGGGCCGCTTGTTATTGGTGTTTTTGGCATTGCACCTATTCCTCTATCCGAGTAGCAATGGGTACAACAGCTTTTTTGACAAAGACGAGGAAAGTATCGGAGGTCTGAAGCATCCACCAAAAGTCACCCCGGATTTGTATTGGCTTTCGCAGGTGTTCCTCTTAGTTGCCTTGGTTTTGGGAGCAATGATCAGCTGGAGTTTTGCAAGTATGCTATTAGTCTATGCTTTTGTCAGCATGGCTTATTCACATCCTTCGATTCGGATCAAAAAGTATCCTTGGGCAAGCTGGTTTATTGCCGGGTTTTTTCAGGGATATTTCACTTTTGCGATGACTTATGCCGGGCTGAGCAACTTGGGTTGGGATGTGGTTTTGAGGCCTCACGTGGTAATTCCAGGACTTTTGACCAGCCTGATGCTTTGGGGAAATTACCCATTGACACAAGTTTACCAACATCGGGAAGATTCCCGACGGGGCGACCATACTCTCAGTATCAAGTTGGGGATCAAGGGAACATTTATTTTTTCAGCCTTCTTTTTTGCGCTTACCGGTGCAGCCTTTGTCTGGTACTTTTTGGATCGAAATCAGGTGGAGGTAATCTGGATTTACCTGGGCGCAATGGCTCCGATCATGCTTTTCTTTCTAATCTGGTTCGGTTTTGTAAATTCCAATCCGGAAAAATATGCCTCCTATTCCTGGGCAATGGGCATGAACAGCATTTCTGCCTTGATCCTGAATGCATTCTTTATTTACTATTTTCTGGAAAACACCCAGATCTTACAGGTTTTCGGGTTCTGATCAGAATGGTTTTCCGTGGGTGTTTTTGATGATTTGCTTCGCAAAAAAAGGAAGATGCTGAATCAGATTTCGGGCAAAAACCGAAACTCCTTTTGCTCCAAAAAGCCGTTGCACTTTCCTTCCTATCCAAAGCCTTTGCCGGAATTCTGCATTCCAAGATTGAGCATAGATTGATTCGATTTCACTTCGGTTTTGTCCCGACAGCAAGGCCTCACCGGCAAGTTTTCCGGAATGTATCGCCATTGCCATCCCATTTCCGCAAAGCGGAGTAATTAACCCAGCAGCATCTCCAGCCATCAGGATATGGTTTTCCACCGGTTTTTTCGGTTCAAAATTAATCTCATTAATGACTTCGGGTTTTTCAAAAAGAAACTCACTTTCTCTGAAAATCCTTGCCAGTATCGGATTTTTCCACAAAACCTGCCGCTCCATTTCTTCTACAGAACCAAATTTTCTCAACTGTTCTCGGCTTCCCAGATAGCAAAGATTGAATTTACCCTCCTCAATAGCATTGATCCCGCAATACCCACCTGCGAAATTGTAAAGGGCGACAGTGTCTCGAACAAAATCCATTTTCAGGTGGTATTTCACACCGATAAATGGACTCCGTTGTTGAATAAATGGCCGCTTGAGCGTCAAATCCAATTTGCTTCGCTTGCCATAGGCTCCGATCACATAATCGCCTTCAAGTACCGAATGATCAGAAAGTGACAAGGAGAATTTGTCTGTTTTTTCATCAAAATCAACCGTAGAAACCTGAATTCCTGTAAGAACTTCCACTCCAAAAAACTTGGCTTTTTGATACAACCATTCATCCAAAACGTACCTGCTGATACCAAAACCACCCAGATCAAGGGATATCCTGACTTTTTGGCCTTTGGTATCACTGAACTCAAAACGGGAGATCGAAGGCATTTCCAAAAAATCCGGGTAGATGGCTTCCCTTTTCAAAAAATCAAGAACTTCATTCGAGATATATTCTCCACAAACCCGGTGAAACGGATAGGTCTTTTTTTCGATCAGGAGTACATCCTTACCGCGTTTTGCAAGAAGTATTGAGGAAACCAGCCCTGCCAGCCCTCCACCGATCACGATTACCTTGTTTTTTGTTTCCTTCAAGAGCCTTTGATTTGAGGATTCAACCGTTTATCAAAAAATAAGTTTGACTGCCGCTTATCCCGCTGTTTGGAAGTTACTTTATTTCCAGAATCCAAATACTGTAACATGAACAAAACCCTACCCAAATTACTAAGGAGAACTGCCTTTGTATTGGGATTGATGGGAACGCTGCTATCTGCAGAAGACTCATTTGCCCAAAAGAAAAAGAAAAAAGGCCAAGAAACGCCAGCTCCTACAGCACCGGCGAAACCGCAAAACGGTGCGCCGACCAACGGGCCAAAGCCATACAAAGAAGTGATCACTGCAAAAGCCAAAACCAAAGAAGGGCTTTTCAAAGTGCATCAGATCGAGGATAAATTTTTCTACGAAATCCCGGATTCTCTTCTTGGCCGAGATATGCTGATGGTAGTAAGAATCGCCAAAACTGCAGACGGAATCGGATACGGCGGTGAAAACACCAACAACCTGATGGTGCGCTGGGAGAAAAGCAATGACGACATCCTGCTCAAAGTAGTCTCCGTCAACAACTACGCAGCGGATTCCCTGCCTATTTCCATGGCGGTGAAAGCTTCCAACCTAGAACCAATCCTTCAAAAATTCGCCATCAAATCCCGCGGAACAGATTCCACTGGCATTGTAATCGAGGCTACGGATCTATTCAACAAAGACAATCAGGCTTTGGGTCTTCAGCGAAACAGAAGAACTGAATATAAAGTGTCCCGACTGGATAATGAGCGAACTTACATCGCACATATCAATTCCTATCCAATCAACATCGAGGCTCGCTATGTGTTGACGTATGCAGCAGCCGAGCCACCTTCAAACAGTTCTACCGGTTTAATCACTTTGGAAATGAACGCTTCCATGATCCTACTTCCAAAGGAGCCGATGAAGCAAAGACTTGCGGACCGAAGAGTGGGCTGGTTTGCCAGATCTTATGTGGACTATGGCTCTGACGCCCAAAAGGCAGCTTCACGCCGTTATTTGGACCGCTGGAGACTGGAAGTGAAGCCGGAGGACATGGAGAAATTCAAGCGTGGGGAATTGGTTGAGCCGGTCAAACCCATCGTGTTCTACATCGATCCCGCCACTCCTAAGCAATGGGTCCCTTATCTGATCGCGGGTGTGGAAGACTGGCAGAAAGCTTTCGAAGCAGCCGGTTTCAAAAATGCCATCCTTGCCAAGGAAGCACCAACTCCTGAGGAAGATCCAACCTGGAGTACTGAAGATGCCCGATTCTCCGTGATCCGATATTTCGCTTCAGATATACAGAATGCCTATGGCCCGCACGTGTCAGATCCAAGATCAGGAGAGATCCTAGAGTCTCACATCGGCTGGTACCACAACGTCATGAACTTGCTGAGAAACTGGTTCTTTATCCAAACAGCAGCAATAAATCCGGATGCAAGGGGAGTGAATTTCTCCGAGGAAACAATGGGAAGACTGATTCGCTTTGTCTCCTCCCACGAGGTAGGCCATACTTTGGGCTTGCCTCACAACTTTGCTTCTTCTGTAGCTTACCCGGTAGAAAAACTGCGTGATCCGGCATTTACAAAGGAATTTGGCACTGCACCATCGATCATGGATTATGCCCGATTCAATTACATCGCCCAGCCAGAAGATGCCGGTGTTAGCCTGATGCCTGATGTGGGACCTTATGACAAATACGCCGTCATGTGGGGTTATAAGCCAATTCCGGAAGCCAATACTCCGGAAGAAGAACAGGCGATCCTGGATCAGTGGATCTTGGACAAAAAAGGTGATCCTGTGTATCGATATGGCCGTCAGGGAAACAGCTATGATCCAACAACTCAGTCTGAGGATTTGGGAGACAATGCAATCAAAGCTTCCGAATATGGAATTAAAAACCTGAAGCGAATCATGCCAAACCTTATGGAATGGACAGCTGAAGAAAACAAACCATACAAAGATTATGCGGACCTGGAAGAAATGTACGGTCAGGTAATCGGCCAGTTCAACCGGTACATGGGACATGTGAGAACCAACGTGGGCGGTGTCATGGAGATTTATAAATCTTCTGGACAAGGTGATGCCGTTTACACCCACACTTCCAAAGAAATGCAGAAGTCAGCGGTGGATTTCCTTAACAAGCAGCTGTTCGCAACTCCAACCTGGATGATAGACGATGAGATCATCTCCAGAATCGGCGACTTTGGAGCTTTGGAAAGAATCAGAGGAATGCAGGTGACCTCCCTTAATGGGATTTTGGATTGGGGCCGTTTAGGTCGTGTGATTGAAAATGAAGCGTTGAACGGAAATGAGGCTTACAAAATCACCGAGCTGTTCGACGACTTGAGAAAAGGAATCTGGACTGAATTAGCATCTGGAAGTACCATCGATGTTCACCGTAGAGCATTGCAGCGCGCACATATTGAGCGTCTAGAATTGCTTTTAACGGGAGATCTACCTGCCATTCCGGCACAATTCCGTCAGTTTGTAGGACCTCAGATCAATGCTTCTCAGTCTGACATCAGACCAATGGCAAGAGGCGAATTGAAAACGCTTCAAACCCAGATCAGAGCTGCAATCGGAAGGACTTCCGACCGAATGTCAAAACTCCATTTGGAGGATGCTCTGGCTAGAATCGAAAAAATCCTCTCCGAAGAATCAGGAAATTAACACTTAAAAGGCGCCGAATTTGGCGCCTTTTTTTTCACTTCCATTTTTTGAGTTAATTTGAAAAGCCAAAAGGAAGTCATGCAGAGCCCGCTAACCATATTACAATCCCACAAACTCAGAATTACCGATTGCAGACAGGAAATCATTCAGGAATTTCTTGACAAAAACATCGCCCTTTCGCATTCAGATCTGGAGGAAACGCTCAATCAGCAGTTTGATCGGGTGACGATCTATCGTACTCTGAAGACTTTTTTGGATAAAGATCTGATTCACAAAGTCCTTGATGACAGCGGCGCGACTAAGTATGCGCTTTGTTCACATGGAGAGACTGTGCACAATCACAGCCACGAACATGTGCATTTCAAATGTGAAATCTGCGGGGAAACGACCTGTTTGGAAGATATTATTCTCCCCCAGATCAAACTTCCTTCAGGATTTGAAAAAAAGGAAATGAGCCTGTTGGTTCAGGGCATTTGCGAAAAGTGTCACTAGAAGTCAATCGGCTCGGGAGACTTTGATTTTTTTGGGACATCCGATGGCCAAATCACCCCTGGAGGCAAATCAATTTTTGGTGGGGTTAGGTTTTCAATTCCTCCGTCCCCATCATCATTATTACTATTTCCTCTCCTGAGGGAGTTTTTTGTCATCGTAGCCACAAAATAGATCAAAATGACATAAGCTACACCGCACATAAAAAGATCTATCACAAGACTGTTCATAGCTGATGATTTTCATATAATATAAACGAATGGAAATTCTAAATCAACGGATTAATCCATTTGTTTCATCTAATACCCCTATTTATGATTTTATCGGACTTGCTTAATCACTCGGATAGGTGGATATTTGCGCTCTCTAATTTGTAACCGATGATTATCAAAACAAAAAAATACCAGCTCGAGACTGGAACCTACATCAAAATGGGCCTAAAATCCATCCTAAAAGAACAATGGTGGGTTATTTTGATTGCCCTTGCGATATGCTTTGGGTATTTCTGGATTGCATCCATTTGGTGGTTTATCGGTGCTGTGATCGCCTACGGGCTTTATGTTCTTTTTTGGACCATCCAATTTACCGGGGTTACCCAAATGGAACAGAATAAGCCAATTTTTCAAAAATTGGCCTACGAAATCGACAGCCGCCAAATTCTTATGAAAATCAATGCCCGAGAAGGAATGCCTGTTCAGTGGAACATGGTCAAGCGCGTCGAACTCACCAAAGATGCATTTGTTCTTTACCTTTCCAAGGCACAGTTTATCCACCTTCCTTTCCGGATTTTCAATACCGAGAACGAAAAGAAATTTCTTGAAACAATTCTGAAGCGCAAAGAATTGATCAAATAACAAAAAAGCCCTCTGATTTCTCGGAGGGCTTATTTTTTTGGAATGAGGTGAATTACATCTTAGGCAAAATCACCGTGTCGATTACGTGGACCACACCGTTGCTTGCCTCAATATCCGCTGCGGTAACAGTTGCATTGTTGATCATGGCTTTTCCGTCTTTCAGGGTTACGGTGATTTCAGAACCCTGAACTGTTTTTGCCTTTTGGCCATTTTTCAGATCTTTCGACATTACTTTTCCAGGCACAACGTGGTAAGTCAAAACCGCCACTAGTTGAGCCTTGTTTTCAGGCTTCAACAGGTTCTCAACAGTTCCGGCCGGCAGTTTTGCAAATGCCTCATTAGTAGGCGCAAAAACGGTAAACGGACCATCACCTTTCAACACGTTGACCAAATCTCCAGCTTTGACAGCTGCCACCAAAGTGGACAAAAACTCAGTGGATACTGCCAAGTCGACGATGTCCGCTTCAACTTCGTGAACATTTGCAGATTTTGGTGTGAATGATGAAGCGAAGAAAATCGTCATCACCATCAGAATAGAAAGTACTTTTTTCATGGTAGAAATTATTTTGGTTTGTGAGGGCCGAACAGTCTGTCTTAAGTGATTGTTTGTCAAAGATTTGTTAAGAATCCTAAATGGACTTTTTCAGGTAGGTACGGTAGGAGAATTACTTGAGCGGATTTTAGTTTTTGTTCAAAATTTTCCGTAAAAATTTTTCTGAAGCTTTTTTAGATATTTGGAGGATGCAAATCAAGCTGATTGCCATAGGGAAAACAGATCATCCTGCCATTCAAAAACTTTTAGAGGAATATTCCACTCGCTTAGGATTTTATGTCCGCTTTGAACTGGACATTATTCCGGATTTAAAAAACACCAAGTCGATTTCCGAGCAGATTCAAAAGGAAAAAGAAGGGGAATTGGTCCTCAAAAAAATTCAAACTTCCGATGAGTTGATTCTTCTCGATGAGCGAGGGAAAACATTTTCCTCTGTTGAGTTTTCCGATTACCTGCAAAAGAAAATGAATTCGGGACTTCGCCAATTGGTCTTTGTCATTGGAGGCCCTTATGGATTTTCTGAGGCACTTTATTTAAGGTCCAACGGGAAAATCTCCATTTCAAAAATGACTTTTTCCCACCAAATGATCCGACCTTTTTTTGTAGAACAGCTTTATCGAGCCTTTACAATTTTAAAGAACGAGCCCTATCATCACGAATGAGTACCTAGAGTACTCAATGTTAAGTTTTTAGCTGGGGCATTTTCTAATGTTACCAAATTGTTAACTTTGGCACAATTGGTTAACATTAGATTCATCTCATGTGAAATCAAGCATGACAAATACTTTAAACAGTGGGAAGTTTTTCCACCATGCGAGATTCCATGTGACCGCTAAAAAGCAATTATAATCACATGAAAAAGGTCTTATTCACGCTCTTACTTCTGACAGGGTTGGCACAAGTGGCCAAACCTCAGAATGAATTGCTGGAGCATGAAAACCTGACCTTTGATTCTGAATTGGAGATGAATATTTGGAAAACAGGAAATGAGGACCCATTCCAACTATTCAGGGCCGTTCAAGCGGACCAGACAAGTCCTGAAGATGCCTGGGCAAGCTTAGTTGAAGACCTTGATTCAAAAGCATCCAAAAAAGGCGATGAGCTCAATTTTCTCCGCCAGATTTTCCAAAAAACCCACCAAAAACTTCTCAAGAAATACGAACTGCATTCGAGTTTCAACTCTATGCTTTCTGAAGGAAAGTTCGATTGCGTAAGCGGTTCAGCGGCTTTAGGACTTTTACTTGAGAGATATGAATACTCTTTTGACATCGTGGAGACAGACTTTCATGTCTTTATTGTTGTCAATTTGGAGGGTAAAAAAGTGGTTTTAGAAAGCACACTACCTGTAGGCGGTATGATTACCATGCCTTCAGAAGTTCAGAACTATCTGGATGCTTACAGACCGGAAGCAAATTCAAAATTGAAAGTTCTGAACCAGGGTTTAGCTGGTCAACATATTGATTACAGTGACAATGCCATTTTCAGAATTGTCAACTTGAAGCAATTGGCAGGTCTTCAATATTACAATGATGCCATCGTACATTTCAACACCCAGGCCTTCGGGCAGGCTGTTGATCAACTATCCAAAGCGTATTTGCTGTACCCTTCGGATCGGATTCTTGGCCTTCGTGAGCTTAGCATAGACTTGGCTTACAAAACCTACGGCTACGAACTGAAAAAATGAAATCGGGTTCCCGGTCACCCGGGAACCCGGCTCATTTTCGGAATCATCACCCTAATCCTCCGAAAATTTGCCATTTCAAAAAATCTAGCTACACTTTAAAAAAATTTGATTCCTTTATCCACCCTCTTGGAGATTGACTTTAAACACGCCCTCGGATACAGAGACTGAGGCAGAAGTGTTGTTTACTTTTCCCACAAATTCAAAGGTTCCTTCGATGGTTTTGCCGTCATCAGAAGTTACAGTAATGTTACCTGAGGTTCCTTGGAATGCCGTGGAGTATTGCTCTCCCACTGCTGTACCTCCAATGTAGGTGGCAGAGTTGGCGATATTTCCAAATCCTAGAGAATAAGAACCGATCCCGGTGTAAGTATTCAATCTTAGCATAAATCCTTTGCCGGAGTTGTCTGTGCCCTGAAGCACCAGTACATTGGACCCTCCCGCAGCAATTTTAGTCCCAGAAACGGTGTCAAAATCCTTGGAGGCGGCGATTGCACCCACTCCTGCGACATTTGCCGAAAACTCCTCCCCGCTACCGGAAACATCTTGACCGTCATCATTGGAACATGCCATAAATGCTACAAAAAAAACCAGAAGGGCGGCCTTTTTAAAAATTTCGATTGTATTTTTCACAAAATAAATGGTTAGGTTTTTAAAACTGAACTGGTCAAAATTACCTACCCATTACCTACTCCACCATACGACAAATGCCCTATTCAATGTGAATAGGGCATTTGGAACTGGATACATTTTATGAAAAATCAATGGTGGTGATGTCCATCAGGCCCATGCACGTGACCGTGCTCAATCTCCACCGGTTGGGCTTCTCGGATCGAGATTATTTTTCCCTCAAAAAATAAGTCAAATCCTGCCAAAGGCGGATTGAAGTCCATATGTACTCCACGGTAATCTACCTTGGTCACTTCACCGCGCATTTGGTTTCCTTTGTCATCCTGCATGGGGATTACATTTCCGACCTTGAGCAAGTCTTTGTTCTTTTTTCCGTCTTCCTTGAAATTGGCTTTTGGGATGATCACTTTTTTATTTTCATCGTAATCTCCATAGCCATTTTCGAAATCGATAGCTACCGAAAAACTTTCTCCGGCAATTTTCCCTTCAATTGCCTGTTCAAATTTGGGCAAGACATTTTGATAACCCATCAAAAAGTAAAAGGGGCTTTCCTCAGTTACCGATTCAAAGAGTTCCTGACCACTTTCTCCATCATCGACTCGTAGGGTGTATGCCACTGCTATTACTTTATCTTTTTCTGCTTTCATTTCATTAAGTTTTATTATTGCACTTCTGGATCAGCGATCAGGCAAAAGCGTTGGTGAAAATTCATCACAAATTTAGAATTTAGAATAATTTATAGTGGAATAATATTACCTCTGTTACGATTTACCAAAATTCAAACAACAAGATCTTGACTATTGAATCCAGCCAATTGACCAAGGTTCCCAAAGTAATCGGATATGTACCAGCCTTCAATGCTGAAAAATTCATCCTGGCCACTTTGGAAGCCCTTTCAATGCAAACTTATATGAACTTTGAGATTTGGATTTGTGATGATGCATCAACTGATCGTACTCTTGAGATTTGTGATGATTTTTGCCAAAAGGACCCAAGGTTCAAATTATTCCGAAACGAAAATAACCTAGGCTGGTGGAGGAACTCCATTCATTTTTGGAAGATCACTTCAGAATCGAGTGATTATTGCTTTTTCAATCCACATGATGACATTCCCAAATTGAATTTCATATCAGAGCAAGTAGTGCTTTTGGAAAAAAATCCTGAAGCAATTTTATGTGTACCTGGAATGAAAAACACCTATGAAAACGGCACTTCCAAAGATTCTATTCCGCATGGATTTGCTTCCTCTCTCCGCCCGGAAGATCGCCTTATCCCACTGATCAAACTTGAGATTCCTGAGTGGTGGGCAGCCTATCATGGATTACTAAGAAGCAGTTTTGTGCCAAAAATATTGCCGATTGAACCCTTGCGATTTGGGGAAAAAGAATTTGCCCTGGATTTGGTTTGGCTGATCAGAGCTGCTTCCTTTGGCCCTTTTGTTTGCTCGGATGAGATTCTTTTTGAAAAAGTTTACACCAAAAAAAACTTGTCCATTCAATGGAAATATAGCTTTACCAACCGGTCTGCATTATATCTGGCAATCTGTGAAGTAATCTTCAAACTGCCTTTAAGCCTTTCCGAAAAGCGGATTATTTTCAGAGCTGTCCTTCAAAAAATCTCCTTTACAATCCTGAATAAAATACCCCTATTTAAAAAGGTAAGTTAATCCGACCGAGCCCACAAAATTCTTCCTGTCATACCCCGGAACGAAATATTGATCCGGCTGATTCTCCAAATACCACTTGTAATTCAGGGTACTCACGTACTGGAATTTGCCTGCGAGTAAAAAACTTCCAAAGTTCCATTCAGGAGTCAAGCCCAACACCAAGTCCACATACTTATTTCTGAAATCCTTAGAAGCCTCGTACCGGTAATAGTAGAAATCATTGTTGTATTCGATTCTTTCAAACTGCAACCCAATTTTTTTGAGTCCCTCCACCCAAGCCAAACCTACAAAAAGCTGATTCGCCGCTGGACCATTTCCTATCCCCAATACCTGTCCTTGATGGGTATAACCATGCCTCACATGATCATGAATATACCAGGTGCGAAGCTGACGGATTTCTTCCCGAATCGTCTGACCCGAAAGGGTCATTTCTGAACTTATCTCAAGGAATCTCCCAGGCTTCTTCAGATTCATAAGGTGGGCAAAGCCAAAAGTAAATGCCCTTCCCTGCTCGGGAGTAGTGATAAACTCTTCAAACTTGCGGCTGTTTCCTCTAGTACCATATTCCCCATAAAACTCAAAATGGCCTGCAGGACTCAACCATCTGAAAAATCCGGAGCTAAATTGCTGACGCTTATCACGAATTGGATCCCAAACATTGGATGGCCCCTTTCGTCCATTGAAAACAGGGATCAAGTCTCCAAAGCTCGAAATATCTTCCCGATACAGATGATTGACTGATCCATATCCCAAAAACAGGCCCGGGACCCATTTAGGCTGGTAGGTCAGTATCAACCCGGATATATACCGGTTCCCATTTCCTCTTTTTGGAATGTAAACCGGATTTTGCTGGATGTTATAATCAGGCCAAGGCGGAAGAAATTCTGTCGACTTCAAAAAACCTGAAATCAACTGACCCTCAAAAGATCCGATTTCTGTTTTGACAGGTTTTCTGGTATTCAAAGTGAAATGGAGGAAACCCGGGGCATTATTTCCCAGTAAGAGTGAATTTCTTCGACCGGGTCCCCACCAGAGGTTCTCGGTGGACAAACCCAAAGAAAACTCCTTCAGGTTGAACCTGAAACTGGATTGCCCAGCGTATAATTTGACAAAGGTGCCCGTACCAAACCGCTCAGGCATATCGATACGATTCATGTATTCGTAATAAAACAGGATCGTGGCCTGGTGCTCCAATGGAAAACCGAGGTAATCCTGGTTTTGGGCGATCAATAGTTCGGGCTGAAACTGCAGGCTGAATTTTCCATATTCGGCATAGACTCCGGGGTTAAAAACCTGCTGAAATCCTCTGTTTGGGATAAAAGCACCATCATTCACACCAAACGCATAGGTGGAATTATACTGCACTTTATAAATACCCGGCATCACTAAAAATTTCCCCGAACCGTCTTTCCCGATTCTTCGATGCAGGTTGGAATTGTCCAGATCCACCACCGAGCTGTCGAGATCAAATCCATTTTCAACACCAAATGCCTCAGTTGGAAAAATTGGCCGGATCATCCATGAGGAAGCCGAATCAACCTTCCCCAAAAGCTGTTGCCTCCTTAGATATTCATCCAAAACCGGCGTCCCGACCGGAATTGTCTGTGATTTAACCTTATAACCAAGGCCCAAAAACAAGAAACAAAAAAAGGAAACTGATAATACTTGCAATTTCATATCCATCCCTTAATTCGTTTGAATTGCCACCACTTCAATCTTGCCTATCGACCAGGATTCGTCACAGATCGGATCGGGCGAATTCGTTGCTTTCAGTTCTCCCCCCATGTATATTCTCACCTTCGGGTTGGAGTGCTCTATCAACTTGGACACCTGGTAGGTGGTGGTGTAGTTGGGACTGGCTCCGAAAATGCAAAGGCCTGGTAAATTGGTCCTGATGGCTCCTGATTTGGGGACATTTTGCCTGAAATAATCATTGGGGTAGGACTGAAACAGACAATAGGTGGATACACAGGGAGAATTGGAAAAGGTAGTTCTGAAAACCTCCGTACCATCATATCCCATATACCAAAAATCAGGACCTCCTATACCATCGTCAGGATTGCCGTCCCAGCTGTCATGGACAAGCACTTCAATGGTCACTTTGAGGTAATTATGCGAAGGAATATTTTGAAGATTTACCGCTACCTCTTCATTGTGGAAATAGCCAGCTATGGTATCATTCTGAAAAATAAATAGCCTTCCATTTTCAAACCCCGCAAGATCCAGATCCGAAAAATCATTGGAATAAAATACTTGCTCCGTTTCTACAGTGGGGAGGCAGGAAGCCATGGAAATCAAAGATCCAAAAAGTATCCACACATGGAGGCGATTGCGCCAACTAATCTTTCTCATTAATTCAGTTTTACTCAAAAAGCATCGGGACAAAGAAACAAAAATCTGACCAAAAGGAGCACATGATTCTGACGAAAGAGACTGTCGCACCGAATTGATTATTTATTTTTGCCCAAACTATTCGAGTTACACATGCCCATTTTTACAATCGTTGCAGGAGCCAGGCCCAATTTCATGAAGATCGCTCCGATTATTCATACTTTTCAAAAGCAACAAAAAGCAGGGACAAACGTCGTCTACCGTTTGGTTCATACCGGCCAACATTACGACAAAAAGATGTCCGGGGATTTTTTCGACCAGCTGAATATTCCCGAGCCGGATGCCAATCTCGGCGGAGGAGGAGGCACTCAGGCTGAGCAAACCGCAGCAATCATGATTGCTTTCGAAAAAGAGCTGATGGAAAACCGTCCCGATTTGGTCATTGTGGTAGGGGATGTCACCAGTACATTGGCTTGCTCCATCGCTGCCAAAAAGCTACAAATTGATGTTGCGCACGTCGAGGGAGGAATACGCTCCGGAGACCTTTCCATGCCGGAGGAGATCAACCGGATGGTCACCGACAGCATCACCGATCATTTTTTCACTACTTCTGAAATCGCCAATTCCAATCTTAGAAAAGCTGGAGTCACTGAGGAAAAAATCCATTTTGTCGGCAATACCATGATCGACACCCTGAAGGCTCAGATGCCCAATTTCAAAAAACCGGAAGGTGAAATTTTTGAGAATCTAAGTCCTGGAAATTACTTCGTGATGACCATGCACCGTCCGGCCAATGTCGATCAGGAACATTCTCTGAAAGCGATGATTGATGCAATTTTGGAAGGAACTTGCGGATTGCCGATCTTCTTTCCTGTACATCCCCGCACCGCTAAAAACCTACAAAATCTGGGAATTCAGGCTCCAAACCTTCACATGTGCGAACCTTTGGGCTATTTGGAATTCAACTATTTGGTGAAAAATGCCAAAGGCGTGATCACAGACTCGGGTGGAGTAACTGAGGAAACGTCTGTAATGAACGTGCCTTGTATAACTCTCAGGGATAATACCGAAAGGGCTGAAACCATCCACCTCGGCACAAATGAACTGGTGGGAACTGATCCCAAAAAGCTAAAGCCCTACCTCGAAAAGATTATGAAAGGAGAGTGGAAACAATACCAGGGAATTCCCCTTTGGGATGGGAAGACTGCCGAAAGAATCGTGCAAATCCTGACCGAATCCTACTCCTAAGCTATGAGCGGAAAGCGTATCCAGGAATTGGTTGAAAAACTGGACATGAAAGCCCACCCGGAAGGAGGCTTTTATGCGGAAACCTATCGCTCTGCTCAAGTTTTGGAAACCTCAGGCGGCGAAAGAAATCTCACCACGTCCATCTACTTTCTGCTCCGTTCGGAAGATGTCTCACATTTTCACCGGATCAAAAGCGATGAACTTTGGTTTTGGCATGAGGGAAGCCCACTTTCAGTCCATTTATTGGGAGAGAAAGGGCATGAAATTCTAAAGCTTGGACCTGTCGACGGATCTGGAGCTTTACCTCAGCATTTGGTAAAATCCGATACCATTTTTGGAAGTTCTGTTAACGAAGTTGGAAGCTATGCTTTGGTTTCCTGCGTAGTTGCCCCCGGATTTGATTTCAGGGATTTTGAACTTTTTAATGCAGAAGACTTGCTTTCTCTCTTTCCAGAAGCTGAAAAAATCATCCGAAAACTCACCTAACGCTCATTTCCCGTATTTCAACACCAAGGCCAGTTGACCGGCATGATAAGCAGTATGGGTTACAATTCTGCCCAATGCTTCTGCTCTGGTCTTTTTGCCAAACTCTTTGGTTTCGATGACTTCATCCCAGTTTGTCTGAGCCAAAATTGTTTTTATAATCATCTCACCAGAATAAGAAGCGATTTCTTTCAGTTCCGCAAGATTGGTCCACTCTCCAGTATCCTTTTGGGCAATCAGCGTTTTTGCGACAATTTTTACCTCCGCTAAGCCAAAGACATTTTTCGCAAAAAGCAACTCGACTTCCGCAATATGCCGGATCAAGAAACCAGCAGAATTGGGACTGTCGCCATTCTTTTTGGGCAGGTCAGCCTCCTGAACTGCATCCAGCAATTTCGTGAAGCGAGTTCGGCCTTCGGCCCATAGTGCAATCAGGGAGGAGTTTGTCATGGTTTAGTACAGTTAATCTTTCCAACCCCAAGGGGCCTCAGGGGCATACACTGGCTTGGTCAAATCGAATTTAACGCTAAAAAGTGTATCTGAACCCAGCCTTCGGAGGTTATAGGTGAAGGAGGTTTCATCAACTGTAATCCACCAAACATTGCCCACGGCTGCAGGAAGCAAGCCAGCAGTAAATTGATCCGCCGGAAAAAACTGGATTAGCGCTGAACCAGTATTTGTCGCTTTTCCGCCGTATTGTGTGACTTTGTCTTCGCTTCCGTCCTCATGACGATGATCGTGCTTTAATTGGATCAAACCTGACTCATCTTTTGTCAAAACCCAAGTACGTGAACGGTCCTCTCCGACAAAAAAAGGAATCCGGATTCTGCCATCCTCACAGGATCTGACATGCATGACGAGTCTGCCGGCAAATCTGGGATCGGATTCTGGCGACACCAGTTTCCCTTCATAGGCTTTGCCACAATGCAATTCCAATTTGCTCCAAAATTGTTCAGCACCGGTTAATTCTTGAGCTTGTAATTGAAAGCTGAGAAGGAAAACTGAAAGGGAAAAGAGATACTTCATGGGTTTATTTTTTCCTAAAGTAATCATTTCAATCCCTGAAAATAAAAAAGGCCCCTTTTCGGGGCCTCAGGTCATCGTGGCATATATTAATTAGAAAGAAAAGGCAACATTGAAATTGATCTTTGTCCCCGGAGCCAAGCTTGAGAAAATCTGATCCTGAGCTCCGTAAGAACTAAACACCATTTCACGCTTCTGGTTCAGGATATTTTGAACTCCCAATCCTGCCTGAATTCTTTCATCCGCACCGAATGATTTGTTCAGGTTAAAATTGAGAGAGTGAAAAGGGACCGAGAATGTGTCGGTTCGGTTTCCAAAACCCACGTAATTGAGCGTGGATCCCTGAACATTGTAGAATAAACCTGCCTCAAATCCAGTGGTAAAGCTGGTGTAGGAAAGGCCGGTATTTACAATGAATGGAGCCTGACCTGCCATCTGACGGGTATCATTCACCACTTCACCTTCTTTAGCAGAAAGAGTTCTGGATCTCAATTCGGATTCAGACATTTTTATTTTGGAATCAGTAACTGTGACGTTGGCTGTCCAAAAGAAATTCTCAAGTGACGGAGCCAAAACAGTCAAGGACTTTCTGAATTCAAATTCCAAACCAGCCACTGCTCCATTACCCACATTTCGTGGCTGGAAAGTACCCGGATCCGAAAGGAACTGGACAATTTCAATCGGTCTTTCAAAGGTCTTGTAGAATGCGCTCACAGAGAACATTTCACCTCTTTGTTGGAACAATTCCCAACGCAAGTCGAAGTTGTTTATGCGGGTGGATGTCAAATTTCCATCCCACAATACCTCAGAACCTCCATTTGTAGTTTCCGGGTAAAGTCCACCGATGAATGTTCTACCGGTAATCGGATCTAAGATTTCAGCATAGGAAAGTTCCTTAAAAGAAGGTCTTGCGGTAGTTCTGGTAGCAGAAAGTCTCAGGTTTTGATTTTCCTTCAGGTTATAAATCAGATTGACAGTTGGAAAGAAATCCAGGTCATCCAGCATTTCCACCAAGTCATAGACAATTGTACCTGTTTGATTGGTACCGGTGTAGAATTGGTTAAACTGCTCCACTCTCAATCCAACCACCGCCTTCAGTTTCTCGGCTGGGTTCAATTCCATGGAAGCATATCCACCCATGGTGGTAGCATAAGCTTCGTATTCATTTGGATTGTTTGGGATAAAGTCAGGGTTATAGCGAACACCATTTCTATTGTTTGCTGAAAACAGATTTTCTTCGTCCATGATCTGGTTTGGATCACCGGTCAATTCAGTATCACCTGTCGGAAACTGGAAGCTTTGAATATTGAAAAGTCTGTGCTTAAAGGAATAGCTTCCTCCGAATTTAAGTTTTGCGTCTCTGTTCCAGACAGACATATTTCTGGTGATGTCACCTTTCCCAACCAGGTTTTCTTCCTGAAGGGATCTCCAAATTCTGGCTGGCAGACCCACTTCGGTAGAAATATTATTCGTAGGCAATCTAAAACGAGTGAAACGGATATCCGGATCTTCGATGGTAGAAAGGGTTGGCGCAATCTTCCAGCTAACTTCCCAATCTCTTCCACTGAAAAAGTGTGTACCAGAAAACAGGACACTTGTTAAAGCTCTTTGGCTGTACTCCAGGTTGTATTGTTTTGCTTCAAAGTTTGCACCCAAGTTTGTGTTTTCGAAATCGAAAATACCGGCTTTGGATTCTCCATTTTGAAGGTGCAGGAAGTTGATTTTGTACTTGGATGCATTGGTTTTCAAAGCAATTCCAGCCATTCCTCCAAGCAAAACACTGTTTACCCCATAGTCTCCTCTTTGCTTTTCCAAAGACTCAAGTTCTGTTTCAGTTTCACCGATTGGCTTTGCATACAGGTTAAACTCCGCGTTTTGATAATACTCTGTTTCGTTTTTGTAGGTCAAAGCAGCATTGTAGCCCCAGGTCACTTTTGGTCTGACGATTTGATTTCCCAAAGAAAAAGAAAGTCCAAAATCCATCAAACTGGACTGACGTGTTCCGCCGAGTGTTTTGTTAAAGTCACCCAGAATTTGCTGGTATTCCAATCCTGCAGGACTGTTTGGATTTCCAACCACATCGCCGTACTGCGGGATGTCAGTTCTTCCGCCTGTTGGAATTGCGCGGGTTCCGTCATCAAAACCCAGCCAATCTGTCTTGCCGCCTTCATAGGTGATGTAATTGTTGTTGAAGTGCATCGATGGATTCAAACCTCCTGAAATCCCCAGTCTCATGGTCTTTTCCTCAGGAAAATCCTTGGTTTCGATATCCACTACACCACCGGTAAAATCGGCAGGCAATTCAGAAGTGAAAGATTTGGAAACGATGATGTTGTCGATAACATTGGTTGGGAAAATATCCATCTGGATGGTATTCCGATCCGGATCCAATCCAGGAACATCCATCCCGTTTAAGACAGTTTTGGTATAGCGATCACCAAGACCACGGACATATACGTATTTACCACCTTCGATAGAAACTCCTGTTACACGCTTTACAGCAGAAGCAGCATCACCATCGCCAATTTGACGGAAAGTGCTCGCAGAGATCCCATCCAACAAGTTGGGAGCTCCTCTTTTCACAGACATTAATGCTGACTCCGTGGTTCGGATAGCGGCAGCCTGCACAGTCACAGTTTCCAATTCAGAAGCCTCTTCCTTCATCAGAATGTCATTGAGGACATTGACCTGGCCGGCATCAACAAGGACTGTTGTCAGTTCGATAGTGGAGTAAGAAAGGTAAGACACCTGAACGGTGTAAGTGCCCGGAGCTACCTGGATTTCAAACTTTCCGTCAAAATCTGTTACTGCTCCGGTGGACAATTCTTTTACTAATACAGAGACACCAAACAAAGGTTCTCCGGTAGTTTCTTCATAAACAGCACCTCGAATGGTACCGTTCTGGGCAAAGGCAAATCCTGCCAGCAGTTGGAAAATTACCACCAGGACAATTGCCAAAGTTGCTTTTCGCATGGATTGGTTTGATTTATTTTTCATACAGCAAATGGGTGAATTCAATTGAGAAACCCGGAAAGAAAGGGTCCTTGCAAGACCTTTCTTTCCGGGTGCTTTTTTTAATTATTTGAAATCAGCTAGTGTGTTGCCAACAGAAGCCCAAGTCCAGCCATTGAATGCGGCTTTGTCAGCTCCAACAGTGTTAGCTTTGGCAGCTACAGTACCAGCATGTACATCTGTACCGTTTCTGAATGCCTGCTGTAATGTTACGCCTTCGACAAGGGTTGCTTCAAGCTTGGAGAATTTCAGGATGCTATTGGTGAAGTTTGCAATGGTATTGTCACCACTTAGGGACAAGTCACCTTTTCCTGCGTTGTTGTTAGCAGATGGAGCAGGGAAATTGAAGAAGTATAGGTTTTCGAAAGTTCCTCTGGCCCCCGCTCTGAAATCACCAAATTCAGAGTTTGGATGGCCTTTTACAGATCCGTTTTTCACTGTGTGAGCCGCATTGTAAGCTCCTTCCGGCCCATCGACTTCCAAACCGTGGTCAGTATTTGAACCAGCGATGATGATGAAATTGTCCAAAGTACCAGCCCAGGACTGGTCTGTGTCGACTGCGTCGTCACCGGAATTCCAAACCAGCGCATTTTTCACAGAAACTGTCCCGCCAAACCACTCTATTCCGTCATCCTGGTTGGCTACTACCTCTACGTTCTCGATCACTGTACCTGAACCTACTCCACCAAGGGTCAAACCGTTGATTTCGTTTCCTTCACCGATATTGGCACCACCGTGACGGATTGAGATATATTTTAGAACACCGGAATTGTCAGCGTCGTCATTTCCTCCATAGAGTCCGTTGATGTCGGATGCAGGAATACCCTCAATTTGGATTTCCTGAACATCTCCTGCAAAGGAACCTTTTGCACGGCCCATGATCATCAAGCCACCCCAAAGTCCTTCAAGAGTAGGCTCCATGTTTGGAGAAGCGATTTGGCCCGGCTCGATTTCATCAGCCACAGTGGTGAAAATGATAGGCTGAGCAGCAGTCCCAACAGCATTGATTTTGGCGCCACGTGCGATGATCAGAGCAGAAGCATTTGCTCCCGATCCTACTTGGCCTTTTACAACCACGCCTGGCTGAATGTTAAGAGTGACACCGGAAGTCACGGCAATTCTTCCTGCCAGGACATAAGTTTTTCCGGTTTCCCAAGTGGTGTTTGTGGTAATGTTGGAAGTGATATCCACGCTTGATCCGGTATCAGTATCCGTATCCGGTTTATCATTTCCTTCGATACAGCTGGTAAGTCCCAGAAGGGAAGCTGTAACAAGCATTATCAGGTAATTGTACTTTTTCATTTTATAGGTAGAATTATGGTTTTGCATTTTGATGATGCAAAGCTGACCTCAATTTTCCCCACAAGAGAATTTTACTGTTTATGCTTTGTTTAAAAATCCAGACAGAATTTAATACTGAATTAACAGCAGAGACAAAAAAAAAGGCTTTCCTGCCGGAAAGCCTTGCTAAGCTTGATTTAATGTTATTTCAATGTTACGGCCTTATTGATCGGCACTTTTTCAAGGAGTGTTTTCACCAGACTTCTGGTGCTCACATTATCAGCTTCTGCCTCGTAATTGAGCAAAATCCTGTGATTTAACACGTCTTCGGCGATTTCTTTGATGTCTTCGGGCAATACATAATCCCGTCCATCCATAAATGCAACCGCTTTTGCTGCCAGGTTCAAATTGATGCTGGCACGTGGAGAAACCCCAAACATGATGTATTTCGCTTCGTCCTTTAGGCCGTACTGCGCAGGGAATCTCGTCGCAAACACCAATTCAATGATGTAATGTTCCAAAGGCTCGGCGATGTTGACTGCATTGATTTCGTTTCGGATGTCAAAAATATCCTGCTTGGTAAGTATCGGTCGTACTTCGGAAGTGTACTGCATGTTGGACATGCGCCGCATGACTTCCATTTCGTCAGATTTGCTGGGATAGTCGATATGGACTTTCATCATGAATCTATCCACTTGGGCTTCAGGCAGGGGATAGGTTCCCTCTTGATCCACCGGGTTTTGAGTGGCCAAAACCAAGAATGGCCTGTCAAGAGTAAAAGTAGTCTCTCCGATGGTGACCTGCTTTTCCTGCATCGCTTCGAGCAAAGCGGACTGAACTTTTGCAGGGGAGCGGTTCACCTCATCCGCCAAAATCACATTGGAAAAGATCGGGCCTTTTTTTACCTCAAAGCTTGCGGTTTGCTGATTGTAAATCATCGTACCGATTAGATCCGATGGCAACAAATCGGGAGTAAACTGAATCCTCTTGAAATCCAGATGAAGTACCTTGGCGAGTGTATTTACTGTGAGCGTTTTAGCCAAACCTGGCACCCCTTCGAGGAGAATGTGTCCGTTGGTAAAAAGTCCGATCAACAATCGGTTGACCATTTTGTCCTGACCGACGACTACTTTTTTGACTTCCTGAATTACTTCGGCGATTTTATCCTGATGCATGAACTACAAGTATTAGATGCCTGAAATGGCGAGGCTAAATTAGGGGAATTTGTACCAACCAACAATTTTAAATGGTACAAGCGGAAATCAAGCGGGGGACGGAGGTTTTTAGGAAAATTTAAGAACGACGGTTTCCTTTTCCACTATTTGGTGAAGTCGCTGCTTTGGCAAATCCAGTCAAGCCCAGCTGATGATAGACCGTCTTTTCATCCAACTCCAGAATTTCACCCGGCTGCATCCCCGCAATGTTGATTTTCTCCATTGAAAACCGGACCAAACGAAGTGTCGGAAATCCAACTGCTGCTGTCATTTTTCGTACTTGTCTGTTTTTCCCTTCGATCAAAGTCAGGGAAATCCAAGTATCCGGGATGGAAGCCCGAAACCGAATCGGTGGATTTCTGTCCGGCAACTGGGGTACCGGATCCAGGATTTTGGCAATTGAGGGTTTGGTTTTGTAATCCTTCCCATCCACATTGATCACCACACCGGCTTGAAGCTGCTTCAAAGCTTCTGGAGTGGGAATTCCCTCCAATTGGACATAGTAGGTCCGTTGATGACCAAATCTTGGATTGAGGAGATGGTGGTTGAGCCACTTATCATCAGTAATGAGGAGAAGGCCTTCGCTATCTTTGTCCAGTCGCCCTACCGGATATACCTCCCGGGGAAAAGCACCGAGAGAGGCCAATGTAGGCCCCTCTCCAGAAAATTGTGTCAAAACCCCAAAGGGTTTGTAAATAATAAAATAGCTGGCCAATTCGCTAAAGATTTAGCTTCCGCAGCCGATGCAGTCGAAATGTGAATCCATAGGTTTCACACCTTTCAGCTGCATTTCCAGGTTGTGAATTTCATCCCGGGTCTCCATGTCAGCAAACATATCTCCGGTCAGTTTGCCTTTCAAAGCGTCTATGGCTTGCTCAAGTGCTTGTTTTTGTTGTTCGGTCATAAAAGTTCTTTGGTGTTAGTGGTGATTGAGTGGTTAAAATAGCATATCTGTACAAATTGGTTCCATACAAAAGCCAAATATTTTGGGCAAAAATAAGGCCAGTTGATCTTCAACTAATTAGAGATTTGGTAAACGGAGGGAGCAAGTGTTCTGAGAAGTTTGACCACCCAGCGTCAATGGAATCTCAAAGACGAAAGGTAGCAGTATATGCCGAGGTGGGGAGGTGGGAACTACCCAGGCTGAATGCCTGATTTATAGCAGCCCGGAGCGGTTGAGCTCCGGGAAAAGGTAGGACACATGCAAAGGACAAGAGGTATGAAAGACCGATTTTGTTCATGATTTTTGAGTTTGGAAATCGGCCTTTCAGGCCTGGTGGAGATCGAGTGGCCGGCAAAACCCAGCCCTATCAGACTTGGTTAGGATAAATCGGCCTTTCAGGCCTGCTTTTGCAACCTCCGCTTGATCCAAAACTTAAGCTTTTTCCCTATTTCCAATTTCCATCTCCCCGAAAAGCCCAATTCTTCTATCTTTGTGGCTTGTTTTGAGCGGGATGGCCCGCGTGAGGGATAAAAGCGGCATTCCCTTCCTCCGGTGGTAACCGGGGAAGGGAATACAGTGGATAGCCCGACCCGCCTTTTTGCAAGGCGGGGCACGCCCAAATCTTCCCCAACTCCCAATTCACCAGAATGACAATTGTGAAAACGTATCAGGAATTTAAGCAGGTCGATTATCCGAATATCGGAGAGTCAGTCCTTCAATATTGGAAAGAAAATCAGATTTTCGAAAAGTCAGTTGCCAACCGTGACGGCGCGGAAACCTTCACCTTTTTCGAGGGTCCACCTTCGGCAAATGGCACTCCGGGTATTCACCACGTGATGGCTCGTACGCTGAAGGACATCTTCTGCCGATACAAGACCCTGAAGGGTTTCCAAGTGAAGCGCAAAGGCGGATGGGACACCCATGGATTGCCTGTTGAACTGCAGGTGGAAAAGGAACTCGGCATCACCAAGGAAGATATCGGCAAGAAAATCACCGTCGAAGAATATAACCGCAAGTGCCGGGAAACCGTCATGCGATTCAAGGGAGAATGGGACGACCTGACTGAGAAAATCGGCTATTGGGTCGATCTGGATGATCCCTATATCACCTTTGAACCTAACTATATCGAGTCCCTTTGGAGTCTGTTGAAGAAGCTCTATGACAAAGACTTGCTCTATAAAGGCTACACGATCCAGCCCTATTCGCCGGCTGCAGGGACAGGTTTGAGTTCACACGAACTGAACCAACCTGGCACTTACAAAGATGTCAAGGATACCTCGATTACTGCCCAGTTTAAACTAAAAGGTGCCGAAAATACCTACATCCTGGCCTGGACGACCACGCCTTGGACCTTGCCATCCAACTCGGCTTTGGCAATCGGGGAAAATCTGGATTATGTGAAAGTGAAGACTTTCAATCCTTATACCTATGAACCTGTTTCGGTGATTTTGGCTAAAGCCAGAATGTCGTCTTTGTTTAATCCAAAGGCTGCTGAACTGAAGCTGGAAGATTATAATGCCGGAGACAAGTTGATCCCTTTCGAAGTAATCGAAGAGTTCAAAGGCAAATCCATGCTGGGCTGGGAATACGAGCAATTGTTCCCAATCGCGGAATTGGCCTTGCCAAATCCAGCTTTCACTGTCGTATCAGGAGATTATGTCACTACCGAGGACGGTACAGGAATCGTGCACTTGGCGAAGGCTTTTGGTGCGGATGACTTTAGAACTTTGGTGCAAAACAAGGTGCCCGGCGTCTTTGTCAAAGATGAATTGGGAAATGACATTCCCGTAGTGGACAAGCGGGGTAAATTCCTGCCCGTGGTCGGAGAATACCTGGCTGCAAAGATGAAGGAGCATGCTATCACTGCTCACAAGACGTATGGAGTGGATGACTTCTATGTAAAAAACTACACCGAGGACGATGAAAACGCAGCGGATTACAAAAACACCGATGTGATCATCTCGATCATCCTGAAAAATGAAAACAAGGCCTTCAAGGTCGAAAAATACGAGCACACCTATCCGCACTGCTGGAGAACTGACAAGCCGGTGCTTTACTATCCATTGGAAAGTTGGTTTATCAAAACCACTGCATTCAAAGACCGGATGGTCGAGCTGAACAAGACCATCAACTGGAAACCGGAAGCTACCGGCACAGGCCGATTCGGCAATTGGCTTGAAAATCTCGTGGACTGGAACCTCAGCCGCTCCCGCTTTTGGGGGACGCCGCTGCCGATCTGGAGAACCTCTGACGGAATGGAAGAAAAGTGCATCGGCTCCATCGCCGAACTGAATGCCGAAATGGAGAAGTCCATCGCTTCCGGATTTATGGAAAAATCTCCTTATGAAGGAAAAGAACTGGATCTTCACAGGCCTTATGTGGATGATATCGTTTTGGTTTCTGACAAAGGCGAAAAGATGTTCCGCGAGCCGGACCTGATCGACGTTTGGTTTGACTCAGGAGCCATGCCTTATGCCCAGTGGCATTTTCCTTTCGAAAATCAGGACATTTTCAAAGCCAACTATCCGGCAGATTACATCGCCGAAGGCGTGGATCAGACCCGTGGATGGTTCTTTACGCTTCACGCGATTGCCGTGATGCTGTTTGACAGCGTGGCGTTCAAGAATGTAATAGCAAATGGTCTTGTCCTGGACAAAAACGGCAATAAAATGTCCAAGCGTTTGGGCAATGCTGTTGACCCTTTCAAAACCTTGAAGGAATACGGGCCGGACGCGCTGCGCTGGTATATGCTCAGCAATGCCAACCCTTGGGACAACCTGAAATTCAACCTGGACGGTGTGACCGAAGTGCAGAGACGCTTTTTCGGTACACTTCAAAACACCTATAATTTCTTTGCGCTATACGCCAACTTGGATGCTTTCGTCTATGACAAATCCAAAGCGGTGCCGGTGAGTCAAAGAGCAGAACTAGACCAGTGGATTATTTCCAAACTTCAGTCCCTAATCGCTGAAGTAGAGGGAGCAATGGATAATTACGATGCCACCAAGGCTACGCGAGCAATCATGAATTTCACGGTTGACCAGCTGTCCAACTGGTATGTACGATTGGCAAGAAAACGCTTCTGGAGAGGGGAAATGAATCCCGATAAACAGGCTGCATATGAAACTTTGTACGAGTGCTTGCTTTCTCTGACACAATTGATGTCTTCATTTGCTCCTTTCTATGCCGACTGGATGTACAAAAACCTGAATGAGTCTGCCGAAAACGGAAAAGAATCCGTTCACCTGACTGACTGGGTGGCTGCCGAATCGGCTTTGATCAATACTGAATTGGAGCAAAGCATGGATTTGGCTCAGAACATTTCCTCCTTGGTCCACTCGCTGAGAAAGAAAGAAAAACTGAAGGTTCGCCAGCCTTTGCAACGCATCCTGATTCCTGTTCTTTCGGCCAAAACCAAAGCACAGATCGAGCATGTCGAGGAACTGATCAAATCAGAAGTAAACATCAAATCCATCGAATTTCTGGATGATGCATCCGGGATTTTGGTGAAAAATGTGAAACCAAACTTGCCTGTTTTGGGTAAAAAACTTGGCCCAAAGATGCGCTTCGTGGTTGCTGCTATCAATTCTTGGAAACAAGAGGAGATCGCACAGATTGAACGAGATGGTAAAATCCCGGTACTGGTAGAAGGGGAAACACTAGACTTGCTTTTGGAAGAAGTCCTGATCACCTCCCAGGATATTCCAGGCTGGTCCGTGGCTTCCGATCAGGGGGTAACTGTGGCTCTGGATGTCACCTTGACGGACGAATTGAAGCAGGAAGGGGTAGCCCGAGACTTGGTTAACCGAATCCAGAATCTCAGAAAAGACATGGGATTGGAAGTACAGGATAAAATCAACATCATTGTGTCCGAAGACAATGAACTGGCAAAAGCTGCCGTGTCCGCCTTTGGTCAATACATTCAGTCTGAGACCCAGGCCTTGACGCTGAGTCTGAGCTCTATTACTGACGGAACTGTATTGGATATGGATGATTTTGAATTGGCCGTAAAAGTAGAAAAGGCCTAAGCTTGCAACAGATGAATAAGTATATCAAATATTTTGGGATTGCCTTTTTGGTAATTGCCTTAGACCAGGTAGTGAAAATGCTGGTTCATTTTCAGATGGACTTCGGCACCCCTGGCCAGATTCCAATTTTCGGGGATTGGTTTAAACTCCACTACACCACCAATCCGGGAATGGCTTTTGGGATGGAATTGGGTTCAGAGTATGGAAAAATGATTCTGACCTCCTTCCGTTTGGTGGCAATGGTAGGGATTGGTTTTTACCTTACTCATATCATTGACAAGAAAAATCATCCGGTTTATATCCTTTGTATTGCCATGATTCTCGGGGGAGCTATAGGCAATTTGGTGGACTCGGTATTCTACGGAGTTTGGCTGGACAATGCACCTTACAATGCACCCACTCCTTGGTTTCACGGTCAGGTAGTAGACATGTTTTACTTTGATATTTGGGAAGGCTATATCCCCGATTGGATTCCTCTTTTCGGAGGCGGGTACACTGCACTTTGGCCGATTTTCAACGTGGCAGACGCCTCGATATTCATTGGGGTAGCCATAATTTTAGTTTTCCAAAACCGCTTTTTCCCGGATAAAAAAGCAGAAATTCCGGTCGAGGAACCCACAACTCTTTCCTGAGAATCGGATAAAGTCCAATTCTAAACCCGGATTATTTAAAATCCGGGTTTTTTTGTCGCTTTTTTTAAAAAATCCTCAGGCTATTCCAAATTGAAATGCCATTTTGAGTAATTTTCAACTTATATATCCTTGTCCCAACCCTAACCTTTAAAAGTATAGCACCGGAAAATATATTCTTGAGCTATATATAGTATATAACTAACGATGATAGTTAATTCCGACCGGCCTTTTCAAATAGTATATTCCATTTTCAGCCATGAATCTTTAGGGCTGCTATTTGAGTCTTTTGTGATTCAACTGGATGAAAAAGGCCGGCTCTCATTGGCGTATCAAAACATCAGTTCGGCCAACGCTATAGAGTTTAATGCTGGCCTGGACAAGGCTGACTACGAACTGATCAAGCTGATGGATTCCATGCAGCCTGAGGTAGTCGTAAAGCCCTATATGAAAAAGGGGAATATCCGTCCCAAAGAATTTTTAATTAAAATTTTTGATCCAAAAACCGAAGACAAGACAATTCAGGAGCTGTTGTTTAAAAACCTGGAAATCAAACGGGCCAAAATTCTTCCCTTGTTGATAGGAAAACGACTGTTTGAAATGGCTACAGACGGCAATCCTACCTGGAAAGAAATCCAAGTCAATGCCGAAAGGGCTACGGTCATTTTTCATTTTGAAAAAGGAGAATACAACACTCAATACTACCCTAAAGTAAAATTCAGAGGAAAACCACTTGACTGGCAACACAAAGGCGGATACCTCATCTGTAAAGATCCGGCTTGGCTGATCGTGAATCAGCAGCTATTTCATTTTGAAAAAGGAATAGATGGCAAAAAACTTCAGCCCTTTCTCACAAAGAGTAGGATCATGGTCGAGCGGAAATTCGAACTGGAATACTATAGAAAGTTTGTCACCAGTTTGATCACACAGTTTGAAGTCGAGGCCAAAGGTTTTGAAATCCACACGGAGCAGGGTACCCCACAGGCTTTGTTGGCATTCAGTGAGCTTCCCGGCGGTACCAAAGAGGACCTTTTTGGAAGTGAAATTGAAAATATAACCGAGGACATCATTGTATTCGAATTGAGGTACAAATACGGTGATTTTGATTTTGGCATATTGTCAAATGATGGTGAAAACAGTGGCAATTCCTGCAGGTTTGAGGAAAACAACGGGGAATTCACCTTTTGGAAAACCGTCCGGACTCCATTGGTTGAGAAGAAATTTGAAACTTATCTGAAGAAAAAACAGATGATTTTCACCCATGGAAAATTTGCCTTGCCCAAAACCAAAGCCTTCGAATGGTTGGGCAACAATGAAGATTACCTGGAGGAACATAAAATCAAAATCGTCCAGAGAGGCAGTCTCAGCGGTAAAACATTCCATATCGGAAAAGCCCAAATTACCATTGAGGTCAATGAAAACATCGACTGGTTTGATGTCAAAGCCCTGATCAAATTTGGAGTCTATCTGGTGCCTTTTGCCAAAATCCGCAAATTGATCATCCAGGGGAAAACGGAATTTGAGCTCCCAAATGGGGAGATTGCCGTAATCCCTGCATCCTGGTTTGTCAACTATTCTGAACTGTTTAATTTCATCGAAGAGCGGTCAACAGAGGAATTGGTCCTGCGCAAACACCACCTGGCATTTGCCAGAGAGCTTCAAAATGGTGAACTTATCAGGCTTAACCTCAGTCTCAAACTGGAGCGTTTGAGAAACTTCGATGCAATTGACGATTATGAATTGCCTGGAAGTTTTGAAGGGACCCTTCGGCCTTACCAGCATGCGGGATACAACTGGCTTAGATTCCTGAATGAATACCAGTTTGGAGGTTGCCTTGCCGATGACATGGGTCTGGGAAAAACCGTGCAAGCTTTGGCACTTTTGGCCCATGAAAAAGAAGAAAATCCGGGCTTCACTTCCCTGCTGGTGATGCCTACTTCCCTGCTTTACAACTGGGAATTGGAAGCTAAAAAATTCACCCCAGAGATCAAAATTCTGGTTTACTCCGGTACCTCAAGACTGAAAGATCCTTGGAAATTCCGAGGGTACGACATCGTGCTCACCTCCTATGGGATCGTGAGACTGGACATTGATGTCCTGAAGGATTTCTACTTCAACTACGTGATCCTGGACGAATCCCAGGCCATCAAAAATCCGACGTCCAACATCGCCGTGGCCGTCAACAAGCTGAAAAGCAAACGACGTCTGATCCTGACCGGTACTCCGGTGGAAAACAGCACCATGGATCTTTGGTCACAGATGAACTTTGTCAATCCGGGACTGCTGGGAAATCAAGCGCTCTTCAAGAAGCAATATCTCCAGCCCATCGAAAAGGAAAACAACCGGGAAAAGGCCGGTCGTCTCAACGCGATGATCAAGCCGTTTATCCTCCGAAGACTCAAATCCCAAGTCGCCAAAGACCTGCCGGAAAAACTCACCAATGTGAAGTATTCCGACATGACTCCAGAGCAGGAAAAAGTCTACGAAGAGGTAAAAACCTATTATCGGGAAAAGATCATCGGCGAACTAAATGGCGGCGGAAGGGGCTCCCAGCAGTTTACATTGCTTCGTGGCTTGACCCAGCTGCGCCAGATCGCCAACCATCCGAAACTGGTCCGGGAAGACTACAAGGACGATTCCGGTAAGCTGGAAGACATCACCTACATGCTGCAGGAGACGATCTCCGAAAACCACAAGGTGCTTGTCTTCAGCCAATTTGTACGACACCTGAGTATCGTCCGGGCTTATCTAGATGAGAATAAGATCCCCTATGCCTATCTGGACGGCGCGACCAAAGACCGTCAGGCACAGGTAGAGAAATTCCAAAATGACGAAAACATCAAGGTCTTCCTCATCTCTCTGAAAGCTGGTGGCGTGGGACTCAACCTGACCAAAGCAGAGTATGTATTCTTGCTTGACCCTTGGTGGAATCCGGCCGTGGAAGCGCAGGCCATCGACCGGGCGCACCGGATCGGACAGGAAAACAAGGTCATCATCTACAAGTTCATCACACGCGGCTCCGTCGAGGAAAAGATCATGGCCCTTCAGGATCGCAAGCTTGCCCTCGCTGGCGAGCTGATCAGTAACGAAGAGAGCTTTATGAAGAGTCTGGACAATGAAGACATTCGCGCGCTGTTGGATTAAAATTTGAAGTTCAAAAGTAGGAAGGCTGGAAAATTGTAAGGTTAGAGGGCAAAAATTTGCAACTTTAAAACTTTCTGACCTTCCAACTCTTTTTTATCAATTTGATTCTCAATCTCCTATCCGCATTTGACAATTCTTAACCATTATTTATTGGCAATTCTTCGTTTTTGATGAGGATATTTTTCTAAATTAATTCACATCAGTACCACTAGAATTTCCTGCGCATGCCTAGAGCCAAGTCCGATAAAGATCGGAAAATCTTTGTGTTGGACACGTCCGTGATCCTATATGCACACAACTCCATCATGAACTTTGCCGAGCACGATGTAGTGATTCCCATCACTGTGCTAGAGGAGCTTGACCAGTTCAAGAAGGGCAACGACACCAAGAATTTTGAGGCACGGGAGTTTATCCGATTGTTGGATAAGCTGTCTATGGACCACATGATTCATGAATGGACACCCCTGAACGGGAAAACCAAGGGGTTCTTCAAAGTACTCATGAATCCGGAGAACAAGATGAACGCCAATATCATCTTTGGGGAGGAAAAGAACGATCACAAAATCCTCAATGCGGCACTTTATCTCAAGGAGAATGAGAAAAACCGGAAAGTGATTCTGGTCTCAAAAGACATCAATCTAAGATTGAAGGCTAAATCTCTGGAACTTCTGGCCGAAGACTACGAAACCGGGAAGATCAAAAACATCACTGAACTCGAAAATACCGGGAAGTATGTGATGGACGACGTGGATCCCGAATCGATCAACAAGCTCTACGAACAGGGATATATCGAAGCAAAGAATATCCTGGGGACGAGAAAGCGAAAGTCAAATGCCTACTACATCCTGAAAAGCGAAAAGAACTCGGTTTTGGCATTCTACAATTCCGATGAAAATGTGCTGGAGCGAGTGGATAAACGCTTGGCTTACAACATCAAGCCCAAGAACGCGGAGCAGACCTTTGCCCTGCATGCCATCATGAATCCCGATATCAAGCTGGTGTCGATTCAGGGTGTAGCCGGTACAGGCAAGACGCTATTGGCACTTGCCGGAGCCTTGGAGCAGCGCAGGGACTATAAGCAAATATTCCTGGCCAGACCGATCGTGCCGCTGTCCAACAAAGACATCGGTTACCTTCCCGGGGATATCAAGTCCAAGCTCAATCCTTACATGGAGCCGCTCTGGGACAACCTGAAGTTTATCCAAAACCAATACAAGGAGACGGATAAGGAATTCCAGAAGATCACCGAACTGGTCAATCAGGAAAAATTGGTGATTCAGCCTTTGGCTTACATTCGGGGCCGATCGCTTTCCAACATCTTCTTTATTGTAGATGAGGCGCAGAATTTGACTCCTCACGAGATCAAGACGATTATCTCAAGAGCTGGGGAAAACACCAAGATCATCTTTACAGGTGACGTCTTCCAGATTGATACACCTTATCTGGATTCACAGTCTAATGGCTTGTCGTACCTGATTGACCGGGTCAAAGACCATCCACTCTATGCCCATATCAAGCTGGAGAAAGGCGAACGGTCCGAGCTGGCCAATCTGGCGAATGAGTTGTTGTAATTCTAAAAATTTTAGCTTCCCTTTAGCTTAAGCTCCCCTAACCGGGAGCTTTTTTTGTTAATTACTCCAAAAACTGCATCCGAGCTGTAACCTTTACTTTTTGAAATTTTTGTCCGTAGCTGGCAGACAGGTGTACGCAAGCGTACAGTGTTTTTTGGCAAAAGCCTTAAATCCTGCTGAATTAGGCCTTTTTCAAGTTTGGTCGCCTTTTGGCATAAGGTGATATACAAAACAAACCAACAAATTATTACTGCCATGACTACTGCAATCTTTTCTCAAAAAAACGTCTGTGCGGCACTGGGACTTGCAATGGCAATCACTATCGTCGTAAAAGCGAAAGCTGAATCCAGCCTCGCACAGCAAACTGCCCGATTTGAACTTACTAAACCAACTCCACAGATCGGATTCGAAACTGACAAAAATCCTGAAGCACTTCAGGTAAACATCTACAAAACAGAAAAGTCCCGGAATTCCGGGACCTGTTAAAGACAATTATCCGTAAGGGTTAATTTGGTTGATTGTTTGGTTAATCTAAAGAGGCGGATTTTGTCCGCCTCTTTTTTATTTTAAACCCTCCAAGGGTTTTGAACCCTTGGAGGGTTTAAGTGAATTTCAACTTTCAGTGATTGTATTCAATTTGGCCAGGAAGCTATTGTAATACTGCCGGCCTACCTGAATTACTCCTCCTTGTTTGAGCATGATTTCCTTAGTATTGAAGCTCTCGATCTGGCCTAAGTGGACGATATAAGACTTCTGAACCCGGAGAAAAAACTGGGAAGGAAGAATATCCTCGATCTCTTTCATGGACTTTCGAATATTGTAATCACGGTTTTTGGTGAATATCGTCACCATGTTTCCATTGGCTTCTATATAAAAAATATCTTCGTAGAGTACACGTTCAAAGGCATTGTCGGCCTTGATAAAAACCGCATCATTTACCAGAAAAGGGCTTTCATTCCCTGATTTTACAACTGTAGCTTCAGGTGCGGGTTTTGTCCGCTTATTGTAGAGAACTATTTCGACGATGGCATGGATATCGTTGGTATTGAAAGGCTTCACGATAAATCCGGCAGGTGCAATCCGCTTGGCTCGCTCAATGATGGTCGGATCACTATAGGAAGTCACAAAGACCAGTGGAGCATCTACCATTTGCTTAACGATCTCTCCCAATTCAATTCCGTCCTTATCGCCTTTCAGCTTGATATCCATGAATATCAGGTCTGGGCGATATTTTTTGATCACCTTGATGCACTGATTTGCAGAATTTGCAATATCAATATTCACATAGCCAAGGAGCTCAAGAATTTCCTGAATATTCTCTGCAATACTTAAATCGTCTTCGACTATTAGAATCCGTTCTTCTTTCATGGTGAGATGGGTGAGTTAGGGGTGTTTAATTGGATACAAAATAGGTGAAACCAATAGGTACCCTAATGTCAAATTTTTCTTCGGCAAATCAAATGCCTTTTTTTGCCTATGAAAAATTTTAGAGGCTCATCATTTCCTTGAATCTCGCAGCTTGTCTTCTGCTCACCTCAATTCTGTCTCCTCCTTTGAGGGTCACAACCAAGCCGCCGTTGAACCAAGGCTCAATAGCCTCGACCCAACCCAGATTGATAATGTGCTTTCTACTCGCCCTGAAAAAGGATTTTTCATCCAGGCGCTCGTCCAGGGCATTGAGAGACTTGTGAATCATCGGCTTGAAGTTGTCAAAGTAAACTTTGATGTAATTGCCGTCCGATTCAAATAGCCGGACATTGGATAATCTAACAAACCAGCACCGGTCTCCGTCTTTGACAAATACCTGGTCTTCAAGGGTCAGTTTCTTTTGGTTGGCATAGGAACCGTCCTCTTCCCGCTTGGTTCCTCCCTCGATTTTGCCTATCAGTTTGTTGATGGCATCCTCCAGCCGCTTTGGCTCGATGGGTTTGAGCAGATAGTCCAGGGCATTGACTTGGAAGGCCTTCAGGGCATATTCATCATAGGCGGTGGTGAAGATCACGTGGGGCACGTGGTCCAGTTCCTCAAGCAAGTCAAAGCCGGTTTTTTCCGGCATCTGAATGTCCAGAAATATCACATCCGGCTGAAGTTGTTCAATTTTCTCCTTGGCATCATCTACATTGACAGCCTCTCCGACCACTTCTACAGTCTCCAGTTGATTTAGCAAATTGATCAGTTCTTTACGTGCAAGTCGCTCGTCATCTATTACAATGGCTCTCATCTTTGTTGAGTTGGTTATTCTAAAGTAACTCTTTGTTTGGGAATTTTAATTTCGGTGATCACGAATTGGTTTCCAGAGTTGAAAATCCGAAAACTTGCCTGGTCTCCATAAAGCAGCTTCAGGCGCTGTCTCGTGTTTTCAAGCCCATGACCTCCTTCCTCCCTTTTGGACTTGGAGGAATTAGGATTGAGGTATCCGCTGTTTTTTACCTGGATATACAACTCGTTTTGCAGTCCTTCACGGCATTTTATTTCGATCAGTCCGCCCTTGACCAGGTTGGAAATTCCATGTTTGATTGCATTCTCCACGATCGTCTGCAGCATCATCGGCGGAATTTTATAGCTGAACGATTCCTCCTCGATGTGGTAGACTACCTCGAGTCGCTCCTCAAACCGGATTGACTCCAGAGCCAGGTAGTCTTTGACTGTGGCCAGCTCATCGGCGAAATCGATCACCTGCTTTTTGTCCATCATCAGGGAAAACCGGAGCATGTTGGAAATCCGGGTAATTGCGGATTTGGCCTTATCGGGATCCTCATCTACCAATGCCCGGACAGAATTCAAAGCATTGAAAATGAAGTGGGGATTTAGCTGACTTTTCAAATGATTCAAGCGGATCTCATTGATTTTCGCTTCATACTTGAGACTGCTGTTGTAATTATCAAGAAAGTGAAATAAAAAATACAGCAAAAACCAAAATGCATAATACAGGAAACTGACAAAGAGATTGACCGCTATAACCAAGGACCTGAAGTCCTCGTCCGGCTTTAAAGTGCCAAAAACCAAGTTGATCAAAATCTGGGCAAGCACATTGGCCACAGCCAAGGCAAACAAGGCAAAAATAGTCTGGATGAGTAACCGGAGAATCCCCAGTCTAAACCAGCCATAGGCCTTGACCATATGGCGCATAGTATGCGTTGAAAGCAAATAAAATGCAGCCAAAACAACAAAGGCCCAAGCCTGCACTGCGGAAATCCCCTGGGAAAGTGAGGCAAAAAAGATATTTACAAAGGCAAAACTGCCCCATCCCAAAAGTTGTAAAATCCAATAAAGTCTTACCCTGTTCATTCCAGATTCAAAGGTAGCCAAGGAGTAGGATTGACCGCTTTTAATTTGATAGAAGGACGAGACACTTGATTTTCGCGTCAAATTCAGGAGTTTAGCTCAGCCTTTAAGAATCTACCTGTATGACTTTTCGGGTGAGCGGCCACTTCCTCGGGCGTCCCCTGGACCACAATTGTTCCTCCTTTATTTCCTCCTTCGAGACCTAAATCGATCACCCGGTCGGCTACTTTGATCACGTCCAGGTTGTGCTCGATGATCAGGACGGTATTTCCTTTTTCCACCAACTTTTGCAAAACTCCCATCAATAAATCGATGTCCTGGAAATGCAAACCGGTAGTGGGTTCGTCCAGAATGTAGAAGGTCTTTCCGGTGTCTTTTTTCGAAAGTTCCGTTGCCAATTTCACCCGCTGGGCTTCACCACCCGACAGCGTAGTCGCATGCTGGCCCAATGTGATGTATCCCAATCCCACCTCACTTAGTGTCTTGATTTTTCTGAGGATTTTGGGCTGAAATTCAAAAAAGTCAACCGCTTGTTCCACGGTCATATCCAGCACATCGGAAATGGATTTTCCCTTGAATCTGACTTCCAGAGTTTCCCTGTTGTATCGTTTGCCTTTGCAAGTTTCGCACGGAATATGGACGTCCGGAAGAAAATCCATTTCTATTAGTTTCATCCCGGCTCCTTCGCAGTCTTCACATCTTCCGCCTTTGACATTGAAGGAAAAACGGCCCGGTTTGTATCCCCGGATTTTAGCTTCGGGAAGTTCGGTGAAGAGTGTCCTGATATCGGAGAAAACACCGGTGTAAGTCGCCGGATTTGATCTCGGAGTCCGGCCGATCGGTGACTGATCGACTTCGATGACTTTGTCAAGTTCCTTTAGGCCTTCGATGCTTTTATAGGGCATCGGTTCCTTTTTGGAATTGTAAAATTCCCGGTTCAAGATCGGATAAAGTGTCTCATGGATCAGGGTACTTTTTCCACTGCCCGAAACTCCAGTTATTAAAATCAACGTGCCCAAAGGAAGCTCCAAAGTCACATTTTTCAGATTGTTCCCAGTAGCTCCTTTCAGAATCAGGCTTTTCCCTTTTCCTGTTCTTCGCTCTTTTGGAATTGGCAGTCCCAGTTTTCCGCTGAGGTATCTAGCGGTGACAGATCCATTGTTGAAAATCTCATTTGGAGGACCAGCAGCTACCACGTGACCACCATGTCGGCCTGCACCCGGTCCCATATCAAGGACAAAATCCGAGGCCATCATCATGTCTTTGTCATGTTCCACGACCAAGACAGAATTTCCTAAGTCACGCAGACTTTGAAGGGCTTTGATCAATTTCTCATTGTCCCGCTGGTGCAGACCAATACTGGGTTCGTCGAGGATATAAAGCACGCCCACGAGCTGGGTGCCGATCTGGGTGGCCAAGCGGATTCGCTGGGCTTCCCCTCCGGAAAGTGTCCTCAATGGCCGGTTTAGAGAAAGGTAATCCAGTCCGATATCCAGCAAAAATCCGATCCGCTTACGGATTTCCTTCAACACTTCTGCTCCGATGATATTTTGCTTATCGCTGATTCGTGCTTCCAAACCATCGAACCAATCCGACAGCCCTCGGATATCCATCACAGCCAACTCGCCGATATGTTTTTCATCGATTTTGAAGTGCAAGGCTTCTTTTTTCAGCCTGTAGCCATGGCAATCCGGGCAGGTCTGAGTGATAGTGAACTCACTGACCCAGTCTTGGATTTTATCCGAACTACCTTCCTGATATTTTTGGAGAAAGTTTACAATTCCTTCGAAAGTGGTCGTCCATTTCGTTCCCGGATATTTCACCGAATCCACGGCCACTTCCACTTTGTCACCAAAAAGCAAAACTTCCACCACTTCAGCCGGAAGATCCTTGATTGCAGTGCTCATGCTGCACTTATAATGTTTTAGGATTGCTTCAATTTTCTTGAAAATCCAGATATCCCGGTATTCTCCCAGCGGGGCAATTCCCCCTCGGGTGATGCTCAGACTTGGGTCTGGAATGATGCTTTCGCGCGTGATTTCTTCGATTACACCTAGGCCATTGCAGGTTGGGCAAGCGCCATAGGGAGAGTTGAAGGAGAAGGAATTTGGTGCAGGTTCGTCGTACGATAGCCCCGTCTCAGGGTCCATCAGATACTTGGAAAAGTGGTGGATTTCTCCGTTTTCTTCCCGAATCATTATCACCCCTTTGCCGTGCTGCAATCCAGATTTCAGGGATTGCGTAATCCGGAACCGGTCTGATTCCTCAGCCACGATCCGATCGATGACGATCTCGATGTCGTGGATTTTATATCGGTCCACTTGCATTTTGGGCACAATGTCCATTACCACTCCATCGACACGAACTTTGGAAAATCCCATCTTTCGGATTTGCTCAAAAAGCTCGCGGTAGTGTCCCTTTCTGCCTTTCACCACAGGTGCTAGGATGTACAATTTCTTGTCCAGAAACTTGGTAAACAGCTGCTCGATGATCTGATCCTCGGTCTGTCGGATCATCCTTTTTCCGGTCATGTAGGAATAGGCTTGACCTGCCCGGGCATAGAGCAGACGCATGAAATCGTAGATTTCAGTCACTGTGCCGACCGTGGATCGTGGGTTTTTTGATGTAGTTTTTTGCTCAATTGCAATCACCGGCGAAAGCCCGTTGATCTTGTCCACATCTGGTCGTTCCATTCCTCCCAAAAAGGATCGGGCATAAGCCGAAAAACTCTCCATGTACCGACGCTGACCTTCCGCATAGATGGTATCAAAAGCCAAAGAACTCTTGCCGCTCCCGCTGAGTCCGGTCACCACGACCAGTTTGTTGCGGGGAATTTTGATGTCCAGGTTTTTGAGATTATGTTCTCGGGCTCCAAAAATTTCGATAAATTCTTCCTGTGAAGCAGGGGATTGACTCATGGGAGAGGGGGAAATTAATAAACAGCGAAGGTACGGTTTTTTAAGAGGAAGACCGATTCGGATTCAAAGATTGTAAGCTGAAATGAGATAATTGGTTTCCGATTTCTTACTGCTCAAATGGCTGCGCGATCGATGGGCTAGGTTTGGAAAACCATACCGGTCCAGACTCAGTCATGTAGACACAATCCTCGTGTCTGACTCCAAATTCTCCCACAATGGAGATGTTTGGTTCGATGCTGAAACACATCCCGGGTTCCAAAATCTGTTTATTGCCTCGGACGGCATTTCCCCATTCGTGCCCATCCATTCCGATCCCGTGGCCGGTTCGGTGTGGCAAGCCGGGCAGCTTGTAATCCGGACCAAAGCCCGCATCAGTGATTACCTTTCGCGCAGCGGCATCCACTGCTTCCAGGGGTGCTCCAATCTGAGCAGCCTTGAATCCGGCAGCTTGTGCTTCCTTTTCCAAATTCCAGATTTCAAGCTGTCTCGCCGTGGGTTCTGCACCAAATACGATGGTCCGACTGATATCTGAATTGTAACCTTGCACCAAACATCCACAATCCACCAGCACCACATCGCCTTTCTTCAGAATCTGAGGCTTGGATGTCCCATGGGGAAATGCTGAAGCTTCTGCGAAATTGGCCAAAGCAAAGGCGTGCCTGGCACCCAATTTTTGGTGGGCCTGAGCCACTGCAGATGAAAAAATGGAAGGAGATTCCCCCTCTTTGAGCGCCGCAAATCCCAATTTCATCGCTTCAATCGTGTAGCCTGTAGCGATCTGCATCAGCGCAATTTCCGCTGGAGATTTGATGATTCGGCAGGGAATCACGACAGGATCAGCACTCACGATTGTAAAACCGGTTGCGACTTGGCGCAGCCCATCGGCAATAAAAAACCGCACCCGCTCTTCAATTCCTATTTTTCCGGAATTGGCTCCTGAGTCAAGAATGGCTTTTTTGATCTGCTCGTAGGGACTTTCATCCTCTTCCCAGGGATAGACATCCTGGCCGATTTTGATATTTTCCTCCAGCCTGCTTTGCTCAAACTTTGGACAGATATAGCTCACCTCGCCTTTGGCAGGAATGACAACGACCATCGGTCGCTCGCTTTGTCCCCAGGTCATGCCTGTGAAATAATTCATCGATGTCCCTGAGTCCAGGACTATGGCAGCGAATCCATTTTTTGCCATGAGATCCTGCGCTTTCGCTATTCTGATTTTCCGCTCTTCAAGTGAAATCGGAACGACTTCCACCAGCTTTGAACTGAGGCTTTCTAAAGGTGAAATAGATTGTTTGTTTGTTTTTTTGACGCTGCCAGATGCAGTTCCTGCCAATAGTGTTGCTCCTGCTGTCATTGCAGATACATTAATAAAATTCCGTCTGTTCATTTTTTAAAGGAGATTCCTGATGGGAATCCAAGGTAAATAAATATGGCCTTGAAAATTATCGCACAGCGAAGGTAAATTGACACTTTTGGTCATTTTACCTTCGATAAAAAGCAGATCTCATTGAGTTGGTCAATTGTCAGTAACTCAATTGGCGGGATTTAGGACAATTGCCGGCGGATTGGCGGGTGGCGCAATGTCAAAAGGCTCAGAAGAGGATGACGGAACGGGGGCGTTGGAAAAAAGGCTGAGGTCTAATCCGGAAACACTCGATGCACTTCGGATTCGAATTGTCACCCTAGGCAAATCCGAAGAAGAACCATCCGTCCGCTCCACCGCCCTGATCACATCAAAAGCCACTACGCCCAAATTGTCACCCTGGAGGTTTCCGGTAAGTGGTGAATAATTAATCGAAATATCACTGTCATATACGACGGCATAGACGGTCTGCCCAACCAACATGGCAAGGCCTGTGGCTCGGAGTGGGGTTACATTTGGGATCTTATCCAGCAAAACTTCCCGATCGTCGTCAGGAACTGCTGCTCCCAAACTTGGGCCGGGAGTCAGATAATTTCTTAGTCCATTACCAGTTGGGCCAGTTGTAATCCAAGAATTTGGAATAGTCTTGAGGGCAAACCATCCCTCATCTCCCACTTGCCCTGTGAATAAGTCAATCTCCCTACCCATATTGTTTTCAAAAAATCGGAGCGGTTGGCGTAGTCCGATGGTAACCAATTGGTCATTGACATCATTTGCTGAAAAGTTGTTTGGTGGATTCCCGTTGTCTATGCTTTCCTCGTCTATAAGCAGAAATACAGCGGAGGAATTGGAAAATCCATCGTCATCGTCATCAGGATCATTATTTAGATCGCATGAAAAAAGTGAGGAAAGCGCCAGGCTCAATAGCAAGCCAATTTTCCGGGAGGTCGATGCATTTTTCATAGTAGTCAACGAGTTGGTTGAAAAAGAAAACGCCTCATACTCGAAATTGTTATCAGCGGAGTTTTCCCACAAATCTAGGAGAGTCAGAATTTGTAATCAATTCTCAATGAATAAGTTAAGACTTAATCAATAATCACTCCGGAAGCTTAATCTCATACGATTTACCTCGCTTCACATTCAGGTTTCGGTCCCTAAGCCAGGGATTGTAGAGTTTTAGATCTTTGAAAGAACTTCCTTGCTCTTTCGCCCATTTTGGAAGATCCTTGATATCCTCATCCACTCTGATTGTCCTCAGAGGCAGATTTTTGTAGTAGTCACCTTCCGTGAGATGATATCCAAATGCTCCCGGATTTTCAAAAATTATCTTGAAAGCCAGGATCCGGAAAAGGTATCGGCTGGTTTCGTCATTGAGATAGAGCTCGTAATAGTTTTGGTGAAGCTGCTCCTGCTGTCTTTTGCTGAAGCCCGTCTGCCCCATGTTGTAGCTCGCTGCCACTGCTGTCCAATCCCCAAATTTTGCATGGGCTTTTTTGAAGTACTTGGATGCTGTCAATGTCGACTTTTCAAAATGATAGCGTTCATCCACATCCTGAGAAATCTCCAAGTCGTATTCTTTGCCCGTTGTTTCCAAAATCTGCCAAAAACCGCGCGCTCCAGCCGGAGAACCTACATTCATCAGCCCGCTTTCCGCAATTGCGAGGTATTTGAAGTCGTCCGGAATGCCGTTTTCCTTTAGCATTCGCTCCATTTCGGGCAGATATTTAGCGGACCTCTTCAGGAGCAAAATCAAATTGGATTCCCAATAGGCATTGACATAGATCTCCCTTTCCAGCCTTTCAAAAATATCGCCTTTTTCCAAAGGGACTTTTTCACCCGCAAAAGACAGTTCCTTGGGAATGTCAAACAATCGGATGGAATCTCCAGAAGGTGGCAACTGAGAAATGAAAGATTGATTTTCGGAAACAAGCTCGGATTGATCTTTTTCACCGATGCTTTTCCAAAATGCCAAAGAGGCCAAGATCAGGCTGGCAACCAGAAGAATATAAATTGAAAAGAGGTGAATTCTACTCATAATTCAAGATAATCCCGGATTGGGTGTAATCCCAGGCTCTTTTGTAAACGGTAGAAATATAACACGAATGTGTCGGAGGGAATATTTGAATTTGAGGAATAATGTTTTCTACAAACAACAAATTCAAAAATTGTTGTTTGTAGAAAACACCCTTTGAAATTGTTGTATCAAAAAAACGAAATGAAGTTAACTTTTTGCCAATTCAATATTAATCAGGGCATCATCTCCAAAAGCTCCTCTACTAATTCCCTGGAATTGGAAAGTCTTGGCACTTTGTGCTGACCACCCAATTTCCCTTTTTTGCGGAGCCACGACTCAAAAAGTCCGGTTGGTGCCTGGTGGACAAGCGGCATTTTCAGTGCGATGTCCTTGTATCGCTTGGCATCGTAATCCGAATTGACCTGACGGAGTTTCTGATCCAAAAGCCGGGTGAATTCTTCAAGGTCAGCTGGAGCTTTTTGAAACTCAATGATCCATTCATGCGCACCGTTTGAGCCGTTTCCTTCAAAATAAACCGGGGCAGCAGTGAAATTGGCAATGGTGGAATGAGTCTCCTCAGCCGCAAACTGCACTGCCGCTTCAGCATTTTCCACGATCACTTCTTCCCCAAATGCATTGATAAAATGCTTGGTTCGACCGGAAATACGGAAGCGATATGGCAAGAGCGACGTGAATTTGACCGTATCACCGATTTTGTATCTCCAAAGCCCACCATTAGTAGAGATGACCATGGCATAGTTTTTCTCGACTTCGACCTCTTTCAGGGGAATGACCGTTGGGTTTTCCTTTTCCCACTCTTCCATGGCTATGAATTCATAAAAAATCCCATAATCAAGGAGGAGCAAAAGTTCCTCAGAATCCGGCTGATCCTGAATCCCAAAAAATCCCTCGGAGGCGTTGTAGGTCTCCATGTACCGCATTTTTTCAGAAGGAATCAATTCCTTGAAAAGGCTGCGATAGGGCCCAAATGCTACTGCTCCATGAAAAAAAACTTCCAGATTTGGCCAGACTTCCAGGATATTTTTGGCCTTTTTCAATTCGAGAACCCGCCTCAACAAAACAATAGTCCAAGTGGGAACCCCTGCAATGCTTGTGACATTTTCATTCATTGTCTCACGGGCCATTTTTTCGATTTTGGCTTCCCATTCACCCATTAGGGCAGTTTCCAAGGCAGGAGTTCTGGCAAATTGCGCCCAAATTGGAAGGTTCTGCATGATCACAGCCGAAACGTCCCCGGCTTTGGCAGTTCCCTCAGGATTCAGGGGATTTTTCTCCAGAGTTCCGCCGATGGTAAGGCTTTTGCCTGTGAAAAGTTTGGATTCCGGATGGGTGGAAACATAGAGGGAAACCATGTCCTTGCCTCCTTTGTAGTGGCATTCTTCCAGGCTTTCTTCCGAAATCGGAATGTATTTGCTTCGGCTGCCAGTGGTACCGGATGACTTGGCAAACCACTCGATATCGGTATTCCATATGACATTTTGCCGGCCCTGCATGGTTTTTTCGATGTAGGGCTTAAAAGATTCGTAATCGAAAACAGGAACTTTTGCAGCAAAATCAGCATAGGTCCTGATCTGTTCAAATCCATATTCCCGGCCAAATTCTGTGCGTCTTCCAGCATCGATTAATTCACGGAATGTCTCCTCCTGAACCGGAATGGGATTTTCTTTGAAATTCTCGATCTGACCCAGTCTACTTTTAAAAATCCAGGTCAAAAAACTGTTGATCACTTCCATTAATTAAAAACTTTTCGTTTCAGCTCAAATTGGCTCCCCAGGTAAACCTTACGAACCTGCTCATCCGCGGCCAGCTCCTCAGCAGTTCCGGCTTTAAGCAGCCGTCCCTCGAACATCAGATAAGCCCGGTCGGTAATGGAAAGTGTCTCATTGACATTATGATCTGTGATCAAAATTCCGATATTTTTGGTTTTAAGTTTTGCTACAATAGTCTGGATCTCTTCCACGGCGATCGGATCGACACCTGCAAATGGTTCATCCAAGAGGACGAATTTGGGATCCACGGCTAAAGCACGGGCAATTTCCGTCCTTCGCCGTTCTCCTCCCGACAGCACCATTCCGAGGTTTTTGCGGACATGCGTCAGGCTGAATTCCTCCAAGAGGCTTTCCATCTTTTCCTTCTGCTGTGCTTTTGGCATTTTGGTCATCTCGAGCACAGCCAGGATGTTTTCTTCTACCGAAAGTTTTCTGAAAACAGAAGCTTCCTGAGCGAGATACCCGATCCCAAGCTGAGCCCGCTTGTACATAGGAAGGCCCGTGATTTGCTCATTTTCCAAAAAAATCTTGCCTTCGTTTGGTTGGATCAGTCCCACGATCATGTAAAACGAGGTGGTCTTTCCGGCACCGTTTGGGCCTAAAAGCCCGACAATTTCCCCCTGCTCGACTTGCACGGAAATATCATTGACCACACGGCGTCCTTTGTAGATTTTAACTAGGTTTTCGGCACGAAGCATCATATCAGTCAAATTTGATGTCTTTCACGTAGAGTTGCAAACTGCTTTTGTCTCTGAAAAAATTCTCCCGCATTTCGGCAACGATATCAAAGCGCATTTTTCCCCGGAGCATATTGACGGTGGTCAGATCCAGGTCTTTGGCCCGGTCTGCCATTCCAAATCCCAGACAAACGGGAGTGGTCACCTGTCCATCCTGCACGATTTTAAACCGTAAATGCTTGTCTTTCAGAACCGTGACATCTTCTGCGAACACATTGGAAATCCGGAAAACCGGCTCTGCATTGCCTGGTCCAAACGGTGCCATTTGCTTAAGAATGCTGTAAAATTTGTAATTGATCTGATCCAACAGGAGCACATCATCCACTTCAATCACCGGTTTCAGGTGGATTTCTTCTATCCGGCTGCGGACTACTTGTTCAAATTTGGCTTGAAAAGCCGGAACATTTTCCACCGAAAGCGTCAATCCGGCGGCGTATTTATGCCCGCCAAACTGATCCAAAAGATCCGCGCATTCGGCTATTGCCTCGTAAATATCAAAGTCAACCACCGAGCGGGCGCTTCCGGTGGCTTTGTTGTTGGACTCGGTGAGGATGATCGTGGGGCGGTAATACTTTTCAATACATCTGCTCGCTACGATTCCGATCACACCTTTGTGCCAGTCCTCTTTGAAGAGAACTGTAGAGTTCCATTCCGCTTCTTGTTCACGTGCAGCCAACATTTCAAAGGCCTCCTTGGTGATGTTTTCATCGAAGTTTCGACGAGTAGAATTGACCTCATCTACCAACTTGGCCCGCTCAATTGCGTCGTCCAAATTAGGAGCGATGAGCAGCTCCACAGAGGCTTTGGCATGTTCCAAGCGTCCGGAAGCATTGATTCGGGGACCTATTTTGAATACGATGTCTGAGATCTGGATTTCCTTTTCGACTTTGGCCTGAAGGATCAGCGCTTTCAGCCCTGGTCGCGGGATGTTGTTGATTCGGTCAAGCCCGTAATAGGCCAAAATCCTGTTTTCCCCGGAAATCGGAACAATATCTGCCGCAATACTTACCACCAAAAGATCCAGATAGGCATAAAGATTTGATTCCTCGATCCCGTGAGTTTTGGCATAAGCCTGTATCAACTTGAAGCCAACTCCGCATCCGCTCAATTCCTTGTATGGATAATTGCAATCAGCTCTTTTGGCATCCAAGACAGCCACCGCAGCGGGCAATTCATCTCCGGGAGTATGGTGGTCACAGATAATGAAATCCACTCCAAGTTCGGAGGCAAGCGCCACTTTTTCGATGGCTTTGATCCCACAGTCCAAAGCTATGATCAGCGAAAATTCATTTTCTGCGGCATGCCGGACACCGCGCTCTGAAATGCCGTAACCTTCCTTGTACCGATCTGGAATGTAAAAATCAACCTTTGGATAAAAGGTTTTCAAAAAGCTGTACATCAGGGCTACCGCAGTCGTGCCATCCACATCATAATCTCCATAAACGAGAATTCTCTCCTCGTTCTGGACCGCTTTTTCGATGCGGTTGACCGCTGCATCCATATCCTGCATCAGAAATGGATCATGCAACTGACTAAGACTTGGTCGGAAGTAATCTTTGGCCTGCTCGAAACTTTCCACGTCCCGATTGATCAGCATATTGGCAAGGGTAGGATTCACATTGATTTCCTTACCCAGCCTATCTATGGCTGTTTGGGATGCTTTGGGTTTTTGTTTCCAGACGTACTCCATATTTTGTTTTACAAAGGTAAAAAGGATAAAAAATCCGCTTGTGTGTTGTTTGGGTGATCCCCTAAAAGCGGACTTTCGGGCCAAAAAGTTTCCCTTTTCAGGAAATCCGCCGCTTTTTTTCCTGTCGGTAGTAGTACCAGTAGAGGGCTGGTGAAACCAGGGCTTTCAGCTTCCAGTCGTTTTTCTCACGAAAAGTCAGTCCAGTATCGGCATTCAATTCCCTGTACATGAAGACTGCAGCGGTACAATGTCCCAGTACAACAACGAGTAGGAAAGAATAGATCAGGAGTTCATTCATGTCAGTTTTTCTGTAAAATGAGAGCTGCCCAATTGTCTTTCGAAGACTTTTTGATCAGCTCCATTCCCAAAGGTTTGGCTACCTCCAACAAATCCTCAATGTCCTCGGTGTAAAAGCCGCTTAAAAGTAAATACCCTTTTGGAGCCAACAGTCCGGAATAGATTCCCATTTCATCGAGCAGGACATTTTTGTTGATATTGGCAAGGACGATATCAAAGTGCCCAATTGGATTTACCTGTCGGATAGTCCCCAATCCCATTCGTGTTTTCAGTCCGTTGAGATCAAAGTTTTCGTTTCCATTGTCCACACACCAGTCATCGATGTCGAATGCCTCGACTTCACGGGCACCCAAAAGGTGAGCCATGATGGCCAGAATCCCGGTGCCAGAGCCCACATCAAGAACCCGATTTCCAGAATGGTCCAATTCCCCCTGATGCCGGAGCATCTGAAATGTGGTAGCATGGTGTCCTGTGCCAAAGGACATTTTTGGGTTGATGACGATCTCGTACTTGAACCCCGGCTGAGGCTGATGAAAGGATGCTCTCACATACACCAAGTCCTCTACTTCAATAGGATCGTAGTTTTTTTCCCACTCTTCGTTCCAATTGACTTTGGGCATCATGCCTTCCGTCAAGGTGATTTGGCCAGGTTTCTGATACTTTGATAGAATTTCATCAAATTTTTCCCGGTCAAAATCAGCTTCGGGAGTATAAGCATCGATTCCTTCCTCGGTCTCAAGGAAGGAATCGAAGCCAATTTCCGCCAGTTCGGCGATGAGGATTTCCCTGAATTCTTCCAGGCACTTGATTTTAAACTCCAGGTAATCCATGAAAATTTAGAATGATTTAATGATATCCAAGAAGTCTCTAGACTTGATGGATGCACCTCCGATGAGACCTCCATCTACGTCAGGCTTGGAGAAAAGCTCCTTTGCATTGCCCGGATTGGCGCTGCCACCGTAAAGGATGGAGGTTTCGTTGGCTATTTCCTTTCCATATTTGGTGGCAATATGCCTTCTGAGCGCGGCATGCATTTCCTGAGCTTGGTCAGCAGTGGCAGTTTTGCCGGTACCGATTGCCCAAATCGGTTCGTAAGCAATCACAACTTTGGAGAAATCCTCAGGAGAAAGGTCAAAAAGACTTTGTGTCAGCTGAAACTTCACATTGGATTCGTGTGTACCGGCTGTTCTGATTTCGAGCGATTCACCGCAGCAAAAAATCGGTATCAGACCATTTGCCAGAGCCTGCTTCACTTTTTCGGAAAGCAGCTCGTTGGTTTCTTTGAAATATTCTCTTCTTTCTGAATGACCCAAAATCACATACTGCACCCCAAAGGAAGCCAGAATTTTGGCAGACACTTCTCCGGTATATGCCCCGGCTTCTTTGTCAGAGCAGTTTTGAGCACCTACGGCGATGCCAGGAATACTTCCTATCAGTTTTTTTACAGGAAAAATATGGGGAAAAGGCGGGTTAAGTACAGCAATAACGCCTTCTAAGGCCTCATCTTTATACATATTAACAATTTCGGAGGTGAGTTTTTGACCTTCATCAAGGGTCATATTCATCTTCCAGTTTCCGGCAACGATTTTCTTTCGCATAAGAGGATTAAAATTTTGGGGGGTTTGAAAAAAGATTAAGCAGGGGTAATTTGGCTTAAAATTACCAAAAATGTCCAGTTGGGGAAAATTTAACACGGATCATACTCCAAAAAAGTACTGGACTCTGGAAGAGGCCAAGGGAAAACTCGAAACCTATTGTGCTTACCAAGAGCGAAGTCAGTGGGAAGTACGGCGAAAACTCAACGAAAAGGGCATAAAAGGTGATCAGTCGGAAGAACTGATCTGCGAAATGATTACAGCGGATTTTTTGAACGAAGAGAGGTTTGCAAGAGCATTTGCCAGGGGAAAATTCAGATTGAAGCATTGGGGAAGAATAAGAATCACAAGAGAGCTGAAGATCAGGGAGATCAGTCCCCGATGTATTCAGATGGCACTTACTGAGATTGATCCGGAGGAATATTACGACTCTCTATTGACCCAGGCGAAGAAAAAATGGGAGAAAACAACCGAAAAGGATCCCCTTAAAAAGCGCTACAAAGTAATTCACTTTTTAATGTCCAAGGGCTTTGAGCAGGATATGGTACAGGAGGCGGTGGCCAGTTTGCAGTCGCAGTGATCAGTTTGCGGTTGTCAGGCTGAGCGGAGTCGAAGCCCACTTGAAATGTAGTATCAGGCTAAGTAAATTAAATCAAGCTGACACTTCGACTACACTACCAATGACGAGATAATATTTATTTTGATTTTATTCAATTATCGAATGTTTATTTTGTCTGGTATACTTCCATATTCATTTCTGCTGCAAGCTTGAGAACATATTTCTTTTTTTGGTTGAGTAGC
>NZ_MUNY01000031.1 GCF_002002735.1 Algoriphagus sp. A40 | reverse complement strand
TAATAATTATTTAAATAAAAAATAATCTGATGGCTTTCTGTTATTTACACTTTGCCATTCATGTAATACTTATATCTTAACGGAAAAATATCACCCTCATATTAATCCAAAAATCCACTATAACCAGTCTATGAACAAATGAAAAAAAACTTACTACTTACACTCTGTGTAATGGCCAACCTATTCCTCTTTTCCTGCAAAGAGGAAGAAGAGGATCCACTTCCTACATCGGCAATTATCCATTTTAGCATAGTGGAAAAACAAGTTGCATTCACTGCCCTCTCTGTAAATACCAATACCTATTTATGGGATTTTGGAGATGGACAGACGAGTACTGAGGCCAATCCTGTTCACGCTTATAAAGAAGGTGGCTATTATACTGTAAAACTCTCAGTAACCGGAGGAACCGGCACGGTCACCACGGAATCCAACCTTGCAGTTGCCATTACACCTTATGTCTTATTGACTGGTGGAGCAACCGACACCGATGGTAAAACCTGGAAACTGACGGCCGCCCACAGCAAAAATGACCGGCTTGCCAATGCAGACCAAACCTTTACAGTTGCCAAAGGGGCTCCTGCAGAACTTCCAACAGGAGCATTTGATTTGTTTTTGGGAATGGGCGAGGTCTATAACGACACCTATACTTTCCACTATGACGGAAAATATTCCCATGATGTAAAGGAGGATAAGGCGGCATTCAGTGGCTTGGTTTACCAAATGGTAACAACCGGAGGTGCGGGAGTTGTTAATCAAGGTGGTAAATCCTTTGGTCTTTGCACCGGAAAATTCACCCCAGAGGCTAATGCCACCTTTACCTATGTGGTGAAGGAAGATTTCGTAGTGCCATCTGTCTATGGACCTGGAGGCAAACTAACCTACCCCGGAGTAAGCACTCTTGATTTTTCCGGAAAAGAGTTTTTAGGTTTTATGGATTTCCAGAGAAAAGTCATCCTACAGGACATCACCGACAAATCCATGCGGGTAGTCATGTATATGGCTGCCTCTGCCAATCATGTACCACTTAATTCCCATGCGCTGATTTTGACTTTTTCTCTGGTTGAATAGGCATGGCAAAATCTGGTATTTATAAACCTCTAACCCAACATCCATGAATCATATTTCCAAAAAACTGCTTTCCCCTTCTGTAGGAAAAGCCTTTATGCTCCTGCTGTTCTGCTGCTGGCTGACCGGCTTATCGGCCGTCATGGCCCAATCACCGATAAAGATCTCAGGGAAAGTCATCAGTGAGACCGACACCTACGCTCTTCCTGGTGTAAACGTCCTACTTAAAGGGACTCAAACCGGGACAGTGACCGATATCAATGGGGATTACACCATCGAAGTGCCCAATCGGGATGCTGTTTTGGTATTTTCCTTTATCGGATTTGATGCTGTAGAAATACCGGTAGGCAACCAAACCACAGTCAATACCTCCATGAAAGAGACCTCCACCGGTCTGGAAGAAGTGGTAGTAACTGCCTTGGGTATACAACGTGAGGAAAGATCCCTGGGCTATTCTGTAGGCAAAGTCCAAGGCGAAGATCTAACCCGAGTGGCGCAGGAAAACGTCCTCAATTCCCTTGCAGGTAAAGTGGCTGGTGCCACTATCAATTCTACCGGTGGCACAGGATCATCGGTATCTATGGTGATCCGGGGAGCTACTTCCCTTAATACAGACAACCAGCCGCTATTTGTTGTGGACGGGGTTCCTATGTCCAACTCCCTTAACAACCTTGGAAGGTTCGGTGCCGACAACATTGTGGATTACGGAAATGCCATCAGTGACCTCAATCCAGAAGACATCGAGAATGTAACGGTCCTCAAAGGTCCAAGTGCTGCTGCTCTTTATGGTACCCGTGCCGGTAACGGAGTAGTATTGATTACCACCAAAAAGGCCAAGAAAAACCAAAGAATGCAAGTCAATTTGGTCTCCAATACTGTACTTGACGTTCCTTACCAATTCTTGAATGTTCAAAAAGACTTTGCTTCCGGATACTTTTCCTTCCGACCTGAAGATGTGGGTGGCGGCGTGCTTCCTCCGGTAAATGCAGGTGATGGTGCAGGTGCAGGACCTGAATTGGACAAGGGCTATTTTGCTCAACAATGGAACGCTCCACTTGATGCAAACGGTTTTCCGATTCCGACTGAATTGGTTTCCAATCCTGACAATGTGAACAACTTCGTGAATACCGGTATCACCACTACAAATGGTATTTCGGCTTCCAACAGTACCGAAACATTGGATTACCGCCTCAATTTGACCAATATGACTCACCAGGGAATAATCCCGGGTTCTGATCTGTACAAAAACAACTTCTCCACTGCCGCTTCCACCAGTCCGGTCAAGAATCTTACGATAAGTACCAGTGTAAACTTTAACAAAAGCTGGTCTAACAACCGTCCTTCCAGTAACCGGGGAACCAACCCGCTCCAGTGGGCTTACTCAAATCCTCAGGAAATAGACATTCAAAGATTGGAGGATTATTGGATTCCAGGCCAGGAAGGACTTCAGGTACTTCGAGCTTCTCCAAACCATGAAAACCCTTATTTCTTGGCACATGAAGTGAAAAACAGCTTCGAAAGAAACCGAATTTATGGCAACATCATGGCTGAATGGGAAATCTCCGAGTCCTTCAAGATCAGAGGCCGCTACCTCCTCGATCAATACGACGAGCGTCGCGAAACCAAGATTCCATTGGGATATACCAAAGAACCAAACAACGGAGCTTATGGTCTCGCCAACATTTCCTCCACGGAACGAAACATTGATTTCCTGGCGACATACTCAAAGGTTTGGGATAAACTAAACTTCAGTATTTCCGCCGGTGGAAACTCACTTTACGCTAAAAACACCTACATCTCCAACTCCTCCAAAGCCGGAGCCGGATTGGTTGTTCCAAACGTTTTCTCTGTCTCCAACATCGCTAATGCTTCCTTGGATTATGCTTCCTCTTGGTCTCAAAGAGGGATTTACAGCATCTATTCCATGGCCAATATCGGCTGGAAGGACTGGTTGTATCTTGACATAACTGCAAGAAATGACTGGTCAAGTACGCTTCCAATCCAAAACCACTCCTACTTCTATCCATCTGCTTCTTTGAGCATGATGATAAATGATGCCTTCTCCCTCACGGAAAAAATATCCCAATTGAAAGTCCGAGGTGGTTATGCACAGGTAGGAAATGACACCAGCCCATACAACCTCTACCCAACCTACAACAACTATGGACAGTGGGGTAGCGCTATCCGAATGGGCAAATCAGGAACAATCCTGGCTCCGGATCTGAACCCAGAAAAAGCCACCTCCTATGAAGTAGGTTTGGACTTGGGGTTGTTTGACGACCGTGTAAGATTGGAAGGAACCTATTATTTCATGGAAAACAGAAATCAAATCCTTCCAAATATCCCACTGCCAGTTTCATCGGGTTTCAACAACATCAATATCAACGCAGGTCTTTTGGAAAGCAAAGGGATTGAAGTGGTATTGGGTCTGACTCCTATCAGAAAGGAAAATTGGACCTGGGATATCAACATGAACTTCTCCAGAAACAGAACCTATATCAGGGAACTTGCCGAAGGAGTAGATGTCATTGAATTCTGGAGCGACAACAAGAGCTATTCCTATGGCTATGTTGCGAACGAAGAAACCGGTGAAGACGGGCTGGTAGGAAATATTTACTCCTTCCAAAAGCAGCGGGTTACTGACAAAAACTCCCCTTACTTCGGATACCCGATTATCGGTCAGGGCTTGGACGCAGAATGGCTTCCAACAGCCAAGCCGGTTAAAGTCGGTAATTACAATCCGGACTTTTTGATGGGTATGCAATCCAGCCTGTCCTTTAAAAACTGGTCCTTGAACATGACCTTTGACTGGAGAAGTGGTGGGCAGTATATGTCCCAGACTTTCAGATATTTCTCAGAAAGCGCCTCCACTCAATCCTGGCTGGACAATCTGGTTAATCCCAATGGACTTGGTCCGGGAGAGGAACTCCGTCAATGGGTTATTGACAATGCCGACTGGTTGTTGCTTTCCGAAGAACTCCGTCCAATTGGAGGTCCAACTCCTGGCTATGGAGGGTTTCCTGAAGGATTTAGCGGCACCACTGTTTATGACGGCACTTTTGCACCAGGTGTAGTAGGGTATCATGACGAAGAAGGAAATTTTGTTTTGATCAAGGAAAACCTCGGCGGACCGGGAACTACATTCCTCCCTTACGTGGTAAGTTTCCCTTGGGAATTTGGTACTCCTGCCATGTTTGATGCTGACTTTATCAAACTCCGTGAAATTTCCCTTGGATATAGACTACCAAGAAATGTTGCTCAGAAAATCGGAATTCAGGGAGCCAACTTATCGGTATATAGCCGAAACATCATGCTTTGGACCAAAGATTCCGGATTTGGAATTGACCCGGAGCGCGCCTTCCAGGCTGAGGCCTCCAAAGGAAACCGAGGTACTCAGTTTAAACAAGGTATCGAGCGATACAATGTGGATCCGTGGGTGATCCCAGTGGGTTTCAAACTTGATGTTACATTCTAATTCAAAACCGGATATCCATGAAAACTTTGAAATATAAAAATCTAAGCCTCTTTCTCCTCCTTTCTATGTTGGTGTTTTCCTGCATGAACCTGGAAGAGCTTAACATCAACCCGAACGGAGTTGACCCCGCAAGTGGGCACCCGAATCTCCTTTTGCCAACAGTTCAAACCCAACTGGGACAGAATGTTTTGAATTTGGGATTTGGGGATTTGGCAGGTGTTATGCAACATACCCAAAAGGACGGTTGGTCCAGCGGACACAACGATTACGATTGGGGAGCACAGGGACAAAGCTGGGCACCTTTCTATGAAGCCCTGAGAACAAATGATGAGCTCCTTAAAAAAGCAGAGGAGCTCAACCTTCCGCATCACAAAGCATTGGGCCTGATCCTAAAAGCCAATCTCTTTGGCCTGGTCGCAGACCTTTGGGGTGATGCGCCTTTCTCTCAGGCATTAAAAGGAGAACTGGGTGGTGAGGATAATCTCAAACCGGTATATGACTCCCAAAAGGACATTTACATGGGAGTTTTGGCGGATTTGGAAACCGCCAATCAACTTCTTGCAGGAGATGCGGGAAGCGGTGGGGCCATTCCGGCAACTCAGGATGTGTATTACCAAGGGGATATCATGAAATGGAGAAAATTTGCGAACTCCCTTTCCCTGCGCTACCTGATGAGAATCTCCAACAAAGAGGCTGCAATGTCAAAAGCCGGAATTGAGAAAATCGTTGGCAATCCTGGCCAATATCCGCTCATTCTGTCTCCTTCGGATGATGCCCGGATGAATTATATCGGAGCTTCTCCGGCAGATTCCTGGCCAAGCAACACCGTCTACGATAAAAGCACCTCAGGTAATTATTTGAGAATCAAGGTTTGCTCTACCTTGATTGATGCTTTGAAACGTCTGGGTGATCCTCGTATCGCTGTCTATGCAGAACGAATCACGACACCTTTGATGGTAGAACCTGACTGGAAAGATGACCGGGACGAGATCATTAACGGAGTACGGCACGTTGCGCAAAACATTGCCGAAGACTATGAGACCAACTGGGGTGAAGAATTAAACCTGGCTTCAGACTACATCGGTCTTCCTCCATCCTCGCCTGCTGGCGGGGCGTATAACCTAAACCCTGACCTTGCTCAAGGAACCTTTAACCCGCACTGTTCTCAGTTAAATCCAATGTATAAAGATGCTGTCGGAGCCTTACTTCAGTCCCGATTGATGACTGCTTCCGAGGTACATTTCATTTTGGCTGAAGCTGCTTTGAAAGGCTGGACTGTAGGTGACCAGAAAATGCACTATGAGGCTGCAATTAAAACCTCTTTTGAATCCTGGAAAATCAGCGCTTCCTATGATGCCTACATCAAAGGCGGAGGAAAATACAATGGCACCTTGGAGCAATTGATCGAGCAAAAATGGATCTCCAGCTGGACTGCTGCCTCTGAGGCCTGGTTTGATTACCGAAGAACCGGACTGCCTAAATTGACAACGGGACCATATGCCAAGCGCCAGGCCATTCCACTACGTTTCTACTACATGCGGGATGAAATATTACTCAACCCGACTAATGTCAATGCAGCCATCAATGGATTGGAGCCTACCGGTTTTGCAGCTCCTGATCCTAAAAACAGCGCCTGGTCCAAGACCTGGCTGCTGCAGGGCACTGCATTTCCATATTAAAACAATTCTCAACTAAACCAGAGCCGCCAATAGCTGGCGGCTCTTTTTGTTTTATCCAACCATGTTTCGAAAAATCATAAAGATTCTTGCCTACCTCTGTGTGGTGATTTTGATCTTACTGGCAATTCTATTAAAGCCGGTAGATTTCACCCCTTATTTTGAAACAGACTATTATACCGAAACCCAACTGCGCTATGACAGTCTCATTCAATCCATTCATACTGAAAAAGGAGCCGTCTCCATTGGACTCAGTAAAGTCAATCTCACTCCAACTTTTGGTTCAGATTCAGACGATGCTGTTTCCGGCAAGTTTATAGCCATGCCGCTTTCCGGATATGGCGGACGGCCCGGAACAGCTACAGCAGTCCACGATAGCATTTACATCAAATCCGCAGCAATCCGAGTGGGGCAGCGCACCTTGGTCATTGTCGGTTCCGACTTACTTATCATGCCTCCCGACGCTGCGCGGATTGTAGTTGATCGGGCCAACGCCGAACTGGATCTGGATCGGTCTGACCTGCTTTTTACCGCTACTCATACCCACTCCAGCATCGGAGCCTGGTCCGGCGGATATATCGGCGAATCATTCAACGGTCCACACAATCCTTTGGTAACGGATTGGATTGCACAGCAAATATTCAATTCCATTGCCTTGGCGGTTCAAGACCTCCAGCCCGGATCAATCGGAATGGGTTCGCTCCCGATTAGCCATTTTGTCCGAAACCGCCTGGTCGGGGAAAAGGGCAAAATCGACCCTGACTTCATGTTGATTCAAGTGGAGCAAGCATCAGGCAAAAAAGCGCTGATCGGTTCATACAATGCACATGCTACAACACTGGGAAGCTCCAATCTGGAAATTAGTGCAGAGTATCCCGGCTATTGGCAGCGAAAGTTGGAACAAAGTGAGTTTGATCTCGCGATTTTCTTGGCCGGAAGCGTTGGCAGCCACAGCTATCGCAATGTGGACGGTGAAAAATTCGAAAAGACGAAATTTCTTGGAGAAGCTTTGGTGGATTCTGTGCAGGCCTATCTACCCAATATCCTGATGAAAGACAGTATTGCCGTCCGCTCAATGACTTTGAAGGTCAGTCTTCCTGAACTCCAGTTTAGAATCACTGACGGACTGAGACTCCGTCCGATTTGGGCTGAAAAATTATTCCCGGAAGTTGGGGAAGTATATCTTCAGGCTACCCGGTTAGACAGCTTGGTTTGGGGTACCACTCCAAGTGATTTCAGCGGTGAAACCACACTTTTGTATAAAAATGCAGCAGGGGCTAAAGACCTCCGGGCAATGGTTACCTCCTTCAATGGAGCTTATACCGGATACATCATTCCCTGCAAATACCACCATTTGGAAGGATACGAGCCCAGAATCATGAATTGGTTCGGCCCAGGATACAATCCGATGATCAACGACATTCTGGGAAATATGCTGGAAAAAATCTCTGAGCAGTAAACACTCAGTGGTCTGTGTGGACACAAACCTCTTTTGTTTAGTCCCCTAGCCAAGACCCTTTTACTACCAATTTATAAGCTTATGATTCGGTGTATATTTCTGCTAAACCTATTTCTAGCCTGTACTTTTTCAGTTCAGGCTCAAACAGCTTTTTGGAAAAGGAATGTGATTGATTCAGCCTTTAGTGGGGCAGATGGAGTTAGGCTGGCCGATGTCAATGGAGATCACTTGCCGGATATTGCCACAGGATGGGAAGAAGGCGGGTTTACCAAAGTCTACCTCCACCCGGGCTATGAATTGGTCAGAAAAAAATGGCCCTCCGTCATCGCAGGAAAGACTCCTGATGTAGAAGATGCCGTCTTGGTCGATCTGGACTCGGACGGCAACAAGGATGTAATCAGCAGCTCAGAAGGCGACACCAAAAAAGTCTTTGTACACTGGGCTCCCAGCCAGGCTACAGATTATCTGGACTCTTCCAAATGGGAAAGCCAGGTGCTCCCCGCTTCTGAAATTGATATTCAATGGATGTTTGCCCATCCTGTTCAATTGGACGGCCTAAATGGACCAGACCTGGTTCTTGGCAGCAAAGGAAAAGAAGCAAAAATCGGGTGGTTTCAGGCTCCGGAAAATCCCAGAAACCTGGACAAATGGACATGGCACCCCATCAGTCCGGCCACCTGGATCATGTCTATTTTCATGAAAGATATGGATGGGGACGGTGATCTGGACATTCTGACTTCCGATCGCAAACCCGGACCCAGCAATGGTGTCCGGTGGCTGGAGAATCCCGGAAATTCCAAAAAGCAACCAGAGGAATGGCCCAGCCATTTTATAGGCTGTGAAGGGCTTGAAGTCAAGTTTATGGACACCGGGGATCTGAATGGGGACGGACTGGAAGATGTGGTCGCAACAGAATCTACCAACCAGCAGATCGTATGGATGAAGCGTATGGACCCTCAGGGATTGAATTGGGAAAGGTACACCATCGACATTCCCAAACTTACCGGCAGGGGCAAAGCTGTCAAAATCGGTGACATCAATGGTGACGGAAAACCTGACCTTGCCCACACAACAGAAGCCTCGCCGGATGGAGGAAAATCAGGTGTATTCTGGCTGTCTTACCGAGACAATCCAGGCGAATCCCAATGGGATTGGCATAATATCAGCGGACCCGAAGGCTACAAGTTTGACCGGATCGAACTGGTAGATTTGGATGGAGACGGGGACTTGGACCTGCTCACCTGCGAAGAAAACTTCGGCTCCAACAGCCAGGGACTTGGCGTGATCTGGTACGAAAATCCAAAGAAGCCATAATCAGATTTCTTTTTTCAATTCAATGAAAAGACCTGTCAGGTTTCCAAAACCTGACAGGTCTTTCATTTTCCAATGCCCTGAAAAAGCAAAAAGCCCCGGAAATCCCCGGAGCTTTCTTAGAATCTTGATCTGATTTTTTTCGGTTTGATTTATTTGATCTGATAAATTCCTCCTTGATAGGAATCAGTCTTGATCACCAGTTTTCCGGCATTGGAATCGTATTGATATCCTTCACCTTCCACCAATTTCTGACCGTCTAAAGAAACCTCAGAAGGAGCCGATTCTCGGGCGATTCTCAACACATGAGGAACCTTTTTTCCGGTCAGTTTCACGGTCAACCCGTCTCCACTTTTTTCATAGGAAGCCACGGTGCTTTCGTCTTTTTCCCTGAAAATCTCAAAGGAATGGCGGTCAAGATCAGGATAAATCAACAGAGTCAAATATCCCTTGTCTGCTTCGCTGCCGATACCGGTATAGCTCCGCTCAATATTCATGGGAATGATCGCTCCGGCTTTGATATAAACCGGAAACTTATCGAGTGAAAAATTTCCCTTCACCAGGCTTTTGCCTTCGATCAGCTTCTGGTCGTCAAACCAGTATCTCCATTTTCCTTCAGGCAGGGAAACATTCCAGTCCAACTGATCTCTGAAAATCGGAGCAACCAATAGTTCCTCTCCAAAATAATACTGGTGCTCTCCTTGCTCGATCGGCTTTTGCAAAAGTGCTCCGCCTTCATGGCCGGTCACTACATAATGGTACATATAAGGGATCAGCTCCGTGTGAAGCCAGGAATACTCCCGGATGATTTCCAATTCCTCAGGTGTACGTAGCCAAAGTCTCCTGTCCCCATGTCCACCGTTCATAAACAAGCCGCAAAATGCCGAAAACTGGGCCCATCTGATGTATAATCTTGGGGGGATGGTTTTACCTGAAAACCCGGCCACATCCGAACCGATCACATTGTACCCGAGCTTAGCACTTTCGAGGATGCTATTAATGGCAGACTCGAATCCTTCGATACCTTCCAGTGCGATGTCAACTTGCTCCTCGCCATGCTCAGCCAACAGCTCCTGGCTTACCCATTCGTGTTCTTGGTCTCCAACCCAGTTGACCGTTGAGGATTGGATTGGAGCAAATCCTTCCGGATGAAAGCCCCTGTCCAGGGCTCTTGATAGGGTGACAAACTCCGGATTTTTGCTCAACCCATATTCAAGCTCGTCCCTATAGTAATGATCCATGTAGGTCCGGGTGCTCATCCAGCCTGAGGCTGATTTGACATAAAAAAATGGAAGTCCATAGATCCAAGTAGCATTGTAAGTGGCCGCACCGTCCAACTTCCATCCATCGATGCCCAGTTCGTAGACTTTATCCTGCTTTGCTCTCCACCATTTCATTGCCTCAGGATTGCTGTAATCTATGGCTCCGCCTTTGCCTTTCCACCAGCTGATGATATTCCCCCCGCCAGTGAGATAGCCTTTGGATTTTGCTTCCTCCAAATACTCTGGGCTGTCCTTTAGAGTCAAACCCTTATTATAGCTGTTCACATAGGAAGTCATCCAGAGAATGATGCGATAGCCTTGATCTTGCTTTTGGGCAAACCAATTTTCATAGTCCGGATACAACACAGTATCCACCTCAAAATCATTATATCGATAGCTCCAGGGGCTATCCAAAATCACAGTTCTTACCGGGATATCATGTTCGGCATAGCCTTTCAGGAGTTCATCCACATAGGCGGCTGTATTGACATCATCTTCCCAAAGCCAGCATTCCAAGGCCCAAGCCGGAGTCAAAGGTGGATTCCCATGCCGCTGTGCATTGAAAGGAATGCCCCAAAAAGGATAGAAAAACAGGGCGAAAGCCAAGCCTATCAATCCAAATATTGTTGAAGAAAATATCCAGGCAATTTTCTTCCATCTTTTTCTATTTAGAAAACTCATTATAAAATTTATTGGGTTGGGTGATTTTTAATTCAGGTAGATAGGGTTGGTAAAAAGCCAATTGACCCACTGTCCATCCAGCCAGAGGTCGGCTTCTATCCGATAGATTCCTTTTTGGTTTTCAGGAGAAAACTCAAACTCATACTGCCCATCACCAGTCTCAGCGACCATTTGTCCATCTCGGATCAGGCGATAGCGGGCAGGAAAAGGTGAAAGGACTTTCAGTTTGGATACAGATTGGGCTGCAATTGAATCACCGAGGATTCCTGCCAATTCATTTTGGGTACTTAGGGCGAAATACTGGAATCCATCCCCTGGAGCAATCCCTTCAAAGGCAACAAAAACGTTCCCTTTAATGATATGGTCCTTGATTTTCACGGTGGAAAACTCCTCCGAAAACACATGGTTGTTCACAAAATTGAAGGAATGGAAATAAGTGTCAAGCTCCCATTTAAAGGCCCAACCATTTTCGTCAGGTTCATGAAGAAGGAGGTTTTCCAGAATTCCGGGCTCGCGGATACTGATAGCATCAGCATTGGGACCCACCCATTCCACCTGTCCATTTTCAAGATGACGGGCACGGATATTTTGGTTGTTGTGGGCATCCACAGAACCAATGCCGACGATCTGTCTTCCTTGATTGAGTTGATCCCAATTCTCCAAAATTGCCACCTGCTTATCATAAATCTCCCGGTATCCCCAGTGACGGAATTTTTCTCCGTTGACTAGGTGATTGAGCAGAAAAGCCAGCATTCCATCCTCATCCAATAAATCAGTATGGATGTTATAAATTTCCATGGCCTGATAATCCGGATTATCCCAGTTATGTTCTTTCTCCGAATGGACATAAGTCACCAAGCCACCTTGCTTTACAATATCCCGGATCATGGAATCCCTCGGGATATTCCAGTCCAAAATCCCCTCACGGAAAGGGTTGACTTCCATTCCATCAGAGCCACTGGTTTCTGTACCACCTTCCAATAAGATCCCTTCAAATTCCCCATGATAAGCCCGGGGAAAGGTGTCTAGCTTTCCATGGGCATGATCTGCAAAAAAAACAAAGTCCAACTCGGCCTTTTTTGCCCCATGGAGGATTTCATTCAGGTTTCCCCGGCTGTCATGCGACCAATAGGAATGGGCGTGCATGACTCCGGTATATTCTGGGATCGGAATTACTATAGGCGGTTTCCGATAGGATGCCCGGATTTCTTCCCGTGACTGCTCCAATCTGGGGTAGATCACCCACTTTTTATAAAGTGGTCCGGCAAACAAATAAACCAACGAAAGCCCGATCAGGACAAAGGCTATGGAAAATACTATTTTGATTATCCGCTTTACCATTTCAGTCTTTTTTGGAGAGTGAGTTCAAATAGTGAATCAGGGCCTCTGGTTTATCGGTTTGGATTCCATCCGTTCCATAACTCAGGATTTTCTTCCATTCATTCAGGTCCTTTGCTTTATCATCCACAAAGACCATCGCTTGTTCCTTGTGCGCCTTGGCCACGAAGCTGGTGGACAACTTCCCCATGTCGGTAGCCAGCACTTTAGGGTGAAAATTTTCTACCACTTGGGAAATATTGCTTTCAATTCCCGGATCCGGCATGACAAGGCATTCTGGGCATTCCCTCTGGATAGTTTTGATAAGATTCACCTCGTCCCCTCCCAGATACCAGACAGTTCGGTCAGCCATGTGAAATTTTCGGAGCAAAGGAATCAACACCAGAGGATCAGCGTCTTTGAGGTCGAGATAAATTCCGATTTTCCCCTGACTGAGTTTCAGGATTTCCTCAAAAGTTGGCACTTGGGTTCCTTTCCATTTGGAACCTACCTTTTCTCCAATATCAAGGGCCCGGATTTCCTCCAGGGTAAAGTCCTTAACAAGTCCTTTGACATTGCTGACATAGGCATCCACGGTAGAATTATGCACACTGACAATCCTTCCGTCCTTGGTAGTCCGCAGGTCAATTTCAATAAAATCACATCCCAAATCGATGGCCTTTTGGTAGGCCGCCAGGGAATTTTCGGGAATTCCGCTATGCACACCCCGATGGGCAATCACATAAGTTTTTCCATGCTTTGGAGCAGGAAGGTCACTTTGTGCGAAAAGGGGTGATACGGCCATGCACAGCAAGACCGATATCACCCCAAGTTTTATCTTTTGGAGATCCAACATGATTGAACTTTTCCCTTCCAATCCTTAATTGCTTCCAGCAGGAGCAAAACCTTCTGATGCAGGGGCTTTTTCGATAAGCTTCATTGAATGCTCCACCAAGGCAGGGCCGGTTTTTTCTCCCAAGCTGGTACGGGTCACATATTCATAGCGCTTGAAGCTGTTAAAATCCTCCTCAGTCAGAATGTAACCAAAAGCATCATTGGTCAGGCCGAATAGGAAGGCTTGATTGGTGTGCATTTTGCGCTTAAGGTAGAATCCGAGATTTGGTAAAGCTTCGCCCGGAATGGTGAGTATCTGGGCGGTGCCGACATTGACCAGATTCATCTGGGTGGTCACGATATTCCCGGCTTTCACTTTGTATTTGTGGGGAGATTTTTGAAGAATGTATTGAAGGATAGGAGAATCCACTGAAAAATCCGCTTGCATGGATGTGTTTTGAATCAATGGATTGGTCTGGGGTACAGCACTGCTTACAATCTCCAATGCCTGGTCGGCAAGGAGATTACCGATACGCTTGCATTCCTCGTAGTCACTGGCTTCTTTTCCTTCCGAAACCCTGTTATCAGCAGTAATCATTCCTCCTTGAGCACCGTTCACAAATATGGCGATGCCGCCCACTTGAGATTCAATTCTATCATATAGCGGTCCGCAAACGTCAGGTGAAGTAATCCCTCTTCCATTGCCAATGACTTCCGGATGAATTGCATAATTGACCAAAGTTGCAATCACTTTGCCCTTGTTTTTCCCAGCAGTTCCGAATGCCTGGATCACTCCGCAACGGGGATCATAGAGCTCGGGAGCATAATAATTGTAGGCAATTTTTCCTTTTGCCTCACCGACTGCGGTTTTCAGCTCAGCGGCTTCAAGATTTGCCACCGCTTCGTTTACAGCATCGGCGATCTGCTGGACGCACCAGTTGAGGTATTCAAAATCGGCATTGACCTCTCCTTTTTCATTTGGAAACCCATAGGCATCTGGTCCACTGTGAGTATGGGTTGCTCCAATCAGGATATTCTCCGCAGGAATTCCCTTGATCAAGGCCCGCGATTTGTCTCCTAAAGCAGCAGGCCATCCGAGGTTATCGATTCCTACAAAAGCAACACGGGTTCCGTTATTTTCCATGACCATAGCCCGGACCCAGAGGTCTCCATTTTTTACAGTAGAAGGCCTTGGAGTGCCAATCCCACCAGAAACTGGCAAAAGCGGATCAGGAGTCAGAACCCGCTTGGCTGCCCCAACCTTAAAGCCACTTTGGGCAAGGACTGCGGATGCGAGATTTAAAATAAAAAAGACTAGGACAAAGCCTAGCCAATTCCGGAGGTTTGAATGTTTGGAGTTTGACATTGAATGAATTAGTTGTTTGGGTGAAAAAGGGCAATTTCCAACTTCACGGAATCTCCGACTAATCTATTACCCTCTGTCCCAATGAAAAGGCTATTCCAACTTAATAAATAATTTGGTCATCTAAATTGGAAAACTATCCGGGTTTAACTTGATAACAAATCCACACAAACTCTACTCACTCCCATGTTTTAAAATTGAAGAAATTCGCATCCCATTGAATCAAAAAGGAGGCTCAGAGCCTCCTTTTTGATTAGATTTTCGCTTGAGTTATTCTTCAATTGAAATGGTCGGCTCGGTCGGTAGCAATCCGGAAGCCGCTTTGATTTTCCCTTCCAGCTCATCCATCAATTCAGGATTATCCATCAGCAGATTTTTCACTGAATCTCTTCCTTGGCCAAGTTTCTCACCGTTGTAGGAAAACCAAGAACCGGCTTTTTTGATGATTTCAAGTTCCACGCCCAAGTCAATAATTTCTCCGACTTTGGAGATTCCTTTGCCATACATGATGTCAAATTCGACCACTTTGAAAGGCGGCGCCACTTTGTTTTTGACCACTTTTACTCTCGTTCTGTTACCAAGAATATTGTCAGCACCTTCTTTGATCTGACCGACACGACGGATATCCAAACGGACGGATGCGTAGAATTTCAGGGCATTCCCTCCAGTTGTAGTTTCGGGATTTCCGAACATCACACCGATTTTTTCACGAAGCTGGTTGATGAAAATACAGGAACAGCCAGTCTTGCTGATAGCACCTGTAAGTTTTCTGAGCGCTTGTGACATCAATCTGGCCTGAAGTCCCATCTTGCTCTCTCCCATTTCACCTTCCAATTCTCCTTTTGGCACCAATGCCGCGACAGAGTCAATTACAATGATGTCAATCGCACCGGATCGGATCAAATGCTCGGCTATTTCCAGTGCTTGCTCTCCATTATCCGGCTGGGAAATCAACAGGTTTTCGGTATCGATCCCCAATTTTTCCGCATAGTTTTTGTCGAAAGCATGTTCCGCATCAATGAACGCTGCAAGGCCACCGGCTTTTTGTGCTTCGGCGATACAGTGCAAGGTCAGGGTAGTCTTACCTGAGGACTCCGGCCCATAGATTTCTATGACCCTTCCCCTTGGAATCCCACCTATCCCCAAAGCCATATCAAGTCCTAATGAACCTGTTGAAATTGCGGGAATATCCTGTACTTTATTATCACTAAGCTTCATTACGGTACCTTTCCCGTAAGTTTTTTCCAGCTTATCAATAGTTAGCTGCAAAGCTTTCAGTTTTTCTGCGTTATTACTCATGATTTCAAAATTGTAAAAGATTCAAATGTTGGTGAAATTAACGAAAGATGAAGGCATAACCAAGGTGACTAGACCTATTGTTTCCGAGGGCCAAATTCGTATTTTTAATCAATCAAATGATCCTTTTTTTCCGAATACCTCTCCAATCTGCAAAAAATTGTCAGGTATTGTCAAGCTTCAAATGAAAACTGCTTTTCGGGCCCTTTTTCTTCTGTTCACAGCTACTTCACTTGCTTTGGGTCAAAATGGCCCTAAAAATTCGGCATTCACTTTTGGGGAAGAGTTGCAGTTTGAAGTGACGTATGGTTGGCTGAATCTTGCAGAGGCAAAACTTCAAATCAGCCGACGTGCCGTCAACGAGCAAATGCGTCCACATTATAAAATCGACGCATACGGCAAAACCAAAGGTGCTGCTACCATATTTGGCAGGGTAAATGACAACTGGGGCACTCATCTCGATACAGGGACATTGCTTCCATCACTTTCCTATAGACATATAGAAGAAGGGAAATACAGGAAAAATGAAAAGACCTACTTTGACCAGCAAAACCGAAAGGCAAAAATGGAATGGTACGATCGGGACAACAGAACTTTAAAGGACAGTAAAGAATACAAATTGCCTGGACAGGTTCAGGATTTAGTCAGTGGGTTTTACTATCTGAGGTCCATGGATCTGACAAACCTGAAAAAGGGACAATCCATTTTGATTACTGGTTTCTTTGATAAAGAAATATATAACCTAAAATTAATATACGAAGGAACAGAACAGATCCAGACCAGCCTCGGACTGATAGATACCTATGTTTTTTCTCCACTTATGCCTCAAAACAGACTCTTCAGAGGAGACTTTCCTGTCAAGGTCTGGGTCACAAAGGACCAAAACAAAATCCCAGTGAAGATCAAAGCCAACTTATTCATTGGCTCTCTGAACATTGACATTTCCTCCGCCAAAGGCCTTCGAAACAAATAATTTACTTTGCCTTAACACCCCCTTAACATTAGAGAAGTTCCAGGGCAGATTTCCTCAATTTCTTCATTAATTTGTTTCGTTCGCCAATTTTTGTTTGGTTCCTATCCTCATTAATTCCGTAATTTTAACCGAACCTTAAAGCAATTCCTCGATGAGCGAAAAGCAAAAGATCAAGGTCTTGGTCGTAGATGACGAGCCGGACATTGTAGAGATCTTAAAGTACAACCTCCAAAAAGAGGGATATGATGTGGCCACTGCAGAAGACGGCATCAAGGCTGTCAAGGTGGCAACCAAGTTTCAACCTGATGTGATTTTGCTCGATATCATGATGCCCAATCAGGATGGCGTGGAGACCTGCCTTCAAATCCGCCAAATTCCGGAATTGAAAAACACCTTCATCATCTTCCTGACTGCCCGGATGGAGGAATATTCCGAAGTGGCTGCATTTGATGTCGGGGCTGATGACTACATCACCAAGCCGATCAAACCAAGAGCTTTGATGAGCCGGATTTCCGCCCTGTTCAGAAGGGAGTCCAAAAAAGAACAAGAGCAGGCCCAGATAAAAATCAAAGACCTGACAATTGACCGGGGCAGCTATACCATTGACAAATCCGGCAAGACCATTACCTTACCCAAGAAGGAATTCGAATTGTTGTATTTCCTCGCCAAAACACCTAATATGGTTTTTAGTAGAGACGAACTGCTTCACAATATCTGGGGAACTGATGTATTTGTGCTGGCCCGTACGGTCGATGTACATATCCGAAAAGTCCGCGAAAAGATCGGTGAAGACTATATCTCTACTGTAAAAGGAGTAGGATACAAGTTCGATTTGGGATAAAAAATGCTGACCACTTCCAGGGGAATTTCTTTGATTTTGGCCTTCGCCATATCTGCCCTGGTGGCTGCATTCCTGTCTCTGATGCCGGATTCCACCCCATTGGTCTTATTAGTGGCAGGTGGGATTTCTTTTTCAGTTTCCTATTTATTGATCGTCATCACTCTCGAATTCCTGGTTTTTAGGGAGATCGGAAACATTTATTCTTTATTAGAAAAAATCCAGAAAAAAGACCTCTCTGAGATCCAGGACAAATCCGGACGATCTTCACTTTCACCCCTACGCAAGATCAATTCCGTCATCAATTCCTATGCCTTAGCAAGGCAAAATGAAATTGATACGCTTCAAAAAACAGCTGAATTCCGAAGAGAATTTATCGCCGATATCTCCCACGAACTGAAAACGCCGATTTTCGCCACCCAAGGTTACATTCACACCTTATTGGATGGAGCGATTGAGGACAAGCAGGTTCGGATGAAATTCCTGAAAAGAGCGGCAAAAAGCCTGGATTCTCTGGATGTGCTCGTGCAGGACTTGCTCACGCTAAACCAAATGGAAAGTGGCGTGGTCAAATTCAACTTTACAGACTTTGACCTCAAAGATCTGGTACAGGAAGTGATCGAGCAGCTGGAACACAAAGCGTCCAAAAGAGATGTCGTGATCAAGCTGGATTTTGATCCGGAAAAAAGCCACATGACCCATGCCGACCGGCCAAAAATTTTCCGTGTTTGTCAAAACCTGATCTTCAATGCCGTCAAATACAACCACAACGGTGGCGAAGTCAAAGTGTCCATCAAGACCCATAAAAACACAATCCAAATTGATGTCAAGGACAACGGGCAGGGAATTCCTCCCGACGATCTGAAGCGGATATTTGAGCGATTCTATAGGGTAGAAAAAAGCCGTTCCAAAGAGAAAGGCGGAACAGGCTTGGGTTTGGCCATTGTCAAGCACATCCTGGAAGGCCACAAAAGCAAGATCTCCGTGAGCTCAACCGTTGGGAAAGGCTCTATTTTTAGTTTTTCACTTCCGATTGAAAGAGAAAAAAAACCTGCAGAAAAAGAACCACCCGCAAAGAAACCCGAGATCTGATCATGCTACATATTCCTCATAAAGACTTCTCAAGGTCTCCTCCAAATCCTCAGTAAAACCAGAATGCGGACGCGACGTCTGAAGCATAGAACTTCGCACGGAAGTCAACCAACGAAATCGGGATGCCGCATCCTGAAGCGCAATCGGATTCCCGGTTTTTTCTCCTGCGCAGATTTTTTCAAAAGAATCCAGGTAACATCTGAACATACCCAGATCTGCTTCAGGATCTAATGCAAGTAACTTCTCGTCGGGCATGTGGATTTTACACTGAATAAAATTTTGCCGCTTGCAGCAGATCACCACACCTACATTTACAAACTCCTCCCGCTCCACCCTCGGTACGATTCGGATCAGGGCATATTCAAATAAGTGCTTTCCTTGCATGATTTGCTTCGTTTAAAAACACTTCAGAATTTTCCAGTCTCATTCTTAAAAAGGAGGCATATACTTCCCTTGCTTCTTCAGCCGTCTCCGTATCTCTTGAAGCCAAGATCCATTCCTCCGGCACCATCGCTACAACTTCATCGATGAGCTCAGGAGTAAACATAGTTTTCATTTCCTTGTCCACTTTTTCCAATTCGGTAGCCTTTGGGAGGAGTACATGGTCTTTGATCGTAGCAAAGGGACTCAAGGCATGTTTTTCCCAGTTTTCCCAAGAATGGTGAAATAGGAAAGAGGCCCCATGGTCAATCAGCCAAAGCTCTTTGTTCCAAATCAACAAATTGGTATTGCGAAAAGTCCGATCCACATTGGTAATCCAGGCATCAAACCAGACAATTCGCGAGGCCAAATAGTCATCTACTTTGGACGCTCCAGGGTCAAAAGTCATCGCTTTTGACAAAAAATGTAAAGCCAGATTCAAGCCCTGACTGCTTTTGAGCAAATCCTGGATTTCTTCGTCGCCTTCTGAATTGCCAAAAGCAGCATCCAAATTGGCAAAAACAATTTCCGGAACTTTAAAGCCCAAGCGTCTCGCCAACTCGCCCCCAATCAACTCTGCGATCAGGGCTTTTTCCCTTTGCCCGGCACCTTTAAATTTCAGCACATAATTAAATCCGTCATCTGCCTCAGCCAATGCAGGCAAAGAGCCTCCTTCTCTGAGAGGCATCACATAGCGGGTGACATTGACCTGTCGAAGTGAATCGTGGAAGTTTGTTTCGTGCATTTGCCTAAAAAAAGAAAACAAATAAAAGCTGAAAACTCCAAAAGAAGTCAGTCAGGCGGTTTTAATTTGATCAATTAGACCCGCTCCAATTATCATTTAGTAAGTGATTTTTTTTCGATCAGGCTATTTCCTACTTTTGCAGCCTGTTTTTGAAGAAGCAGGAGATCCATGAAGAAAATAGATTTTGAGAAACTTATTCTGTTTGAAAATGCGGATTACCTGGTGATCAACAAGCCACCGTACCTGTCAAGCTTAGACGACAGGCACGAGGCGCAGAACATCCTGGACTTAGCCAAGGCACACACCACCGATTCACAACTGTGCCACCGATTGGACAAGGAAACCTCAGGATGTCTGGTGATTGCCAAGAATCCAGTGGCCTACCGGCACTTGGCCATGCAGTTTGAAAACAGAAAAGTGGAAAAAGTCTACCATGCAGTAGTAGAAGGGATCAAGGAATTCAACAACGAGTTGGTTGACCGAAATCTCGCTGCAAACAACAAAGGAATCGCCAAAGTCAGTAAAGACGGCAAGCCTGCCCAGACAATTTTCAATACTTTGAAAACCTATTGGGCGCACACACTGGTGGAATGCAAGCCGATCACAGGTCGTTTGCACCAAATCAGAGTTCACTTGGCTTACCTCAAATCGCCGATATGCGGCGACACCCTTTACGGCGGCAATCCCCTTTATCTTTCATCACTCAAGCGCCGCTTCAATCTCAAAAAAGATACGGAGGAGTTACCAATCATGCAGCGAGTCTCATTGCACGCTTATTCGATCACCTTTGAAGGTCTGGATGGTATTCCGCTAAAAGTCGAAGCCCCCTACCCAAAGGATTTTCAGGTTTTGGTCCACCAATTGGAAAAAAACGCCTGAAAAGCGAAAAATGAGAGGCCAAAAACCAAATTCCCTTTGGGGAATTTTACCTAAGCCTATGAAAATTAGGAGTTAGTATTTGAAATAGTTTGCATGAAAAATAAAATACTTCTATCTTTGTGTCCCTTTTTGGGGTCGATAAATAAATAACAAGCTAAAAATTAAACAGTTACACAGTGGATACTCTGAGCTATAAAACCATCTCAGCCAATTCTTCCACAGTAGAAAAGCAGTGGGTGGTAGTGGATGCCCAAGCTGCGATTCTAGGACGATTGGCTAGTGAGGTAGCGAAAATCTTGAGAGGGAAGACGAAGCCTAGCTTCACTCCCAACGTGGATTGCGGTGACAATGTCATTGTAATCAACGCTGACAAAGTCAGATTGACAGGTGACAAGTGGGACGCAAAAGTTTATGTGCGCCACACCGGTTACCCAGGTGGACAGCGAATCTCTACCCCAAGACTGTTGAAGCAGAAGTCTTCAACGATCTTGATCGAGAAAGCTGTCAGAGGCATGTTGCCTAAAAACAGATTGGGAAGCAAGTTGTACGGTAACCTGTACGTGTATGAAGGTGCTGAGCATCCTCACGCGGCACAGCAGCCAAAAGCCATCACACTTTAATCGCCTAAATCATGGAAATGATCAATAAAATCGGTAGAAGAAAGACCTCTGTAGCACGTATTTACATGGCTCCGGGAAATGGCAAAATCACCGTAAACGACAAAGCAATCGAAGTTTACTTCCCGTTTGAACTGCACCAGATCGTAGTAAAGCAGCCTTTGACCCTTGTGGGCGTAGAAGGTACCTACGACGTACAAATCAACGTGGACGGCGGTGGGATCAAAGGCCAGGCTGAAGCAGCCCGTATGGCGATCTCCAGAGCTTTGTGCGAATTCGACGAAGCGCACAGAGGTGCTCTGAAAAAAGAAGGTTTCCTTACCCGTGACCCTAGAATGGTAGAACGTAAGAAGCCAGGACGTAGAAAAGCAAGAAGAAGATTCCAGTTCTCCAAGCGTTAATAGGAACTATCTTCATTCAATAGAAAACAATTTCATTCATGTCAAAAATCGAATACAAAGACTTACTGGATGCTGGTGTTCACTTCGGACACTTGACGAGAAAGTGGGATCCAAGAATGTCTCCATATATCTTTATGGAGAAGAATGGTATCCATATTATCGACCTCAACAAAACGCTTGCCTGCCTCGAAGAAGCATCCAACGCAATCAAGCAAATCGTACGTTCCGGCAAAAAAATCATGTTTGTCGCTACGAAAAAACAAGCTAAAGATCTAGTAGCTGCTGAAGCACAGCGTCTGAACATGCCTTACGTGACCGAAAGATGGTTGGGTGGTATGTTGACCAACTTCGCAACTATCCGTAAGTCCCTCAAAAAAATGTCAGGTCTTGAAAAACTGATGAAAGAGGATGCTTACAAGAACTTGGCTAAGAAAGAGCGTCTCATGGTTAGCCGTGACAAAGAAAAAATGGAAAGTGTTTTGGGCGGTATTGCCGACCTGAGCAGACTTCCTGCAGCTCTTTTCGTAGTTGATATCAAGAGAGAGCATATCGCAATCGCCGAAGCACAAAAGCTTGGTATTCCAGTTTTCGCATTGGTGGATACTAACTCCAACCCTAACGAGGTTGATTTCCCAATCCCAGCCAATGATGATGCATTCAAATCCGTTTCTTTGCTTGTAAAAGCATTTGGAGCAGCTATCGAAGAAGGTCTTTCTGAGCGTAAGAGAGACAAGGACGATGCTAAACTTTCTGAAGAGGAAGAAGCAAAAAGAGCTGTGGACGCTGAAACGCAAGAATAATCCACATTCGATTTGAAATAAAAAAAATTGAACATCAGGCTCCGGTCGATGTTCAATTTTTTGTTTTTAATCTGACTAACGAACTATATCCCGTTTAAAAAAATAAACAGATCACACAATGGCAATTACTGCACAAGACGTAAACAAACTGAGACAAATGACCGGTGCCGGTATGATGGACTGCAAAAAAGCTTTGACAGAAGCTGAAGGCGACTTCGAAAAAGCAGTAGACATCCTCAGAAAAAAAGGTCAAAAAGTATCTGCTTCCAGAGCTGACCGTGAGACCAAAGAAGGAGTAGTAGTAACCCGGGTAGCCGCTAACGGCACCAAAGGCATCCTGCTTACTTTGACTTGCGAAACTGACTTTGTGGCTAAAAACGAAGGATTCGGTGAATTTGCAAACGCGCTGATTGATCTTGCAGTGGCAAACGCGGCAGAATCAAAAGACGCTGTAATGGCTCTTCCTTTCGAAAACATCACTGTAGCTGAGAAAATCATCGAGATGACTGGCCGAATCGGCGAGAAAATCGACATCTCTCACTTCGAAATCGTCACTGCTGAGACTGTAGTTCCTTACGTTCACTCCAATGGCAAATTGGGCGTGTTGGTAGGATTGGTAAACACTTCAGGTGCAGACGTAGAAGAAGCAGGTAAAGACGTAGCCATGCAGATCGCTGCGATGAACCCAGTCGCTGTTGACAAAGACGGCGTAGATTCCTCTACTGTAGAAAGAGAAATCGAAATCGGAAAAGAGCAGGCAAGAGCGGAAGGCAAAGCTGAAGAAATGCTTGAAAAAATCGCTCTGGGCAAATTGGCTAAGTTCTACAAGGAAAACACCTTGTTGAGCCAGCAGTTTGTAAAAGACAACTCTAAGTCAATCGCTCAATACCTGGACGGTGTAAGCAAAGGCTTGACTGTAAATGCCTTCAAGAGAATTTCTATCGGATAATTTTTCGACTGGAATCCCAATAAAAAACCCTCTCGGAGCGATCTGAGAGGGTTTTTCAATTCCTAGATCTCATTTTCTCATGGTCACCTTCCCAGTTTATCTTCCCGGCTAATCCTGCTAATTCATTTAATTTAAGTCTTCTCAGATATTCCTCCAACGCACGATGAACCACTTCCTTTTTGGTCGAAATAGCTGTCAGCTTCATGATTTCCTCGATCAGTTCCTGATTTAGTTCAATGTTGGTTCTCATAGCCTTAGAGTTTATACACCAATTAACTTTTTTCTATACGCCCAAAATAAAAAACTCCCCAAAATGGTTCTGGAGAGTTTAGGTTCTTTGTATAGAACTTTTCCAAAGTTTTGAACTTTGGAAAAGTTGCAAATGATTGAATTAGCTCAAGAATTCATCAACTCCTCAATCTCCTCCGCCTCGATCGGGATATTTCGCATCAGGTCAAAATAACCATTTTCCTGAATCACGATATTGTTTTCCAACCTGATTCCAAATCCTTCTGCAGGGATATAAATCCCCGGCTCCACGGTGAATACCATTCCCGGAGTGATTGGATTGTGCATCGTTCCGACATCATGCACATCCAGTCCCAGATGGTGGGAAGTGCCGTGCATAAAGTACTTTTTGAAAGCAGGCCAATTTGGGTCTTGATTTTTAATGTCGGTCTGGTCGATTAGTCCAAGACCCAACAACTCAGACTGCATGATCAAGCCGACTTCCTTGTGGTAATCCTGAATATTGGTTCCGGGTCTCAAAATTCCACCAGCTGCATTGTGAACTCTCAATACAGCATCATATACCGCACGCTGCCGGGATGTAAACCTCCCGTTGACAGGAATGGTCCGGGTCATATCTGCATTGTAGTTGCCAAACTCCGCTCCTACGTCCAAAAGCAACAATTCTCCGTCATTGCAGGCTTTATTGTTTTCAATGTAATGCAGCACACAGGAGGAAGGACCAGAGGCAATGATCGGCTCATAAGCAAATCCTTTGCTTCGGTTTCGGATGAATTCATGGATAAACTCCGCCTCGATTTCATACTCGGTTACTCCGGGCTTTACGAAGGAGAGGATTCGGCGAAAACCTTTCTCAGTGATGTCACAGGCGATCTGCATCTGGTCAATTTCTTCCTTTTCTTTTATCCCACGCAGCTCGTGCATGATCGGAGCTGCCCGGTCATAGACATGTAATGGATATTTTTCCTTGCAGGATTTGATAAACCTCGCATCTTGAGTCTCGACCACCACACCGGCACGAAGGTGCTCATTAGTATTGAGATAGATCCGCTCCGAAAGCGAAACGATGGTATTAAAAACCTGATCAAATGCCGAAAGCCACTGGATATTTTTGATTCCGGAAGCGGCTTCCGCCTCTTCTTTAGTGTATTTGTGCCCTTCCCAGACTGCAATAAGTTCGTTGGTTTCGCGGAGAAAAAGAACCTCACGCATGGCGGGATTTGGACAATCCGGAGCAATAAGCAGGATTGTTTCTTCCTGATCAATTCCACAGAGGTAAAACAAATCATTGTTTTGGCGGAATTTCATTGTGCCGTCGGCATTCGTCGGCATGATGTCATTGGAATTGAAAACCGCGACCGAATTCTTCGCCATTTTGGCGGCAAATTTTGCCCGGTTACGGATATAAAGTTCTCTGGGTAGTGAAGTATATTTCATCATTATCAATTTCGGCCTGAAGTTAACAAATCAGTCCTTTCCCTGAATTAAAATCTAAACAATACAGTTTTAGCATTTATTCGTATTTTCCGAAGAGGAGATCAGAAGCATGCAGCTAAACATAAAAGAACTTTCAAACGGCATCCGTATAGTCCATCAGCAAGTCACTCATACACGAGTAGTTCACTGTGGATTTATCTTAAACATCGGTAGCCGCGATGAAGACAAAGAATTGGAAGGGCTCGCACATTTTTGGGAGCACATGGCCTTTAAAGGCACCCACAAGCGAAAAACTTTTCACATCCTCAACCGGCTTGAGTCACTTGGAGGAGAACTGAACGCTTATACCACCAAGGAAAAAGTTTGTTTTTATGCCTCGATCCTCAAAGACCACTACGACAAAGCCGCCGAATTGCTTTTCGACATCACCTTCAACAGCACCTTTCCAACCAAGCAGATTGAAAAAGAGCGACAGGTGATTTTGGAAGAAATGGCCATGTATCGTGATTCTCCGGACGACTCGATCCAGGATGAACTGGACGAATTGGTTTTTGAAAATCATGCACTGGGAAGAAATATCTTAGGAACCGAAGAAACCGTTTCCAGATTTACCCAAGAGGATTTCTTTGATTTCATTTCCACACGGCTCGACACCAGGGAAGTTGTCTTTTCGGTGGTAGGCAACATCACTTTCGAAAAGGCTCTGAAAGCAATCGAAGGACCGCTCAGCCAAATCCAGCCAAAGCATACGCTTTATGTCCGAAGCGGTTTTCACGACTACAAGCCCAAACGAAAAACTGTCCAAAGAGACGTCACCCAATCCCTTTGTGCTATCGGAAGACCGGCCTATTCACTCCACGACAAAAACCGGTTTAAACTCTTCCTCTTGAATAATATTCTTGGCGGGCCGAGCATGAACAGTAAGTTGAATCTCTCCCTTCGGGAAAATTACGGGTACGTGTACAGCATTGAGTCCAGTTACCAGACCTTTTCAGACACCGGTTTTTTTGGAATCTATTTTGGTACCGAAGAAAAAACCCTGAAAAAATCCCTGACCATTGTCCATCGCGAAATGGAAAAACTCCGAAACAAAAAACTCGGAAGCATTCAGCTCCACATGGCCAAAGAGCAGGCCATTGGACAGATGGCAATGGCTGAGGAAAATTACGCAGCTTTGATGCTGGTCTATGGCAAAAGCTTGATCGATCATAACAAAATTGATCCTCTGGACAAAATTTTTGACAAAATCAGATCAACCACAGCCGAGGAAATTCAGGAAATTGCGCAGGAAATTTTTAACCCAGAGCAGCTCAGCTACCTTATTTACACCCCAAATTGACAAATGGAATTATTTGATCCGGCACTTTTGGCTTATTGTGAATCCGTCACCAGTCCGGAAGATGCTCTTTTGAAAAAAATAGTGAGGGAAACCCAAGCCAAGGTCCTCATGCCGCGGATGATCTCCGGGCACCTCCAGGGAAAAATGCTGGAACTTTTCTCCAAAATGCTCCGCCCAAAAACCATCCTGGAAATTGGCACCTACACAGGGTATTCCGGGATATGCCTGGCCAGAGGGCTAAGGCCGGATGGAAAACTGATCACGCTCGACATCAACGATGAATTGGAAACGATGGTGAGGGGATTTTTCGAAGAAAGTGGTCTCGCAGACCAAATCGATTACCGTTTAGGCAATGCACGGAAAATAATTCCAACTTTGGATGGACCTTTTGACCTCGTGTTTATAGATGCTGATAAGTTCTATTATTCTGAATATTTTGACCTGGTCATAGACAAAGTGCCGAGCGGTGGCATCATCCTCGCAGACAATGTGCTTTGGTCAGGAAAAATCCTGGTGGAAGAAGGGCAAAAGACTGACAAAGACACTCAGGCACTTTTAGACTTCAACAAGAAAGTTCAGGATGACCCAAGGGTTGAAAACGTTTTACTTCCAATACGGGATGGAGTTTTGATGGCCAGAAAACTCTGATTGCTGCAAAAAGGGAATCATTTTTGCTGATCAGGCTTTCATAAAACGAAAGTAACTTTCGATGATCTCCCGTCAATTCTTATCTATTCTATTTCTTTCTGCTTTCTTTTGGAGCCAATCGATTTTGGCCCAGATTCCCCAGGTTCCGACACAACTGGAATTTGCCGATTTAACCGTAAAAATCACACCGCAGGCACAGCGTGAGATTCAGCTGGATGTCGATGCGCAATACCGAAATCCTACCTATTTCAAAGTAAAGCAAGATCGGGTCAACCTCTATCTCCCAATTGTGGAGCGGGAACTGAGAAATCAGGGAGTCCCTGAAGACCTGAAATATCTGGTCATCCAAGAAAGCGGACTTATTCCTGACGCCGTCTCCACTTCTAATGCTGTCGGTTTTTGGCAGTTTAAGCAAGGTACTGCAGAGGAAGTTGGGCTTCGAGTGGATGCTCAAATTGACGAGCGTAAAAACATCGCCACCTCCTCAAGAGGAGCAGCGGCTTACCTTAAAAAACACAACAGTCAGCTTAACAACTGGATGACTGCGCTGGTCTCCTATCAAATGGGACTTGGTGGTGCCAAAGCCTATTTCGGCACTCAATATTCGGGCAAAAAAATCATCGAAGTGGACCGTAATACCCATTGGTATTTCAAGAAATATTTAGCTCACAAAATCGCCTATGAGTACGGAATAGGAATGTTTGTCTCCAACCAAAAGCTCACGGAGATCCAAATTCAGGGTCCAGTCACCATGGCCGCTTTGTCCAAAAGATTTGGCGTCAGCGAAGACCACCTGAAGGAATTCAATAAATGGGCTGGCAACGGAAAAGTGCCTGCCGGGACATATACCCTCTTTTACATCAAGGAAGGCAATCTTCCCCTTGAACCTGCTGTCATCAAATCAGAAGAAAAGCCAAAGACAGGCCAGACATATTCTGCCTCGGTCAAAAATTCTCCGGCCTATAAGCAGGCAAATTCGTACCCGAAAATCTCCGGAAATACAACCAAAGCCAGCCAACCAAACCAGATTACTGTCAATGAACTGGAAGGGGTTCAGGCTTCAAAAACAACCTCACCAGGTAAATTTTCTGAAGAAATCGGCGTAAAAGAGAAAAAACTTCTCAAGCTGAATGACATGGATCCAGGTGAGCGAATTGAAACTGGCAAATACTATTATACTGAAAAGAAGAAAACAAGCGCAGAAGTAGAAACTCACTTTGTCTTACCGGGTGAGACACTTTGGACCATTTCCCAGAAATACGGAATCCGGCTTGCATCCTTGAAGTCCAAAAACCGAATTCGTAAAGATTCAGAGCTTAAACCGGGTATGGTGTTGAACCTCCGTGAACCGAGAAAACGCGGGGAAGAAATTCCGATAATCCCCTTAAATCAACCCGTCCAGCAAAACCGAACTGAAATTGCTTCAGTTGAATCCAAACCAACTGAAACAAAATCTGTGGAAGTTGTCACCAAAACAGAACCAGAAAGATCTACCCGAAATCAGGCTGATCGGATTTCTCATACTGTTAGTCCAGGGGAAACTCTGTTTGCAATTTCACGCAAATATGGCATTTCTGTGGATGAACTGAAGTCCTGGAACAATATCGGAAGCCAAAACATCATCAGCATCGGCCAGAAATTGGTTATCTTCAAGCCCTGATTTGCCCGTCAAACCTTTCCTTAATGAGTAAACATTTCCTTTTCACGGGAATCCTGATAGTTCTCCTCAGCCTTTCTTCAATTGCTCAGGACAGAAAAATAATTCCAGACACTGTATTGATCAATGGTGACACCCTGCTGATGTTGGGTGATTCGATTATCATTGAGGAACCTGTCAAAGAGATTTTCTGGAAAACCGGCGGCAACTACAACCTCAACATCCAGCAAGTCACCCTGAGCAACTGGGCTGCAGGTGGATCGAGTACTTTCGCGTTGAACTCCGGAGTCACCATGTTTGCCAATTACAAGAAAGACTCCAAAGTATGGGATACTCAATTGACTGTAAATCTTGGTTTTAACCGCCAAGGAGGCAGGGATTTTGAAACCAGAAAAACCAATGACAATTTCGTTTTTGTCAGCAATTACGGTCGACAGCTTTCCAATCTGATGTATTTGACTACGCAACTGGATGCACGGACCCAGCTTTTGCCCGGCTATAAATACTCGAAACCTGCGGGCAGTGAAAATGAAATCCGGACAAAAATATCGGACCTGCTTTCTCCCGGCTACCTCCAATCCTCCACCGGTTTGAACCTGAGGAAAACCTATGAGGACAAAAGCAAACTGTCAGTCATCCTTTCTCCTTTTACGGGACGATTTACAATTGTCATGGACGACTCGCTCAGCAATGCCGGGGCATTTGGGGTGGTCCCCGGTGAAAACGTCCGTGCCGAGGCTGGTATGTCCCTTGCCGTTGGTGTGGCGGATTATATCCTGATGGAAAATGTCACCTGGAAGGCAGATCTAAATCTCTTTTCCAACTATGAGCGGTTTGGCAATATGGTGGTCAATTTTAATTCCATCATCCGCCTAAAAGTGAACAAATTCATTTCGACTCGAATCGAAACTGCGGTGATTTACGATGAGGAAGTATATATCCGCCAGGACGACGGCACCTCAAAACAAGCCGTCCAATTACAGAACCTGATCAATTTTGGGATTTCTCTGGACTTCTAAAAGTCCACTTCGAGCCCGAACTTCCGCTGAAACTCAGCCAGTGCGGGATGCTTTTCCCTTAGAAAATTCAGCTTGTCGGTATTTGTGTAGAGTTTCGGCTTGCCGTTATCGACTTCCTCCTTTACTTCAACTGTGATCAGGACACGTTCCGCACCGGTGAATTGACGGATCAAGCCGACCAAATCCGGTTTCATTTTCCCGGCGATTTCTTCCTGCATGTGGCCCATAACTTCCAGGATGACTTCTCCGCCGTCGCGCACTTTGATTGGCTGATCCAAAATCGCCAGCTCCAGATTTTTATCAGCTTTTCTGAAATGCTCCTGTATGGAAAAAATTTGTAAATCGAACAACTCTTGAGTGAGTGTAATCGAGGAGCCTAATGGCTTTATTTCCAACTTTTCCTGACTCGATACTACCTTAGCCTCTTCACTTTGCTTAGCCTTGTCATCCACCAATTTCTTGGTTTGGCTTAGACTTGTGGGAATGGAAATGGTAGTCTTTACCTGAGATTTCTTCGCGGTGGAAAAATCCACAGGAATACTTGCTACCGTTGGGGCAGGTTCGGCTACAGCTTCTGGTTGTTCACTCAGGCTTTTTTTTTTGACTCGACATCAACAAGAGTCGCAAGTCGAAACGCCTGGGGCAGTTTAGCCATTTTCATCAAAGCCAACTCAACATTCAAACGCTGATTTTTGCTGGTTTTGTAATTGATGTCGCAGTGATTGGCCAGATTTAGGGCAGAAAGTAAAAAAGATACCGAGGCCTGTTGAGTCTGCTGAAGATAGCGCTCTCTGGCCGATTCAGATACCTGCAACAATTCAACTGTCGCTTCATCTTTGACCACCAGCAAATCCCTGAAGTGCTCACTCAGACCCACGATGAAGTTGTGGCCGTCAAATCCCTTTTTCAGGATTTCATCAAAAATCAAAAGCGTGGCTGAAAGATCTTCGGCCAAAAGTGCATCCACAACTTTGAAATAATAGTCATAATCGAGGATGTTAAGGTTCTCAATGGTTTCCTTGTAAGTAACTTTCTTCCCAGCGGAATAGGTAACGATCAGGTCAAAAATGGACAATGCATCCCGAAGGGCACCATCGGCTTTGGTGGCGATCAATCGAAGCGCTTCCTCCTCGTAATCCACCTTTTCCTTTTCAGCTATTTCTTTTAAATGATCTGAAATATGCTTGATTTGGATCCGGTTGAAATCGAAAATCTGGCAACGGGAAAGGATTGTAGGAATAATTTTGTGCTTTTCCGTGGTAGCCAAAATGAAAATGGCATACTTAGGAGGCTCCTCCAGCGTCTTCAAAAAAGCATTGAAGGCAGCGGTCGAAAGCATGTGAACTTCGTCAATAATATAGACCTTATACTGTCCTTTTTGGGGAGCATACCGAACTTGGTCTACCAGATTTCGGATGTCATCCACTGAGTTATTGGAAGCGGCATCCAGCTCGTAGATGTTGAAAGAAGCGCTGTTTTGAAAGGAAACACAAGACTCGCACTTGCCGCAGGCTTCGTTGTCCTTAGTTTTATTCTCACAGTTGATGGTCTTGGCAAGAATACGGGCACAAGTAGTTTTCCCAACCCCTCGAGGTCCGCAAAACAGGAAAGCCTGAGCCAAGTGATTATTTTTGATGGCATTTTGGAGTGTAGTAGTGATATGCTGCTGCCCCACTACACTTTTGAAATCTGCCGGTCTGTATTTTCTTGCCGATACGACGAAGTTTTCCATCGCTGCAAGATATAAAAAACTCAATATTCAGAAGGGATGAAAAATGCCCATTCGGAAAGTTTTTCGCTAATGTTTTGAGGCTTAATGGGATTGGAAAATTGGAAGATTTAAAAATTGGAAAATTGAGATTGCAGGTTGCAAAGTGGTATGCTTCGACTGGCTCAGCACAAGAGTTTGAAGGTTGTAACCTTTCCTAATCTCAAACACTTAAACCCTATCTAAAGCCTCGTAATTCGTATCTCGTACCTCGTAATTTTCCTGGCTTGGAACCAAAATTGGATTACTTTTGTCTTCCCAAAACAAATGGGGCTGACCGGTTTTGACAGTAGGTGTAATCATCGGGCTCGCATGCAGGCTGGAGTATGTACGGCCTTAAAAGATTCATACGAACGATAAATGGCGAAACTTCTTACGCCATGGCTGCTTAATCTAACCTTTTAGGATAGATCGCTTAAAGGGTTGAGTCACGAGAGTGATTCCCCAGCCACATCCCTCCGCCCCCCGTCCTTTCGGGGTGGATTCCGGGGTGTCGACTTGATCGGACTGCTGCCTGTGATGCTATTAAGCAGGCCTAAGACTCGGTAGCTAAGTCAGCGTGAGGTGTGTCATCCAGCATATTCTGATCGAAAAAACAACAGGTGACTAAGCATGTAGACGGTACGGTGTTTCCTTATCTGGACGTGGGTTCGAATCCCACCAGCTCCACAAAAAAGCCTTCCTTGTTTCAGGGAGGCTTTTTCTATTTGAATCAGCCTTCTTTTTACTTTCAAATCGATCCAATCGCCTGCATCAAAAGCCTGCTGATGAAAAGCTTGTCCTTTTTGATTTCTTCAATTGAGAGCCTCTTGTACCACTCAGGTGACCAAGAATTGTGTAAAATCAAAAATGAAGCGGTAGGAATGTCTTGGACTTCTTCGGTAAAATAAAAATCTTTGTAAGCCTGATTTCTTTTTTCACTTGAAAAATCTTTCAAAGACCGGTTTTCAGGCAAAAACAAATCCTTGTCCAGAATTTTCACTTTATTCAGATGCTTTCCGATAATCGGGTGAAGGAGAGGATTGCCGAAGCTGTTTGATTTTATCACGAATCTTCCGTCGCTCTGGTTTTCGGCTTGTTCTGAATTTTCTATTGCCGCCAACAATCCCCTGATTTTGGTTTCCCACTCCTGAAGTATCACACTGTCACCACTGCTGAGAATAAATGCAGCATGACAGAAAGGAACCTTTTCGTCTCCAATCATGACCAGTTCATGTGAATCCAGCAGGTCTTCCAAATGATTTATTTTACCCAAGAAAATCGTATCGGCATCGATAAAATATCCCCTATACCGATTCATCATATAGCATGCAATGATATCACCCTGAGCAGCCGGAGGAAATCTTCCCAGCTTTTCAATCGGAAAATCACTCGGCGATAGGTAATCATTTAAGTTGGAGTGATCCAGCACCACAAATTCATAGCCCAAATTTTTAAAAGTCTCCAGACACAGCCGGATGTAAGGAGGCATGTATCCCTGCCAAAATGTATAAATCTTTGTCTTTTGCATATCCTTGACATGTCACAAAACTCAGTACGAAAGCTCGCTTCGATCAAATTTCAACTTTTCAAGCATTTCGACTTCTTCCTCTTTCCAGCGGCGAAGTGAAGGAAAATCAGGTGCCCCTTCATCCCAGGGTTTGATCCTTCGGCCCACTCTTCCAGCCCAGTGAAGAACTCTGATTTCGGGAAGATCCACGAGGTATCTTTCATCACCGGGAATCTCGGGATGCCCGCCGATGTAGAGATAATTATAAAAGGATTCAAGTTCTAATATCTTCGCATTTACCTCATTGATATAGCCATTTATCAGGGGCTGATCGATCATGTGGCCGTGATCCAGCGGCAGTCTATCGAGCAAGTCCTGATAGACCTCACGTCCGATCAGTTGCTTGTTCAGTACAAAAAATCCCGTGTTCAGCAGAACTCCGCCATTGCTGCGGCAGCGTGTGGCGGCAAAATCGAAAGGCAATGTCAGAATCTCAGAAAAGTCCCTAAGGCAAAGCATATCCGCATCAAAAAAAATTACCTGGTCCATTTTCTCCTGACGAAAAGCCTCGAGAGTCAGAAATGCCGGTCGATGATATTCGTCTGTTAGGCTTCCCAACTCATAGCGAGGCTGAATGATTTCGACAAGTTCCGCATGGGGAGCTATGGCAAGAATATCCCTTTTGCTATTTTGACTTAGCTGACAAAAGGAATGATTATAAAATATCTTTAACCTGCTTTCTTCAAATCCAGCCACATGCTTGTTCATGGAATATAGCATAACCAAGGTCCCTCGGATAAACGTGTCATTGGTGACAGTACAGTAGAGTCGTCTTATCCCTCCGGTCATTTCCCCTGTTTTTTAGATGCAACCAATTGAAGCATGGCCGCATGAGCCAGATCGGAGGCGGCATGTTCGGGCTTGAGTTCCACCCCTCCGAAGACAAGGTTTTGGTCCACTGACGCTTTGCAAGCTTCCCTGAGTCTTGCAATTAATCTTTCCGGATTCTTCCCAAGGGTGACCAAGACTACATCATCGCAAGTGGAATGGAGCAGTGCCACCTCAAGCCCAGTCTCTGCGTTTTGATTAAATGACCTGCAAATCGAGGGAATCGTTTCTCTGAAAAAAAAGTCCATTTGCCTGCATTTCTGATACAGCTCTTTGATCCCGTGCTCATTTTCAATTGCGAGAGATTCCCTCATCCCAGATATGTCCAGCCGGAAATAAGTGATGGGACCTCGCAAATCGGAGGACGCAAGGATTTCCAGCGGAACATCCATGAAGGGGCATTCGTCTCCCAACTCCGAGAGGTAGCTATTCCGTGAAAAAGTCATCTCAGAGGGATTTTCCCCTGCCGGGTATAACCAGTAAGGAAGATCCGCAAACCTGGAAGCAATATCAAGGTTCTTGGAATTGCCTTGATAGGTGCTTTTCTTAATGCACCACTGCTCTGATTTTGCCAGACCTACAGCAAATTGCGTAACAAACTCGGCCATATTTTCACCGGACTCACCTTTGAAATCCTGCCAACCGAAAAGCTTGTCTCTGGGAACCAAAGCAGGATCTTCATTAGGAACCAGTAAGTTCTTTCCCTTACCAGGTGGGTTGCTTCCAGTATCGGCCAAAGTCAATTCAAAACCTATTTCCGGTATTCCATAAACCCGATTGAAATGTGCCAGCGAAGATTTTAACCTTGGCCCGAAATGAGGAGGTACCAAGATCAGGCTCCCTCCCAATCCCCAGAAAACTCGGTTGACTTTTGGAATCTCCAGTTTTTCCACGAGAAAGGAAGTCGCTACCTCCATAAATACCGAGGCGGTCAGGTACCTCCCTCTGAGTTCCCTAATGCTTGTCCTCTTGGATTTGGGATGCAGAAATTGCCGGATATTCCCAAATGCCACCTTATACATCGTTCCGATTGGCCGCAGGGAATCGGGCAGATAACCCTGGGAAATTATTCTATCAAATTCCAGCTCAGAAACCGGCAGATGACTTATCAGAAATGCACTTGCGATGAGACTGCTAAGACCCGCTTCACCATCACCGATCGACCCCTTTCCCAACAGTTTTTCCAAATCCTTTTCGTTAGCATGCTTGTCTCCTGTCAGCTCGCTCCGTTCATTTCCTTTTTCAAAAGTATCAGAAGAAAACCGCAAACTTGATCTCAATCGGTCCGATATATTGGAGCTGATATGCATTTTAATCTGGCTTTTTATCGCAGTTCGTTGCACAACTGCCTAATGGTATTGGTTAAACAATAGGAGATCAAAAAAACAAGTTACTTTTTTTTGGCCTTATTCGGTATTTTTCCGCATTCAATGAGCCGGTTTTTAAAGCTTTAACCCAGCCTTTGCGACAAGACCCAAGTCCTCAATGTAGAGAAACCCAAAACCCGAGACCCCTATGAAACGACAGGGGGAAAAAAACCAAAAGAGCAATCACGAAGCCTCAATTTCGGAATTGATTGAAAGCTTTTTGGTTGAATTCGAGGTATGCTCCTCTTCACACCGAAGAGGCAATGACACGCTTTTCTGCAACTCATACAACAGAGCCTTGCATGATGCGATAAAACTCAATGACCAGTCCAGAGGTAAAAAGGGAATCGATCTTTCATGTGGGAGTTTCGTCGCAAGTGAAGTGATTAAACCTGAGCACGGGCGCCTCAACCTGCATGAAGCGAACGGCTGGAAAAGAAAACTACTTGACTTTTTTTATTTTTCGATCAGAGACTTGAGATCAGAGTCTCAGTTAAAGGAGGCGAAGCATTTTTGCGAGACTGTTTTCAAAAGGGATTTCCTTTGGAATTTCCGTGATATCAGCCAATTCAATCCCGCGATAAAACCGGGGTTTATTTTCCGATCATCTACCCTGACCTTAATCCAAAATGAAGGATTTTTTGAGGAATTTATCAGGCAAAAAAATATTAAAACCGTCATTGATTTTAGATCTGAAAGGGAAACTTCAAAAAGAGGCTATGGTGAAAATAGTCTCCAATATTTTGCCTGGATCCCAGTTCCAATTGATCCTTCGATTCATCAAACCGAACTTAAGGGGAAAAACCAAAAAGAATCTTCTGGTGAGGACACTTATCGGTTTTTGGCAACCGAATGCTATCATTCAATAAAAAAGGCCGTTGAGGCAATTTTACAGGCTGAGAATTCGGTTGCCATCCACTGCCATTCTGGAAAAGACCGGACTGGATTTTTTGTTTCGCTCCTTCATTTGCTCTCGGGGGCAAATAGGAAAACTGTTTACGGGGATTATTTAGCTTCCGAAATGGACACTAAGAAGGAATACCTGGATGTAGTCCTGGATAGAATCGAAAAGGAAAACGGAATTGAAAACTACTTACGTTTGTGCGGATTGAGCAACTCCCAGGTTTGGGATCTGAAACAAAAGCTGAGGGCCGGATAAGTGATAAAACAAAAAACCTCCCGGATTTCCCCAGGAGGTTTTTTTATGCTTAACCAAGTTAAATCAACCGGTAAAATACGCTTCCAATTCGGCCAGCATTTCTTCCTTTTCTCTTAGATCACGGATCACTTTCCCTTTTTCCAAAAGAACGATTCGCTCACAAATTTCAGTGACATGGTTTAGGTCATGACTGGAAATCAGGAAGGTAACCTTTGATGCATCTTTTTCCCTCAAAATCAGTTTTTTCAACCGGATTTGAGAGCTTGGATCCAGATTTTCGAAGGGTTCATCCAACAGCACCACCTCCGGATTTCCCATCAGTGCGGCTGCAATTCCGACTTTTTTGAGATTACCTTTTGACAAGTCCCGGATGTATTTCTTTTTTCCCAAAACCTCCTCGTTGAACAATTCAGTGAATTTTCCCAAATGAAGGGTAAGGTCTTCTTCAGACAATCCATAGATTTTGCGGAGGGTTTCGAAATACTCATCCGGAGTGAGATAGGCCAAGAGCATGTGCTCGTCCAGATAGGCACCTGTTTTGGCTTTCCAATCCTCGGTTTTGCTCACATCTTCCCCGTTGATTTTCACATTGCCAGCGGAGGCTCTTACCAAATCCAACATAATCCGAAATAGGGTTGTCTTTCCGGCACCGTTATTTCCCACCAGTCCAAAACACTCTCCGGAGGGAATTTCGAGAGATTCCACATTCAGGACGACGGCTTCTTTGTATTGCTTTTTGAGTTGGGATATCTGTATCATAGTTCTTGACGGAAGGAAGAAGAAATTTCGTAACGGTTAGAAAGTACTCTGTTGATGTTGATTTGACAAAGGCGCCCGAAGCCAAATATTCCCAGCACACCGGTAAGTCCGAGAGCCAAGAGCCCAATATAATCGTTGAAAAGCAACGAAAAAGGGATAAAGACCAAGTATGGCCCGAGCATCATAGGAATGACGATCAGAAATTGCGCGATACCAACCCCCTCGTAGTTAAACATCGCCCCTTTGTTGAGATCCATGGGTTTGGGTTTCCAGAGCGCCAGGTAAATGATCACATGTACCAGAATCCCGACATTGAAAAGAAAAGTCGCAAGGTGGATGAGGAGAAAATGCCAGCCGAAGTAAGCATAGGGCACGGAGGCCAGAAAGCAAATCAACGAAATCACCAGAAAGAGCAAATATTTCCCTCTTACCAAAGCTTCTACCCCTCCTTTTTGATTGAGATAAAAGTCAAAGCTTGACGAATTCCAGCTGAGGAACAGTTGACCATATTGGATCATGAAGATCCCGGTGATAAATACTCCAACGAAGATAAAGATGAAGCTAAACCCGTCTTCGGTGGTGTAAGCGGGATTGTTATAGAAGATCAAACCATAGAGGAGGAAAAAGCCCGTCATCATCAAAAAAGTCCGACTTTTTTTGTGCCGGATGATCAGCTTCCACTCCAGATTGGCCAGCTCTCCGGCCAACCCAAACCTTGAGAAAAATCCAATGGACTGGTTGACAAAGCGGACATCGTCCTTTTCGGAAAGATCCTCGAGGTACGCATTTGACACATAAAATCGGAAGCAAAGTAGGTACGAACCCACCATCACCAGTAGAGTCACAAGAAATGGAATGGGACTGACCAAAGAATAATCAAAAACAGGCTGAAGCAATGCACCGAGGTTAAACCAGCCCATGTAGCTCGAACCCGCACCAGCCACCAGCACTAAAAAGATGACAAATAGCCCGATCAGACTATCCTCAAACCGCTGCTTGAACCAAAGCATAAACCAATGTAGAGTCCAGCTTGTCAACGAGATCGTAGCCACCCACATCAAGGCACCCTCTAAGGCATATTTTTCACTGACGACTTGCAGCGCAAAAGGCAAAACCAAAAGAATGGCAATAATATTCAGCGGGGAAACAAATGAGCGGGTAAGCAGCATCCGGATAATTCGGCGCTTCCCAATCGGAAGGTGTAACAGACTCTCCAGCTCAACCACCGGCAGCTGTTGGATAAAGTATCGATATAAAAATTCTACCAAAAAAAAGTAGATGAGAAAACTGTTGAGCAAGGCAATGTGATCCTCTCCCGGCACTACTTTTTCGAGAATCATAGGAAGCAAAAATCCCGCTCCAACGACATAGCCCAAAAGTAACAAGACCAAAAAACCGAGGAAGATGTTGGTAAGAAGACTTTTCGCAAAAGAAGTTGAGCGCAGACTTTTGAGGAATTGTAAACGGGCAAGGGTAAAAAACATATGTTTGGGCTTGGATTTAGATTCTTTCTTATTGCAAAATATGCTTAAACCTCGAAATTCCTTCCTGAATTGTCGAGCTAAATTGGATAAATGAAGATTATGGTACAGGAATTAGGATTTTTCGAGGCAGTGAGAGAAAGGAGATCTGTCAGGATTTTTGACAGTATTGAGCTTTTTGATCATGAGGTGGTCAAAAAATGCCTGGAGGCAGCAATTCTTTCCCCCAATAGCTCCAACCTTCAACTTTACAATTTTATCCGGATTCCGGAGACTTCCCTTCTTAAAGACTCTCTTTCCAAACTATGCATGGGTCAAAAGGCAGCGACCACTGCCAGGGAACTTGTCGTGGTGGTGACCCGGCGTGATCTTTGGAAATCCCGGGCAGAAGCCAATTACGGATACATCAAACGAACCTATGAAGGAAAAAATGACAAGAAACTCAGACAGGCACTGAGCTATTATGGGAATCTGATTCCCAAGCTTTTCTCCAGGTATCCCGGTTGGTCATTGCTCAAAAAGATCATTGCCTGGTGGGTGGGGATTTATAGGCCGATGGTAAGGGAAGTAGGTGAAACTGAAGTCAGAATCTCAGTGCACAAAAGTGCTGCATTGGCTTCGATGACTTTTATGCTGGGAATGAAAGCCGCAGGATACGACACGTGCCCAATGGAAGGATTTGACTCCAACCGGGTGAAAAAACTGTTGGATTTGCCTCAATCCTCCGAAATTGCAATGATCATTGGTTGTGGGAAAGGCATCCCGGAAGGAATCTATGGCGAGCGATTCAGATTGCCTTATCAAGAATTGGTGTTCACCAAGTAACTGAACCCTGAATTGGTTTTGGGTTTCTAAAATGAATTTCCCATCACCTGTTTTTTTACATTTCTGTAAAAATTCGGGAACTGGATAAAATCAAAAAAGATTTTCGTAGTTGGTTTTCCCGTCAATATTTTTGGCAATGAGTTTAAAAATTTCCAGTTGGTTCTGGCAGCTTTTTCTTGCTGAATAATCTTTTAACCTTTGTCCAATTGGTTAGAAAAGCCGCGAATAGAATTTCTAAAATAATCTCCATTCTTTAGTCAATTTTAAAATCAACACTACTTCTATTTTCAAGGATAAATACGTGGCTTTAGCCTTTCAGTTTTACGATTACTTACAATTTGCTTTGCAGCTTATAAAATTTCAAAAACAATCCCAAGTGAGAGCTTTGCAAAAGAGATCCGTTCAATTTTAACAATGCCCAATTAATAATTGTCGTTGATCTCCAACCAATAGCCGTCCGGATCTTGGATGTAAATCTGCTTCACTCCGTCTACCCGATTGGTTACTACTCCTTTCTCTCCGGCCCAACTTTCGAAGGGGTAGTTTTTGGCTTTCATGTTTTCCACAAATGATTCCATATCAGGGATGCTAAAACAAAGGTGGTTGACCTTGGATTTTTCCTTTGGCACGTCTTTGACCTCGATGAGATGAAGTGCTGAGCCGCCCCCAATGTCATACCAGGCATGGATTCCGTCTTTGAATGGCTCCTCGATTTCTTTCAACGCCAAGACGTTTTGATAAAAATCCATGCTCTTCTTCAAATTGGAAACGTGAACAGCAATGTGGTTGACTTTGATTTGAGCGAAGGCGCTCAGCGAAAACAAAACCAGGGCAATTGTTAGGATCTTTTTCATGACCTTGAAAGATTGAGTATTCGATACTACCTCTTTTTAGCCAAAGGAACTGGACATTCTCGCAAAACTTAGACAAAAGGGCTTCGAAACTGCTAAAAATCATCGTTCACTTCAATCCAGTAATAATCCGGATCTCTGAAAAAAATCTGCTTAATACCATCCGGCCGGAAATGGATCTCGCCTTGATCCCCAGCCCAATTTTCAAAGGGATAGTTTTTCCTGTTCAGGGTTTCAATAAAAGCGTTCATATCCTTCACACTGAAGCACAAATGATTGGTTTTAGAGATTTCACGAGGTGGGCTCAGATGGAGTTCCTCAATCAAATGAACTGAAGCCCCACCACCTATCGCATACCAGGCATGTAGTCCGTCTTTAAAGGGTTCATCCATCTGCCAGAGTCCCAAAACCTCCCCGTAGAAAGACTGGCTTCGTGCCAAATCAGCTACATGGATCGCGATATGGTTGATATGGATTTTAGAAACTTTGGACATATAAAAACCTGTTGATGGAGTTAAAACCGCTTGAGACACCAAGTTCGTCCCAAATTATTGAAATCAAAAAAGCCAACCCGGATTGGATTGGCTTTCATGTCTGTTTAAACTTTGAGTTTTATTCCACTCCCGCTGCCTTCAATGTAGCCGCCATTGAAATCCGGTCAGCTTCACCGAAGAGATTCATAGCCTGAAGGTAGACTTCATTAATATCGTTGATGACTTTGTAGAAGGCATTGTCATCGTAAATCTGACGTCCCAAATGTGCCTTTACCAAGATCCTCAAATACTCCTTGGACTTATTGAAATCCTTGGAGTCAAATTCCACCTTGTTCTTTTTTCCAAATTCAACCAATTCCATCAGCATTGCATCGCTCACTTTGTAATCTGTGTAATATTGATCAAGGCTCATGGCTGAAAAATCGGCCTTGTTTTTCGTCACAAAGTCCAAGATAAACTCTCTTGAAGAATCGGAATTGAACAGCTTATTGACATAGGGACTGTTCATGGTTGTATCCATTGGCACGAAGTAATCCGGCATAATGCCACCACCCCCATAGACAATTCGTCCTTTTTTGGTTTCATATTTCAGACTGTCATTGAACTTGATGCTGTCTGCTGAGAAAAACTCACCGTGGGTGTATCTGTCCATGAGATCAGTTTCATACTCATCATAATTTGAATCGTATGGCTTTTGAATGGATCGCCCAGATGGAGTAAAATACCGGGCGATAGTCAGCCTCAATTCTGCACCGTCTGACAAATCAATCGGCATCTGAACCAGTCCTTTTCCAAAAGATCTTCTTCCAACAATCAATCCGCGGTCATTGTCCTGAATAGCTCCGGCCAAAATCTCCGATGCGGATGCAGAACCTTCGTTGATCAATACGATCACAGATCCTTCTTCAAACATTCCAGGCTTGAAAGCAAAAGCTTTTTGACTGTATTGGCTCACTTTTCCTTCTTGAGAAACGATCAAATCACGGTCACCAAGGAGTTCATCTGCCATATTTATAGCTGCGCCCATGTAGCCTCCGGGATTTCCCTGTAAGTCAATGATGAGTTTCTTCATCCCCTGACCCTGCAGCTGAGTAAGTGAAGTTTTGAATTCTTCATAAGTCGTGGCAGCAAATCGGGTGACTTTGATGTAGCCGATCTCTTCATCAATCATATAGGAGGCATTGATGCTGTATTGAGGGATTTTATCCCGCGTGATTTCGTAGGAAATCAGCTCAGGTTGGTTTCTTCGCTTGATATCCACTAATACTTTTGAGCCTCTTGGTCCCCTCAAGTAATCGAAAACATCCCGGTTGGTTATACCGATACCGGCCACAACTTTTCCGTCGACTGAGATGATCTGGTCTCCGGACTGGATTCCCAAAGCTTCCGAAGGCCCTCCGGTCAATGGAGCAACCACATAAATGGTATCCCGAATAATTCCGAATTCAACTCCAATTCCGTCAAATTCACCTTCTAGTTGAGACTGGGCTAAGGACGCATCACGTGCAGGAATATAGCTGGAGTGCGGATCAAGATTTTCCAGCATTTTGGTAATCCCAAATTCCACCAAGTCATTCGTATTAACACTATCCACGTAGTCCCGATTGATATAGGTCATGATCTCCTGGAGCTTGTAAAGTGCCGCCCTAAGATCATTTTGGTTGCTTTTCGGCTCAGCAAATGTGGCACCGATCCAAATTCCCGCAGAAATCGCAAGAGCAAGAATGATTGGAAGCCGGATTTGTGATTTGGTATTTTTAGTCTCGCTCACTTTTTCTTGATTTTATATCCAATTAACTCAAACTACCGCAAAATGATCCATCATGGAAATGGATTTTAGATAAAATTAACGATTGATTGTACGACTGGCATTGTTAAAGGTCTGATTTATTCCCCTTTTTTCTACCAAAAAAAATTATTTTTGTGCAATGTACTTGAATCGGGATTTTGAAAAGTCATCTGTGGGTGAATTAGTTTCTGAAAACTATGTTTTCGCGGCTGTACTGCACTATTTCGGAATCAGCTTTTACCAATACCCCACCGATTCATTAGAGAAGGTTTGCCGCAGTCACAAAGTCAATCCCAGAACCCTGATCGCCGAACTGGAATCCTGGGCAAAGCGAAAAGACCCAACTCCTGAAGAACTTTATCTTAATCCAATTGAGCTCCTGGTAGCTTACCTCAAAAAGAAGCATTATTTCTTCGTTCGTCAGGAGCTTCCCTTCCTTTCCAACCTTATTTCCGGAATTCAGCCAGAACAAACCTTTGGACCTTTGCTTGCTGATCTGAGGATAATGTTTCCCCTTTTTGTGGATGATTTTATCCATCACATTCATGAGGAGGAAAGCCGCCTGTTCAAAAGAATTGAACTGCTTCAGGATATCGAAGACGGTCAATTCAAGACCCAAGATGCTTTGACAATCCTTGAAAAAGATCCCATCCATCTGTTGGCGGATCAGCATGAGATCCACGATGACGAAATGGAAGGAATCCGGCGGCTCACCAGAGATTATTTTCTGGAAGATACAGCGCCGCTGACAATGAAAGTCCTTTATCACGAACTTCAGAATTTCGAAAAGGAGCTTTCCATCCATGCCAAGATCGAAGATGAGCTGCTTTTTCCCAAAGCCGTGGAATTGGAAAAAGAAGCCCTTCGGAAAATCCGTAAAAAAATCCAGACCAACTGATGCCCAGAATACTTGCGATAGATCTGGGAACTAAGCGAACTGGTTTGGCTGTTACCGATCCGTTGAAAATTCTGGCCAATCCTCTGGAAACCATCGAAACAGGTCAATTGATGATTTATCTCAAGGCCTATTGTGCCAAAGAAGAAGTCGAAGCGCTGGTTCTGGGACTTCCGATCCGCCTCAACGGGCAGGACAACGAGATGACACCAAAAGTAATCAAATTGAAGGAGGAGCTTGAAAAAGCATTTCCCGAAAAAAAAATAGCCCTAGTGGATGAACGGTTCACCTCCAAAATGGCCATGCAAAGCATGATCGCCATGGGCAGCAAAAAGAAAGACCGAAGAGAAAAAGCCGGAAATCTGGACAAAGTCTCTGCGGCAATCATTCTACAATCTTACCTCGAAAGACAATGATTTACCCTATAGTTGCTTACGGCAATCCCATCCTCAAAAAAGAAGCTGAAGAAATTACCGAAGGCACTGATCTGACTGCCCTGATCAATGATATGTATGCCACAATGGACTTTGCCAACGGGGTAGGTCTAGCTGCACCTCAAATCAATCAAGGCGTTCGCCTTTTTGTCATCGACAGCACCCTGATGCTGGATGAAAAAGATGAGGAAAAAGGGATCCGCCGCGTATTCATCAATCCGATAATCCTGGACGAATATGGCGATGATTATGGATTCGAGGAAGGTTGTTTAAGTATCCCTGAGGTAAGGGCCGAAATCATCCGCCCCGACAAACTCACCATCGAATACTTCGACGAAAACTGGAACTTAAAAGAGGAGGAATTTTCCGGAATGACTGCCCGCGTAATCCAGCATGAGTATGACCACTTGGAGGGTATACTTTTCATCGACTATCTGAAAGGCTTGAAAAAGCGACTTATCCAATCTAAATTGATAGATGTAAGTAAAGGGAAAATCTCCACAGATTACCGAATGATCTATCCTCTGAAATAATGGGAAGAAGCCCAGAAATCCGCATTGCACTTGTTCAAACAGACCTTCATTGGCAGGACAAAACTGCCAATCTTGCAATGCTGGAAGAAAAAATCTGGGGCTTAAAAGGAAAAACAGACCTGATCATTCTTCCCGAAATGTTCCCGACAGGATTCAGCATGGAGGCTGCCAAGCTCTCCGAACCCATGAACCTGACGGTTTGTAAGTGGATGAAGCAACTGGCGGCCCAAACCAAGGCGACAATCACCGGAAGCACCATCATTTCTGAAGGAGGAAAATTTTTCAATCGTCTACTTTGGGTCAATCCTGATGGCTATACCGAACATTACGATAAGCGCCACTTGTTCAGAATGGCCAATGAAGACAAGCATTTTTCGGCAGGCCAAAAACTCCCCATTTTCAATCTTAAAGGCTGGGAAATTTGCCCGCAGATCTGCTATGATTTACGATTCCCGGTATGGTCGAGAAATGGCTGGGAAGATGGCGTTGCTGGTTACGATCTTATTTTTTATATAGCTTCCTGGCCAGCAGTTCGTGTTTCTGCCTGGGACGCACTTCTGCCCGCAAGAGCAATAGAAAATCTTTCTTACTCTATTGGCGTGAACCGGATTGGTACAGATGGAAATGGAATTTCCTATGTGGGGCATTCGGCTGCTTATGATTTTAGAGGAGAAAAAATCTTGGATTTGGGAGAAAAAGACGGAATTCAGGTTATTTCCCTTTCCGCTCTTAAACTGGAGGAATTTCGCACCAAATTCCCAGCTTGGAGAGACGCGGATCAGTTTCGGATTCTTTAAAAATCCACTTTTCAAGATTCCCCCACATTCTTTAAACGGGGTTTGAAACAAGGCTAATTTTCGTATTTTAGGCGCTGAATTTTCGACCCTGTTTTCCCCTTTTTTATCTGCTGGCCTCTTTCTGCCAACTTTCCAAAAAGCAAAACAGGCAAATCCTTTTAGCATCCTATTGAAACTATGAGTGATCAAACTCCCAAAATCCTCTATACGCTGACAGATGAGGCACCTGCCTTGGCTACGTATTCTCTACTTCCTATTGTCCAGGCTTTCACCAAATCTGCCGGAGTGCAGGTAGAGACCAGAGACATTTCTCTTTCTGGCCGAATTATCTCAAGCTTTCCCGAGTACCTGAAACCGGAACAGCAAATCAATGATGACCTTGCCGAGTTGGGCAAGATCGCAACGACTCCCGAGGCAAACATTGTAAAACTTCCTAACGTCTCTGCATCTGTCCCTCAGTTGAAGGCTGCCATCAAAGAATTGCAGTCTCAGGGCTATGCACTTCCTGACTATCCGGAAGAGCCGAAAACCGAAGAAGAAAAAACAGCCAAATCGAAGTACGACAAGATCAAGGGCTCGGCAGTAAACCCTGTCCTTCGTGAAGGAAATTCCGATAGAAGAGCTCCATTGGCGGTGAAAAATTATGCCAGAAAGCATCCCCATTCCATGGGCAAATGGTCATCCGATTCCAAATCACACGTGGACAGCATGTCTGAAGGTGACTTTTACGGAAGTGAAAAATCCCTGACCATCGCAGCAGCAATATCTGTCTCTATCGAATTGGTTGGGAAAGACGGCAAAAAAGAAACCCTTAAATCAGGTCTGAAACTCATGGAAGGTGAAGTGATCGACGCTTCTACCTTGAGCATTTCGGCTTTGAAAACCTTCCTGAAAAAAGCCAAAGCGGACGCCAAAGCAAAAGGAGTTCTTTTCTCCCTACACCTGAAGGCCACCATGATGAAGGTCTCTGACCCGATCATTTTTGGACATGCGGTGAAGGTGTTTTTCGAACCGGTTTTTGCAAAACATGCCGCTACTTTCGATGCAATCGGTGTAGATGTAAACAATGGTTTTGGAGATCTTCTGGCAAATCTGGAAAAACTTCCTGCCGACAAAAAAGCTGAAATCCTGGCCGATATCGATGCCTGCTATGCGGACAGCCCAGAAGTTGCCATGGTGAATTCGGACAAAGGAATCACCAACCTCCACGTGCCAAGCGACGTGATCATCGACGCATCCATGCCAGCAATGATCCGAAGCTCTGGCAAAATGTGGGACAAAGCCGGGAAACTACAGGACACCAAAGCAGTGGTCCCAGACAGATGTTATGCAGGCGTTTACCAGGCAACTATTGATTTTTGCAAAGAAAACGGCGCTTTCGATCCGGCCACCATGGGCAGCGTGCCCAATGTCGGCTTGATGGCCCAAAAAGCAGAGGAATACGGTTCCCACGACAAGACTTTTGAAATCCCTTTTGACGGCACCGTCAATGTTGTAGATGCTGATGGAAAAACTTTGCTTTCACACGAGGTAGAAGCAGGCGACATCTGGAGAATGTGCCAGACCAAAGATGCCCCGATCCAAGATTGGGTAAAATTGGCTGTTTCTAGAGCCCGGCTTTCCAATACTCCGGCAGTTTTCTGGCTGGATCCGAATAGAGCTCACGATGCAGAATTGATCAAAAAAGTGGAGAAATATCTTCCAAACCACGACACGACCGGTTTGGAAATTCACATCCTTCCTCCTGTAGAAGCGACAATTTTCTCTTGTATAAGACTTAAAGAAGGAAAAGACACCATTTCTGTTACCGGTAACGTCCTTAGAGATTACCTGACCGATTTGTTCCCCATCTTGGAAGTAGGCACCTCGGCCAAGATGCTTTCGATCGTTCCATTGATGAACGGAGGAGGATTGTTTGAAACCGGAGCCGGTGGATCTGCCCCTAAGCACGTGGAGCAATTTACCGAAGAAGGCCATTTGCGTTGGGATTCTTTGGGTGAATTCTTAGCCTTGGCAGTTTCTTTGGAGCATTTGGGGCAGACATTCAACAATCCTGGAGCATTGCTTTTGGGTGAAACACTTGACAAAGCAACAGGGAAGTTTCTAGAAAACGACAAGTCTCCTGCTCGGGTCGTGGGCAAATTGGACAACAGGGGTGGCCATTTCTACCTGGCACTTTATTGGGCAGAGGCTTTAGCGGCGCAAAACAAAGACGCTGGACTTCAAGCGAAATTTGCTCCAATTGCAGAGGCACTTTCTGCCAACGAAACTATCATCGTGGAGGAATATAATAGCTCTCAAGGCAAACCTGTTGATATTGGTGGATATTACAGACCTGAAGTCTCTAAGACTTCAACAGCGATGCGTCCAAGCAAAACCTTCAATGAAATCATAGAATCGCTAGAATAGCAAAACCAAAAGCCGGGTCTCAAACGATCCGGCTTTTTGATTTAACGGCAAATAGACAGCTTTTCCAAAGTTTGAAACTTTGGAAAAGCTTCTTTCTTGAACCTAGCCTATTTGAAATTTAACTCCATGCTGATTCATAAATTCTTTGATTACAGAAACATGGATACATTCTCCCAAGTGGATAAATGCATAGTCGTTCACCTTTTTCACCTTACCGTGAGCGATGACTTCCTTTTCCTCAATATCAAATCCCAAATGCAGATGCTTGGTTCTGCTTTGCATTCCTACTACTCTTCCTTCTGAATCAAAGAGCGGTCCACCGCTTTGGCCACGAAGTCCCGGAGTACTCATTTCGATCCCATAGATTTTCCCGGTCTTATCTCCCAAAAATCGAGTCAGCATCCCTTCAATCGGAAATCTTGGTGATCGGACTTGCCCTGTTTTGGTCCATTCCAGGATATCTTTTTCCGCATTCAAGCCAAAATTGGAAAACTCCGGAAATGGAAATCCCAAGCGACAGAGCATTTGGCCGGGCTGGGCAAATTGATCCTCTTTTAGAAAAACAGGATGCCCCGAATAGGAAACTTTTTCAAACCCTTCAAATTTCAGCAAAGCCAAATCGTACTCAGGATGAAGGAAAAAATGGATGTTGGTGATCCGGTCCACACAGTCCACAAAGGTCACCCGCATTTCCAAGGTTTTGTTTTCATCAAAACCCTGTTTTTTAGCCAATGCTTTTTTCTGTCCGGAATTTAGACTCTGTGATTCTGTCAAAAAGGTAGAATAACGCTTGTTGATCCCATCTGCCTGAGTAAGCCATTGGGCGACATGCTTGCAGGTCAATGCCCACCCTTCTTCATTTACAAAAAACAGCGTTGCGGCACCTCTCTCCACCTTTTGGATTCCGAAATTTCTGGAGATGGAATGGATGGCCCGGGTAAATCCGGCTACTTTTTGAATGGCTTCTACAAACATTTGAAAAGGGAATTTTATTTTGAAACTCTTTGAAAATCGGAACTGTTAAACTTCAGAAGTCCAAAATAAAAATTTTCGAACGCGAAATCGTTTGAATTCAAAATCAATGTGATTCGCTGTTCTGGGAGATTAAAGAAGTTTGGGCTATCCGTTTATTTGTAATAACTTAGCCTGCCCTCAGGATATTTTGACCTAAAGAGGTCTCCTGAGCTGTTTTTGGAATCAAACCTATATTCAAAATCAACAATACTTATGAGCAAGATTAAAGTAGGAATCAACGGATTCGGAAGAATCGGACGACTCGCTTTCCGTGTAGCGGTAGAAAGAGAAGACATCCAGGTAGTAGCCATCAACGACTTGATCGATGTGGACTACATGGCTTACATGCTGAAATACGATTCCACCCACGGTATATTTAAAGGTACTGTAGAAGTAAAAGACGGAAAATTGGTAGTAAACGGCAATGCTATCCGAGTAACCGCAGAAAAAAGCCCTGCAACCCTGAAATGGGGTGAAGTAGGTGCTGACTACGTGATCGAGTCCACCGGTATTTTCCTTTCCAAAGACACCGCTCAGGGTCACCTGGATGCCGGCGCCAAGAAAGTAATCATGTCTGCACCATCTAAAGACGATACTCCGATGTTTGTAATGGGTGTAAATGAGCACACATACACCTCTGACATGAACTTTGTATCCAACGCTTCTTGTACCACCAACTGCCTTGCTCCGATTGCAAAAGTGCTGAATGACAACTGGGGAATCGAAGAAGGCTTGATGACTACTGTGCATGCAACTACTGCAACCCAGAAAACTGTAGACGGACCGTCTGCAAAAGACTGGAGAGGCGGACGTGGTGCAGGTCAAAACATCATCCCATCTTCAACAGGTGCAGCCAAAGCTGTCGGAAAAGTAATCCCTGAACTGAACGGCAAACTGACCGGTATGGCATTCCGAGTTCCTACTCCAGATGTCTCTGTGGTCGATCTGACTGTAAGACTGAAGAAGCCTGCGAAATACGCTGAGATCTGCGCTAAAATGAAAGAGGCTTCTGAGACCACTATGAAAGGTGTCCTTGGCTATACCGAAGACGCGGTTGTTTCCAATGACTTCATCGGTGATTCCCGTACTTCTATTTTCGATGCTGAGGCTGGAATCCAGCTTTCTGACACCTTCGTGAAAGTCGTTTCCTGGTATGACAATGAGTGGGGCTATTCCAACAAAGTAGTAGACCTTCTCGCTTACATTGCGAAAAAATAATTCTTAAAGGCCCCAAAATTTGGGGCTTTTTCGTTTCTAAAAGGACTTGTTAAAAACCATAGGCAAAGGCTGACTGTTATCCATGAAACGACCCGTCATGTACCTTCCTTTATTTCCCTTGAAATTGGTGGCATTTCCCGGAGAGGAGCTCAACCTGCATATTTTTGAACCTCGTTATCGGGAGTTAATTGCGGATGTGGAGCTAAGCGGGACTACTTTGGGGATTTGCGCCTATATCAATTCGCTGAGCGGGTATGGCACTGAGGTCGTGCTGGAAAAAATCAACAAACGCTATGAAGATGGGCGTCTGGATATTCGTACCCGCGGTTTGAGGCCCTTCAAAATCCTGAGTTTTGATAATCCCATGCAGGGAAAACTCTATGCAGGGGGAAATATTTCTTTTTTGAATGACGATCCGAAAATCACCGAAGTCCTACATCATGAATTCGTTTTTTACCTGAAGGAAATGCTACATCTGCTAAATTTTCCAGGGGAAATAGATTCGAAAAACGTCAATTCTTACACATTCACCCATAAGCTGGGATTGAAATTGGAGGAGGAATTGGAATTGCTGCAACTGGAATCAGAACGTGAGAGAACGGATTATCTGATCAAACATTTCAAGCGGATGATCCCGGTGATCAAAACAGTTGAACTCGCAAAGGAAAGGATCAAATTAAACGGGCACTTCAAGCACATGGATCCTTTGAGTTTTTAGAATGGCCAGGTCCGAGTAAAAAGCACGGAATTCCCTTTTACTTTTTCCCAAATTCGATTAACTCGAACCGGTTGCCCCAAGGGTCTCTAAAGAAACACCGGTCTCTTCCTTCAATCAGAGAGGAAAAGGTAATTTCGATTCCCTGTTCCTGTAAAAATTTCTTTGCATTAGCCAAATCATGCACTTCAAATGCCGGATGTCTTCCCGATATCCCAATCTCAAGATTCTCCTCTCTAACATGCAGCTCTGCATCCCCAATCACAAACCACAAAGCTCCATTCGGATGCTCTCCCGAGATTTCTTTTAGCCCCAACCTTCCGGTGTAAAAGTTTCTGGCAGCCTCCTTTGAATTGGGAGGAATGCAAATCAAAACATGGTCTATTCGCCTAAAATCTATCACGGGAACATGGGTTAAAAGTGATTTGACTCCAAATCTAGGCGAGATTTTAAATTCACCAAGCAGGGGTTTCCTCAAAGGCCAGAAACGCAAAAAGCAGACCGTTTCCAATCTACTTTTGTGATCCCGCTGGGAATGGTTCAAATGGCTGTGGAGAAAACTACAGCCAGTAATGGAAATGCTTATGCAAGATGCGAGTTACAACCTGGTGACGTTGTCTTTACGGATATAGGCGATTTTATCTTTCCATTCCACTTCATACCAAATATCCTTTGACGCACGAATCTTGACGCGGTGGCCGGGCTCTACCAAATCAACCATTTCTCCTCCTGCACTTGGTTCTGAAACAATCAAGGTAGGGCTATTGGTTACTAAAGCCGCATTTTGAGCTTTAAGAAAATTATTGGTGACAAAAATCAAGGTGATCAGAATAACAGATGGCCAATAGAATCTGGCTTCAGTCAACTTATTTCCTTTTGCCCAAAGAAATATCAAAGTTAGGATCAAAGTCAATGTCAGGGCGCCAACAATAATCTCCTTGAATTCAACCAAGAAAAGGACAAACCGCATTCCGTCGCTGACCTCATATCCTACAAGTTCGGATTGCCCGGTCAGACTTTTAATTTTTGTTATGGTCTGGGGATTGGGGCTCAGATCATAATACTTGCTTAGGTAAAGTGTGGCGTTTTCATTGTCCCCAATCCCTTCGGAAATGAAGGCCATTTTGAGCAGCATCGAAGGCGAATAGATGCCTAATTGGTAATTCATATGGTAAATCTCCATCGCTTCCTTGTAGCTACGTTGCTGAAACAAAGAATCTGCTACCAAAAGCTGCGGCACATTGGCCTGACAATGAATACTTTGCAAAAACAGGAGAAAAAATATAGAAAGTTTTGCTAGAAAGATTGATTTGAGGCTTGGCATTTAGAAATCAGAGTCATAAATTTGCAGTCCAATTACGGCAATGATCTAGCAAAAAGCAAGGCTAGGGAGTCAATTTGCAAGATTTAAGATTCCGTAGCTCAGCTGGTAGAGCAATACACTTTTAATGTATGGGTCCTGGGTTCGAATCCCAGCGGGATCACAAATTTAGCTCGCAAGGGGTTAAAAAGTAAAAGTTTCGGGGTGTAGCGTAGCCCGGTATCTCGTCCCGATTGCTATCGGGAAGGCCGTAGGTTTTCATCCCTCAATTGGCAAACGTGTCGGTTGAAAAAGTTTAAAAAGTTTCGGGGTGTAGCGTAGCCCGGTATCGCGCCACATTTGGGATGTGGAGGTCGTAGGTTCGAATCCTGCCACCCCGACTTTATTGGACTAGAGATAGTCACCGGGTCCGCTAGCTCAGCTGGATAGAGCAACTGCCTTCTAAGCAGTAGGTCTTAGGTTCGAATCCTAAGCGGATCACAAAAAAAATGAGCGGAATTTGTTCCGCTTTTTATTTGTAGTTAATCGATTCCGTAGCTCAGCTGGTAGAGCATCCCGATTTTTATCGGGAGGGTTCTGGGTTCGAGTAGAAAGTCGAAAGCTAAAAGAGGCTTTCTTAAAACATCTGATTCCGTAGCTCAGCTGGTAGAGCATCCCGATTTTTATCGGGAGGGTTCTGGGTTCGAGTAGAAAGTCGAAAGCTAAAAGAGGCTTTCTTAAAACATCTGATTCCGTAGCTCAGCTGGTAGAGCAATACACTTTTAATGTATGGGTCCTGGGTTCGAATCCCAGCGGGATCACCAAAGCAGACTGGAAACGGTCTGCTTTTCTTATTTTTATGGAATTCAATTTTTTAGCCATGGCATGGGTTTACATTTTATACTCCAAAAAACTCAACAAATTCTATATCGGTGCATGTAAAGAACTTGACAGGAGATTGTATGAACATAATATTGGGCATTCCAAATTCACTTCCACGGGAGTTCCTTGGAATCTGGTTTACAGGGAAGAATACCAGGATCTGATCACTGCCAAAAAAAGAGAATTGGAGATCAAGAAAAAGAAGTCAAGGATTTACATAGAATCCCTAATCAGCAAGAAGATTCCGTAAGTCAGCTGTCAGAGCATCCCGATTTTGATCGGGAGGGTCCTGGGTTCGAATCCCAGCGGGATCACCAAAGCAGATTGGAAACGGTCTGCTTTTCTTTTTTTAAAGGCTTTCGATTCTTTTGCTGTAGAATGGCATACCGTTTTTTATCGAGCAAGTACCAAACTGACTGCTTTGCTTTGAAGCTTAAGCTGTTTTTACCCCATTCCTGGTCGTTTGGATTTGACCTCCAAAGGAAAACTGAGGTTTTTGGATTTTCTGAAAGAAATTAAAGCCGGATTATGTATTGGGTTTCGATATGTGGGCTGAAAGTCCACTTCCAAAAAAATATAGGAATACTCTAAAATTAAGAAGCCCCGAAATCGGGGCTTTTTAATTACAACTTTTTAATCATCACATTTCGGTAGTGTACCACGTCTCCGTGGTCTTGAAGGGCAATTTTCCCTTTCTTATACTTCGCAAAACCCGGCATGTCCTTGAATTTACTGCCTGCAACCAAGGCATCCCATTCCGGAGTCCAAAGTGTAGTAGACACTACGGTAACACCATTGAGAATCAAGTCCAATTTACCTTGGTTGATAATAACCTCAGCTTGATTCCATTCGCCTACCGGCTTCACAGTTTCCTGGCTGCTTACGATCAAATCATAAAGATCGCCTGCGCGGTGGCTGATGATTTTGGCATCAGGGTGGCCATTGTTATCCAACACCTGCATTTCCGGACCGGTATGGTAGGTGTTGGTAAACTCCGGTGATTCGTGTACTAGGAAAATTATCCCACTGTTTCCGTTAGGTGAGATTTTCCATTCCGTCTTGAAATGGAAATTCTCAAACTCTTCATTGGTTACGATATCTCCCCCATCTCCTTCTTCCCATTTGTCTTTGTTGGAAGCATCAAGGAAAAATTCTCCGTTTTCAATTTTCCAGGCCTTCCCAACTTCACCCCCGCCGTATTTTGACCAACCGTTGAACGTCTGACCATCAAAAAGGGAAACCCACTCCTCTACAGGAGCAGCTACTGCTACAGTATCTTGAGAAGTAGCCTCTTCTGTCTTAGGTGCGGAACAAGCTGCAAAAAATCCTGCAGCTGCCCACATTGCCAAATAGCCTTTTCTCATAATTACTTTTTGAGAAGCAAAATGGATCTAACCATATCTTTCGCATCTTCTTCACTGATCGAAGGGTGTGGCGCCATCATCACTTCCCCCCAAACACCCGCTCCGCCTGCTATTACTTTTCCAGCAAGCATGGTTACGTTTTCCTCGGTATTTTCGTATTTGGCTGCTACCTCAGCATAAGAAGGGCCAATGATCTTGCGCTCTACCATGTGGCAGGTCATACAATCAGAAGCTTTGATTTTTTCGATCCCCTTGATATAGATAGGATCATCCTTGTATTTTTCTTCAAGGCTGATTTCTTGGGCAGGGGCTGCTGCAGGGGTTGAAGCCTCAGGGGCAGTAGTTTCAGCAGCTTTTTCTCCTCCTCCACATGCAAATGCCAAACCCGCCAATGCGAGCAATCCGAGGTTTAATGATTTGGAAATTTTCATTGTTTATTAGTTAGAGTATTTAAATTCCTAAAATTTTTCTGTTAAATGCTTCATCAGCACCCGTGCTTGCAAAATCATCAAATGCTTTTTCCGTAACTCTTATAATATGACTGTCAATAAACGGGGCACCTTCAGCCGCACCCTGTTCCGGATGCTTGATGGCACACTCCCATTCCAATACAGCCCATCCACTGTAATTGTATTGCGAAAGTTTGCTAAATATTCCTGCAAAATCAACCTGTCCATCACCCAATGATCTAAATCGGCCGGCTCTTTCTACCCATCCTTGAAATCCGCCATAAACTCCCTGCTTTCCGGTAGGGTTAAATTCCGCATCTTTCACATGGAACATTTTGATCCGATCGTGGTAAAAATCAATGAACTGAAGGTAATCCAAGCACTGAAGCACAAAGTGACTTGGGTCATACAGGATATTTGCGCGCTTATGTCCTCCCACTTTTTCTAAGAACATTTCGAAAGTAATCCCATCGTGCAAATCTTCCCCCGGATGCAGTTCGTAGCAGACATCCACGCCGTATTGGTCAAATTCATTCAGGATCGGTAGCCATCTTTTTGCCAATTCGCCAAAGCCTGTATCCACTAATCCAGCGGGACGCTGCGGCCAAGGATAAACGGTATGCCACATCAGCGCTCCCGAAAAGGAAGCACAAGCATTAAGCCCAAGATTTGAGGATGCTTTTGCAGCATACTTCAATTGCTGGGTAGCCCACTCGGATTTTCCTTTGAGATCGCCTTTTAGATTTGCCGGAGCAAAGCCGTCGAAAAGTTCATTGTAGGCTGGATGCACTGCCACCAGCTGGCCTTGAAGGTGGGTAGAAAGTTCGGTGATTTCCATTCCTGCATCAGCCACGACTCCTTTTATTTCGTCTGCATATGTCTTGCTTTCGGCAGCTTTTTGCAAATCGATCATTCTGGAATCCCAACTCGGGATCTGAATTCCTTTATATCCAAGGTCAGCCATGTACTGGCTGATATTCTTCAGATTGTTGAAAGGTGCTTTGTCATCGGCAAATTGTGCCAAAAAGACTGCCGGACCTTTGATAGTTTTCATAGGAGTTAAGGGTTTGAATTGTTATCAAAAATTATTTTTCTACAATAAAAGGAGTCCATTTTAAATCGGACTTTGTGCTTGCGAGCACGTGATCAATAAAGGCCATCCCGCGAATTCCGTCTTCGATTCCCGGATAATCTTCCCATTCCCACTTGGGCTTTTGGCCTTCCCGGTCAGCATAAATGCAGCGGGCGAAATTTCGGTATAAGTTTCCAAATGCCTCCACATAACCTTCCGGATGTCCTGCGGGAGTTCGAGTATTTTCCTGGGCCAAAGATCCTAGGTAACCGGTACCAGCTCTGAAAATCTGGGGTGGCTGATTTGGAATTCGAACCGTCAGGGAATTATTGAGTTCCTGCTCCCATTCCAGGCCGCCTTTCTCTCCATAAACCCGAACCTTCAGGTTGTTTTCACAACCTGTATCTGTCTGCGAAGCCATCAATACCCCTGATGCTCCGTTTTCAAATCGAAGCAACACTACACCGTCATCATCGATCGGTCGACCGTCGATTTTGATGTATAAATCCGCGCAAAGCTGGGCCACTTTCTCTCCTGTAATGTATTCCGCCATGTGAAAAGCATGGGTTCCAATATCTCCCATGCATCCAGCGAGCCCATTTCTGGCAGGATCTGTTCTCCATTCGGCTTGTTTGTTGTTTTCAGTTTCCAAAAGTTTGTAAAGCCAGCCCTGTGGGTATTCGACATAGACTTTGCGCACCTTGCCGATTTGGCCTTCTGCGATCATCTGTTTGGCCTGCTTGATCATCGGATACCCGGAATAGGTATGAGTCAACAAAAAGCGTCTGTCTGAATTTTTGACGATATGATACAACTCTTTGGCTTCTTGATAATTCAGCGTCATTGGCTTGTCAAGGGCCACGTGAAATCCACTTTTCAAGGCCTTCATTGTCGGATCAAAATGTACATTATTAGGCGTCACGATTGCCACGACATCCATCCGGATTCCTTCAGGGAGTTGGGATTCTTTTTCGTACATCTCATCATAGGTGCCATATACTCTTGTGGGATCAAGCATGAGTTCTTCTCCCCGTTGTTGGGATTTGGCCGAATTGGAACTGAATGAACCACATACCAGTTCGAACATCCCGTCCATCAGTGCTCCGTTTAAGTGGATCGCACCGATAAAAGAACCCGGCCCACCGCCTACAAGTCCGAGTTTCAATTTTTTAGCTGTTGACATCGGTCAAAAGATTAGTTTATTAGGTTATTTGAGTTGAAAATTAACGATCAGAATGGAAATTTCGGAGTTCCGGAGAGTTAGGATATTAGAATATGATCAGTTGTCACATTGGGTTATGAATGGCTTTGACAAAACTTTTAAGCCCCTTTCTTCGGAATCTCAAAGGAGATGCTTAAAATACAGCAAAAAGCCCAAATTCTAAATTTCAGGTAACAATTTCCATTTTTCCACCCCAAAAACAGCCTATGAATTTCCTTACCAAGTTCCGTCTTTCCCTGATGATGTTTCTGGAGTTTTTTGTTTGGGGATCTTGGTTTGTGACTTTGGGGACATTTCTGGCAAATAACCTTCAGGCAAAAGACCAGCAAATTTCTTTGGCATTTTCCACGCAGTCCTTTGGTGCGATAATAGCGCCTTTTATAGTAGGGCTGATTGCCGACAGGTATTTTCACGCCCAGCGAATCCTAGGGACCATCCATTTGTTGGGAGCCGGCCTGATGTATCTCCTTTATTCCTCCACAGACTTTTCGGGTTTCTTTCCGGTATTGTTGGGATACATGATCCTGTTTATGCCTACCCTGGCGCTGGTCAACTCCATCTCCTTCAACCAAATGAAGGATCCTGCAAAGGAGTTTTCGGTAATCCGGGTTTGGGGCACGATCGGCTGGGTTTCGGCCGGGATGCTCATCTCCTATTTGGCCTGGGACAGCCAGTCGGGGCTTGCGGAGGGCCTCCTCAAAAACACCTGGATCATGGCAGCCTTCGTTTCAGCTTGCTTAGGGCTTTACAGTTTCACCCTGCCAGCTACTCCGCCCAAAGCAAAATCTACCGGGGAATTTAGACTTTCTGAGGCCTTGGGATTGGATGCTTTGGCATTGCTGAAAGACCGCAATTATGCCATTTTCTTCCTTTCCTCGGTCCTGATCTGTATTCCGCTGGCCTTTTATTACCAAAATGCAAGTCCATTTTTCACAGAGATCGGCGTAGAAAACTCGACAGGAAAAATGGCACTTGGGCAAGTCTCCGAAGTTGTGTTTATGCTTGCACTTCCGATATTTTTTTACCGGTTTGGACTGAAAAAGACTTTGGTGGTAGCGATGCTAGCCTGGGCTTTCCGATATGTCTTTTTTGCCTTGGGTGATGCAGACACGGGAATGTGGATGCTCATGACCGGGATCATCCTCCACGGAATTTGCTACGATTTTTTCTTTGTGAGCGGGCAGATCTACACCGATGCTCATGCCGGTGAAAAATTCAAATCCTCCGCCCAGGGCCTCATCACCCTTGCTACCTATGGCATCGGGATGCTAATTGGATTTTGGGCAGCAGGCCAAATCTCCGATTATTACCTCGATCCGACCGGACTTCATGCATGGAAATCAATTTGGCTGATTCCTGCTGGCATTTCCGTATTGGTTTTACTATTTTTCATTTCTTTTTTCAAAGAAGAAAAAACTAAGCCTCACCATTAAACCCCAAATAACTATGAATTTTGACTCAAGCAGAAGATCCTCCTTTAAGAAAATGTTACTTGGAGGGGCTGCGATGGGCACATTGACCGCTTTCGACTGGAAAGACGGCCAAGCCCCTCTTCAACTTAAAGGCAATATCAAACATGGCGTGTGTGCCTGGACAATGCCTTCCCTGAGTTTGGACGAGCTATGCGTAGCTGTGAAAAAAATCGGATTCAATGCCATCGACTTGGTAGGCCCAAAAGGCTGGGATACCCTCAAGACCCACGGCGTCGAATGCTCCATGTGTAATGGCGCCGAACTAGGAATTCCAAAAGGCTGGAATGATCCCCAGTACCATGAGCAATTGATTAAAAACTACACCGAATTGATTCCGGAAGTAGCCAAATACGGCTATAAAAACCTCATCTGCTTCTCAGGAAACCGCAATGGGATGGACGATGAAGTGGGAATGAAAAATTGCGCGGAAGGTCTAAAAAAAATCATTGGAGTCGCCGAAAAACACGGCGTGATCATTCAGATGGAGCTGTTGAACAGCAAAGTGAACCACAAAGACTACATGTGCGATCTCTCTCCATGGGGTGTGGAACTCTGCAAATTGGTCGGAAGCGAAAACTTCAAATTACTGTTCGACATCTACCACATGCAAATCGACGAGGGGGACCTTATCCGGAGCATTCAAACCAACCATCAGTATTTCGGACATTACCATACCGCAGGAAACCCGGGCCGTAATGAACTCGATGAAAATCAGGAAATCAACTATCCGGCTGTCATGAAGGCAATAGTGGCTACAGGCTACACCGGATTTGTTTCCCATGAATTTATTCCGAAATCTGAGGACAAAATCGCTGCACTAGCTCATGCCGTGCAAGTTTGTGATGTGTAAAAATTAATCCAAAATACCCATTATTATGGCAAATGAAGCGTATGACGCAATCGTAGTTGGGTCTGGAATTAGCGGCGGATGGGCCGCTAAGGAACTGACGGAGAAGGGACTGAAAGTATTGCTCCTGGAGAGAGGACCAATGGTCGAACACGTGAAAGATTACAAATCTGCTACTCTATCCCCTTGGGAAGTGCCCCACAGAGGAAGAAGAACTCAAGAACATCTGGAAAACCACCCAAGCCTAAAGAGAGATTATGTTCTAAATGAACTGAATTTGGACTGGTGGGCTCACGAAAGTGACTCTCCTTACATTGAGGAGAAACCATTCACCTGGTTTAGAGGCTATCAATTAGGCGGTAGATCCCTACTTTGGGGTAGACAATCCTATCGCTGGGCAAATGTTGACTTTGAAGCCAATGCTAAAGACGGAATCGCTGTAGACTGGCCGATCCGATACAATGAAATTGCGCCTTGGTATAGCTATGTGGAAAAATTCATCGGAGTATCCGGTTCAAAAGACGGATTGGACATTCTTCCTGACGGAGAATTCCAACCACCCATGCCGATGAACTGCGTGGAAGAGGCAGGTGCTGCTAAAATCAAAGAACACTACAAAGGTGCCAGGACTTGGACCATTGGCCGTCCTGCAAACATCACCCAACCACTTCCTGGACGTCCTGGTTGTCAATACAGAAACAAGTGCTCATTAGGTTGTCCTTTTGGAGGCTATTTCAGCACTCAGGCTTCAACGCTTCCTGCTGCACAAGCGACCGGCAACCTAACCCTTCGGCCTTGGTCCATCGTCCGTCGCTTGATCTATGACAAAGACACTAAAAAAGCAACCGGAGTAGAAGTACTTGATGCCGAGACCAACCAAACTGTGGAATATGATGCAAAAATCGTATTCCTCTGCGCTTCTGCATTCAATTCAACTGCAATCCTGATGAGAACTGCAACAGACATTTGGCCGGGAGGTTTGGGTTCCAGCTCTGGCGAATTGGGGCACAACGTGATGGATCACCATTTCAGATTGGGAGCCAGCGGAACTTACGAAGGCTTTGAAGACAAGTATTATTTTGGTAGAAGACCTACCGGACTTTACATTCCAAGATTCAGAAACCTCAACGGTGAAAAACGGGATTACATCCGTGGATTTGGCTACCAGGGTGGGGCAAGCAGAAGCGGATGGAGCAGAGACGTAGCCGAATTGGGCTTTGGCGCTCCGATGAAAGATGCATTGACTGAACCAGGGCCTTGGTCAATGGGTATCACTGCTTTCGGAGAAATCCTTCCTTACCACGAAAACACCATTAAGTTTTCTGACACTGTCAAAGACAAATGGGGCATGGAAGCCCTGGTCATGAACGCAGAGATCAAACAAAATGAGCTCAACATGCGAAAAGATATGATGGCCGATGCTGCTGAAATGCTTGAAGTTGCCGGATTCAAAAATGTAAATACCTATGACAATGGGTACACCTTTGGTCAGGGAATCCACGAAATGGGCACTGCCCGTATGGGTCGGGATCCAAAAACGTCTGTCCTCAATGGCAATAATCAGGTGTGGGAAGCTAAAAACGTGTTTGTGACCGATGGAGCATGTATGACTTCTGCTGCAGCGCAAAACCCGTCTTTGACTTACATGGCGCTTACTGCCAGAGCGGCAGCTTTCGCAGTGGATGAATTGAAAAAGATGAACCTCTAATCTGAGAAAGACATGACAGTAATGAATAGAAGAGACGCCCTGAAAAGCGTCGTCCTGATGATGGGAGGTACCATGATCGGTGCCACAGCCCTTCTCACCGGTTGCTCACCAGAGCGACAGCTCAAGGACCTGAATTTCACTCCGGAGGATCTTGCCTTTCTGGATGAGATCGGTGAAACCATCATTCCTACCACCGATACTCCTGGTGCTAAGGCCACCAAAATCGGTGAATTCATGCAGATGATGGTCAAAGATTGTTACGATGCAGACCAGCAAAAAGCGTTTATCGATGGATTGAATAAGTTAAGCACGGACTTCAAAGCTGAAAAAGGAGCTGACTTTATGGAGGCCAGTGCAGAGGACCGACTTGCATTCCTGAATGGGATGCAGGAAAAATTCAAAGCAAGTGGAGACGCCAGAGAGCCAATCGTGATCAATATGCTGCGGGACCTGACGGTGTTGGGATATTTCACTTCAGAAATCGGAGCAACTCAAGCGCTGAGATATATTGAAACCCCTGGTCGATTTGATGCCTGTGTGGATTACAAGAAAGGCGACAAAGCCTGGGCATAAAAACCTCAATTTTAAATTAAGCCTGCCTCTCCGGAGGCAGGCTTTTTCTTTCAAGAAATTATGAAAAACCAACGAAGAAAATTCATTCAAATGGGCGCGATGCTCGGGATGGGAGCGGCATTTATGCCCTTGCAGTTTTGCGCAGCACCAAAAAAAGAAGAGGCTATTGCTGATGCCCCTGAAACCAAATCCAAACTAAGCAATTTTGGAATCCAGCTTTACTCGGTCAAAGAAGACATGGCGTTGGATGCCCAAGCCACTATGAGGGCTTTGGCTGGCTATGGTTACAAGCAGTTCGAAGGATTTGACGGCGGGAAAGGCATCCTTTGGGGCATGCAGCCTGCCGAATTCACAACTTTAATGAATGAAACAGGTGTGAGTATGGTGGCTTCTCATGCCAATGTTTTTGAAAATCTCGATGTGCAGGCGGCCCAAGCCGCGGAAGTAGGCATGAAATACCTGATCTGCCCTTGGATAGGACCCCAAAAATCCCTCGATGACTACAAGAAAAAAGCGGATGAATTTAACCAAATCGGCGAAAAACTGAAAGCCCATGGAATCAGGTTTGCTTACCATAACCATGACTACACCTTTGTCACTCAAGAAGGAGCAACCCCACAGGACATTCTGATGGACAATACCGATCCAGCTTTGGTGGATTTTGAAATGGACATTTACTGGGTCCATGTCGCCAATGCCAAACCGGCAGAATACCTTGCCAAATATCCGGGCAGATTCAGACTTTGCCATCTAAAAGATGCTGAGGCAGGAACAGGCGATCCACATCAAAGAGGTGTTCTTTTGGGTGCCGGAGAAATTCCTTACGCGGATCTGATCAAGCAATCTCAGGGATTGGGAATGGAGTACTTCATTGTGGAGCAGGAAAGGTTTCCTACCGGCACTCCCATGGAAGCTGCCGCCGCTAATGCCAAATACCTTTCCGCTTTGGAGTTTTAAACCCGAAATATGCATTAGAAAATCTACTATGGCCTCAAACCGCTTCAAAATCAGACGCTATGCTTCACTTTTCGATCTCAACGTAGCGGTGCTACGCTTCGATCTGCAAAGAGACTGATTTTTTTGCGTTTTGAGTCCTCGATACGAATTCTAATGCATAGTCCGGGTTAAATCATTCCCCGGTTGCTTTCTGACTTTCTGAACAAAAGCAGGAACATCACCACTACCAATATAATCAGCAAAGCCACCTCAAACTGTGCCCATATCTGGGATCGATTGATCAGGATCTTGGCTTTGCTGATTAATTTTTCCCCTTCTTCCATTTGAATTTTGCTCAGATTCTGAAGATCCTGTCGCGCCCGGCTGATCTTATCATCGTAGATTTTTACCTGTGCTCGGTTTACTCCCGAAGAATCGGTAAAAAGCAGGTCATAGCTTTTGATGTTGAGATCGTTTTCGATGATTTTTTTGAAATCTGAAAGATAGGTTGCTTCCTGGTCAGTCAAATTTGTCGCTTCAAAATCTACCACAATGGCCAGAATCGCCTTTTCATGCCCTGTGATTTCATTGATCACTTTGGAATAATCGTAGTCGATATTGCAGTGGTCAATCAATTTTTGGATCTGAAAGAGATTCTCGGAAATCTGAAAAATATACCCTTCCACAACCAATCTGTCGTTGTAAACCTCGGTAAAAGTTTGGCTGATTGTCCGAAAGGATTGCCTTTCCAGGAGATTTTTGCCATACAGCAACAGCAACAAAATCCCGATGATGATCAGGGCACGGACTTTTCTTCTTCTCAGGATAAAATCTTGCATGGGTAGTAGGAAATTCTGAAAACGTCGACTTCTAAATAAGCCACATTCTTAGACATTACAAAAAAAGAGGCCGGTTTTAGCCGGGAACCCCTATTACTTTTCAAGATCAAGGTTTTTTGTCATACACTCTTACAAAGTCCACTTCCATCCTCTGAGGCCAAATTTTTGAATCCACACCTTTTGCCCCACCCCAGTTTCCACCTACCGCTATATTCAAAATCAGGTGAAAGGGCTGATCAAATGGCCACTCCTTGTAATCCTTTCCGGTATTTTCAAAAGTGAAATACTTTTGACCGTCTATGAAAAAGTCAATTTTCTCCGCAGTCCAATCAATGGAGTAAGTGTGAAAATCACTTGAAAAATCCGGGACCATTTTCTGACCTCCCTTTTGGGTGCCGATGGAATGGTTGAAAGCTTCGGTATGAACTGTACCATGAACCTTTCCGGGGTCATACCCCACATGTTCCATGATGTCGATTTCTCCGTTTTTTGGCCAGCCTCCATGCCTGTTTTCTTCAGGAAGCATCCAGATAGCGGGCCAGGTTCCCACCCCTTCCGGAAGTTTGGCCCTTACCTCGATATACCCATATTGCCAAAAAGCTTTGTTTTTGGACACCATTCTTGCAGAGGTGTATCCTTTTGGATGAGAGGAATCTGCCAAAGCCTCTATGATCAAAATCCCATTTTCAATTCTGGAATTATTCAAGTCCGCTTTTGAATAATACTGAAGTTCATTGTTTCCCCATCCATGATCTCCGACATCATAATCCCACTTAGAAGGGTCAGGAAGGCCGTGATTATTGAATTCATCTGCCCAGATCAATTTTGCTTTGGCCGGATCCTGGGCTAAACAGGAAAAACTTAGGAAAAAGGCAAGGAGTATAAACAGGGAGTTTTTCATGGCTTAATTGAAGTGTCGGAAAATACAAAACTTTCCCAAAATCACGGGATTAGACATAGAGAAAGAGCCAAAAACGCAAAGAAGGAAAGCTTTCCAGCTCGATCAAAAATGGTAATTTAGCAGTAAATATAAACCCAGAACCATGGCCTACTACTTTAGATTGGGAAAGATACCGCCCAAAAGACATACCCAGTTTCGCCAGCCCGATGGCAGCCTGTACAAAGAGGAATTGGTCAGTTCCAAGGGATTTTCAGGCATTTACTCCAACCTGTACCACATTTACAATCCCAACGAAGTCAAATCCATCGGGACTCCAAAACCATACAGTTGGGAGCCGGCAAAAGAACATGGGTTGAACCAAACCCACCTGAAAACTTCAGGAGTCGAAACGACCGGGGAAGACTACCTCAGTGCACGCCGGATGCTCATGATGAACAATGACGTGATGATGGGGATTTGCTCTCCCCGCAAGCGGAAAATGGATTTTTACTTCAAAAATGCAGATGGAGACGAAATCATCTACATCCATGACGGGGAAGGTGTGCTTTACTCTCAATTCGGAAAACTGGAGGTGAAAAAGGGGGATTATGTAGTCATTCCCCGGACCACGATTTACAGATTTGAGTTTGCAGAGGAAGGCCCGTTGAGACTTCTTGTGATCGAATCCCATGGCCCGATCGAAACGGTAAAAAGATATCGAAACGAAGTGGGGCAGCTTCAGGAACACTCACCCTATTGCGAGCGCGACATTCGGCCACCGCATGAATTAAAGATTGAAACCGAAAAAAAGGATTACCTCGTCCAGATCAAAAAACAGGGATTCCTCCACCAATACACTTACGAACACAGCCCGCTTGACATCGTTGGTTGGGACGGATACCTCTATCCCTATGCCCTGTCGATTCATGACTTTGAGCCAATTACTGGCAGAATCCATCAGCCACCACCGGTTCATCAGACTTTTCAGGCATGGGGATTTGTAGTTTGCTCCTTTGTTCCAAGATTGTTTGATTACCATCCCCTATCCATCCCTGTTCCATACAATCATTCCAACATTGATTCGGATGAAGTCCTGTATTATGCCGAAGGGGAATTTATGAGCAGAAAAGGAATCGACCGGGGATCATTCACCATTCATATGGGCGGCCTGCCTCATGGTCCTCATCCCGGCACGGTGGAAAAATCCATCGGTGTCAAAGAAACACATGAGTATGCGGTCATGCTGGACACGCACCGGCCGCTTTTTATCACCACCGACGCATTGGAATTTGTGGACAAAGACTATCCGATGAGCTGGACTGAATAAGCAAAAGGCCTGAAATTCTTGAAATTTCAGGCCTTTTGCTTGTATTCTGCGTTAGGGGTTTCTCCAATTACTTATTGTCCACAATTTCGACAATAGGCTCGCCATCGGCGGCGTTTGGATATTTTATCTTCAGCAAGGCCGAAACGGTCGGCGCGATATCGGTGATTGATGCCTTTCTGGCGCTGGAACCCTGCGGTACTCCCCAGCCAAAAAACAACATCGGGACGTTCGTATCATAGTTGTAGGGTGAGCCATGGGTAGTGCCCCTTGTGCCGCTGACCATCCAAGCAGGCTCGAATACCAGCAGGAGATCGCCGGAAGATACGTGATTGTATCCCATCTGAAGCAAATGGGCTCTGCCATATGGGAACTGTCTTGTCCTCATGTCTTCGGCCGTGTAAACTTCCTTGATGCCGTTGAATCTCAGCATCCAATCTGCCAGATCCCGCTGTAGGGCGAGGAAGTCTACCTTTTTCTCGTCTGCAAGCCTTCTATTCAAGAAGACCTGATCTCCGGTGTACTTCAAAATCCATTCTCCCTGTCCATATTTTGCATTGCAATAGCCGCTGATCTGGCCAAGGATGTAGTTGGTGTTGAGATTTCCCGCCGGTACTCTTTGACTGATCATGTAAGGAGCGTTATCAGCCACTGCGTGATCTGCTGAGAGGAAAACCAGGTATTGTCCTTTGCCATAGGCTTTGTCCAGATAGGTGAACAGTCTCTCGAACTCTCTGTCAAGTCTCAGGTAAATATCTTCCAGCTCTACTGAGGTCGGACCATATCTGTGGCCAACGTAATCTGTAGATGAAAAGCTCACCGCTAGAAAATCCGTAACCTCACCCTGACCGAGCTTCTCTCCTTCTATCGCCGCCAGGGCAAAGTCAAGCGTCATGCTGTTCCCATATGGAGTGGAGGCAATCAGACCGTATCCCCCATTTGCTGCTCTGAGTGAATCCAAGTGATACGGAAAAGTAGGAGTTGTTTTTCCCGCAGGAATACCTTCAAAGTCGTTGTTATCCGCGATGCTGTTTACATAGGTGTCCAAAGGATACATTGTCTCCCAGGTTTTGGACAGGTAAGAATCCGGAATTTTCTTTGCGTTGAAAGCAGTCACCCATGCAGGAAGCGAGTCATGGTAGTAGGTGGAAGTCATGAAGTCCCCATTGACATCATCGTACCAATAAGCGTCTCCGGTATGGCCAGCGGGTAAGGCCGCACCTCTATCCTTAATCGCAACTCCTACGACTTTGGAGCGCTTGCCAGTAGCAAATCTCAGCTCATCGGTGACCGTAGTGGTCAGAAGATTACGCGGGCTGATGTTCCCGTTTTCCGGAGTTCCCCCCACATTCGTGACCGTGCTGTCCCCTGCACAATAGATAAAGCCGTTGAGTTTTCGGGAATACCAGTCGTTACTGATGATCCCATGCGTAGCCGGAGTAGTTCCGGTATAAACTGATGCGTGACCAGGTCCGGTGACGGTCGGAGCATAGTTGTAGTGGCCATTGGTCATCATGAAGCCTTCGTTCATCATCCGCTTGAATCCTCCCTCCGTATATCGGTCGGCAAAACGATATAAATACTCCTGCCGCATCTGATCGACAATTATTCCTACCACAATTTTTGGTTTTTCGGTCGGGGATTGAGCCCAGCCGGAGAATTGAATTCCCAAAATCAGAATTAAAAAGGCCAGTGATTTACGCATGATGCTATTTTGTTTTTTTTTCGAAAGATAAAGATATGCCCCTATCCACAGATTAACACTTTGTTAAATCCAAAAATGGGTGCAGATTGATTTCCTAATTTCCGAAAAAATGAATCGCTTTCTCTTAACCGCATTTTCTTTTCTCTTTTTTGCTGTTTCGTCCATTGCACAATCTTATTTCAATGACGGATTAAGTGCTGATTTTCACAGAGAAAGAAGACAGGAGCTGCGGGCACTGATGCCCAAAAATAGTGTTGCTGTCATCTTCACCAATCCTGTCAAAAACCGGTCAAATGACGTGGATTATATTTTTCATCCCAATACTGACTTTTTTTACTTGACCGGTTTTCGGGAGCCAAATTCTGTCTTGTTGATCTTTAGTGAAGCGAAGGATTTTGGCAGCATTTCTACGGATGAAATCATCTACGTTCAGCCTCGAGATCCGCAAGCCGAACAATGGAATGGAAAAAGACTCGGAGTAGATGGAGTTAAAGAAAATCTGGGCTTTGAGCAGGTTTTTCTTAACAGCGATTTCGGGAAGAAACCTGCTTTGGACCTCCAAAAGTTTGACAAGATTCTATCTTTCAACCTTGGCAAATCCCAGGAGGAAAGCAGTTCCAACACATCGATGCTGGAGATGATTGAAAAATTCAAATCGACGTCCAATTACCCCAAGGAAATTTCCGAAGTCACCATGGAAATGTACGACTTGATCTTGGCTACTGAAGTCGAAAACTCCGCAAACGTGGCCCAAGTCATCGGTCGGTACCAGCGAACCTACCCTGAAGTAAAAAAGGATCCGATTCTCAAAGACTTTGTCAATGCCGATTCACCGGAGAAAAGAATGGCCGTCAAGGCACAAATCCCTGATTCCAAAGTCAATTTCACAGCTTTGCCCAAAATGATGGATCAACTGCGCGAAGTGAAAACCGCCGAAGAAATCGTTTTGCTAAAAAAAGCCGTCAAAATATCTGCAATCGGGCAGATTGAAGTGATGAAAGCTGCAAAAGTCGGAATGTCGGAGCGGGAAGTGCAGGGAATCCATGAATTCATTTACAAGCGCTATGGTGCTGAAAGTGTCGGCTATCCGTCCATTGTTGGCGGCGGCAACAACGGTTGCATCCTCCACTACATCGAAAATGACCTGAAGAGTATCGATCAGCGGCTTTTGCTGATGGATCTCGGCGCCGAATGGAAAGGATACACCGCAGACGTCACCCGTACTATCCCAATCAGCGGCAAATTCAACGAGGAAGAAAAAGCGATCTACGAACTCGTACTTAAATCCCAAGAAGCTGGCATTGCCCTTTGCAAAGTCGGAACTGACTTTTCGGAAATCGGTCAGGTCACCCGACAGATTATAGATGAGGGACTGGCAGAACTGGGGATCATCAAGAAAGGGGAAAGGCATAACTATTTCCCGCATGGCACTTCACATCACCTGGGCCTGGATGTCCATGACCGGGGTGGATATGATGCGCTCAAAGCCGGGACAGTGCTTACTGTGGAACCGGGCATCTACATTCCAGAAGGAAGCAATTGTGATAAAAAATGGTGGGGAATCGCCGTCCGGATAGAAGACGACATTCTTGTTACAGCAAACGGCCCGGTAAATCTTTCTTCAGATGCCCCTAGAACTGTCGAAGGGATAGAGCTGATGATGAGAATACCGAGCGTTTTGGAAAATTGGGTGCTGCCGGAATTGGATTAAAAGTCAGTGAAATCTGGATGATCTGAGAATTTTCTAGGTTTGTGGAAAAACCTCAGACCATTTTTTTGCCCTTCTTTCCAATTCTTTTCTAGCTTTAAGCAATGCAAAAATCGACCATCCACCGACTTTTCGGCCTGTTTATCTTTGGATTCGGCCTGCTTTCCACATTTCAAACCAGTTTTGCCCAGGGGGCATACATACCCTACGATCGGGAATATTATCACAAAGTAGACCGCTACGAAATCCTTCAGGGGAGAAACAATCCTTTTTTCAACAGCGGCTACAAACCTTACCGAAGGGATATTCTAGCCAACTATTTGGACAGCCTTGCGGAAAATCCTGAGGTAATCCAATCCAAAGCGGATCGGTTCAACCTCGATTTCCTGAGTCAGGACAACTGGGAATTTTCCGAAAGGGAAATCCCCGAATCCAAAAAACCCTTTCTCAAATCCCTCTACCGAAGACCTGGGGATTTTGCACATTATGAGGGAGAGGATTTTGGAATCCACCTCAGTCCTGTGATTTATCTCAGCGGAGGAACGGAAACTGACCAAGAACGAAACCCCGCCCGACTAGCTCGAGGTTTGGTGGTAAGAGGATCAGTAGATAAAAAAGTTGGGTTTTATACCTACCTCACTACTTCCGAGGTTTTTTTTCCAAGCTGGGTAAAAGACTACGCCGAATATAATGGAGCTGTACCGGGAGAAGGATTTTGGAAAGAATATGAGGAGGACGGCTACAGTTATTTCTCTGCTCTCGGGCACGTGTCTTTTCAGATCACCAAGCACATCGAGATCCAAGTAGGACATGACCGAAATTTCGCAGGTGAAGGCTATCGTTCCTTTCAGATTTCTGATTTTTCCAATCCTTATATGTTTGTCAAGTTCAACACCAAAGTCTGGAAGTTTCAGTTGACAAACCTTTGGACCCAAATGACTGCAGATGTTTTTTACGATCGGGGCAGACCCACTGACGGGCGCTATCCTCAAAAGTATTTTGCCTACAACCGATTGGGATTCAATGTGGGAAAAAACCTGAACCTGGGCTTTTTCTCTTCGATCATGACAGACAAGATCAATTTCAATTACTTCAACCCATTCATATTCCTTCGCTGGGTGGAGCAGCAGCAAGGAACTCCGGACAAAGTTATGCTGGGCTTTGACGGAAAATGGATTTTTGTACCGGGCATGGAATTGTACGGTCAGTTTGCCATAGGCGAATTTGTCTTCAATGAGTTTTTTGAAATAGACGGTGAGGGATCTAAGCGGAACAAATACGGGGTACAAATGGGCTACAAATACATCAATGTTCTTGGCTTGAAAAACCTGGATTTCCAATTGGAATGGAATCAGGCAAGACCTTACACCTTCCAGGAAAAAGTCGATTACCAGTCCTATTCCAACTGGAGAACACCACTCACCCATCCCCGAGGCGCCAATTTCAGAGAATTTGTAAGTATTATTAGATACCAACCTCTTCCTAGATTGGATCTGAATCTCACCGGTTTTTACCAGTATTTTGGAGCAGATGAAAGTCCTGAAGTCAACTGGGGAGGAGATGTCCTCAAAAACCGGTTGGAGGGAAGTCCGACTGGGCTGTATGACAATTACATCGGTCAGGGAGTTGAAAACAAGGTGATTCAAACCAACCTGACGGCCTCGTATATGCTCAAGCACAATTTCTTCGTGGACGCATCCCATACGTTCAGACGGAGAACTGCCCAGGATCTAGACGCACCTGTGAGCAGCAATTACATGCAAGTGGCCTTTCGATGGAACTTTGTGCGGCCTGATTTCAACTATTGACAAAAACCTGTGCAATCAATTTTGCGTAACTTGCAGGCTGATTCCCACCAATTCATTTGATGAAAACCTACCTGCGAATTCTGTCCTATGCACGCCCGTTTGGCAGATTCGTACCCACATACATCCTTTACACCCTGTTTTCCATCATTTTTGGGTTGATCAATTTCACTCTTCTCAAGCCACTTTTTGATGTGATTTTTGAGCAGGTGGAGCCCGTGACTTTGGAGAAATTCAGAACACTACCTCCTTTCTCTTTTTCGATTGAGTACTTTACCGGACTATTCAACCATCAGTTTCTGACCGTTCAGGATGACTATGGAAAGATGGGAACGCTGGTTTTTGTCTGTATTATCATCGTCTTTTCTGTCTTCCTATCCAACCTATTTACTTATTTGTCGGGAGTTGTCTTGGCAAAAGTCCGCGCCACGGTGATCAAGGGAATGCGGATGGATATTTTTGAAAAAGTCGGCGCATTGCATATCGGCTACTTTTCCAACGAGCGCAAAGGAGACCTGATGTCCAAGATGACCAATGATGTGCAAGAGGTGGAAAACACGATTGTACAATCTCTTCGTGTCGTATTCAGGGAACCGCTGACCATAATTTTATACTTCGCCGTTCTGTTTTTCATGTCGGTCAAACTGACTCTTTTTACGATTTTGATTATTCCCATTTCGGGAGCGATAATCGGAGGAATTACCCGAAGATTGAAAAAAAGAGCGGTTCAAAGTCAGCAATCTCTTGGGCGGATTGTCAACATTCTGGATGAAACTTTGGGAGGAATGAGGGTGATCAAAGCCTTCAATGCCGAGCGGTTTATCGGAAAAAAATTCGACATGGAAACTGACTATTATTCCCATGTGAATGTGAGTATGGCTCGAAAAAACGAGTTGGCCTCCCCAATTTCCCAGTTTTTGGGAGTGAGTGTGGTAGCAGGAATTCTCGTCTACGGTGGCAGTTTGGTGCTGAGCGGTGAGTCGGACTTGGGCGCTTCTGACTTTATCACTTACATCATCATCTTCACTCAGGTGCTCAATCCCGCCAAGGAAATCTCTCGGGCAGTATCAAGTATCCAGCGTGGAATTGCTTCGGCCGAGCGGATTTTTGAAGTGGTAGACACCAAAAGCAATATCATTTCGCCCGCTAATCCGAAGAAAATCACAGGTTTTCAAAACGCCATTGAATTCAGCAAAGTATCCTTTGCCTATGAGGATAAGCTGGTATTGAAGGACGTTAATTTCAGACTTGAAAGAGGAAAAACCATTGCTTTGGTAGGACCTTCCGGAGGCGGCAAATCAACCTTGGCAGATTTGGTTCCGAGATTTTATGATCCTACTTCGGGATCGATTCTGTTAGATGGGACAGACATCCGGGATTTTTCTCCCTCAGATTTAAGAAGCCTGATGGGAATCGTTACGCAGGAATCGATCCTTTTCAATGACACGGTTTTCAACAATATCGCTTTTGGTATTGAAAATGCCACCGAGGACCAAGTCATCGAAGCCGCGAAAATTGCAAACGCTCACAGCTTCATTTCCCAATTGGAAAAAGGCTATCAGACCTCAATCGGAGAGCGCGGATCCAAGCTTTCTGGAGGGCAAAGACAACGATTGAGTATTGCCCGGGCGGTTTTGAAAAATCCTCCGATATTGATTTTGGATGAAGCGACATCGGCTTTGGACTCCGAGTCAGAACTTTTGGTCCAGGAAGCTTTGACCAAGCTTATGACCAACCGAACGACTTTGGTGATTGCGCATCGACTCAGCACCATTCAGCATGCAGATGAAATTTTAGTCATCGAAAAGGGCCAAATCGTTCAAAGAGGTTCCCATTCAGACCTGATGGCAATCGAAGGACTTTATCAGAAACTATCGAGTATTCAGTCGGTTTGATTAAATTAGGAAAACACTATTTGACGAAACCATGAAAAAAATAGCGCAATTCCTTCAACTGGCAGTCTTGATCTACTTCCTGTTGTTCTTAATCTTTTTCTTTTCATTCAACGTTTTGGGATCAACCTTTGGAATGGATCCTCTGACTCCGGAATCCATGGTGAAAGTCTTTCTGACTGGGTTTATTTTGTTTTTGGCAGCATACGGTGCAAGTATGATTCAAGCCAGAAATGTGAATGACCAGATTAGGAAAATGCAGGCAGAAATGAATGAACTGAAGGCAAAACTTTACGACTTTGAGCATCCGAAAGTCGTCCAGCCGACCAAATCAGTTCCACAAAAAAATCAGGAGGAAACCGGTGGAATCCTCCGTCCAAGGCAAAATTTCACGGATCAATAAAGATTTAATTTTCACAAACGAGTATATTGAGGAGACCAAACGTCTCCTTTTTTTATTTCCGCTATGGTAGCTAAAACTTTTGGAAGTGCCGTCTCCGGGGTAGACGCCAATCTGATCACCATCGAAGTCAATGTGGGTCAGGGCACCAGTTTCTACATGGTTGGGTTGCCGGATTCTGCAGTGAAAGAATCCCAACAGCGCGTAGAATCTGCACTTAAATACTTCAATTACCGAATGCCACGGCAAAAGGTCGTCATCAACCTTGCTCCGGCTGATGTACGAAAGGAAGGATCTGCTTATGATCTACCGATTGCAATGGGAATATTGCAGGCCTCAGAGCAGGTCATTTTCCCCGAACTTGACCGCTATGTAATTATGGGCGAGCTTTCCCTAGATGGAAATTTACGTCCGATCAAAGGGGTCCTGCCCATCGCGATCGAGGCCCGAAAGCGGGGATTCAAGGGATTTATTCTGCCATTGGAAAATGCTAAAGAAGCCTCCATCGTCAATAACATAGACATTATTGGAGTGGAAACCCTGGATCAGGCAGTGGATTTTCTTCAGGGAAATCTGGAAATCGAACCCTTGGTCACTGATACACGGGAGATCTTTTACCATTCTCTGGATGCAAATGAGTTTGATTTTGCCGATGTCCAAGGCCAGGAAAACATCAAACGCGCCATGGAAATCGCTGCCGCCGGAGGTCACAACGTGATCATGATCGGTCCTCCCGGAGCAGGCAAAACCATGTTGGCCAAGCGGCTTCCTTCCATTCTTCCTCCCCTTTCGCTCCAGGAAGCACTGGAAACTACCAAGATCCACTCAGTAGCGGGAAAGCTTGGAAAACACGCCTCACTTCTGGCCCAGCGGCCTTTTCGAAGTCCCCATCACACCATTTCAGATGTGGCATTGGTAGGTGGCGGAGGCAATCCCCAACCTGGAGAAATCTCCCTGGCACACAATGGTGTGCTTTTCTTGGATGAATTACCCGAATTCAAACGGACGGTTTTGGAAGTAATGCGCCAACCCTTGGAAGAGCGAAAAGTGACGATCTCCAGGGCAAAAATCTCTGTGGACTACCCGGCGAACTTTATGCTGATCGCCAGCATGAACCCATGTCCCTGTGGCTACTACAACCATCCGGAAAAGGAATGTGTCTGCGGGCCGGGCATTGTGCAGCGCTATCTGAATAAGGTCAGCGGGCCACTTCTTGACCGAATCGATCTCCATGTGGAAGTGACTCCTGTGAAGTTTGAGGAAATGACCTCCACCCGCAAAAGCGAAAACAGCAAATCCATCCGAGAGCGAGTGATTAAAGGCCGAGAAAGACAAGCAGAACGCTTCCAAAACAACCCTGAAGTCTTTTGCAATGCCATGATGCCATCTCACTTGGTCAAAGAAATCTGTCAGATCAACGAAGCCGGAAAAGCCCTGCTCAAAACGGCCATGGAGCGGCTTGGGCTGTCAGCCAGAGCATATGACCGGATTCTGAAAGTAGCCCGAACCATCGCCGATATCGCAGAAAGTGAGAACATCAAAGTCGAGCATTTAGCAGAGGCTATCCAGTACAGAAGCTTGGATAGAGAAGGATGGGCGGGGTGAGAATTTAGAAGGAAGAATTGGTAATGAATGACTTGACAATCGAAAACAGGATTTACACGATCAGGGGTGTTCAGGTGATGCTGGACAGTGATTTGGCGGAGCTCTATCAAGTAGAAACCAGAACAATTAACCAGGCTGTAAAGAGAAATTTGGAGCGATTTCCAGAAGATTTCAGTTTCCAGTTGACAATTAAAGAGGCTTATCATTTAAGGTCACAAAATGTGACCTTAAATGATAAGCCTCTTTCAAGATCACAAACTGTGATCTTGAAAGGAGAAAAACACAGTCGCGGAAAAAACATTAAATATTTGCCACACGCCTTCACCGAACAAGGGGTAGCTATGCTTTCAGCAGTTTTGAGAAGTGAAATAGCAGTTCAAGTCAGCATCCAAATCATCCAGGCATTTGTATCAATGCGGAAGTTCCTACTACAAAACGCCTCGGTTTTCCATCGATTAGATCAGTTGGAAATCAAGCAAATCCAAACCGAAGAAAAGATAGAACGGATTTTCAAAGCTATGGAAGCCGGACAACCCGAACCGGACAAAGGGATATTCTTTGATGGGCAGATTTTTGACGCCTATGCCTTTGTAGCCGGGCTGATCAAAAATGCCAAAAAGGAGATAATTCTAATTGACAACTATGTAGATGAATCAGTTTTGACTCTATTATCCAAACGGCATAAAGGGGTAAAAGCGATCATTTATACCAAGTCAATCACCAAGGCATTTCAATTGGATCTGGAAAAACACCATGCCCAATATCCAGAAATCGAGGTAAAATCTCTGGCCCAAAGCCATGACCGATTTCTGATCCTGGACAGGACAGAACTCTACCATATCGGAGCTTCACTGAAGGATCTCGGCAAGAAATGGTTCGCCTTTTCCCGGATGGACAGTATGGTCGGTATATTGATAAAGCAATTAAACCTCGATAAGCTCCAATATCCCTCTATTTGAAATCCACCTTGTATCATCTCGCTCTTATACCTGGATTTGGGGCTTCCTTTGCAAACTCGCCAAGTAAATATTTGATTACGAAAAAGCAAAAGCACCAAAATCCCCGAAATTACTATTCCACTCTTTGACAGACGGAAAAACAGATCGTCAATCTCTCAGTTTCTTTTAATAACATATCCGATGAAAAATCTTTCTCTTTCTCTGCTTTTCACTGCCCTGGCCTTTTCAGCCTCAGCCCAAGACCTAATTCCGGCCAAAGGCGGCGACATTAACATTCGGCCTATCCTCCACGGAACCTTGATTTTGGAATACAAGGGCATGACAATTTATGTTGACCCCTATGGCGGAGCTGCTAAATTTGTCGGGCAAAAACCTGCCGACTTGGTCCTGATCACCGATATCCACGGAGACCACCACAATCAGGAGACTTTGGACGGTTTGGATCTCAGCCAAGCGATCCTCGTAGCTCCTCAAGCCGTTGCGGATAAACTTCCTTCCGGAAAATACAAAGCCATCGAAATCCTGGGCAACGGACAAACCAAAACACTTTTGGAAGCCAAAATCGAAGCTATTCCGATGTATAACATCCCTGAAACTGCCGACAGTCGCCATCCCAAAGGGCGCGGAAACGGATATGTCGTCACATTGGGAGGAAAGCAGATTTACATTTCCGGAGACACCGAAGACATTCCGGAAATGAGGTCTCTGAAAAATGTGGATGTGGCCTTTGTCTGTATGAACCTGCCATTTACCATGGATGTGGAGCAGGCAGCAAGTGCTGTTTCGGAGTTTCAGCCAGGGATAGTTTATCCTTTTCATTACCGCGGTGGAGAGGGACTGAGCGATACGGAGAAGTTCAAACAATTGGTCAATGTCTCTGCTCCAAAAGTGGATGTAAGGTTAAGAAACTGGTATCCTGAAAATTAATCTTAATTCGAGAAACTAAAGAAAGGCAGACTCGGATCAAATTAGGTCAGCACTTTTAGTTCTTTGGATGGCCATTTCAAAATCATATTCACTGCCTTCCGCACACATTTCTACCTCAAATGTCAACTTCCTGTTTCGTAGGGCGTCCTTGAGCATTTGATCGATTTGTTCGTCAGAGCGGGTAGGTTCGTGATGAAATACTGCCAGTTTTTTGACCTTACAGATTTCTGCAAAGGCAATAGCATCCCTCACCGAACTGTGCCCCCAACCGATTTTTCCAGAATATTCCTTAGCCGTATAGCTTCCGTCATGAAACAAAATGTCAGCAGATTTGGCAATTTCAAAACCCGAAGTCCATTCGGGATCATTGGGAAAATCGAAGGATCCTAGCTGAAGCTCATGGTCAGGCAGGTAAGCCAAGACAGCACCATCTGCCGTCAATCGATAGCCCAAAGTGGGATCAGGATGGCAAATATATTCGCTGTGGATCTTGACTTCACCGATCATAAAATCCTCGTTGCTCAATTCATGGATGATGGGATGATTGGGTAATTCGTTCATCCGGACAGGAAACAAGGGCGGGGAAAAATAGCTTCTGATCCGGTTGAGTAGAGGTTCACAGGCTGAGGAAGGCCCCCATAAATGGACTTTCACTTGGGGATTGTAGAGTGGGAGAAAAAATCCCAAACCCATGGTGTGATCGATGTGGAGATGGGTTAGCAGAATGTGGATTTCCTGGATGTTGGGACTTAGAAATTTTCCAAGCCTCTGGATGCCGGATCCGGCATCGAGGATAATGCAAGTATCTCCATGCGTCACCTGAATACAGGAAGTATTGCCTCCGTATTGGTAATTTTCCGGTCCGGGAGCTGGTAAGGATCCACGGCATCCCCAAATCTTAGCTTTCATGTCGCAGATTTCCAAAACATGGCAATTGCACCCAGATACCTGTTTGGCCTTCCTTCTACCGGAAAGGACGAAACCGTGATCTTAATCCGCTCCCCTTTGATATTGTCAATGTAAAACGAGCCGTTTGCAGGTCGCCGGGAGGTCAGTGTCTGTACCAAAGGAAGTTCCTCCGGTGCAAGCAGATTACCTTCACTGTCGGTAGGTTTGAAAACAGTGGTCCATTCCTCCACTCTCATTCCACCTGTGTCTGTAAACTTCAATCCGAAAATGCCCTCCGCTGCTTCATTGTAAAACAGGAGGTTTCCCTCTGGATCAACCAAAAAAAACGGAATGCACAGGCAATCACCAAACTGTCTGGCCAAAATTAATTCTAAGGGCTGTGCTGGCATGCTAGCAAGGGTCTATTCAAAAGTTCTGAGAAGTTAAGTAATTTTCAGTATTGCCAGAACTATCTACTACTCTTTTATAAAAGACCTAGACAATATTTTTCAATTCTGAGGTTCTTTAGCATTAAATCCTGTCCAGAAAGAACTATTCCTCCAATTCGCCAGCGCTTAGCAAATGTTGGAACTTAATTCAATGACCATTTTCTTTTAATCCCCATGTAGAAAAGACATGAGTTGGACGGCTATCCAGGATCGAGGGGATTTATTGAACAGCAAAAGTTCACTTTTGGCTGCCGGATTGTCGATTTGGATTGTGAACTACAGGGTCTTTACTGTTTTCAGCATGCGTTTCTTTTTAGAAAAAAATCTCCTTGGTAAAATTCAATTAATCTAGTTAGCAAATTGGGAATTTCTCAGAGCTCACCTAAAAAAAGAATAAATACATTGCTTTATAAAACTCGCTTTAAGTTCCCAAAGATACCCCCATCACTCATGTACAAAATATTCCTAATCCTGGCATTCTTTCTTTTAGCTTCGCCCAAGCTATTTGCCCAAAATCAGGAGAATAAGCTGCTGATAGAAGAATACCTACGCCAAAGTGAAAGTCGGAAAAAGACTGGGATTACCATGATGGTGATCGGAGCCGGTACCGCAGGCTTGGGATTAATTTTAGCAGCTGCCTCGAACGATTGGTATAGCACCGCATTTGGAGGAGGGGTAATCGCTTTTGGGTTAGGCTCTACTGCAACCATAATTAGCATTCCTATAATCATCAGCTCAGCCTCAAGTGCAAGAAAAGCAGCACAATTAAGTATCGGAGCAAACTCGGTGCAAGTGATCAAGCCAAATGGACCATCCGCAAACGTTTATCCAGCCTTGAACTTTTCTATTCCACTCAATCCCTCAAAGCAATGAAAAATCTCCTTTTCACAATCCTCCTGTTTGGGTTAATTTTTCAAGCGCAATCGCAAACAAAGAACTTAGCAACCACACCCTCTGAATTATTAAAAAAGAGTAACAATCAATACAAAACAGGATTGATCCTTATCGGGTCAGGCACTGCATTTCTCTTGACCGCTATCGCTATGCCACCTACCTATAGTGACTATGATGGATCAAGCAACCATACCGTTAAATCAATTTTAAGCTTGACTGGGGCGATTTCGATTATTGTCAGTGTCCCCGTGTTCTTAAGTGCTGGACAGAATGGGAGATTGGCAGCTCGACTTTCTTTAGAAAATCAAGCTCTAAATCAGCCAATTTCATTCCCAGGTCATCCAAAAAGCATGACAGCATTAAGCCTGAAAATCCCCATTTGAGGATTTTCAGACCTTATTTCGACTCTATTTTTTCAACTTTTCAAAAAGCCAATTATCAGATTTGACACCTTGCTCAGGATAGGTCCAATGACCTGTCTCAGGAATTATAAATACTTCTTTGGGAGCCTTGATTTGATTATAAGCTGAATAATATGAAGTCGGAGGGCAGGTGTCGTCATTAAATCCCCAAGAGTAGAAACCCGGTGTTTTCAATATCCTCGCAAAATTCACCACATCATAATACCCAATTGTTTCAATCGCATCGGGATAATTGAAATATTCAAGGTTATTGCCTGCGAAAATATGAGGCCATCCTCCTGCCCTTCCATTCAGGTAGCCAGTCATATCGCTCATGGCAGGATACATGGATGCCAAATATTTAATTCTCGGATCCAAGGCAGCCGTAATGATTGAAAGTGCTCCACCTTGACTTCCACCTTGAATCCCAAGATTTTGTCCGTCAAACTCCGGTAAGGAAGCCAAAAAGTCAACTGCTCTGATGCATCCCAAATAAACCCGCTTGTAATAGTACAGGTCCTTGTCCGAAACATTAAAATTCCAGTATCCATTTAAGGCTCCACTCGACAAATTGGCATAAACTTCCGGGGCCATATCTATCGGAATGCCGTGAATGCCAATTTGCAAAGTAATCGCACCTCTTGCGGCTTTGCCCAAATCACCTGAATATGGGCGGATTCCTGCTCCAGGAACCAACAAAATGGCAGGGTATTTTTCACCTCCTTTTGGCACAGTCAAAACTCCGTAAATCCTGCTGTTTCTGATATTTTGGAAATTCACGTGGTAAACATCTACCGATTCCGTACTTCTTTCTGGAACATGGATCATTTTAGTATCCATCGGGATTTTTGCAAGTTCTGCTTTTCCTTCCTCCCAAAAAGCTTCAAAATCCGCAGGCATTTCGACTGTTGGCTGGATCTTTTCAGGCTCAAAAGCTGCGGTTCCCAATCCGCGGTATTCTTTCCCATCAATCGTAGCAAACACCTCACACCTGAGAAATCCCGGTGTTTTCATTCCGGAGGCAGAAATTGTAGCCTTTCCATCCTTCAGCTCCAAAGGACCCTCTAGGATTGGTTCCATCTTTTCCTCCTTGACGAAATACCTGACATTCTCCACTGCAACAGGTCGTCCGGATTGGGTGACCGAAACGATAAATTCAACCTCCTCTCCGACTTCATAGACCCAATTCGGCTTATTCGGTGAAACAGAAATTTCCAGGTATTGCCTCGGAATTTGAGCAAAAGACAGCTCTGCAAAGCTGACAAAGAAAATAAGCAACCCTAGGAAAAAGAGGCTTTTGGAGGGTCTGGAGGGAAGATTGGCCATATGGGTTTTTGTGAAAAAGGGTTATATGATTGGTTAGGTTTAATTACGTAGAAAGAGATTCAACTCTAATCGCCGAAACAAATTCCAAGTCCTTTGGCAGCTTGGACCAAAGTCCCCTGAGGATCAACAAAATTGTAAGCGCTGATCGCTTCTTTGATCGGAACAGAAGTGTAATCGTTGTTTTTGAGGACAACTAAATGTCCAAATTTTTCCTCTAGGATCAGTTCCATCGCTTTCACTCCAAAAACCGATGCAATGACCCTGTCAAATGCAACCGGAGTTCCGCCTCTCTGCGTATGTCCGAGAACCGTTTCCCGAATATCGGCTTCAATTCCGGCATCTTTTAACTGCTGGCTTAAGGTAAAACATACACCACCCAAACGAACGGCATGCCTGCCCTCTTCACCTTTGGTCGAGGTGATAGTCCCGTCTTTTGCCTTCGCTCCCTCTGCAATCACGATATTGGCAAAGCCTCGACCATCCTTATATCTGCCTTTCAGTTTTTCCACAACTACCTTAAGATCATAAGGAATCTCGGGAATCAGGCAAATCTCTGCTCCTCCGGAAATGGCTGTATACAATGCAATCCAGCCAGCATCCCGACCCATTACTTCCATGATCATCACGCGGTGATGGCTGCTGGCAGTCGTCACAAGACGGTCAAAAGAATCGGAAGCAGTTTGCACGGCTGTCTGAAAACCGAATGTAAAATCAGTGGAATTAAGGTCGTTGTCGATTGTCTTTGGCACACCGACTACAGGCATCCCCGCCTCAAACATGGCCTGGGAAATTGCTTGAGACCCGTCCCCACCGATGTTAATGACAGCATCAAAACCTTTCGCCTTTAATCGGTCGACCAGCCAGGGAATTCGATTGACAGATTTCACCGTGCCGTCAGGCTGTTTTTCAGGGAAATTCATCGGATTGCCTTTGTTCGTGGTGCCCAGGATGGTTCCTCCTCTGACATGAATTCCCGAAACAGTCTTTTCATCCAATCTGATCAGTCGAGTCGGCTCTTCCATCAGTCCATTTAAGGCTTCAAAACTTCCCCAGACCTCCCAGTCTGCCTGTTTTGAGGCCCGTTTTACAATTCCCCGAATGACTGCATTGAGTCCGGGACAGTCTCCACCTCCAGTGGCAACCAATAGTTTCTTCATAGCACAATTAAACAGTTTGTCAGAATGCAGGCTTATTTTTTTGCAATGACCTGGAAAAATAAGGTAAGGAATATTTCAAGAATTTCAGTGTATCTTTTTACAGGCTATAGCCTAAAAAGTGACTATTCGAACAGAAATAAGCATTCTTTGGAAGAAGCAAATCAGCCAGTTCATTTTTCTTGATAAAAACCACATGAAAGGAGACGAAAATCCAACAGCCAAGGCACTGAAAAAAATGAGTGACGAAGAGCTAATCAAGCGCGCAAAAAAATTCTCCAACCGGTACTGCGTCGGCGACGGAAAGGACTTCAAACTCAAAAATTTTTCCACAACTCCAAAAAAAACGTTTGGTCCGGAAGATAAATCGACGTTCAAGGAAGCCCTGGAGCAGGGCATAGATGCGCTTGCTGAGCTTCAGGAAGTGCTTTACGCTCAGGATAAGTGGGCGTTGTTGGTGATCTTCCAGGCGATGGATGCTGCCGGAAAAGACGGAGCCATCAAGCATGTCCTCTCAGGAATCAATCCTCAAGGCTGTCACGTCACCTCATTCAAAGCGCCAAATGCGGAAGAATTGGATCATGATTTTCTTTGGCGATGCATCAAGGAACTTCCAGAACGTGGGAAAATAGGAATCTTCAATCGCTCCTACTACGAGGAAGTACTGGTGGTGCGGGTACACGAAGGCATCCTGAAAAACCAAAAACTCCCCCAAAATCTCGTCACCAAGAAAATCTGGGAGGAGAGACTGGAAGACATTCAAAGTTTCGAAAAACATCTCCACCGAAACGGCACGAAAGTGATTAAGATCTTTCTCAACGTGTCCAAAGAAGAACAAAAGCAACGGTTCCTAGAGCGAATCAATGAACCTGACAAAAACTGGAAATTCAACTCTGGGGACATAGAGGAAAGAGGCTATTGGGACCAATACATGAAAGCCTATGAGGATGCAATCCGCAAAACCTCCACTAAAAATAGTCCTTGGTATGTTATCCCGGCAGATGACAAGCCTTACGCCAGGATCGCCGTAGCTTCGGCAATCATCCATGCCCTAGCTGAAATGGACCTAACCTTCCCTACCCTTTCACCAGACGAGGTAGGGAGACTCCAGGAGATGAAAAAGACCTTGTTGGAGGAAAAGCTGTAGCCAGTTTGCAGTCGGCAGGAGCAGCGAACGATTGGTTAACAGTCTTTCAAACGTATTGTCTCTGAATTTTTTGGTGGACTGTTATCTGTAGCCTGGTGACAAGAAAATCTATATATCAAACTTGATTCCCTGTGCCAAAGGCAAAGAAGTCGAGTAATTGATCGTATTGGTCTGGCGGCGCATGTAGGCTTTCCAGGAATCTGATCCTGATTCACGTCCTCCTCCGGTTTCTTTTTCCCCTCCAAATGCTCCCCCGATTTCTGCTCCGGATGTCCCGATATTGACATTGGCAATGCCACAGTCCGATCCTGAAGCGGATAAGAATGCTTCTGCTTCACGCATATTCGTTGTCATGATAGCAGAGGAAAGCCCCTGTGGAACGCCATTTTGCAAAGCGATGGCCTCAGCCAAGGTTTTAAATTTGATCAAATAAAGAACCGGTGCAAAAGTCTCATGCTGGACGATTTCATAATGATTTTCTGCCTCATAGATGGCAGGCTTTACATAGCATCCGGATTCGTATCCTATACCAGATAGAACTCCCCCGCCTACTACCTCTTTTCCACCTTCTGTTTTTACTTTTTCAATAGCCGCGAGATAATTTCTCACTGCATCTTGATCTATAAGCGGACCGACGTGGTTTTTCTCGTCCAGAGGATTTCCGATTATAAGTTTGGAGTAGGCTGATGCAAGTCTGGTTTTGACTTCTTCATAAACATTCTCCTGGATGATTAACCTCCTGGTTGTGGTACATCTTTGACCGCCTGTACCAACCGCTCCGAAAAGTGCTCCGCGGATCGCAATGTCCAAGTCTGCGTTTTCAGTGATGATGATGGCATTGTTTCCTCCAAGTTCGAGTAGTGATCTTCCCAGGCGTTCACCCACAGCTTTTCCCACCAGTTTCCCCATGCGGGTAGATCCTGTGGCAGAAACCAAAGGAACCCTTGGATCATGTGACATCAATTCCCCGATTTTATAATCCCCGATAATCAAATTGGAAATCCCCTCCGGCATGCCATGCTTGGCAAAAATTTTCCCCACAATATGTTGACAGGCAATTCCTGAAAGCGGGGCTTTCTCAGAAGGTTTCCAAACGCAGACATCCCCACAAACCCAAGCCAAGGCAGCATTCCAAGACCACACCGCTACCGGAAAATTGAACGCGGAAATAATCCCGACGATCCCCAATGGATGCCATTGCTCGTACATTCGGTGCCCAGGACGCTCTGAATGCATCGTCAGTCCATACAATTGACGGGAAAGTCCCACGGCAAAATCACAGATGTCGATCATTTCCTGAACTTCGCCAAGGCCTTCCTGGTAAGATTTTCCCATTTCGTAAGAAACGAGTTTACCCAAATCAGCTTTGACTTCGCGTAGTGCATTCCCGATTTCTCTTACAATTTCACCTCTTTGAGGCGCAGGAACGGTTCTCCATTTTTCAAAAGCCAAATGTGCCTGAGCAATAATGGTCTCATACGTGTCAGAATTCGCCAATTGGATTTTGGCTATCAGTTTGCCGTCAGCTGGAGAAAAGGAAGAAAGGAAATCTTCGCCGGAATCCATCCAATCCATCCCTGTTGAGGAGCCAAGGTTTTCAGGTTGAACTCCGATTTTTTGCAAGGATTCAAGGATACCAAATGCGTCAGTCATGGAAAAGGGGATTGATTGGAAAATCAAAGCTAAAAAATTATTGAAGGGAACAGAATAATCCGATCAATCCTTCATCCTGCTGATGATCTGGAGAGGATTAAACTTCGTGTAGGTTTTGGTCAGCTTTGGACCGGGGTTGATTTTATAGATCAAATTGAGCCGGTAGTTTCCAGTATTGACTGAATGGGAAATGTCCTGCTGCTTGGTGAGATCCAGTTGCTTATACACATAACTCACATTGATGGAAATCCGGTCTCCGTTATATCCGGCAAATCCTCTCAAAAAATACCCCGGCATTAGTTCAACGTTTTTGGTTTCCTTATCCTGATCTGCCTTGGAAATCCCCAAACCAAGGTTTCCTGATGCTGCTCCGGTGATGAAAAACCCTTTTCCAATCACCAAAGTCCCTGCAAATCCGGCATTGGGCCCCACCTGCCAGAAATCTCCACGGGAATAATTGCCCAAAATCGGCCCATCAGATTCAGGCAAAATCAAGGAATCTCCGCTGATTCTCACACGGTACGCTTCAAAACCTACCATAGGTGAAAAGGCTGATCGCTTCTGAATGGCAGATTGGTGAAATGCTGCCTCAAAAGAAAGCTTCTCTCCGTTGAAAAGATAACTGGCACTAGCACCCAGTTTTACTACCCGGATATCCTTTCGGAGGTAGTCTTCGCCTGGGTTATTAAAATCTTTGATGTAATACCCATTGTAAAACTGCCCAAACAAGTCAATTATCCAGCTGTTTGGATAAATATGGGATTGCAAGTCCAAGAAACTTGGCCATTCTTCTTTCCTGTCCGGGTTCAAAAATGAAACAGGAACACCGATGTTTAAGGTGAATTTTTGAAAAGTTACCCCGACCCCAAGGTTCAATCCGGTATTGGGTTCGTAAACTCCAATTTGATCTCCATAATTGATCTCGGTGTACTTCCTGGAGAAATAAGCCCTCAGGATCATCTTCTCCGGAGTATCCTTAATATAAGCAGTGTCAAGCCCTTTGGTTTGGGCTTTTACAAAGGCCGGAACCAACAAAAACAAAACAACCAGGAGGGTTAAGCTAAATGGCCTCATACAGAAATAATCTATTCGAATATTAACAAAAAGAACCCTGACTTTCGCCAGGGTTCCTTCAAAACTGTCAGAGTTCGAAAAATGGATTCTTTCGAATCTCATTTTTGAAAAAGAAGGATAGAGAAAAGTTGTTAATCACCGAGAATAAAATTATTTATAGATTTCGATTAATCAAATTTTTATTTGGATTTTAATCGTTTGATTGAAAAAAAAATATATTGATCAAAGGAAAATCCCAATTTGATATGCAGAAAATCACCTTAGAGTATACAGATACTTTTAAAAATGAAAATACCCCAATCATAGGCCAGTGTGGTAAAACCTGTCATTAATGAAGAAAAACTCTATGATTAAACTTCCTTTATTCTCTCAAATCATCACATCGCCCTTTTTTCAAATGTTATTGTGAACCTTGAATCGACTGATTCCTCAACTTCTATCGCAGACCAAATTCACCCATTCATCCCGAATTGAAAGTGATTTCTCCAACAAAAGTTAACTGCAATACAAATGGTTTCTTCAAGTCAGTTAATGAAGTTGCATTTGGCAATACTTCTGGAATCTTTGAATCCTGAAAAAAACGAGTAAAATACCGGGTGTTTTTTGGATCAAATCAGTTCAGGCCATTTTCTAATTTCTGCCAAAAGCAATCAAATTTATCTTCTGAGGATTTTTTAAAATCATTTTTCCTGTAAATGTAGTCCGGGGAATGTATTTTATTTTTGTTGTATTTTTGAAAAATTAATTTTCTGCCACCTCCTCACTCCACCAATCGTGCAAACCGCAAATTTGTCTTTCAAGCGAAAAATTCAAAATAAATGGAAAAAGTATCGCTTCCATTTGAGTGCGACACAAAGCCCGGTTTTTTTGGGTTTTTATAAATATTTGTACCGCCCGAAAAAGGGAAGCCTAAGTGAATTTCTTAGCGCTTACTCGCTTTCAAAAAAAGGAGATTTTACGGTAATACAGATCGGTGCCAATGATGGGATAAGTAATGATCCGATCCATAAGTTCATTAAGAGAGACAATTGGAATGGCGTGTTACTTGAGCCTCAAAAATTTGTATTCACTGAATTTACTCAGAAAATTTACGCTAAGAATGCCGGAATAAATGTCTTAAATGCGGCGATAGGAGCTGAGGATGGGATGCTTCAGATGTATAAAATTGGATTTTCTTCAACTCGATGGGCTACCGGCCTTTCTTCGTTTTCCAAAAACCAAGTACTCAAGGCATACGATAGCGGAATAGTAGCATACAATTGTAAAAAATACGGGGAAACGATTCCTACAGACAAATCAAAATGGATTAGTCAGGAGGAAGTAAGGGTAATCTCTCCTGAAAGTCTAATCCGGGAATTTAAAATTAAGAAAATCGATTTGCTTCAAATAGATGCAGAGGGTTTTGATTTGGAAGTGATTCGAATTTTTGACTTAAAAAAGCATCAACCTAAAGTCGTCGTATTTGAAAATGCGGGCTTGTCAGAGAGTGACTATCAACTCGCATTGAATATCCTAAAAGAGGCAGGCTACACCACAAAGAGATTCGGGGATAACGATCTAGCCATGAAAAACCCAACCAGTGGATTTGAAAAATTCTTTAAATAATGTCTGAATCTCTAGTTTCAGTTGTGATTCCGGTATACAACGGGGAAAAATATTTGAAGGAAACTGTTCTTTCCGCGCTCGCCTCACTCCACAAACCTCTCGAAATAATAGTTGTGGATGATGGATCAACGGACAGTTCATTGGCGATTGCATCCGGTCTAGCTGAAGATCATCCCGAAATAAAACTAATCAATCAATCAAATGCCGGTACATCGGCTGCGTTAAACGCTGGATGCAAGGCTGCAAAAGGAATCTATTTATTCCCACTCGGTGCAGATGATTTGATTTCTAAAAACTATTTGTCTGAAGCTGCAAAAGTTTTAGATCACCAGCCATCGGTGAAAGTAGTCTATTGTGAGGCTGAAAAATTTGGCGATTTTGGCACAAAACCTTGGAAGCTCAAGCCATTCAGCAGGAATCTACTTGCAAGAGATAATATGATTTTTGCCTGTTCCCTTTTTAGGAAATCTGATTGGGAAAAAGTGGGCGGCTTCTCAGAGGATATGAAAATGGGTCGTGAGGATTGGGAGTTTTGGATAAAAATATTAAAAGATGAAGGAGATGTCGTAAAACTCCCCTTTACCGGTTTTTTCTATCGAATCCATTCCGGAAGCAAGCGCAAGAAAACAGGTACCAATCAAAAAAAGCGTGAGCGAATCGCTTACCTGAATGCAAAACATAGTGATTTTTTTGAAAGAGAATTAAATGGTCCTCTGAGGTTTCAAAGAACCTGGTCAAAACCATACAATACCTTGCTGAAATGGCTTGGAAAGCTTTGATCAGATTTTATCCAACCCCTTCCAAAATTTCAAAAAGTAATACTTCAGCGGATTGCTGTATTTCAATTGTTTCCAGGGACGGCTGGCATGCGGACGGTGCCACACCGGGGCATCCATCAAGACCGCATTTTCAAAGCCTAACTCGATGGACTTTTTGGAAATGTATGTGTCGTACCAATCTTTAGCCTCATCCAAGCCTGTGAAATCGTAGCTTTTCAGAAAATCCAAAGTAAAAAGGGTACAGCAAAAACTCAGACTTCGCTGGGTCTGGATGACTGGTTCCTTTACCCCTTTGAATTTGAGATAGGGAAAATTTACCACTCCAGCTTCATCCACTGTAACTGATCCGATCAAACCGGGTTTTACCCCTTTGCTCTTGTAAGAAAGAAGACTGGAAATTGTGTCTGATTTGATAACCACATCCGATTCGATCACCAACAGTGGCAATCCTGCTTCCAAAGCCATCTTTTGGGAAATCTGCAAAACCAGTTTGTAATTGGGGGAAGGGTGATCAGTCAGCTCTTCGATATGAATCAATTCATAGCCGATTTTGGATTTGTTTTCCTCCAGGCGGGCTTTTGTTTCTTCTGTGCTGAAATCATTGAAAATCACATGTCGGACCGAAACGTCGGAAGAAGCGATAGCCCTTGCCGTATCCAAGGTCGTTTCGATGGAATTTTTCACCGGAGTGATGACAAGAACTTCAGCCATGAATTGAGATTTTGGTCAAAATTACTCCTTTCTGCCAAGGCAAAAAAGTCTGTCTAAAAAGACGGGGCAGCTTCTGTTCCATTTCCAAGCTTTTTGATTTGACTTAAGAAATATCTTCCCTTTTTCAACCATTGAGATTCTGTGTTTAAAGTCAAGAAGAAATAAGGATTTTCTTAAATTTCGATACTTAAGTCGGCATCAGCCAGACTGTGAAGGGGAGACGGACTTGTATCGTCTTCCCTTCTTTGTTCAA
>NZ_MUNY01000072.1 GCF_002002735.1 Algoriphagus sp. A40 | reverse complement strand
CAATAAAACTAGGGTCTTACTTAAAAAAGGTGAAATAATATTTTTATATAATCCCAATTGTATTATATTAATTCTGAGCACAGAGAAAGTGCAATTTTTTGAATCCAAAGGTTTATTATTAATGTTAATATAATGTTTGGATAATACACTGGAATTATTGCTTAAACAGTTTAAAATTTCGATTTGACCTAAATCAAATGACTCCAAATCAAAATGATTATGTATGGAATGTTAAATTTTCCAAATTTCCTAAAACTTGAAATTTTTTGATAAATCTTCATTTTTTCGCCTTAAATGGAGCGAAAATTCATCTTTTCACCAAAAATCAGCCTCCAAAGGTCACTTTCCTATGCACAATCCATTTCCCCTCCTGACGCTTGAGCAATACCAAATCAGCAGTAGAAAATTCTGCTTCGAAAGCCATCTGCCTAACCCTTGCCAACACCTCAGGGAAATGGGATGACTTAAGATCTTTGAAAGCTACAGTCAGATGTGGATGAAAATTGCGGTCACTCAATTCATCTATCAAGTGCAGTTCTTTTTTGCAAAACAACTTCAGTTTTTCCTGAAGTTGCCTCAGCTTGGCCGACTCTTCGATGCGGAGAAAAATCACCCGATTTCCAAAAGTCCCAACTCCTGAAATTTTCACAGAAAAAGACGCTTGATCTTTCAATTGCTCCCCTAGCAAGCCAATAAGTTTGCCCTCTTTGGCTTCACTAAAGTTGAAGGGCATCTTGAGTGTAATATGCGGGGGTGACTTTAACGCGTACTTTATACCAAACTCATCCCTGATCCGGATTTTGATTTCCTCCGCCTTTTCCATAATCTCGAGAGGAGGAATTAAGGCCAGGAAGTATTTCTGAATTATTTTCACCCCGCAAATTTACCCCGAAAACAATCTCTTGCCCCCATTTTAAAAAATCTGTTCGGTTTCCTGATTCAATCTTTTAACTTAAGGCTAAATAAAAACCCCAGACTATGAAATTCTTTTCCAAAGCCATGATTGGTTTAGATCTCACCGAGATGGATGATATCCTGATCAAAAAAACGGCAGTGTTTATCAAGTTTTTAGGAATTGAAAAGTGTTACTTCGTGCATGTTGGCAAAAATCTGGAAATCCCCAAGGAAATTCTCAACCAATATCCGGACTTGGTGGCACCCACCGACGAGGCTTTGGAGTCAATTATCAAAGCCAAACTGAAGGAATTCAACTTTCCGGAAGATGTAGAAACGGAGGTATTTGTAGAGGAAGGAAGTCATCCTCTGGATACATTTCTCCGTTGGGCTAAGCTCAAAGAAGTAGACTTGGTCATCATGGGGAGGAAGGATACGCTGGCAGGAAACGGAGTGTTGGCAGACGGGGTAGCAAAAAAAGCTCCCTGTTCAGTCCTTCTGGTCCAGGAAAAACGTCCGATTAAGTTCCCAAAGAAAATCCTTATCCCGACTGACTTTTCTTCGCACAACCATATGATCTATGAGTTTGCGGAGGTGATTTCAGATAAATTGGAAGCCGAACTGGTTCCGATGCACATTTATGAAGTGCCTCACGGCTATTCAAAAACGGGAAAATCCTTTGAGGAATTTTCGGAGATTATGAAGGAAAATGCCCATGCAGATTTCAAAAAATTCGTCGCCAAGCACCATCACCCCGAGTTAGATTGTGAAATGGTTTTAAATGACGGTAAAAATCCCGGAAACCTGATTCTTGAATTTGCGCAGAAAATCGAAGCTGATATGATTTTGCTGGGATCCAGAGGAAGGACTACCTCAGCCGCCATCTTATTGGGAAGTACCGCCGAAAAACTGATTCATGCCAACAAGTACCTTCCCATGCTAATTTTCAAGAAAAAAGGCGAAACAATGGGATTCTTTGATGCGCTGTTTAAGATTTGAGCGGCTTACGCAAATAAAAACATACCTGATCCCCTTTGCCCTCCAGATTATACTTGAGGGCTTTTTCTTTTAATTTCTCCAGCTGTTCCCTTGTAAAAAGCATCCCGACTTTGGACATGTCCAGATTCATTCCCTTTTTGTATAATTCTGTACCCCAAAATTGAAATTCGGAAGAATCAAATTCTACTTCTGCGAGCTCAAACCCGGTTTTTTGAGCAACTTCCATTAGTCCTTTTACGCTGGGAATGATCAAATGCCTCGGAGCATCCAATTGGACCCAAAGCTCACGTTCAGTTTTCCAGACTTCCGCATCAGCCACCGGGCAACGAATCAGCAGGGTTCCACCCGGATTCAACTTTCCAAAACATGACTTCAATACCGCATTTGGATCCTCCATGTGCTCAAATGCATGATGCATCATGATCAGGTCAAAAGTCAGTTCTGACTCCTCCACACGTTTTTTCCAGAGTTTTAATCCCGGACTGATCTGAATTTCCTCATCGATAAACGGGTCAAATCCATGAAGATCCCGGTATCCGCCTGCATAGAGTTCATACAACAACTGACCATTGCCACAGCCCACATCAGCTATCTTGGCATTAAAGCGTGTATGGACTTTTTTGAGCCAATAGCCGTAAAGCGGGACTTTCCATTGGATGCCCAACCAAAGAAATGAGCGCATCCGGAGGGTTTTCAGCAGCCTAGTCAAAAAACTGGAGGTTTTTAAACCTTGAAAGGAGTAATAATTGGCGGGGTAATAGGGCGAGAGATCTACGGGTATAATTTCCAACTGAAGAGACCCACAGGTTTGGCATTCTGCATAGCGAAACTCACCTCCCAAGCCAAGCATCCGTTCCTGTGCGGTGAAAAAGTCCAGGTTCGAACTGCCGCAAAATTTACATTTTGACATTTTAATAGGCGTTGTCCCTATGGAAAACCAGCTCGTGAATGGTTTTTAACATGATATCCATATCGAGCAGAAACGACCAATTGTTAATATAAAAATAATCCAGTCTGACTCTCGACCTGATTTGATGGGAATTTTCGATTTCTCCACGATAACCTCTTACCTGTGCCAAACCGGTGATTCCTGGTCTGATTTTATGCCGGGTGTTGTACCGGAGGATTTGGGTTTTGAAGGTTTGGTTCATAGGTACAGTGTGTGGTCTGGGCCCCACTATTGACATATCCCCGATCAGAACATTGAGAAACTGCGGCATTTCATCCAGGGAAGAATTGCGGAGAAATGCCCCGATTCGGGTAACTCTTGGATCGTTTTTGGTGGCTTGCTTGGTATCCGCATAATCATTGGGAGTCATAGACCTAAACTTCAGACAATTAAATACCCGATTATTAACTCCGTTTCTCTTTTGGACAAAAAAGACCGGACCCCTAGATTCCAGTTTGATCAGGATTCCTACCAGCGGTATCAACCAAGAAAGGATAAAAACTGTGACCAAACTTGCAAAAACCAGATCAAATGTCCTTTTGGCCAAACTGTGAATGGCATTGTCCAAAGGGATGTCATTGACATTGATGACAAAAAACTCACCATACTTGGAAAATGAGAGGTTTTTCTCCAACTGCAAACTGCTCCCTGGGATCATTTTTACCTTGATATAATTCTCATCGGCATATTCGATGATACTTTTCACCAAAGGCGCTTCCAACTTTTCGTAGATATAAATCAGATCAAGGTTAAGTTTTGGTGCTTCCTCAAAAAAATCAGTTATTCCGCCACGGGTTTGAGAACAATCGGATTGATCATCGAAATATCCGAGAAAATTGATCCCAAAATCTTTACGGATTTTAAACACATTGGCCAGTTTTGGACTAGTCCCACCTTTGCCTATGATCACCGCATTTCTGTAGTTATTTCCTGCTGCACGGTATTTTCTCAGCAAAAGATGAACACCTACCCTGAAAATCCCCATCTGGAGATACATGGTCACTCCAAGTCCGGTGATCTGAATCCATCGGTAGTTGTCGTTTTCAAGCGGTGTCCAAAGTATGGACGTAGCCACCAAAAACCACAAAAGAGTGGCCAGGAGGTTTTTTAAGGTGAGGTCATACTCATCAGTACGGCCGATTTTATAGTCTTTGCGGAGTGATGATACCATTAACCACACAACAGAAAGGGTAAGGTATGCAGAGAACTCTGCCCCGTCAAAAACTCCGGCCGACTGGAGAATAAAATTGGTCACCAGCAAAGAAACCAGAGAAGCCAGAAAATCGCTGACCGTAAAAAGCCAGGGAAAATAGGTATCAAATCTTCTCTTCATAAAAATAGGTCCGAACTAAATCAGGATGTTATTGCAAAAACAGGACAATTCTGGGATTAAGCTCAAAGTTTTACGCTTTAAAATTAAGAAAGAAATTCTGTAGGCTGGTTACTTTTGGATTTATTTGTATCCCCAACTGCCTTAAGGCTTCTAATGAGTATAATAAACGATCTTTTTGCGCCATCGGATCATCCAAAATCGATTGGTGCAAAATTCAGGGCTAGACGCCTTAAAAAATTTGAAAAACTGTTTTTCAGAAATTTCAATCCGGAAAAGCCAATCCATATTCTTGATGTGGGAGGTACGGCCAGTTTTTGGAAAGGCAGCCAATTGCCGAATGTCCCTGGTGTCACAATTACGCTTTTAAACCTCCATCTGGAAAAAACCACCCATCCCCATATCTGTTCCAAGATTGGAGACGCCACATCCATGAAGGAGTTTGAGGACAAAAAGTTTGATCTGATATTTTCAAATTCCGTGATCGAGCACCTTTACACCTATGAAAATCAGGTGAAAATGGCTGATGAAATTCAGCGAGTGGGGAAAAAATATTTTATTCAAACTCCCAATAAATATTTTCCCATCGAGGCTCATTATGCAATTCCTTTTGCCCAGTACATGCCCAAAAGGCTGCTTCTATTTTTTCTGACCAAAACCAGATTAAGCCGGATGACCAAGTGGAAGAAAGAAGACGCGCAACAATACCTAGATGAAATCCGGCTACTGAATGAAAAGGAAATGAAAAAACTATTTCCGGGTTCTAAAATTCTAAAGGAAAAAACGCTGGGAATGACAAAATCCCTCACCGCGCACAATTTGCGTTAATCTGCAAATTGCAAGCGGACCAGATTGGAATAAAAGCCTGCCTCATTTTGAAGCAATTCTTTATGACTGCCTTCTTCCACGATTTTTCCCTCACTCAGGGCATAGATCCGATCTACTTTGCGGATCGTGGCAAGTCTGTGGGCGATGATGAGGGTGGTCCTACCTTTCATCAGTTCATCCAATGCCTGCTGAACCAAGGATTCTGATTCCGCATCGAGTGAGGAGGTAGCTTCATCCAAAATCAGAATTGCAGGGTCTTTCAAAATCGCACGGGCAATTGCCACACGTTGCCGCTGACCTCCGGAAAGTTTTACTCCCCGCTCGCCCACCAGCGTATCCAATCCATCCGGAAACTGGGAAATAAATTGCCAAGCATTGGCTTTTTTGGAGGCCAGAATGATTTCTTCTTCACTTGCTCCGGGCTTTGCATAGGCAATGTTTTCCCGAATCGATCCGCCGAAAAGCAATACTTCCTGGGGAACAATTCCGATTTTGCTACGCAATACTTTTAGGTCCCAATCTTTTACATCCCGGCCATCCACCAGAATTCCGCCTTTTTCAGCCTCATAAAACCGAAGCAAAAGTTGGATGATCGTGGACTTTCCAGCTCCTGAATGGCCGGCAAGGGCTACTTTCTCTCCGGATTGAACCCGAAAAGAAACATTTTTCAATACCTCAACCTCTGGTCGAGTCGGATATCTGAAGCCCACATGATTGAATTCAATTCTCCCTTCGAACTTTTCGGAAGTCTCGCCCGACTCTGCCTCAGGCGCCTCCTCCATGATCTCCAATACCCGTTCTGAGCTTCCAATGGCTTTTTGCAATTGGCTGTAGATATCACCCAATCCGGCAATTGAACCGCCGATAAACGTGGTGTACAATACAAAGGATACCAATTCCCCTACGGTCATTTGACCTTCGGCTACCAAGCTTGCACCATACCACATCACGGCTACAATACCGCCGAAAAGTGCGAATATGATAAAGGATATAAATGCTCCCCGATATTTCGCCGTAGTCAAAGCCACTCCGACCACGGAATTGAGTCCTTTTCCGTAACGCGCTGATTCAAAAGCTTCGCCGACAAAGGACTTCACCGTACTGATCGATTGGAGCGTTTCCTCGACAATTACATTGGCAGCTGCCAGTTCATCCTGGGTTTTCTTGGAAAGATTTCTGATAAACCTGCCAAAAACCATTGCGATCAGAACCAGAACCGGAAACGTCCCCAACATAAACACAGTCAGTTTGGGAGTATTGTAAAGTAAAAATCCAATCCCCGCTACTAGAGTTATTACCTGCCGGAAAAGCTCAGCCAAGGTGGTCGAGAAGGTATCCTGCAACTGACTCACATCAGCAGTGATTCTACTGATCAGTTCACCAGTCCGCCTTTTGTCGAAGAATGTCATCGGCAGACGGATCATTCTGGAATAAAGAGCCAGTCGGATATCCCTCATAGATCTCTCTGATACAAGCGCAAAAAGCCAAACTCTGAAAAACGAAAAAACACTCTGGACGGCAAGGATACCGATCAAAATCCAAGCAATGGAATTTACATCATTGACAATCCAACTGCTACCCTGGGCTGTATCAATCAGTTTTCCGGCAACAAACGGAAAGGTCAATAGAGTAAGGGAGGAAAAAAGAAGAAAGACCAATCCCGCAAAAAAGGACCATTTGTAAGGCAGCAAAAACCTGAAAATTCCCCCAAGTTTGCTCAGATTCTGCTTATTAAGTTTCCGCTTTTCTTCAGGTTCCAGGGCAGTACCTCTTTTTTTGGCCATTCTCGTTTTGGTGATTTGTCCGCAAAAGTAGGGGATTAGAAATAGAAATGACAGGAAAATGTCTGACTGGACTCAGCCCTCAAGAGCCAGATCATGCGCAAGTCGTTCCCCGAGGGCAGCGGAATGTTTGAACCCATGGCCTGAACAAGCCGAAACCATCAATACGTTATCCATTCCAGCCAATGGCTTAATTACAAACCGGGCATCAGCAGTCACAGTGTAAAAACAAACCACAGACTTGCTGATCTCCCGCTTCAAACCCAGAATTTTTCCTTCTATTTTTTCCTTCCAAAACTGATTTTGTTCAGCTGCACTTACTTCCCGGTTAAGAAAATCCGGATGCTTGTCGTCTACAAAGGACTCGGTCGCCATTTTGACCGTCTTGCCATCCAGCGATGGAAAACCATAAATAAAATCCTCTGGTTTGGGACCAAAGCCCCACATCCAAACTGGATAGGTAGTCCAATCGGTAAAGCCAGGCTCTATTTCCAGCCAGTGCAGCACTTGTCGGCAAATTTTAAAATCGGTCTTTTCTGCTTCCGGTAAAAAATCCTTGACCCAGCCGCCAGCACTGAACAAAACTTTTTCTGCCAAAACCTGCCCGTTTTTGGTCCTGATCAAAACTGAACTTCCTTCCTTGCCAATTTCCTCTACCTGGGTATTCACCTGAATTTCAGCACCGTTTTTCTTTGCCAATTCCAGTTGGGCTTTTATAGCTATTTCTGGTCTAAGATATCCTGCAGCCGCTTCCCAATAGACTTTTCCGGAGGACTCGAGTTGGAAAGCCGGAAACCGTGATTTTAAAGCTTCTGGCTCTAAAATCCTGTGACTGATATCTTGGCTTTTCGCAAATGTGACGGTCTTGTCCCAAAAACCCTCAGAGCCATGTTTTCCCCAAGGTTCAAGTCCCGAATCCATCAAAATACCGGAAGTGTTGGTCATGATTTCCACCCCTGATTCAGCTTCTATTTCTCTCCAAATTTCATGCGATCGCTTGGCCAAGACCACGTAATCCTCCCCTTCGCCCACTGCAAGGCGGGTAATCCTGGTTTCGCCATGACTGGAACCAAAAGTATGCGGTGGCTCAAATCGGTCGATTCCCAGAATTTTCTTACCGCTTTTACTCAACTGATAAAGTGCAGAACTTCCGACGGCACCAATGCCGATCACCACAATGTCAAATTTCAAAGGGGGAATTTTCATAAACGCAAGTTAATCCAGACATCAAAAAAGCCGAAGAAAATCTCCGGCCTGATGATTAATTCTTTCCCATTTGGGCATTGATCAATTCCCGTTTGAGCTTTCGTTCCCGATCGAGAGTGTTTTTGCGATGCTGCTCAAATTCTTCCTGAACTTCAAGGAAATCCTTTTCAGCTTTCTTAATTCTGCCGAAACTTCTGAAATATTGCATGGCAAAAAATCCAAGTGCACCAGCCAGCACAACCACCAAGATCCACATCAAGGATGAATAGACCGTCTTTTGAATCGTGATTCCAAAAAAAGTGAAATTATCCCCACTTGCGATTGCCTGATTCTTTTGCTCGACTTCTGTGCTCAGGAGTTGCTTGACCAGGGTCATCGAATCATTTAAGCTTCCAATTTGAGTCTGCAGTTGGGTGATTTCCTTGGTTCTGGTTCTGATCGAGTCCAGAACGTTGGCTTTAAGTTGTTCCAAATGGGACTTCTTGACTACTTCATGTTCCCGAATGTTATTGGAGACCCGATAGATGTATTCAAACTGACTGGTAATGGTGCCTGAGCGGAGGGAGTTTTGAGTGGCAGTGGTATCTTGGGCTGAGGCAATTGAGCATCCAAAAAAAAGGAAAACTCCTAACAGGGCATACACTTTCATGAGAAATGGAGTTGGGATTTCTCCTTCTTCTTTCAATAAACGTGCCTTAAATGAATCCCTTAGGATTTTTTAAACCTCCAAACAGATCCAAATCAAGTGGACTTGCGGGTTGATTTTCAATCGATTAATCCTAAATTGTAGCTTTCACATTTTTTTTCCAATGAAACTGAAAGCTTTTAAAATCTGGATCTTCTTATTGCCCTTGGTAGCGATTATAGGTGTCCTTTTGTTTGTTCAGTCCACCAACAATCAGTCCGAGCTGCAGCAGCAGCATATCCGCAGTGTGGCCAACTTAAGCAGAGAAATCCAGTTGGCATTGCCCGACTACCTCAAGCGGGTGGATGCTTATCTAATGCGGCAGGGGTATCGGGAATCTCCAGAACCGGCTATAAGACAACTTGCCGATAGCATCCAACTTCTCCGTGAAGGCTTTAAGCCTGCTGTTTCAAACCTCAAGTTTCAGGAGCGTGAAACTCTCCCCGCTCCAAAAATCAACCTCATGGGCAATCAGATATTGGTGAAAGATCAACCAGTATCCATACCCTATCCCAATGACCTCAATTTCCTGAATTCAGTAGACCATTTTTCCAAAATCAAAGGGAAAAGAACCGAAAACTCGGTTTTAACGATGGATCTTCAAGTGCCTATTCATGCACTGGTCGACCTGATTTTGTCCAATGACCTGATTTTTGAAAAACTCTATTTGACTGATTCTGCCGGAGTCGCGCTTTATCCCGTTGAGGTCAATGGGAGAAAAATATTTGACCCAAGTGTAAATCCAAAGGATTCTACCCATTCCATGAAAGTTGGAATTGTAAGTTCCACAATAGTTTTGGACGGGAATGAATTCCAGTCTTACGCCAACCCAATTAGGCTTGGCCCTCATAAACTTTATTTTTTGGCATTGCTGGATTCGGATTACTTTCTGAAAGTCGGCCTCCGGATCAATTACAATTTGCTCAGTACGTTGCTTTTTATCCTGATCATGTTGATTGCATCTGTCCCCATTTTGGCGGTGGTTAAAATGGGCAAGGGAGACAGATTGACCCAAAGCAGAATCATTCAGGTCGGGATTTCTCTCATGACCATTGCTGTAGTGATTGGATTTTCACTTTCGTTTTCCAAAAATCGCCCAAACCCTTCCTCAATTTTAGAATCAAAAATCAAGGAAACCAGGATCGAACTAAGATCCCATCTCGGCAAATATGACTCTCTGCTCAAGGTCTGGATAGGAGGAAAGGAAGGCTTAGCATTCGGCAACCTCAATGAATTGATTGAAGTCAATCCAATCACAGGCTATGTTGAGAAAATGAATATTTATTCAAAAAAAGAAACAAAGCCCTTAAAAGCCGTATTCGAAAAGAATTATTCGTTCACCTATCTCAAAGACCGGGAATATGTGAATTTCTTTGAGGGAAAATCAACGATGACCCGTTTTTTGGGTTCTCATTACAGCCGGGGAACGGGGCTCTTGGAGTCTGTGATTTCCACCAAAAATCCCATCTCCTCTGATTCCAATGTCTATGCGGCGACTTTTTCTCTAGAGTTAAAGTCCGATAGCCTTAATTCCCACCGGATACTGCTGATCAAAGAGGACGGCAAGGTCATTTACAAAAGCAAAAAAGTCGAGTCCTCTCTCACCAATCTCAGCGAATCCATCAATCCAAACAAATGGAAAGAGGTGAAAAGTCTGATGAAAAATAATCAGGAACTCAATGAAAATGCCTCATTACATGTCCCGCTCTACCTCAACGGGCACCAATATGAGGCCATTTTTAACAGAATAAGTTCCACCGAGTTCGACTCTAATCTTTGGCAAGTATTCTTAGTCAATTCCAACATCTTCCATACATTTTCTGCCCTGACCTCCCTGGAAGGTATAATTTTCGTGAGTTTCTATTTAGCCTTTTTCCTGTTTACACTCTTTGCACAATTGTCCTCTCGTACCCGATCCAATTCGCGTGGATTTAAGTCCTTCCTTTTTGAGTGGCTGGTCCCCAATGCCAAAAACCTACCCCGGATCACATTTCTCATCCTAGGATACCTGCTATTTTCGATACTATTGTTTGCAATATTGGCTCAGATCTCTCTGAACCCCTTCAGAACCCTTGCGATCATGACTTTTTCTTCCCTGAATATTTCGATTCTCAACCTGGCCACATCACAGATGAATACGATGTTGAAAGAAAGAAAAATCAGCACGGAGTTATTGGTATTGCTTGGAATACTTCTGTCCGTTTATTCCTTCCTCTGTGTCTTTTCACCCGTGCTAATTGTAGGAATGAGTTTACTTTCAGGTTTCACTATTTTGCTTATCCTAGGATGGGCCTACATCAGGCCAAAAAAATCGAGCCTTCCGCTCCATAGAATTTTCAAATCAACCAAAAACGCCTTGAGTACTTATTTAGTCTTTTGGTTTTTTCTGATCGGTTTCTTGCCGGGATATCTGATTCAGTCCAAAACCCAGCATTTGGAATCCTCCATTTGGAATGCAAAAGAAATGGAAGCCTCCGAAAAGAAAGGCCAATCCAAAGCCACTAAAACCGAGAAGACTATTGAGGTGGAACCCAGTCCTATTTTGATCGGATATGAGCAGGTCCGCCGAAATATGATGGCCACTTTGGGGGATCCCTTTGACAGCAAAATCGAGGATTTTATTGCACCGGGACAAAATGCCATCCAAAATGCCTGGAGAGGTAAAACCACCAACTTGAGTTCGAATCCTGTCTATTATCTGGGTTTTTTCCTGTTAGTTTTTGCAACATTTCTGGTAGTACGTTGGATCCAAAACAGCATCTTTTTTGATTTCAAATCTGAAGTCGAACGGTTTACCGAATCTGGTTATGCGCCTAACTACATCTGTTGTATCAATTCCAACCAAATTCCCCTTCCGGACGAGAAAACAGAGACCATTGATCTAAAGTATAAGACTTTTCCCGAGGATTTCACTCCAATCGAGAAGTACTACCGGTTGATCAATTTCCATTGTGTTGAAAACCCAATGACCTTGATAGGACCGATCTCAGAGATCAAAAATTCACGGTGCGGTCTTACTATTTATTCCGGAGCGCTCTGGAAGGATATTTACAACGGACTAAAATCCGAAAGAGAAAAATCCCTTTTTTCTGAATTGTTTACAGATTTTAAATTCAGTGTGATCCAAATTGAGGATATAGTGAAGGGTCCCTTTACAAATGAGGATGATGTTCTTGCAAGACTGAAAAGGAACAAAGCATTCTATACCAACATTTGGTCCGACTTGTGTTTTGAAGAAAAGATCGTTTGCAACTCTTATGCAAAAGAGGGGTTTTACAATCCTGCAAGGCGAGAAACGATGCTCGACTTGGCGCAAAAAGGCATTATAGTTCCTAAAACCTACTCCGGATCTACCGAAGACTGGATTGAGTGGAGACTTTTTAGTCCAGTTTTTCGACATTACATTCTAACACACTCCACAGAGGAAGAAACAGCAAGATTTGGGGCTTATGAAAAGAAACACGGAAATGTCAGGACCATTCAAACTGCGGTCATCAGCTTTGTCCTGATTTGCATCGCCATGGTGGGTATTTTTGACAAAACATTTTTCAATGAAGCCTATACTTACCTCACCGGAGGATTGGGGGTTTTGGGAACACTGTATTCATTCCTGAATCAGGGATTTGCCGGGCTTGGCGCAGGCAAAAAAGAAGGCTAAATCTATTTTGTTCACGGTCAAATGATTGGGACAGGGAGGAGAACTGTGGTTAACTGCAAAAGAAAGTTTGCCCATGGACCTCGGACTAATGGGGTTTCAAAAAATTCATAAAGATTCGGTGATCAGAGATTTCTTTACCCGCTAAAGCTCTCGGACAGGATCAACCTTTGACGCGATAATGGCCGGTCTCCAGGATGCCAATAACGTAATTGAAACCACCGAAACACTGATCCAGACCAAATCCGTCCAAACAATCCGCACCGGATAGGCATCCACAACCGCCGATGATATCCCCAATGAAACCAGTCCAAAAGTATCCTGAGCCACCACCAACAAATACCCCAGAGTCAATCCCAAACTCGCACCGGACAATGCTATCAAAGCCCCCTGTTTGAGAAAAATCCCACGAATCAACCCGTCCCGAGCTCCCATTGCTTTCAGGACAGCAATGTCCTTTTTCTTTTCGATGGCCAGCATACTCAGGGAGAAAAAAATGTTAAATGAGGCAATTGCCAAAATGAAAGTCAGCGTGAGAAAGGTAAATAACTTCTCAAGCTTGACTGTGCGGATAAGTCCGGCATGTTGCTCATCGGCATTTTTAACCAAGAAGTCCGCACCCAAATGGGTTTTAAGCTGCTGCTGCACTTCCCCTATTGAATACCCCTCTTTCACCTTTAATTCCAGTGCTGTCCGCCTGTCCCCGTAATTCAACAAATCCCTGGTAAAGTGGAGCGGTGCGATCACGTATTCGTCATCAAACTGCTGCTCAATGCTGAAAAAGGCTCTGGGTTCCAATTGTGCTGAAGCGTACATCTGACTGGGATCGATGCTGGCGGCGGATCTTGGTGCTTTGGGATAAAAGACTTTTAGGGTAGAGTTGACTTCATTGAGATTGACTGAAAGAAAAAAGCCCACTCCTCTGCCTAAAATCGCCCCGGGACGGATATCCGTACCCAGTGTAGTATCTCCCCAAAAATATCCCTTCGAAAACCTCCCCTGATCCAAAAAATTGTCGGAGACCCCTTTGATCTTGGCCACTATTTGATTGCCGTCGTGCTCAAATAACACATTGTCTTCTATGACTTCAGTCAAAACCTCTACTCCTTCAATTTTTTCGATTTCCGCCAGCCACTCTTTGGGTGCCAAAAAGCTCTTTCCCTGTGCAGGTTCCACTTTCAGTTCAGCATCAAAACTGGCAAAAAGGCCGCGAATCAAATCCTCCAGTCCATTGAATACAGACATGACCACTACCAGTGCTATTGTGCCCACAGCCACCCCAACCACCGAAATGATGGAGAGTACTGTGATGAAATTCCGCTTTTTCTTACTGCGAAAATATCTGCCGGCTATAAATGAACTGGTATTCAACATGTGAAAAATCAATCCTCGTTTTCCTCGTTTTCGGCTTCGTCTTCTTCTGGCGCAGGAGGAATATTGAGGTCCGAAATCACCTTGTCCATGTATTGAGCGTAAGTAGCCGAATCATCCGGAAAGAAAGCAATTTCGGGAATTACCCGTACAGATTTTCCGATCCTTTTGGAGAGGTGGTGGCGGATTTCCTTTTTATGCTCATTGATCAATTCATAGGTGGCCTTAGGGTCGGCTATAAGAAAACTCACATAAACTTTGGCAAAGCCCAAATCCGGACTGACCATTACCCGGGTGATGGTGATCATTGCCTTTCCTACCAGGTGTTTTGCCTCCTTTTGAAAAATATCCCCTAGCTCTTTTTGAAGCAGCTTGGCGTGTTTTTGTTGTCTTTTGCTTTCCATGTGAAGTATTTGTGGTACAAATTTAGCGAAATACTTGGGCAAGCTTTAATTTCGACCCAATCCAACCCAATCCTTACCAGAAACCTTGTTAAGTTTTTTCAAAGTAAACGATCCATTTAGACTTATCGGGGTAGCACTCTACCTGATATTGCTAGCCACATTGATGATTTGGGTCGTTCCATTTCCTCTTACAGAACCAAGGCTGATTTGGATGGTTTTAGGTGAGCGCTTGAGTGATGGCTACTTCCTATACCTGGATGTTATTGACGATACGGGCCCTTTGTCTGCTGGATTTTTCACTTTCCTCCACCTTGTTTTTGGTCGAAGTGCGCTTGCTTATGAGCTTATCGGAAGGCTCTTGGTGCTTTTTCAGATTATTTATTGGAACTCAATATTGATCCGATATCGGGTTTTTGAGGAAAACACCTACTTACCGGCCATCATCATGGCGGCACTTTTTCATCTGACCTTTGATATGGTCGGCTTATCCCCCGCACTTTTGGGTAGTACTTTTTTGGTATTGGCCATTGGCCAGCTTTTTTCCCAGACCGTATTGCAGAAAGAAACCAGTGAATCCACGCTATTGATAGGGATTTATGGAGGTATTGCCACCGGATTTCATCTCAATTACGGCATATTCCTTCCCTACATGATTTTCACAGGGATTGCCATCAGTGGCTTTTCATTTCGCCAATTGTTATTATCTCTCGTAGGTTTTTTCTTGCCCATATCGCTGGTGATGATCTTTTATTTCTGGAATGACGGCCTGAGTGAGGCGCTCCAGATTTGGCCGATGATTTTCACTTATGGGAAATATTCCTATCAATCTGTCCTTTCCTGGGCAGCTTTAGGGGTGTTTCCGCTGATTTTAGCTTTAGTCGGCTATTTCTATAGTGCTGTTCTAAAAGGCTCGACCATCAACCAACAAAAACAACGGCAAATGGTCATTCTTTGGCTCATATTTTCACTTTTTGAATTTCTTCTGATCAAACGGCAGGCAACTTATCAGTTACTTCTGTTTATTCCCGGACTTACGTTTCTGATCACCCAGTTCTTCCTTAATACCAGCAAAGGCTTGATCGGAAAAATTGCCTTTTTAATCCTGCTATTTGGTCTTCCGTTCGCCGGATGGTGGTATTGGCAAGATCAATCCAATGCTGGAACTACTTATTTTGTCAGCAAAAAATCAGAAATCCAATCCAGTCCCGGAGACCGGATCATGGTTCTTGCCCAAGACACCTCGCCCTATCTGGACAGGACGCTTGGAGGGCCTTTTTTAAACTACAATCTGACCAAAGATTATCTGAATGCAGAAAAGACCCTAGAGCAAAAAGCAGAAATTTTTCAAAATCTCCATACCCAAAAGCCCCAGGTAGTTGTAGATCCGGAGGGAATTTTCAAAAATCTCCTTCAGGAATTGCCCGCCTTAAAAAATCTGTATTCCGAAACAGAACCGGGGGTATTCAGGCTAAAATAGTTTTTTTTGAAAAACCGTTCTCTTTCAATTTAGCACACGAAAGGAGGTTTGGAGTCCAATTCCTTACAAAGATTCTTAGGGATAATCCTCCTCCAAATAGGCTATTTTGCGACCTGCTTTTTAAGATTTCAAGCCACGAATTGAACACCAATCATTTGTCTTTAAGTAAGATAGATTATACCTTTAACAAGTGATATGATCACTTGTTAGTTAAATTTTAATTTTTAGTTTCTTTTTTTATGAATTCTATTTTTCAGATTCTAGCCACTTGTTCTGCCGGTGAAAAAACCCAGCTTTTGGAGTTTTGCGCGACCAGACATTCGGTACAGTCCAAAACATACCAACTTCTAAAATTGAATGTGGAAAAACCCGGCCTGAAGGACTGCGAAGTCTGCCAGATGATCTATGGAGAAAAAGAAAGCTCGGCTTATTTCCAGCTCAAAAAACGGGTCAAAGAGGAATTAGAGGAATTGTTTCCCCTATTGAACACCAGTTCATTTTCAGATGAAGTCAAAAGCAGGATTCGCTGCAGTGAATTGTTGCTCCAAAGCCAGGTAATGCTCGCCAGGGGATTACGATACGAAGGTGCAAAACTCCTCGAAAAAAGTCTCAAAAAAGCAATTGACGGTGATTTCCCTGATCTGGTTTTGTCAATTTTTGATACCTCACAGCGGTTCGGTGTCAATGAGGTCATCAGAAAAGAAGATCTGCCAGAGCTGGAACTTGTCATAAAAAGCCACCTGCAGATCCTGGTCAATCAGCACCACCCAAGAACTGAAGATCGAACTAAATGTGAAAAAAATGCCTATTTGGGCCAAATCCTCCAACAGCTGAATTCGGAGCGGAAAAACTGGGGTATAGTCGCCAACATCAGACAATCCATAGCCAACCAGGACTTTGATGAAACTCAATCGCTCATTTTGGAATCAGAAGCCAGTTTCTCCGAGAATCCGGATAACAGGGATGTTTATGAGGAGTTTTTTCTGACTAAACAGCAATTTTTACTTCAATCCGGCCAATACAACCAGGTAATCCAAAACTGCAAAAATAAGAACACCTCTCTGATCCAATCCAGGGAAAACTGCCTGGAATTGGCTCAATACCAGTGGTATGCGCATTTTCACCAAGACCAACTGGATGAAGCCACTGCCCTACTCAAAAAAAACCTCGAACGGTGGTGTCCAGAGCTTTCACCCAAATGGAAATACTGGGAGGCATTTCTGCTGTTCAGGCAAAAATCCCTCAAAAACTCCCTCCGGCTGGTCCATGAATGCCAGCAGGAACTCAAAACCCTTCCAAATTATTACTTGGGTTCAAAAATGTTGGAATTGATGATACTTTTTGACCAAAACGAGGTGGATTGGTTGGACTACAAAGTGGAAAACCTTCGCAAACTGATTCATCGTTGGAAAGGAAAAGTCAGTGCAAGGATCGACAGTGCATTCCACGTCCTCCACGGAATCCAGACCAAAGTCCCAATCAACTTCATCGAGGACCTGAATACCAACGTCCACCTCCAAAAACTTCAGGATGGAAAAGGCATTTACAATTGGAACCCAATTGACTTTGAACTTATCCGATACGATTGCTGGATTTCTGACCGGCTCAACTGAACCGCAAATACGAATATCTTCTTACGGGAATTTCCCGGGACATTCCGAGAAGACCTCAAATGAATTTTATCGGTTTCCTTGTCAAAATCTAGAAAAACGATTCGACATAACTGTCTAATTTTTGGATACTTATGCCGATTAAAGCCCTAGTATCCCTGTCATTTTATTGATTTTTTTCCTGTCATTAGGAACAGGGCTTGGATAATTTATCCATTCAGAACACTGAATTTTTCACCCTTTTAATTTTTCATCATGATTCATTCCGCATTGGAATTTTTGACTCAAGAGCTCAATGCATTTATCAAGCTCAAAGTGGGAGATCCTCTCACAACGAGGATTTTTTTGTCCGGCGTGACCAACGAAGCAGGCATTGCCATACCTGATCAATCCCTTGGTCTTTCCCTTATCAACATTGAAGAAGAACGCACCAACAAAGACCAGCAAAGCCGATTTGTCAATGCTTTGGGAAAAGTGGAAAAGCGAAATCCTGAGATCCAACTCAATTTGTATGTGCTGATTACTGCCAATTTTCAAAACAAACAGGCCAATAACTCCTCTGATGACTATGTGGAGGGCCTCAAGCAGTTGAGTTACGCGATTGCCTTTTTTCAAAGCAAGAATGTGTTTACTCCGGAAAACAGCCCCTCTCTGTCTGGATTTGACACTAAGCTGACCAAAATCGTGGTGGAACTGTACAGCTATTCCTTTGAGCAGCTGTATAATTTTTGGTCTGTGGTAGGTGCCAAATACCTGCCCAGTGTGCTTTACAAGGTGAAAACTCTCCGAATTCAGGAGAATGCAATTCAGGAAAGCGGCGAACCCATCGAGCAGATTTTTCTCTCTTCAACACATAAATCATGAACATCATTTACAGCCGGCTTTTCGAAGTAAGCGTGCTTCATGACTATTTCCGGGAGGGGATTGCCAAGGAATTTAAACTGATTCCGACTCAGGAAACCCGGGAAATCCTTAAAAAAGGTCGTATGCTGTGGAGAGAGACACCTCAGGGAATTTTGGTTCTTTATCGGGCAGAGGATGATCTCAGCACTCCAGAAGTAGCATTGAATCCACCTGTAGATTTTTGCTTTTTCTTCCAAAGCACTAATTCCCCGCAGTTTTTTGCAGTCACCCAACTTTCCAAAGGACCAAGGACTTACCATTCGGGGGATTTTTTGGCTTTTCAAAACCTTCCTGCCAATGCCTCTTCTGATCCAGACCTTCCTGAAAAAATCGTGCTGGATGTCTGGGACGGTGCCCGACCAAAAACCTTCCTCACCAGAATTACACTTAACCCTGTGCCAGCAAAGGTGATATTTCTGGTAAAAGATGCTTCCGGCACTAAAATCTCATCAGGATTGGATGAAAGCGGGCAACCTTTTCCCCTTGATAGAGAGCTCAGCCCTGATGACAAAGGGGAGTTTTTGATTTCGCTTGATCTGAAAGGAAAGCCTGAAGGAAACTATATCCTAACTCTTAGAAACGAAGCGAACACGCTCGATCTGTGGAAAAAGGAATATTTCCTCACTCAAGATCCGGAAGTCAAATCGGCTTTGGGGGTGCTGAAGATTTCCTACCGCCCAGTGCCGGATCACCTCTATGGCGGAAGAGATTACTATGCAATCGACCTCAAGCGAAAAGCGACCAAATGGACCTATATCATTGTCAGCCAAAATAAAAAAGTCGATCTGGGCACAGCCCAGCTTTCGATTTTGGACAAAGGAAACCCTCCTGGCTCTCCCTATACCACCTACAATTTCCAACAGATAGGTGCTGCACCAAATGCTGATGTCAAAATCAATAATGCCGAGACTGTAATCTTTAAATCTCAGGTACCGATTCCCTTCTTCGAAAATCCAAAACTCAATCTGGAACTCCGAAGAAAACCGGGAAATCGGGTTCTTTTTGGTCACTTACCTAATCCCTCCCGATCCGGAGCCATCAAAGTCAGCCCCGGCGAGGAAATCTCAGAAATCTATGTATTCATCTAATCCTCACTGATATGGCAGAATTCAAAACCCCCGGGGTGTATATCCAGGAAATCTCCACCCTTCCCGCTTCCATCGTACCGGTGGCTACTGCCATCCCGGCATTTGTTGGGTATACTGCCCAACGGATCCGAAATGGAGCCACTTTCAGCATCAATATTCCTGTAAGGGTGACTTCTTATTTGGAATACAAAGAGATTTTTGGTGAATCCTTTCAGGAACGCTACACCATTACCATCACAGACGGTCCTATCGTAGACATCGACAATCCTTCCAACTTTTCTCAATACCTGATGACCTATCAGGTTTACATGTATTTCTCCAATGGAGGCGGTCCATGCTGGATTGTTTCTGTCGGAGATTTCGTAGAGGAACCAACCGGCGATGATATCGATATCGATGATTTGCTGGCTGGATTAAAAGCACTGGAAGAGGAAGATGAACCCACCCTTTTGGTAGTTCCTGAGGCGGTACTGCTCTCTGCAATCAATCGCAAAACCCTCCACGATCAAATGCTTGCTCAGTGCGCCAAACTCCAGGATCGGTTTGCCATATTGGACACTTTAACTGACCCAGACCAAACAGTGGCCGAGGACGGGGCAGATTTTAGGGCTGAAGTCGGTAATTCAGAACTGAAATATGGTGCTGCCTACTACCCAAGCCTCAAAACCATTCTATTTCGTCACTTCAATCCAAATGTTTTAACAGTAATAGATAACCGCGGCGGTGCAGGTTTGGGAGCTTTTAATGGATTACCCATTTCCAAGATTGGCGAAGGCCAGGCCTTTGCCACCATCAGGATCAATAACAATGCGAACATCACCGGGGATGCTTTTACGATCGGGGGAAATACCTTTACTGAAGGAGTCGATTTTGATCAAGATGCCGGAAATGCGACTACAGCTCAAGCTTTGCTCGATGCGATTTTGGCAGTAGCCGATCCATCTTATACAGCAAGCCGTCAAGGAGAGATTATTACTTTGATATCAACTCTACCCGGAGATACGGGTGCAGAAACTGTCCTTTCTTATAACGATTCTGGAGCAAATGGCGGAGCGACCGTATCAGGAAGTGGAACTTTTTCTCTTGCCGCCCCGGACAAAACCCTCTATAATACCATTATAGCTTTGCTTCAAAGTAAGCTGATGGACTTATATCCATCTGCGGCCATGGCCGGAGTTTATGCACGTGTCGACAGCCAAAGAGGAGTTTGGAAAGCACCCGCAAATGTGGACATCCGGTCTATACTCCGTCCAACCGTTTCTGTAAGCCACGAAGAACAAGAAGTTTTGAATGTGGACGCAACCTCAGGGAAATCCATCAATGTGATTCGGTTTTTCCAGGGAAAAGGAAATCTCGTCTGGGGTGCAAGAACCTTGGCCGGAAACGACAATGAATGGAAATATATTCCGGTACGCAGACTATATATCTTCATCGAAGAGTCTGTCAAAAAAGCAACTGAATTCGTCGTGTTTGAGCCAAATGATGCCAATACCTGGCTTCGGGTAAAGACGATGATTGAAAATTTCTTGACAAACCTCTGGAGGGAAGGAGCGCTCGCCGGTGCAAAATCAGAACAGGCATTTTTTGTAAGAGTTGGGCTGGGTCAGACTATGACAGCCCTGGACATTCTGGAAGGCAGAATGATTGTAGAAATCGGTCTGGCGGCAGTAAGACCGGCAGAATTCATCATCCTGAAGTTTTCTCACAAGCTTCAGGAATCCTAATTCCTTTTAACCCAAAACGCAATTCTTATGTCAACTTACGCCACACCGGGTGTTTACATCAAAGAAATTTCAACTCTTCCGGCTTCAATAGCAGCAGTCGAAACAGCCATTCCGGCTTTCATCGGACATACTAATCTGGCTTTAAAAAACGGGGAGTCGGTAAGAGGAGTCCCAACTCGGATAACTTCCATGCTGGACTATGAATCGATTTTTGGCTTTGCCCGGCCGGAAGCTATTACCATATCGATTCAGGACACCTATACCGGTGAAAATAATCAACCTGCCAAACTGAGTTCTCGGATTGTCAAAGCCAATGCTCCCGTAGCACCCAGTGCCTTTAAGATGTACTACAGCCTGAGGCTATTCTTCGACAATGGTGGAGGTCCCTGCTATATCATTTCAGTAAATGATTTCACTTCTCCCCCAACCGTCGGTGACAGCACTACCGCTACAAGTCTACTGGGAGGCTTGGCCGCTTTGGAAAAGGTAGATGAACCTACCTTGATCGTTTTTCCGGATGACCTGACTTTGGCAAATGGAAAATCTGTTTATGAGGCGGCTTTGGCTCAGTGTGAAAAGCTAAAGGACAGGTTTGTAGTCATGGATGTAAAAGCCAACACTACAGATCCTTTCGCAGATGCGGAAAACTTCCGGAATAATGGAATAGGTTCAGGAGATCTCAAATATGGGGCTGCCTACTATCCCAATTTGAAAAGTGCTCTAAACTTTGGGTACGATTCGGCCTCGGTCGCCATCACCCAAACGAACACTTACATCGGCGCAGGAACTCCTAATCCGGCAATTGTAAATGCGGCGAACGGATCAAATCTCACGGCACTTTCCACAGCAGACCCCAGTTTGCACCGGGCCATTCTTTCAGAAATCAGCAAGCTTTACATCACCGTACCCCCATCCGGAGCCATCGCAGGGGTTTATGCTCGGGTGGACAGTCAAAGAGGAGTATGGAAAGCTCCTGCCAATGTGGACATCCGCTCGGTAATCGGACCTGCTGTGAAAGTATCCCATGAGCAACAGGCCTCTCTTAATGTGGACGCTTCCTCTGGCAAGTCCATCAATGTCATCCGGTCATTTACAGGCAAAGGAACTTTGGTCTGGGGAGCAAGGACTTTGGCCGGAAATGACAATGAATGGCGCTATGTTCCGGTAAGACGGCTTTTTATTTTCATTGAAGAATCGGTGAAAAAGGCGACCGAATTCGTGGTCTTCGAGCCGAATGATGCCAATACCTGGCTGAGGGTAAAAACGATGATCGAAAACTTCCTCACCAAGCTTTGGCGAGACGGAGCGCTTGCCGGAGCTAAGCCTGAGGAAGCCTTTTTTGTACGAATCGGTCTCGGAATTACCATGACTTCCCAGGACATTCTCGAAGGCCGGATGAATGTCGAAATCGGTCTTGCAGCAGTCCGTCCGGCAGAATTTATCATCCTGAAATTCTCCCATAAGCTTCAGGAATCTTAATCTTTTTCTTCAGACATATTTAAATCCAATATATCATGGCAGTAGCATATCCATTATCCGTCTTTCATTTTCAGGTAGAATGGGGCGGCACCCGCATAGGCTTCACGGAAGTCTCCGGACTTACTATTGAGCTTCAGGCAATTGACTACAGAGAGGGCAGCTCACTGGAATACCACGTGACCAAAATGCCCGGCATTCCCCAGTTTAGCAATATTGTTTTGAAGCGAGGCGTATTCCGAGCCGACAATGAGTTTTTCCAATGGCTAAATACAGTCAAAATGAATAAAATCGAGCGTCGGGATCTCACGATCAGCTTGCTCAATGAAGAACATGAACCGGTGATGGTCTGGAAAGTGAAAGAAGCCTGGCCTTGCAAAGTAGAAGGTCCTACCCTCAACTCAACCGGAAATGAAGTGGCAATCGAGACCATTGAGCTTTGTCACGAAGGATTGGCAATAGAAACTCCATAACCCATGACGATTTTCCATCCGCCTACAGGTTTTCACTTCTTGGTCAGACTCGAAGGCCTGCTGCTCAAATATCCGGGCTTGCCTGATATCGGATTTCAGGAAGTGGGCGGATTAAGTGTGGAAATAGGAGTGGAAGAATATGCCGAAGGGGGAGAAAACCGATTCAAACACCGGATACCGGGTCCTGTCGCTTATCCAAACCTCACGATGAAAAGAGGAATGCTCAGCGGAACTCAAGCGGTAAAATGGTTCAAGGACGCGGTAGAGGGCTTTCAGTTTGAAGCACATGATATCACGGTGATTTTGCTCAATGAAGACCATTTACCGCTTCAGGCTTGGAATTTCATCAATGCCTGGCCTGTCAAATGGAGTATCGAAGGGCTAAATGCCATGGAAAATTCCCTGATGATTGAGTCGATCGAATTTGCCTACCAATACTTCCGAAGGATTTCCCCAGGTGACATTTTACCATTCTGATCATGCCCATAGAAATCAAAGAACTGGTTATCCGCACAACAGTGGATGCTGCAGAAGAAAAGCCCACGGGAGCATCAAAACCTCAACCGGGAACTGAATCGGTCCTCTTGGGAATCCGAGAATTAGCTCGATTGATCAAAGAAAAAAACGAACGTTAATTCTTAGCCATGGCCCTGAAAGATATTTTTTCTCCTCTGGGAGGATTGGAAAAAATGAAAATCACCGCATTCACGGATGACACGTATGAGACGTCCACTGAAACCTATGTGGTGATGTACAATCCTACCGCTTTCAGTCAGGAATTCAAATCCAAGTGGATTCCTGAGGAAGGGCTGACAGACGGCAAACAATATCAGTTCAGAACTTTGGAATCTGACAGCGTGACTTTCGAGTTCCTTTTTGACGCCACTGCGGCCTCCCCGCCGGGAAAAGATGTCCCCGGGGATATCAACCTCAGCTATTTAGGCGGGAGCCAACCCAATCTGGACCGGATCAGTGGAAACAAAATTTCGGCAATTGACCTGATTAATGAGGACAAGCACGTGGATCGGGCGATTCGGAAGTTTCTGGATATTACCCAAAACATCCAGTCCGACACCCACAAACCCAATTACTTGCAGATCAACTGGGGCGCATTTCAGTTTCGTGGTGTATTGGGCGGAGCCACAGTCAATTACAAGCTTTTCAATTCTGCCGGCCTTCCGATCAGAGCCACAGTTTCTGCAAATTTTGACCAGTCACTTTCCCGTCAGGAACAAGCTGCAGAAGCTGGCCGAACTTCGCCCGATCTCACGCACATCCGGGTGGTGAATGCAGGTGATACGCTTCCTATTATGTGTAAGCGAATCTACGGCTCGACGGAATTTTACCTCGAAGTCGCACGGGTGAACAAAATGAGAAACTTCCGAAATCTGAAAGTCGGTCAGGAAGTCTTTTTCCCACCACTTGCCAAATCCTAAGCTATGCCACTCGTCCCAGCCAGCACCGAAACGAACCCCAGCCTCGCTACCTACAAGATTTTTTCTGGAGGAACGGAGTTGCCTGCTTCCGTGGGTGTTGCCATGATTTCTATCCAAAAGGCAGTGAACAAAGTGCCTTCTGCCCGCCTGGTTTTGTATGATGGAGATGTAGCCGCTTCCGACTTCGAATTAAGCGCCGGAGACCTTTTTATCCCTGGAAAGGAATTGGAAATCCGGGCAGGTTACAATAACCTGGAGGAACCCATTTTCAAGGGAATAATCATCCGCCATGGACTTGAGGTATCCGAAAAAGCCTCCAAATTGATCATTGAGCTAAAAGACCCAGTGGTGAAAATGACTGTGGGTCGCAAAAACAAGTACTTTTTTGAATCCAAAGATTCTGAAATCATTGAGGAAGTCATCGGGGCCTATAGCGGACTGAGTGCAGATATTGAAGCCACCACAGCCACCCATCCCGAGATGGTCCAATATTATGTCAGCGATTGGGATTTTATCCTGACTCGTGCCGAAGTCAACGGTAAAATCACCCTCATCGAAGATGGGAAGGTCAAAATGCTGAAACCTGAAACCAGCGCTGAAGCCAAACTTGAGCTCCAATACGGGACCAATGTCGTGGAGTTTCAGGCAGAAATGGACGCCAGGACTCAGTATGCTGCAAGCAAAAGCATGAGCTGGGACCTTGCTAATCAGGAATTGAAAGAAGTCGAAGGAAGTGATCCGGGTTTGGATTTCCAAAGTAACCTGAGCGGATCTGACTTGGCGGATGTCATTGGACTCAGTGATTTCAGGTTGCAGCACAGCGGGGGATTGGATGATCAGGAATTGCAGGCTTGGGCCGATTCGAAAATGATGCGCAGCCGACTTTCCAAAATCCAAGGCCAGGTCAAAATCTTGGGAGACAACACGATCAAGCCCGGAGACATGGTTTCTCTGGCAGGTTTTGGCGATAGATTCAACGGCAAAGCCTTTGTGTCCTCTGTTTACCATGAGATTTCTCCAAACAGAAAATGGTTTACCCATCTCGGATTGGGCTTGGATTCCAGGTTCATTTCCAGCCTTTACGATGATGTTTTGGATGTGGCAGCCGCGGGTTTGGTGCCGGCCATCAAGGGTCTGCATATCGGAGTAGTCACCAGTTTGGATGATCCTCTGGGAGAGCACCGGGTGAGGATATTCATACCCGTGATTGATCCCGGTTCGGAAGGGACCTGGGCAAGAATGGCCGCTCCGGACGCCGGAGAAGGGGAAGAAGCCCGGGGAATTTTCTTTTTGCCTGAAGTCGGAGACGAAGTTATTGTTGGTTTTATCAATGAAGATCCCAGAGACCCGGTCATTCTCGGGAAACTCTACAGTTCCGCCAAACCTGCTCCATTTACCCAAAACGATGACAATTTTCAAAAAGGCATTGTCACTAAAAGTAAACTCAAACTGGTCTTCGATGACGAAAAAAAGTCGATTTCCATCGAAACTCCAAACGGAAATAAAATTACACTGAGCGACGACGAAGGAAGTATTCTCCTGGAAGATGAAAACGGAAATAAGGTTACCCTTAGCTCGGACGGTATTTCCCTGGATTCCGCTAAAGACATCATTTTAAAAGCATCCGGAGATGTCAAAATCGAAGGAACCGGGATAGAAATCAAAGCCTCTGCTCAAATGAAGGCCGAGGGTGGATCCGGCGCGGAGTTTTCCTCCTCTGGAAGCACCAAAGTGAAAGGTTCAATTGTCCAAATCAACTAAACTATGCCAGCCGCAGTCAGAGTCACAGATACTACCAACCATGGCGGAACCGTCATCGGGCCCGGGGTGGCTACCGTTTTGGTCGGCGGAATGCCGGCAGCTGTCCTCGGTGACAACCACATTTGCTCTTTGCCTCCAAATGCTCATCAGCCGACAGCCAGTCCATTTATCCAAGGCAGCTCGACGGTCATGATCGGAGGAATGCCGGCCGTGCGGGTAGGAGATACCTGTGTCTGTGGAGCTTCAGCTGTTTTTGGCGAACCAACTGTAATCATCGGATAATATGGCTGAGAAAAACACTTTTCTGGGACGTGGATGGGCTTTTCCGGTGACATTTCTCCGGGACTCCAGTCAGGTTAGTCTTGTGGAAAACGAGGAGGATATTCGGCAAAGCCTGATTATCCTACTAAACACAACTATTGGGGAGCGGGTACTTCGGCCTGAGTACGGGGCAAATATGGAGGATTTGCTTTTTGAAGCACTTAATGTGACTACAGCTACCATGATCACCAACCGGATCAAGAGGGCAATTCTTTTTCACGAACCCCGGGTGAAAGTGGACGAGATTGACATGAAGCCGGATTTTCAGGAAGGTCGGATTGAAGTCCTGATCAGCTATTTCATCATCTCTACCAACAATCGCCAGAATTTAGTCTATCCATACCTTTTCATCGAAGCTACTGACGTACCCAAATGAGCGCCGACAGCTGCCATAGCTCCCAAGTCCCCGGAAGCGGAACCAACCGCGGGAACAGGCTTTTGGAAAGTCTGCTGCCGGGGTATGTGGCTGTGGATGCAAGAAAAATCGAGGATCTGAAAGCGTTCGCCAAAAGTCTGGCTGCACAACTCAAGTTCCGGACCTCCCTTGACACTTGGGATGGGGATTGGGCCGCATTTTTCGAAAAAGAAACTGATCCCGATCAGCGCACCGATCCGCATTTTGCTTTATTTCTGGCTTTCCTTCAAAACTATCTTTTGGCTCAGGCAGATTTGAATCTCCTGACCAAAAAGCACCTGGATTTTTTCTACCGGGATGTGCTCAGGCTAAAGGAAAAAGCCGCAGCCGCAGATCAAGCCTACCTGATTATTCAGTTGGCCAAGCATGTGGGGGAGCATCTTTTGACCAAAAACTCCGAATTCAAAGCCGGAAAAGACGACATCGGCAAAGAGATTCTTTTCAAAAACCAAAGTGATCAAGTCATCAACAAAACTGAGGTTGCATTACTCAAAGCCCTTTACCGGGATGAAAACGGCAGATTTTACATTTCGCCGATTGCAAATTCTGCCGATGGTCAAGGTGCTGAAATCCTGCATCCGGACGGCCGATGGAGTCCTTTTGGAAGACCCAAAACCCTTTTCCCATCCTCAGACCGACTATCGGCCATTCTGGGATTTGCTGTGGCTTCACCTGCTTTGGCTTTGGCAGAGGGAAATCGAAAAATCACGCTGACCCTTCTTCTGAAACCCCAGCCGGGGCTACTGGAAAAGCTGAAAAGCCTCCACCTAAATTCGACTTTTCGGTTTCTCCTTAGCGGGGAAAAAGAATGGATTGAGGCCGCTATTGGATTCCCAACTGATGCGGAAGATGTGGACGACTTAGTCCTCGATTTTCTCAACAAAGCCAACACCTGGCAGGATATCGCAGGACTTGAGCCTCAGGCTGGACCCGTTTTCGACAACCCCGAACTCGGGATTCACCAGCCTTTCCTAGGCTATGACATCGGCGAAGTCACTGCCAAAAATATTCTCAGCAAACGGGCTTCTTTATCTGGTGATAAGTTTACTACTCTTGACCAAGTCGACTCAGTGAGAGGCATGGGGCCAGACAAAATCGCAGACCTTATTTTCAGTTTTCAAACCCAAAAACATGAGTTAAAAGATTTAGGAACCAATGGCATTGAACTTATCCTCAAATGCCATTTGGTTCCGGACCAAGATTCAGTGGTTGGCTATAGTGGGGATGTTTTGCTGCAAAAATTCCTGACCAGTCAGCCTGTAATGAAGATCGAACTGGCGGACACCGTACAAAGCTACTCCTACCCGGTTTTGCAAGGCATCGAGCTTTCCTCGATAAAAATCCATGTGGGCGTAAAAGGAGTGGAAAATCTGATCCTTCAAAATGATCAGACAACTTTGCCTGTCGGAAAAAACATCAATCCCTTTGGTTTTAGACCGGTTTTAGGATCCAATTTTTACATCGGCAGCCGGGAGGTTTTCAGCAAAGGCCTGGAAAGTTTGAATATCCATCTGGAATGGCATGGACTTCCAACAGGCGCAACAGGGTTTCAGGGATATTATTCGGGATATTCCCCTGCAAAATCCAATGCATCCTTCCAAGCCAAGGCCTATTTTCTCGATGACAGATCCTGGGGAACTTCCAAAAAGACGATCAGTCTGTTCTCAGGAACTTCTGCTCCTTCCGCGATTCAAACTTACGAATTGACCTCCTCAGAACTTGGAACAATTCCAACGGAACCGGAATTGGAGGATTTCATCACTTGGTCCCCTTCCTCAAAAAGAGGCTTTTTGAAGCTAAGTTTAAGTGGATCAGACTTTGGTCATTCTGAATTTCCAAAGCTGTTTGCAAACCAAGTGATCCTTAAAGCCAAAGCAACAGACCCAAATAGCGTCACTCTTCCCAATGAACCCTATACCCCGGAAGTAAAAAGTGTCAAATTGGACTACTCTGCCACAGATTCCTTTATTCCCGGTAAAAGCGATTGGAATTCATTTTTCCATATCGGGGCTTTTGGAGAAGCAAAGCAGGAAAAAAGTACCGGACTTTTGTTGCCTGACTTTTCCGAAGAGGGCTATTTTCTGATCGGATTGAAAAATCACCTTCCCGGTCAGTCCATCCAATTGCTGATTCATGTGCTGGATGGAAGTGCCAATCCGGAAAAAGCTGTCCCTGCCTTAGCCTGGAGCTACCTGAGCGGAAATGACTGGAAACCTTTTGACAAACTTGATCTGGTTTTGGATGAGACAAACGGATTGATCCAAACAGGGCTTGTTGGGTTTACAATGCCAAGAGCTGCAGATACTGCACACACGATTTTGGATGAGGGTCTAACTTGGATTTTGGCATCAGTAGCTGAAAACAGCGATTCTATCCCTGATTTTACGCAGGTAATAGCACAAGCGATCCGGGTGACTTTCGAAGACCAGGGAAATGATCCCAATCGCCTCGCTGCAGCACTTCCTGCCAAAACCATCGCCAAACTTAAGATCTCCCAAGCGCAGGTCAGCAAAATTGACCAGCCTTTTGCCTCATTTGGCGGCAAAACTGCAGAGGCTTCAGCCGATTTTTACACCCGAATTTCCGAGAGGCTTCGCCACAAACAACGGACTGTCACCCGCTGGGATTATGAGCATTTGGTGCTGGAATATTTCTCCGAAATCTATCAGGTCAAAACCCTGAATCACACCGAATACGATGGAAATCTGGAAAATTACCGAGCCTTGGCCCCCCGCCATGTGACAGTTGTTTTGGTGGCCAATGTCCAAAACAAAAATGCGATCGACCCACTCCGCCCCAAAGCGAGTGTGGCCCTGATTGCACAAGTCAAGGAATTTATCCTGAAAATCTGTTCAGCGGGAGTTTACCTCCATGTAGTAAATCCGGTCTATGAGGAACTTCAGGTCAAAACCAATGTCCGGTTTTTGGCAGGTGTGGATCGCTCGTTCTATGCCAAAAAACTGGAGGATGACCTGAAAGCTTTTCTGTCTCCCTGGGCATTTCAAAGCCCGGAAGCATTCAGTTTCGCAGGCGAAATCCACAGTTCGGTGATTTTACATTTTGTCGAAAAACTGTCATACGTGGATTATTTGACCTGTTTTGAGCTGTATCACATTGTCAAAAATCCTGTGGACGGAGAGATTCTGTCACGAACCCGGGTGGAAGAAGCGAAGGGTAGCACAGGAGTCTCGCTGCTAGGGTCTGTGGGATCGATCGATACCTACGGAGATCATTTGATCACGATTTTGGAAACGGAAGATTGCGAATGTGCCGACAATGAAGTGCCGGCCATCATCGACATCGTTTCCACGGAAAGTTCGGATATGGAAGAGGCTTTTGACACCTAAGGATATGCAGGAATCAATCACGATATCGAAAGCAAAACCAGCCAGTCCGGCCATGGATTTTGAGCTGCTTCGCAAAGAAGCGATCGCGTACATCCAGCGGATTTCGGGGAATGTCTGGACAGATTACAACGCACACGATCCCGGAATCACCATTCTGGAGGTGCTTTGCTATGCGATCACCGACCTGAGCTATCGATCCAATAAACCAATTCAGGATTTGTTGGCAGAGGAATCAGGTTCGCTTGCAAGTCAGTTTTTCAAAGCTTCCGAGATCCTACCCTGCAAAGCCCTGACCATAGAAGACTATCGAAAACTCCTCATGGATGTGGAGGTGGTCGAAGAAGCAGGTTTGGATAAAATATTCGCAGGAGTAAAAAATGCCTGGATTACCCTTCGGGAAAGCAATGAGATTCCTGTTTATCCGGACAGAAAAGAAAAAAAACTGGCCTTCAAGCCTTTTCCGGTGACAGAAAAAGCCCTTCAAATGGGCATTCTCTACGATGTTTTGCTGGAATTTGATACCACTGAGGAGCTGGGTGATTTGAATGAAAACAAGCTCAGCATGGAGATTTCTATCGATGAGCATCCGGATTTGGCGGGAGTAGTCATTGATATCCAAGTCGAGTTTCCCCGCTGGGACGAACCCATCGATTGGGAAGACAAAGCTGCCATCAGAAAGGCAATCCAGGGGATTTTTATCCAGTTCCAAAACATGCCATCGGGTTTTGAACTGACCTACAAACTTTCCCCAACCAATTACATTCAGCTCAGCGGCACCGAATTGACTCCTTCCGGATTGGAGGAAATTGAGGGAATCGCAGAGCTGAATACCTTGGTCAACAATTTTGTATTCAATGATCCGAATGGGATTCTTGCCTTCTACCTGATCAAAATCGCAAAAATCAGGGAAATCCTGGCTGATGTCAAAAGAACCCTGAATGCCAACCGAAACCTTTGCGAGGATTTTGTGGAATTCCATGCACTCCGGGTGGAGGAAATTCTGGTCTGTGCTGACATTGAGCTAAGTCCGGAAGCGGATGTAGAACTAACCGAGGCTCGGATTTTTTCAACGATCGGGGATTTTCTTTCGCCTCAGGTCAATTTTTACTCGCTGGATGAAATGCTCAACCGCTGCAAATCCGGCACCCTTCCGGTGACCAGAATTCAACAAAATCCCGCAAAAATCTGGATGGAACTCGATCCGGATTCTTTTCCGAAGGCGGGTTCCACACTGAGCATCATTGGGTCGGGCAACAATGCCGGAACTTATCAGATTCTTGAAATCAAAGTCGCCCCCAAGGAGCCTGGATTGGCGGAAATCCTTCTTTCACCCAATTTCATAAGCCCGCTGATCCGTGAGGATGACAGCGTCTATTTCGGGGATTGGGATGCGGAGCAATGTATGCCAACCGAGGAAATATTTGAGGGGCCACTTCTTAAACACGGCTTTATCGATGGCGATGAATTGGCAAAAGCCGACCGAAAATCCAAAATCCACGTCTCGGATTTGATCCATCTGATCATGGATATCCAAGGGGTTTTGGCTGTAAAAAGTATTCAGATCGCCAATTTGCCGCAGGATGACCCGGAGGGAAAAATCCCATCCAAAAGCGTCAGATGGTGCCTTGATCTGGCATTTGAGCAAAACTACGTGCCTCGCCTTAATTCGGAATTGAGCAAGCTGGTTTATTACAAAGAAGGCCTTCCGTTCAAAGCCAACCGAGAAGAAGTCGAGGACCTTTTGGATGAAATCCAGGATGCCAAGCGGCCCCAAAAAAACAGATATCCCCAACTGGATTTTGATGAAATCACGGGTGAATTCACAGATTCTGGAGATTACTATTCGATCCAAAATGACTTCCCTTTGGTCTATGGAGTAGGCGAAGAAGGCATGCTTCCCCAGGGAGAAAGCCGGCCTCAGGAATTTCAGGTGAAGCAGCTGAAGGCCTACCTGATTGTTTTTGAGCAATTGCTGGCCAACTATTTGGCTCAACTCGCCAATGTCCGTGACCTGTTTTCTATTTCTCTTGAAAAAGATCCCTTTGGAAATCCGAAAATCACCCAGACTTACTTTTCCCAAAATCTGGAATCTCTTGTTCCAGATGCTGCTGACTTATGGAAAGATCTGATAGGCCTTCAGGATATTCTGAACTCCCTCACCGAACCAAAAGAAGTTTACCTGGAGAGAAGAAATCAGTTCCTGAACCATCTTTTGGGGCGTTTTGCGGAGCAGTTGACGGATTACGGAATGCTTACAGTTCGGTTAAGTCCGCAAAAAGGAAAGGAAAGACTGATCGAGGACAAGCTCCGTTTTCTCAATAATTATCCACAACTCAGCGCAGAGCGGGGACAGGGATTTGACTATGCCATTCCGGATGAATTTTACCATATCGCCAATCTTTCCGGCCTTGAAAACCGGGTTGCTGGACTCTATGGAATCCATCATAAAACCGCCGAATGGCTGATTTTCAGCCATCATTTTTACATTTCAGAAAGCGGGGGCGTTTGGACGGTGGTTGTTTTGGACTCAGCAGATCAGCCTCTATTCGAGATTTTCGAAGGGTTTGGCTCACTGGAAACTGCCAAGTTGGCTTTGGAGAAAATCCTCCTGATCGCGTCCGATCCAGGGAATTGGGGGATTTCGGGATCACCTGGAAGTCTGATTTTGGAATTGGTTTTTGAGGGAGAAATCCTGGGGGAAAGCGTCAAAAAAGATTTCGCTTCACTTGCTCCAGGAGGAGACGCAGAACTCGCACTAGAAGAAATCCAGGAAATTTTCAGAAAGGAATTTGTGGAAAACTCCCGGGCAAACCGGAAGAACCTAAGTCTGGGGCTGAAGAACTGGTACGAATACACCATCACAGCTACGATGGCCCCGGCTCCTCCAAAGTATGTGATCGATTTTGAGTTTTTTGATGCTCCTTTTGGTACAGGTAGCCCTGTTCTTTTTGGGCAAATTGAGCAGGAAGTCCCCGATGCCGTTTCTGAAGAAGAACTTGAAGGTTTGGCCGAAACACGAATCAAAGAACACATTTGGGATATGATTGCTGCGGCATATCGGCCAAGCGGTTATCAGGTAGACCCTGATTCGGAATCTCCCTACCATTTCTCGGTGATTGATCCAATCCGGGGTGGATTATTGGCCAAAAGCACAGAAACTGATTTCAACGCCGCGCTGGCCGCCCAGCTTCTTGACGGGACATGGGGAAATTGTTGGTTGATTCAAAGCGGCTTTGCTCCGGAACCTCTGACCTTGGCCACATCAGATGCAGAAGGTTCAAAAATCAAACTTACTGCCGACCTGAATCCAACAAAAGGGGACCTTATCCTCTTCGAAAATTTGTTGGAAATCCTCGATGCTGAGATCGAAAAACACGAACTGACAGTGGCCGGCGACCATCTGACTGTCCTTGCCCATTCGAAGGAAATCACGATAAGTACCCAGCTTAACGGGGAGGATTTTTTGATTACTTATTCGGTTTTCAAGCTTGAACTGATAGATGGCGACACTGTTATCACTACCCAATCAAAACCCAGAGAAGACTTAATCGGCGGAGAAATCCTGCTTTCCCGAAGCTTTGAAGTACTTTCTGTAAGCGGAAATGAATTTTATATTCATGGAGGCGAGGAGCTCAAGGCCATTGAAAAAATGCAGGCATTCGTCCTGAAAGAATTTTTCGGCCACGAAGGGACACACCTGATTGAGCATATTCTCTTGCGGCCAAGACATAAGGGAAAATTCAAGTTTGTTAATGAATCCGATGTCTTAGTCACTGAACTGATTGAAGACCGATTACTTGATCCGCATTTTCAGGAAGAATGTGAATGTACGCTTGACGATCCTTATACCTGCATCGCTCATGTACTGCTTCCATTTTGGGCAGGCAGATTTATCAACAGGGATTTCAGGAGATTCCTGGAAACCAAACTTAAAACTGAGGCTCCCGCTCACGTCTTTTTGACGATTTGTTGGATCAGCCCAGAGCACATGGAGGAGCTGGAACAAGCCTGGAAAACCTGGCTGCTCGAATCGCTCAAAAACCCTCAGCATCCAAAACTACTTTCATCAGCCCTTTCTCAACTGATCGAGATTCTGGAAAAAGTCCGCAATGTCTATCCCTCCGGCACCCTCCACGATTGCGCCGAAGACGACACGTTGGCTGATGCCATTATCCTCAATTTTTCATCCTTGGGAGAATTTTAAACCCACAATCCTATGAGCCAGATTATTCCAACTTATCCGATTTTCGAAGGCAGCCAGGTCCTCACCAGCGACCAGCTCAATCAGCTCAGCGCCTATCTGGATCAGCAAAACAGGCTCACCCGATCCAAACTGATCGGGATTGGAATAGTCTGCGGGCTCCAGATCCAGCCTCTGGCCGAAGGATTGAAAATTTCCAAGGGTCTTGGAATTACCTCAGAAGGGTTTCTGATTCAGATTGGGACAGACTTTTCAGCGACACACTACCGCTCCTACACGCTGCCGGAAACAGTCACCTACAAGCCTTTTGGTTTTCCCTTACAGGATGTGCAGCTCTGGGAGATGCTTTCCGAAAAACCAGAAGATGATGCTGAAGTCAAAAAACTGAACAACCCTGCCACTTTTCTGAACGAAAAATATGTCCTGCTTTTCCTGGAAATCTTCGACCGGGATCTCAAGTCCTGTTTAGGCAATGCCTGTGATGACAAGGGAAAGGACCGGGTTTTTTCACTCAGAAGATTACTCGTCAACAAAACTGACCTCGATCTGATCCTGACCCGATCCGCAAATGTCTCCGGATCATTCTCAGGTGCTCCCGATTTGAAGACTTTCAAATTGAAAAAACCTCTTTTTGATCCTTCGAAACCCGAATCAAATCAGCTGGATGCTTTTGTAAAGCACTACCAAAACACCATTCTGGAGACTGTCAAGCCGGAATTTTGGGAGCAATTGAAAAAAGGATATTCGGTTTTTGAACCCATTTTGGGTAAAAGTTTTGGTTTTGCCAACCCTTTTGATCAGGCAGCGATCACCTCCAAAATCGCCCAACTTCAGGCTAGCCTCACTGCACCTGCCGCAAATATTAAAGGCGTCCAATACCTCTGGGACTTTTTCAAAGAACTGGCTTTGGCTTGGGAGGAATTTGTGGAAGCAGGTCTTTCGCTTTGGTATTCCTGCCCGTCAGATCCATCCCTTTTTCCGCTTCATCTTATGCTGGGAAAAGCAAAGCCGGAAACTGAGAATGCGGAAGAGTTTTACAAATACCGTCATGGATTTGTCCAGCCGCCGATTTTCAACGAACAAAAGCTGCTCAAAGAAACAACTGCGCAGCGCTACAGGAGACTAGTGCTGATGATCGAAACTTTGGAATTGGATATTTTAAGCACTCCAAAACCTGCCCAATTTCCGGTCAAAATCACTCCGAGTAAGGAAAAACTGGGGGTTTTGGGACAAAGAAGTATTCCCTACTACTATAATCTCAAGAGCAAAGGAACGATTGGAAGCTGGCATTCCTTTGAAAAAACATGGAATGATCCGGGTACCAAAAACCTCTGGTCGGCTGACCGAAAAGAAGTACTCAGCTATGATAACCAGCCCGATGTGCCAAATCCAGCCGGGACATTTTTGGAATCTCCCCTAACTCACGATTTAGAAGCCTATCCATTTTTGAGAATTGAAGGTCATTTGGATCAGGAGATTGCCCAGGCTAAAGCTGCTGTGGAGAAATTGATCAAAGATTTCAACTTGCCGATTCATCTAGAATCATTGCATTTGGATACAGGGGGAATTCTGGATGAAAAGAATTGCGGATGGAATGACTTACAGGAAGAATATTCACACCATCGACTTCAGCTGATCGGATTGATCCGGGATATCAAGGAAATCATCAATTTCCTCCGGGAAATGAATAAGAAATATGGCGAAAAAGAGGAGCTTTTTGACAAAGAAGTCGAAGAGCAAGTCATGAAATACTTTGAGCTATTCGAAAGTTGGGTTGCTTCAAATACCTCTTGCCTGGAGGATTTGGACTGGAAAAATTTCCAGGACGGTTATAAAAAAATTCTACAGACCCTTGTGGATATTTTAGTGATCCAAGCGAAACTTTTGGATCAAATTGATTTCTCTGAAGAAGATACCGACAAAAATCTTGAACTCTACAATGGGCTGTTGGCTCGGGTTTCCCCGATTTTATATCGGATCCTGGATTTGTTTTATTTCACTAAAATCCAGCGGCTCTATCTCAGCTACCTCCACCGGGTAGCAAAACTTAAAAATTCAAGGAAATTTTCTACCTATCTGGGAAAAAATCCCGGACTCATTCATGAAGCCGGAGTCTACCGGGGGGGAACTTTTTTCCTTCTTTTTCTTCAGAGCACGGGCAAAGTAATAGGAGATTTTAGTCTGGTCGGATCTGCTTGTACCTGTGAATGTAATGATGCCTGTGGAGATGAAAAATGGGAGCTTTTGCCTCCTTTTGCACGACCGGATTTTGCAATCACTGTAAGAAATAAACAGATCCGCATTGAAGTAATGATCAATGATCAGCTGGCGACCGAGCGAAAGTACCAAGTAAAACCATCCGCAGACAAGTCTGCAAAAGGAGGCGAAGTCCAGCCAGACGGTGAAAATCCGGCCTTCATATACACTCCTCCCAAAGATTACTTCGGAGATGATTCATTTAACTATCTACTTTTTGACGAGGAATCGGGTCTTGCCGATGAGGGAAGGGTTACGATTTGGGTAAAAAATCCAGATACAAAGACTTGCTACACGGCAGAAATCCTGACTTGTTGGGGAGAAAAGAATGTGGCGGCCACTCTTACTGGTAGAGAAATCAACCATGAGAATTTGGGTTTTGAACAGAAGGTCCAAGAACTACTGAAGAGCCTTGCTGAAACCAAAGGATTCACCTCAGAAGAACTCAATTCGTCAGTACTGGAAGAAGTGGAAGAGCGAAAACAACTTCTCAGCTGTCTGGGAATGAATATGGAAAATGCGACCCGCGACCAGATGGAAGAAATGATCCTTGAGCATCAAAAGTCAAATTGCGGAGTAATCGAAACTCCTCCACCTACCGAATGTACTTCCAAAAGAGTCGTGGGAAGTATCCGGGATGTCACCGGGAAAACCCTTCCTGGTGCCACCGTGATGGTGCAGGGAACCACAATTGCAACACAGACCAACGTTGACGGAACCTTTGTGATTTCATTTCCAAACCCCGGAGTGAACTTGGTTATTTCACTTCTTGGATTCCGGCAGGTTATCCAGCCGATATGCAATGAAAGTACTGTCACTATTGTCATGACACCTATTTCAGTCGGTGAGGTAGTGGTGGTCGGTGTGAGACCGGCTACATTGGATACGCTCGTGATTTCAGAAATCCTTATTGCAAAAGGGATGACCACAGAGGCCACCGCTAATCTGACCCGAGATGAACTCGTCAAACTGGCGACAGAGGACAAAGCCGAAATCTCCATTAAGCCTGAGGAGCTAAGCAAACTGAAAAATGACACGCTGAAAATAATCGCTGAAACAAAAAATATCCCTATCAGAAGTTCAGATCCAAAGACGATTTTGATAGGTAGAATTCTCGGAAGCTAATGGGAACTCATCTGATTCATAGGCAAATTTTGGACCTGCGCTACTACGACGAAGGGAGGGCAAAAGCGGCTATGAATCTATGGAACGACCGATTCCAGCAAGTATGGGTGCCAGTCATGTTGGAGGTTTTGGATGAATTGGACACCGATGGCAAGTGGATTCGGCTGGATCGGGTAGAGATTGATTTGGGGAAAATCCGGGAAAATTTATCTCCTGATTTATTTCGCCAAAAATTGAAAGAAGCACTGAAAACCCAGCTTTTAAAACAGATTCGGGGAAACCAAATCTCACGTCCAACGCAAGAAAAATCAGAATTCCTTTTTCCACAGGATGAAAGAAAGTCCTTGGAAATACTGGATTATCTACTTCGAAATGGACGCAAACCCTGGTGGGCCTCCCATTCCAAAAAAGAAGGAATCAGAAGCTTGATTCAAAAGCTTTTGGAGGAAAAAAGTCGGGAGCTTTTGGCATGGCTACAATCAGAATCCATTACTCCGGTCATGCTTTTTAGGCTAGAGCAACATCTAAAATGGGATGAAATCCTGAAACTGATTTCCTTCGCTTTTCCGGAAAAACTGAAGGAAAGTTTAGCCTTAAGTGAAAGTTTGCTTTCGTCACTTTCTCCGGAGACTTATCTGAAAATTGAACTCGACCAAAAGTTAGAGGGACACATTTTGGAAGCTTTTCTATTTTCAGAATCGAAACTTTCTCACCCGATTTCGAAATGGTTCAAGGTCCATCTTAATAAATCCACTACATCCAAAATTGCTCCTGAAGCTTATTCGGCCTTATTGGCTGAACTTATTCCGGCCTCTTTTAGAACCATTTCGGCAAAACAAGTTTTGGAAAATGTCTGGGCAAAATGGACCCAAACTCCAAGTTTCAAAAAGGCAAGCCCGAATTCTGAAACTCAGGCAAAATCTCAACAACTGGCAAAAGTCAAATTCCTGGATTTGGTGAACGCCAACTCAGTCGAATCAAAATCTTCAACCTCTGATTCGATTAAAAAAGCAACCCAAACTTTGCCGTCAGAAAAATTGACCTTGGATGAAACTATTCTCATCTCAAACTCCGGATTGGTTTTGACCGCCCCTTTTTTACCCTTTTTTTTCAAAGGATTGGGATTGGTCGAAAAAAAACAATTTGTATCTCCAGAATCCCAAAACAGGGCGGTGCTTTTACTGCAGGCACTTGTGAACGACTCATTTGAATATGAAGAATCCGATTTATTGCTGAATAAAATTCTCTGTGGAATGGAGCCTTCCGAGCCTATAGCAGTCAGTTTTTCTCCTACAGAAACCGAAAAAGAAGAAATCAAAAACCTGCTGGACTCTATGGTCAGCCATTGGACTGCCTTGAAAAGCACCTCTGGACTTTCCATGGCCAAGGGCTTTTTCCCGAGAGAAGGAAGTCTAAGACGCGCAGACAAGGGCTACCAACTTCATATTCCAAGGATTTCAATTGACATCCTCCTCAACAGATTGCCCTGGACAATAAGCATCATCAAACTCCCCTGGATGAACGAAACCCTATTTACAGAATGGTAAGCAAAGCTCACGATAACGCCCAAACGATTCAGCTTGAGCTTGATTGGCTGCAGCAAATCCTCAAAGCCAGATCCGCTCTCAATGCCAATCCGGGATCTGGGCCTGCTGAGCTCTTGCAAATTCCCGCTCCAGACCTGAGTGGCTTCGATTCCACCTATGCAGACTTAGTCCGAAAACTTCATTTGGGTCCGGAAGAGCGCTTTTTGTTGATCTTAGCAGCAGTTCCTCATATCCGCCCACAGCTGTTGGACATGTTTATGAGCCGCAATCAGCTGACCCAACAGATCTACACCGAGTTTGGAGGGAGAAAGGGAAAATCCCACAACGGCTTTATCCCAACGGGCGAAACGGTGCTTTTTATTCTTGCCGGAAATGAGCTCAAGAAGCGGTTCCAGTACCAAAATCTACTTGATGCCCATGGAATCCTTTTTAAAGAAAATATTCTCCGACTGAGTGAAGTCGAAGCCGAAGAATCCTTTCTCAACGGAGCATTGATCATTTCCAGAGAAATTCTGGACCAGATCACCACCGGAAAAGTCCAAAAACCTGCTTTCAGTTCGGAATTTCCAGCCCAGCGCCTTCAAACACCTTTGGATTGGGAAGATTTGGTCCTGCCGGAGGAAACCTGGATTCAGCTCCGGGAATTGGAAGTATGGCTGAAACACAGAGATTTTTTGATGAAAGAATGGGAAATGTCAAGGATCTTGAAGCCCGGCTACAAAGCCTTGTTTTTTGGTCCTCCAGGCACCGGAAAAACTCTGACTGCGGCCCTTCTTGGGAAAAAAATGGACTTGGATGTCTATCGGATTGACCTTTCCAGGCTGGTTTCCAAGTATATCGGCGAGACCGAAAAAAACCTATCCAAGGTATTTGACCGGGCCGAAAAGCAGGGCTGGATTCTTTTTTTCGACGAAGCTGATGCACTTTTTGGAAAGCGAACAACTGTCAACGATGCCCATGATCGATACGCCAACCAGGAAGTATCCTACCTTCTGCAGCGGATTGAGGACTATGATGGTTTGGTGATTTTGGCTACTAACCTCAAGAACAATTTGGATGAAGCCTTCATGCGGCGGTTTCAGGCAAGTATATTTTTCCCCGTGCCTCAAGCGGACGAGCGATTGCTTCTATGGAAAAAAGGCTTTCCCGAACAGGCAAAATTGGAGTCCAAGGTGGATTTGGCCTCGATAGCCGCTTCCCACGAACTGAGCGGAGGGGGAATCATCAATGTGATCCAGCACAGCTTGCTGATGGCATTGGAAAACGAGGATAAAATCATCCGGTTGGAAGACATCCGGGAAGGAATCAGAAGAGAATTTCAAAAAGTGGGTCGAACAATTTAATCCCTTGGACTATGCGAAAGAAAGTCAGAAGAAAGCCAGACCAAGATGAGGAAAAAGAACCTGTAATCGTGGTAGTAGACAAGGAAAAGAACTCCAAAAAACCTGAAAAGGCCGAAAAAATGAGTCCTGTGGAGCAAGAACGAAATGGAATGAAAGCCTTGGAACCCGGAGAAGTGATGAATCCGATCAAATCCTAAAACAAAAAAATGGGTGCATTAGCTGAAAAGATCGCATTTCCCAAAACCCGGCCTGCCGGGCCGGGGAAAGCTGTGATTCAGCCAGCACTCAAAGTTGGCAAGCCCAACGACAAATACGAGCAGGAAGCCGAGTCCGTCGCTGACCAGGTGATGATGATGCCTTCGACTCCCGCCTCTCCTCTCATGTCAGCCAGTCCCGGGGGATTACAAATGCAGTCCGTTGAGGAAGAGGAGGTTCAGATGAGTCCACTTTCAGCGGGGATTTCTATGATCCGTCTGAGTGAAGAGGAAGAAATCCAAATGAGCACTGAGGAGGAGGAAGTTCAGCTTTTCTCTGATCAAAGTTCATTTGTCAGGCTTTCTGAGGAAGAGGAAGTCAAGCTGAGCAGTGTAGATGAAGAGTCCGTTCAACTTTTAGGCGGTGGTGAAGCGACTGTCTCACCCCAACTTTCCACTCAAATCCAACAAAGTTCAGGATCTGGTGCCGCCCTTCCTCCCCCAGTTCAGCAGGATATGGGAAGTAAAATCGGTGCGGATTTTTCCGGAGTAAAAGTTCACACCGGGCCGCAGGCTGCTTCCATGAGTTCCGCACTTGGTGCCCAGGCCTTCACCCATGGCAGTGACATCTATTTCAACGAAGGAAAATATCAACCTGAATCCTCTGAAGGAAAGCACCTTCTGGCACATGAATTAACCCACACAGTCCAGCAGGGTGCTGCGGTGAGAAGATCCCCTGATACTCAGATCTCCCACACCCAACCTCAAGTTCAGCGGCTACCCTGGGCAGTTCGAGAAGGATTGGCTGAGTTCGCGAGCTACATACCGGGGTATTCGCTCCTTTGTGTCATCGTCGGATACAATCCGCTTTTGGGTGAAGCAGTGGAGCGAAACGGGACAAATTTGCTTGGCGGCTTGCTGGGTCTGATACCAGTTTTTGGAACGATGCTTTTCAATAAACTGGTCGAATTGGGCATCGTGGAGGCTGCCTTTACTTGGGTCGAGACTGAAATGGAATCACTCAACCTAAATACTCAAAGGATTGAAAATACCTTGCAACAGGCCTGGGATGAGGTGAGTCTACTTTCGGGCTGGGATGCTAATATAGAAGTGCTTGACAGAACCTTTGGACAGCTCTACCGGGATGTGGTCACCTTTGCAGGGAGAGTTAAGGACCAGATTTTTACCCTGATCAAGGAGGCTTTAATGGCAGGGTTAAAGCTTTTGGCGGATGCATTCCCGGGTTATCCTCTTTTGACCAAACTGCTCGGGTATGACCCCCTGACTGGCGAAGAGGTTGCCTCGACGACTGCTGAAAAGATCGAGGCTTTCCTCCTTTTGATAGGGAAAGAACAGGAACTCGAACGAATGCAGGCAGAGGGAACAATCCAGAAAACTGCCGATTGGATTGATGCAGAACTTGCTGCGCTTAATTTCAGTTTTACAGAAGTCAGAGGCTTGTTTGAAGAGGCTTGGAATGCTTTTTCACTGGAAGACCTAAGGGATCCGGTTGCGGCCTTCAACCGCACGATTGCCATTTTTACACCGTTCACTACCCGGGTTTTCACCTTTGCTGCAAATGTTGCTATCCAAGTCCTGACGTTTATCAAAGAGGCGCTTTTGGCCCAGCTTTCGGCCTATGCACGAGAGCAGCAAGGGTTCCATTTGGTGACCGTGATCCTTGGAAAAGATCCATTTACAGGAGAAGAAGTCCCGAGAACTACCGAAAACGTCATTCGTGGATTTATGGGTCTGATGCCTGGAGGCGAGGAGCAATTCCAGCAGATGAAGGAAACCGGTGCCATTGAGCAGACTGTCTCCCGAATCGATGCCGCCGTTGCAACCTTGAATTTTTCCTGGGCGTATGTCACCGGATTGTTCCTGGACCTTTGGAATAGCTTTACCATCGCTGATGTCTTCCATCCAATAGATGCGTTTGTCCGAATCGTGCAGACTCTGGCCGAACCGATTCAGCGTTTGTTTGCCTTCGTGGTCACCATCGTTCAGATTTTGATCGAAGTGCTGCTCGTCGTGATGAACTTCCCTATCGACACAGTCAACCAGATCATTGCCAATGCCAGGTCAGCCTTTGAAGAAATTAAGCGGGATCCGATCGGCTTCCTCCGAAATCTCCTGGCGGCCGTAAAACAGGGTTTTGTTCAGTTTTTTGACAATATCGTCACTCATCTTTTGGGAGGTTTGAGAGACTGGCTCTTTGGAGAATTGGCGACAGCCGGGATCAATCCCCCTGCCGATTTGAGTTTCAAGTCGATTTTGGGATTTGTTCTGGATGTGCTGGGACTGACCATCGAGAATGTATGGGAACGACTTGCGCTGAAGATCGGCCCTGAGCGCGTAGCTCAAATCAAAGGGGCGATCGAAACGCTTTCGGGCATCTGGACTTTTATTAAAGATGTCTGGGAGAGAGGACCGGTCGCGATTTGGGAATATGTGCAGGAGCAGTTGAGCAATCTTTGGACGATGGTACTTGGGCAAATCCAAAACTGGATCATGACCCGAATCGTGGAGCAGGTGACTGTAAAACTACTTTCCATGCTGGATCCGACGGGGATCATGGCAGTGGTGAACAGCTTCATTGCATTCTACAAGGCTGTTCAAACCTTTATAGAAAAGCTCCGCGAAATGCTGGAAATTGTCAATTCCTTCGTAGCAGGAGTTGCAAATATCGCAAGAGGGAACATTGCTGATGCGGCAAATTTCCTGGAAGCTGCTTTGGCAAGAGCGGTTCCGGTGGCGATTGGATTTTTGGCTAATCAGGTTGGATTGAGAGGCTTGGGAACCCGGATAGCAGAGATGATCGCCGGGCTGCGTGAAAAAGTCAATGGAGCAATAGACTGGTTGATCGATAAAGCACTGTCTGTTGGTGGCGCCATATTGAATGCTGGCAAAAGCGCCGTGAATAAAGTATTGGGATGGCTGGGATTCAGAAAGCCATTTACCTTACCAAACGGAGAAAAACATGAAGCATATTTTGAAAATGCAAGTCCTCAGGCTAAGCTGATTATCGCTAGTGGTGATCCTAAAACAATAAATCAGATCATCACAGCCAAATCCTGGAATGGGAAAACAATCCCTGACGACAAGGTCGCGGAACTTCAAACTTCTTCCACAAAAATAGATGCAAACCGAGAGGGTCAAGGAGTAGAGAAAGGCCAAATCATCATGCAGGAATTTGAGAAAATTGTAGCAATTCTGAATGCCATCGGAGGACCGCCGATTCCAAAAACAACAGTTGTCAAACAAGACAAAGTCACCGGCGCAGGGATGGAAATGGGAAAACATCTCTTGGTCTCTCCATTAAGTCTTGATCCGGGAGGATTGGCGGGCAGTCAACCAACCTATACCACAGGACTTGGAGCTCTTCTGAAACTTAACTACCCAGACTACATTGTAGAAGGTCACTTACTAAATCACAAACTTCATGGTCCAGGAAATGTGCCCTGGAATCTGACTCCAATCGCCAAGCAGACCAACTCTGATATGAACTCCAAATTCGAAAAGTTTGCCAAACAACATATTTTGGATGAAGGAAAAGTGGTCAAATATGAGGTGGAAGTCGAATATGGGAAAAACCTGGATGCTGGTATTTACTCTGATCCTGATGCCTACGTGGCTGAAAACCTAAAATTCTCTCTCGCTGAATTAGAGTACAAAAACAACAAATGGGAACCTACTGCTACCCAACCGAGCAACTGGAACATCCCTGCCTCCATTCCCCATGCAAAAACCTCAATTCCTGGCTTTGGCACTGGTAAATTAAACTTCATGGTTAACCTGAATACTGCAGATGTAAAAGCAATTCAGAGGATCAAAGGCGTCGGTCCAACAAGGGCTCAGGCTATTGTTAATTACAGAGAAAACAAACCTACCAAACGAATAAACAGCTATTCTGAATTGGAAGCTGCCCCTGGGATTGGCAACGTGACTGTAGAATTACTAAGGGCAGAGCCGATGGTTCGCATTAGAAGTTAACCTGTTCACCCTTTTTAACACTCCAAATTTCCAGCTTATCAATTCAGGTTCTTACCTTTAGGGATGATTAAACCCCTTTCTAAATCACTGGCGGGCCTGAGCATCGGGCTTCTGGTGATGGGTTGCAGCACCTCAGCTGTTATTACCGCTCCTCCGATTTCTTACACGAATATTTCCCCTAGAGTCTCAGATCTGTCTGAATCTGAAGCCAAACGTTGGGGTCATCTGGATTTAGTCCAGGATACAGTTCCAGGAATGAGTGTGGATCGGGCCTATGATGAGCTATTGAAAAAGCGAAAAGGCCAACCTGTCATTGTCGGTGTGATAGACTCCGGAATCGACCTAAATCATGAAGATATCAAGGATGTTCTCTGGGTAAATCCCGGAGAAAAACCTGGAGATGGCATTGACAACGACGGAAACGGCTATATTGATGATATCCATGGCTATAATTTCCTTGGGGAATCCTACCACGAACAAATGGAATTGGCCAGAATCATTCGCCTGAAAATCGGAGATGAAGCTTACCAGAATGCCGCCAAAGCAGAATTGAATTCCAAACTTCCGGAGGCAAAGGATGGCCTTCCCCAACTGGAGCAAATCGAACAGTTTGTGAGCATGGCCCACCAAAACATCCAAAAACAACTAGGCAAGGAATATTATTCCCTGGCTGACCTTGAGAAATATCAACCAAAATCCCCTCAGGAAGAACAACTTGTCGGAGTCTTGATGCAGGTGATGGGAATGGGTCAGGATATTCCAACAGCACTGGCAGATTTGAATGACGGCATTACCTACTACAAAGGCCAATTGGATTATCATCTGAACGTCAACTTTGACGGGAGAAAACCGGTGGGAGACAATCCCTATGACTTCAATGACCAAAAGTATGGAAACGGAAATCCCAACATTAGAAACATTGAAGAAAGCCACGGAACACACGTCTCAGGAATAATAGCAGCGACCAGAGGGAATAAAAAAGGAGTCGATGGGGTTGCAAAAAATGTCTCCATCATGAGCGTAAGGACGGTACCGGATGGGGATGAATATGATAAAGACGTGGCATTGGCCATACGATACGCAGTGGACAATGGTGCAAAAGTGATTAATGCCAGCTTTGGAAAGGGATTTTCTCCAAATGCAGAATGGGTTTATGAAGCGCTGGAATACGCTGCTTCCAAAGATGTTCTGTTTGTTCAAGCTGCCGGAAATGACGGGGCTGATTTGGATAATCCTGAGAACAAAAATTTCCCCAATGACCACAAGCTTCAAAATTCCCCGGAATTCGTAGAAAATGTGATAACTGTGGGGGCGCTCACTTCCAGCTTTGGCCCGGACATGATTGCTTCATTTTCAAATTATGGAAAAGAAAACGTGGACATATTTGCTCCGGGGGATGAGATATTTTCCACCATGCCAAACAATGACTACCAATATCAGGGAGGAACCTCCATGGCAGCACCAGCAGTAGCCGGACTGGCAGCCTTGATCAGATCTTATTACCCCCAGCTATCAGCAGTTCAGGTCAAGCAGATCATCATGCAATCCGGAATCGGATCTCAGGTGAAGGTTTTGGTCGGAGGGCCTGAAGGAGTCGAAAAATCCCTGTCGGAAATTTCAAAAACAGGCAAAATGGCCAACCTCTACAATGCCATCATTTTGGCTGACCAAGTTTCCAGAGGAGAAGCAACTCTTTAAAATGCTGAAAATCCTTTTCAATTTTCCCTTGAAAGTATTCCTATGAAAAAATATCTGATCCCCTGCATAAGTTTGATGGCCATTTTCTTTTTGGATTCCTGCACCATAGAGACTACCAAAAAGGCCAATGGGATAAAAATCGAGATCACCACCGATGATGAACTCGTCATCAACGGGGAAAAAATCAACTCCAAAAAAGCCGAACGGGAATTTAAAAAGTTGATGAAGGAATTGGAAAAAGAAGGCTTGAGCAAAGCCGAAATCCAAGAGTCGATTAATTCAGGACAAGAATCTCTCGAGGAGGCCATGGAGGATCTCAAAAAAGAATTGGAGGAAATCAAACTCCAAAACAAACAAAAGGACGAATTCAACTGACAAATGAAGCCCGGACATCTACTCCGGGTTTTTTTCTTTTTTCACCAAACTCAAATCAAAGAAAATTTTACAAACCTGATTTTTATCAGAATCCTTGCGGGCATTTCATGCTAATTTTTAGTTACAGCTTGGGTCATTTGCCCATCTGTCAAAATTTTATTAGGACCTTACCCTTTTTAGCCATGAAAAACCCAAATGAATCCCAGATTGACCTTTCTTCCATTTGCGGAACCTGCAAAACCCACAGTTGCGGAAGTTGTGGATCTCTAGTCACACCGATTGATCCACTTCCTCAAGTTTCCAGAAGAAATTTTGGTAAATCTCTCCTCCTTGGCTCTGCTGCTGCATTTTTTGGAACCGGTGTGGATACCAGGGCAAGTGTCAAATCTGCTAAAATGATGGCAGATATGAACCTCCACAATGGATTTGTGTCTCCAAACCTCGCTGTTTCTCAGAAGGAAGGGCCAATCCTGACAGTTTTGGATGAATTCTACAAAATGGGCCCCGGACCATCAAGTTCACATACTATGGGTCCAATGCGGATTACTTACGATTTTTACCAGCGGGTTTCTAAGCTCCCCACCGATGAACTCAAGCGTGCCACCTCTCTCAAAGTCCACCTTTTTGGAAGTCTGAGTGCTACAGGTGAAGGTCATGGTACCAATCGTGCCTCACTGGCAGGTTTGTTGGGCAAATCTCCTGCAGACTGCCCTCCTGAATTTCTCGATGGCCTGGCTGCCGACCCCAATAAAATCTACAAGTTGAACCTCGGTCCGGCAAGTTTTGATGTTTCGCTGAAGGACGTGATTTTCGACAAACCCGATGGCACTTTTCCACATCCAAATACGATGACCTGCAAGCTCATGGCCGGCGATCAAGCCATCTATGAATTGGAATATTATTCCGTCGGAGGGGGTTTCATCGAATGGAAAGGCTACAAGTCACCTGATAAAGGCCAACCTAAATATCCTTATGAGCATGCCCGGGAATTGAAAAAATACCTGATTGACGATAAAATCCCGCTGGCAAAGCTTTTCCTTGAAAATGAAATGTCGATTTCGGGAAAAAGTGAGCAGGAAATCTGGGAATTTATCGACCAGGTCTCTGAAGTAATGGTGAGAGGAGTGGATGCTGGACTGAAGGTGGATGGATTGCTACCCGGCCCGATCAAGCTGGAAAGCAAGGCTGCCGAAATGTACCACAATATCCAAAAGGGAAACAAAGGTCCAGCAGGCAGAGCGGTGGCAACCATTGCGGCTTACGGATTTGCGATGGCGGAAGAAAACGCTAGAGGCCATATCATCGTCACAGCTCCTACCGGGGGCTCTGCGGGGATCATTCCTGCCATTGTCAAATCCCTGCGGGATGTAAATACACCCACGCAGAATGTGCGCGAAGGCCTGCTGGCAGCTGCAGTCATCGGCTATCTCTGCAAGCACAACGCGACACTTTCAGGTGCGGAAGGAGGCTGCCAGGCAGAAGTCGGTGTGGGCTCTTCTATGGGCGCTGCTTTGATTTCCCAAGCTATGGGTGAAAGTCCAAAAGTGGTATCCAATGCTGCCGAATCAGCCTTGGAGCATCACCTGGGGATGACCTGTGATCCAGTAGCCGGATATGTTCAAATTCCATGTATTGAACGCTGTGCTTATGGAGCGGTAAAGGCTTGGACAGCCTATACCATTGCAAGTGAAGAAGTACCTGAAGAAAGACGGGTAGATTTGGACACTACCATCTCGGCAATGGCCCTGACTGCCAAGGAAATGAATACTAAATACAAGGAGACTTCAGAAGGTGGATTGGCTGTTTCGGTCGTCTTGTGTTAAATTTTTTCCTAACTATTTCTACTCATGAGTAAAAACCAAAAGATCGCTGTCGCAGCGTGGCTGTTGACGGCGGTCTATTATTTTTATCAATACTCACTCCGCTCCGCTCCCGGGGTGATGATCCCCCAACTTTCGGAGGCATTTGGTTTAAGTGCATTAGGAGTGGCTTCTATAGTCGGGATGTTTTATTACGGATATTCCCCTTTCAGCTTAGTGGCCGGAGCAAGCATGGATCGCTTTGGGCCAAAAATCATGGTACCGATCGGGGCCTTCCTCGTGGGCATTGGGGCCTTGCTATTTGGATCCGGAAGTGAAGCTATGGCCAATATCGGCCGCTTTTTGCAAGGTGCCGGAGGAGTATTCGCTTTGGTTGGGGCAGTCTATATTGCCAGCAGGTATTTTTCTCCTACAAAAGCCGCCACACTGATAGGTGCCACTCAGATGTTTGGAATGGCTGGTGGATCAGCGGGACAATTTGTAGTGGGACCAATCATCAGTGATGGATTGGCCTGGAACACTTTCTGGACAATTATGGGCTTTGTTGGAATCGCAATTGGCGTCCTACTTTTTTTGCTTTTACCAAAAGAGGAAAAGAAAGCCGAGGAGGGAAATTTTGTCAAAAACACGCTTTCGGCTTTCAAAACCGTCTTCAAAAATCCCCAATCTATTTATTGTGGGATCATTGCGGGCTTGCTTTTCATCCCAACCACCATTTTTGACATGATTTGGGGGGTCCGGTTTTTACAGGATTCCTTTGAACTGGAATATGGAACTGCAGTCATGCGTTCGGCAAGCGTGCCTGTCGGATGGATCATTGGTTGTCCACTTTTGGGTTGGATATCTGACAAAATCGGTAGAAGAAAACCGGTTATTATCGGAGGTGGGCTGGTCCTTTTGGGATGTCTGGCATTGATTCTTTTTGGTCCAAGGGATTTCTTCCCTCCTTACTTGCTTGGACTCGTGGCGGGAATCGGTTCAGGTGCTGCGATGCTGCCCTATACAGTAATAAAAGAGGCGAATCCTGCGCAATACAGCGGAACCGCCACGGGTGTGATCAATTTTCTGAATTTCACCTTTAGCGCTTTGTTGGGTCCGATGTTCGGTTGGCTTTTAATCAAAGTGTCTGAAGGTGCCGATTTTACACTTTCGGACTATCAAACTACTTTCCAGCCCTTGCTTTATGGAGTAGCCATAGCTGTAGCACTGTCCTTCTTTATACTCAAAGAAACCGGACCGGCTGTTCGGAAAGTTTAATCTTCGGTCGCATTTTTTGAATTGAGCCAGCTTATTCCCAACTGGTATCCCAAAGTCATGATGATCGCGCCGGTAAACAATCCGATAAATCCGGAATAGATAAACCCGCCGATTGCGCCTAAAAACACAACTAACATCGGTACTGAGGCACCTTTGCCCAGGAAAATCGGTTTAAGCACATTGTCTAGCAATCCCACCACAAGCATCCAAATAGTCAGGAGAATCGCTGTTAGACCACCGGCTGTACTCCAGATATAGATAATCACACCAATAGAAATGGGAAGAATTCCAATCTGGACTATTGCCAATATCAGAGAAAGGATGATCCAGAGTGGAGCAAAGGGAATTCCTGCAACCAACAACCCGATCCCCACCAATGTGGTCTGAATAGCCGCAACCCCAAGAATTCCTTTAACTACATTTTGAATGGTTTTTTTGGCCACTCCAGCCATACTTTCACCGTTTTTTCCGGCCAGTTTTACAAATAATTTCTTGGCAAAATCACTTTCCTCTTTTTCAAAGGCCAACATGACCCCGCTAATGATGATGGAAATCAAAAGCAACAAAATCCCACTAGCTGTGTTTTTGAGCAAGGCTATCAACTTTAACAATATCGGCTTCAGCTGATCTTGGTGTTCCTGGAGGGTCAAAGTCAAGTTTGTAGAAGCTTCTGTCCAAAAAACAAAAAGTCTTTCCCCAATCACTGGCCATGCTTTTACATTTTCATTCGGAGCAGGAATTTCCAGGTTATGGTCGCGGATATTTTGGGCGAGCTCTTTTATTTCACTCGCTCCGGCAAGCATAAAGAAAACGGCCGGTACAATCAAAATCAGAATTGCAACCAGTGAAATGAAAGTTGCAGAAAGCCCGTTTTTCCAGCGATATTTCTGGGTAAGCTTTTCATGAATAGGGAAAAAAGATGAGGCAAAAACAGCTCCCCAAATCATCGGGATGATAAAAGGCTCCAGGATATTAAAACACCAAACCAGCAAAATCGCCAAAGCCAGCAACTGCATGGCATAGTGGATAACTTGGTTGGTTCCTGACGAGGCAGAGGAGGGGGATGGGCTGGAGCTCATGTTTTTTTGGATAGAATGGATAAAATTTACGGCAATAATTCCATACTATTTAATTGGTGAAAACCTGATATTTATCACAAAAGGCAGCAAAAAGCCCTCTTCATGGATGGAATTGTGAAAAAGAATCTGGAAATCAGGGGGAACCACCAAGACCTATTTTTGCAATTTTCCGCAAAAGACCCGCTTTCTCTATGCCAAAAGCACAGGATTCCTAGCTCAAGAGGAGGTAACCTTATTTAATTAAGGACAGGATTATTCTAATTTTGAAATCCATCTATTCCAACCATGGCAAAGATCCTCATCATCGACGACGAGAAAGACATCCGGAATCTTCTGGCAAAAACGCTGGAACTGGAAGGATACCAGGTGAAAACCGCTGAAAGGATTGCCGAAGGATGGAAAAAAATAACTTCAGAAGAGTTCCATTTGATCCTGTCGGATGTCCGGCTACCGGATGGATCAGGGGTGGAGCTTTGCCGAAAGGTAAAGCTGCAATTCCCTCATTTGGAAGTCATCTGCATGACCGCCTTTGGCAATATCCAGGACGGGATTCAGGCCATGAAAAACGGGGCCTTTGACTACCTGATTAAAGGAGATGACAACGAAAAACTCATTCCCTCTATCGCCAAAGCCCTCGAAAAATCAGAATTGGTACGGCGGATCAGCCACCTGGAGCAGCGCTTGCAGCAGCAAGTAGGTTTCGGTACTATTTTGGGAGATTCAGAGGAAATTAAGAAAGCAATTTCTTTGGCCAAAAAAGTGGCCGGAACAGACACCACCGTCCTCCTGACCGGAGAATCGGGGACGGGAAAAGAAGTTTTTGCCAATGCCATCCACGATTCGAGCAACCGTAAAAACCAACCTCTCATCGCCATCAACTGCAGTGCTTTTAGCAAGGATCTGCTGGAAAGTGAGCTGTTTGGCTACAAAGCCGGGGCTTTTACCGGCGCTACCAAAGACAAGAAGGGAATACTGGAAGAAGCCCACAAAGGAACCGTGTTTTTGGATGAGATCGGGGAATTGCAGGGAGACCTCCAGGCAAAACTGCTTCGGGTAATCGAAACTGGGCGATTTATCAAACAGGGAGACACAAAGGAATCCCAAGTTGACATTCGGATCATTGCAGCGACGAACCGAAATCTGGATGGAGAGGTTGCCCAAGGGAAATTTAGGGAGGACTTATTTTATCGCCTGGCGGTGTTTCAGATCACCTTGCCATCCCTGGATTCGCGGAAAACGGACATCCCACTTTTGGCCCATCACTTTGCAATGACTTTTGCTCAAAAAGAAGGATTACGGGAAATACGCCTTTCCAATGCCTATTCCGAAGCCCTGAAAGCACACCGTTGGAAGGGAAATATCCGGGAACTGCGAAATGTCATAGAGCGCTCGGTCATCTTATTGGAGGGAAACAACTTGACAGTTGACCTGCTGCCTGTGCAGTTTTTGAATGAAAAATCAAGCCTTAATCCCCCATCCTGGTCGCTGAAAGACCTGGAAAAAACCCATATCGAAAAAGCACTGACCCATACCGGTGGAAACAAAACCAAGACCTCCGAGCTCCTCGGAATAGGATTAACCACACTTTACCGAAAGATGGAGGAATACCATATTTCTGCTACAGATAAAAATTCAAGCACCTTTCCAAAATGAAAATGTCCCTACCATTTTGAATTGGTTTTGGAAAAATCCTTTTCATCCCGTTTTTTCAAACAGTATTTAAATCACTGTTTTTAAGCCTTTTCCAATTACTTTTAATCAATTTCTTCCAATTGGCACATTGGTAGTATTGGAAGTATGAAAACATAACGATTAAGGAAATCCTTCAGATTCTTTCAACCACCCTTCTCACATCACCAGCTTTGTTTTTCATGCCATTGACTCAGCCCTCAACCTTGCCTTAGATCAATTAACTTCAACTAACTAAGCGATCCACTTCAGTTATAAATTGGTCAGTACGCTTGCTGTTGCTTTCTGATATAACTGATCCAGCTTACTTTCTCTACCAATGAGTGAACAAGTAGAAAACTTCTTTCTTTCTCAGATCTTCAAACGGAAAAAAGGCCGTCTTAAAGTCTATATCGGAATGATTGCCGGAGTCGGTAAAAGCTTCCGAATGCTTCAGGAAGCACATGAATTGCTCCAGGCCGGAGTGGAAGTGAAAATCGGCCTGATCGAAACCCATGAACGCCCCGAAACAGAAGCTCTGGTGTTGGGATTACCGCTGATTCCCAGAAAACAGATTTTTTACAAAGGGAAAAACCTGGAGGAAATGGACCTAGAAACAATTCTCACAATTCGGCCTGAGGTCGTAATCGTAGATGAACTGGCCCATACGAATATTCCCGGTTCAAAAAATCAAAAGCGCTGGCAGGATGTGGTAGAATTGATGGATGCAGGAATCAATGTGGTCACCGCCTTCAATGTCCAACATCTGGAAAGCATCAATGACATCGTAGAAAAACTCACTAAAGTCAAAATCAATGAATGTATTCCTGACAAAATCCTGTCCTTTGCAGATGAGGTAGTCAACATCGATTTGCCATCGGATGACCTAATCAAGCGCCTGAAAGAAGGCAAGATTTACGCTGGGGATAAAATTGTCAGAGCTTTGGAGAATTTCTTCAAACCCGAGACTATCCTTCAGTTGAGAGATTTGGCTCTGAGGCAGGTGGCTTTGCAGGTAGAGAAAAAAATCGACCTGAACGCCTTCACTACTTCGACAATGCCTCGTGAGATTTTTTTGGCCTGTCTCAGCAGTAACTATGAAGGTGGGAAGAAAATTATCCGAAAGACCTCCAGACTTGCAGGGCGATATCATGCCAAGTGGGCGGTAGTCTATGTACAAAGCAGCAGGGAAAATCCCAACCGAATTAATTTGGCCCAACAGCGAAAATTGCTTCAAAACCTCAAATGGGCAGCTGAGTTGGGTGCGGAAATCTACCGAAAACAGGGGGATGACATTCCTGAGCAAATCTGCAAAGTGGCTGATCAAATTAAAGCCACAAATATTGTAATTGGAAAGCCCTCCTTTGGACTTGTGAGAATGGTATTAAGAAAAAACCACCTCCAAAGCCTGTTGAAAAAAATCCAGGGAAAAGAAATTGACCTCATTATAGTTTTCTGACAAATCCATGAAAATCAAAGCCAAACTCTACATCTCCCAGTTTTTCCTTCTAGGGATCATTGCTGTGGTAGCCGGTATCGGAGTATATTATCTCAATCTGGTCGCAGACTATACGGCCATTATCCTCAAAGACAACTACCGCTCCATTGACTACATGCGAAAAGTCAACAAGCAAGTGGACGAGCTCCAGGGCAAGTTTGAGCGCGGGGTATTGACTGTTGCGGAGTTTGAGAGCAGATCGGAGGAACTCCTTACACTGGTCAATTCCCAAAAAGCCAACATCACCGAAACCGGAGAAAAAACCCTGACAGAAACCCTCGGTGACGAAGTTGCAGACTATTTGAGTTTGATCTCCGGGGGATTTTCTGGTCCGATCCGGGATTCGAATGAACTCTGGGTTTCTGTCAACAAGATCAAGACCCTCACTGAGACGATTTTCCTGCTCAATGAGGAAACTATTTTGACCAAAAGTGAAAATGCGAAGAAAAAGTCCGAACAGGTGATCGTGTACATGATTATCATCGGCGCATCGGGGATCACCTTTGGTCTGATTTTCTTCCTTGGTTTGCCAAATTACATTGTAAATCCAATCAAGCTTTTCACGAAATCCATCAAGGAAATATCCGTGGGAAACTATGCTGTCCAAATCCCTTTTGAAGGGGAAGATGAGCTGGGAAATCTTGCCAAATCTATTCGGAAGATGGTGGTGAAGTTGAAGGAGTATGAGAAATCCAACTTTTCCAAGCTGATCAGAGAACAAAAAAGGCTGGCCATGATCGTCAATGAGATGAACGAAGCCATCCTCGTTACAGATGAAAAAAAGAACATCATCCTCTGCAATGAGCTTTTGCTGGATCTTATTCACCTGGATCGTCAGCAAGTGGAAGGAAAACATATACAGGAAATCGCGCGGATCAACAACCTGGTAGATAATATCACTGAGGATTTGTTTGTACCCTACTTGGAGGGCGAAGAAGCCCAAATTTCTCCAGTTCGGATTGTCAAAGGGGGAAAAGAGCGGATCTTCAAAAAAGAAATCCTCAAACTCTCGGGATCAGATGAGCCAAACGGCCCCAAAACACTGATGGGCCATCTGGTGATCCTGACCGATATCACTGAGTTTTCTGAAAAGGACCAGGCCAAACTGAAGTTTATGTCCACTCTTTCCCATGAGCTCAAGACCCCGCTTGCCGCGATCCAACTAAGTACCAATCTGTTGGAAAACCCAAAATTTGGAACCTTGACTGATGACCAATCGGAACTCATCCAAACCATTAAATCCAACGAGGAAAGAATCAAACGCATGGTCAATGAGGTCCTGGACATTTCTCAAATCAACCAAGGATACATCAATATCAATACTGAGCCCTTTTTTATAGCCGATTCACTCTCAGATTCAATTCTGGGTTTGGATCTGTTTCTAAAGGAAAAAAATATTCAACTTAACAGGCAAATTCCGGAAAACCTCCCTCCAATCACCGGCGACTACCATAAATCCGTCTGGATCTTCAATAATCTGATCAGCAATGCCATCAGATATAGCCCGGCCAATTCACAAATTACAATTACTGCAAAACAAGAATCCAGGCGGGTGAAAGTGGAGATTACAGACCAAGGGCCCGGAATTTCTTTCCAAAATCAGGAACGGATTTTCGAGCACTTTGTCAAACTTGACCAATCCTCCGAAAACGGAACAGGCCTGGGACTCGCGATTTCCAAAGAATTTATGGAAGCCATGGGAGGAAACATCGGAGTGAATTCTGTCCTCGGAAAGGGGGCTACTTTTTGGCTAAGTTTCAAAATAGCTTAACGAACTCCTCCTGTCGGATAATTTGTTTGACCCATCGACCAAAAAAGAGAGCCCTAAATCGAGCTCTCTTTTTTGGTTGATTAGCTTTAACCTTGGACTAGGAGTAGGTACTAACTACACCCCTTAATAAATACAAATTTGTAATTTGCTTTGCTGTATGATAGCAGATTGTAAGGATATAAGCCAATTGCATCCAGATAACTATCGGGATAGTAAGGTTGGACAAGGCGTGAAGAAATCATTCCATGAATGATTTTAGCCTTGGGCCAGTCCCGATATTTATGGGGAGCAGGGAAGGCAAACTTCACCCAGCGTCCAATTGAACTTCAGAGGGGCTGAGAAGAAACCATAAGAGTATGGGGGGAAGTGAAGGAGGTAAACTAAAAATTAGGACACTGATAAAAAAATGAAAAGCTATTTAACACTCGCCCTATTCTTGATCTCATCTTTTGTTCTACTCGGGCAAACAAAAGACGAAAGCAAATTGAATTTGCTGGGAAATGTAAAACCCCGAAACGCAAATGAAATCAGTGCTTCAAACTGGCTGCTAGGATGTGAGACTTTGGATAGGGATTTTACTGATTATGATCAATACAAGGAATACCTCAATCCTTTGGGAATCAAGCGGCTTCGACTTCAGGCAGGTTGGGCAAAAACAGAAAAAGTTAAAGGTCAATACGATTGGGATTGGCTAGACCATATTGTCAATGATGCAGTAGGGAGAGGTTTGGAACCGTGGGTTCAATTCTCTTATGGCAATAGTATTTATGAAGGTGGAGGAGGTATCAATCTTGCAGCCGGAGTTCCTGAATCAGAGGTTGCTTTGGCAGCTTGGGATAAATGGGTAGCCGCTTTGGTCAACCGCTACATGGGAAAAGTGAAGGAATATGAAATATGGAATGAACCGAATTTCGGAGACAACCTATTCAATACACCCATAAAAGCTGCAGCACTGCATAACAGAACAATCAAAATTATCAAAGAAATCCAGCCTGATTCAAAGGTTTCAGGATTGGCTTTAGGCCATATAGACCTTGCGTATGCAGATGAATTTTTTAAAGCTTTACACGATGCAGGTACCATCCAACTGTTTGCTAATTTCACGTATCATGATTATGTCTATAATCCTGATTTTCATTATGATAAGGTGAGGCAACTGAAAGCTGTTTTAGCCAAATATGCCCCTGATATCCCTCTTAGGCAAGGTGAAAATGGCGCACCTTCAATGAATGGCTTTGGAAGGGGAGCAATTGGGAATTATGATTGGACAGAACTATCACAGGCAAAATGGAACACAAGGAGGATGTTGGGAGACCTTGGACATGACATTGAATCAAGTGTATTTTCCATCATTGATATGGGTTATACAAGTGGCCCGATCAGGTTATTGAACGTAAAAGGATTGCTGATGTCGGATTCGACAAAACGTGTGATCAGACCAAAATTGGCCTACCACAGTGTCCAAAATGTGGCTTCAATTTTTGACCATTCCTTAGAACGAATCCAAAATATCCAGCAAACCCACAATGGGAACTTTGTGCCTGCAAACCCGGATGACATTGCCATGACCAAAAGTACAGATTTGGGTTTTGCAGTCTATGGATACCGACACAAGGAAAGCAATCTGAATGTCTATTCCATATGGAAAAATGAGAGCATTCCCAATAACTCCACTGAAAAGCAAAACTGCAATTTCACTTTTACAAATGCCAATTTCAATGAACCAGTTGTGGTAGATATCATTTCAGGAGAGGTATTTGAAATCCCCGCAGACAAGTGGAAGAAAGAAGGCACCAAATATTCTTTCCTGGATATTCCGGTATATGACGGGCCAATACTGATCGCGGACAAAAGCTTGATTTTAATCCAAAAACCTTGATAAAAAATAAATAAAGTATTGCCTTGAATGAAAAGTCGGCATATTCCACGTTTTCAATTATGATACTGCTTTGTATAATCCTTAGGATTGATCTGGTATTTGTTTTTGAATTGTCGGCTAAAATTGAATAGGTTATTGAACCCTAGCTGGGAGTAGTAGAGTGAGGAAAAACTTGCTGGAATATTTCCAATCCTTTGAATGACTTTCTAAGGTTTTTGACTATCCAGTTGAAGTAAATCACTGATTCTGACCCAAGCTGCCTCCTTTGTTTTTGCATAGGCATCTTTGCTTTCTTCATCTCCATTAGTCGAAATCGAATTGAGATGGATAGCTTGCTCTTTGAGCAAGGTGATGAGTTCGGCTAACCTTTGAATATACAATTGATCAGAAGGATCGGATAAATCTTCACTGTCTTTAAGCTCCAAGTAGCTCTTTTCGACTACTTCCAGAAAGCCTACTTGGGCTGCAGCGGCATTTGCAACCATTTCAGCTGAGTTACACTCTACCACAAGTCCCTCGTGCAACAAATCCAGATACTGGAAAGTGTTGTAGACGATCCCTGCTCCGGAGGTGCCGAGGACATAGAGAAGCTTTTCTTGGCTTTGAGACGAGCTGTTTGTTATAAAAACAATCCAGACAAGAATCACCAGACTTAATTTTTTCATAGCTAACTGGGAAAAATAGGATACCTAAAAATAAGAAAAATTGAACGTAGAATTCAGTCGAAATCACCCCTGAAAGGGTCAAACTTTAATAGCCCAGCTTTTCAAAACTGGGATTCAGAATAGCCAAGAAGATCTCTGCACTGGCGGAGGAACATCGTTTTGGAAAAGGAATTTCATGCCCGCGCAATGAAAAACGGATTGCAAATGGTTCATCTGCACCTCGAGGCTAGTGGTTTGTGAGGACACAGACCAAGGCAAGAGAAGCTTTAAAATTGTTTACCCCTTTTTAGCCCAAGGACCGGTGATCGCCAAGGTCAGGCCGGCCCCCTGAATGTTGACAAAGAAGATGCTTCCATCCGGAGAAAATACCCCTCCGGCAAACTCTGAGGCAAAGCCCACATTTTCGGCAAGTTTATAATATTCTCCTGTAGGGGTAATTCCCACTACAAAGGGATGCTTATCATCTTCACACAAGATCAAATCACCCCAAGGGGCGATCGCAAGGTTGTCGCAACTCTTCAGAATCTCGACATCGTTAGGCTCGGCAAAAAGCTCAAGTTTCCCGGATGAAACAGCCTCATTCTTTTGTCCTTCTTTGGCTCCGGGAGTGTACTTAAATACCTGTCCCGAAGAGATTTCCCCTCCATTGGTGCAGGCAAAGTATAGTTCCCCTTCTCCAAACCAGATTCCTTCACCTCTGGCAAAAACCGCCGCCCCCGCTTCAAATCCACGGTGTCTCAGGTCGTCTTTGGGAGCGTCAATATCTTCCAGATCAATCCATTCGACAGCTATGCCCTTATTTTTAGGAAATTTTGGCCCAGCAAGATCTTTCCAATTTCTGGTATCCCGGCTCTTTTCTCCCTTTATGGCAAGTGCTTGAAGTTTACCTCCCTTATGTAATTTTCCCGGAACCGTCGGAATGAATCTGTAAAACAGTCCATCGCCTCTGTCCTCCGTCAAATAAACGATGCTCGTCTTGGGATCCACTGCCACTGCTTCGTGGTTGAATCTTCCCATTTCTTTAATTGGCTTGGCATTGACCAGATGAATCTTGTCTGAAGCCGGAACCTCAAAAACGTATCCGTGATCCTGCTCCAGCTGACCTTCCAGATCTCCTACGTTCAGGGTAGTTTCTTCACAGGTAAGCCAGCTACCCCAGGGAGTTACCCCTCCGGCGCAGTTTCGTAAAGTACCTCCCAAGCTTAGAAATTCATTTTCTACTTCTCCAGTAGCAGGGTTATAAACCAAAGTGGTCGTCCCTCCTAATCCAGGCAAGGTTCCTTTGCCCTGATCAAACAGTGACTGCTTGGCAACTTTATCATACAGCTTGTTTCCTACTCCGAATGGTCCTTTGTCGAAATTATCCGCACTGAGCTCGTGATTTCGGACAATTATAATTCTCCCGTTTTTCCCCGGAAAAGTTCCCATACCATCTGGATTGCCGGGCACCAGGAATCCGTCATTCATCATTTGCCCGGATTTGGAAATGATCTTGTAGGAAAAGCCTTTTGGAAGGTTAAGGATTCCATCGGGATCGGGGAGCAAATCCCCGTAGCCTTTGCCCTTTTTCAATATTCCGGCCATGGCCTTAGGCTGTACAAAGTGATACAGACCCATAAAACCAAAAGCCACCAGTCCACCTTGTTTTAAGAATGTTCTTCTCGAATTATTTGAATTCATTTTTTGAAAAATTTTCCAGCCAATCTACATACAAATCCAAACTTGGCAGTTAGACCAGTTTTGTCATTGCATTAAGTATTGCACAGTATCCACTTCTTTATACACCAAATAGAGGCAAAAGGGCTAGGCATTTCGGGTCTTTTCAATCTGACCAAACAAAAAAAGCCCCGGAAATCTCCGAGGCCAATGAAATGTATTGTTAGCTGCAGGCTATTTTATTGACCCTATTTTGATGTCTTCCTCCTTCAAAATCTGTGGTCAGGAAGATCTCCGAGAGCCGTTCTGCATATTCGTAAGAGATGAAGCGCGCAGGGAGAGCAATGACATTGGCATTGTTGTGCTGCCGGGCCAAGGCTGCCAGGTCTTCATTCCAACAAAGTGCTGCCCGGATTCCCTGATGTTTGTTGGCTGTGATAGCCACTCCGTTGCCGCTGCCGCAAATCACAATTCCCAACTCAAATTCCCCTTTTTCAATGGAAGTGCACAAAGGATGCACATAGTCGGGATAGTCAACTGAAGCTGTGGAAAAAGGACCGAAATCTTTCACCTCAAAGCCCAGTGAAGTAAGCTTCTCGATCAGTTTCCCTTTGTATTCAAATCCGGCATGATCACCGCCGATTGCGATTTTCTTTCCCATGGCTTTTAATCTTCTTCAGGATGATTCTTTTTATACTCGGCTTCAGCCAGTGCTCTTTTCTTTTCCAATTGCTTGGCGATAATAATCCCTACCTCATACAAAACCAAGATCGGCATTGCAATCAGAAGTTGTGAGACGACATCCGGCGGAGTAATAATGGCCGAAACAATCAAAATCACCACAATGGAATGTCTTCTGTAGGACTTGAGCATTTTGGAAGTTACCAAGCCTGACATGGCAAGGAAATAAACCACCACCGGAAGCTGAAACATGATCGCAGATGCCAGTACAAGCATCGTCAATGTCGTCACATAAGAGGTAATGTCAAATTCATTTAGGATGGTTGGATCCAGCTGGTAATTCGCGAGGAAGTTTATCGATAGCGGAGAAAGAACATAATAGCCAAAAGCCGCTCCCGACAAAAAGAGGAAACTAACAAAGAAAACTGCTCCTCGGGCTGCGTTTTTCTCCTTGATATACAATCCAGGACTGATGAATCTCCAGATTTCCCAGAATACATAAGGAAAAGCAACTACGAATCCAACGACTATACTGGAGGTCATGTGCATAGAAAACTGACCAGTCATTTGTCTGCTTTGAATCGTAAACGGAAGCTCATCTATGCAAAGGGCTGATATTCCCAGGTAATTCCCGAGATCACAAAGCACTCTGTAGGTAATGAAGTCAACCTTGGAAGGACCAAGAATGATCACTCCGAATACGATATCTTTTGCCAAAAAGGCAATAATGGTCAGAATTAGAATCGCCGCAATGGATCGGAGCAAATGAAAGCGCAAGGCTTCCAAATGGTCCAAAAACGACATTCCTTCCTCTTCCTCTTGAATTTGATCTAGGGCCACGGTGGGAATTCAATAATTAGTACAAGGGAAATTGAACCATCCAGGCATTGACTTCAGCCTTGATTTTGGCAAGTTCTGCCTCATCGGAATGGTTGAGCAGAGCACGGTCGATCAAAGAAACGATTTTTCGCATATCGTCTTCTTTCAATCCGCGGGTAGTCACTGCAGCAGTCCCAATTCGCATACCTGAGGTCACAAAAGGTGACTTGGTGTCGAAAGGAACCATGTTTTTATTGATCGTGATGTCCACCTTTCCGAGCGTTTCCTCGGCAAGTTTTCCAGTCAGGTCTTTGTTTCGAAGGTCGATCAGCATCAGGTGGTTGTCTGTTCCTCCAGAAATAATCTGGTAGCCAAGACTTACGAACTCATCTGCCATAATGGATGCATTCTTTTTCACCTGAACCACATAATGCATGTAATCATCAGAAAGAGCTTCTTCAAAAGCAATCGCTTTTGCAGCAATGATATGCTCCAAAGGTCCCCCTTGAGTACCTGGGAAAACGCCCATATCCAATAGAGAAGACATTTTTCTCAATTCTCCTTTTGGAGTGGTCAAGCCCCAAGGATTGTCGAAATCCTCTCTCATCATAATCAAACCACCTCTTGGACCTCTGAGGGTCTTGTGGGTAGTAGTTGTCACAATATGGCAATGCTCCAGCGGATCATTCAACAGTCCTCGTGCGATCAATCCCGACGGGTGTGAAATGTCTGCAAGCAAAATCGCTCCTACTTCGTCGGCGATCTCTCTCAGTCTTTCGTAATCCCAATCTCTGGAATAAGCAGAAGCTCCGCAGATGATCATTTTAGGCATTACAGCCAAAGCCTTTTCTTCGACTTTGTCATAATCGATCATACCCGTGGCTTCCTCCACTCCATAGAAATTTGCCTGGTAAAGTTTCCCTGAGAAATTCACCGGAGAACCGTGAGTAAGGTGACCACCGTGAGAAAGGTCAAATCCCAAAATTGGATCGCCAGGCTTGAGGCAAGCGAGCATTACAGCTGCATTTGCCTGAGCACCGGAGTGGGGCTGGACATTGGCCCAAGTGGCTCCAAAAAGTCTTTTTGCCCGATCGATTGCGATTTGCTCGATTTCATCCACCACTTCGCAGCCGCCATAATAGCGCTTGCCTGGTAGACCTTCTGCATATTTGTTTGTCAGGACGCTGCCGGCAGCTTCCATCACTTGTTTACTTGTGAAGTTTTCGGAGGCGATCAGCTCGATGCCTCTTTTTTGTCTGTCTTCTTCTCTTGCAATGAGGTCGAAAACAAGCGAATCTCTTTTCATAATCAGGGGTTTGAAAGCAAAGAAATAGTACCGGAAGCAATCCGGCCGTTTGGAAAACGAGCCCAAAAATAACCCTAAAGTCCTTATAATCCAATGTGGAAAAGAAGATGGAAAGTGGTAAGATGTTAAAGATGTAGAGGAAATAAAAAGAGACTGGTAAAAAGATTGATTTCCTGATATTTAAGCCCACAATATTGAGTACAAATCCACTTACCCTGAAATAGGGTCATGGAGGGGTAATCGGAAAAATTCCGCCTATTATTGCAAATTATTGGGAAATAGGCAGACCGCACTTCGTAATTTTACTACATGTTTGATTTCAAATTCCAACCCAAGACTTATTTCAGTGAAGAATCCACTTCTGGACTCTTGGTACGGCTACACTATCCCGAAAGTACCTGGGGAGAACAAATCAGCATTTATGCCCATCATCTGGAAGGGAAAATCCAGTTTGAAGCGGTGGATTTTTATGGGAATGAATATTTGCTTTATCCTTCCTCCACCTGGGAGCCACTCTCTTTTGAGGATATGATTTTCCTGATCGAGGGAATGCAAGTCAATCAGGATGGGTTGGAAGGAAATATCGAACTGGTGCTGGATGGAATTCCTGAGGCTGAAAGTGAATTTTATCCCCAGCTAAAAAAGTTTTTCAGTGAAAAAAGAAAAAGTTTCGGCTTGGATTAAAAATCCAACAAGGCATGCCGCTTTCCCGAAATTTGCTGGCTTTTGAACCAATATTCGTAGGTATCAAAATCAAGGCAATCACTCAGCTCAATTCCCTGAAAAAGGATTTTCTTAAGGCAATTTACCGGAAGGAAGGATTTGAGGGTACGGGCCTGGTCGGCGGTAAGCTGTGAAAGTTGGATCCATTTTTCACCCTCAATAAAAATCGGTATAAGTTTAGTCATAAGAATCGTCTTGCTTCGACACAAAAGTATGCTGATATTCAGGACCATACAATAGGGCAGAATTATTTTTATGTTAATTAAAAATAAGTTTCAACATATTCGGGAATGACAGGAGTAATCATCGCCGCAGGCTGTCTTTTTTTGGGACTTATCCTTCAAAAAATCCCCGGATTTCAAATTAATACTGCCACTGGTTGGGTTCAGGCCTACTTGATCAATATTGTACTTCCAGCATTGGCGCTCCTGTATATTCCGGAGATCAAGCCTTCCTGGGGTTTATTGCTACCGATTTCATCTGCTTGGTTTACCTTTTTGCTATCCTGGATCTTGTTTGGTTTTCTGGGGAAAAAATTCAACTGGGGCAAAAACACGACCGGTTGCCTGATTATTGTTTCTGGACTCGCTAACACTTCTTTCCTAGGATTCCCGGTCATCGAAGGGCTTTATGGCAAGGAAGGATTACCCACAGCCCTCTTGATTGATCAGGGCGGTTCATTTCTGATTGTTTCCTCGCTTTCAATCCTGGTGGGTTCACTTTATGGAAATCACAGTGAAAGCCTGGCAAAAGTCCCATTGAAAATCCTCAAATTCCCTCCTTTTGGCTTTCTAGTGGGAACCTTGTTCATGAGTATTCTCGATTTAAAAACTCCCGAACTCCTTATTCCAATACTTCAGTTGATCGGAAAAACCATGCCTCCAATGGCCCTTTTAGCCATCGGATTAAAATTTTCCGTCGATATGGATTCGCTTGCTTCGCGGTTTTTTTGGTATGGTCTGGGATATAGACTCATTTTGGCACCAGCGTTAGTTTGGTTGATTTACAGGAACTTCCTTCCCCAAGATTCTTTGAATCTAAAAGTCACGGTTTTGGAAAGTGGCATGGCGCCCATGATCACTGGATCGATCGTTGCCATGCAATTTGGCCTGCAGCCCAAGTTGGCTACCCTACTTTCTGGCTTAGGAATGCCATTATCAGCAGGCAGTCTGGTGATTTGGTATTATCTGCTGGGATAATCAGCCCCAAAATTCATCCAGAACGGCAAGAAATTCTCCATGGATATTCCCATTGCTGGCGACGATTTTTCTTCCGAAAATAAAATCTTTTCCTCCGGCAAAGTCAGTGACCATTCCCCCTGCTTCCTGCACAATCAAAGTTCCTGCAGCGACATCATAGGAATTGAGGTTGTATTCAAAAAACCCTTCTGTCCTTCCCGAAGCGACATAACAAAGATCCACAGCAGCAGAACCCAATCTCCTTAGGCCGTGCGTTTTTTGCATCAGGGACTTCATCGAATTGAGATACCGGTCGATCAACTCAAAATTATAGTAGGGAAATCCGGTAGCTATCAAAGAAGCAGAAAGGTCCGGTGCGGCACTTACTTTAATTCTGGTATCGTTGCAAAAAGCCCCTCCACCTTTCATTGCGTAAAAACATTCGTGGCGATTGACCTCATACACCACACCCAATATGACCTCATCCCTTTCCATCAAAGCAATGCTTACTGCATAAACCGGAATTCCATGGATAAAATTAGTGGTCCCATCCAATGGATCAATTACCCAGTTGAAGATCTCAGCCTGTGTGGAATTGGTTCCTTCCTCGGTGATAAATCCGGCCTCGGGAAGAATCTTCTCCAGCTTTTCGACGATCAGCCGTTCGGCCTCTTTGTCCACGTAGGAGACTAAGTCATTGAATCCTTTGTGTTCGACTTTTTCTACATCAAAATGTTGTCTTTCTTTTCGAATAAAGGAGCCCACTTGTTTTGCTACTTCTTGGGTTTCTTCTAAAAGCGCACTCAGTTGGTCTGGGGTAAGCATGGATAGGTAATGTTAATGGTTAATGGTTAATGGTTAATGGTTAATGGTTAATGGTTAATGGTTAATGGTTAATGGTTAATGGTTAAAAAAGTACGAATTACGAAATTAGAAGTACGAGGCAAAAGAACCTCTAGTCTGAGGTGTTCCATTTTTCCTTCCTCGATGCCTGCCTTTCCTCCCGGGTCTCTTTCTTTTCGGGCTTTCCAGCCACCACCAGGACGATTTCTCCCTTTAGGAGATTAGTCTCGTAGTAAGAGATCAGCTCGGCAAGTGTACCCCTGACATTTTCCTCATGCAACTTTGACAATTCCCGTGAGACACAAGCCTGGCGGTCGGAGCCGAATGCTTCTGACAATTGATCCAACGTCTTGATCAGTCGGTGTGGAGATTCGTAGAAAATGAGCGTCCTGACTTCTTCCACAAGGGAATCAATCCGGGTCTTTCTTCCCTTTTTGTGAGGCAAAAAGCCTTCGAAAACAAATCGGTCATTTGGCAATCCACTATTTACCAAAGCAGGGACAAATGCAGTTGGGCCAGGAAGGCATTGAACCTCCAATCCTGAAGCCAAGACCTCTCTCACGAGCAAAAAACCCGGATCGGAGATTGCGGGTGTTCCGGCATCACTGATCAGCGCAAAAACTTCCCCCATTTTCATCCGGTCGACCAACTTTTCCACAGCTTTGTGCTCATTGAAAATATGGTAACTCTGTAGCGGTCTGGTAATCTCCAGGTGCTTCAGCAAAATCCCGCTGGTCCGTGTATCTTCGGCAAGGATGACATCGACCGTCTTCAGAATTTCAATTGCCCGGAGCGTAATGTCTTTGAGATTACCGATAGGCGTAGGAACCAGAAAAAGACTGATTGGTGATTCACTCATGCCACTATTTTATCAATTGCTCTGGCCATTTTATGATCCCTTTCGGTGACTGTATTTCCCGCGTCATGGGTCGTCAATTCGATTTCTACTGTATTGTACACATTAGACCAATTCGGATGGTGGTTGTGCTTTTCAGCCAAAAAGGCCACCCGAGTCATAAATGCAAATGCCTCCTGAAAATCTGAAAATTTGAAGGTCTTTTTGAGTCTGTTGTTTTCTTCTACCCACATGTCATTTGAGGAATTAAAATGAGATCACACCTTCTATTTCAGAAGCCTGCTCGTAAATTTCGATAATCTGATCCGCACTGTCCATCATTACCTGAATAGTCGTGCTGATATATTTTCCACCCGAACTCGGCTTGAGAACAATTTCATTTTTTGGAAATAAGATACTGATTTCATTTTCCCTTCCCATAGGCACAATGAATTTGAACATATAAAGCATAGGAAACTGGCCTGCCGACTCCAGCTTTTCTTTGAATGCAGCTTTATCAAACTTCTTTTCCATAAGTAAACTTACTTCTTTCTATTCAGAGTTTAAATCAAAAAAAAACCCACGTCTTTCGACATGGGTTCCTTTTTGAGAAAGTATTTTTTAATAGTATTTGTATCTGTAGTCTTTGACATCAGCCAAATCCTGAAGAGCCATCATGATCTGGTAGGTCATTCTCTGAGAGCCGGACATGCTCAACTGAGCTTGGTAAGAGGTATAATCTCCGATTTCAGTGCCCGGAGTCAGGTTGTTCAATCTTGCTACGACTACTCCGATATCTTCCTGCACCGGCTTGGTGATTTGTCCTGAAGCCTGAAGTCCGAAGATCGATCCGATTGCCTTAGGAGCAAATCCAATTCCAGGGATCACAGAAGCGTTTAATCTCAAATCAGGGATTTCGTTGATAGCTGCATCTGCAAAGACTGCCTTCATTTCTTCCAAGGTGGTCTTACCTGCCAATTTCTCAGAGATCATGGCTGCTTTTTTATCATTGCGAACCTGCTGCTCAACTTGCTCTCTTACGTCTTCCAGTTTTGCCTCGCCTTCCTCTTTTCTGCTGACCAAAGTAGCCACCACATAGGAATTGTTCAGCTCATACACTTCTGAAACTTCCCCAACAGAACCTTCACCAAAAGCCCAAATGATTACTTCCCGGGCATTCTGAAGGTTGTTAAGGTTTCTGGAAGTTGCATCTACATTATTTGCCTGAAGAATTCTAAAGCCCTTTTCGGTTGCATTCTCAGTAAACTCATTTCTGTTTCCACTTTCTGCAGCAAAAGCATCTGCATTTCTGAAGGCGTCATTTCTGGTTGCGTCTGATGCCACCAATTCAAGTTCCAAAACGGAAAGCTTGGTATAAGTTGAATTTGGAAGTTCTGTTACCTCGATGATGTGGTAACCATATTCCGTTTCAACCACATTAGGCAAAAGTCCGGTTGAATTTGCAGCGTAGGTAGCATTGGCAAATGGCTCTACGAAATCTGCTTTGGCAAACCAGCCCAAGTCTCCGCCATTTTGAGCGGTGCCGTCCTGTCCGTACTGGGCTGCAGCAGCTGCAAAGTTTCCGTTGGCTTTGATGTCAGCCAATACAGTTTCTGCTTGAGTTTTTACTGCAGCTTTTCCCGCATCATCCATTCCTTCAGTACTGAAGAGGATATGAGAAGCTCTCATTTTTGGAGTGCCTTCGTATTGGTCAGAGACTTTGTAAGTAACATAGCTGGAATTTGCGGTAACGAATGGGCCATAAGTCTGACCTTCTACTACTTCACCCACATTTGTGGTTAGGCTAGTCGGCAACTGGTCGCCTGGACCAAAGGTGAAAAACGGAGACTGAACCTCAGAATTCTGACTGACGAAAACAGAATCGCTAACAGAAGTTCTAAGTCCCTCTGTCAATTCATTGATTCTGGAGATCACTTCCGCAGAATCCTGTCCGCTAGGCAAAATGCTGAAAGAAACATATTCCAGGTTTGCAGTATTTCCAACTTTGAATTTTTCCTGGTTTTTGCTCAGATAAGCTGAAAGCTCACTGTCTTCAATTTTAACATCCCCATCAGGAATTACATAATAAGGAATGTAAAGAATTGAGGCATCTGCGATAGTGTTTGCAGCTTTGTGCTCCAGTTTTGCCTCAGCAGTAGTGGCATACTCAGAAGTAGCCAGAAGATTGTCGTATTTGATTCTCAATCTGGATTGTGCAAACAATTGCTCTTGCTGAGCCCAAGCTGCCTGCTGTGCAGGATCTGCAGTCTCCAAGGTCTGAAGGAAAGAAATCAGCTGATTCTTGTCAAACTGACCTGTCTGTGGATTTACCAACTGCGCTCTCAGCTCAGGAACGATATTTTTTCCCTGAACCATATCGACCAATTCTTCATTGGAGACGGTCAAGCCGAGCTTTTCATATTCCTCATCAAATACTCTCTCCACGATCAAGGCCTGCCAGGCTTGCTCTCTTACTGATACCATTTCTGGTTCGGAGGCAACACGACCGCTTCTTTGTTGAAACATTGCTTTGAATTCTTCCACTTTCAGGGAATATTCTTCAAGCGTGATTTCCTCACCTGCAATTTCCCCAACGATATTTTGATTGGAATTGAGAAGGGAGGAGTTTGGACTCAAGAGGTCCCCACCTAGGAGGAATAAAATCAACCCGCCGGCAATTACACCGATTGCGAGACCTGTCCGCTGTCTTATTTGCTTAATTAACGCCATTATTGATACTACGCTTTTTAGAAGTGTCGCAAAATAATAGCATTGGGGGCGAAATTCAAAATTTCCCCCAGAACAAAGTCAGACCTAGAAATTCTCTGATTCGTTGATTTTCAGTCGAACAGTCTCAATCCGGTGTGCTTCTTTGGACATTATGGTGAAGGTATATTTCCCAAAACTCACGTGTTCACCCTTGTTGGGGAGGTTTTCGGTCAGGGACAAAATCAGTCCTGATAGGGTCTCAAAGTCCCCATAGGGCAAATCCCATCCGTATTTGTCGTTGAGGTAATCGATTTCGTGGCGGGCACTCAGCAGATATTCATCTTCGGAAATTTTTTGCTCGACCAAATCGTCATTGTCATATTCATCATCGATTTCTCCGAATATTTCCTCAATAATATCTTCCATAGAAACAATCCCACTCGTCCCTCCAAACTCATCCACCACCAAGGCGAGACTTTTTCTCTCTTGGATGAACTGAATCAAAACTTCATTTGCCAAGGCTGATTCAGGGGCGATGATGATGGGTGTCAGAATTTCCTCAATCGTTTTGGGCTTTCGGAAAAGCTCCAGTTGGTGGCAATACCCAATCACCTCATCGATGGTCTCCCGATAGACAATAACTTTGGAGTGGCCGCTTTCCTGAAACACGGCCTTCAGGTCAGCAATGCTGTCCTCCACCTCAACAGCCACAATGTCTGTTCTGGGAATCATACATTCCCGGATTCTTACGGTTTTGAACTCGATGGCATTGTCAAAAATCTTGGAATCAATTTCCATTTTTTTCTGGTTGACATTTGCCTGCCGAAAATGCTCTTTGATGAAGGAGTTGAGATCTGTTATTGTAAATGCTGGTTTTTCCTCATTATAATCCAATCGGAGGATTTTGGTGATAAATAACCTGGAAAGACTGACAATCAGCCATACGATTGGATACATCAGGTAGTATATCCCAAAAAACGGAAGCGCAAAAATGGTCAGCATGTTGTTGGGATTCAACATGAAAAAGCTTTTGGGAAGAAACTCTCCTGTAATCAATACTAAAAAAGTAGATATGACAGTCTGTGAAACCAAAATTACGGCCTCATTATTCATAGGCTCCGGCAGAAGGTCTCTCAAGGGCTGATCCAACAGAAAGGCCATGAACGTACCATATAGCACCAGCATGATGGTATTTCCGATCAGGGTCGTGCCAATAAATTGACCCGGTTTTTGGACAAATTTACTGAGAATCTTGCCGGTCAATAATCCCTGTTTGTTCTGAAGCTCGATTTGAAGCTTATTGGAAGAGATATAGGCGATCTCCATCCCTGAAAACAGCGCTGAAAAAACCAGGGTTACAATGACATAAAACAAATAATTGGAATCCATCTTTAGGGTTTTTTCTTCTTTTTGGGTTTGGTTGGAGGTGATTTTTCAGCTTCGTCAATGGCTTTGTTTCGCCTAAGTTGAAACCAAAATAACAAACCCACGGCTAACATAAACAAGAAGTAGGAATTTTCGATCCCTGCAGTAAGACTCTGATGGATCCCGATTACGCCCAGGGCTAAAGCCAAGGAAAGGATCAAAACATCTCCTAATTTCATGTGATTATTCTTAGATTTTAAATGCCTTCGCCAGGCAATAGGGTCCGACTATCTCTTACCTTCTTTAGTTTATAATTGGAAAAACTGTCATCTGCTTCCATTCCAGTACCGTTGAAAAGCGTCTGTTTTTCCTGAATAGTCACAAACTTTTCTGTATAAATCTTCTTTTGGGCTTGGTTCCAAAAGATTTCCTCAGTTTGAAGTCTTTGGTCTTTTAAGAGGTTTTTAATTTGGACATTTCCTTCACCACGGTAGAGATTGTCATTTTTCAAAAAATAACCGCGATCAGCAACCATGGTAGTTTCCAGGATTCCATCTTCGGTGAAGAACTTGATTTCAATCCCCTCAGGAAATTCAAGATTGCCATTCTGAAATTCAAGTTGGCGTGCAGCAGTAATTTCGGAACGCACGATGGCAGAATCGCTGTGAATGATGAAGATTTTTGTCGCGGAATTGATGGGTCCATCGTAGACTTTGAGGGCTTCAGGATCGACACTTTCCCTGCAGGAAAAGAAAAATGATCCTAAAAGAATCAAGAGTATGTAAAATGGATTCTTCATTTTGGTTCAAAGATAGTTGATAGGAATTAAACCGAGCAAACGAAAAAAGGCAGCCCGATGGACTGCCTTTTTAATAAGTCTTAAGAAAATTAATCCCTTGTCGCCAAGGTAACACTCTCACCTACCCAACAGCCAGTGCTGATAGAGGATCCCACCTGAAGACCTTCAGTAAACAGCTCTTCTTTAGAAGGAAATCTGGATCTTGCGCTTCCCATTCCTTTGGAATCTCCAGCTCTCTGGTAAGCATTGTATGCCGCAATGAATACGGAGTAATCTTTTGCACGGCTATCACCGCCTCGGCAATCGTTGAAGGAGGACATATACAAGTCACCGATCAGTCCATAGGCCGATGCAGTCAATGCCGGATCCAAACCTGCTGCTTCTTTAGCGAAAGTTCTAGCCTGAGCTTTTCTTCCTGCCTGAGTGTGAACTTTGGCCAATTCCATGTGAATTTCTGCTTTTTGAGTATTGTTTTCGGCCAAAGTCAAGGCTTTCTCCAATACCGGCTGAGCCTTTTCGAAATCACCTGCAGACATATACCTCATGGCTCTCACCTGAGAAGTGGCAAAAGTTGGGTTCTTAGAGTCAATAAGCTCCAAAGCAGCAAGGAAAGAATTGGAAGAATAACACTTATACTGTACAGAATACTTGAAGATCTGGCTAGCAAGCTCCTCATTTGTTGGATCAGCTGCCAGTTTGGGACCCATGGTATTTTCGATAAAGTCACAATCAATCAACTCCATGTTTACCAAAATAGTCTCCAAAGTCGATTTAGAGGAAGTCACGTCCTTGCCTTCAGCCGCTGCTTTGTCGAGAAGTGAGTTGGCCTTGTCATAGATTGCGAGAACTTGCTCAGGGGTGTAGGCTTTGTTGTAGGCATTGTTGCGGTATACCAAATCGAAATATGCCGCGACCAACTGGTGGTTGATCGTTCCGTTGAGTTCGATTGCTTTTTCAAAGTCAGCGATTACGCCGGGAATTCTGGTTTTGTCGCCTTTGAAAAACTGATAACCGAAATACGCTTTGTTTTCGATCCACTTTGGGGCATTGTTGAAAAGCGCACCTCTTTTCTCATAGATCGCCATGACACTGTCTTGGTAGACTAATTTTTGAGTCGCATCGGCTGTCTTGTCTGCAGCGCCTTTGTAAACGGATACCCCATTGATATAAAGTGACTCGTTCAGTTCAGGCGTGTTTACCAATAGCCAGTTCAAAGGTTTGGTAGCCTCCACAAACTGCTCGGACTTCATGTAGTCCACATAGGCCGCATTCAATTCTCTTGCCTTTGCTTCCTGTGCAGCGTCAGCTGGCCAGTTCCAGCCATCCTGTGCCTGAACCAACCCTGAGAGCAGCAAGGCTCCCAATCCAAGAAGTGTTGATTTAATTTTCATATTCAGTAAGGTTTATTTCGATTGCTTTGGTTTGATTCCGATTAGTTAATGCAAGTATTGCGCCTTGTTTTGTTTCTTAATCTTAAAATTTGTTATTCAAATACTCTCTTGTAGAACCAGCTGTTGTCGTTGAGTGAGAAACCAAGAGTGAAATTTACATAGTTTTCTTTGATCAGCCCATTGTCCAAGGTTCCTCTTCTTCCTGCTTTAAAGGCCATATTGATCAGTGACAACTGATTTACCGGAATTGAAGCTCCCAATGTAAAACCAATATCATCGATATTGGTTTGATTCAGGTAATAGGGAGTTTGCATCCATTCTATTCCAAATCGATAGGTACCTCTTAGGAGCAAGTTGTCAAAGTTGAGATAGTCTGGTACAATCTGGAATCCCAATCCCACTTTTCTGGAAGCCTGAAGATCAAGCTGCTCGCCAAAAAAGTTCTCGTATTGGGTAAAATCCTGAAACTGTCCCTCAAGCCCAAGAGCAAATTTATTCATTTTCTCATATGTCAAACCAAATCCAAACCGATCTGGGATGTAGATACTTCCCTTCACGTCATTGGCTATAAGGTCTCCGTCTGATTCCGGGTCGCTAGCTTGGCCAATCCCCGCCAGTTTTGCAAATCCGGTTCCATTAACGTTGCCTAATTTCTGATAAATGGCACCAAAGTGAATATTTCCTTTGTCAGAAGCCTTGACCATGTAATGAATACCGGTCTTAAAACCGACATCGGAGACAGTCAATCTTTCATAATATTCCGATGGGCTACCGATGGTAACCCCTTCCTCGTCCGAAATGAGCAATTGGTTTGACCGGATGGTGGATCCGAATAGATAAGATCCGTGAAAGCCGATACTGAGGTTTTTAGCAAGAAGATACCCAAAGTTGAGGTAGGCTTCAGAAATCCCGCCGTCACCCCGTAGGAAATTGTTTGCCTTCAGATCCGAATTGGTTACTTCACTTTCGATCCTTAGCCTATAGTTGACGCTGGTAATTTGTCCCAAACCCATTCCGGAAGTGAATTTGCCAGATTTGACTGGGAAAGAAAGTGCAATGTAAGAAAGGCCGCCACCATCCACTTTGGAGGTTTCGGTACCATTGTCCACATTGATCTTTTTGTAATTCAAGGCTGCCTGAAAGTTAAAAATGGTATTGCGGGTGGTAAGGGCCGGGTTGACATTATTCGCATGCCATCCAGTAGCGTAACTGATCCCTGATCCGGCCATTCCTTGGTTTTGAGTGAGGCCGGAGTAATTGAACTCTCCGATGCCCAAAGCACTATAAGTAGAGGAGCTGGTCTGTGCACTTACCTCTGTAATTAATAAAAGGGCGCAAAGCGCACCCACCGATTTCAACCAGTTTTTACTCGACATTGTGGTTTAGTATACAATTCAATCCATGCAGGACTAAATTTGGGACTACAAATATGTGGTCTTTTGCCAATGATTCAAAAGATTGAGAATCACCCCCGCAGATATAAACCTTAATTTCAGGAATTTTAAGACGATAGGCTTCGATTTGGCCTACCATTTCATATTCGACTCCATACCAGATTCCGGCCTGCATACAGGAAACTGTTGAATCACCGGTAGGATTGGAGGGTTTTTGGGTTATTTCTACTATGGGAAGCCGTGCTGTAAAGGAATTCATCGCCTGGGAGCGCATTTTCAACCCTGGACTGATAGCCCCGCCTCTATAGACCGCTAGCTCATCCACGAACTCGAAAGTAATACAACTTCCCAGATCTATGGCAAGGACCGGTTTTTTTCCCGCCAAATGCCAAGCTCCTATCGCCGCAGCGATGCGATCCAAGCCCAGGGTTTTTGGAGTGGCATAGCCGTTCACCAGAGGCAATTGCATGCTATGGGTGAGAAAGTGGAACCGGAATGGAATGGCTACAGCCAATTCCTCTTGGGAATATCTGACCGAACTGACCAGACAGGATTCAAATTCCATGGTTTTCCAGAAAGAAAGGGCCGAATCCATTTCCTCAAAGGAATGATCACCGATCAGTTCATTCTTTTCAAAAATTGCCGACTTAATCCTGGTATTACCAATGTCTATGACCAGATTCCTCATAAGTCGTGCAAATTAGACATTATTAAAAAAGGGACTTTTCCTGGCATTAATTTTATCTTTGATCAGCTTCTCCACTTAACAATCTTTAACCCATGAGTCAGGAAAAATACAGTTTGATCGGATTGATGTCCGGAACTTCAGGCGATGGACTTGATTTGGCCTATGTCCATTTTGAACATCAGATGGAATGGAGTTTTGAAATTGTCCTGGCAAAAACTTTCCCATTTCCTCAGGATTTGGGGAAAAAACTCTCGGAGGCTCATCTGAAATCCGGGCTTGAACTATCCCAACTGGATGTGGATTTTGGAAAATGGATGGGTGAGCAAGTCAGGGATTTTTGCAAGGAATTTGAAATTAAACCGATGGCAGTGGCTTCCCATGGACACACCATTTTTCACCAGCCCAAAAAAGGTCTAAGTCTGCAAATCGGAAACGGTTGGGCACTTTATGCAGCTTCGGGTGAGCGTGTCATCAATGATTTCCGGATGTTGGATGTTCAACTTGGGGGACAGGGGGCGCCATTGGTTCCCATCGGGGATAAGTTGCTTTTTCCAAATATTGACTTTTGCATCAATTTGGGTGGTATAGCCAACATTTCCATGGAAAAAGACGGCAACCGGATAGCTTTCGACTGTAGTCCTTTTAATCTCCTACTCAACCGAGAAGCCAATAAATTGGGCAAATCTTATGATGAGGGAGGAGAAATCGCACGCACGGGGGAGATTAATCTTACGATGTTTGAAGCCCTGAACGAATTGCCTTTTTATTCTGAGAAATCTGCAAAATCTCTGGGAAGAGAGGACATGGAAAATGATTTTCTGCCATTGATCGATAAGTTCCGTCTAAGTCCGGCAGACAACCTGAGTACCTTGGTGGAGCATTATGCCTTTCAGATGGGCAATGTGATCAGATCTTTTTCCCAAAAGGAATCTCCCCTGGTCCTGATAACAGGCGGAGGAGCTTATAACGCCTATTTTGTTGAGCGGCTGGATCATTATCTGGAAAGAAAATGGCGGCATTTTGAAGCCAATTCTGAATTGATTGAATTCAAGGAAGCCCTGATTTTTGCATTTTTGGGCGTTTTGCGGCTCCGGGGGGAAAATAATTGCCTGGCATCAGTGACAGGAGCCTCACGGGACAATTGCGGAGGAACAGTCTTTGGCTGACAGGTCATCTCAAGCTAGCTGAGTACTGAATCGTAATTTTTCTATTTTTGGGCCCAATATAAACCCAAAATAAAATGCAGGACCTTCTAGAGAAATTTGAAAACAAAAAACCGGAAATCGTATTCGAGTGGAGTGATTCAGAAACCGAAGCCGAAGGCTGGGTAGTGATCAATTCCCTTCGGGGTGGAGCTGCCGGAGGCGGAACCCGCATGCGAAAAGGCCTGGACAAAAGAGAAGTGGAGTCCCTAGCCAAAACAATGGAAGTCAAATTCACTGTGTCCGGCCCTGCAATTGGAGGAGCCAAATCCGGGATCAATTTTGACCCGGCAGATCCTAGAAAAGCCGGAGTCCTGGAGCGATGGTACAAGGCAGTAATGCCCCTTCTCAAAAATTATTACGGAACCGGCGGAGACCTGAATGTGGACGAAATTCATGAGGTAATCCCGATCACAGAAGCCTATGGCCTTTGGCATCCCCAAGAAGGCATCGTCAACGGGCATTTTCATGCCAATGAGCCCCAAAAAATCCGAAAGATCGGTCAACTTAGACAAGGGGTTTCCAAAGTGCTGGAAGATCCCAAATTCACCCCCAACGGATCAAAAAAATACACTGTGGCAGATATGATTACAGGCTATGGCGTCGCCGAGGCGGTATGTCATTTCTATTCGATCTGGGGCGGTGACATCCGGGAAAAGCGGGCTATCATCCAAGGCTGGGGAAATGTCGGTGCCGCTGCGGCCTGTTTTTTGGCAGTGGAAGGAGTGAAAATCGTCGGAATTATCGACCGGGACGGAGGATTGATCAAGGAAGATGGGTTTGATCTGGATGAAATCCGGGAGCTGTTCTTGAAAAGAGAGGGCAACAAACTTGTGGCAGAAAATCTGATTCCCTATGATGAAATCAACAGTAGGATTTGGAATCTTAAAAGTGAAATCTTCATACCGGCAGCGGCCTCCCGACTGATTACCCAGGATCAGGTATCCAGAATGGTTGCGTCCGGTTTGGAGGTAATCTCCTGTGGGGCAAACGTGCCCTTTGCTGATTCCGAAATTTTCTTCGGACCGACCGGTGTCTGGGCAGACGAAAAAATCGCTGTGATTCCCGATTTTATTGCCAACTGTGGCATGGCTCGGGTATTTGCTTACCTGATGAGTGACGGAGCAGAAGTTACAGATCAGGCGATTTTCTCGGATGTTTCTAAAACTATCAAAAAAGCGATGAAAAGGACCTTTTCAGAAAATCCTGAAAAAACCAAACTGGCTCAAATCTCCTTTAAAATAGCTTTGACACAACTCGTGTAAAAGGATACCAGAAGATTCAAGTCCTGAGTTAATTTTTCATGAATTCCGGTTCTAGTACTTGTAGTAGTTGGACAGTATCCATCAAAATCAGTAGTTTAGTGAACTGCTTTCATCCCATTGACCAGATTATAATTTGCCTAAATTTCCGGAAAGCAAACCCAAGATTTCAAATCGACCAAATGAAGAAATATCTTATAAGTCTATCCATATTTTTCGGAATATTATTTTTTGGCTTAATTGGACCGACTGATTCCTATGCATTTTCTGCAGATACTTCGGTAGAATTAATTGCTCAAGCTGACTCTGACCAAGGTCAGGTAGATCCAGCAATTGCAGAAATCCATGCCGATGAAGAAGTCCATCATTCCGCTCCGGCATGGTTGGTTATTCCTTTTGTCACATTGCTTTTGATGATTGCAACAGGACCGCTGTTTTATGAGCACTTCTGGCATCACAATTATCCAAAAGTAGCCATCGGTTTTTCTCTATTAGTCGTACTTTATTACCTGTTTGTATTGGACAATGTCCATGCACCGGTGCATGCCCTTGCAGAGTATATCCAGTTTATCTCCTTATTGACCTGCTTATTTGTTGCGTCAGGGGGTATTTTGATCGAAATAGATAAGAAAGCGACCCCATTGGCAAATGTATCCTTGCTTTTGATTGGGGCAGTTGTCTCCAACCTAATTGGTACTACCGGCGCTTCCATGCTTTTGATCCGGCCATTTATCCGATTGAACAAAGGAAACATCCAGGCTTACCATGTGGTTTTCTTTATTCTGATGGTCAGCAATGTCGGAGGTTCTTTGACTCCAATCGGAGACCCGCCACTGTTTTTGGGATTCTTGAAAGGAGTGCCTTTCTTCTGGACTATTGAACACAACTGGCCTGCTTGGGCATTAGCCTTGGCACTTCTAGCCTTGGTATTTTACTTCCTGGACAGGAAATTCGGAAAGGCTAATGAAGATGAATACACGGAAGAAATCATCTATACGAATAAGTTTACCCTTATCGGTGTAAAAAACTTTGGTTGGTTAGCGATCATTATTGCTGCGGTGTTTCTGGATCCAAATGTGATTGAAGGCGTGCCTGCCATCGTTTATGACGGTCAAAAATTTTCCTTTCTGAGAGAAATCATTATGCTTTCGGTGGCCTTCTTTTCATACAAATTTGCCGACAAAAGAGCCATCAAGGGAAATGAATTCAATTTTGAACCCATCCGTGAGGTAGCCTTTATTTTCGTTGGGATTTTTGGCACCATGATGCCGGCATTGGAACTGGTCGGCAATTTTGCAAAATCTCCGGAAGGTGCCGAAATGATCACCGTAAATACCCTTTACTGGGGAACCGGGACACTATCGGCGGTTTTGGACAATGCTCCGACCTACCTCAACTTCCTGGCTGCTGCCATGGCTTCTGAGGGAGCCAATATCAACAGTATTGCGGAGGTGAGAGAGTTTGCCGACAACTCGATGAACGATACGGACACTACTTTCCAGCTGGCAGCCATAGCCATAGCCTCGGTTTTCTTTGGTGCAATGACTTATATCGGAAACGGTCCAAACTTCATGGTAAAATCCATCGCTGAGCAAAGTGGCGTAAAAATGCCTTCCTTCTTTGGCTACATCATCCGGTTTACACTACCCATCCTCCTTCCGATTTTGTTTCTGGTTTGGCTGGTGTTCTTTGCTTTTGTCTAAAGTTTTACCTGCTCATGTCTGAAGCACTCCACCAAGTGGTCGTTGACCAAACCCGTGGCCTGCATGTGGGCATAGATGGTCGTGCTGCCTAGAAATTTGAAGCCACGCTTCTTGAGATCCTTGGCTAAAAGATCGGATTCGGGAGTTGTTGCCTTAGCTTCACCCAATGTTCGCAGCGATTTCTGGATGGGTTTTCCCCCAACAAATCCCCAGATGTAATTTGAGAAAGACCCAAATTCCTGCTGCACTTCCATAAAGCAGCGGGCATTGTTGATGGCGGCTTTAATTTTTAGTGTATTTCGGATGATTCCAGGATCTTGAAGTAATTCCTGGACATAGCTTTCCGGAAATTCCGCAACGATCTTGTAGTCAAAATCAGCAAATGCTTTCCGGTATCCTTCTCTTTTCTTCAAAATAGTAGCCCAGCTCAAACCTGCCTGAGCGCTTTCCAAGATTAAAAATTCGAAGTGAATCCGGTCGTCATAGACGGGCACTCCCCATTCGGTGTCGTGGTAGGCGACATATTCGGGAAAGCCCAGACACCAGGGGCAACGGACGATTTCGGGAGATTTTTCCATAGCTGAAAAATCACAAATATTCCATCAGGAAGCAATGAGCAATAGATCAATAGAAGATAATTGTCATATTTCTGAAGGCAAGGACTTTTCGGTCCAGATGATTAGTCCTCCTCGATTTCATAGAATTAATTTAAGAATTCCAGATCGTCCAAGCTGCTTCGGCTTGGAGTACCAGCATGTCCATGCCGTTTTTTGCTTTTCCTCCTTTTTCCAAGCAGGCTTTCATCAGCATTGTCTCTGCCGGATTGTAAACCAGGTCATAAACGCGATGGGATTCATTGAGCATTTCTACCGGAATCTCAGGCATTTCCTCGGTTTTCGGGAAAGTTCCAAGTGGAGTAGTGTTGATGATCAGACGGTATTTTTTTAGAAAATCCGGCTCATTTGCCAATTCAGAATAAGAAATCTGATTTTCGCCTTTACTCCTCGACACAGCGAGAAATTCCACTCCCAAATCACGCAACGCAACTTTTACAGCCTTGGATGCCCCACCAGTTCCCAACACCAACGCATTGGGAAGGATATCTCCGAGCCAACTTGTCAGAGAATTTTTAAACCCGATGTAATCTGTATTAAACCCCCTTCGCTTTCCGTCACGGATTTGGATGCAATTTACAGCGCCGATTTCAGCACAGGCTAGATCAAGTTCGTCCAGAAATGGAATTACTTCCTGCTTATAGGGGATCGTCACAGACATTCCTTCCAGATCGGGATTTTCAGCCAAAACCTTTTCAAAGTCTCCGATTTGGGGAATTTCATAAAGGTCAAACTGACAATCCCAGATAGACTCTTTTTCAAACTTTGCTGAAAAGTATTTCTTGGAGAAAGAATGGGTCAGGGGATACCCGATCAAGCCGAATTTTCTCATCATTTCAAAAGCTTAGCAGCCAACCATTCGATAAAGAGAACCAAGAAGATGCCGAAGGCAAATGCCAAAAATGCCGAAAGAATCAGCGGCTCCTTGCCAACCAGTTCCAAATAATCTCCCGGTAAAATATTTTCATCCAAAAAGGGTTTTTGTTCTCCATCTGAAGAAGTTCTCCAAGCTGTGACTATTTTCCAAGGCCAAAGCTCATTGACCGAACCCAGCATAAAGCCTGAAAGTAACCCAATAGTAGCAGAGTGGTATTTCCTTAAAAGCCAAGAAACAACTCTGCTGAACGAAAGAATACCCACTGCACACCCGGCAGCAAAAACAAACAGCTTCAGGAAATTGCGCTCATTTACAGCCTGCAGGATCGGTTCATATTGGCCCATGATCAGGAGAATAAAGCTTCCGCTGATTCCCGGAAGAATCATCGCACAGATGGCAATAGCCCCTGACACAAAAGTGAACCAAATCGCATTGGGTGTGGTCGTGGGTGGCAAATTGGTCACCCAATAGGCAATTCCAGTACCTATCAAAACAGCCAAAATCACCCCCAGATGCCACCTTTTGATTTCTTTCAAAATCAAAAATGCACTGATCAATATCAGCCCAGTAAAAAAGGACCATAAGGGAATAGGGTGGTCACTCATCAGGTAAGTGATCAGGTTTGATAGCGCAAAAATACTGGTCAGAATTCCCAAAAGCAGACTGAGCAAAAAAGATCCATTGACTGCTTTGTAAAATGATTTCACTTCGAATTTTCCCAAAAGCTTGAGATTCTCCAGTGAAAATGAATTAATACTGTTGAGCAGCTCCTGGTAAATACCGGCTATCAGGGCAATTGATCCTCCCGATACACCCGGAACTATATCTGCGGCTCCCATTGCCATTCCTTTGAGGTAGGTCAGGGCGTATTTTTTGATTGAATTCATAAAGAAAAAGGCTGACCGATGAATCGATCAGCCTGCTAAAGTTAGGATTTTATTAAAGCTTGATTTCTCCCAGGAAATGATCGAAGGTATCCCCTCTGAGTCCCAAGCGGATTGTTTCCAAAGGAATAACCTCTGAAGGGCTGATATTTCCGAGATTGACATTGGCACCGAGCAGTTTGATAAACCAAACTTGCTGGGATTTCTGAGGTGCTTCCCAGATGATTCTTTCCTCAGGTACCTGAGTTAAAATTTCTTCAACCAGTCCTTGACGTACCTCACCTGAATCTCGAAACAAGCCGACATTTCCTCCTTCGCGTGCTTCTCCGATTACTTTCCAAGCCCCTGCAGCGAGTTCTGTTTGCATTTGCTCGATCCACTTATAAGGAGGGATGATTTTGGCGGCATCTTTAGAACCCACTTCGGAAAGAACCGTCACCTGCTGGGCAAGGGTGGAGATGTATTCACACTTTTTGTCGTGATTCAATGAAATCGATCCATCGGAAACCTCGGCAAATTCCAATTCATACTTGTCAAGTACTCTTCGGTAGTCTTCAAATTGTCCCCTGACAATAAAGGCTTCAAAAAGTGTCCCTCCCAAATAAACCGGGATTCCGGCTGCCTTGTAAACAGCTAACTTTTCATTGAGATGTTTGGTAACATAAGAAGTAGCCCAACCCAGCTTGACGATGTCAACATAATCTGAGCAGCTATCTACAAAATCTTCGGTTTCCCGAAGGCTAAGACCTTTGTCCATAGCCATAGTAAATCCCGTGGTACGTGGCTTCTCAGTCCGTACAGGAATATTCTTCAGCACATAATTCATTTGCCAGGTTTTAAAGTTTAGAGCTGGGATGGTCATCCCGGTATTGGGCGATGATCTTGTAGATGGCCTTTTGTTGTTTCAGCTCCGGCATCAATTCGTACAAGATGGTATGCCTATCAAAGTCCAAAGTTAATGCATTTTCCAAATAAGAAAACGCCTCCTTGTATTTGCCCATCTTCACGAGGTAAACAACCATGCGATAATATAGCTCAGGTTCTTCAGGGGCTTCTTCTATCCCTTCCCGTACGACATCAATGGCTTCTTCAAATCGGTTTTGCTCAAAGTAAATCACAGAGAGATTGACATAAGTCTCCATAATGCCGGGTTCAAGATTGATTGCTTCCTCATAAGCTTCCGAGGCTGCCTGCATATTTCCCAGATTGAATTCAGCATCTGCAAGTCCCACCCAGTAATTTGCATTGTCCTTATTGAGATTGAGCGCTTTTTTGAAATAGTGGATCGCTTCGAAAAACTTTTCCTTTTTCAGCATACACATTCCCAGTCCAAACCAGGCATCATCGTATTCTTCATCCAGCTTTGCTGATTTCTTAAAATATTTGAAAGCCTCGTCTATCTTGCCCAATTTCTCATAGGCCGCACCCATATAGCAGCAGTTTTCGGCATTTACACCTTCACAGTTGATCGTGTTTTGGTAAGCCTCCAATGCCGCTTCATATTGGTGGGTATTCATCAGGGAGTTTCCCATGTTGAAATATGCCGAGGCAAAAGCATCATCAATGATCAAGGCATATTCATAGGCTGAAATCGCATCTTCAAATCGCCCGAGTCGATTATAGACCACTCCTAGATTGTACCATGCACCGGCTGAATAAGGATCTTGATCAATGAATTCCTGATAAAACTCCAGGATTTCGTCAAAGGAGCCTTCTTCCTCCGTGATCATTGCCAGTTGAAACAATGCATCTTCGTGGTTGATCCGGTTTTTTACCGCCTCTTTGAAATAGTCACTGGCTTTGGCATTGTCACCCTTGGCGCGGTAGAGATTTCCCAGGGAATAAAAAACTTCTGCTTTGTCTTCCGCCATCGGCAAATAATTTTCCAGCAGTTCAATTCCTTCCTGATGGTTCCCTGCCAGAATCTGGGCGTTGGCCAGGGCCAATACGATATCCTCATTGTTTGGCGAGAGGTTGTTCAGATTTTCCAAAATACCCAAACCCTCATCCAGCTCATCATTGAAGATAAGACATTGAGCTTTGAGCAAGCGGATCTCCACTGAAAAAGGAAACTTTTCCAAGGCAAATTCTGAAGCTCTTAGTGCTTTGAGGAACTTTTGCTGATCGAAGTAAAACCGGATAATATCTTCCAGTTCTTCTTCTTCGAAATAGAGGTCGAGGTTTGATTTCAGGGAATTTTCAAATCGCTCCACGAGCTTTTTATCCTCTTCCCAGTCGTGATCGTGATCTCCGGTCATTCGATGGTGTTATGGTTTATTTAAGATACCAATATTACAGGTAACTCAATATTTGCTTTTATTAATTTTTCCATTTCTGGAAATTTTTTTTGCCAGGAAATGGTGAAAAATTCTGGGTTTACCTTTTGACTAAACGCTGGCTTAGAATAATAAGTTTGATTCAGGGAATTTTGGCCCATTCCAGACTTTCTCTAAGGGAGGTATACCGGTAATCGAGAAGTTCTTGGATTTTGGAATTGTCGAACCGAATAGCCTGTTGTGCCAGCATCGCGGTCTTTTTTGTGAGCGGACTTTTGCTTAGTCCCAATGTCCTAAGGAGAGAAAATATTATTGAGCCCAGGGATATCTGCCAGTTGCTTACCGGAATTTTTGGAGGCTTTTTTTCAAAAACTGAAGCCATTTCCGTGAAAAATTCACGATAAGAAAGGCTGCAGCTGTTCAAAATATACCGATCACCCCAGGCTTGATTTTCCACCAAAGCTCTGGTAATAATTGCCGCATCACGGACATCTATGAAATTCAGATCCCCTTTCGGGAAGTATTTGTTTCCTTCCAAGACATAGGAATAAATCGCCGTGCTGCTTTTACCATATGTTGCCTTGCCCAAAAGCACAGATGGATTCACCACTATCAGGTCGAGGCCCTCCTGCTCTCCCCGCCAAGCTTCGAGCTCGGCCCAATACTTTGAAATTGCATAATCCGTATTCAGAGGCGATTCGACCCATTTAAATTCCTCATTGATCACACTCAGCTCGGGACTTCTGCCAATGGCAGCCACCGAGCTTACGTGGACAAGTTTGGTCACTCCGGCACTTAGCATAGCATTGACCAAGTTGGCTGTACCAACTGTATTTGTCTGGTGGAGTTTTTCTTTGTCTCTGGAAGAAAAAGATACGAGCCCTGCTGAATGAACTACGAGGTCAATGCCCTGGAGAGCCTCCAGCAGAGATTCCACATCAGAAAGTTCTCCCTTATGCCATTGAATCTCATAATTGGCATCCCTGAGAAGATCCAACTTTGAATGCTCTTTTTTCAGACCATGGATTTTCCCCAACTGACTAAATTCCTTCGCCAATTGACTTCCGAACAGACCGGTTATTCCTGTAATCAGAATATTCATAGGCCGGATATTACAGTCGGGTGTTGATTAGATCGAGGTTTTGAATTTTCTCGTAGATTTTTTGGTACTTGGGCAGGGTCTCCAGCATATCCAGATATCTGGCGTTGTGGCAATCTGTACCAAGCAGTGCGACAACTCCTCGCTCAACCAGCATTTCCCCAAAATCCTTGACCTGTCTGGAATAGAATCCCGTAAAGGACAGCAAATTCACTTGGAAAAGAAGCTTTCTGTCAATCAGTTCTTCCTGAAGTTTTTTGTCCCCGATCAGATATTGGTATCGCTCCGGATGGGCGAGAATTGGCTTGTATCCCGCCATTTCCAGGTGAAAAATAATATCAAGGAGCATTTGGGGTTTATTGATAAAACCCGTTTCCACAAGAATATAATCCTCTCCAAAAGTGAGCATCCTTTCGCCGGATTTCACTTTTTCGAGAAATATCTCATCCATGTAATATTCTGCCGCCGCTTCAATTTCTAAGGTTATTCCTTCGTTTTTGACCGCTTTACGTAGATCTTCAAGTCCCATCCCGATAATTTCCGGCGTATTGCGGTAATATTCAGACATGATGTGAGGAGTGGTGATGATTTTTTTCAGACCAAAGTCAGCCAACCTTTTCACCAATTCCAGTGATTCTTCCATGGATTTGGAGCCATCGTCTATTCCAGGAATCAAATGGGAATGCATGTCCACCTTCAGCCATGACAAGTCAAGTGGGACAGGTTCAGATGGCTTTTTTTTGAAAACGTCAAACCATCCCATCACAAACCTCCTCCGCTTTGAGTAGTAAATTCATCCAGGGTTACCCATTGTTTATCCTTATCCGAAATAATCGGTTCCTCAACCAGCCAGTCGATCCCTAGTTTTGGGTCATTCCAAAGGATCCCGCCCTCGGCAGGCTTGTTGTAATAATTAGAACACTTATACACGAAAACAGCATCTTCCAAAACCGAAAAACCATGGGCAAAACCAGTAGGAACATAAAGCAAATTGTTTCTTTCACCATCCAAGACTGTGGAAAAATGCTTTCCATAGGTCGGGGAGCCCTTTCTAAGGTCGACAGCCACGTCCAATACTTTTCCTGTGATCACTCGCACAAGTTTGGCCTGGGCGAAAGGGGATTTCTGAAAATGTAGTCCGCGGACCGTGCCTCTTTGGGAAAAAGATTGATTATCCTGAATCCAGTCCACTTCAATGCCTTCCTTTTCCAACCAATCTTGCCGGAAGGATTCGAAGAAATAACCTCTACTGTCTGGAAATATTTTGGGAAAAATCTCAAGAAGACCTGAAATCGGAGTGCGACGCAATTCTGCCATTTTGGGGATAAATTCTACGGCTTTAAGCGGTAAAATAACCACACCCGCAGAGACTATCCTAATCTATTCTAAGGAATTATGCCCAAATTTGCTTACTGGAAGCTGAAATTCAAATCCTAAGCTAATAGACTTGGTTTTTCTCCAATCCCTTTGGATGAACCATTTACCCGAAATAGACCTTTATTTAAGCGAATAGAACCCGTTATGAGTAAATTTTCAAGGAAACTCCAAAAACTTCACGATACCGCACCCAAAATGGAAACTGCCATTTTGGTCACACTGATCCGCCAGCAGCAAAGTGAACAAGAGGTGGAAGAACATCTGGATGAACTTGCCTTTTTGGCGGAAACGCTGGGTGCAAAAACAGTTTACAGGTTCACCCAACGCATGGAAAAACCGGACATCCGTACTTTTGTGGGATCCGGAAAGCTCGAGGACATTAAATCCTATGTGGAGCATTTCGAAGTGGACATGGTCATATTTGATGACGACCTGAGTCCTTCACAAATGCGAAATCTGGAAAATGAGATCAAAGTAAAAATCTACGACAGATCGCTGCTGATTTTGGATATTTTCCTCCAAAGAGCTCAGACTGCCCAAGCCAAAACCCAGGTAGAGTTGGCCAGATTTCAATATTTATTGCCTCGCTTGACCAATATGTGGACCCACTTGGAACGCCAGCGTGGTGGCACAGGTACCAGGGGTGGTGCCGGTGAAAAAGAAATCGAAACTGATAAACGGGACATTCGTGCTAAAATCACCTTATTGAAGGAGAAACTTCTGGACATCGAAAAACAAGGAATTACCCAAAGGAAAAGCCGAAAAGGAATCGTCCGGGTAGCTCTGGTCGGATACACCAATGTGGGCAAAAGTACCTTGATGAACCTGGTCACCAAAACAGATATTTTGGCAGAAAACAAGCTTTTCGCCACCGTCGATTCCACGGTCAGAAAAGTCGTTTTGGATACAATTCCGTTTCTGCTTTCGGACACGGTTGGATTCATCCGCAAACTACCCACTCACTTGATCGAGTCATTCAAATCCACTCTGGATGAAATCCGCGAGGCGGACCTGTTGGTCCATGTGGTGGATATTTCCCACCACGCATTTGAAGACCACATTGGGGTAGTCACGCAGACTTTGAATGAAATCAAGGCAGGAGACAAGCCTGTTTTGCTGGTTTTCAACAAAATTGATCTGGTAGATCAGATGCCTTCCGAAGAAGAATCCCTGCACATCAGCGAACACGAGCTTCAGGAGACCCGCTATGTAGACTTCAAAGCCCTCAGTGATGCTTATGAAAAGAAAACCGGAATCAAACCTGTGTTTATGGCTGCGGCATCTGCTGAAAATGTAGAAGAATTCCGGGATGCACTTCTCACAGAAGTCAAAAAACAGCATCGGAAAATCTACCCGCACTACCTCGAAAATGAAGTGATTGATTGGAGTGAAAAAGAAAGCTTCGACTGAATTCCAAATCCTTTCATAGACAAAAAGGGATTTAATTGAATTCAATATTTTCAATAAACCTGAATAAAAATTCAAAACAAGTTTGTTTTTGAATCAAATTATTTAATTTTATTCAGCCTTTCACTCATTTTGGTGGAAAAAGCTATCAACCTAACCAATCATAATTATGATCTCAAAAACTTTCAAATCAGTTACCGTGATGGCAATCGCCGTAGGATTTGCAGTCGCTACTTTGGCTTCTTGTGGAGCTAAAAAAGAAGAGGTAGTGGAAGAAACTCCTGTAGAAGAAGTTGCCCCTGTAATTGAAGAAATTCCTGCTGACACCACAGCAGTAGACACCACAGCTACGGATACCACCGCAGCAAAGTAATTGAAATTTCAAAAAATCGCCGGTGAAGGATAATCCTCACCGGCTTTTTTATGCCTTTTTTGATCACCCGCCCGGGAAAGAAATTCCCTTAACTCTTCTGTAGAGATTTAGCGCATACTTATCCGTCATTCCGGAAATAAAATCCACCAGACTTCTGAGCAAAGGATAGGGATTGACTTCGGCTCCCCAACCTTTGAGAGGAAAGTCCTCCGGCAATAATCTCAAAATGCTTTTGTCCTGACCGGAAAATAATTCAGGATAATAAAACTGGTGATAAAGTGCTTGGGAAAACACTGAAAGCAATCCTTCTAAAACCTGGAACCCTGCAGCCTCCTTCTCCAAAACGACTTTGGATCGGTAAATTTTTCTAACAGAAGCGGAAGAAATCGCTGCCAAAGTCTTTGCTGAAGGAATAATGTCAGTCAAGGCTTTGTCAAAATTCCCCTTTCGCATGCTTTCCTCATATTGGGCAAATACCTCTACTGTTTCTCCGACCAACTGTCCGATCGCCATAGCTCTCAAAATACCCAGATTTTGGGTGTGGGTCCTGTCTTTCAACTTTTCCTCATCAAATCTTTCTCCCAGAATCGGCTTAAGAAGCGCCACCGTTTCTTCAAAACTCACCAAACCCAAGGTGCATCCATCCTCCAGATCGATAATGGTATAGCAAATGTCATCTGCTGCTTCCACCAAAAATGCCAATGGATGCCTTACCCAGCATTCAGCACTGATTTTCTCGATTCCCAGGGCCTCTGTCATTTGTTCAAAATCAACCAGTTGATTGATGAAAAACCCAAATTTCTTTTGGCTTTTTCGGGCGATATCCCGCTGGGGGATCAGGCTTGGACGGGGATATTTAGTAAATGCGGCCAAAGTGGCAAAAGTCAGATTCAAGCCGAATTGGCGGGATACGAGCATTCGAAAACCCTGCGCATTTCCTTCGAAGTTGATCAGATCCGCCCACTGATCTACTCTGACATGCTTTTCCCATATTTTCCCATGAGGGTGTAATCTGAAAAAGTCAGAAATAGCTTCTTCACCGGCATGTCCAAAAGGAGGATTTCCAATGTCATGTGTTAAAGAAGCAGCAGCCACAATTGACCCGATAGCGGAGGCAGAAACACCCAACTTTTCCAATGCGGGATATTTTTCGAGGAGAAATTCCCCACAGGATTTACCCAATGATCTGCCTACACTGGACACCTCGAGGCTATGGGTCAAGCGGGTGTGAACAAAAGCTTGCTCCGGAAGCGGAAAAACCTGGGTCTTGTCCTGAAGATTCCTAAATGGTGCCGAAAAAATGATTCTATCGTAATCTATTTCAAATTCTGTCCGGCTGGATTCCAAATTCGGAGATTTTGGAGAAACTCCAAAACGCCCGTTTGCCAGCAACTTTTCCCATTTCATCATGCCCAAAATTAAAAATCCCAAAGGACAATACAGGTTTCGGGAGCGAGTTTATTCCCAAAGGAGATTTTCCCCTTCAAAATCCCCAAATCCGTAAATGGCAGGGAAATTTGAATTCATTTACCCTAAATTTGATCCGTGAACAGACTGAAATCTCTCTTGCTTCTCTTGGCCTGCTCCGCTGTGGCTTGGTCTTGCAATGAATTTGATTCGAGTCCCAAGGCGCTCGTCAATGTCCTGCTGATCGATGCTCCAGCACAATGGGATTCCGTAATTGTTGAAATTCAAGGGATTGAACTTGAATTTGTGCCCAATGGTCGGGAAGGAGAAATTCAGAAAATATTCCTGCCCTATGAGCCCGGTGACAAACAAGTCGACGTTTCTCAACTGGTGGGAGGCACTGCTCTTCCTGTGGCGAGGAGTGAAATGCAGCTTGGACAAATCACCGGAATCACCCTGAGATTAGGCCCTGGAAACTCACTTTTTTTGGATGAAGACCGCTATCCGTTGGAGCTACCAGGAGGAAAAACAGACTATTTCCAAGCCTTGGATATTGACCTCGAATCGGGCATTTCCTATGATTTGGTTTTGGATTTTGATTTGGAAAAATCCATTCAGGTAACCAGTCCCAACCCGCTGATTCTTGATTTTAATCCGACAATTAGTGCTTATTCGGGAATTGGAAGAGGTGATTTGACAGGAACCACCAGTCCTACTGACCTTCGTCCCGTCATCTATGCAATCAGGAATGTCGACTCTGTGAGCACACATGTCAATACTTCCGGCAACTTTTTATTCCGTCTCGATCCGGGCAATTACACCATTTACATAGACCCAAAAGACATTGAATATTCTGACACACTTTTCAATGTGGAAATTAAAACTGGAAAAACCACCCCTCTGGACCGAATCACCCTGACCAAAAAATGAACGGGCAAAACCAACTTTTCATGAGAAGGGCGCTTGAACTTGCCGAGTGGGGCAAGGGAAATGTCAGTCCAAATCCGATGGTGGGTTGCGTGATAGTCCATCAGGAAAAAATCATTGGAGAAGGCTACCACCGCGTTTATGGTGGCCCTCATGCAGAAGTCCATGCGGTCAAGTCGGTCGAAAACCAGGAATTGTTAAAAGAAGCCACAGCCTATGTCACGCTGGAACCTTGTGCTCATTGGGGGAAAACTCCTCCTTGCGCTAAGCTATTGGTAGAAAAAGGCCTGAAAAAAGTGGTCATAGCTGCAATGGACTCCAATCCCCTCGTCGGGGGAAAAGGCATCGAAATCCTAAGAAATGCCGGAATCGAAGTGGAAATCGGAGTTTTGGAAAAGGAAGCCCGTTGGCAAAACCGGCGATTTTTTACCCAAATCGAAAAACAAAGACCCTATGTGATCCTGAAGTGGGCGCAAACCCAAGATGGATTCGTAGCAAGGGAAAACTTCTCCTCCAAATGGATAAGCGGTACCCAAAGCCGACAGTTAGTCCATAAATGGAGGGCTGAGGAAGATGCGATTTTGGTCGGAAAAAACACTGCCCTTTATGACAATCCACGATTGAATGTCAGGGATTGGGCTGGAAAAAATCCCACCCGGATCGTCTTGGATTCCAATTGCGAACTTCCCGAAAGCCTGCATCTTTTTGACAAAAGCATTTCCACAGTCTGTTACAATTCGAAAAAATCCGATTCTCAGGAAAACCTTGATTTCGTCGATTTGGGTAGCAATTTTTCAATTCTAGATATTTTGAATGATTTGAATTCCAGGAAAATCCAAAGCCTGATCGTCGAGGGCGGGAGCAGGGTTTTATCTAGATTCATTGAAAGCGGATTTTGGGATGAAGCCCGGATTTTTACAGGAAAGGCAAAATTTGAAACGGGAATTCCAGCTCCGGTTTTGAACCAAAATCCAGCTGAAACACTTTCAATCGGCGAAGACATATTAAACGTTTACTACCATGGCTGAGAATTTATTCATTCCCGATGCAGCAACAAAAGCGGAAAAATATCAGGCTGTAATTCCTCAGATCGAAGCTTTGATTACCGGCGAACCTGATCTTTATGCAAACCTGGCAAATACCTCGGCAGCTTTGCGTGAAGCTTTTGGGTTCTTTTGGGTTGGCTTTTATTTGGTGAAAAATGAGCAATTGGTCTTAGGTCCATTTCAGGGACCGATCGCATGTACCCGGATCAATTTTGGAAAAGGCGTCTGTGGAACAGCCTGGAAAGAAGCCAAAACCCAATTGGTACCGGACGTCGATGCTTTTCCCGGACATATCGCCTGCAGTTCAGCTTCCCGATCCGAAATTGTGGTTCCGGTTTTCAAAGGAAATAAAGTCGCAATGGTGCTAGATGTGGACAGTGATCAATTGGCAGACTTTGATGAGACGGACCAGAATTACTTGGAGGAGTTGATGGGGATATTAGGTAAAACGCTCTGATTAAAGCGCTTCCAAAGCAAACTTTCGGACCAGCTCCAGAGTCTCCTGCTTTTTCTCAATCATCCCCATATGACCCACACCTTCGAGTTCATGGTATTGGGTAAAAGCATGCTTTTGAGCCCGGCTGGAAGCGATTTTCACCGCTCCGTCTTCTGTTCCGGCTATAAGTAATTTGGGCCCTGAAAAATGCGTTAGGACTTCCAATCGGTCTTTTCGATAACGCATTGCTCCGGTAAATGCAACTAAGCCATCCAAACTGGAGCGCTTTCCGTCTTCAATTGCCGCTGCGATTTCTGAGGAGAGTTCATCTCTCCGGTTTTCGGGAAAAAGTGGAGGGACGAATGAGGTCACAAACTTTTCCACTCCGTTTTTCTTTAAAAAAACAATTGTCCGGTTTCGCATCTCTTTCTTTTCCAAATCATCAGCAAAAGCCGTGGAATGAAACAGGCCGATTGCTTTCATTCGATTTCCGATCTGTTCTAGAAGTGCCAAAGCTACATAACCGCCTAGGGAATGGCCGATTACAATGGGATTCATGATTTGATTTTCATCTAACCATTCTTCCAATATGACCGCAACCTCTTCCAAAGCAACCTGATCACCGGAAATGGGAGAACCTCCGATTCCGGGCAAATCGGGACAAATCACCCGAAATTCTTCTGATAGTTTCTCGGCAAAATCTTCCCACATCCTGCTGGTTTCACAAAAACCGTGAATCAATACCAAAGGTTGACCTTTGCCCTTCTCAAAAAAATGAATTTTAGACATGGGGAAATTTTTAGGAAACCCGAACCACTTCAGCAAGACTTCTTACTGTCTCCGCTATTCCGGCTGGATCAAACCCGCATTCTCGGTGCAATTCAATTTGCTCGCCATGCTCGATGACTTCATCTGGAATACCCAGACGCTTCACCTGAGCAGCGTATCCGTTGTCGACCATCCATTCTAAAACAGCTGATCCGAATCCTCCCATCAGGCAACCGTCTTCCACAGTCACGACTTTTTTGAATTTGCCAAAAATCTCTTGCAGTAGTTCTTCATCCAAGGGCTTCACGAACCGCATGTCGTAGTGGGCGGGATTCAAGCCTTCTTTTGCCAAGATGCTACAAGCCTCCACGGCATAGTTACCGATATGGCCAATGGTGAGAATCGCCACTCCTTCACCTTCTTTCACTATTCGTCCCTGACCAACCGGAATTTCACGGAAAGGAGTTTTCCACTCCGGCATCACACCTGCACCTCTTGGGTAGCGAATCGAGAAAGGCCCATTATATATGCTGCCCGTGTACATCAGGTTTCGAAGCTCCTCCTCATTCATGGGAGCAGAAACAACCAAGTTGGGAACACAACGGAAAAAAGCAATATCGTAAGCCCCGTGGTGCGTAGGTCCATCTGCTCCGGCAAATCCCGCCCTATCCAGACAAAGCACTACAGGGAGATTTTGCAGACAAACATCATGAACGACCTGATCATAGGCCCGCTGCATGAAAGTGGAATAAATATTACAGAAAGGAACCAGCCCTTGAGTAGCCAAACCCGCTGAAAATGTAACCGCATGTTGCTCCGCAATTCCCACATCAAATGCCCGGTCTGGCATCGCCTTCATCATGATATTCATCGATGACCCAGAAGGCATCGCCGGTGTCACTCCCATGATTCGGGAATCCATTTCGGCCAATTCGACCAATGAATGTCCAAAAACATCCTGGTATTTTGGAGCCTGAGGAGTAGTAGGTACTTTTTTGAATATTTCCCCGGTCACTTTGTCAAATGTACCCGGCGCATGCCAAGTAGTTTGGTTTCCCGTCTCGGCCGGAGCATATCCTTTGCCCTTCACGGTAATGCAATGAAGGATCTTTGGCCCGGGGATACCACGCATGTCCTTTAGGATTTCTACCAAATGATCTACGTCATGGCCGTCCACAGGACCGAAATATCGAAGGTTGAGTGATTCAAAAAGATTGCTCTGATTGAGCACCGCAGATTTGATAGCCCCTTCCACTTTGGAGATGACTTCCTGCGCACTTGAGCCAAACTTGCTCATCTTGCCTAACATTTTCCACACCTCGTCCTTAACTTTATTATAAGTATGAGACGTGGTGATATCAGTCAAATAGTCCTTCAAGGCCCCTACATTGGGGTCGATGGCCATGCAGTTGTCATTAAGAATGATCAGGAGATTGGAATCGCTGACACCGGCGTGGTTCATGGCTTCGAAAGCCATCCCTCCGGTCATCGATCCATCACCGATCACTGCGACATGCTGGATTTTGGAACCTTTGTATTTGGAGGCAACCGCCATCCCTAGTGCCGCTGAAATAGAAGTACTCGAATGTCCAACTCCAAAAGTATCGTATTCGCTTTCTTTTCTTTTTGGAAATCCCGAAAGACCTCCATAGACCCGATTGGTGTGAAATTGCTCCCTCCTTCCGGTCAGAATTTTGTGTCCATAAGCCTGATGTCCCACATCCCAAACCAATTGGTCATCGGGAGTATTCAGCACATAATGTAAGGCCACAGTCAACTCAACCACACCCAAACTTGCACCAAAATGCCCTCCATAAACAGATACGTTATCCACAATAAACTGTCTCAGTTCATCGCAGATTTGGACCAATTTGTCTTTGGGAAACTTCTTAAGATCCTCGGGAGTAGTTATCTGGGCAAGGAGTGGACCGGGAGTAATTTGCATTTTCAGAAGTGTTGGCGTCAAAGTGGAATAACTCAAAGCGGGTCAATTTGTTTCCTCTTACTAAAAACGAGCCAGAAACAACCCTTTGCTTTATTATATTCCCCTCCAATTAATTTACTTAATTGAATATCTTTGGCTACGAAGAGCCAAAATTAACCAATAAAATTAACTATCCGGTGAGTTTCGAGATCAAATTACCGCTGTTTGAGGGACCCTTCGATCTGATGCTTTTTTTCATCGAGCGGGACGAACTGGATATTTACGATATTCCCATCTCCAAGATTACCAACGACTTCCTGGATTATGTCCACCATTTGGAAAAAATGGAGATTGAAGTGGCCAGCGACTTTATCCTCTTTGCGGCTACTTTGATGAAAATTAAATCCCGGATGCTTTTACCCCGACCGGAACTGAATGAAAAAGGCGAGGAAATCGATCCAAGAGAAGAGCTGGTCAGAAATCTCCTCGAATACAAAAAGTACAAATCGGTAGTAGAGGAGCTTTCTGCTATGGAAGCTGATCGGCTTTCCCGGGAAAAAAGAGGAAATTTAACCCGGGAACTTTTGGAACTAAGCAAGGCCGAAGACGTTGAAGCTGAAATGCAGCATGTAGATCTTTACAAACTGCTGAAGGTATTCCAGAGATGCATGTCCAAAATGGCTTCCCGTACCGAGGAAACCAAACACACTGTGATTCAGTATCCTTACACGATCGAGCAGCAAAAAGACTTTGTGCTGGAAAAAATAAGCTTTAAAAAACAGATACCTTTCACTGAATTCATCAATTACAAACCGGACAAAATATTCGTGATCTACACCTTCTTAGCTATCCTGGAGCTTCTTCAACTTTCTCAGGTCACTATTATTATCGGTGAAGGATACAATAACTTTTGGGTAGAAAAGACTGAGCCAATCGCTGCAGCCTGACTATGAAGCTGGACAATAAAAAGATTTTTCAAACCCTTAACCCTAACAAAATTTGGGTACCTGTCCTGATTGGAATCGGGATCGTCTTTGCCATGTTTTACCTGGATCCCAATCTGACTACCGAAAACCTGAAAGTGGTCAAGGATGCCTCCATACCCTGGCTTTTGTTTGCCGTTGCGGTTTTATTTTTTCGGGACTTTGGATACGTCTATCGGATCAGAGAGCTCACCGACAAGCATCTAACTTGGACGCGCGCAATTTATGTCATCATTCTCTGGGAGTTCGCCTCGGCAGTGACTCCTTCGGTGGTCGGGGGTACGGCGGTGGCGATGTTTATTCTGAACAAAGAAGGGATCAAGATGGGAAAAGCCATCGCCATTGTGATGGTCACCGCAATCTTGGACAATCTGTTTTTCGTAATCGGTGCCCCAATCATTCTGTACTTAGCCAAAGGACACATCTTTCCCGAGAGCAAGCTGCTCGAACGTCAGATGGAGGACAGCTTACAGGCGATTTTTTGGATTAGTTATAGTCTCTATGCAATTCACAGCTTGGTCATGGCCTTGGCTCTCTTTTACAGACCTAGGGTTTTCAAATGGGTGCTAATCAAGATCTGCTCTATTAAGTTTCTCAGAAGATGGAAGCATAGCGCTCAAGAATTTGGAGATCAAATCATCGTGGCCTCGAAGGAACTTGCCGGAAAAAGCTCTTCTTTTTGGCTGAAGATAATAGGCCTCACGATTTTCGTTTGGACTTCGAGATACCTGATGCTGAATGCACTGGTTTCGGCTTTTGTCCCGCTTTCTTTTGATCAGGAAATCATTGTTTTTGCCCGACAGGTAATCATGTGGATCGTCATGATGATCTCTCCTACACCGGGAAGCAGCGGAACAGCAGAGTTTTTCTACGGACAGTTTTTCTCCCAGTTCTTGGGCCAATATACTTTCGTCACCAGCATCATTTGGAGGTTGTTTTCCTATTATCCGTACCTGATTTTGGGAGCTATATTCCTTCCACGCTGGATCAAGCAGGTTTTTTTCAAAAAGAAACAAGTAGCCGAGGAGTAAAATGCTCAGTCCGCTATCCATAGACCAAGTCAGGGAAATCACCGGAGGAAAAACTCACGGAAGGGAATTTTCCGGTCTGATTACCCAAATCAGCATAGATTCCAGACAGGTCCTCCAACCAGAGCTAAATCTTTTTGTGGCGTTAAGGGGTGCAAAAGCGGATGGGGCGGATTTTATTCCCACTCTGATAAAGGAAGGAATCCGATGTTTTTTGGTCCATAAGGATTGGACAATCGATCCTGAATTGGAGAAAAAAGCAACTTTTCTCCAAGTAGAAAATACCAGGAATGCTCTGCAGGCGATCGCGGCATATCAGCGCAGACAGTTTACAAAACCTGTGGTCGGAATCACCGGAAGCAACGGAAAAACTATCGTCAAAGAATGGCTGGGGCAAGTCCTGAGTCAGAGCTTTACTGTAGCAAAAAGCCCAAAAAGCTATAATTCCCAGGTAGGTGTCCCCCTTTCCATTTTTGGAATACAGCCTTATCATCAGGTTGCCTTGCTTGAAGCAGGTATTTCGAAATATGGAGAAATGCATTTTCTGAGTCAAATGATCCGGCCTGATTTAGGGATTTTCACCAATATCGGAACAGCTCATGAGGAAGGGTTTACTAGTGTTGAGGAAAAAATCCGGGAGAAATTCAGGCTTTTCTCCGAAACGAAACTGGTAATCTATTGCAAGGATCAGCCTTTGATTTCCCTGGAAATTGAGAAAAATTTTCCTCCGGATCGCCTCATTTCCTGGTCCTCAAATCCCGGAGCAGACTTTTCGGTTTCGGTCAAAAAGCAGGAATCTCAGACCAAAATCATGCTGATGAAAAGTGATCTGAGCACGTTCACTTTTCAGGTTCCCTTTACTGATTCCGCATCGATCGAAAATATCACCCATGTGATCATTGCTGCCTTGACTTTGGGGCAGGATTTTCCGGCAATTCAGGAAGGACTTGACCATCTCAAGTCTGTCGACATGAGGCTGACCCTGAAGCCAGGATTAAATGACTCGCTTCTGATCGACGACACCTACAACAATGACATTGCAGGACTGAAAGTGGCGCTGGAATTTCTCAGCCAACAGCGTCCCAAGCGATCAAAGATTTTGATTTTATCCGATCTGCTTCAGCAGGGAATCCCTGAGAAAATTTATTCTGAAGTCGCCGAACTGATCAAATCCTTTGGATTGGACAGAATCATCGGAGTGGGAAATGAAGTACATCGCCTGAAAGTATATTTTCCAACTCAATTCGAAAACTATCCTTCAACCGAAAGTCTCCTACACTCCTTGGATCCTGAAGCATTTCAAAATGACTTGATCCTCATTACAGGTGCCAGACCTTTTGCATTCGAGCGGGTGGTAAACAAATTTCAGCAGCGGATACACGGTACAACTCTTGAAATCAACCTGAATGCACTGACTCATAATTTCAATTTTTTCAAACGACAGGTAAAACCTGAAACCAAAATGATGGTCATGGTCAAGGCATTCGCCTATGGCGGAGGGGCGGCAGAAATTGCCAACCATTTGCAAACGATGGGGGCGGATTACCTGGCTGTGGCATTTTCAGACGAAGGAGTTTCCCTGAGAAAACAGGGAATCCGCCTGCCGATCATGGTACTCAATCCAGTGGAGGAATCTTTTGATTTGCTCCGGGAGTTTAACCTGGAGCCAGTCGTTTTCAGTCCTGAATTTTTCCGAAAACTTGGGATTTACGCCCAAAACCATGAAATCCAGCTGTCTATTCACCTGGATCTCGATACCGGAATGCACCGCCTTGGATTTGAGGAGCAGCATCTTTCAGAACTGAAAAGCCTGATCAAATCATTTCCTGAGTTGAAAATTGCCAGTCTGTATACGCATCTAGTAGGTGCGGACGAAGAAGAGCATGAGGAATTTTCCCGCAGCCAACTCCTGCAGTTTACTGTTATGAAAGCCGAAATTGGTGAGATTTTGGACTACAAACCACTGATCCATGCTCTCAATTCTGCCGGGATTGTCCGGTATCCTGAGTTTCAGATGGATATGGTGAGATTGGGAATCGGGCTGTATGGAGTAGAAGTCACTGGTAAATATGACTCGGCACTCAAGCCGGTAAGCACACTTAAAACCACCATTTCTCAGGTAAAAACCCTTTCCCCCGGCGCAACAGTTGGCTATTCCAGAAAAGGAAATCTACCTGAAGGCGGCAAAATTGCAACTTTGGCAATCGGATATGCCGACGGATATGACCGCAGATTTTCACAGGGAAAAGGATATGTCCTGATTCATGGCAAAAAAGCCCCAGTTATTGGAAATGTCTGCATGGACATGGTGATGGTAGATGTAAGCGAGATCGACGCCAAAGCAGGTGATGAAGCTGTAATCTATGGAGAGCAAATCTCACTCAAAGAACTTGCCGATCGGATCGGCACGATTCCCTATGAATTGCTGACCAATATCAGCACCCGGGTGAAGCGGGTCTACTATTTGGATTAGGGTATTTTTCTCTAAATTCCTCCATGATTTTGTCGAAAAAACGGCTCGCCCACATTGTTTTTGAATCCAATGACCGAGCCTCAAGAACGTTTGATCTTGTACTTCTTTGTTTGATTTTTGGGTCTATCATTGTGGCAATTCTTGATTCAGTGGAAGAGCTCCATCAACAATATGGGAGCATATTTTACATCCTTGAATTAGCTTTTACTTTCCTTTTCACCTTGGAATATATCCTTCGGGTTTGGCTGACCAGCAGAACACTCAAATACGTCACCAGCTTTTATGGTATTGTGGACCTTTTGGCAATTCTGCCAGTCTATTTGAGCTTTTTTGTCGCCAATACCCAATTGCTTTCAGTCATCCGTGCCCTGAGATTGCTTCGTGTGATCCGGATTTTGAAACTCGGAAGATATCTGGCGGAGGCTGATTTTTTAAGAGAATCGCTAAAAGCCAGTGCCACCAAAATTCAGATTTTCCTCTTTTCAGTCTTGACGATTGTGCTGATTATGGGTACGCTCATGTTTGTTGTGGAAGGTCCTGAAAGTGGCTTTACCAGCATACCTGTGGGAATGTATTGGGCGATTGTTACTTTAACTACAGTCGGGTTTGGCGATATTACTCCGGTCACCCCGATAGGACAACTTTTAGCTTCTTTGATCATGTTGATGGGATATGCCATCATCGCGGTACCTACCGGGATTGTAACCTCTGAAATGGCTAAAAGGAAAAGGCCCGAACACTTTGAAATGACCAAATCCTGCACATTTTGCGGCTTTGAACGGGTAGAACCAGGCGATAAGTATTGCCGGAAGTGCGGAGGGAAAGTTGGTTAATTTTCCAGATTCAGAAAATCCTGAATGTTTTTAATTTTCCCGAAAATCAATAGAATATCGTCGTTTTCGAATAAATAATCCGCCGAAATGACTCCAGCCACATCCCGTTGTGGCAATTTTATCCCCAGCAGGTTTGTCTTCTCTTTTTCCTTGATTGTGGTCAAAATATTGAGAGAAAACTCCTTTCGGATATTAGCCTCCGCAACGGTCATTCCCACATACCTATTGGGGACCTTTACTTCGACAATATTATAATCGTCGGAGATTTCCAAGGAATCTATGACCCCCTTTAGTTCCAGTCTTTTTGCCAATCTCTCGGCTGTTTCTTCTTCTGGATGAATGATTTCATCGACTCCGATAGCCCGGATTACCGTTTCATGCAGCGCATTGATCGCCCGCCCGATGATCCGCTTTGCTTTCAATTGTTTGAAGATCGCCGTTGCCATAATCGACGCCCCCACATCCTCCCCGATCGCTATAATGATCACATCGCAATCTTTCATCGGTAGGCTATGAACAGCATATTGGTCAGTGGCATTCAATACCATCGCATAGGTCACATGATCCTTGATTTGATCAATTTTGCTTTCGCTGTTGTCCACACCTACCACTTCATGTCCAAGGTCTGTCAGTCGTTTGGCGAGGTAGGATCCGAAATTTCCCATTCCCACAATGATGTATTTCATATTCTATGATTTAGGTGATGAAGACCGTTTCTTCCGGGTATTTATATCGAAGTTCTGCAGTTTTTCGTGTTAGCGCTACCAAAATGGTCAATGTCCCAACCCTTCCAAAAAACATGACCACAGCGACCACCAACTTGCTGGCGGTGGTCAGTTTTGCGGTGATTCCTAGACTCAATCCCACAGTGGCAAATGCCGAGAAAATCTCAAAAGCGACGTCGATCAGTTCCAATTCTGGGTTAAAATAGGTAACCAAAAACACTCCTAAACCGATGGTAAGGAACGACAACGCGATCACTGCGAATGCTTTCCTGAGTGTATCATTGGAAATTTGCCTGCCGAAAACTTCCACCCGTTGTCTGTTCCTGGCCACACTCCAGGTATTGAGAAGCGCCACAGCAAAAGTACTGGTTTTCAGACCTCCGCCTGTAGATCCCGGAGAAGCTCCAATCCACATCAGGATCAAATAAATCAAAACCGTTGGGACCGAAAGCGCAGCCATATCCACAGTATTGAAACCGGCAGTACGTGGAGTCACTGCGCCAAAAAATGACGTCACAAATTTACCGTAAGGACTTAGTCCTTTAAGGGTAGAATTTTGCTCAAAAACCCAAAAACTCAGAAAGCCAATCACAAGTAATGCCCCTGTAGTGTACATAACCAATCGGGTATTGATATTGGAAACCCGTGGGGTGTGTTTGTACTTTTCACCGAAAAACGTGGATCGAAAAGCTCCTTTGAGCACCCTTGAAATGTAATTGTAATAGTTGATAAAAACCGGAAAACCAATCCCTCCAAGGATAATGGTCACGGCAACTACCAGGTGCATGTTGTACAATTCACGGAATCCCGTTTCGTACAAATTGGAGCTTAAGGTGGAAAATCCTGCATTGCAAAAAGCTGAAACCGCATGGAAACTGGCAAAAAACCACTTTTGACCTGTAGAGGAAAAAAGGGAGTCATCAGTCCAAATAAAAATCAGTATTGCTGAAAAAAGCTCTACCAGCAAGGTGAATATGATGATTTTTATCAAAGTCGAGGAGATTTCTCCCACGTTGTTTTCATTGATGTAATCCCGAAGAAAAAGGCTGTTTTCGATCGAAAGGCTTCCTTTGAAGAAAAATCCAAAAAAGGTCGTAAAAGTCATCATTCCCAATCCGCCGATTTGAAACAAGGTCATAATGATGACTTGCCCGAAAGGTGTAAATGCCGTTGAAGTATCCAAAACTGCAAGCCCTGTCACACAAACTGCCGAAGTAGCAGTGAAAAAAGCATCAATCAAACTGATCCCTGCTGTGGTGGATCTTGGCAAAGAGAGGAGTGCTGTGCCAATAAAAATCAACAATGAAAAGCTCATGATGAATATCAGGGAAGGACTGATTTTGAGCTTGTTGACCAAAAGGCTGGATTTCCCGAGTTCCTGCACAAAGATCAAAAACACAAGGATATTCTGAAGAGAATACTTCCTGGTGAAAAAGAGCGCATCTTCTGAAAAATCCCCGAATGCCCTCCACCTGAGCAAAGCAGAAATGATAAGGAAAACTGCCACCAGCATTTCAAAAATTAGCCTCTTGTTCTTTCGGGACATGTTCGAAAAGAGGTTTCTTAGGATAATTACCAATCCCAACAAAAACACCATCAATTCAAACAACTTCGAAATAAATAGAACCTTGGTTGGATCTATGGCATAGCCCATTCGGTAAATGAGAACACCGAAAGTTCCGAAACTGAGAAAACGCATTGCCAGTCCCAAAAACAAAACCAGTCTTTTGATAAATTGAAGGTTTTGATCAGGATTGGAAAAAAACCGGAAGTTTAACTTCATTATTTTGCCCTAAGAACTGGTTCTAAGTGATTTTTAATTCCAAAAACGACCCGAAAGGTACTCCTTTTTACAATCGCCAAAAGTATTTCGCCTCTAAATTTTGGGACGCATAAATGCTGCCTTTTCCGCTGAAAAAATAAGCTGTAATGCAGGCCAATCCCAAGAAAATCCCCGATTCATATCCAAAAAGCTCCATGCCCATCACCGTACAGGCCATCGGGGTATTGGTAGCTCCGGAAAAAACTCCCACGAACCCCATTCCAGCCAAAAGTGCCAATGGCAGGGGAATCCAAGCTGAAAGTGCATTTCCCAATGTGGCTCCGGTAAAAAAGAGGGGAGTTACCTCACCTCCCTTGAATCCCGAGCCCAAGGTCAATCCCGTCAAGCCGGTTTTTGCAAGCCAATCGTACCACGGTAAAGGAGTCTCAAAAGCCTCCACTATTCTCGGAATTCCCAAACCGAGGTAAGTCGTCGTTCCTGATAAATACACAATCCCGGCAATCAATACCCCACCGATCAGGGGACGAAGTGGGGGATAGGAAATAGTTCTTTTAAAAAGATCTGAAATCGCATGGCCAGTCTCGGCAAAAAGTCTGGCTGCTAAACCAAAGGCAATTCCTGCAGGAATCACCCAAGCCAAATTGGCCAGAGAATGAACAGGAATTTCAGGAATCAAATAATGCGTATGACCGACTCCCCACCCAAACTCGCAAATCCAGTCAGCTACAAATGCCGCCAAAAACGCCGGGAAGACAGATTTCCAACGAAACTTCCTGATCAGCATCCACTCCAGAGAAAAAACGGCTCCAGCCAATGGTGTCCCAAAAACAGAAGCAAATCCTCCTGCTACTCCACAAATAATTACAATCCTACGGTTTCCTTTAGTTAGAGAAAACCATTTGGTCAATTGATCCGCCAATGACCCACCCATCTGCACAGCCGTGCCTTCCCGCCCTGCTGATCCTCCAAAAAGATGGGTGAAAATCGTTCCTAACAGAACAAGGGGCGTCATCCTCAGCGGAATGGGATTTTTGCTTTGGTAAATCTCCTCCAGCAAGAGATTATTCCCTTGCGAAGAATTGGCCCCATAATGGTAATAGACATACCCGATACCAAATCCAGCAAGCGGAAGAAAGGCAATCAGCCAAAGATGGGTTTCGCGAAAATTGGTAGCCCAATCCAGAGAAACCAAGAAAATGGCAGAAGCCGAACCGGATAGGATGCCCACCAAAGCAGCCAATCCAAGCCAAAGGACAAAATATCGCGCTATTTCTCTTCTGTTCACTATCAGGGATTTGGCGCAAAATAAGGGTAGAAACCACAAAACTGATCAACTAATCGAATAAATAAACCCAAACAAATTGCTCGGTCGGTTGTCTCGAAAGCGTACATTTCAACCAAATCCGGGTTTTTAAGGTTACTTTAGAAATTCTCACCCATGCAAAATATTTTAATCACCGGCGGATCAGGACTTATAGGTCAACGAATTACGGACCTAGTGGAAAAGAAAGGTTACCAAGTAGCCTGGTTGAGTCGCGGTTTGCAGCCTGGTAGAAAATCCTTTCTCTGGAATATCGAAAAACAGGAAATCGATCCAGTAGCAATCGAATGGGCAGATGCAATTATTCATTTGGCAGGTGCAGGCGTGGCAGAAAAACGATGGACCCCCGATCGAAAAAAACTGATTCTCGAATCCCGAACCCATAGCACCCGTTTACTATTTTCCGCTCTTGAAAAATCCGAAAAAAGACCAAACACCTTCATTTCAGCATCTGCGGTGGGGTATTATGGCTTGGACACAGGAACTTCACTAGTGGATGAAACCAGCCCCGCAGGTTCTGATTTTTTAGCCGAAGTGGTGAAAGCCTGGGAAAATGAAGTCAAAAAAATTGAAAGCCTAGACATTCGAACCGTGATTCTTCGAACAGGAATTGTATTGGATGCTGGAGGCGGTGCTTTGGGAGAAATGCTCAAACCACCTGTTGCTGCTCCCTTGGGATCCGGTGACCAATGGATGAGCTGGATTCATATTGAAGACCTTGCGAGGATGTTTGTATTTGCCTTGGAAAAAACCACACTCCAAGGTGTCTACAACGCAGTTGGCCCAAATCCCGCGACCAATCAACAGCTCACCCAAGAGGCGGCCTACGCCAAAGGGAAAACTTATCTTGGAATCGGTGTTCCTGGCTTTGTATTGAAATTGGTATTGGGAGAAATGGCCGCTATGGTCTTGGGTGGAAATCGGGTGTCCTGCCAAAAAATCCAGAAAGCGGGTTTTCAGTTTGAGTTTTATGAATTGTCAGCTGCGCTGAAGGATATTTTTCACAACTGACCGTTTCACAGCCTCTTATTCCTCCCAATTGCAAACCATAAAATGGTTCCCAGCAAAGGCAGCAAAAGAACAATCAATGCCCAAATCAATTTATCATTTGAATTGGCAAAGCGGCTGGTCACCACATCATAGATGGTGTAAGCATAGACGATAATCCCCAGATACTTCCACATAGTTTAAGTCGTTTTAGATCCTTTTCCCAAAATCAAATACGCAATCGGACCAAATCCCTGCGCAAATAACAAAATGACAACCCAGATCAATTTCATGTTCTGATCCTTAAAATTTGACCTGAGCACATCTATCAGGCAATAAACCCAAAGGATAAAATAGGCTATTCCTAAAATTAGAAATATAAAAATCGCACCGCCACCCATATTTTGAACAAAAGAAAAGGTCATGTTTTTAAGATTTATGTGAATTATCCCGATTGAAAATCGGCTGAAAATTTCTTTCCTTTTTTGAGCCTTTGCTCATACTGATATACAAAAACGTCCCAATCACAGGAGCAAATAAGACCGGCATCATCCAGATTAATTTTTGATTTTGCCCATAAAAATCTGATTTGACACAGTCAAAAAGCGCATAAACCCAAAATCCAAGCAAGACTAGGCCTGATAATTGCCAAATGACAAACCCAGAATTCGGAGTCATCTAATCCATATCGTTTCTTCCATTATTTTTACCATCAATCCAAAATAGCTTTTTTTGTCAGTTCAAAGTAAGAATTTAGCCTAAAGTTTAAACCCCAACCAATGAAAAAGTACACGCTTGCAGTGCTTTTAGCCCTTCTTACTACACTCACATTCGCCCAGGACTTGAGTTATTACCTTCCCAAAGGCTACACATACAATCCAGCTATTCCGACTCCAAAGCAAGTTTTGGGTTATGAAGTGGGCGAATGGCATGTGACCCATGATCAATTGGTCATGTATATGAAAGCGGTGGCCGAGGCCTCCGACCGAGTGATTTTTGAGGAAACCGGACGGTCTTATGAAAAGCGGCCCCAAACACTCTTGACGATTACTTCTCCGGCAAATCTTACCAAACTGGACCAGATCAAAGCCGACCGGGCCAAACTTCGGGATCCAAGTGCAACCGTCGATGTTCAAAATATGCCCGTGGTGATGTATATGGGCTATTCCGTGCATGGCAACGAACCAAGTGGAGCCAATGCGGCATTGGTTGCGGCTTACCACTTCGCCGCGGCGAATGAAATCGCATCCGATCTTGAGAGCATGGTTTTGCTCCTTGATCCTGCCATCAATCCAGACGGACTGAACAGATTTGCCTCTTGGGTCAATTCTCACAAAGCCTACAACCTCAATGGCGATCCTGCACAGCGCGAGCTGAATGAGGCTTGGCCAAGAGGACGTACAAATCATTATTGGTTTGACCTTAACCGTGATTGGCTTCCAGTCCAGCATCCCGAATCAAGAAACCGGGTGAAAGTATTTCAGGCCTGGCTTCCAAACATCCATCTGGATTTTCACGAGATGGGAACCAACAGTACCTTTTTCTTTCAGCCTGGCGTACCTGCCAGAATGCACCCCCTGACTCCAGCGAAGAACTTTGAGTTGACCGAGAAGATCGGAACCTATCATGCCAAAGCATTGGATCAGATTGGGTCACTCTATTACAACCAGGAAAACTACGATGACTTTTACTATGGTAAAGGCTCCACTTATCCGGATGTGCAGGGCTCAATCGGGATTCTTTTTGAGCAAGCAAGTTCCAGAGGCCATCTGGCCGAAAGCGTCAATGGCATGCTGAGCTTTCCGTTTACGATCAGAAACCAGTTTACCGCCAATCTTTCCTCCTTTCAAGCTGCCAAAGAAATGCGGGTGGAGCTGAATCAATGGATGAAGGATTTTTACACAGAGATCAAAAAAGAAACCGATGCGGATGCCAACAAGGCATACATCTTTGGAGCAAAAGACGACGATGCCCGAAGTTTTCACCTAGCTGATTTGATTCTGCAGCATGACATCAAAGTTTTTGCCCTGAATGAAGACATCACTGTCAACGGTCAACAATTCAAAAAAGAGACTTCCTACATCGTTCCTGCTGACCAGCCTCAATACCGTCTGATCAAGGCGATGTTTGAGACACGGACTACGTTTCAGGACAGCTTGTTTTATGACATTTCCGCCTGGACTTATCCGATGGCTTTCCATTTGGACTTCATCGCGCTCAACAGCAAAATCCTGAATCTGGCAAGTGTCCAGCAAGTGGATAAGGCCAACTTCAACTTGTCCCCGGGCAAAGTGGTGGGCAGTTCAGGTGCTTACCAATATGCCATGGAATGGACGGATTATTATTCTCCAAAAGCAGCCTATCAGTTGTTGAAAGCCGGCTTTTTAGTACGAGTAGCCAATAAAGAATTTTCCACACCGGAAGGAAAAACTTTCGGCCGGGGAACAATCCTCATTGACAAAGGAGAATCCAGACTTGACAATCAGGCCTTTTTCGCGAAACTTCAGGAAATAGCTCAGTTTGCCCATGTAGACATTCATGCCATCACCACTGGATATACCGGTGGGGCAAATTTGGGGTCAACTTTCATCGTTCCTTTGAAAACTCCCCAAATCGCGCTTCTGGTAGATGGAGGAGTGGACAGCGGTGAAGCCGGTGAAATCTGGCACCTGCTGGATCAACGCATGCAAATGCCGGTGACTTTGCTGCCTGTCGGCTCAGTAGCTATGGCAAATCTGGATCGCTACAATGTGATTCTAATGGCTGACGGAAGCTACAATTCCCTTGGAAAGTCGAGCGCCGAAAAGCTGAAAGAATGGACCACCAAGGGCGGAACACTTGTAGCAAAAGGAGGCGCTCTTCGTTGGCTGGCACAAAATGAAATTGGAAATTTTACCTTTCGCAAAGTGGAAAACGATGAAAAAGGGATCCAAAAAAGCTATGCCGACTTTGAAAACGCAACCGGCGCAAAAGGAACTTTCGGAGCTATCTTCAAAGCCAATCTGGATTTGACTCATCCGATCGGATACGGTTATACCCAAAAAGAAATTTATACGTTCCGAAATGACAATTTCTTCATGGAAGTATCTCCAAATCCCTACGCCAATCCATTAGTTTATACTGAAAGTCCTTTGGCATCTGGATACCTTCATCCGAGCAACCTTCCGGGTATTCAAAACGGAAGCGTGATCAGAATTTCAGGCGTCGGCCAGGGCAGAATCATCGGTTTTGCTGACAATCCCAACTTCCGGGCCTTCTGGTTTGGTACCAACAAACTCTTTATGAATTCGATTTTCTTCGGTCAGGTAATTGACAGCGGCACTGCCCGATAAAACTTTGAAATCGAGCACGACTCAAGCGTCACACACTGGGATGATTGTCAGCTATGCGAGATTCCATTTGGCCTATAAAAATCAAATTATAATCATATGAAATCCCGGCTTTTTCCACCGGGATTTCATTTTTTCCGCTCAAAGAATTTTTGCATCCATTTTCCTCCTTTCTCAGTTAAATCGCTCATGAAGAAATCGCTACTCCAAATTTCCTTTTCCATTTTAGCATTTGGCCTGACTTCAGGCACCACCATGGCTCAGGACATGAGCTTTGAGAATTACAATCCGCCCTCCACGCTCAAGGTCCCGGAAAATCCAAAAACCAGAGCAAAGTTTCCTTTCATCGATATTCACAGCCATCAGGGCGGAATCAATGAAGCCAAAATCGACCAGCTCACTTCCGAGATGGACGAAATCAACATGGCAATCATGATCAATCTCAGCGGACGCGGCTTCGGGCAGGGCAACAGCAATACCCAGCAGGACTACATCAAAGGAATGATGAATGAGTTCAAAACTCATGCTCCTGGTCGGTTCATGGTTTTTACCAATCTGAATTTCAACGGATTTGGAACTCCTGAATGGACTGCCTTGGCTGTCAAAGAACTGGAAGAAGATGTTCAGGCCGGTGCGGTAGGGTTGAAAATTTATAAAAGCCTGGGACTAAATTCCAAAGACAACAACGGCAATCGGATTCCGGTGGATCACCCGGATCTGGATCCCGTTTGGGAAAAAGCCGGTGAATTGGGCATTCCTGTCCTGATTCACTCCGCTGATCCAGCTCAATTCTGGCAGCCGATGGACTCCACCAACGAACGATGGCTGGAGTTGAAACTCAATCCAAATAGGAAAAGATCGGAAACCAATCCTGCTCCATTTGAACAAATCATGGCCGAACAGCACAATGTCTTCGGGAAGCATCCCAAGACAACTTTCATCAATGCCCACATGGGTTGGATGGCCAATGACCTGGATGCTGCCGGAGCCCATCTCGACAAATACCCGAATGTCAATTATGAAATCGGTGCCATCATTGCGGAATTGGGAAGACAGCCAAAGCGAGCCAATGCCTTTTTCACCAAATACCAAGACCGGATTCTATTTGGAAAAGATGCCTATAATAAGGAGGAGTTTTATACCTATTTCCGAGTTCTGGAAACCGAGGATGAATATTTTCCTTACTACAAAAAATATCACGCTTACTGGAAAATGTACGGATTGGGTCTGCCTGACGAAGTGCTGAAGAAAGTGTATTACAAAAACGCCCTCCGGATCGTACCGGGATTGGATAAGACGCTGTTTCCTGAGTAAAATTGGATTGCGCTTCTATAGCTTAAGATGGCCTCATTGGAGCAGATGAGGCCATTTTTGTTTTCAAAATCATCACGAAGCTTATAACTTCATCCAAGAAGGTCGTTCTAAACTACTGTGGATACACATCGTGCAATTTTCCAAAGACGGATGTCAAAACTAAAAAAAGCAAGAAACCTGATTCTGCTTTTGGTAGCGTTGTTGGGGATCACGATACTTCAGGACTATCTCCAGTCCAGCTATCAGGACTATGCTTTCTATTTTTCCGAATCGCTGCTTTTCAACCTGTTTTGGCCTCTGATCATTCCGGTCACATTGATCCTGAGAGAGGCTTTCAAACACTCAAAAACCCCTTCCAAATGGGCCAAACGAGCCCTTTTCGTGCTCTTGGCGACGATCTTCCATCTGCTGCTTTTTGCCTTTTTGGTGCATTTGCTGTCGGGGTTGTTTTATGAGCAAACGTTTCGGTTTTTGGGCAATCTGAGCTATTCGCTTTCCCAAGATTTATACAAATACTTGCTGATCTACACAGCAATTTCTCTGATTCCCTTTCAAAAATCACCCGATTCCCAATTCCCTCAACCCATCGAGCATCCCCATTTTTTGCTGCTTTCGAGCGGCAAAAAAACGGAAAAAGTCCCTACAGATTCCATCCTTTACCTTTTCGCTGCTACACCCTACGTGGAGTGTTTTACGGCCGAAAAAAAATACCTGCAACAGGGATCGCTTAAATCATTTGCTGAAAAACTAGATCCTGCAGTTTTTGTACGAATCCATAAAACCACTTTGGTAAATGTCAGCAAAGTGGATTCGATCAGCTCCCGAGGCAATGGAGATTATGATCTTTTGCTTTCCAATGGACAGAATCTTCGCCTGAGCAGAAATTTCGCCCAGGATTTTCGAAGCAAATTTGAGCAAGCTCCCACAGGTTGATGTAGATTCTCCACAGGATAGACGATTCGATTTTCGGGCTTCCAATTCTTTCGTTCCATTTGTGGGAAAAAGAAAGCGATGAACCGAAACCTTATCCGATGCCTGATCTTTTGTTCCATTTTTCTGAGTATCAACTGCTCCGGTCAGTCCCGGAAACCAGTTGGCGGTGGCTGTGAAGGCTGTGAAGCAATCTTTGAGTTTGGGGAAAAAACCCTGACCAACGTGGATACGCTTCCGGAATTTGACAATTCTGAACCCAAGCTCAAACTCACCGGAACGGTTTTTCAGCAAGACGGAAAAACCCCGGCAAAGGATGTAATCCTTTACATCTATCATACCGACCCTACAGGAATCTATCCGAAAAAGGGAAATGAAACCGGTTGGGCAAAACGTCATGGATACCTGAGGGGTTGGGTCAAAACAGATCAAAGCGGGCACTATGCTTTTTACACTTTCCGCCCTGCGGCCTACCCTGACCGATCCGATCCGGAACACATTCACCTCACGGTAAAAGAGTCTGACAAAAACGAATATTATCTGGATGATTTTGTGTTTGGAAATGACCCTATTTTAACCGATAAAAAACGAAAGCTTCTCAGCAATCGGGGTGGATCCGGAATCGGAAATCCACAACCGGAAAGCGGGATGCTCACTTTCCGAAGGGATATCATCTTGGGTCTTAATATTCCTGGATATGAATAAGACTGGAATGCTGATCCTGCTTCTACTGGCATCTTGCTGTGTGGATAAGTCCAATTTTAAAATCCAAAAGGCATTGGTCCAAACTCGCCAAATTCAGGCAAAAACCACCGAAAAGGAAGTAGACACCTTGAAACTTGACTTAGACAGATCCAAGCTTTACTGGAAAGGCACCAAAATGCGGGGAGCCGGAAGTCACGAAGGTGAAGTCATAATCAGTCAGGGATTTTTGCTGAGGGATAATGCTGGATTGTCAGGGGGAAAATTTGAAATCAACATGAAGTCCATTTCCATCACTGACATTCCTAAAACCGATCCTATTCCGATTAAAAACTTGACAGAGCACCTGATGCACGCTGACTTCTTTGATGTGGATAACTTTCCAAATTCAGGATTTGTAATCACCAAAATCACAACTCATTTCCCTGAAAATCCGGAGATTTCCGGGAACCTGACCATTCGGGGAATTACCAAAAACGTCACCCTTTCAGCTATTCATCACGACAACACCCTTTCCTCCCGTTTCCTTATTGATCGTTTTGACTGGAATATTGCCTACGAAGGCTCTTGGGCAGACCGGACTTTGGTGGATCGGGAGATCGAGTTTCGGGTAAAACTGGTGTTGAGGGAGTAAGCTTTTGCTCAAAAGAAATGTTAAGTTCCTTTACATTGCCCTTTTACTATGTAAAGAAAATACCAAATTCTTTACATAGCATTTTCGATAGGTAAAGAAAATTGGAAAATCCTTACACATCATTCTTAGTATGTAAAGAAAATGCCAAAATCTTTACACACCATTCATCTTATGTAAAGAAAAGCTTGTTTTCTTTACATAAGAATTTACCTTTGTAAAGAAAATCGACTTTTCTTTACAAAGCAATGGTCTGGAAACTTATCCCTTTACCTTATGAGGAGGATTTGGAAACCAAATCCATCCTCAAGCAACTGCCCGCTGCACATGCTGCCTTGGCGGAGCTGAAGGGGATTATCCAGTCCATTCCCAACCAGATCATCTTGCTCAATACGCTGGGAATCCAGGAAGCCAAGGATAGTTCCTCTGTGGAAAACATCATCACCACGCATGACGAGCTGTACAAAGCCAATCTGGAATATGAGGTGAACATTTCTCCCGATATCAAGGAAGTACAAAACTACGTCGCTGCCATGAAGCGCGGATTTGAGCTGGTGGAAACCCAAGGATTGTTGACCAATCAGACGATATTGAAGATTCAGGAGGCGCTGGAAGGAAATAATGCGGGCTTCCGCAAGCTGCCAGGCACCGCCCTGAAAAATGCCCAAACGGGAGAAACGGTCTACCTTCCTCCTCAGGATCCGGCTGAGATTTTAAGCCTCATGGCCAACCTGGAGCGGTTTATCAACGATCCCGAATTGAGTGATTACGATCCGTTGGTGAAGATGGCGATTGTTCATTTTCAGTTTGAAAGCATCCATCCCTTCTATGACGGAAACGGACGGACCGGACGAATTTTGAACATTCTGTTTCTGATTCTCTCTGGCTTGCAAAAGCTTCCCATCCTATATCTGAGCAGTCACATCATCCGAAACAAACCAGATTATTATCGATTCCTGCAAGGAGTGAGGGAAAATGGAGACTGGGAAAGCTGGATCAGCTACATGATTCAGGGTGTGGAAAATACTGCTAAAGAGTCCATTCAACTGATTGAAGACCTCAAAGTGCTGATGGCAGAGATGAAGAACACACTTCGGGATAACTACAAATTTTACTCCCAGGAGTTGCTCAACAATCTCTTTGCGCATCCTTATACCAAAATCGATTTTCTGGTGCGGGATCTTGGCGTATCACGAATCACGGCCGCTGCCTATCTCAATAAACTGGCAAAGGATGGAGTATTGCGAAAGGAAAAGCTGGGTACGGGGAATTATTATGTGAATGAGAAACTGTTTGCCTTATTGAGCAAAAAATAAAAACCCAAGAACCTTGAACCACTTCCACTATTCGATCCAGAGAAACGGAATAAAAACTGCAGGAAAAGTTGTAATCCTGATGGGACTGATTGTATTGGCAGTTCCTTTCCTGATTGAAGTGGAAACTCCTATTTACAAGATCATTATGGTAGGTGGAGGGGCATTGGTAATTGGCACCTTAATGATTTCCATATCAGAAGGAACCCTTATTGATTTTGAGACAAACAAATTCAAAGCGTATCAGAGCATCTTGTGGATAAAATTTGGGGAGTGGCAAAGTTTACCACAAATCGAAAACGCAGAATTGATCCATTACACCTACACTGAATCCAACTTTCCAAATGGAATCAGCCCCACGATTTCCTGGAATGCTATAGTCCATAAATGTGTGCTGGTAGTTGACTGCAAAAAATTCATGGTTTTCGATTATTCAAAAGAGAAAGACGCCATTGCTGCTTTGGATATAATCCGAAACGGGTTTAAGCTTTCCTGAAATGAAATTTTCTTTCATGGCTGACCAAGATCTTCACAGATGATCTCGAATATTAATCTGAGATCATCTGTGCGATCTGTGAGAAAAGCTTAAAACTTCAAACTCAATCCCAACAAGAAGTTCGTCCCCGCCTGAGGGTAGTAGAAGTTTTCCGTGACTAATTCTCTACTGCTCGTTTCTCCTGGCACAAAGTAGCTGAAGGTATAGCCATTAGGCTCATACATTTCATTGAAGATATTGTTGATCAATAAATTCAGTTCCAAACCTTTGAAAAACCGAGGTGTAGCGGAATAGCTGATCCGGAGATCATTCGTAAAGAACGCATCCAGTGCCCTTTCGTCATTTCCTGTATTGTCCAGGAATTGCTGGCCTACGTACTTGCTGAGCCAGTTTAGCGAGAGATTTTTTGTCGGCTTGAATTCGATTATTGCCGATCCCACTACATTGGGTGAAAAAGCAATATCCGTATCAGTATAAGTTATTGCTTCCTGCTGAAATTCTTCCACGCTATAATCATCGATGTACTCCGTAAATTCTTTGATCTTGTTTTGGCTAAAAGCGATATTTCCCCCAAAGGTCCAGGCAGAAGAAACCTTGTATGCTCCATCCAGCTCAATTCCAGCCCGATAGGAGGACTCCACATTTTCCCGGATATAGGCCCCGACATCGTTGATTTGCCCAGTCAGGATCAACTGATCCCGGTAATCCATGTAGTAGAAGTTGGCATTGTAGCTGAATCGCCCGGCATTTGCGCGGACACCTGCTTCGATGTTGTTCAACTTTTCGGGCCTTGGCACTTCTGTGATGGGATTGTCAGTGAAGTCAGATCGGGTTGGTTCACGGTTGGCGACCGCATAGCTGGCGTACCAGGTCCGGTTCCCTTTTTCGTACGAAAACCCAAACTTTGGATTGAAAAAGGTGTAATTCTCATGTCCATCTACAATTCGCTGATCGTCATTTACCCCTACAAAAGAATAATTGATGCCCCGAACCTGAAGATCACCAAACAGGTTCAATCCGGGTCTAATTTCATAGGTGCCTTTTGCGTAAATATTCCGATCGTCTTTGACCGCATTGTTGTCGTAGTAGCGATCACGAATCTCGGTGTCACCCGCGATTCTTGCCCAGATGATCTCCCCAAAATGGTCTCCATCGTATCGATTGGCACCACCGCCCAAGATCAGATCTAATTTTCCATTTGTGGAGATGTAATTCACCGATCCCACCACACCATAAAAATCATTGTCCAGCCAAAGACGTCGGATGATATCGGTGCTTTCTATTATCTCATCCCCTATGATCACCGGCGGCAATCCATAGCTCGCAAAATCGTCATCCTCCCGGTACTGTTCATAATATCCCCGGCCGTAGGTATAATGAAAGGCTAGATTAGTTTTCCAGTTTGACCCGACTTTTCCGGTATAGATCAATTGATAATGATCCTGCTGATAATTATCCGTTTCGTTGTCGTAGGTATAATAGTTGTAGGTTCGGTCATCCTCCAGCTTAGATTCAGGAAGACCGTACCAACTTTGGTAGGTTTGCTCTTTTCCCGAAAAAGCCACCAGCTTAACCACACTTTTTTCTCCATAATACCCACCAGAAACAAACCAACTGCTCAGGTCAGAAAATGCCCGGTCCACATAGCCATCTGAAGTGATTTTGGAAAGTCGTGCATCCACAGCAAAGCGGTCATTAAGCAAACCTGTTCCGGCTTTTACCGTATGCCTCCAGGTGTTGAAGGATCCAAAACTATTGTCAATCTGGGCGTACGGATCGTCTTGACGGGTGTCTGTCTGGAAATTGAGGCTGGCGCCAAAAGTAGCGGCTCCGTTGGTTGAAGTGCCGACTCCACGTTGGATTTGAATATTTTCAACAGAGGATGCAAAGTCCGGCATATTGACCCAAAACACCCCATGAGACTCGGCATCGTTCATGGGAATGCCGTTGACAGTGGCATTGATCCGAGTCTGATCGGATCCACGAATACGCAATCCGGTATAGCCGACTCCAGCCCCCGCATCAGAATAGCTCACCACCGACGGAGTATATTGAAGCAGGATCGGAATGTCCTGCCCCAAATTTCGTTTGGCAATTTCAGACTTATCCACAGTCGTGAAAGTCGTCGGAGTGCTTCCGGAAGCCCGGGTGGCAGAGACGATAAATTCTTCGGTAAGAATGGCTCTACTCGCCAAAGAAATCACCAAATCTCCGGATTGCGGGACGGTAACTACCTGACGGTAGGTTTCAAAACCAAGAAATGATACCCGCAATTCCACTTCTCCACCAGGCAAATTGGAAATCGAAAACTTTCCTTCCTCATCCGTCACCGCACCTTTCCCAAGATTCTCAGTCCAAACAGACGCACCAACGAGGGCTTCACCGCTTTGAGCATCCACGACTTTTCCACTGAGGCTGTGTTGAGCCCAAGCCGAAATTGTGGCCAAAGATAAAATCAGACCAATTAGAAACTTTTTCATGTGTAATCTCCCTTTCGGGTCATTTGAGTGAAACATTAGAAAACCCAAGGGAGGTCTTCTGTGACAGTTTACCCGGTTTGCAAAACAGAAACTCCAGAATAGCCTGAAGGGTACCACTTCGGCATTTTCATTGACAGCAACGCTTTACTTTCTCATTTCCCTTCGCCGGCATTACCCGGATCAGGTCGTATGGGTATGATCTCAGCCCGTTTCGTTAAGGCACCCCTTATGATCTTGAACAAAGGTACTCGCGAAAAGTTTCTTTGCAAGTCTCGCCCTTCAATTCCTTTTTTCTAAATTCCCGGCAATAAACCCCCAACAAACCTATGAAGCTTTACAAACTGACAGCTGGAACACTTTTAGAATCTGACAATGGCATCTTTCTTGGCCCCGAACTCGATTGGGATCAGCTTTTGGGAAGGGAGCATTTGCCCCAACTCTTGAAATCGGAAGCCACACATTGGGAGAAAATTTCTTTTGAAAAAGCTGAAGAACTAAAAGAAGAAGGCCTTTTGGCTCCTATGGGAAATCAGGAAGTTTGGGCAGCTGGGGTGACTTATTACCGCAGCCGAACTGCCAGAATGGAAGAATCCCAGGATGCCGGTGGAGCGGATTTTTATGACAAAGTTTATGCAGCCGACCGTCCCGAATTATTCTTCAAAGCGACCTCGAGCCGCGTTTCCAATCCTGGAGAAACAGTAAATATCCGCAAAGATTCCACTTGGGACGTTCCTGAACCGGAGTTGACATTGTTGATTTCTCCTTCGGGAAAAGTGCAGGGATTCACCGTGGGCAATGATATGAGCAGCCGCAGCATTGAGGGAGAAAATCCCTTGTATTTGCCGCAGGCCAAAGTTTATCCGGGTTGCGCCGCCATCGGTCCTTGCATCCTGATTCAGGAGGAAATGCTCCCCGACACGACAAAAATCAGCCTCGAAATCCATCGAGTTGGAAAAATCGAAGCTTCGGGGGAAACTACCTTGGCCCAAATGAAGCGTAAACCTCAGGAATTGGCAGATTGGCTTTTCCGTGCTAATACTTTCCCAATTGGCTGTCTGATGATGACGGGAACGGGAATCGTACCGGATAATTTTACGCTTCAAGCGGGTGATATTGTGAAAATCACCATTGAGGGGATCGGGACTCTGGAGAATAAAGTGGGGAAAATTTGATTAAAAATGGCTTTTGATTCCTACCAGCTTGACAGGATTTCAAGAATTCTGAAATCCCAAAAAGTCCCATTCATTCCCAAAAAGATGATGGGTGGGCAAGTGATCTTGGTGGATGAAAAAATGCTGCTTGGGCTGGATCAGGACAAAGTTACAGGTGAAAATAGACTCATGGTCAGGGTTGGTGAGATCGCCTATGAAGACGCTTTGAAGAAACACGGAGCACGTCATATGAATTTCAATGGAAAACCAATGAAAGGTTTTGTGTTCGTTTATCCTGAAGGATTTGATTTGAAGGAGCAATTGGAGTACTGGATCAATGCAGCATTAACATACAACCCATTGGCTAAAAAAAGCAAAAAGTGAGTCAGTTCTTTTTTCAAAAACCCCTTCGCCTTCCGAGTTATCCACAGGGCTATCACCTCATCACCGATCAAATCGAAAAAGCCATCCCTGATATCCGACAAATCAGGATAGGATTTCTTCAGGTGTTCCTACAGCACACTTCTGCAGGGCTTTGCATCAATGAAAATGCAGACCCGACAGTGAGAAGGGATTTCCAAACTTTTGTCAACGAGCTGATTCCAGAATCCTTTCCTCGATTTGTTCACAATTATGAAGGAGATGATGATATGCCTGCACACATCAAAAGCGCATTTTTTGGCGTAAACCTACAAATTCCAATTTCAACCGGTAAACTCGCTTTGGGAATTTGGCAGGGAATTTACCTCTGTGAATTCCGACATCATGGCGGAAATAGAAGTCTGGTACTTACAGCATTCGGCACCGATTGACCGCCAGAAAATCAAGGTTTACCATTGGTAAAATTCCTCAATAGGAAAGCTTTCCTGCACTTACTTTTGCTGCCTCCGACCTTACATGAAACTTTCCTTTGGATTTGCAGCATTTGCTTGCTTCCTGATTTCCTTTTCGACAAATTCACAGACGGTTCCAGAGTCTAATGCCTTTGCATTTAAACTGAAAGAGCCAATCACGCTCGACGGAAATCTGGATGAAGCCATTTGGACTGATTCGGAAGGATGGAATGGAAACTTTACCCAATATTTTCCTTCCGACACTTCGGCCTCCAAAGTTCGGACCAGGGTAAAAATTGCCTTTGATGAGCACAATCTGTACATCGCCGCAGTGATGGAAAATCTGGGTCCACGAAATTACGTTTCCACTTCCCTCCGCCGAGATTTTAGAGGTGAGCAAAATGACGCCATCGTAATCGTTTTGGACACTTTCAATGACAAGACCAATGCATTTCAATTCGGAATAAATCCATACGGTGTACAGCGCGAAGGTTTGGTTTCCAATGGAGGTTCCCGCTCTGAGGATCTAAGTTTAGCCTGGGACAATAAATGGTTTTCCGAAGCAAAAATATTTGAAAACCACTGGCAGGCAGAATTGATCATCCCTCTTTCTACTATACGCTTTAGCGACGGAGCTCAAAACTGGAATGCAAATTTCTATCGAATCGACAGCGAATATGGAGAAAGGAGCACCTGGACGCCTATCCCGAGAAATTTTCCGATTCTTTCTCTGGCTTACAGCCGCAAACTGATTTTTGAGGAGCCGATCAAAAAATCGGCTGCAAATATTTCCTTGATCCCCTATACAGCAGCACGAACTTCAAAGAATTTTCTGGAAGGAACTTCGGAAGAATTGAAACCTTCCTTTGGTGGAGATGCAAAAATCGGGATTGGTCCGGCATTGAACCTCGATCTGACTTTCAACCCGGATTTTTCCCAGGTAGAGGTCGATCAGCAGGTGACGAATCTAGATCGCTTTGAGATTTTTTTTCCCGAGCGACGGCAGTTTTTCCTTGAAAATGCCGACCTCTTTGAAAGTTTCGGACACCCCAATTCCAGGCCATTTTTCTCACGAAGAATTGGTGTTGACATTGATTCTGCCACAGGGCAAAATGTGCAAAGCCAAATCATCTATGGTACCCGCTTGAGCGGAAAAGTGACCCAGGATTGGAGAATCGGGGCCATGAATATGCAAACTGCCACGGATGATGAGGCGGGGATTTCCGGGAAAAATTTCACGGTGATGGCTATTCAAAAGAAGGTATTTACCAGGTCCAATATCGGCTTGATCTATGTAGATCGTGAATCCTTGGCTTTGGATGAATACCAACAACTTTTTGACCCAACGGCCTACAACAGGCTTCTGGGGGTAGATTACAATCTTAATTCCGCTGACGGGAAATGGACCGGAAAGGTGTTTTATCACCGGACTTTTGAGTCGGGAGAAAAACAATCTCCTTATTCCTTCAATGCCCTTTTGATCTTTTCCGACATTCATTGGAATTGGAGTGTCAGTATTCTGGACATTGGAAAAGAATTTAACCCGGCTGTCGGCTATGTACCCCGGACGGATTTCAAAAGAATTAATCCTGATGTGTCCTATTTATTTTATCCCAATTCCAAGCTGATCAATCGGCATGGACCCAAACTGGAATTTGAGGGCTATTGGAATGAGCAATTGGGTCAGACTGATCGGGATATAAACATCAGTTATTTGGTTCGCTTCAATTCACTTTCAGAATTGATCGTGACACAAAGCAACCGGTATGTTTACCTTTTTGAAGACTTTGATCCCACCAGAACTGGAGGAGAAGCCCTCCTTGCTGGAACAGACTATACCAACAAGACAGTGAAGGTAGAGTACCAAAGTAATCCCAGAAACGTATTCAACATCTTAATGGAAGCCGAAGCTGGTCAGTATTTTACCGGAAACTTCCAGCGAATGACCAGTCAGATGGGATTAAGACTGGGCTACTTGGCCAATATTTCCATGAATTTCAATTATGCTCGAATCCGGCTTCCGGAACCCCAAAATGACGCCGATCTTGTGTTGGTGGGGCCACGCATTGATCTGACTTTTTCCAAAAGTCTCTTCTGGACGACCTTTGTCCAATACAACAATCAGATCGATAATCTGAATATCAACACCCGGTTGCAGTGGAGATATGCACCGGTTTCGGATTTCTTTTTGGTCTATACAGACAACTATTTTCCAGGAGACTTCGCTCCAAAGCAGCGGTCTTTGGTACTCAAGCTGAATTATTGGTTGAATCTCTAGGAAGCCAAACCAACAAAGCTTTAAAACTTGAAAGTTCTTCGCGGAAAACTCAATGGTCAGATTGAACTATATCACAAAAGGGTTTTAATACTCAAACCTAAAACCACTCAAATCCGGAGATAATTGCTTTTTCCGCTTGAGTTCAAGCTGGTTCAGGTACTCACCCAATTCGGCGAAAAAGGGTTTTCCGATCTCTTCGTATTCATACTTGTTGTCATTGAGCACACCGTCTTCATTGGCATAGACCACTGCTGAAACCAGGAATTCGACACCATTTTCGAAGTCCACAAAATAGCTCCCATCGATCATGTACCCGTAAGACCAGCCTGTCTTGTTGAAAATTCGGAAATGATTTGGGACCGGATTTTTGGAAGCTCCAAACTTGAAAAATTTGGAATACCCATCGTAAAACTCCGCAGTGTCGTATTTCGGGTAGTCACTTTCCCGGGGAAGCATACTCATGTATTTCAGGATGAAATTGCGGTGCTCCTCATTTAGGTTGAAGCGTTCCTCTCCTACAAAACCACCCGGAAAGGTGATCCTCTTGACCACTCCGTGGAGGTCTGACAGGGCAAATTTATTCTTGAAACTGAAATCCATCGGGCTCTGAATCAGGGAATCATTCCAATAATGAGCCTTACCTAATTGAGGATTTCCGGGAACAACAAAGACGCTGTCAGTTTGCCGGGCCGGGATTTCCAAAATCGTGTTTCCCGACTTATCTACAAACCGGATCGGGTTAAAATGCCGGTTTTCTGCAGGAGAAATCGGAAAGCTCAATCGCTGAGTAATCACCGTATGATTCAATCCCTTTTCCTTCAACTTTCGGTTGATGTAGTCCAATCCCAGCAATTCGTAGAGTCGGTTTGCTGCGTCATTATCAGAGACCAACAAAATCTTTTTGATGTAATGTCCGATACTTGGAAGGCCATTTTGGGAGGTGGAATCAGAAAAAAACGGAATCTGTGAGGTTCTGACCGAATCCGTCAGCATGGTCGTTTCCAAGGTCAAACCCTCGAGATTTTGTTCCTCAAGCCATTCCAAAGCCAATAAAGCAATCGGCAATTTGACGGTGGAAGCAGGATAGAAATAATGAGCATCGTCGAGGTTAAAACTGAAATCAGTAAACATCGGATTCCCGTGTTCATTTCGGTCTATTTGAGTGTAAAGAATCTGGACCTGATAGGCACTACTATCCACCAAGACCCGCTTCAGGGTGGGATAATCTTCGAATCCGGTTTCAAAAGGCCTCTTTTCTTCCTGGGTACAGGAAGATAGAATGGCAAATGCAGCAGCGATTGCGAGCAGATTCTTCATTTTCAAAGGAAATTGTGGATAATATCGCTGAGGTACATCAGGTCTTCTTTTTCGTGAAAACCGGAGATGACTATTCGGTTTACCCTTCGGCTTTGAAGTGTAGGATAGGGAAAGGAGGAAGTAATAATTCCTGCTTTTTCAAACTCGATCACCCACTTGTCCTCAGAATAGACAAAAGCTGGAAACTCCCTGCTGCCTTTGATCTGCGGGATGTCCGAGATTTCTTGGGAAAAGAGCTTACAGGCCTCTTCCAGCCAGTCTTTTTTCTCCAAATAGCGCTCTTGCATTTCCAAGAAAGTTGCCAAATGGGCAGGTGAACCCGGGGAAGCCCCTCCAAAAAGCGGAGTTTCCTTGATTTGCAAGATTTGCCGATCTTTTCCCAAAACAATCCCTGCCGGAAGCCCAAGTCCCTTACCCAAAGATCCTGAAACCAGTAGATTTACTCCTGGATAATTCCACTGCTGGTAGGTGCCAAAGATTATGTTTCCGAAGGTGCCAAAGGCGTGGCTGTCATCGATCAGCAGGCTTACCTGGTGTTTCTGGGCAATCTCCGCTACCCAGGAATAATCGTGAATTTCGCAGGCTAAGGGATCTACTGCATTGCCGATCAGCAGAATTTTGCGTGGAGAAAGTTGGTCTGCTTTTTCTAAACAGGCATTTTTCCATTGGATAAAATGGAATTGGATAGGGGCAGAAAAAGTATCCGGAATCACCGCTGGGTGTGTATCCGGCGCGATCCATACCTCATTTGTCCCAACGATCAGTGACTTCCAGGCTGCAATTCCGGCAAGATATCCCGAACTGAACACCGCTGCCGACTCGGATCCTGCCGATAAGGCAAAGCTTTCTTCAAACTCGTCAAAAACCCTGAGGCGAATGTTATTGATCCGGCTTTGTCCGTGGTTAGCTCCAAACTCGAATATATTGTTGGCCAAGACATCCAGAAAATCCACGTCCTGGGCAATGCCGAGATAAGATGTCCCGCTAAAATACAGGTAGTCTTTGCCTTCCAGCTCGATCATCCTACCAATGCCATGATCGAGGTAGCGATAGTTCATGGCTGACTATTTGGCAAAAATCTGGGTAGGGTCCTGAAATGATTTAAACTCCAGGGCATTTCCGCAGGGATCCAAAAAAAACATGGTGGCCTGCTCTCCCACTTCGCCTTTGAAACGGATATAGGGCTCAATCACAAATTCGATCCCATGGGCTTTAAGCTTATCGGCAAGATCGTGCCATTCATCCCAACCCAAAATTGCCCCGAAATGACGTACCGGAACATACTTCCCATCCACTATATTGGTCTTGGCAATTGCCAGTTCATCAGGCTTGATATGGGCAGAAAGCTGATGACCGAAGAAGTTGAAATCGATCCATTTATCGGTACTTCGACCGATGTCGCAACCTAACAAATCGCCATAAAATGCACGGGTTTCGGCTATATCTCGGATTGGAAATGCCAGGTGAAAGGGTTTAAATTGGCTCATATTGCTTACTTTCGTAGGATAACTTTTGATTTTTAAAGGCAAATTGAATCTAGCATTTAAATGAATATCGCCGCATGTGATGCTCTGCTCAAGCTCAGTTTCGCTGGTGATTTTTGATTTAAAGATCTTTTTTCAATCTCTAAATATATGTCAAAAAAGAAAACAGTTTCATTGGTTTTGAGCAGCGGAGGAGCGAGAGGATTGGCGCATGTAGGTGTCATCGAAGAGCTCGAAAACCGCGGCTACGAGATTGCTGAAATTGCCGGATGCTCTGTGGGCGCCCTGGTAGGCGGGATGTATGCAGCCGGCAAAATGCCGGAGTTCAAGGATTGGATTTGCAACCTGGACAGGATTGACGTTTTCTCTTTAATGGATTTTACATTTTCGAGCAGGGGATTTATAAAGGGTGAAAAAGTGTATAATGCCTTAAAAAATGTGGTCAACGACTGCCAGATTGAGGATTTGACGGTCCCATTTTCCTGCAACGCAGTGGATTATAAAAGTGGAAATGAAGTCATTTTTAGGGAAGGGAGCCTGTATGCAGCAATCCGGGCATCGGGAAGTATTCCATCTGTTTTCCAGCCAGCCAAGCACCATCGACACGAATACATTGACGGGGGAGTCATGAATCCCGTTCCGATCTCCCTCATTTCCACCCATGAAAACCGACTTTTGGTGGTCGTGGAAGTCAATGGGCCTGATTACCTTTTTGTCGAGCCACCCAAAAAAGACGAAAAAGGGAAGAGCTTTATTTCAGTTCCAAATTGGGTAAAGGATTACCACAGAAAAATGACACATTATTTTCCTGAAGAAATAAAAAAAGAAAAATCTCCCTCTATGAGCTCTTTGAGTATCATTACACGCTCCTTTGAGTTACTTCAGGACAGATTTTGCGAGTTGCTGATTGAAAAATATCCAGTGGATGTGACTGTGAGAATTTCCCGAAAGCAAGCCGGAACCCTGGAATTTTACCGGGCTGCCGAAATGATCGAAATCGGCCGACAAAAAGCCAAAATTGCCCTAGATCAATTGGAAAATGGAACCGACTGAACTCAATCGTCTGCTCGGAAATGTGGATATCTATCTTCTGGACCAAATCCTGAAAAGTCGATTTTCCAAGGAAATGAAAATCCTGGATGCCGGATGTGGGGAGGGGAGAAATACCATTTATTTTATCAACCAGGGCTATCAGGTTTTTGGGATTGACCCGAATGAGACGGCAATCCAATATTGTCGCTTTCGGGCTAAGAGCCTGAATCCGGATTTCGATATTCACCGATTTCAGATTGGAAGATTGGAGGACATTCCATTCCATGCCGGTGCATTTGATGCGGTTATTTGTTCGGCAGTATTACATTTTGCAGACAGTGTGGATAACTTCTGGCAAATGATCAGGGAAATCTACCGCGTTTTGAAACCGGGTGGAATTTTCTGGTTCCGTATGGCAACCGGCTTTGGAGGAGTAATTGAAGAAAGTTTACCGATGAATGACGGTAAATACTTGCTCCCTGATGGATCTACACGCTTTTTGCTCACCCAAATGCATGTGGATAACTTGGAGAAAATGGGATTTCGAAATTTGGAAAATCCCAAATCCGTGCTTGTACATGGGCAGCGGGCAATGGGAGTCTTTGTGATGGAGAAGATGTGATTGTAAGACATTAGATGCAAGATATAAGATACAAGACTTCCCAATCTCATGCTATGATTTGAAGAAACTTCGGTCTCCGGTCTTCCGTCTTCGGTCCTATTAGTTTTACTTCGACAATAAATCAAAAAATCACTTTCCCATATTCCTGACTTTTAAAACCTCCTCCTAATCCATGGATCTCCAATACGCATTCGAACTGATCGGTACTTTTGTTTTTGCCATCTCAGGTGCATTGGCCATCCGGGAAAAAGAGCATGACCTTTTTGGAGCGGGCTTTACAGGATTTATCACTGCGATTGGAGGTGGAACTCTCCGGGACATTTTGCTGGACAGCTATCCGCTGGTTTGGATTGGAAACGTGCAGGTGCTTTACACGATTTTAGCAGGAATTCTCACAGCATTTATATTTCCGGCGATCCTGAGTCGCCTCCGCAAAACCTTCTTCTTTTTTGATACGGTGGGCATTGGCCTATTTACCGTACTAGGTGTTGAAAAAGCCCTAAGTTTGGGAGTAAGACCGGAAATAGCCGCGATTATGGGGATGTTTTCGGCTGTAATGGGCGGAGTGATCCGTGACACGCTGACCAATGAAATCCCTATTCTTTTCCGAAAAGAGATCTATGCCTCGGCCTGTCTGGCCGGAGCGGTGGTTTACCTGATTCTGGACTATTTTGGTGTGGAGCGAAACTACAATTTGCTGATTTCGATGGCACTAATCATCAGCGTCCGCATGATCGCCATGAAATACAAGCTTAGCTTGCCAAGGCTAGGGTAAAAAATTGAGTCGATAAGGAGGGTAAAAAGAATTATTCTCCAATTCTTAAAGATTTCTCACGCTGTAATTGGGGTACCTTGGCTTTTTGCTTAAATTTTACCAATATTAATTGGTGCTAAAAACGTGTTCTTTTTTAAAAAGCAAGCAGAATGAACCTTAATAAACAAGAAGTTGATTGGAAAGCAGTTTTCGACCCAATGTCAATTTTTTACATTGTGGCAGGTGTCTTCTGTGCCGCAATTTCACTGGAAGTATTTATGCTTCCCAATAAGTTTTTGGATGGCGGAGTGACAGGTATTGCCATCATTGCAAATCTCCATTATGGAATTAACCTCAATGTATTGTTAGTTGTAATTAACATTCCTTTTTTATACTTAGGATGGAAAAAAATTGGGAAGACTTTCGCTGTACAATCTACCTTCTCTGTATTTCTTTTGGTGGCTGTACTCGAATTTTTGAATATTGGTCCCATTACGAAAGATTTTGTCCTTGCTGCAGTTTTTGGTGGAATACTGATGGGTTTAGGGATCGGCTTAATCATTCGCGGAGGCGGACTGATCGATGGGTTTGAGGTAATTACTGAATTTGTACAAAAAAATTCCCCGCTTTCGGCCAGTGAAATCACGGTTTTTTTGAATTCCCTGATCATGTTTGCCGCGGCGGCATTTTTTGGCATCGAACCCGCCATGTATTCCATTCTGACTTATTTCACAGCAATCAAAATGACCGATTATGTTGTGGAAGGTTTTGAGGAATACACTGCCCTGACGATTATTTCCCGTGAAGAAGACAAAGTGAAGGAATTGATCGTTAAGGATTTTGGGAAGGCAATTTCTGTTTATAAAGGTGAAAGGGGTTATCTTCCTGAGACATTTCATATCAAGCACCCCTGCGACATCATCATGACAGTGGTCACCAGGTTGGAAGTTCACCGGATGAAAGATGCGATTCAAAAAATAGACCCTAAGGCATTCTTTTATGTGCAGACCATCAAGGAAGTAAAAGGAGGGGTGATCAAAAGGGTCGGTAAAAAGCACAGCTGATGGTATTTGAAGAAATACAACATTTGGTTTATCGGGACATTCTGGCAAAATTGCCCCAGCACCTAACCTACCACAACCTAGGACATACCGCCTACGTCTTGGACCAGGTGATTTTTTTGGCGAGGGAATCTCATGTGGCCGAGGAGGATCTTCATCTCTTGAAGCTTGCAGCCCTTTTTCATGATACCGGCTTTATCGACAACCCAAAAGATCATGAGGAAAAAGGGTGTAAAATCGCCGAAAGCTATCTTTCAATGGATTGTTCTTCGCAGGAACTAAAGAAAATCTATGGGATGATCATGGCTACAAAGATTCCCCAAAGCCCTACCACACTTCTGGAAAATATCATCGCAGATGCCGATTTGGAATACTTGGGTACAGATCTTTTTGAAAAAATAGGCAAAACACTTTTTGAGGAATTGAAGCATTTCAACCCGGATTTTACAGAACAGGCCTGGGACGAATTGCAGTTGGTCTTTATGCAAAAGCACCACTTTCACACCGAATATTGCCAGAAAAACAGGGAACCCAAAAAGCAGGAAAACCTGCTTCTGGTGAAGAAGAGGCTGGGATTGGTTTAACCTAGTGCTGCTTTGCGGATTAATTCAAAAACTTCGGTTGGCTGAATTTTTTCTTTTGAATTTAAACCAGATTCTGAGACAAAAAGAGGTTTATCCAGATCAGATTCAGGAATTCGGCCATGGGCCCCTTTCACCAAAGTTGCATCCAGTGGGATCACATCCATCAGGTAGCGAAATCCCAGCTTTTTCTTCAAAACTTTGGAGCCAACAGTGAGCAATGGAAACTTGATCTTCGGATCCAGGACCAATTCCACCGGATCATAACCCGGCTTGCGGTGGATATCCACACATCTCGCATAGTCTGGCGCCTTAGCGTCATCCAACCAGAAATAGTAGGTAAACCAGGAATCTGCATCGGCTATGACCACCAAATCTCCAGCCCGAGGGTGGTCAATATGGTTTGATTTTTTGCCTGTTTCATTCAGTACTTTCTCCACACCCGGAGTTTTTTCTAGCAGTGCTTTTACTTCGGCCAGCTTAGATTTGTCGTTGACATGAACATGGGCCACCTGGTGGTCCGCTATTGCAAAAGCAGCAGACGTCCCCGCATCCAGTGTCTCTTTGCCCAATTCATCCTTTACCTGAATCCATCCTTTTTCCCTGAAAATCCGGTTGAGGTGAACAGGCTTGCTAACGGAGGTGATTCCATACTCGGACAGTAGCAGGACCTGGGTGCCCTGGTTTTCAAAGTAGGTTATCAGGTCTTTGGCCAGATCATCCACCTCCCGAAGGTCCTTGCCGATCTTTTCAAAATCAATCCCATACTTCTGCAAGCCATAATCCAGATGCGGGATGTAGATTAGGTTCAGGGTCGGGTTATGCCACTGATCTACCTTTTTGGCAGCCTCGGCGATCCAGCGGCTGGACTCGATCGTAGTATTTGGACCCCAGAAAGAAAAGAGCGGAAACTGGCCCAGTTCAATTTGCAATCTATCACGCAATTCCATCGGCTGAGAATGGCAGTCTGGCATCTTCCTTCCATCCTGCAGGTAAAGGGGTCGCGGGGTCACTGCATAATCCACGCTGGAGTACATGTTGTACCACCAAAACATATTAGCTACTGTAAATCCCGGGTTTTCACGACGAAGGACCTCCCAGACTTTTTCTGCCTGAACCAGTTTGTTGGATTGCCTCCAGAATTTGATTTCGCATTCGTCATCAAAATACCAGCCGTTGCCGACGATGCCGTTTTCGGATGGCCATTTTCCGGTTAGGTAAACGGATTGGGCCGAACAAGTGACTGCAGGAAGTACGGGTTCAACCACAGTTTGATTCTTGGAAGCGATCCAGTTTTTCAAAAAAGGCGTATGCTCACCGATCACCCTTGGAGATAATGCAACGATATCTAGGACAACTGTTTTCTTCATGATTTTTTTAATCTCCAATCTCCCAAAATTTGCATAGCTCAAATTGGAGATAAAACTTATTTTCTGGCAGATGCAAATTCCCCCATCTCAAGGGGGCTAGGGGGATTTTTTTTTATAAATGGAAAGCAATCCTTTCCATTTCAAGGTTTCTCTAACTCAAGGTATTTCTAACTCCTATTTCAACCCTTCAATCACCCAAGCCAATTCCCTTGCAATGGATTCTCCTAAACTCAGGCGGGTATCCTCAGGTAAAACTTCCCAGGTATATGTCTCCACTTCCAGATGTTGGGTGATTTCCGGGTTGGATAAAATTTCTTTGAGTACAATTGAAATTGTTTCCTGGGTGGATGAGAAAGAACCATAATTTTCCAGGAAAACCGGAACATGGAAATGAATTCTCCATTCCAATTCCTTGGTTTTGGGTAAAATTTCCAAGGCCTGTGGCAAATCAGGATAAGATTTTAGATTTCCTGTGCCGCTTCTGCCAACGACTTGATGCAGGTAGGTGGTCTCTACAAAAGCCTCGAGCTTTTTGCCCAAACTGAATTTCCCATTGGCGGTATCCGGAATCATAAGTTTCAAGGCAGCTGAGATCTGGATTTTCCCAATCCTTATTCCCGCAGCTTCAAATTTGGCAAATGTCTTAGCCGGTTCTTCATAGACGATTGCAAAATGACAGATGTCATAGCAAACCTGAATGTGAGTTTTTATCAGTTCTTCTGCTTCTTCTTCTGAAATTTCCAATTTTTGAGCTAACCATGGTTTCCCTTTTGGAAGCAGCCAATGGGAAAACAGCCAGACCAGTTCATCAGAATTTTCCAAAATCCCATCCGGCTCTGGCTCGATATCGAGATGCAAAAGCTTTCCGGTTTTCCGGTGGATATTAACCAACTCTTCGACAACCTCCAATAGGTGGTAAGTCGCATTTTCCATGCAAGAATCCTTTTCCTCGTCTGAGGTAAACCAATGTCTGTACGAAATAGGAGAGGTGGAAATCCCTCCCTGCATTCCCGGAGGCAATAAGTGAGACAAAATCTGAAAAGACCGAATGGTATAATTTTTTCGCTCTGGGGTCGTCCAATCGGGAGAATGGACTTTTTCCTTGACAACCTGCCGGTGAAAATCACCAAAAGGAAAGCAGTTAAGGGTAAAAACATAAGCGTTAACCTTACGCAGCCAAACCTGAAATTCCTTGAGTTTCTCTGGTTTTTCCAAAACCAAGGAGGCTTCATTGGAAAGCCGCAGACCAATTCCAAAAGGACCTTCGGCTTTCAATCGCTGCCGCACTTCAGGGATGTAAATCTTGAGATTTTGAAAAGTCGAGTCCCAGCTTTCGCCGGCATGTATGTTGCTGCAGTAGCTAAGATGAAAGCCCTTGATTTCCATAGGTTGAAATTAAAAAAATCAGGAGGTTATCAAGTCGGATTTTTCCTGATATGATTTTAGCAAATCTACTGATCGGTGGATTAATTCCTCATCCATTTCGTGGACTTCGATACCTTTCCCAAGTTTTTCCAAAAGCATGATCGTCAATTGACCTCCCAAATGTTCCTGAAATTCCTTCAGTCCCTGAATCAGATTTTCCCCATGAAGTTCGGGAGCAAAAAGTTCAAAGCCAAGAGTTTTCATCAGTCTGATGATCCGGTTAAGTTCTACTTCTGAAATTCTCCCCTGGACAAAGGAATAGGTAGAATCCAATGCAATCCCGATCGCCACTGCTTCTCCATGACGGACTCGGAAATCACTCAGCTTTTCCAGCTTATGCGCAGCCCAATGTCCAAAATCCAATGGCCGGGAAGAACCAAACTCGAACGGGTCTTTGCCGGCAATGTGGTCCATGTGCATTTGCGCACTGCGGATGATGTGTTCCTTCATCGGCGCCATTTCCCGTTTTGCAAGGCCTTCTGCATTTGCTTCCAACCATTCAAAAAAGCTCAAATCCTTGATTAGAGCCACTTTTATCGCTTCCGAAATTCCTGCTCTCCAATCACGGTCATCCAGCGTTTTCAGGAAATTGAAATCGTTTAAAACCGCATTGGGCGGAGTGAAAGTGCCAAGGAAGTTCTTTTTTCCGAATGCATTGATGCTGTTTTTTACTCCAACAGCAGAATCGTTTTGAGAAAGTACAGTAGTAGGTATCCGGATCAGCCGAATGCCCCGATGGGAAATAGCTGCCGCAAATCCTACCATATCCAACACCGCTCCTCCACCGATCACGGCAATGTAAGAATGCCGGTCTATGCCATACAAATGCGTGGCTTCAACAATTTTTTGGTAAAACTTCTCGTCATTCTTGCAGGCTTCACCCCCAATCACAATCATGGGTTCTACAGCAAGAGTGAAAACTTCCTCGTACGTTTGGGAGTAAGTTTTTATTTGCTGAATCAGCTCAGGATGGGTATCAGCCACACCGCTGTCGATCACAAAAAGGACTTTGGGAACACGCTCTCCCCGAAGGACATCGACCAAAATTGCATTTTTGGGATCAAAAAGATCCTCCGTGAAACACACCGGGTATCGGAAAGGAACTGAAAAGGTCTGTTCGAGAATCGTATTCATTGGTATCGGCAATAGGTTATTCGGGCAATTACCGCCTTAAAGACAATTTCAGCGGAGATTAAGTTTAATTTTCGCTCAGGTTACGGCAAATTTTTTGGCTAACCAAAGGGAAATGGGAAGAAGCAGCAAAACGATGATTCCAACGGGCCAGCCTGAAAATGCGGCAGCAATGGAAGCATTGACAATAATCAGGGAAATTACGGCAGCTTTCACTGATTTTCCGATGAATTTAGGTTCCTGAGTTTTGATTGCCTTAAACAAAGGTGGGAAAATCATATAGGCCAGCAATGCCAAAAACGGCAAAACCTGAAGGTATCCGGGGCTTTGGATATAGGCCATCGCGAAAATGACCAGGAATATTGATCCGTACATCACTCCTCCGAAATACAAAGCATTTCGGTTTTTACCATGAACTTCGCCCCGACTGATCATGGTAATAGCCGAAACATAAATCAATGGGATCAATGCAACAGGCCAGATCTTTTCCAATACTTCTGGAGCGACACTGATTCCCAAAAGCAAATTTCCAGAACGGCAAAGTCCCATATTGATCGGACCCAGAATCCGCTGATGCTTTCCCCAGTAATCATATCCAACCGCAAAAACCGCCACCCCAAAAGCAATCCCAGCAGAAAGCCAACTGACTTGACTGGCAGCAACTACACCCAAAACCAATAGGGCTAATGACATTAAAGTCGCATAGGATTTGGACGCCCTTCCACTGGGAATCGGTCTTTCCGGCCTTTCTAAAGCATCCAACTCGGCATCAGCAATGTCATTGAACGCTACTCCACCTGCATACAATCCGATTGTACTTAATGAAAGCCACAGCAGATTCCACCAAAAATCACCGTCCCCGTAGACATAATCCGTCGCCATATAATCCCAAGCACCGGCAACAGCAAAACCCGCCCAGATATCTGCAATCGCAGTGATCACATTTGCCGGGCGGGTCAGTTGAAGGTAAGGGAAGATTCCTTGTTTTGCCATGTATTAGTTTTCAACACGGTCGGCAGGACCTTCCACTCTTGGAACCTGTCCTCCACGCAATACGGAGTTTCCTCCCAATTTCTTGGTTTGATCAATGGAGGGGGCTTTGAGCCAGTCGTTTTCATCCATCTGCCCACTAAGCCCAAAGATCGTCAGGGCGTTTTGATAGGTGGTGAGACGAACATGTTCTTCGGGAATTCCCATTTTTCGCATAAGATGAGCAGTTTTTGGCACTGCCAAGGGATCCGAAATCCCCCAATCTGCGGCGGAATTGACAATTATACGCTCAGGGCCATACTGTTTGACAATCTCGACCATTCGCTCAGAGCCCATTTTGGTATGTGGATAAATGGTAAAAGCTGCCCAGTATCCTCTGTCCAGGACTTCTTTCACTGTCTCTTCGTTATTATGATCCACCACAACCCAGCCCGGATCCATTCCGTGCTCATCGGCCACATCCATAGATCGGGTTGTTCCTTTCTTTTTGTCGCGATGAGGAGTGTGGATAAGTACCGGTAGATTGACATCTTTGGCCAGCTCCAACTGAAGCCGGTAGAAGCGGTCCTCGGCCTCAGTCTGATCGTCGTAGCCGATTTCACCGATGGCCACGACACCTTCTTTTCCTGCAAAAAGTGGCAAAAGCTCCATCACTTGTTCAGCTAGGGGCACATTGTTAGCCTCTTTGGAATTCAATCCCATAGTGCAGTAATGAACGATCCCAAACTGGCTGGCGCGGAAACGCTCCCAACCTACCAAGGTGCTGAAGTAATCTTTGAAGGAACCAACCTCAGTTCTGGGCTGACCCAACCAAAATGCGGGTTCGATGGTTGCGACGATTCCGGCTTTTCGCATCGCCTCATAATCGTCCGTGGTCCGTGAAACCAGGTGAATATGTGGGTCTATATACATTTCCATGATTCAAAATTAAGAATGAAGAATATAAAATTAAGATTTGGGAAAGGAATCAGACTCGTTTTTCCTGATAGTCTGCTCCGATTTTTTCCCAGGTGATTTCTCCGTATTCGATCGCCATGACTTCCTCACAGCGTGACTTTAGGAGTTGTTTTGCTACCTCAGAATTGCATTGATATAAGGCCAATAACCCTGCTTCCACCGCCATCTGGTCTTCAGATTCGACAACTCTTTTCAGGTCCCCCAGAAATTTTTCATTGATAAATGGCGTCACCAGCCTCCACAATTCGGGCATCACAGACCTACCCGCAGCCCATCTTTCGTGGGCAAAATCAGATGCAATATCCGCTAATGCCAGATTTCTGCGTTCGTCCAGTTTTTGGATTCGATACAGAGGGCGCTGCATAAATATTGACTTCAAAACCATTTGATTCCAATTGGCTTCGGGAAAATACTTGGCAGGATATGGATTATTCAACGCAATCGCATCGAAAATCAAAGTCATATTGGTCCGGCATCCATCTATGGCCCGGGGAAGCAAATCTTCAGGATAAGGCATCAGAGAAAGGGCAGCATAAAGTGCCTGTTGCTCATACATATCTCCCGTTTCAAAAAGCTGGTTGATCGCCGCAAACCATTTTTCTTTTTCCTGTGGAAAACTCAGCATCAAGATTGTTCTCGCTGTCTGGAGTCTATTCCAAATGGCAGGCTCAAAACCCAAAACCAACGCTTCGGCTTGTGACTTTTCCAAATCAGAAACATTCATTGCTTCTTTATTGAAAAACCGGGAGGCTTGAGAAAATGCAAGGAAAAACTGGGAAGGTACTCCAGTCGTCCGGATTTTTTCGGTTTGAGATTTCAACCATTCCAATGACTTAGGCTCGGCATCCTTTTGCAGCAAGGAGGTTAGGAAATCAATCAGGTTTATCTGGGAATCCATGGGGTAGAAAGCAATTGGGATTTAGGTCTAAAGTAAGTTCAAAAGCTTAACATATGCCAAAGACATATTAGGCAATAGGTTCAAAAAACCCCATTTGCTGACAAAAATCAGTGCTGTGGTGTGCTGGTTTTTGTGTGGGATGGAGGATGCTAGATGTCTAATGCTGGAAGATTTTGGCTGTTTTCGAAATCAAGTTTAGGTAAGCAGGCTTAACATTGCTGATTTAGATTCAAGATAAAATTGTCAGTGGAATAGAATTAAAATCCTCTTGGGTTTGGTTCATCCCAACTAATTCCAATATTTTTTCATCCATTTAGAAAAAACATAACTGTTGGTTTTCATGAAATCAGAGCGGGAAAAAATGCTTTCAGGTGAATCCTACGATAGTCGGGATTCTGAACTTTTGGAAATGTATCACCGCGCCAGAGCTTTGAATTTGGCTTTCAACTCATGCGACACCAGAGATAGTGCCAGTCGAGATCAACTTTTACGAAGTCTTTTAGGAAAAATAGACCCGGGAGTATGGATCGAATCGCCATTCTATTGCGACTATGGGGTGAATATCGAAATCGGTGAAAATACCTTTGTTAACACCAATTGCATGTTTCTCGATGACAACCTGATCCGAATTGGGAAAAATGGGTTGATCGCTCCCTATGTGCAGATTTATACAGCAGTCCATCCATTGAAGGCCTCGGACAGGATTTTTCAGGAGAGTGGAAGTACCCGATACCGAACTTCGACAAAGCCAGTCATGATCGGAGACAATGTCTGGATCGGTGGCAATTCCGTGATTCTTCCCGGCGTGACCATCGGAAATAATGTAACCATCGGGGCAGGTTCGGTAGTGACCAAAGACATTCCGGATAATACTTTAGCATTGGGGAATCCCTGTCGGGTTGTGAAGGAACTCTAATCACACTTGCCCAAAATCCACAAGCGGTTTATTAAAGTGTGATCCATAGCCTATTTTTATCCCCTAAACTAAAATCCAATGAAAAAAATCTACCTCTATGGCTTAAGCCTTATGCTTTTGTTTGCCACAAAAGTCCAGGCCCAAAACGAAGTCATCGACAAAATCATCAAAGAAGCGACTGAGAATTCCCAGTTGGAAGTGTTAGCCCATGAAATCATGGACGGGGTAGGACCCCGATTGGTCGGTTCCCCACAAATGCAAAAAGCCCACGACTTTGCCGTTTCAACCTATCAATCTTGGGGAATTCCTGCCCGAAACGAGAAATGGGGCGAATGGAGAGGCTGGGAAAGAGGAATCACTCACATCGACATGGTTGCACCTTGGACCAGATCTTTGGCAGGGACACAATTGGCTTGGAGCCCAGCCTCCCCAGCAGGCGGAGCAAGCGGCGAAGTGGTTATTCTTCCGGAATTTGCGAATGCAGAAGCTTTCCAAAAGTGGCTTCCTTCAGCTAAAGGAAAATACGTCATGATCTCTGCGCCCCAGGTGACGGGTCGTCCGGATTACAATTGGCAAGAATTCGGAACTCCTGAATCCATTGAAAAAATCAAGGAAGAAAAAACCAAAGTAACTGAGGCTTGGAACAAAAGATTGGAAGCTACCGGGCAAGACCGCAGAGCTCTTCCCCTAGCCTTGGAAAATGCCGGTGCTCTGGGTATCATCACTTCTTACTGGTCAAATGGATTTGGAGCAAACAAGATTTTCTCTGCCTCTACCAAAAAAGTACCCACTGTTGACCTTTCCCTGGAAGATTACGGCCTATTATTCAGATTGGCTGAAAGCGGCAAAAAACCTCAGATCAACCTAAACGCACAATCTAAAGAAACCGGTGCCCAGCCTACTTTCAACACGATTGCTGAAATCAAAGGCTCTGAAAAACCGGATGAATATGTGATGCTTTCTGCACACTTTGACTCCTGGGATGGTGGTACAGGTGCCACAGACAACGGCACCGGAACTATCCTGATGATGGAGGTAATGCGGATTTTGAAAGAAGTTTATCCCAATCCTAAGCGAACTATTCTGGTTGGCCACTGGGGATCAGAAGAGCAGGGATTGAATGGTTCCAGAGGATTTGTGGAAGACCATCCAGAGATGATGGGCAAAATCCAAGCTTTGTTTAACCAGGACAACGGCACAGGCCGAATCGCAAATATTTCAGGTATGGGCTACGTCAATAGCTACGATTACATCGGTCGCTGGCTGAATAAAGTACCGAGAGAGATCACCAAAGACCTGAAAACTGAATTTCCTGGTAATCCGGGAACTGGTGGAACGGATCACGTTTCTTTCGTGGCTGCTGGTGTTCCGGCATTCAACCTAAGTGCACTCAATTGGTCCTATTTCAACTACACCTGGCATACCAACCTGGACACCTATGACAAAATCGTATTTGACGATGTTAGAAACAATGCGATTCTGACCGCGATTTTGGTGTACATGGCCTGCGAAGAACCTGAAATGGTTTCAAGAGAGCAGCGTATTCCGATCAACCCAAGAACGGGGGAACCTGGTGAATGGCCTGCAAAACGTTCTCCAAACAGAAAAGGAGGAATGGATTAACACTGAGGAGCCGGTTTTTAGCCGGCTCTTTTTTTGGTTTATGAAGAGTTTGATTTCTGGGTAAGCTTCGGAAAGAGAAAAAAATCTTCCTCCACCTATTTCCTACTACTGATTCATTTGAGAAGTATGACATTCCTGCAAATGAGGGTCTTATGGTTTTGGAAAGAGGAAAAGATTTGCGTTCCTTATTGAACTTTCAGGTAGAGAAAGGGAAACCTTAGGCCCAAAAAAACAAACTAATTCAAACCCAAAATGGAACATACAAGACGGGATTTACTCAAAATAATCACCGCAATGACAGGTGGTTTAATGGTTCCATTGTCCGGACAAAGCCAATCAGCTGGGCAAGATCAATTCCAATTGATTAACGGCAACACGGTTGACTTGTCCGAAATCATTAATTTGTTTGATTTTGAGAAAATGGCCGAAGGGAAAATGCCCAAAATGGCCTTCGAATATGTCGCAAGTGGTGCAGCTGATGAATTTACTGTGCGCTGGAACAGACAGGCATTAGATGCTATAAAATTAAATCCGAATGTGCTCAATGATGTCAGCAAATTGGATACATCTGTCACACTTTTTGGTCACAAACTACCTTATCCCATTTTAGTCGCACCAACGGCGTTTCATAAAATCATGCATCCCGAAGGCGAACTGGCGACTGCCAGAGGTGCAAGTAAAGCGGAGGCTATTTATGTGGTGAGTTCATTTACAACCACACCTTTGGAAGAAATTAAAAAAGTGGCAACCGAACCGTTTTGGTTTCAATTGTATGTGAGAGACGACAAAGAATTTACCAAAAACCTTGTTCAAAAAGCAGAGGAGTTAGGTTGTCGGGCTCTTTGCATTACGGTGGATACACCAGTTGGGGGTGCTCGAGATAGGCAAGCAAGAGTAAATTTTAAATTGCCTGATGGTATTAATGCACCGTATAGAATTGGTGAATCATTGTCTATTACCTGGAAAGAAATGGAGTGGCTAATTTCATTTGCAAAAGTACCAGTTTTATTAAAAGGGATTCTACATCCTGATGATGCAGATAAAGCAATTGAAATCGGTGCATCGGGCATAATAGTTTCCAATCACAGTGGCAGAAATTTAGATACTGTCCCGGCTACAATTGAAGTTTTACCACGAATTGTGGAAAGAGTAAACAAGAGAATTCCCATTCTGATGGATGGTGGAATAAGACGAGGCACTGATGTTTTGAAAGCGATTGCTTTGGGTGCAAATGCTGTGTTAGTTGGAAAGCCGATCTGTTTTGGTTTGGCTTCGGGTGGTGCAGAAGGTGTTACCAAAACCTTAGAAATTTTGAGAGCTGAATTTGAAATGGCAATGGCATTGACCGGAAGAGCCACAATTGCAAGCATTGATCAATCCTTGATATGGAAATAACAGAGTCAAGGACAATCGGGCAAAACCACTGTAGCCCTCAAAAGTTTTGTCAAAATTTGGGCTGACGAGTTTCAGATTTTCCGTAATCCTATTCCGCTAGCGGCCTTTATTCAGGAACATCAATCACATCTTCAGATTCCTTTTCCAAAATACTTCTTCCCCCATTCTATAAAATACAGCCAATTAGGACCAACCGTATGTCCGCCCTCATGCTGACGAAAAGCTAAATCCCCCTCGCCTAAAAAAGTCTGAATCGAAGGAAATTCTTCGGTTGATAATCCCTTTTTTCCAAGCAATTCATAAACCGGACCTGCCAAAACCGCAGCATCAAACATTCCTTTGGCATCAATCCATTGCCCTTCCACGGTCGGAGAACCTACTGAAATAAACACCGGCCTCGGAGAACAGAGAGCAATCAATTCATGGGCATCGACGGGCAAATCGTTCTGATTAAGCGGCCCAGCGTATTTGATAAAATTTGGGGCAAACCAATGGTACTCACCTGAGGCAGCCAAATTCTCAACCTGTTCCCCAAAAATCCTTCGAAGTAATTTGGCTCCTCCTGCTCCGGATGAACCGATCAAGCCAATCGAAAACCTAGGCTCATAAGCCATGGCAACTAATGCGGCTTTTCCATATCGTGACAAGCCTTCGACCCCGATTTTTGACTTATCCACTTTTGGATCGGTTTCGAGGTGATCCAAAGCGCGGCTTGCTCCCCAAGCCCAGGCTTTCAGGGTTCCCCAATCATCCAGTTTTCTGGGTTCGCCCTTATTTACCAAACCGATTATTCCTGATCGAAGTCCCGCACCATTATCCGCTTGGTAGCTTGTCGGAATGATTACCCCAAAGCCCCAGCCTTCTTTAAGAAGTTGTTCCTGCCAACTTGGGCCGGGAGGAGCTGGAGGTCTCTGCATTCCTGCCGGCCAGATCCAGCCAAACTCCTTAACCAAGGGAACAGGTTTTACACTATTTTTTGGGACACCATATTCAAAATCAATAGAAACAGAAATCGCAGGAAAAGCAGAGTTATCCACAATTCCTTTCAGTTTTCTATACTTGGTTTCTATTGACCCAATCAGAGTATCTTTTTCCCAAACCAGCTCCCATTTTACGCCAGGTAGGTTTTCGGGTGTCCTGCCATACATTTCCCGATCAAAAAGTTCTTTCAATTCAGCCTTTCGCTTTTCCCAATCTTTTGGATTTTTTACTGATTTTCCATCTTCAAAAATCAGTGGGAGAGGCATGTTTTCCAGTCTTACTTTGCTTTCATCAGAATTCGCGGCATTAAGAGCTTGAGGATTTCCCGACGGGCCTGGTCGAAGAGAATCAATCCCAAGCATTTTCATCATCAGTTGATGGTCCGCCTGTGTCAGCTTGTCCAAGCTATCCCGCTGCTGAGGCGTCATTTGAGCAATACAGATTTGTGAAAAAAGCCAAAAGGAAAAAATCAGGAAAGGCCGATGGATCATTAGTTTTTAGGTATAAAGTCCTAAAAGCTAGGACTTTTTAGGAAATAATCTTATATCGGTTTCCTGGATCAGCGCATATACCCATCAAGCATTTTGAATCCCTCATTGGGTTAAGTAATTTGAACAAAACCCCAACTTTATGAAAAAGAGCACTTTTACTTTTATTCTACTTTTGCTTTGGTTTCAACTTGTAGCACAAAGTGTTTCCGATTTTCTTTCGGTCCCATTCTCAACCTCAATGACTGCCGCTCCGGACGGAAAAGCTGTCGCTTGGGTGGTTAATGACCAAGGTGAAAGAAATGTTTTTTATGCAAAAGCTCCGAATTATCAAGCAAAAAAACTGACCGATTACAAAGGCGATAACGGAATTGATTTAGGCCCTTTGGTCTTTTCCCCGGATGGAAAAACAATTTTGTTTGTCCGTGGTAATCCCAGAAATCCAGCTGGGCAACCGGCAAATCCTGCACAACTTCAGGAAAATACAGACAAAAAGATCTACAGCCTGGATCTGCAAAGCGGAAAATTCAAGTGGTTTTCTCCGGGAACTTCACCTGTTTTCAGTCCGGATGGCCAAAATGTCGCTTACCTAATCGGCGGATCGGTTTATTTGAAGGCAAGCTCAGACACCACAGATTCTGTCAAGCAACTGTTCACGGCTAGAGGAAGTGCTTCAATGATTTCCTTTTCTCCTGACGGAAAATATCTGGCTTTTATGTCTGGCCGATCGGACCATTCCTATGTCGGATTATGGGATTTGGAGAAAAAGGAATTGACCTATCCGGAATCCAGCCTTGACTTTGATGCTTATCCGGCCTGGAGTCCTGATGGGAAAAAATTGGCCTACCTCCGGATTCCAAACATCCTAAACCTACTTCCATTCACTTCCATCAAAGAAGCAAATCCCTGGAGTATACGAGTACTCGATATTGCTTCGATGAAAGCTGAGGAGGTCTGGAAGGCCGATCTAGGCCGGGGATCTGTGATGGTGGACGATTTGCCAGCCGTAAGCGAGCGGCTATGGTGGACTCCCTCAGGTTCTTTGGTTTTCCCTTGGGAAAAAAACAACTGGATGCAATTATATGCCGTCAATCCACAAACCAAAGCAGTCAAGCACCTGACTCCAGGCGAAGGGCAGGTGGAATGGGTTCAGACTTCCTTCACCAAAAATGAGCTTTTGGTCACCCATAACATCGGAAATATCGATAGAAGACAAGTGTCAAGATTGGACTTATCCACATTTGAAATGGAACTACTGTCCGATCCGCAGACAATCAATTGGGCTCCTGTCCGTATCGAAAATGGCTTGGCTTGGTTTCAATCCAATTGGGATCGTCCGGGATGGCCCATGATCAAAACCTACGGGAAGACCAAAATGCTGGCGGAGGAGTATTTTCCGGCTAATTTCCCAAAAAAACTTAGCAAGCCTGAATCGATTACACTTAAAGCAAAAGACGGTTTTGAAAGCTATGGGCAGCTTTTCCTTCCAGCCGAATACGACCCAAGCAAGAAATATCCTGCGGTAATTTTCCTCCATGGCGGTAGTAGAAGACAGATGCTTTTGGGATTCAATTATGGCATGTATTACAGTCATACCTATGCCGCCCAGCAATACTTCGCTACTCAGGGATATATTGCATTTATTTTGAATTACCGCAGTGGAATCGGATACGGTATGGACTTCCGCGAGGAGGAAAATTACGGTGCCGGAGGAGCAAGTGAGGTACAGGACGTGATGGCCGCAGCAGATTATCTGGCGTCCAGATCTGATGTCGATGCTTCAAGAATTGCACCTTGGGGCGGTAGCTATGGCGGATTTCTGACTGCACATGCGCTTTCTCAGGCTCCTGAAAAATTCCTTGTGGGTGTGGATATACATGGCGTGCACAACTGGAACAATGACATTCCGGTCTTTGCCTCCTGGTATAAACCTGAGAAATTCCCGGAAATGGCCGCTTTGGCTTTCAAATCCTCCCCTATGAACTTTGTAAAAAACTGGAAGGACCCTGTGCTTCTGATCCATGGGGATGACGACAGGAATGTGCTTTTCTCAGAAAGTGTAGAGCTTGCGGAAGTCCTTCGAAAACAGGGTGTTCACGTGGAGCAATTAATCTATCCGGATGAGGTTCACTCGTTCCTCCTACATAAAAACTGGGTTAATGCTTTCGATGCTACTTTCAATTTTATTAACAAATATTCTTTGGTGAAATGAGCAAGTTATCCACATTAATTGTCTTGTTTTTTCTGTTGATAAATCCTGGATTTTCACAGCAAAAAATCCTGGAAAGCGCTCTTAATCAAGCCGAATCCAACGGTTTCTCAGGGGTAATTTTGGTAGCAGAGGACGGAAAAATCCTCATGGAAAAAGCAATAGGAAAGCGATCTTTTGAACAAAATATCCTGCTTTTTCCATCAGACATTTTCGAATTAGCTTCCGTTTCTAAGCAGTTTACCGCCATGATCGTGATGATGTGCCGGGAAAAAAAGATGCTTTCCTTCGATGATCCGGTGGAAAAGTACCTGGACATCCCATACAAAGGAATCACCATCCGGCATCTGCTGACTCATACCAGCGGCCTGCCCGATTATCAGGCCATCATGGATGAGCACTGGGACAAAAGTAAAGTGGCCGGCAATCCGGAAATCCTCGAATACCTCAACCGGTATGCACCCCAAAAAATCTTTGACCCCGGAGAGCAATACCTCTACAGTAATACCGGATATGTTCTGTTGGCAAGCATCGTGGAGAAAGCAAGCAAAAAAGATTTCATTGAATTGGCAAAAGAATGGATTTTCAAGCCATTAGGCATGAAAGACACAGATATTCGGACTCTGGAGGAAAAGGCTGCCATTCCTAATTTTGCCGCGGGCCATCTCTTGGACAGCTTGGGAAATTATGTGAATGCAAATAAATTCCATTCCTCAGACTACACCGTTTGGCTGGGTAACCGCAAAGGTCCGGGACGAGTCAGTAGTACTGCACAGGATTTGCTCAGGTGGGATCAGGCACTTTACACCCAAAAATTAGTCAAAAAGGAAACACTCGAAGAGGCATTTTCACCCTATATTCTGAACGACGGTACAAGAAGCTATTACGGCTTTGGCTGGGAAGTGGAACCCAAAAGCCCCTTTGGGAAAATGATCCTACATACCGGTGACAATCCGGGATACAAAACGATTTTGGTTCGGTTCATTGAGGAAAACAAAACGATCATCGTACTAAACAACAACTATCACCCAGATCAAATAAAATTGGTTGAGGCGGCGACTCTTTCATTGAGGAAGTGGTGAATGGGTTGAAAAATTTGAAGATTGAAAAATTGAAAAATTAAAGGATTCTAATCCACAAGTTGATTTAGAGCATCTAAAGCAGTTTGAAGCCTTATTTGTTGATCGCCGGAAACAATCAAAAAAGGAAAACCGCTTTCCTGAGCCAATTGAAGATACTTTTGGAAAAAATACTGGCGCATTTCCAGTTCGGGATATTCACGAAGCGGATCCGGAGTCCAAGGCAAATCCGTGTCAGTCAGCAGAATCAAATCGTATTTTCTCCGGGCGATTTCATCCAAAACCCAAGCATCCGTTTTGCCAAATCGATGCTCCGACCAAATGTGGATAACTCGCAGGTCTGTATCGCAAAAGAGGAAATTTTGGGCTTTTTCGGCTAGGCGATTTTCCAATGCTACTTGTCCTTTACCGATTTCCAGTAAGTCTTCGTAGTTATAAGGGCGATTGATTTTTTCCAGGTATTCCCGGGCATATTCCGGCACCCAAGGTTCGCTAAAATGATTTGCTAAGTCCTCCGCCAAGGTACTTTTTCCAGTAGACTCCGGTCCCAAAATGAGAATTCGCTTAGGCTTCTGCATGGCTTTTGGCAGATTTGATCCAAGCAATTAGGCCCATAGTGGCCAAGATGGTGAAGATTAGAAACTGGAATGAAGTCAAGATCAAGCCTTTATAAAAATAAAGTGGTACAGAGACTAAGTCAGTCAGCAACCAAAAGTACCAGTTTTCTACCTTCTTTTTGGCCATCAGCCACATTCCTACAAATGCCGAGGCTGTGGTAAACGAATCCCAGTAGGGCACATCACTGTCTGTAAACGCCTTGAGTACAGAAGATAAAATGACAAAAGAAAGCAGAAACAACCAAGTTGCCCAATGCCATTCTTTAGAACTCATCCAGGTGGTGGGGAGAACCTTGGTCTGAGTCTGCGGATGACTCCACACAAACCAGCCATAGATCGACATTCCGAAATAATAGGCATTGATGCCCATGTCCGCATATACCTTGTACTGAAAACAAATCCAGACATAGATTGAAGTAGAAATCAGTCCAGTCGGATACACCCAAATATGCTCCCGCATGGAGTAAAAAACCGAAGCAATCCCAAAAAATATGGCCACAGCCTCCAGCCAGGTCATATTTTTCAAGCCTTCGGCAAATCCATCGAGGAGAAATTGGAGATCCATGTTCGAAATAAGCCAATTTTGAAATATAAATGAGTTTGTAAGTTGTAAATGGTAAGTTGTAAATCGAACTACTTACCACTCACGAGGCACAAAAAGTCCAACCATTTGGCCATTTCCTCTGTTGTCTGATTAACTTTGCCAGCTATGACTTTAAGCACTTTACCCGCTAAAATCGACTTCGATTCCCTCGATCCCAGAGAATTCATCATCATAAAAAACGCCAGGGTCAATAACCTCAAAAGCCTGAGCGTGGCGATTCCCCGAAACAAATTCATAGTCATCACCGGACTTTCTGGTTCGGGCAAATCCTCTCTGGCATTCGATACACTTTTTGCCGAGGGCCAGCGGATGTATGTGGAGAGCTTGAGCTCCTACGCTCGCCAGTTTCTCGGAAGGATGGAAAAACCCGACGTGGAATACATCAAAGGCGTGGCTCCGGCCATTGCGATCCAGCAAAAAGTCAGCACCAAAAACCCTCGCTCCACAGTCGGCACCACCACGGAGATTTATGATTACCTGAAACTGCTATTCTCCCGTGTCGGCAAGACTTTTTCTCCCGTATCGGGGAAAGAAGTGAAGCATCACACCGTGACCGACATTGTGGATTATGTCCTTTCCTTTGAGGAAGGGGCCAAAGTCATGATTTCCTGTCCACTGCAGATTGAGCGCGGAAGAAAAATCGAACAGGAATTGGAGCTGCTTTTGCAAAAAGGCTACACCCGAATCCTCATCGACGGGGAAGTATATTTTGTAGAGGATCTTTTGGGGGAAAAGAAAATAAAGAAAGGCTCGTACGAAATCCTAATCGATCGAGCTACAGTGCTGAAAGACGACGAAGACAATCAGTTCCGGATTGCCGACTCTATCCAAACTGCCCTTTTCGAAGGTCATGGGGACTGTAAAATCACCGTGCCGGATGTCCAAACCAAGTCTTTTTCTGACCGGTTTGAGCTCGACGGCATGAGTTTCGAGCTTCCTTCGGTCAACTTTTTCTCTTTCAATAATCCCTATGGCGCCTGTAAAAGATGCGAAGGCTTTGGCAATGTGCTGGGCATCGACAGGGATTTGGTGATTCCTGACAAGGAAATGTCAGTTTACGAAGGAGCCATTGCTCCTTGGCGCGGTGAATCCAGCAAGCAGTGGTTGGAACCTTTGCTGAAAAAAGGCATCGAATTCGACTTCCCGATCCATAGGACTTATGGAGAACTTACTGAAAAGGAACAGGAATTGCTCTGGACCGGAAACAAATATTTTCAGGGACTAAATGCCTTTTTTGAAGATCTGGAAAGCAAAACCTACAAAATCCAATACCGGGTCATGCTGTCAAGGTTCCGTGGTCGCACTACTTGTCCGGATTGCCGCGGAACCAGATTGCGAAAAGATGCATCCTATGTCAAACTCCAGGGAAAATCCATCACTGACATCGTATTGATGCCGATTGAGGATGCCTTGACTTTCTTCCAAAAAATAGAGTTAGCACCTCACGAAGCCAAGATTGCCAACCGATTGCTAAAGGAAATCGTAAGCCGTCTGGAATTTATGGATCAGGTCGGTTTGGGGTATTTGACACTGAACCGCCTTACATCCTCTCTTTCCGGAGGAGAATATCAGCGGATCAAACTGGCAACTTCCTTGGGTTCGGCCCTGGTAGGTTCCATGTATATTTTGGATGAACCCAGCATCGGTCTGCACCCGCGGGATACAGATCGATTGATTGGAGTATTAAAAGAACTTCGGGATCTCGGGAATACAGTGATTGTAGTAGAGCATGAGGAAAAGGTGATGAAAGCCTCAGACCAGATTATCGACATCGGACCGGATGCCGGAGTGAAGGGCGGAGAATTGCTTTTCCAGGGAAAAATCGAGGACTTGATCACTTCCGGAACAACTTATACAGCCAAATATCTGCGTGGCGAAGAGAAGATTTTCACCAAAATCGGCAATCGGAAGTGGAAGGATTCTATCACGGTGAAAGGTGCCCGGGAAAACAACCTGAAAAATCTGACTGTCCAATTTCCACTAAATACACTTACCGTCGTGACAGGAGTTTCCGGTTCGGGAAAGTCCACACTGATCAAAAAAGTGCTGTATCCGGCTTTGGGAAAAATGCTGGGAACAGTCCTGGACGAAAGCGGAAAATACGATCGGATCGAAGGAGACTATAAGCGGGTCACCCAGGTAGAATTTGTAGATCAGGATCCGATCGGCAAGTCTTCCCGCTCCAATCCGGTGACTTATGTCAAGGCCTATGATGCGATCCGAAATCTCTTTTCAGAGCAGCCCCTTTCCAAGCAACGAGGTTACAAACCGGCATTTTTCTCTTTCAATGTAGATGGTGGAAGATGCGAAGCCTGTCAGGGCGAAGGTACCATAACGGTGGAGATGCAGTTTATGGCCGACATCCACCTGACCTGCGAATCCTGCAAAGGCAAGCGATTTAAGAATGAAATTCTTGAGGTCAAATTCAAGGAAAAGGACATTTCAGAAGTGCTTGGAATGACCATCGACGAGGCCCTGGAATTTTTCAAAGGCAAAACTCAGATCATCAATAAACTTCAGCCGCTTCAGGAAGTTGGCTTGGGCTATATCGGCATGGGCCAAAGCTCCAATACACTTTCCGGTGGAGAGGCTCAGCGGGTGAAACTGGCTTCTTTCCTGGGAAAAGGCGGAACCAAAACCGGAGATCACATCCTGTTCATCTTCGACGAACCTACCACCGGTCTCCACTTCCACGACATCAGCAAACTGCTTCACAGCATCAATGCGCTGATCGATCAGGGACACTCCGTGATCATCATCGAGCACAATACAGAAGTCATAAAATCCGCAGATTGGGTGATTGACCTTGGACCTGAGGGTGGAAATAAAGGCGGTCATCTGACCTTTGCGGGAATTCCGGAAGACTTGGCGATGGAAGAGGGGAATTTCACGGGAAAGTATTTGCGGGAGAGTTTTGTTTAAGTTAAAACCCTCCAAGGGTTGCGAACCCTTGGAGGGTTATCTATATTCGCAAGCACAAATCGGGATCTTAGCTCATCCGCGATAGCAATCGGGAGGTTTAGAGCCTGATTTTAGTATTTTGGGATCTTAGCTCAGTTGGTTTAGAGCGCTGCTTTGACAGAGCAGAGGTCATGGGTTCGAATCCCTTAGGTCCCACAAAAATAAGCCTAACTCATTTTTCTACGAGTTGGGCTTTAGTTTTTGGACGTTACCTAGTCTTAAATCAGAGTTGGATTTTTCCTTCTAGAAAGTTCCAGTGATTTTAAAAACTCTATCCCAATTTGCCAAAGACTTACGGGAACAGGATTGTCCATATCTCTCCCGTGAGATTCTCCTCCTTGAAAAAATTTCCAGCCAATTGAATTTTGATATGCGAGCTGATAATACTTTTGATCTATCCTAGGGTCAACATGACTTCCCCCATCCTGATCTGCCGCAAAAGCAACTAAATCCTTTCTAGTCCATTGATGTCTGAGTGAATCACTAATTACTATTTCCTCTGACCACCATCTTTCAAAAGACAGTGTTCTGAACTCAGAGTGAATCTCATGTGGGACGTAGGAGGCTTGTGTAGATTCTACACGCATAAATAGAAGCCCTAAAAATGGTACTAAACTCGATGGATCAAATCTGTTAGATGTAGAAACCATTTCTATCTTGTCTGTAATCTCTAGCTGATTTAACAACGACTTATTTGCCCGATGATGATGGAAAAGAATTCTGAAGCTTGCGGCCAAAGGTTTGTAAAAATCAAAATGTCCATCAACAATTTGATTCATGTAGAATACCACAAATTTTTCGTGACTCTTGAACTCCGTCAAGATTTCGGATCTCGTCCTTTGGTATTTTTCAGATTGACTCATTATGCTTTTTCTTCACAAACTTTGAGTTTGAACAACCTTAAGTTACACTAACTTTTTCTAAAATGGGCAGTAATAAATTGGCGCAAAATTCTCATCGGATCATGAGCCTTTTTACTTTCTACCCAAGAACTCCTTCAATCCTACCGCCCTGACTTTTTCTGAAAGTGGATAGCCATCCGAAATCCGACAGATGATTACGCCATTTTCTGCACCGGTATCTTCCATGGAGATCTGCATGCCTTTGCTGAGTTTGGGGGAAAGGGTGTTTTTGATTTCAATGGCGGTTTTTACGACTCCATTTTTCACCAAAAGCAAGTCACATTCCGCTCCCTGATGGGTCCGGTAGAAGTAGTATTCATACTCCTCCCTCAATGTGGCAATAATCTGCTCGATCACAAATCCTTCCCAACTTGGCCCGACCAACAACTGATTGATCAGGGAATCCATGCTATCCACGCCGGTCAGGGAATGCAGTAGGCCTGTATCCCGAATAAAGACTTTGGGCGATTTGACCAGTCGTTTTTTGATATTTTGGTGAAAAGGAGCCAAAACCCTCACCATAAAAGATCCTTCCAAAAACTCAAGATATCGGTTGACCGTCGGACGGGTAATTCCAAGTGCTTTCGCAAAACTCTCCGCATTCCAGATTCCCCCCTGAGCATTAGCCAGCATCATCCAAAAGCGTTCCACCAGTCGTGGATCTGTGCTAAGTCCAATCTGCGCCAGATCTCTTTCAAGATAGGTTTTGATGAAGTTCTGCCTCCAAAGCTGTGACTCCCGCTCGCTTTTGGTTAGAAAAGACAGGGGAAACCCACCCCGAATCCAGAGTTTTTGGAGTTCGTCAGGATCAATTTCTCCAAGGTAAAAAGGAGTCAGCTCCAAATAGCCAATCCGGCCAGCCAAGGAATCAGCACTCTTTCGGATGAGATCCGGAGACGCCGAACCCAACAAAATAAATCGTCCGGGCTCGCGCTGTTCATCGATCAGACTTCTCAGTTCGGCAAAAAGCTCCGGCATCAGTTGAATCTCATCGAGGATGACCGTTTTGTCAGTATGGGCTTTCAAGAAAAGTTCGGGATCAACCAATTTGGCTCGGTCAGATGCTTTTTCCAAATCGAGGTACAGACTTTCCTTTTCGAGTTTCAGGTTTTTGACGAGGGTCGTCTTTCCCACCTGCCTTGGGCCCAATAGGCCAACAGCTGGGAAAATCGAAAGATATTCCTGCAAAAGAGGTAGAATGTTACGGTCTTTTACCATGAAAATCGAAAGTTTGATTTACGTATTTCATGGTAAATGTAGGGAGACTAAAGATGAAATCAAATCATTTTACCATGAAAATCGAAAATTGGATTTACGATTTTCATGGTAAAATCAAATCACCACCACCCCTTTGCCCAGCATCTTCCGATCCAAAATCGCCTGCAAGGCTTCAGGCGCTTCTTGCAAAGTGTATTTTCTACCAATGTGTTGTTTGATTTTTCCTTCCTGAATCCAAGCGACGAGTTGACGTATATTCTGAAAACTGGCCTTGGCCTCCACTTTGGAAAATTGTCCCCAAAACACCCCCAGAATCGAGCAGCCTTTCAGCAAGGGCAAATTCATCGGGATCTGGGGAATTTCCCCATTGGCAAAGCCCACGATCAGGTAGCGGCCTTTCCAAGCCATACCCCGGAGAGCGGATTCGGTGAATTTGCCACCAACCGGATCATAAACCACGTCGACACCTTTACCTCCCGTCAATTCTTTGATTTGGGTTTTGAGGTCTTCGGTTTCGTAATTGATTGTATGTTCTGCACCTTTTTCACGGCAGAGAGCAAGTTTCTCATCCGAAGATGCGGCCGCGATGACTTTCGCTCCCATCAATTTGCTCAATTCTACCGCCGCCAGTCCCACCCCCCCAGCTGCCCCGAGTACCAGGAGAGTTTCTCCTGGCTGAATGTTGGCCCTGTCTTTTAGGGCATGGTAGGAAGTCCCATAGGTGTAAAGAGTCGTGGCTGCCACCTCCGCAGAAAGTCCGGGAGGAAGGGGAAACATCCGATCTACGTCCACGGCGACCTTTTCCGCAAATCCTCCCCAGCCACACAGTGCGAGAACCGGCTGGCCGAGCTGAAATCCCTGCACCTGATCACCTAGGGCAATGATCTTTCCTGCTACTTCCCCTCCCGGAGCAAAAGGAAGTTCAGGCTTGAACTGGTATTTGTTTTGGATAATCAGCACATCGGGGAAATTGACTCCACAGGCCTCCACGGCAATTAGGACTTGATTTGGGGCAGGAATGGGATCAGCAATTTCTTGAACAGTTAAAGTTTCAGGAAGGCCAAATTGGGTACAGAGAAGTGCTTTCATATTTTGTGTTTTGCCACGAAGGCACGAAGACGCTATGGATTTATTAAATTAAGATTCAAAAATTTTTAATTTAAATGAATCACACGAAACCTACAGATTTTGAAGAACAAATCGGGACAGTTGTAGTTCATGCTGCTTTTACCGTTCACAAAGATCTTGGTCCTGGACTTTTGGAAAGGATTTACGAGGTATGTATGGAGCATGAACTTAAAAAAGCAGGATTTGAAGTTAAAAGACAAGTTAACATTCCGATTTCCTATGATGGAATCTGGTTTGATGAAGGACTCCGGTTGGATTTGCTGGTCAATGACAGGGTGATAGTAGAGCTCAAAGCCGTTGATGTGGTAAATCCCGTATGGGAAGCTCAAATTATCAGCCACCTCAAACTTTCAAAACTGAACTTAGGCTATTTGATCAATTTCAATGTTCCGATAATCAAAAAAGGAATCCGGCGCTTCGTCAATACATAATTTTTTTTATCTCCTCGGCGTACTCTTCAAAATGAAATTTTTATTAGCGTCTTAGTGCCTTCGTGGCTAAAATCAAAAATTCCTAGGCAAATCCTTCCGAAAGGAATAATTTTGAGGCCTTTAGAAACTTCAAACACCCAAATATGTCCGTAGCTGCTTTTATCGAAAAAAACAAAGACCGATTTCTCAACGAACTGCTGGAATTGCTCCGAATCCCTTCCGTGAGCGCCGATCCCAAATTCAAAAACGACGTCTTTGCGGCAGCCCAGTTTGTCAAAGAATCCCTGGAAAAAGCAGGTGCTGATGTGGCCGAAATCTGCCCGACGGCTGGCTATCCCATTGTTTACGGAGAAAAAATCATCGATCCGGCCTTGCCAACTGTCTTGGTTTACGGGCATTATGACGTGCAGCCCGCTGATCCATATGAGCTTTGGGATTCCCCACCTTTCGAACCTGTCATCAAAAAAACGGCAATACATCCTGAAGGGGCTATTTTCGCCCGCGGCTCAGCTGACGACAAAGGGCAGTTTTACATGCACGTGAAAGCTTTGGAAGCCATGATCGGCTCCGGTGATTTGCCCTGCAATGTGAAATTTATGATAGAGGGCGAGGAGGAAGTCGGCTCAGACAACCTGGACAAATTCGTATTGGCCAACAAAGAGCGGCTAAAAGCTGACGTGATCCTGATTTCAGATACGCACATGATCAGCATGAAGGATCCTTCCATCACAGTGGGACTTCGCGGCATGGCATATATGGAGGTGGAAGTGACTGGCTCCAATCGGGATTTGCACTCCGGAACCTATGGGGGTGCCGTGGCCAATCCGATTAATGTGCTTTGCAAAATGATCTCCTCATTGAAGGACGAGAATGAGCACATTACCATCCCGGGTTTTTATGAAAAAGTACAGGAACTCACCGCTCAGCAGCGTCAGCGATTGAATGAAGCCCCCTTTGAACTCAGTGAATACAAAGACAAACTGGACATTGCCGATGTCCATGGAGAAAAAGGCTATACCACCATCGAGCGGGTGGGCATCCGACCGACTCTGGATGTTAATGGGATCTGGGGTGGCTATACCGGAGAAGGAGCCAAAACAGTCCTTCCCTCCAAAGCTTTTGCAAAAATCTCCATGCGCCTCGTTCCCGACCAAGACTGGCATGAAATTGCTACTCTTTTCGAAAATCACTTCAAATCAATTGCTCCCGATTCCGTCAAAGTGAAAGTGAAAACCCATCACGGTGGAGCTCCTGCAGTAGTTTCCGATTCTTCAATCGGTTACAAAGCGGCAGAAGCGGCGATGGAAGAAACATTTGGCAAAAGACCGATCCCAACCCGCGAGGGAGGTTCGATTCCGATTGTGGCTTTGTTCCAAAAAGAGCTAGGAAGCGATCCTATTTTATTCGGCTTTGGCTTGGATACCGATGCGCTTCATTCACCAAACGAGCATTACGGGGTAAAAAATTACTTTATAGGCATTGAGACGATTGCAGCATTCTTCCGTCACTTCAGGGCATTAAGCGAAAAGTGATCAAAGTCGCCAAATGCCTAGTCGATTGATCTTATTTTCGAACCTCAAGTACTAATTCCTTGTTTGCCAGAGTAAATCCAATCCATAGATGACCTTCAATTCTAAAAAAATCGGAATCTTTCTCGTTCCGGTTTTTCTTTTGATTTCTGCTTTTGCCCAAGCCCAATTGGTGAAGCCACCGAAATGGACATTTACATTTGAGCCAAAGGAATTGCAAGTTGGAGAAACGGCCAACTTGGTCTTTGAAGTACAAATTCCTATAGGCTGGTATGTGTATTCGAATGATTTTGACGAGGATTTGGGTCCTTGGTTGACCAAATTTATTCCTAGCGACTCTGAGGATTTTTCGATCGCCTCTAATCTCAAAGCGATCAATCCAAAGAAAAAATTTGATGAGATCTGGGAAGGTGATATCACCTATTTTATGGGAAAAGGGCGGTTTGAGCAGCCTATCATCATTCAATCAACCTCCGGAGTAATTAAAGGCACACTTAGATATCAGATGTGCAATGATGTGAGTTGCACTAATTTCGAAGATGATATTGAGATAAGGTTTATTGCAAAAGAGTCTAGTCGTTCTGCCGCTACTTCCGAAGCAGCAGTCATTACTGACTCAAAAGCCAACTTAGAAGAAGGCCCCGAAAAACTGGTGGATTCAGCAACTGAAGCATCACCCTTTGGATTAGTGGATGGTCCGGCTTCTGGAGAAGCAGGACAATCAGGTGACGAATTAAAGCAAACACCAGTCGAACCCCAAGACTTCACCACAGAAGGTGAGACTGAATCCCTTTGGGGTTTTATTGTCTTGGCATTTTTGGCGGGATTGGCTGCCTTGGTGACGCCATGTGTGTTTCCGATGATTCCGATGACAGTGAGCTTTTTCACTGGTAGATCAAAATCCCGGGCACAAGGAATCCGTCAGGCGATGATTTACGGCATTTCGATCATCTCCATCTATACTGTGGCTGGGACAGCCGTAGCCGCCATCCAGGGCCCTGAGTTTGCCAACTGGCTGGCTACGCACTGGATTCCCAATGTGTTCTTCTTCGGTATTTTCATTGTCTTTGCCTTAGCATTTTTGGGCATGTTTGAGTTGAATCTGCCTTCCAGCTTTGTAAACAAAATCGATGCAAAAGCTGAGAAAGGCGGATTGGGAGGGGTATTCTTTATGGCCTTTACTCTGGTGTTGGTTTCTTTCTCCTGCACCGGGCCGATTGTGGGTTCGATTCTGATTTCCTCTGCTGGAGGTGAATTAGTCAAACCGGTTTTGGGGATGTTTGCCTTTGGATTGGCCTTTGCGATTCCTTTTACCCTCTTTGCCATTTTCCCGGAATGGATGCAACGTCTGCCCAAATCCGGCGGTTGGCTCAATACGGTCAAGGTCGTTTTGGGCTTTTTGGAACTGGCCTTGGCTTTCAAGTTTCTGTCAATTGCCGACTTGGTGTACCATTGGGGCATATTGGACCGGGATATTTTCTTGGCCATTTGGATTGTGATTTTCTCGGCTTTAGGTTTTTACCTGTTGGGAAAAATCAAACTGCCCCATGATTCCAAACTGGATTACATTGGAGTGCCTCGCTTGTTGTTGGCCCTATTGACTTTTGCGTTTGTGGTGCACATGATTCCCGGACTTTGGGGAGCTCCGCTCAAAATCCTTAGCGGTTATCTCCCTCCGATTACCACACAACAATTCAAACTTGAGGAGGGAATTACCTCCGTAAAATCAGCCAATACATCTGGAGAAGTGATTAAATACGGGGATCTGCTGAAAATCCCTCATGGAATCCCAGGCTACTTTGACTACGAGCAGGCCTTGGCTGCCGCAAAAAAAGAAGGCAAACCCCTTCTGATCGACTTTACCGGTCACGGATGTGTGAATTGCCGGAAAATGGAGGAAAATGTCTGGGTGGATCCTCAAGTCCTGAAGCGACTCAGAGAAGATTTTGTAATGGTTGCATTGTATATCGATGAGCGATTGGAACTTCCGGAAAGCGAATGGTACACTTCCTCCTACGACGCCAAGATGAAAAAGACCCTCGGCAAGCAAAACGCGGACTTCCAAATCACCCGATTCAACAACAACGCTCAACCGTACTATGTGATTCTGGATCATCAGGAGCAATTGCTAGCGAAACCGAGAGGGTACAATACGGATATTGCGGCTTTTGTGGAGTTTTTAGATGGGGCAAATAGGGAGTTTGAAATGAGGAAGTAACTATTGAAATCTTAGTAGGACACCAAATCACAGGTCTTCCAATTCAATTCTTTCAGTCCGATTTCTCGACGATTTTGATTGATTCCTGAAGTATCAGGTAAACTGGTAAAATCAACAGTGCCATCACGCGTCATTCGACAATGGGTTCCAAACTTTTGAGATTTTCCATATCTGAGTAAAACCCGATCTGTCAAAATCGCATAATGGTCATTCTTAATTTCTTTTTTGGAAAAGGACTCCTCTATCAGCGGGGTCAAATAATCTAAATCATGTCCCCTATAATGGAGTGTGATAAAGAATGACGCATCAACCGCTGAATCAGAAAAGACTTTATTACTCGGCCACCCAAATTTTCCATGAATCCGCTTAAGTAGGGTATAGTTAATCTTATCCGCTTTATCCATTTTGCCGTAAATTTTCCTCCTTTCAGCCCGATCTATCGAATCTGATATTTTGTTTTCATTTAACTCAATTCTAAATTTTTGATCCATTACAAACAAATGCCTTAAAAATGAATCCATTTGAAAATTGGTCAGCTGATCAATTTCCAGTCTTAAAAGATTCTGATGGCCATCAAATAGGTAATTTTTGGTGAATGAATCTTGGGGTTGACTGAATTTTGAATCCTGCGGTTCCTTTTCGGATACGCTTTCGTCTTTGCTTGAACAACCCATAGCCAAACAGTAAAGGAAAACATAGAAGAATTGCCTCGAACTTGTCATAGCTTCAAAATCTAGTTATCTAATGGACATTGGAAATTAAATTTATTTCACCATCCCCCAAATAATCTCGAATCAAAGGGAAAATCCACCTGATCCACTAGTTTGATAGCCAAAAAATCCAGATGATGCGGATTGATCAAGTAGTTGAAGTCTCCTGGCACAACAGCTGAGGGAACTTTCAACACACACGATTTTTTCTCCGAAACAAAGTCATCTCCTATTTTCTGAGTATCCAAAAGGTGGGGAAAATTATTCCAGCCTTGAGGTAAATCTTCGATCCCAAGTGAATCTATGGAGGTATATGCCGGGATCTCTATCTCCACCATCACATAGTCTCTAGGCAAGATGGCCAGAGAAAGGTGAACCGCCACCTCTGCCATGGCCAAAGCCCGACTGTCCGCACAGTAGCTCATTTCGGTACCTTTGGAATTCCATCTGTTACCAGAAAGAGCTGCACCTTTTCCGGATAATTCAATCCCAAACTTTTTCCGAATCAGTCGAAAAACCCGCATCAGACAAATACGCCTTGATCGATCCTGTGAATCTCATTGAGCACTAATTCCTTGCCGTAAGAGTCCCGAAGCAACTCGATTGGACGTCGATTGCCAAGTGCATGACTAGTGGCATTGAGCCAAGCGGCAAAATCGGCTGCAGTGTCAAACACCTCCAAGCCTACCACAGCCACCTCCATCAGCTCAAGGATCTTCTCGGAGTGAATCGAGCGAAAAACATAATCTGACTCCTTTTTGTAACGCTGAAGGGACTTCAGGGATATATCCAAGAAATCTGACCATTCCTGGTCTGAAAATGGAGTAATTTCTTTGATGGACATAAAAAGTGAGGTGGGAATCCCCTGACGAATCACATCCACGACCATCATCCGATTCGAAAAAAAGCTACTCAAAGGTATCCCCTTCAGTGTAGGATATCGCGAATATCGAGGGAGACTCGTCACATAGGTGGCCATCTCTTCGGCGACCAAGTCTATTCTTTGAAAATCAGAATCGCTCATATTTCAGAAAATTGTCCTTTAATTTACGACATTTTTCCAAACATGTTCAATTCTTTGATTTTTTTTGCGTCCCAACTTTACTTTTTTACCCTTCAATAATGCGGTTTTTCACTGCCTTTTGCACGGCTTCCAATTTACTGTGAACCTGAAGTTTTTGATAAATATTTTCCAGATGCTTGCGGACAGTTTTTGGAGAAATAAAGAGATTTTCCCCGATCTGATTGTAATTAAGCCCTTTCGAGGTCTGTTCTAGAATTTCGATTTCTCTGGTTGTCAAAGAAATTTCTTCCTTAGCAGCCTCAAAGTGAGGAGGGTTTCTTAATAGTTTCAAAGTCTTTAATGCAACTGAAGGCGTCATCGCTGCACCGCCAGCCAGTGTATCTACAATTCCCTGATAGAGTGTCGGCGGATCGACTTCTTTGAGAAAATATCCATTTGCTCCGGCTTGAATCGCCCGAAAGATATTCTCATCATCATCAAATACTGTCAGCATGATCATCTTGATCTGCGGATATTTTTGGGCAATTTTCTCCACAGTCACTATTCCGTTCATTTTTGGCATTTCAATGTCCATCAGGATCAAATGGACATTCGAATCTTTCTCCAGCATATCCAAAAGTTCAAGACCATTGTATCCGAAATACTTCAGTTCAAGCTCCGGAAACAAGGAGAGTTTGTCAATAATTGCTTTCAGCAAAAAACTGTTGTCCTCGGCAATGGCAAGTTTGATAGGCATGAGCAGTGCGTTAAGGGTGGAAAATAAAAAAACGGCTTTCGTCATCCTAGAAGACAAAAGCCGTTTCGGCAAAATTCTGCTTTAATCAGGGATAAATTTCCTCCAAAATCTGCGCAAGCCTCACACTCGCAGCAATCATCCGTTCCTCCGCAATGTGGTAGTTTTCATAGCCATATTGATAGCTTATTTTTTTGTTTTCGGGAAGATTATAAATCATTGGCCGATAGCTGACAGCCTCTTTGAGCCAGTCCTGCATACTGGCAGACCTATACTTTGTTTGAAGTTCAGGATTGATCCGGCGAAATAGTTCATCCCCAATTTCGCTGTAGCTCATTCCCTGACCATCGATCATTCCACTGTCCCAAAGGGCATGGAGATTGGTCGCTCTGCCAAAATATTCGATTTTAATGTCATTTCCTCCCCGGTCATCACCGGTGCCGACATGAAGCGGCTGATGGATATCTTCCACCATGTGGATGAGCATTTTCAGCTTTTCAGCCTCCATTTTAGGATCCAAGCCACCTGCTTTTAGTTCCGCTTTGATCCGTTGAATTGCTTCGTAGGCATCACCGGTTTTTTCTTGAATGGCAGGATCATATTCCCCGGTTTTGCTGGTCAGATAGTGCCAAGTCTCAGCATAATTATAAGCTCGATCAGACCGAATCTCATCCATCCAAGTGCCACTGCGGCCAAGGGAGATGGGTAAAAGCACTTTATCCACCTTTTTGCGGGTAGACTTCTTCATTTGCTTTTCTGCCATATAGCCAATCAGGTAATGGCCCAATTGGCCCCATGCAAAGGACTGCGAAACAGTCATGCTGAGAAGCAGCGTAAGTGTCAGAATCTGGATCTTTTTCATAGGTGCAAAATAAAAAAGCGAAGATAGATCTCCGCTTGAATTCATGAGTTAAGGTACTATTATCCTTTGGAAAGTTCTGAAACTGCCAGCCAAGCCATCAGCCCAGATCCGATCTCCAGCGCATCTTCTTCGATATCAAAAGTCGGTGTATGAACTCCTGAGGTAATTCCCCTGGCTTCATTTCGTGTACCTAGTCGATAGAAACATCCGTCGATTTCCTGGGAATAAAAAGCAAAATCCTCTGCAGCCATCCAGATATCCAGGTCGAGTACATTTTCCTCACCTAAATAATCACGGGCAGCATCCATTGATCTGGCTGTAAGTTCCGGGTCATTTTTAAGGAAAGGATAACCTTTTCGAATCTCAAAGTCTAATTCTCCGCCCATTCCCTCCACGATACCGTGAGCGATTTTCAGGATTTTCTCATGGGCCTTGGCTCTCCAAGCTTCATCCAGCGTGCGGAAAGTACCTTGGATTTTCACTTCATTCGGAATCACATTAGTTGCTCCCAAAGCCTCCACACGACCAAAGGAAAGGACCGAAGGAATTTTAGGATTAGCTACCCGACTGACGATCTGTTGCAGAGCAACAATCATGTGGGAAGCAATCAGAACCGGATCGATAAAAGTCTCCGGCATGGCCCCATGACCACCTTTTCCTTTCACGGTAACATAAAGTTCGTCTGTACTTGCCATGTACAATCCGGGACGGAAACCAACTTTTCCGGCCGGAATCATCGGCATCACATGCTGCCCCAAAATCACGTTTGGACGGGGATTTTCGAGGACTTTGTCCTTGATCATCAATGACGCTCCACCGGGCACCAATTCTTCTCCGGGTTGGAAAATCAGTTTTATTGTACCTTCAAAATGATCCTTGACCTCATGAAGGATTTTGGCTGCCCCGAGAAGTGATGCTGTATGCGCATCGTGGCCGCAGGCATGCATGACTCCAGGGTTTTGTGACTTATACGAAACATCGTTCGCCTCTATGATTGGCAAAGCATCCATGTCGGCCCGAAGCGCGATGACTTTTTTGTCAGGATTTTTTCCTTTGATCAAAGCGGCCCAGCCAGTTGTCGCCTTTTTCTCGATTTCGGTGATTCCTATTTCCCTGAGCTTTTCCTCCACAAACTCTGCTGTTTTAAATTCCTGAAAAGAGAGTTCAGGATTGGCATGAATGTGACGGCGATTGGCAATTACATCCTCTTTGTAGGCCTTGGCCAGGGATTTAATTTTGGATAGTAGCATTTTGGTCTGTGGTAGGAGCGACGTATTCTTTTCGCTGAAATCTGTCTTGCATAATCCGCGCAGAAGGAAATTGGCCTTTGATCTGATACAGAGCCTTTTGAGCTTCTATTTTGTAAGTGTATTTACCCAATTTCACCAAATACCTGGGTTGTTGGTATTGCATCTCAGGAGTCAGATTTGGATAATTAAGCTTGAGATCATCTTGTGTTTTGAAGGCTTGATTTCGGTCTATTCCTGAAAAAACCAATACCGTATAACCGCTGAAATAGGGCTCTGATTTGTTTTTATCGGTATATCGGCGCTGCACTTCATCAAGTTGTCCATCGACCGATTGAACTGAGGCAGAAGGAACATTAGAGGAAACCTCCTGGGTGGCTGATTTATAATCCGGGTATTTTGGTAAAGAACTACTCAGGTCTTCCTGGTAAGTGGAATATGCAGGACTTCCTGCCTCAGTGGAAGGCTGGATAAGTTTACAGCTTCCAAGGATTACCAAAAAAACAACTACCCAGATATATCTCATTTCTCTTAGTTTTCAATCACAACACACTTTCCTTCGACAAGATCCTGCTCCACGCTTTTAAATTTGACATCGATTTTGGTGGTACCGTCAGAATATTTAACAGAAACCTTATCGTTTCGGCCAAAAGTCTTTTCGACTTTTCTAGGAGCAACATGCTGAGGAGCTGGTCTGCCAGCGTTCGCAGCTGCGGCGGCGGAGCGGTTAGCATTTGGGTTCAAAGAGCTTGCCACTTCTGCTTTTGACGTCTGAAGTTTTGGTTCGGGAGCCCGCTGAGTCTGAGCCTGCTGAACCTGAGCCGGGTCTTGCCTCGGCAAATCAGCTCTGGAAAGGAAGGTGACCATATCTTCGTTCAGCTTGCCAATAAAACGCTTGAACATTTCAAATGCTTCAAACTTATAGATCAACAATGGGTCCTTCTGCTCGTAGACAGCATTTTGTACCGACTGCTTCAGATCATCCATATCACGGAGATGTTCTTTCCAATTTTGGTCAATTATCGCCAGGGAGACGTTTTTCTCAATGGATCTGATCAATTCACGACCATCGGAATGGACCATGTTTTCCAGATTACATACCACCCCGATCTGTTTGATTCCGTCCGAAATCGGCACCATGATGTCTTTTACGGTTGCACCTCTTTCTTCCTGAACTCTCTTGAAAATCGGAAGAGCGGTCTGGCTTATGAGGCTGTTCTTTTTGATATAATTTTCGAAAGCAACCGTGTAAAGCTCCTGAGTTAATTTCGGAGCATCCTTGGATTTCAGATCACCTTCAGAAATGTGGTAATCCACACCCAAAGTGGTGAAAATATTCATTCTCAGGTCCTCGGCATTGTCGGTGGATTTGCCCATGTCAATCAGGCTTTCGCAGACATCAAACAGGATGTTGAGGATATCCAATTCCAAACGGTCTCCTTTCAGGGCGTTTCTTCGACGTTTGTAGACCACCTCCCGTTGGGAGTTCATCACGTCATCGTATTCCAAGAGTCTTTTACGAGTGCCAAAGTTGTTTTCTTCCACTTTTCTCTGAGCACGCTCGATGGACTTGGTGATCATGCTGTGCTGGATCACTTCGCCTTCTTCCAGACCCATACGATCCATCAATTTGGCTATCCGATCTGAGCCGAAAAGCCTCATCAAACTATCTTCCAAGGAGACGAAAAACTGGGAAGATCCCACGTCTCCCTGACGACCAGAACGGCCACGAAGCTGACGGTCAACACGACGTGATTCATGACGCTCGGTACCAATGATGGCGAGACCGCCTGACTTTCTGGATTCTGCAGTCAACTTGATATCCGTACCTCGACCAGCCATGTTGGTAGCAATGGTTACTGTACCCGGCTTTCCGGCTTCAGCAACAATTTCGGCTTCTCTTGCGTGCTGCTTAGCATTCAAAACCTGGTGAGGAATCTTCTTCAAAGTCAGCATTCGGCTGAGTACTTCGGAGATTTCTACGGAAGTGGTACCTACCAAGACTGGTCTTCCAGCAGCCACCAATTCATTGATCTCGTCAGTTACCGCATTGAATTTTTCACGGACGGTTTTATAAACTTTGTCTTCTCGATCGGATCTGATGATCGGTTTGTTGGTCGGAATGACGACTACGTCCAACTTGTAGATTTCCCAGAATTCTCCAGCTTCAGTTTCCGCTGTACCGGTCATACCGGCCAGCTTATGGTACATTCTGAAGTAATTCTGGAGCGTAATCGTAGCGTAGGTCTGCGTGGCATCCTCCACTTTTACATTTTCTTTCGCTTCAATCGCCTGGTGCAACCCGTCGGAATAACGACGACCTTCCATCACACGTCCTGTCTGTTCATCGACGATCTTCACTTTACCATCCACGATGATGTATTCCGTGTCCCGCTCAAACATGCAATAAGCTTTGAGCAATTGGTTTACCGTATGGATTCGCTGAGCTTTTACGCCATAATCTTTGATGACTTCCTCTTTGCGAATCAGCTTTTCCTTATCGTCTAGATTCGTACTTTTTTCCAATTCAGCAATTTCCACCCCGATATCGGGAAGGATGAAAAAGCTTGGATCCTCATTTTTGGTAGTCATGGTCTCGATACCCCGATCGGTCAAGTCCACGACATTGGTTTTCTCGTCGATGGTAAACAAAAGCGGTTCATCCGCTTCCGGCATTTGGCGCTTGTTGTCTTGGAGGTAAAAATTTTCTGTCTTCTGAAGAATCACCCGGATTCCAGGCTCAGAAAGGTATTTGATGGTAGGCTTGTATTTTGGTATCCCCCGAAATGCTCTGAAAAGAGCCAATCCACCCTCTTTTTCATTTCCTTCTGCAATCAGTTTTTTGGCCGTTGACAAAAAGTTCTGAACCAACTTGCGCTGCTCATCAACCAAGGCAGCCACACGGGGCTTCATTTGGTCAAATTCATGAACATCGCCTCTTGGCACAGGACCTGAAATAATCAAAGGTGTCCTTGCATCATCAATCAACACGGAGTCAACTTCATCGACCATTGCGAAATGGTGTTTGCCCTGAACCAAATCCCCAGCCTCCCGAGCCATGTTGTCTCTCAGGTAGTCAAAGCCAAACTCGTTGTTGGTACCATACACGATATCAGAAGCGTAGGCTTTTTTTCGTCCATTGGAGTTGGGCTGATACTTATCGATACAATCCACCGTCAATCCATGGAATTCAAAAAGCGGTGCATTCCACTCGGAGTCACGCTTGGCCAGATAGTCGTTTACCGTAACGATGTGGACGCCACGTCCCGCAAGAGCATTGAGGAAAGCAGGCAAAGTGGAAACCAACGTTTTACCTTCACCAGTGGCCATTTCAGCGATTTTTCCTTTGTGAAGGACCATCCCCCCGATAAGCTGCACGTCATAGTGAACCATGTCCCAGACAACTTCTGTTCCAGCTGCGATCCACTTGTTGTGCCAGATGGCTTGCTCACCATCGATTTCCACATTTGGTTTGGTAGCCGCCAGTTCGCGGTCACCCATACTGGCATTTACAACCAATTTGCCATTTTCTTTAAAACGCCTTGCAGTCTCTTTTACTATTGCAAAAGCCTGAGGCATCACCTCTTCAAGTACCTTCTCCAGCTCCGTGTCTCGGTCTTTTTCCTGCTTGTCGATTTCGTTGAAAAGCTGGTCTTTCTCATGAATGGCTTGAGCTGGAAGAGCCTCAATCTGAGCACGGATTTCGGCGATTTTATCATCGATAGACTTTAGCCTTCCGTTGATAACTTCCTTGATTTCCTGTGTTTTAAACCTCAGCTGATCGTCATTCAGACTCTGCAGACTTGAGAAAGCCTGATGTATTTCGGCGACCTTTGGAAGGATTTCCTTAATATCTCTGTCGGATTTGGTGCCGAAAATTTTGGCCAATCCTTTTGCAATAAAATCTAGCATGTCTTTTTATGGATTCCCGATTGGGGGCTTAAAAATAAGCCGTTTTTGTTAGAATTGATAATTAGTCCTGATTCAGGTTATTAACCTGAATTGGGAATCTTAAATATTGATTTTTCCTGAGAAAACATGCTCAGCCGGCCCGATAAGCCAAATTTTGCTGAATGTCCCGTCAGGGTTGGAATGAAACTTAACGGACAATTTGCCTCCTAGGGTGTTGATTTTCACCTGATTTTGCTGATGTTGAGAACCATAGACAATGGCTGCTGCTGTGACTCCGGTGCCGCAGGATAGTGTCTCATTTTCTACCCCTCTTTCGTAAGTTCTAACGAACACTTCGTCTTCTGCCATGGGTTGTACAAAGTTGACATTAGTACCCGCCGGGGCGTAACCCGAATCATATCTTATCGCCTTTCCTTCTTCAAAAACAGGATACCCTTCTGCTTTTTCGACGAAACGGATATGATGTGGGGAGCCGGTATTGAGAAAGAAATCTCCAGATTTGTTTTCAATTCCATAGACATCTCCCATCAGAAGTTCTACCTGATCTCCGGTAAGGATCGCTTCATGTGGGCCATCAATTGCCAGAAAGCGGGTTTTTCCATTAACAATCCCTAAGAAGGAAGAAAAAGCGACCGCGCAGCGGGCACCGTTTCCACACATGCTTTGACTCCCGTCCGCATTGAAATAAATCATTTCAAAGTCATAGTCCTGATGATTCCGAATGGCGATCAAGCCATCGGACCCAATTCCGAATTTGCGGTCGCAAAGCTTACTAACTAATTCCAGATTGCCCAAGTCAAAAGACGCATCACGATCATCGATCATGACAAAATCATTGCCTGTACCCTGATATTTGTAAAATGCAAGTTCCATGATTTTCAACAGGTCTGACCTTGATTTCAAAAACTCAACCAAGGCACTACCGAGCTGCAAACTTAACCAAGTTGTCAGAAAAACAGACTTATTGTCTGATGCTCAATTCCAAATTCGTCAGATAATGCCTAATTTGAGCAACTAAATTGCACTTTGAAAGGTTCGGATTTAGTAAAACCACACACACAATGAAAAAATCAACAATAACTCGTAGAACTTTTATTTCCAACTCCGCAAAAGCAGGGCTGACAGTCGGACTAATCGGCACTTCGATTGCCGAGTTGTTGGCAAAAGGAGTGGAAATTCCTTCGGATTTTCCATATGCTACAGGATTTACCCAAAGCCCTCTTGCTTACGGATACCCTGCTCTAGAGCCTCATATCGATGCCCGAACAATGGAAATCCACTACACCAAACATGCTGCTGCTTATGCCACAAACCTGAATGATGCTGCCAAAGAAGAGGGAGTGGATACTTCGAAGCCTTTGGAAAATGTCCTGGCAAGCATCTCCAAATTCTCTGTAAAAATGCGCAACAATGGAGGAGGACATTACAATCACGAACTTTTCTGGAGCGTGATGGGGCCAAATGCCGGAGGAAAACCGGAAGGAAAACTCATGGATGCCATTGTCGCTTCTTTTGGAAGCTATGAGACTTTTGTTACCCAGTTTGAAACTGCAGCAAAGACCCGATTCGGATCTGGTTGGGCCTGGCTGATTGTGCAGCCCGGCGGCAAATTGGCGGTAAGCTCCACTCCAAATCAGGACAATCCCCTAATGGATTTGGCAGAAATGAAAGGAACTCCTATTCTTGGACTTGACGTTTGGGAACATGCCTATTACCTGAATTATCAAAACAGACGTCCGGATTATGTCGCGGCATTTTGGAATTTGGTGAACTGGAAAGCTGTAAGTGAACGATTCGAAAAGGCTTAAAGAAATTATACAGAGTAAAGAATAAAAAGGCCGGTTTTCCGGTCTTTTTTATTTATTTCAGGCTCGAATTAGAATAACCATTTTCATGCAAGATCCCAAGTCGCTTACCTCTGTAGCACTATTCCACGAAACATTCAAACACCCAGTGCTTCCCGAACCGACGATTCCTTCCGAAACCAGATGTAATCTTCGTGTTTCACTTTTAGCAGAAGAGTTGAAAGAACTGGAAGAGGCCATTGAAAACAAAGACATCGTCGAAATCGCCGATGCTCTATGCGACCTCCAGTACGTGCTTTCTGGAGCGATTTTGGAATTTGGCTTAGGAGAAAAATTCAAAGCCCTTTTTGACGAAGTGCAGCGCTCCAATATGAGCAAAGCCTGCAAAACCGAAGAAGAAGCCCAAGCCACCGTCAAACATTACGAAGACAAAGGAACGCCTTGCTTCTATGAAAAGGAGGGCGATTTATTTTTGGTATTCAGAGAAGGAGACCATAAAACGCTTAAGTCTGTCGGTTATTCGCCTGCAGATTTGAAGGGAATTATCGAAAAATAACAAAAATGGCTTCCTCAGTTTGAGGAAGCCATTTTTCGCTCTTACCGGATCACAGTTACTTCCAGACTTCCATAGTTGGGTTTTGCCGCGTCCAGCTGCTTCTCTACTTCATTTATTTTTTCCTGCAGTTTTTCTTTGCTGTAGGTTTCGAAAAGGAACAAACCTCCGATTTTAACCCAATATTCTAATTTCCCTTCCGGGGTTTTGAGGTCTGCGGGACTTTTTCGGATAGTTGTAGTTCGGGTTCCATTCTCCCGAATATTTACTAAATCATAAAACTTTGCCCCTTCTTTTTCGGGGATTATTGCAGCAAATCCGCCATTGCTCATTGAATAGACAATCTTGTTCCCATCCATTTTTTCGATGTAGACTATTTTCTTCTCCCACCCTACGTTAAAGACCTCCTTGTCTCCGACCTTCATGATCGCTTCATCCGCCCCGATTTTGTACCTCACCTGTCCGACCTTCATATAGATTTCCACCTTGACCACGTCTTGCCGGTTTTCACTTCCTGCGCCTGGAGCCGCTGTGCAGACGTAGGTGACATTTTTTGAAGAACTGGTGAATGATTTTCCCTTATGCCCTATCGCATCTTTCAATTCTCCAAACTTGCCTTCTGTGCTCCATTGGTACTCGATGACTGTGCCGTCGGCTACTGTAGATTTGATAAAGGCTGTCAACGCCTTTTCTCCTCCGGGCTGCACAATAGTCTCTCGGGGCTCCAGATTTACTTCTATCTCTTTGGCCTTGATCTCCCAGATTTCCAAGCTTTTTGAACTCTGGATATCATAAATTTTTCGCGCATAATCCGATCCTTTCATGAGTAGCTCTATCGCTCCGAGGACCTTAAACATGCGGGAAGCCGAACCCTTCATGGTCTCTAAATTCGGCCGCGCCACATCTTTGGGAAGCGAATTGTAGATGGTCTCAGCGGCGATTTTCATCAAATCTTCCAAAAAAATTGACCCGAACTGGTTATATCCAATGGTAAAAAAATCCTTTATGGCTTCGTCATATTCTGACTTGTCAATCTTTGTCTTGATCTCCGGCATCTTGTCGACATATCCAGCCACTGCAGTGATCAGCGCCTCCCAGAGAAATTCCTCACCCTTCGGTCCATCGTTTCCTTTAGAAACCAATCCTTTTGCGGCTATTCCATCGGCAATGAGGGGAACTATAAAATCCAAGGTCAGGGTAGTCATTTGGAGTTTGACCAATTTGGATCGCTCCACAGAATTCAAGCCGATAGATTCTGTGCCTACTCCAATTACCCTAAGTTCCCAAGTTGCCGCTTTTTCCGCATCGGTGAGGGGAATTTGGACTGGGTCTGTCGTCACTCGAAAGGACTTCTCAGTATCTCCGATCAAATATTCATACACGGTACTACTCACCCCCGTGATTCCGTTCACCATTGCGATCGCAATCTCCTTGTCCGGGACGATGCTCGCTGCGGAACCGACAGAAGTATGAATCACTTCGGTCGAGCCTGCTTGGTTGATAAATTCAGTTTTGTACAGGAAAGCGTGTGATCTCCTTCGAACCGTATTGTCCAACACAAAGGTATTGAGCCCGGTCTGGTAGGCCTGAACACCGCTTTTGATCGTGCCATCCACCAAGAGATCGGAGGCTTTGGGTTCGTTTGCAGTGGATCTTGCGTTAGGATTTGCCATGCGGAACTTGGCAGCCAAAGGATTGACGATCCCGAGTATTTTATTCATGATCTCCTGCTTCCCAAGCATCATTGGATCCGTCGCCAATTGGCTCTTCACAAGATTCAGAGAAGTATCCCAAATAGGAAACTGCCGAACTTCCTGAAAAAAACGGTTGGCGAACGCCTCTTCCATAAATGGAATCCCAAAACTCTGGTAAAGCAAAAATTCGGTGGTGGTTTCGGCGGATAATTCGGTGCGGCCTGGGCCAATCAACCCTGCTAGAATTAGATTTCCCTCCCTATCAAACAAATACGCAAATGCGGGATTGTCTTGGAGGTTCAACACTTCTCCCTGCCCGGTTTCGGTTACTTCCTTTTCGAGATTTTGGGAATAGATGACAGTATTAGCCAAATCTATATTTACCCCCTCAGGGAGTTTGATCTGGACGGCGGTCTTTTCCAGCCCCGTCAACGGGTCTTTTGGAATTGGCTGTGGATCTTCTTCTGTTTGGCAGGCGAAAACAAAAGCTAGTAGAAGCAGTAGAGAGCGGAGTCTTGGTTTCATCGGAAAAAGGATTTGGTTACATCCTCTCATCGCTGAAAATCGAATTAGTCATCAATTTCTTCCGACAAAAATCCTTTATTTCCCGGACGCTTCCTCAAGGGCTTGAATCAATTCGTTTGACTTTGGGCGACCGGATTGGTTCACGTATTTTTTTGCCAGGGCGTAGTCTTCTTCCTTCAGCGCGAGAAGTCCCAAATACCAAAAAGAATCTTTGGAAAACCCGCTTGCTGTATCCTCGCTTACTGCTAAAAGCAATTTCTCAGCAGCCTGATCATTTTGTAGATTTAGCTCCGACATCGCTAAAAAATAAATCAACGTATCATTTTGGCTGCTTTTTTTCAAAAGTGATTCGAAGGCTTCTTTGGCTTTGAGATATTCTCCGGATTTATAATCCACCATGGCACGGTCAAAATCATAACCAGAGCCGGCAGACATGGAAGTCACCAAACCCGGATCAGTCTTGAAATAGGCTTGGTAAAGTTTTTCCCCGGAGCTTTTTTCCCCCATGATCCACCAAACTCCGGCGGACATGATTAGAAATAGGGAAGCTGCTACGCCCCAGAACCAAAGAGGACGGATCTTCCGCTGCTGAGCATTTTTATCCAAATGGCTTAATTCAGAATGGAAAGAATCCAATTTGGAAGCAAGGACTGCTCTTTCCACACCGAATTGAAGTCCTTTGATTTCTTCGATATGAGCTGCAAACTCCTGATCTGAGATTGTTCTCATGCGGACTTCTTCCAATTTAGCGGAATCGAGCGAACCTGCGATATAGTCTTCGATCAGTTCAAAGTCTTCCAGGGAAAGTGATGAATTCATTCTATTGTTTTGTTTCCGATTTCAGGCTGATCCGGAGCTTTTCCATACAGCGGTATTTGTTGTTTTTGGTTGTAGCTTCTGTCCAACCAAAAAAGTCTGACAAAACGACAAGACTTTGCTTTTGGTAATAAAACCTTGTTAATAATTCTTTGCAGTTTTCTCCCAGTCTGGCAAATGCACCCTCGATTTGAACGATGTAAACTTCTTTGTCTTCCTGCTCTTCCTGGATAAAATCAGGCAAAGAATCGGGATGAACTGTCCTTTTGAAAGCCACTGACCTGACCATATCCATCCATTTGTTTTTTGCAATCTGGTAAATATATCCTGCCAATGCAGATTCATTTTCCGGTTGAAATTTGCCCGATTTTACATTGGTCCAAAAGGAAAGAAATGCTTCCTGGTAGAGATCCTTAACCTGTTCCATATTCCCACTGTTAGCCAAAACCATCTGTTGAATCTTTGGATAGTATTTTTGGTAAATCCACTTCAGGACATTTTCGTCATTTTGACGGATTGCCTCTATCAGTTTTTCCTGGGAGAAAGTTTCAAAAGTATCTTTAGGCATGGATCAAAGAAGTCCCATAAAAGATACTATTAAATGCCATTTACCCCAAGAACTTTGGTATTCAATTACTTATTTTGATCTAATTCAAAACTGATCGATGTCTTTGTAGACATTCAAATTGTTGTTGAGTAGATCCAAAAGCAGGTCTTGGTGAGCGATTGCAAAGGTGTTGTAAGTGTTGGCAGTGTAATCTGCGTTCCCGTTGAAGATCAATGCTACAGCCATGCCGTTTGAGGTGTGATACATGTACGAAGACCGTGTACCTGGCAATGCCCCATAGAAATAGCGGACAGAATTCCAGGTGACAATCCCATTACCAAAGCCTTGGTTTGCGCTGGACCCCTGCACAAATTGAGCAAATGTGGCTGCATTCAGCACATCCGGACGACTTGGGTTGCCATCGATCGCAAGGGAAAATTTCAGCAAGTCCACAGCGTTGATGACTATTCCTGCATCACCATCTCTACGCTCAATATTCAGGTTGTATTCAAATCCTTTGGTCCCACCTTGACCGTAATAAGTCACCTCATCTGACTGTTTTCCCGCAATTCCATTTTTGGCCATCACCGTGCTTGGGATTCCTATCGGATCAATGAAACTCTCTTTCATATACTGGTAATAAGACTTTCCGGAGATTTTTTCCACGATTCGGGAGGCTACGAAGTAATTGGTATTTACATAGTAATACTGAGATCCAGGCTCGAATGTGAGCGTTGCATTGTCCATCATCCAAGAAAAAAACTGATCATTTGTCAAGTTTGTCTGGTAATCGATCGCATCTCGATTGCCCGCGACCACCCATCCTCCTGTAGTCATCTGCATGAGATGTCTCACGGTCACTTTGGTCACCCGGTCTGAGTAAGCTTTCGTTCCGTAGGTAGTTCCCAGGATTGTGCCTGGACCAAAAACTTTATCATCCAAAGAAATTTTTCCATCCTGGACAAGTTTCATGATGGCCAATCCGGCAAACGTTTTAGAAACACTGGCTACTCGCATTCGGTGTTCATTGGTCATTTTCTCATTAGCCTCCACATTGGCTAGACCATAAGGCTTTTTGTACACCAATTTTCCGTTTTTTGAGATTGCCAATGTTGCACCTGGAATTTTATGCGTGGTGAGAAAAGCTTCCAATTTCCCATCGATTACGGCAATGTCTTCTTGCTTATCGGCTGGAGGGGTCGGATCAGGATCTGAGGAGTCCGAGCATGAGATTAATATCAACAAAAGGAAGGCAGATAGCCATCGAAGACTGGTGGAGAAGAATGTTTGAGTTTTCATGGAAAAAGCAGTTTATCTACTTTCACATCGAGCTCAATTCAAAAAGTCATCACCTGATTGCTTTTATTTTTTTTACTCTTAAAAAACCATACAGCAAAAACTCCCAAAATCGCCAGTCCAAGTCCTATCAAAAGCCAAAACTTCAAATCAATAACGGGCTCAAAATCCACAGGGGAAGCATCACCCATCAGGATCAATCCCGCCCAAAACTCGGGGGAAAGTGATCTCCCTTCGGCCAAAGCGAGGTATTCCAATTTGGCAAGCTGAAGGGCTTTGTCTTTGGTTTTGCCCTCTGAGAGATGTTTGTAAAACGATTCGGCAATCTTAGCGCTGGTCTGTTCATCGATTTTCCAGATTCCCATTAATAAGCTTTTGCTTCCGGCATAATTGAAGGCATGGGCCAGGGAAATCATACCTTCTCCTGGGGAATAGGTCGGTTTTCCTGTTTCACAAGCCATCAACACCGCCAACTCAGACCCCAGATCAAGCTGATAAATATCTCTGGCAAAAAGGGAGTTTTCCTCCTCGGGATGGCCATTTGCTTTTGCAAAAATCAATCTGGAAAAATCAGGGCTGATGTTGTCCGACTCGGCATGGGTACCAATGTGCAAAATCCTATTTTGCCCAGCTTCGCGGTTAAACTGATCTAGCGTAGATGCTTCCTTGGTAAAAATTTCTCCCCCAAAAAGGCTCTTGAGGCTGTTGACCAAGCGATCGGTAAATGGCTGGGGAATCAAGGTGAGGTAAGATTTATCTATCTGAAGACTATCTCTCACACTTTTGAGGTAACCATCTTTCATTTCATCAAAAAATCCAGGAGCAAACGCTGTAAAATTTGAACTATACGTCTGATTGTGGGCCTGATACGAAAAAAGCAGCGTGCTGTAATGGTAAGAAAAACTATGCTTGGACAGCAAACTGCCCGTTGCCAAACCCGAATAGGAGTTTAACTTTTGAGGAGTAAGTATTTCAAAATTCAAATTGAAAAGCATCCCATCAGGTACAACCAAAACCCTTTGTTGGTTGATCGCTCCCTCCAGGGGGGCCCAGAGAGACAAGTAAAGCTGATGGAGATTGGCCAATGTTTTTTTCTCATCAGCCCAGTCATTTTGAAAGGTCTTCAGGATTTTTTCGGCAGTCTTATAATCCAGTTTAAAAAATTTCGGTTCTGATTTTCCCAAAACAACAGCATACATATCCTCCTTTACAAAAAGGTAGCGGATCACCGCTGTCTCCTCTGGAAGTTGATCGGTAATAAATCCAAAATCGCGCTGGATCGAAGCATATCTAAAGTCAAAATATTCCGGATAATCTTTTCGTGTTTGAGACAGAAAATCCTCCCAAACTTTAGAAGCGGCCAGATATTCCTCCACACCACTTTCTGTATCCTGAATTGAAGCGATGAGATTCGATTTTAACTCTGTCTCCTTATTGAAGAACTCTTTTGGGATACCACTAAATCGCAATTGATCTACTTGCTCCAACCTGGCACGTATCCGCTGATAAAGCGCGGATTCATGCATGGTTAAGAGATTGGCGAGGTATTCCTTTTCATTAGTTTTTTGGTAAAGCTCCAGATAGAGTTGTTCCAAAAAATTGAAATATTCCTGATTTTCAAGGATCATCAAATTGATATCCTCTTCGCTTTCGAGAAAGATTTTCCTCCGATCCAGCGCTTCTAAACCTGACTCCAGTTTCACGAGGAGTGATTTCAAAAAAGCCGGATCCTTTTCCTCGTGTAATTCATAGCTGGCTTTGGTACTGAGAAGTAAGGCTTGTGGTTTATTCCGCTCCAGCTGGAGGGAATCGAGAAGAGATCTATTTTCCAAAAATTGACCTGTCAACGTTGTGAGTGCTTTTTCACTCCAAGTTTGTGCATCGCCGTAGCGTCTTAGTTCAAAAAAAACCTCGCCCACACTTAATTGCTGCTGAAAAGCCATCAGGTTTTGTTCACCTTGGTTTTGCCTGACATATTCATAGGCTAATTGCGCCTGAGCTATAGCCTGATTTTCCCTTCCGCTTTCTGCCAGGAAGAGGGAATAGTTTTTCAAGAACCCCAGGTAAATCACATCAAATTCTCCTTCCAATCCTTGCTGAAAAAGGGAATCGGCTTTTTGGTAATTTTCAAAGGCCAAAGCGTCGTTTGCTGATGCATCCTCTATTCGTGCTAGCGCATACCATCCGTCGGCTTCGTAGAGGACATAGGTTCCTGCTGTTTGCTTCAAGCCATTGAGGCCTTGATTGAGTATTTTTCGGGCTTTTTCGGATTCCTCTTGCTCGAAATACAGCTGCCCCAGGAGGATTTCGGATAGCCACACTTCCTTGCTGTCAGACCCAAAGGTTTCGCGTTTTCTCTCATAAGCATACTCCAACAAATCCTGGGCTTTTCTAAAATTCCCAAGTCCTTTGTAGATCCCGCCAAGATTGTCAATCGCCTGAAAGTAAAATTCCTTGCCCTTCATACGTTGACTAGGATCTTTTTCCTGGGATTGAAAAGATCTTAAATGCTCAATGGTCTCATTCATAGATTGAATAGCCTCGCTGGTTTTTCCCTGGGCTGACTGAACACCAGATAGGTTATTGAGAATGAGTGCCGGACGATAGTGGCTGTTTCTGGGAGATGGATCCATCGTCTCAATTGCAAGCAGGCACTTTTTATAATAGTACTCTGCGGAATCCATTCTGGAAGCGAAATAAGCCATATTCCCCAAAAAGCTATTGATCCGATAAATGGATTCAGGATCGGGATCTTTTGCAAGTAAGGACTCTGCTTCTTTCAAGTGAATCTTGGCAGAAGGCAGATCCATACGGTTGACAGAATAGGCCCCAAGGTTAACCAGCAACTTTCCCAGTTCTTTTGAAGAAATCCCCACCTCTTTTCTTGCGAAGTTTACAGCTTTGAATTCGGCCTGGTATGCTTTTTCCAATTGGCCAATGTATTCGTACCAAGAGGCCGCCGCTAGCCAGAGCACTTTTAAATCCTTTGGATTTTGAAGCTGTAACTCCCATTTCTTGAGCTGAGTTTCGACGTGCTTATTGGCCTGATTTTCATCAGAAATGGCTAAATGAGCTCTTCCAAGTACTTCCAAATAGGTTGACAGTTCAGAGTAGTTTTCGGATTTTTCAAGTGCCAAAATGTGATTTCTGATCAATTCAAGGGATTTTACAGGATTTCCCGATTCGATCAGACTATCCAAAGTCTGAATTGACTGCCCAAAACATAGGGGACATAGGAACACTAGACAGCCTATAAAAAATGATCGCATAGTCTTTGCGGGATAAAAATACCAATGGGATAAAATCAAGATGAAATTACCCGAATTTTTTCTAAGAATCTTGATAACAGATTTTAGGCGGATATCAAAAAAGAAAGGTGGCATAGAGCTCTGTCAGTTGCGTTTTGATCCTCATCGGGAAAAAACAAAAAAGTCACCAACAAAAAAGCCCCGCCCCAATAGTTATCGAGGCGAGGCTTTTCAAACTGTACCAGGAACGGGACCTACCCAAAGTAGGTAAAATCGAACCTGCATGCAGCAGGCAGGCCCGTACGAGATTGCTCTCACAAGATTTATTTTATCAATGACCTCAAAACCCTTTTACCTGAACTGGTTTTTAACCTTTTTTCCTCTGCCCTTGCTTCTATTCTTGTTTGCTTTTCTATTTGAAATATCAATTCAAAAGGTAAATACGGTTTGGTCGTTTTTTCATAACCTGAATTATGCCTAAACAATCATTCCTCAAGGTTACTTGTCAATCCTACATAGATGTAGTTTTTAACTTGACTTTTTATGGCGTAGACCATGAACATGATTAAAAATACAAAAAGCCCCGCATTGCTGCGAGGCTTCTGTACCAGGAACGGGAATCGAACCCGTACGAGATTGCTCTCACAAGATTTTAAGTCTTGCGTGTCTACCTGTTCCACCATCCCGGCATTCTCTACAGTGGGGTAGAGCTCCAGTTTCATTCGAATTTACAAATGTCCTGAAACGACAAAGCCCTTTTGCAAGGGCTTTGTTGAGCGGGAGACGAGATTCGAACTCGCGACCCCGACCTTGGCAAGGTCGTGCTCTACCAGCTGAGCTACTCTCGCTTATGTCAATTCCCAAAACGTGATCCGGGTGAATTGTGGATGCAAAGGTAAGCCTCAAATATAATTTTACAAGCCAGCTTTGAAGAATTTTTTTGACAAGGTGACCAAATCTTCGAATTGACCTGATTTACAGGCTTTTTCAAAAATTGTAGGAGGCCAAAATTTTCACCATTTCCCCTATATTTTTTGCTCCAAGTTTTCTTAGGATATTCTTTCGGTGAGTAGCAACAGTGTTTATAGAGATATTCAGAATTTCACTTATCTCCTTGGATTCCTTCCCCTCCAGAATAAAATCCACTATTCCCCGCTCCTTTGTCGTCAATTTGACAGTCTTGTCAGTTGGTGAGTTTTTACTTACGAAAATTTTGGACCCATCTTCTTGGGTAAATGAATAATTCCAATCGTAATTTTTGGTTTTGGGAGGAGTAAATAGCTGCACTATAATATGCAGATCCATGATGAAATTGCCAGCTTCATCTATGACATAGGGCCTGACCTTAGATGTCATCCAGATCACTTCCATTGTATTTCGGTGAACCCACCTGGTGGTATAGGAAAATTCAAACGTATGCCTTTCAGGAATTGTCAAAGAATGGAATGCCTCGAAAACTATCTTTTGAAACGTGAGCAGCTCAGTCCGATCATCTGGATGGGTCATAGCTATGGTGGTTTCTATCCCCTTGTTGCGGAACATAGACTCGGGGTATCCCGTCAAGTTTTCGACATTTCCTGTAAAAAAAGCCAAGCTTAGATTTCTGTAATCAAAGCAGGCCAAAACCAGCCCCTCCTTCATCCCAATAGTTTTGCTTAAAGATGCTAATTCATCTTTGAGCTTTTGGACGTCTATTTCACCCTGGAACTCCTGTTCTTTCCATTGCTTAAAAAACCGGGTATACTGTTCCTGCTTTTTCAGGTCCTTAAGTAATACCTTATCCATCAAAAATATATTGTGTAGTTTTATTCAGTTCGTAGTTAATATAGGTGAAAGTGCATTTCAATCCAATCTCTTTTTGATTTCGTGCAATTTAAGCAAGGCCTCGATTGGGGAGATTGCATTGATATCGATCTGATCTAGTAGCTGTTTAGCCTCCGTGAACTTTGGATCCATTTCGAACAAACTGAGCTGAAAATTATTTTTAGGAATGGTTTTAAAGTTCTCTTTTTTCTCTTTTAAGGCTTTGTCTTTTTCCAAATGCCCCATGATCTCGGCGGCTCGAAGGACCACCGGATTTGGCATTCCGGCCATTTGGGCTACATGAATGCCAAAGCTGTGTTCGCTTCCTCCTTCTTTCAGTTTTCGCATAAAAATCACTTTGTTTCCAACCTCCTTGACCGAAACATTGAAGTTTTTTACCCGCGGAAAATCACTTGCCAATTGATTCAGTTCGTGGTAGTGAGTGGCAAAAAGTGTTTTTGCTTTGAACGTGGGATGGCTGTGTAAAAACTCCACAATTGACCATGCAATCGAAATTCCATCATAAGTGGAAGTTCCACGGCCGATTTCGTCCATTAAGACCAAGCTTCGATCCGAAAGGTTGTTTAGAATGCTAGCCGTTTCGGTCATTTCGACCATGAAAGTAGACTCCCCTTTGGACAAATTATCTGAGGCTCCAACCCGGGTGAAAACTTTGTCAATGATTCCAATTCTGGCAAAAGAAGCCGGCACAAAACTTCCCATCTGTGCCATCAGCACAATCAGGGCCGTTTGACGAAGCAACGCTGACTTTCCAGCCATGTTTGGACCGGTGATGATGATGATCTGCTGGCTGTCGTGATCGAGGTAAATGTCATTCGGAACGTAATTTTCTCCCGGAGGAAGTTGCTTTTCGATCACCGGATGTCGACCATCCTTGATTTCCAAAGTTTCTGTATCGGAAATTTTCGGACGAGAATAGGCATTGCTCAATGCAACTTTGGCAAACGAAAGGAGAGAGTCCAATGTAGCCAAAACCCTTGCATTTTGCTGGATTTGGGTGACATACTGGGCGGCTTCCTGCACCAATGCCATAAAATACTTTTGCTCTATTCCCTGCATTCGATCTTCCGCATGAAGGATTTTTTCCTCATAATCCTTCAGTTCCGGAGTAATGTACCGCTCGGCATTGACTAAGGTCTGCTTTCGAATCCATTCCTGAGGCACCTTGTCTTTGTGAATGTGCGTGACTTCCAAATAGTAGCCAAAGACTTTGTTGTAGGAGATTTTCAAGGAAGAAATCCCAGTATTCTGGACTTCCCTTTGCTGGATTTGTACCAAAAAGTCTTTGCCTTTATTTGCCAATCCCCGGTATTCGTCGAGCTCGGGATCTACTCCGTCTTTGATCACACCTCCTTGATGAATCAGCATGGGAGCGTCTTCCTGGAGCTCCCGTTCGATTTTTTCCAGCAAAAATTCGCAGGGGTGAATCTGGTCTGAAAGTCGTTTTAACGTAGGATTATCCTGGTTTTTCAGGATTTCCTTGATCGGAAGTGTGGATTTCAATGCCCGCTTGATCTGGTTCATTTCGCGGGGATTTGCCCGGCCAACTACCACTTTGGAAATGAGTCGCTCCAAATCGCCGATATGCCGAAGCTGGGCAATGATTTCTTCGATGAGGGTAGAATTTTGGAAGAAAAAGTCCACGACGTTCAGTCGCTCCTCAATGGGTTTTTTCTCCTTCAGTGGAAGCACCATCCACTTTTTCATCATCCTTGAGCCCATAGGCGTCACTGTCTGATCCAATATCTGGATTAAAGGAACTCCACCCTCGTGCTGTGGAAAAACCAGCTCAAGGTTGCGGATGGTAAACTTATCCAACCAAACATATTTCTCCTCAGCAATCCTTGAAATGGAGGAAATGTGCTGAACCTCCCTGTGCTCGGTTTCTTCCAAATAATACAATATCGCCCCAGCTGCCACAGTGCCACACTCAAGTTCTTCTATGCCAAAGCCTTTCAGATTAGCAGTACCAAAATGGTTTTTAAGCTTTTCGTAAGTGAAATCGTATTGGTAAACCCAGTCTTCACAATGAAAAGTGATGAAGTCGTTTTTGATGATTTCAGCAGCAGTTTTTTTGGCAGCCTTTGAAAAGATGATTTCCGAAGGCGCAAAACTTTGAAGTAACTTTTCCAAATACGGTGAATTTCCCTCAGCACACATAAATTCCCCTGTAGAGACATCCAAAAAGGCGATTCCATGCTTTTCTTTTCCGAAGTGAATCGATGCGAGGTAGTTGTTTTTGCGCGTGTCAAGTACTTGATCGTTGTAGGAAAGTCCCGGAGTAACCAATTCAGTCACCCCCCGCTTGACGATTCCCTTCACTGATTTTGGATCTTCGAGCTGATCGCAGATGGCCACGCGATTTCCGGCACGGACCAATTTGGGAAGATAGTTGTCCAAAGAGTGATGCGGAAACCCCGCGAGTTCTATGTGAGAAGCCGCCCCATTGGCACGTTTGGTCAATACGATGTCGAGAATCTTGCTCGCCGCAATCGCATCTTCCCCGAAAGTCTCGTAAAAATCCCCAACCCGAAAGAGCAGCAAAGCGCCGGGATGCTTGGCCTTGATAGCATTGTATTGCTTCATCAGGGGAGTTTCCTCTCTGTCTTTAGATTTGCTCATGGGGATAAAACGGGAATTGTAGTACTTTTGAAATTCTGAATAAGGCCTGAAAATAGCCGATTAGGGTAGGAGATCAAAAAAGATGAAGAAATTAAGCATGGAGGAACTCGATCGACTTTCGGTCGGGGAATATAAGAAAACCGAAAAGTCGCCAATCACCTTGGTGTTGGACAATGTCCGCAGCCTGAATAATGTCGGGTCGGCATTCAGAACTGCAGATGCTTTTCGCATTGAAAAGATTTTCCTCTGCGGCATCACCGGAACTCCTCCGCATCGGGACATTCAAAAAACCGCACTTGGCGCAACCGAATCGGTGGAATGGGAATATAGCCTGAATACCAAAGAGGCCATCGAAAAACTCAAAGCAGCAGATTACCAACTTTGCGCGCTGGAGCAGGTGGAAAACTCAGTGAAATTAAATGATTTTGTCCCAGAAAAAGGAAAAAAATACGCACTGATCTTCGGAAACGAGGTATTTGGAGTGGAAGAGGAAGTATTGAAAGCTTGTGATAAAGTACTTGAAATTCCGCAATTGGGAACCAAACATTCGCTGAATATCTCTGTTTCTTTGGGAATTGCAGTTTGGGATTTGATGGTAAAGCTGGAGCAGTTTTGATTTTGGATAGCCACAGATGTACACAACCTTTTTTCGTCCAATCAATACCCTAATTCAGATAGCTTCACATGAGTCTTGATCAAATTCGAGCTGGCCTTTGCAACAAACTTCCCTGATTCCTTTTTTATTACAGCTTCCCAATGATTAAGGTTCGAGCCGGAGCGGATCAGTTTGGCAGTGACTTCGAGCGAGTCTCCTATTTGCGCAGCTGACAGAAAGTCCACATTCAGATTGATGCTAGTCATCAGGTATTCAGATCCAGCGACAAAATTTCCCATTCCGATCACATCGTCCAGCATCAGAGAGGCTATTCCCCCGTGCAGAATTCTTCCCGGATTGCACATCTCCGGACGTACTTTATAAGCGACTTTGATATGATGAAGATCAATTTCGAGCAAGGTCCCACCTAGCCAGTTGCCGGCAGCAGAAGGTGTGTTATCCAGTTTTTTTCCGACTTGAGTTTTGAAAAACTCCAAGCCTGGATTTGAGGTATATTCCATGATTAGTTGGTTTGGTCTATAAGTCTGAAATAGTCTTCCAAGACTGATTTTAAAGCTGTTTTTTCCTTTTCCTCGGACCAAAGCGGAAAGGATTTTCCGTCTACGATCAATTCAAATTCGGAATTCTGATCAAAAGCAGGTTTCAGCTTTTTAAGTAAGTCAAAATGATCCGTATTATTTCCGTTTGAAAACTCAAAAACTTCGTCAATTCCACCAGATTTTGCCCTGATCTGAATTGGCCAATCTCCATTTTTCAACTCGAAATAAATAAAGGCATTGTCCTTCAAAGGGTTCAAAAGGATAACCAAATCCAGGGTCGGGAGAAAATCAGACTGAAATCTTTTCCCGTGACGGAATAGAGTCATCCCGGCATCACTCCTGATTTCCCGATCGTAATAAATCGATCTCACATTCAGAAAGTAAAGACGATTGGCATCTGAAACATGAAAAGTCCGGTCTTCTCCAGTATTATTTGCCCGATGGTCATTGAAAAATGACAGGACCAAAACCAACCCCAATGAAGAAAAAATAAAGATTTTCAGGATTTTGATCAGCTCTGGAGTTAACGTAGAATCTCTTTTCGTCATTTTCCTTTTTTCAAATGAAAACCTGTCAAAAACTCCTTCTGGAATGAGATAAGGTTTGGGAGTAGAATTTCCCCCAACCTAATTACCTCACATAAGATCCCGCATTCATATCGATAGAGGTACCTGTAGCGTGATCAGCAAGTCCAGAACAGAGAAGAGTCACCATTGGAGCAATATCTTCGGGAAGGGTAAGTTCTTTGAGAGCAATGTCCTTCAAAGCAAAATCTTCTCCGTATTCGGCAAGAATCTCATTTGCCATATCAGTTCGGGTAAAACCCGGAGCAATGAGAAAAGCCTTGATTCCTGTTTTCCCATAATGCCTTGCAATAGAGCGGGTCAAGCTGACCAAGGCGCCTTTGGAAGCCGCATAAGCCAGATAATCCGGCGTATCTCCCCGGAAGGCCGCCCTTGAGGAAATCATTACGATCCTACCGTTTTCATGAGCTTTTGCCTGATCAATAAATTCCTTGGACAGAATTCCTACTGCAGTGGAGTTCACAGCCATAACTTTCTCCCAAATTTGCAGCCATTCTCCTGTGGGTAAAGTATCAGGAGCAGATGTTGAAATCCCGGCATTGTTGATCAGAGCAGTCAAAGGCCCGTATTTCTCGACCAGTCTGGGAATGAACCCAACAACTTCAGCAGACTGGGAAAGGTCGCAGGCTTCGATGTGTGCCGGATTTTTGAGCTGGTTGTGGAGACTCTCCGCCTCCGGTTTATTTGAATTGTAATGAATGATTACTTCTGCCCCTGACTCCGAAAGTTGCCGGGCTATGGCTCGCCCGATTCCTCGGGAGGCACCTGTGACCAAAATCCGTTGATTTTTTAGGGAGATGTTCATGGTTTACAATTTAGGCGACTTTAATCCAGCTTTTCCAAATCTTGGATAAAAGCTTCCGTGGCCAATATTTTCCCAGAATTTACCAAATGGATATAATCTGAAAAATACTTTGGTTCATTGATTATCCTGGCATGATTGATCACCACATATGGACAAGAATCCAATATTTCAATGTCATCACGTAGAAATGGAGCAATGTATATGATCAAGTTGGATGAATTTTGCGAGGTCAATTCAGCAATTTCCTTTAAAATGGGGTTAGCCAAAGCCGATTGAAAATACCTAAATTCTGGTCTCTCCTTCATTCCCAAAATATCCGGATATTGAAAATTGCCCAATTCATCAAACTGGTACCTGTACTCCGGCTTAAATGCAGAAATTAGCGCAGGCCCCAACAATTCCATATTATAATATCCAATTCCTAAAAAAGGAAAATGCGCTGATGAAGCTAAGGGCTTAACCATTCCTTCATCATATTTCTTATAATATGCTACCACGTAAGACTCTTTCCTAAAAGGGAAAAACCGATAATCGTTTTCTGAAATCACTGTTTTTGAGGAATCCAGATCGGGTAGATCAATTGAAATCACCACATATTCAGATTGGAACCCTTGGGCAAAGAAATGCTCAACCATAAGTTTGGTAGTTGGCAAAGCGGTGTAATCCATGGAAAAGTTGGCAGAGATTCCCTCCATCTGGTCCGAAATAATTTTGGTGTCCAGGGAAGCAAGGCTTCGGCTGGATCCAAAAACTGCGACTTTAAACTTTTGCTTGGGTTCAAAAGCATTTACTAAAAAAGACGGTTTAAAAAACTGGCTTTTTTCCAAGGCAAAGGATGCTAAAAATGCTACCCCATTAGCCAAAAGCAAGACAACCGCCAAGTAAAGCGCTGATTTTAGAACAAACTTTTTCATCAAAACTGAAAATAGATGAAGCTTTCGTGGTTTTTGAATGCCCCGAAAAACACGATCGACAAAGCCAGCAACAGCAAATATTTGCTGGGCAATAAGACTTCAGATTTTTGCCTGCTTTCAAAATACGCCTCGGCTGCCAGCATTATTCCACTGAAAATGGCTACCACACCAAATATCATAGTTCTTTTGGTTTGGCTGAAAATGTAATTTCCAGATCCTTCATTTGACCATAAATGCCCCAGGTAATCCAGCGCCTGACCCAAAGAATCAGCTCTGAAGAAAATCCAAGCAATACAAACTACAGAAAACGTCAGAAAAATCTTTGGTAATTTCATCCAAAAAGGCTCCTGATGAAGATTTTGATGGGCTTTATTAATGAAGAATGGAATATACATCACCCCATGAATTGCGCCCCAAACAAGGTAATTCCAGTTGGCCCCATGCCAAAATCCACTGATTAAGAATATCGCCATTACATTTCTGAGCGAAAATAAAGTTGATCCTCGACTTCCCCCCAATGGGATATAAACATAATCCCTAAACCACGTTGAAAGTGATATATGCCATCTTTTCCAAAAGTCATTGATGTTTTGAGCTAAATAAGGAAATCGAAAATTCATCATCAAATCGAAACCAAACATCCTGGAAAGCCCAATGGCGATATCGGAATACCCGCTGAAATCCCCATAAATCTGCAATGCAAACAGGACTGATCCGAGAATTAGAGATAAGCTATTTTGATCCTGATAGTTGGAAAATATCTCATCGACAAGAATTGCAGCATTATCTGCAATGACAACTTTCTTAAATAAACCCCAGACGATGAGCCTTACTCCACAAACTGCTGTAGAATATTCAAATTTTCGAGGTGAATAAAATTGACCAAGCAGATGAGAGGCACGCTCGATAGGTCCAGCAACCAATTGGGGGAAGAAACTCACAAACCCCAGAAACGCCAGAACATCTTTAGTTGGGGTAAGTTGTTTTTTATACACATCAAAGGTATAGCTGAGTGTCTGAAAAGTATAAAAGCTGATCCCAACAGGAAGAATGATGTCTAGTCTTGATTTTTCCAAACTCATCCCAAACAAAGAAAAGGCATCTACGAACGCTTCCGTAAAGAAATTGAAGTATTTGAAAAAGCCCAATAAACCAAGGTTGGCAACCAAACTCGCTGCCAAAAGGAGTTTTCTTCTTTTGGGATCATCCGTTTGTCCTAAACCAAGCCCGATAAAAAAATCTATAAAAGAGCTTAAAGCAATCAAACCTAAAAACCGCCAATCCCACCAGCCATAGAACAAATAACTGGCTCCAAGCAAAATCCAAAGTTGGATGCGATGATTTTTTTGGAATAACCAATAGAGTGCAAATACTATTGGCAGGAAAATGGCAAATTCTATGGAGTTAAAAAGCATTATTACCAGACATCTGATTTTGAAGGTTTATTTTCCAAAGGACCAATTCTCCCTCAGTACCAAATGTTGAATATGCGCAAGATGATGCTGAGAATGCCAGGCATACATTAGTGTTATTTCTTCCAATTCTTGACTCCGCTTCTTCTCAGGATGAAAATAGGTTTTCTTAAAATCCTCAGGCTTCATCGAGTCCAGAATTACTCCCCATTTCAAATGAATTGCTTTTATGATTGCCAGAGAGGATTCGATTGGCAAAGCTGCATCAGCAAGATTAGCCCAAAGGGCTTCCTCATACGGTTTAATAGTTGGATTTGACTCCGTCAATGCCAATTTGAAACGAATAAATGCATTCATGTGGCTATCAGCACAGTGATGTACCAATTGTCTTATCGTCCATCCACCAGGGCGGTAAGGCGTGTCAAGCTGAGCTATTGATAGGGGGCTCACCGCCGCAAAAATTTGCGCGGGAAATGATTTAATGATAGAAATGGCGTCCAAAATATTATCATTAGAAACCAATTCAGGCATTTTAAACTTCCCGATGGGGTATTTTAGAAATTCAATGTCTATGCTCATGGTAGATCAATTAGCCGCCTGCAGCTATGGTTGCCAAATCTACAGTTTTTGCACCATTGGCCAAAAGGACATTGGCGCATGCACAAAGTGTCGCGCCCGTGGTAATCACGTCATCTACCAACAAAATCCTAAGGCCCGAAATTTCTTCATTCGCCTTTAAATCAAACACTTCTTCTACATTGTCCAATCGCTGGAGTCTGGATTTTTTCGTCTGAGTTTCAGTGAACTTTTTCCGCTCAAGAAAATTTTCCAGTTTAATTCCCAAAGATTTTGATAGGCCGACTCCAAATTTTTCACTTTGATTATAGCCGCGGCGTTTTTGTTTCATGGGATGGAGTGGCACAGGCACAATTACATCCCATTCTTTTTGATACCCGTGGTTAGCTAAGGACAAACCATACAATCTGCCCATTTCTTCTCCGATTTCGGGCTTGTTCCGGTATTTGAGCTGATGGAGAAGCTTCTGGCTTTGTCCTTTTTTTGAAAACCTAAGAAATGCCATTACCCGGTTGACTTGAGTCAGCCCGCGGATTTTAGAAGAAAGCTCATTATCAAATGGCCTAAGATGGAAATTTGCCAATGGTAATGATCCTTGGCAAACTGTACATAAACAAGGCTCAAAATCAAATAGAGCCCTTCCACATTGAGGGCAATTTCTTGGGAAAATCAAATCCAAAAAATCATTCCAAAAAAGAAATCGCATAGCTAAAAAGTTCTGTTGTTAGCCCATAGGGTTGAATATGCAGTATATTTACCCTTTGGAAAATATTAATCCTTAAGTTAATGAATCTGATAGAAGAATTCAACGCTTACAGAGCCAAGATGAATGAGAAAATCATGGCGGAAGATAACAAGGTGATCAAACGATTTTTCAACCTTGATACCAACACTTATGCCCAGGGAGAGTTGGATATTAAAACAAAGGAAATGATCGGACTTGCCTGTTCCATGGTATTGAGGTGTGACGATTGCATTAAATATCATTTGGGAAAAAGTCATGAAGCCGGTTTAAAAAAGGAAGAAATTTTTGAGGTGTTTTCAATTGCCATGATCATTGGTGGCTCCATAGTCATCCCACACCTTAGACGGGCCGTAGAATACTGGGAAGAACTTGAAATTCAATAAGATAAGTTATGTTTAAGCGGGATCTTGATCTTGAAAAACGTTGGTCCAAATTATTGGATGGACTGAAAGATACAGTTGGAAAAAAACCAAACGACCTGAATGGCGTACTCTTCTTGATAGGGGTTCAGGAATTGGGAAAAGGAACTAAAGCCTTCTCAAAAGAGCAAAAGCAAGATTTGATGCATATTGCTGTATGCAAAGTATTAAGCTATGCCGGGTTTTACGAATTGGATTTCGTTGATCAGGATGGGTGGCCACATTGGAAATTGGTAAAGGAATTGCCTCATTTTGATTTACTTGAACAAGAAAAACTTCTAAAAATCCAGGTAATGGATTATTTCGAAAAAGAATATCAAATCGAAATCTAAATGAATTCGAACATGACGAAGAACATCACACACTACAATAATTATAAACTATACGAGATTGCATATGACTTTAAAAATCCATTTATAATCATATGAAACTAATCTCTTACAACGTCAACGGAATCAGATCTGCTATGAGCAAGGGATTTGTAGATTGGCTAAAAGAAGAAAACCCCGATATTATTGGGTTACAGGAAATTAAGGCTCATGAAAAGGACATAGACCCGACTATTTTCCAAGATTTAGGATATAACCTCTATTGGTATCCTGCAGTAAAAAAGGGCTACAGCGGAGTTGCAATTTTCTCTAAAATCAAACCTAAATCCCTCAAATATGGAATGGGGTTGAATAAATACGATGACGAAGGAAGAATACTCCAGGCAGATTTTGATGGATTTTCATTCATCTCATCCTATTTTCCATCAGGCACAACTGGGGATGAGAGACAGGGATTTAAATATGAATTTCTTGACGATATCTTTGGTTATATGCAGGATCTTCGAAATGAAAATACCACCGTGATTCTGAGTGGCGATTATAATATTTGCCACAAACCTATTGATATCCATAACCCAGTTTCAAACAAAAACTCATCCGGTTTTTTGCCAGAAGAGCGGGCATGGATGGACAAGTTTACCGGGTCTGGGTTCATTGATACATTTCGACATTTCAACCCAAATCCGCATCAGTATACTTGGTGGAGCTTTAGAGCAAATTCAAGAGCGAAAAATCTTGGTTGGAGAATTGATTATCATATGGTAACCAATGAATTGCAAAACAGACTGAAAAGTGCTGTAATTTTGCCGGACGTAAAACACTCGGATCATTGTCCGATTGTATTAGAAATAGAATAAAAATAAATCAATTAGAACTGAATCCTAGAATATTTCCCAGATGAAGTCTATTAAAATTTCAATTCCATCTCTGATAGAGAACATTAAGATCATCGAAAGTTTTATCGATAACGCAAAAGAAAACTTTGAGATCAATGATGACATCTATGGGAATATTATGATTTCCGTGACAGAATGCATCAGCAATGCGATCATTCACGGAAATCAAAGCGATAAAAACAAATTGGTTCACCTGGAACTAAAAATGGAAGGTGACCAATTAAAGTTCATTATAGAGGACGAAGGGAAAGGATTTGATTTGCAGGAACTACAAGATCCCACAGCTCCTGAAAACATAGAAAAACCCGGAGGCAGAGGAATATTTCTGATTCGGCATCTAAGTGATGAAGTGAAATTTGAAGAGGGTGGAAAAAAGACGGTACTTTCCTTTTACATGGACTGAGTATGGCGATTAATTTCTTTTCAGAAGAAATCAAATTTGATCTAAAGCACAAGTTGCGGAGAAAAAACTGGTTAAAGAAGATCGCTCAATCTGAAAGCTTCAAGATCGGGGAACTGAATTACATCTTTTGTTCCGATGAGTATTTATACCAAATCAATGTTGACTATTTGGATCACCATACCTATACAGACATCATCACGTTTGACAATTCAGAAAAAGAGAATACGATTGAAGGGGATATTTTCATAAGTATTGACAGGATCAAAGACAATGCTTCAAAGCACCAACAAGAGGAAGAAGCCGAACTCAGCCGGGTTATTAGTCACGGGCTTTTCCATTTGATGGGATACAAAGACAAATCCAAAGAGCAGACTGAAGAAATGAGATCGCTCGAAGAATTTGCCATCAAACTTTACCAAAATATTTAACTGTTTCACGTGAAACAATTGGGGCAATTTCTGAATAAGCCAGAAACGTTTCACGTGAAACATCATAAACAAATCAACATGTTTCCAATTTACGATGTCATAGTAGTGGGAGCGGGGCATGCCGGCTGTGAAGCAGCTCATGCTGCGGCGACAATGGGGTCAAAAGTCCTTCTTTGTACTATGAACATGAATACCATTGCCCAAATGTCCTGCAATCCTGCAATGGGCGGAGTGGCAAAAGGACAAATAGTACGAGAAATAGATGCTCTTGGTGGAATGTCAGGAATAATCTCTGACAAATCAATGATTCAGTTCAGAATGCTCAACCGGTCAAAAGGGCCAGCAATGTGGTCTCCAAGAACTCAAAATGATCGTATGAGATTTGCAGAGGAATGGAGATTGGCTCTCGAGAGAACTCCATACGTTGATTTTTGGCAAGAGATGATTTCTGGACTTTTGGTAAAAGATGGTAGGGTATGCGGTGTTCGAACTGGTATTGGAATAGAGATTCCCTCAAAATCAGTGGTCTTAACAAATGGGACATTCTTAAACGGCGTAATCCATATAGGTGAAAAACATTTTGGCGGAGGAAGAACAGGAGAATCCGCCGCAAAAGGAATTACAGAACAATTGGTTTCTCTGGGTTTTGAATCAGGAAGGATGAAAACTGGAACTCCTCCAAGAGTCGATGGCCGAAGCCTCGATTATTCGAAAATGGAGGTCCAATATGGGGACGAAAATCCCGAGAAATTCTCCTATTTGGATTCAACCCAACCTTTAAAAAAACAAAGAAGCTGTTGGATCACTTATACAAACAAAGAAGTTCATCAATCGTTAGAAACCGGTTTTGATCGCTCGCCGATGTTTAACGGCCGAATTCAGGGCTTAGGGCCAAGGTATTGTCCAAGCATTGAGGACAAAATCAACCGATTTGCGGAAAGGGAAAGACATCAAATCTTCGTAGAACCGGAAGGATGGGATACGGTTGAAATCTATGTCAACGGTTTTTCGACTTCTCTTCCAGAAGATGTTCAATACAAAGCTTTAAGGCTGATCCCAGGGTTTGAAAATGCTAAAATGTTCCGCCCAGGTTATGCAATCGAATATGATTTTTTCCCACCAACCCAACTGAAATTATCGCTCGAAACCCATCTGATGGAGAACTTGTTTTTTGCAGGCCAAATCAACGGAACGACAGGCTATGAAGAAGCTGCTTCACAAGGATTAGTAGCCGGAATTAATGCGAGCCTTAAAGTCCAAGAAAAAGATCCATTCATTTTGAAAAGATCAGAGGCATATATTGGCGTGTTGGTAGATGATCTAATCACAAAAGGCACTGAGGAACCATATCGGATGTTTACCTCAAGAGCAGAATTCCGGCTATTGCTCCGACAGGACAATGCCGATATTCGACTAACACAATTGGGACATGAAATTGGCCTTGCATCTGATGTAAGGTTGGAAAAGATGATCGATAAAAAGTCTGGAACAGCCAAGCTAATAAATGACTTAAAACAGAAGAAACTAAGTCCAGAATCAATAAATGAAGGTCTGGAAACAATTGGAACATCGTCCATTCAGGAAAAAATAAGCGCTGAGAAACTACTGAAACGCCCACAGATTGGAATAAGAGAACTCATGGCTGTGGATGAGGATTTGAATCAGTATTTGAACAAATATTCAAAAGAAGTACTTGAACAAGCAGAAATCCAAATCAAATACGACAGCTACATTGACAAAGAGCAACAAATGGTAGAAAAGTTATCAAACATGGAAAACTACCGCATTCCAACACAATTTGATTATATATCCATCACTGCATTATCCAACGAGGGTAAACAAAAATTGAATAAAATCCGGCCAGAGACACTTGGCCAAGCTTCAAGAATCAGTGGGGTTTCACCGGCTGATTTATCTATCTTAACAGTTTATTTGGGAAGGTAAAATGCTAGAACGTCTTGGTAAATGCCCACTCTGCAAAAGTGGGCTTTTTCTTAACCACTCTGAGATCACGGATTTCGCTGTAAGCAATGAAACATTTATCCTTTGCAAATGCTCCAATTGCGAATTACTTTTTACTAATCCCAGACCAAATCAGGAAAAAATCGGTCCCTATTACAATTTTCCAGAATACTTCTCCCATGAAGACAAGGCTAAGAATCTAACCCAATGGATCTATCAAAAAGTCAGAAATTACAGCATTTCAAAGAAAGTAAAATCCATAGAACAACTAAAGAAAAAAGGCAGGTTGTTGGATTATGGCTGCGGTACAGGTGAGTTCCTAAATGCAGCAAAAAAAAGGGGTTGGAAAATCGCTGGAATTGAACCGAACGAAAAAGCAAGAAAGCAGGCCAATGGAAAACTCAACGACAAAGTCAAAGGATCAATCGATGAAATAAAGAATGAATACACATACGATGTGATCACATTATATCATGTCTTAGAACATATCCATGACCTACGGAAAACTGTCAAAAAATTATTAAACCATTTAAAATCAAATGGTTACTTAATTTTAGCAGTACCAAATCACGAAAGTTGGGATGGAAAAAATTACGGGAAATTTTGGGCGGGATGGGATGTCCCAAGACATCTTTACCATTTTAATCAAGCATCTATGGAAAAATTCAAAGAAGAATTTGACCTGGAATTGAAAGAAATTAAACCAATGAAATTCGATAGTTTTTACGTTTCTCTTTTGTCTGAAGGCTACTTGGATAAAAGTTCATCGAAGCTTTCCAACTATTGGAAAGCCCTAATGAAAGGTTTCAAGTCAAATAGCTCAGCCAAATCACCAGGTCAATTTTCAAGCAATATTTTCGTTTTCCAAAAGAAGTGAGCAAGACAAGATTACTGATTTACGGACTAACACTTTTGTTATTTGCTGCGTGTGCAAAGCAGAGTACTCCTACCGGCGGACCAAGGGATGAAGACCCTCCGGTACTTTTAGAATCAAATCCTACCACTCAAAGTCTAAACACCAAGCCAGAGGAGATCACTTTAACTTTTGACGAATACATTAAACTCGAAAATCCAACAAAGGGAATCGTAATTACCCCAAGAGTAAAAAAGGACGAAGTTGAATTTTCTGCCTTAAAAAACATAGTCACAATCAAACTTAACCAGGAGCTAGAAGACAGTACAACCTACGTAATCGATTTTCAGAAATCCGTAGTGGATATATCAGAAGAAAATCCCGCTGAAAATCTGAAATTGGTCTTTTCTACTGGAAATGCAATAGACAGCCTAAGTATATCAGGAAAGGTGAATTTTTATTTTCCACCATCAAAACCTGATTTTAAAGACGTTTTGGTGGGAATCTATCCTTTAGGCGACACCACAGACATTCTGACAGCACCGCCCTATTATCTCAGTCAGGTAGACACTACAGGGAGCTTTACCATAACTAATGTTAAGAACGGTCAATACCTAGCATATGCCTGGAAAGACAACAATGGAACTCTTAAAGCTGAATCAAAATCAGAAGATTACGACTTTATCATTGATACACTACTCCTCGAACAAAACATTGAAAATATCAGGTTCAATTTGTCAAAAGCGGACATAACTCCCATCAGAATTTTAAGAACAGCCTCTTTCGGACAAAATTTTGATATCGTTGTAAATCGGGGTCCAATGGAAACCAAGCTTAGTAACGAAGATTTGGGATCTGAATTCTTCTACAACTTTTCTGACAACAGAATAAGGATCTATCCAATCAGCCCCAAAACTGACAGTATTCCCTTTAACATAAGTCTGAAAGATTCGGTAGGATTCTCTATAGACTCTTTAATATGGGCCAAATTTCCACAATCTGAACGGAAACCTGATAAATTACTGGTCACCGCAAACTCAGGGAAAAACTTCTACCGAAACTTTGAAGCAGAGTTACAATTCAACAAACCGATAAAGTCAATAAACACTGATTCACTCTATATAGCATACGATACGGCATCTCGAATTAGCATCACTGAATCAATGATGTCCTTTCAGGATTCCTCAAAAAGAGATTTACTTAGAATCCGCTTAAGTATTCCTGATTCTCTTTCTCAGGAAATTATTACAGTGAAAGGAGCAGATTCTACCTTCACAGATATAGAAAATCAAGTCAATGAAACCCCACTGACCGCAAATTATCGAAAACTAAAGCGGGAAGGCCTTGCTGATGAAATCTCAGGCAACATTTTGGCAGGAAGACCTCCATATATAGTTCAGTTGCTAAACTCAAAAAACGAGCTAATCCGAGAGCAATTCTTGGAAAACACATCAACTTATTCATTCAAACTCGTCGAACCCGGAACATTCAAAATCAGAGTAATTGAAGATCTAAACGGTAACAAAAGCTGGGATCCATCCAACTTTACACAAAAACGATTGGCAGAAAGGGTTTTTTACTTCATTAATTCAGAGATGGAACCTGCACTAATTATCAGAAGCGGGTGGTCACTTCAAGACCAAAATATCACTGCTTCTGAGCCCACCGGAATACCCAAAGAACAAAAAAAACCTGTGGAAAACCCTTAAAACTATGTCGATAACTTCATCTCCAAAACGGGATAACTATTGACTTTTAAACATTATTAGGATCATTCACCAAAATCAAAATCATTCTGGGGAAAAGTACGACTTTGTCCACAACCCTATTGAAAGATGTCCACATCCATCTTAACCACACTTAACTCTGCAAACTAATCCCCAATAATTTCATTTTTTCTACAAACTACAGAAATCCACCACTTTAAAAGTTGACAATAGGTGGATAACTTGTCAGGATAGAGAAGGTTTATTGTTCCATATTGTGGCAAACTTTTTAAGCTTGGTTTATCAACAAATCCACACCCTTAATAACCTTAATAGTTTTATTTATTTAAATAAATTAATAAGGTTATTACGCTGTGAATTGTGTGGATAGCTTTTGTGAATCCATTTTGTAATGGGTAATATTAGAATAGATAAACCCAAAGGATTCATGAAACCAAGCCGGCTTTTTGATCTGATCCCTTATCAGATTGCTACCTATGACAAGAAAGTTGCTTTTGCCCAAAAAGTGAACGGAACTTGGAAGACATATTCTTCCATAGATTTAAAGCGGATCGTGGACAATCTTAGTCTAGGTTTATTGGCTTTGAAAATTTCATCGGGGGATAAAGTTGCCATTATTTCAGAAAATCGTCCCGAATGGAATTTTGTTGATTTTGCCCTTCAGCAAATCGGTGCGATTTCGGTGCCGATGTATCCTACCATCACTTCTGAAGATTACGCTTACATTTTTGATCACGCAGAGGTAAAAATGATTTTTGTGGGAGACCAGGCCATTTATTCCAAAGCTGCCGAAGTATCCGGAGATCGGAAGATCTTTTCATTTGATGAGCTGACTGGAGTGGAAAATTGGTCCATAGTGGCAGAAATGGGGGAATCAGGAGATCTCGCTAAGCTGGAGGATTGCAAAAGTCAGGTTAAAAATGAAGACCTTTTTACGATTATTTACACTTCTGGGACTACTGGAAAGCCAAAAGGCGTCATGTTGACCCATTCCAATATTCTTTCAAATGTACAGTCAGTTGTCGACAGGATGGTTCCTCCCCCAGGGGTTTCCAAAGTTCTCAGCTTCTTACCGCTTTGTCACATTTACGAACGCACCGGCTCTTTTTGCTTTCTTTACATGGGTTTTTCAGTTTACTATGCAGAAAGCATGGAGAAAATCGGGGAAAACATGAAAGAAGTCCAGCCTCATGTTTTCAATACGGTTCCACGGCTTTTGGAGAAAGTGTATGATAAAATCGTGGCAAAAGGATATGAATTGACTGGCACAAAGAAGAAGCTCTTTTTTTGGGCTTTGGATTTGGGACTCAAATATGATCCGTCCAAGGATTTGGGAGCTTGGTATAACTTTCAGCTTAAAATTGCCAATAAGCTTATTTTCTCCAAATGGAGAGAAGCCTTGGGAGGAAATGTGATGCAGATCAATTCCGGTGCTTCCGCACTTCAGCCAAGACTTGCCAGGGTTTTCTGGGCAGCGGGAATCAAAGTCTGTGAAGGATACGGTTTGACAGAGACTTCGCCGGTGGTTTCGGCATCAGTCGGAACGCACGATGGTATCCGAATCGGCTATGTGGGAAAAATCGTCAAAGACGTCCAAGTGAAAATCGCTCAGGATGGCGAGATTCTCGTCAAAGGACCCAATGTGATGCAAGGATACTACAAGCAACCTGAAATGACCGCAGAGGTACTTAAAAATGGCTGGTTCCATACAGGAGATATCGGGGAACTCGACGGGGAATACCTCAAGATCACGGATCGCAAAAAAGAGATGTTCAAAACTTCAGGCGGAAAGTACATTGCACCCCAGGTTATTGAGAATAAATTCAAGGAATCCTTGCTGATCGAGCAGCTGATGGTGATCGGAGAAGACAAAAATTATCCGGCAGCACTGATTGTTCCGAATTTTGATGGATTGCAGGAATATTGCAGGAGGAAAGATATCACCTACAGCACGGATTCCTCCATGATCCTGCAGCCCGAAATTGTTGAAAAATTCCAATCGGAAATCGATAGCCTAAACAAGAATTTTGCAAAATGGGAACAGATCAAGCGGTTCAAATTACTGGACAAGCCCTGGGGAATTGAGTCCGGGGAACTGACCCCAACCATGAAGTTGAAGCGGAAGGTCATTGCTCAAAAGTATTCCTCCGAAATTGAAGGAATTTACAAGCCATAACCCCTTGGCTTATTGAACTTTTAGATTTCCTGATAAAAAAATAATCTCAGAATTACTTTTTGACTTAATCTATTTCTAACCATTTTTATTTCGAATAGTTATGATTTGATATTTCAAAAAGAACTATTATTCTTTAAACGACCAGAAACGCAGTTTTAAATTTGTGATGCATGCATAACTTTTTTACAGATATAGTATGCATGCATACAAAATGTTTCTAAATTAGGTCTGCTCAAATTCAGCTTTTGATTCCAATGAAATCGAGCATGATCAAAAGTTACACAGGAGGCATGAACAGAGGCTTTGCGAGATTCCATCTGACCGCTTAAAAAAAATTGTAAACAGATGAAAAGAGAAGAGACCGTAGACTATCATATCAAAAGTGCCTGGCATGCCATTTCCCGAATGTACAATCAGCAAGCCGCTGAGGAGGGATTTACCACAGCCATCGGATTTGTCCTGATCAATATCCACTCCAAGGATGGAACTCCAGCGACCAAAATTGCTCCATTGATCGGTTTGGAAACCAGAAGCCTTACCCGCATGCTTAAAACCATGGAGGAAAAAGGCCTGATTTTCAAAAAAGCCGACCCTCTGGATAAGCGATCTGTTCGGATTTTTCTGACCGAGGAGGGAATTGAAAAAAAAGAAAGATCGATCAAAACCATTATGGAATTCAATGAACAAGTTCGTGAAGTTGTCAGTGAAAAAGAACTGAATACCTTTTTTGGGGTATTTGAGAAAATCCAGATGGTCATCGACCAGGTCAATGGCAACGAAGTCAACAAGCCCATATTTGAATTATAAACCAATAATCCGCTTGGCGGAAAGACTACCAAAAACCCAAAAAAATGAACAGAACCATTAAAAAAGTAGCCATTTTAGGTTCAGGTGTGATGGGATCGCGCATTGCCTGTCATTTTGCCAACATCGGCGTACAGGTACTTTTATTGGATATCGTTCCTTTTGAGCTCACTGAAGAGGAGCAGAAAAAAGGGATGACCAAGGAAAATCCTGCGGTCCGCAACAGGATTGTCAACACCGCCCTTCAAAACACTCTGAAATCCAACCCATCGGCCATTTACGACAAAGCCTTTGCAAACCGGATTACTACCGGAAATTTTGACGACGATTTGCCCAAAATCAAGGATTACGACTGGGTGATGGAAGTGGTCGTGGAGCGACTAGACATCAAGCAGTCGCTTTATGAAAAAGTCGAAAAATTCAGAAAACCCGGAACGCTGATCACATCAAATACCTCCGGAATTCCGATGCATCTCATGTGCGAAGGAAGAAGCGAAGACTTTCAGGCGAATTTCGCGGGGACACACTTTTTCAATCCTCCAAGGTACCTGAGATTACTGGAGATCATTCCAGGGCCAAAGACTAAACCGGAAATCATTGACTTCCTGATGGGATATGGGGATAAATTCCTTGGAAAAGAGACTGTTCTCTGTAAGGATACTCCGGCATTTATTGCCAACCGAATTGGCGTTTATGCCATCATTTCAGGAATGCATGCCATCGAAAAAATGGGTTTCAGCGTCTCTGAAGTGGACAAACTCACTGGGCCAATCATTGGTCGGGCCAAGTCGGCAACTTTCCGAACAATGGATGTGGTCGGTCTTGACACGACGGTGAATGTTGCGAATAACTTATTCAAAGCTCTTCCTCACGACGAATCGAGAGACAAATTCAAGCTCCCCAAAATTGTCGAGGTACTTTACAACAACAAATGGTTTGGTGACAAAACCGGTCAGGGTTATTTCAAAATGATCCGTCACAAGGATGGAACGAAAGAACTGAAGGAATTGGATCTGAAAACCTTTGAATACAAGGAAGTCGAAAAGCCGAAATTCAAAGCCTTGGAGGCTTCCAAAGAAATCGAAGATCTCAAAAAACGTATCAAGTTTTTAGTCAATTTTGAGGATCGTGCAGGGGAATTTTACCGTGCCTCATTCTATGACCTGTTCAAATATTGCTCCAACCGGATTCCTGAAATTTCTGACGAACTATATCGCATCGATCAGGCAGTTTCAGCCGGTTTCGGATGGGAATTGGGACCGTTTGAGACTTGGGATGTTTTAGGGGTAAAAGAAACACTGGCCAAAATGGAAGCAGCCGGAGAAATGGCCGCTCCTTGGGTTCATGAAATGCTGGCAGCGGGCAACGACACTTTCTACAAGGTAGATGGAGGTAAAAAGCTCTATTACGACATTCCGAGCAAATCCTACCTGGAAATCCCAGGAATACAGGATTTTATCATTCTGGATACGCTGAAATCTGCAGGCAAAAAAATCTGGGGAAATGTCGGTTCGACCGTTTATGACATGGGAGATGATGTCATCGGACTGGAATTTCACACCAAGATGAACTCTATGGGTTCAGAAGTCATCGAAGGCATCAATACAGCAATCGGGATGGCTGAAAAGTCCTACAAAGGACTTGTGATTGGGAATGAAGGGGCAAATTTCACCGCAGGAGCCAATCTCGCCATGCTTTTCATGTTTGCGGGAGATCAGGACTTTGACGAAGTGAATCTGATGATCGCCCAGTTTCAAAACACCATGATGCGGGCCAGATATTCTTCGATTCCTGTTGTGGTAGCCCCTCACAATATGGCTTTGGGTGGCGGATGTGAACTTTCGCTCCACTCCGATCATATTCAGGCCCATGCCGAATTGTACATGGGTTTGGTGGAAGTTGGAGTGGGCTTGATTCCAGCTGGTGGTGGTACCAAGGAAATGACACTTAGATTTTCCAATGGAATCATCAATGGTGACGTGGAGCTCAATCAGCTTCAGGAATACTTCATGAACATCGCCACAGCCAAGGTTTCTACCTCAGCTGAAGAAGCCAGGGGCCTGGGATATTTGAGAAAAAGTGATGGAATTTCCCTCAACAGGAAGCGACAATTTGCAGATGCAAAAGCAAAGGTTTTGTCACTGAATGAAGCAGGTTATACTCAGCCTGTTCAACAGTCGAATATCAAAGTGTTGGGAAAAAGTTCTTTGGCTTTGTTTGAGGCGGGAATTACCGGAATGCAGTACGGTGCTTACATCTCTGAGCACGACGCAAAAATAGCCCGAAAACTTGCCTGGGTAATGTCCGGAGGAGATTTGTCATCCCCGACAGAAGTAACTGAGCAGTATTTGCTCGATTTGGAGCGCGAAGCATTCTTAAGTTTAACGGGCGAGAAAAAGACACTGGAGCGGATTCACAGCATTTTGTTCAAAGGAAAACCGCTGAGGAATTAATAAAAGTAGCAAGTATCAAGACATAAGTATCAAGACTTAAAATCCGATAGATATGCACAACTTCAAAGAATTAAAAGTATGGCAAAAAGCTGTTGATTTGGCAGTAAAGATTTACACAATTACCAAATCGTTTCCCACAGAAGAAAAATTTGGTTTGGTTTCTCAAATGAGAAGAGCTGGCGTATCAGTTCCATCAAATATCGCAGAAGGTTGTGCTAAATCCTCTTCTAAATCCTTTGTAAATGCACTTGAAGTTAGTCTTGGAGAAAGTTTTGAACTGGAAACACAAATGATCATTTCAGAAAGGGTTGGAATTCTTGATCCCGTAATTGCGAAAGAAATGGAATCAGATCTTACAGAAGTTCAAAGAATGATCATGGGATTAAAAACCTCCCTTGAGTCCAAATCTTGATACTTGATACCAGATACTTGATACTCTAACCCAATAATCCAATTTCCAATAACTAACATCAAATGGAAGCATACATAATCAACGGATATAGATCAGCAGTAGGGAAATCAAAAAAGGGAGGCTTTAGGTTCTATCGACCAGATGACCTCGCCGCGGATGTGATTAAGCATCTGGTGGCAAATACCCCGGGCCTGGAAACCAAAATGGTGGATGACCTCATCGTGGGAAATGCCGTTCCTGAGGCGGAGCAAGGAATGCAGATGGGTCGGATGATCTCTCTTTTGGCCTTGGGAATCGACAATCCCGGATTCATCATCAACCGCTACTGCGGTTCCGGATTGGAGGCAATTGCTTTGGCAGTTGGAAAAATCAAAGCCGGAATGGCCGATTGCATCATTGCAGGAGGCACAGAATCCATGTCTTTGGTACCCATGATGGGCTATAAGACAGCACTCAATTATAAAATTGCTACTCAGCACCCCTCCTACTACATCAGTATGGGTTTGACCGCTGAGGAATTGGCAAAAGAATACAGCATTACCAGGGAAGATGCCGATGCATTTTCGGTCAGGTCGCACGAAAAGGCAATTGCAGCCATCAAAGCAGGAAAGTTTAAAGACGAAATCGTCCCTGTAGAAGTGGAAGAAACCTATCTGGACGAAAAAGGTAAAAAGAAGACTCGAAAATTCACTGTCGATACGGATGAAGGCCCAAGAGAAGGAACTACGTTGGAAGTGTTGGCTGCATTAAAACCCGCATTCAAAAACGGAGGCCAGGTTACTGCTGGAAATTCATCTCAAACCTCAGACGGAGCTGCTTTTGTGGTAGTGATGTCCGAGCGCCTGATGAAATCACTCAATCTGGATCCCATAGCAAGATTGATGTCCTATTCCGTTGCTGGTGTGGATCCTCGAATCATGGGAATCGGTCCGAGAGAGGCTGTGCCAAAAGCTTTGAAGCAAGCCGGCCTGACACTGGGAGACATCGATTTGGTCGAGCTGAATGAGGCTTTTGCAGCCCAAGGTTTAGCAGTGATGAAATCCCTGGACATGAATCCAGAAATCGTAAATGTCAACGGAGGAGCCGTCGCGTTGGGCCATCCACTCGGATGTACTGGAGGAAAACTTTCGGTACAAATACTCAATGAACTTCGCCGGCAAAACAAAAAGTATGGTCTGGTCACTGCCTGTGTAGGCGGGGGACAGGGAGTGGCCGGGGTGTATGAGTTGTTGAAATAATACTACTTCTGTGTTCGAAGTTCATCATTCAATATTCATTATTAAAAATATCGAATGACGAAGGTCGAATAAAGAATAATGAAGAAAACTAAATAACATAGAAATAATGGCAACACTTACTAAAGCAATCCAAGGAGGTGAATTCCTAATCCGGGAGACTCTGGCGCAGGATATTTTTATACCTGAGGAATTCAGCGAAGAGCAAAAAATGATGGCCCAGGCCTGTCAGGACTTTATCGACACAGAGATCACCCCAAATGTCGAGGCCATAGACAGCATGAAAAACCCGGATCTTGTTCCTTCTATCTTCAAAAAGGCAGGAGAACTTGGTTTGTTGGGAGTATCAGTTCCAGAGGAATACGGAGGGTTGGGTATGAGCTTTAACACTTCGATGCTTATCGCCGATATCATCGGTGCTGCAGGATCTTTTTCCACCACCTACGGTGCCCACACAGGGATCGGGACATTACCGATTTTGTATTACGGGACCGAAGAGCAAAAGCAAAAGTACCTTCCCAAATTGGCCACCGGAGAATGGGCTGCCTGCTACTGCCTCACCGAACCAGACGCGGGATCGGATGCGAATAGCGGAAAAACCAAAGCCACGCTTTCAGCCGATGGAAAACACTACCTCATCACCGGCCAGAAAATGTGGATTTCCAATGCTGGGTTTGCAGATCTTTTTATCGTTTTCGCCAAGATTGAAGAGGATAAAAACCTGACCGCATTCATCGTGGAAAAAACCTTCGGCGGCATCACGATGAATGAGGAAGAAAAAAAGATGGGAATCAAAGGTTCATCCACCCGCCAGGTGTTTTTCAATGATTGCCCTGTTCCGGTGGAAAACATGCTTTCCGAACGCCAAAACGGGTTTAAGATCGCCGTAAATATCCTGAATATCGGCAGAATTAAGCTGGGTGCGGGCGTTTTGGGCGGAGTGAGAACAGTCATTTCCCGTAGCATCGCCTATTCCACGGAGCGGAAACAATTTGGTGTCAGCATCAATACTTTTGGGGCGATTAAGTCCAAGCTTGCCGAAATGGCCATTCGCACTTACGTTTCAGAATCGCTTTGCTATCGTGCTGGTCAGGATATCGATGACAGAATCAATGCCCTGATTGCGGATGGAATGATGGATTCAGAAGCCAAACTCAAGGGTGTGGAAGCTTTTGCCATCGAATGTGCCATTGCCAAAATCCACGGGTCCGAAGTTTTGGACTATGTGGTGGATCAGGGAGTTCAGATCTATGGCGGAATGGGATATTCCGCCGAAGCTCCGATGGAGCGGGCTTATCGTGATGCACGGATTTCCAGGATTTACGAAGGAACCAATGAGATCAACCGGATGCTGATGGTCGGAATGCTCTTGAAGCGGGCGATGAAAGGCGAAGTGAATCTCTTTGAACCGGCAATGGCGGTTTCGGCAGAGCTGACCTCAGTGCCTTCTTTTGAGACAATCGATACTTCCGAGCTTTTTGCTGCAGAAAAGGAAGTCCTCAAAAAGCTGAAGAAAGTCTTTCTGATGGTAGGTGGAAAAGCTGCATTGGCACTTCAGGACAAAATCGAAGATGAACAGGAGGTAATGATGAACCTGGCCGATGTGATGACCGAAATCTATGCCGCTGAGTCAGCCATTCTCAGAACTGAGAAGCTGGTAAGTCTCAAAGGACAGGATGCCTGCATTCATCAGATTGCCATGTCCCAGGTTTATCTCTCTGAAGCTGTCGATAAAATCAACGCAGCAGCCAAGGAGGCGATCGCTTCGTTTACCAAAGGCGATGAGCAAAAAGTAATGCTGATGGGATTGAAACGATTCACTAAGGCTGATTTGGTCAATACCAAAGAGCTCAGAAGGCAAATTGCCGACTATATGATCGCCCAAGGGAAATACCCATTTTAAGCTGAAGCTAAAATGAGTACCTAAACCTCCGGTTTTGAAAACGCCGGAGGTTTTTTCTTTTTCTGTATAAAATCATTTGCTTGGATTCATTCCCTTCTATAGATTGAATCAGTTTTTAATTCCTGATTTTTCTGATGAGAAAAGCTATACTTCTCTTTTTTGTGATTTCACTTTCCTGCGAAATGGCATTTGCACAAAAGCAAAAAGTGTCTTTCAAGGACTCCCTGGATCAAAAGTTTGATTTGAGCGATTGGGTTTTGACAGCCAACGGTTTTATTCCAATTCCATCTTTTATCACTGAGCCGGCATTGGGTGGTTTTGGGGGAGCTCTTTTTGCAATTTTCGTCGATCCCAATACGCCTTATCGGGACAGTGTGGATGGTAAAGAAATCATTACCAGAGCCAAACCCAATATCTATGGGGCCGGTGGTGCAATGACTGTCAATGGAACTTGGGTCTTGGGGGCGGCGGCAGGAGGAGTGATAAAAAAGTGGAGATCAAATTATAGGATATTCACAGGCTATGCAGATGTCAATCTTGAGTTTTACAGGGAGGTTGAAAATGTGGGAGAAAAGCAATTTGAATTTAACATCCGAACTATTCCAATTTCAGGCCAATTGATCAAGCAATTTGGGAGAAGTGACTGGTATGCTGGGCTGAATTATTTGTTTTTGAAAACAGAACTTGGGCGGACCAATTCTGAGTTCCATGAACCCAAAGATGTGGAAAGTATCATCAGCCGTCCTGGAATTCTGGTGGAGTACGACAGCCGGGACAATATCTTTACCCCTGACAGAGGCTTTCGCTGGAACACACTTTTATCAAGTTCTGCAGAATGGCTGGGCAGTGATTATGCCTACAATTCGATCAATACAGCCGCTTATTGGTGGATTCCCATTTCCCATAATGTGATTTCCGGCTTTAGGGCCGAATTCCAAAATCTTTGGGGAGATGCGCCGTTTTTTATGCTTCCCTATATCAGCATGAGAGGAATTCCAGTCGCAAGATATCAGGGGAATACCATAGGATTAGGTGAGACTGAATGGCGTTGGGATTTCAATTCGCGATTCAGTGTGGTCGGATTTGGAGGAGCGGGAAAAGCTGTGCTGGACGGAGACTCTTGGGGGGATGCTTCCTGGAAAGTTTCGGGAGGCGCTGGTGGACGCTATTTGATCGCCCGAAAACTCAAACTTAGAATGGGAATTGATGTGGCAAGGGGCCCAGAACAATGGGCTTATTATTTCGTTTTTGGAACTTCTTGGGTAAGATAATTGCCCCCTTTTTCTGATTCCTTCCTTAAAAAATATGTCAGTTTCTGGCTACTCCTCAATAGGCCAAAATTCATAACCCAATTGTCTGAGGGCATCGGCTTCGTTGTAGAATGTCAAGCTTTTCACGATTTTTCCCTCATTCACCTGGTAGTTACTGTTGGCCCAGATGGTGATGGTCTGCTCATTTTGAAAGGTGATGTTTAGCTCCGACCAGGTTGCGATCCAATTTCCTTTTGAGTCTCCTTCAGGGATGGTGACAAAGGCATACTGAGCTTTGGTGTGTTCAATTTTCTTATAGATTTTTTCCGAGTTGAATTTCCAACTTTCTACCGCTTGGTTTTTATCAATCGAATCTCCGTAGGATGGCCCTAGCCCTAGGTAACTGTCGTCCAAGTATTCATTCATCGCATCAAAGTCCAAAGACTCTACAGCATTTACATAGTTTTTGACAACCGTAAGGTCTTCTGCTTTTGTGTCTTCGTTGGCTGGAGTACAGGAAAAAAGGATCAATCCCAATCCTGCAAGTAGTACGAGCTTTTTCATAGGTTTCTTTTCTTGTAGTTTGGGATTATTTGATGGTATAGCCTTTGCCTTCGATACAGACTGAAAAAGCCTTTTTGAAATCATCCATCATTTTTTGTTCCTGTGCTGCGACATTTGCTTCGGCTTGCTGGTTGGCCTGGGCTTGACCGGCTTTCCCGGCCCTTCTGCCCGATAGCCCTCCCACTACTGCTCCCACTGCGGCGCCCTCACCGGCATCACCAGTAATAGCACCGATCGCCGCACCGGCCGCCGCGCCTTTGGCAGCACCCCTTGCTCCCCCACCTGTTGGTCCAGACTGGACTGGGGCGGCTTCCACTTTAGGGAGGTTTAGGGGGTCTATGCCCGACTGTTCTGTGGCCCAATAGTAGCATTCCACCTCATCTTTTTTCTGTTGGGATTTGCTTTGGCCTTTGGATGGATAAATAAACAAATCCAAACCTTGGGAGATCTGGTTATAGGAAATTTTTGCTGTGTCGGGCATGGTGGGAATCTCCTGAGCAAAGGCCAAATGACCTATTCCGCCAAACAGGAAAAAAAGAAATATCTTAATGATTTTCATGATGTCCTTGGGTTATCATTGTTCAAAAATGCAAAGGGTTAAAAGTGAAATATTTTGTGATTTGAATTCATGAGAAAAGTCATATTGGAAGTAAACTTTCAGGCATTTGAAACAGAAATTTCACTTATTCAAATAGGTTCCTCAATTCAATAATCTTTGAGTTTGCCTCATCCAATGTCACGAAACCCGATCGTGGTCTGTCCAGATCGATAATGGAAAAGACTGTAATTGAAAGCAAGAGTGAAAATCCTACAACCAAGATCCAATCAAATTCATCTTTTCGCTCATAGCCCAACAGGAAAGTTGAGGAGATGCATAAAATAATTAGAAACAACTGAATCGAAGGCGGAATGTTAGCTTGCCCCGCAGCCAACCGAGAGGTACTCAAATCAATCATTTCATTGAGTGCCGGGACTATTTCTGAGGTCTTCACCAGATTCGGATCAGATTTTGAAAATTCTGTAACCTGATTCCAGAGAGCTTTCCCTATTGAATCAGACTTAGCTAGGTGAAAAATAATTTTTTCCACATTTGTCCCCGCCTCAAAGATGGAAATCCGCTCTTCCAGATAATTATTCAGGGTGGTTTTCAGCTCTGATTGAATCGAATCTGGGAAAAACTCAGTTCTCAAGAAAACCGTGCCTATGGCATTGGCCTCACTGATGGCCAGTTCTCTTCTGACGTCAAACCGGGAATTTGCCATACTGAAAGTGAAAGCAAGGATCAGTGCCAGCAAACCCAACAAAGTGGAACTGATAGACCCCAGTTCTATTTTTGCGTTTGAGGAATTTCTCTTCTGCCTCAATTTTCTGAATTGAAATCCAATGACAAAAGCCAAAATAAGGAAAACAAAAAGTGTCCCTCCTATCAATCCGGGACTTAAATAATCAAAACCTGAAAGTTGTTCCATGAAAATTTCTTTGTTTTTTGAAAACGCGAAGGAATAAAGTTAGAGACTCGCCAGCTAATATCATGATAATAATCATTTGAGTCAGGTTCTTAGTCGAGTGGAAAGGATTCCGAGGAAAATCTGGAAAGAATTGGAAGGTCTGTTTTTCTGGCAAAAGGAAAATCCCAAATTAGCAGAGATGAAAAACGTACTTCTTTTTTCCCTTGCAGTTTGCCTGTTACTAGTTTCTTGTTCTCCTGAGAAGCAAGAATTTGGAACCGATATTTCTACTGCCACCGAGCAAATTGCCAAAGGCAAAGCACTTTTTGAGCAGCATTGCTCTACTTGTCACAACTTCAACGAAGATGCAATTGGCCCAAATCTCAGTGGCATCACCAGAACAATCGACACGGATTGGATCAGACAATTTATCAAAAACCCTGCGCTTGCCATTGAAGCTAAAGATCCAAGGGCCCTCGAACTTTTGGAGAAATACAAAACCCAAATGCCTGGTTTTTCCCATTTGTCCGATCAAGATATCGAGGATGTTATCACCTTTTTACACACCTTCCAAACTATCCCTTTGCAGATCGTTGGAGATACCACTTCCAATCTGATTCCTGAGAAAGTCCAGGATTCTGGGATCCGTTTGGAATTGGAATTTTTCACCCAGCTGCCTGCCTCCGACTCTGTGCCTCCTTTGGCGAAAATGACCAAGATGGAACCCATTCCCGGCACCCAGAGGCTTTTCATCAACGACCAGAGAATCGGGCTTTACGAGATAGAAAGTCAGAAACCTGTCTTGTTTCTAAACCTTAAAGAAAAGCGCCCTGACATGGTAAGCAAGCCAGGCTGGGCTACCGGCGTGGGAAGTTTTGCGTTTCACCCTGATTTTGAATCTAACGGACTTTTCTACACCGCCCACACCGAACCTGGAGGAACCAAGCCTTCTGACTTTGGATTCACGGATAGTTTGTCTGTGTTTATGCAATGGATAGTGACCGAATGGAAGGCTGATGATCCAAAAGCAAAAATTTTCAAAGGCACCGACCGTGAAATTCTGCGAATTGACAATGCCTCCCAGGCCCACGGCATGCAGGAACTTACTTTCAACCCACATTCCAAAAAAGGTGATCCGGATTATGGGTTACTCTATATCGGGTACGGAGATGGAGGCACTGCGGAAAAGCGCTTTGTGGAAATTTCCAACCACCAAGGAACTGGAATTTATGGTAGCATTTTGAGAATTGACCCTGCCGGGAAAGATGGAAAAAACGGAAAATACGGAATACCCAAAATCAATCCTTTTGCGGGAGATCCGGGTAAGTCTGGTGAAATCATTGCCTACGGTTTCAGAAATCCAAACCGGGTTTTTTGGGATGAGCAAGGAATGCTTTATGCCACCGACATCGGACAACACAGCATTGAAGAGATCAACCGAATCGAACTTGGTAAATTCTATGGATGGCCAATTCGCGAGGGCAGATTTATGATCAATCCTTTTGGAAGTTTTCGCGCGCTTTATCCCCTTCCTGCTGATGACGAAAAATATGGAGTGACTTATCCGCTGATCCAGTTGGAGCATGACGAAACGGTCGCCATCATCGGTGGCTATTTCATTTCTGAAGGCCCACTGAAAGGGAAATTTGTATTTGGCGATGTGCCTTCAGGAAGGCTGTTTTTTGCAGATTTCAATGAATCCTCCAGTCCTATTGTGAAAAGCTGGGGTGTAACTTTTGAAGGAAAGGAAATTTCCATGAAAGCCCTGGTCAACCATGACCGGGTGGATTTGAAATTTGGGATTGATGCTGAAAAGAACGTCTACATCATGAGTAAAACGGAGGGGAAAGTCTTCAAAATCAAAGAGGATTGATAGATTCTAAGGTTCAGAAGGACACATGGAATTGGATATAATGGGATTATCCAAATTGCTCTGAGTTAGTGGAGCCAATAAAAAACCCCGACAGGATTGATCCTGCCGGGGGTTTTTCATTTTTTCAGTTTCCTTAATGGTACATCAGTTCGTAATACTCTTTGGCCATCCGGTTACTTTCGAATTCAAACCGTACATCGTGCATGCCGGCTTGTACAATATCCCTCCATTTGCGCTTATTGCTGTAATAGATTGGAAGGATTTCATTTTTCAGAATTTCGTATAGGTGATCCAAGTCCTGCTCATCTTGGTCCTGAATGCTCAGATTGTGATAATCTGCCTGAGGGACGATAAAGCAATTTTCCCCGTGCTTGGCAAATTCACAAATCCATCCGTCAAAGGTGCTGAAATTGACCGATCCATTCATGGATGCACTCATTCCACTGGTACCGGATGCTTCACGGGGCACTCTTGGGTTGTTTAGCCAAACGTCTGATGCCTGCTTGAGTCTCTTGCTCAACGTCAATTCATAATCCACACAGACCGCCACATTTTTGTAGCGCTTGCTCAAGTGGACCAGAGAGTTGAACACACTGATTGCCCCATAGTCCATCGGATAGGGCTTGCCTGCCCAAATAATCTGAACTGGATAGGCGGAACTGTTGATAAGTTCTTCAAACTTTTGTAAATCCTGCGCAATCAAATCCGGGCGCTTGTAAGCTGCAAATCTCCTTGCCCAAACAATGGTTAGGACATCCGGATCGAGCAATTTGCCGGTTTGGTCAGCAACAATTTCAAATGCCCGCTTCTTCAAGAAACGCTTTCTGTCGTCGAAGGCTTCATTGTCAGCTTCTTCCATAAAGCGATAAAGCTGCTTATCCGCCCAATATTTCCAGTTTTGGGCATTTGTGATGGATTGGATTTCCGGAATATCAGAGTATCCACCCCACATTCTTCGGCTGACTTCGCCATGTAGCTTGCTTACCCCGTTTGCTTCGCGGGCAAAGCGCAAAGCTGCTAAACTGTGATTGAAAACAGTGCCTTCCATTCCAGTCAATTTTTGTACATCGGAAATGGAGTGCCCATAGAAAAAGCTCATCTTGTCCAGGAGAAAGTAGTCGTGCTTTTCATTACCGGCTTCCTCCGGAGTATGGGTGGTGAATACCAGCCTTTTTTTGACTTCCTCTTTGCTTCCAAACTTCTTCAACATGTAATAAATGCTGCTACCTGCATGCGCCTCGTTGAGGTGATAGATTTCAGGATTGAAATTTAATTGGTCAATCAGCATCGCCCCCCCTATTCCCAAAATCATCATTTGGGCGATTTTGGCGGCGGTATCTGCATCGTAAAGTCTGTGGGTAATGGTCTGACTGAGGTAGTCATTTTCCGGCAGGTCAGTACTCAAAAGAAAAAGAGGAGCACTTTTGAAGGTATCCGGTGGCAGATACCAAGCCTTGACCCAGACAGGTTGGTTGTGAACAGGCACCTGGAATTTGATTCCGGTATCGACGAGGAAGCTGTAGGTTTTTTCATACCATTCGGCCTTCAGTGTTTGGTCCTGATTTCTACCCTGGTCGTAGTAGCCATATTTCCAAAGGATGCCGATTCCGATCAGGTTTTGCTTGAGTTCGTATGCGCTGCGCAAATGAGAACCGGAGAGAAAGCCAAGCCCACCGCTGTAAATTTTAAGTGGCTGGTGAATGGCAAATTCCATGGAAAAGTAAGCTACGGACTTGGAATATGCGTGGGCAGGTTCGTAGGGAACTTTGTAGTTTTTAAAGTCGGTCATGGTAAAGGGGTTAAATCGATAATGTCTTCTAAAAACCGGCGGTTTTTTGGGTGGAGGAAATCTATAAAGTTGAAAAATAACTCTTTCCGATAAGGTAAAAAATGACATTCCCCAAAAAAAGGGGATCTCCTACCAATTTGAATTAATTTAAAAAAATGGGTTTCAAAAGAATGACCTCTTGAAACCCAAAAATCAATACAAACAGAAGTCAAACTTCAAGACTAAGAAAGGGATTTTCTGGCTTCCCGGTCCGGATCGTTTTTCACTTCGCTTTGGTCATTTAGCACCATGGTTTCGCCATTTTGGGCCGTGAATTTTGGCCAATTGGGAAGTGTCCCTGCATTTGGGTTTCCTGTTTTCATAAATGCCAAAAGCGAAGCAGACATCTTTTCGGAAAGCAATCGAGGTCTTTTCCCCCCGCCGGTATGCGTATACATTCGGTCGGTGTTGTCATACCAGAAGCAAATGTCGATGCAGTGAAAAGCTCTCATTCGGCCATTGTATAGATTAGGCTCCCAACCAAACCAAGCCATATAGACAGGAGCTTTTTGTTTCACTTTAGCATTGCCGCAGGCCACAGCATTCTGCCGGTTAGAGGCGGCAAGGGTCATGATTTCGGCAGGCTTTTTTCCCGGGAAATTGGCCGCATAGGCCTGATAAACCTTTTCGGAATTGTCCCCAAAGCGGGATTTTAAACCTTCAATCGCCTGTTCGGGCCCCCCTGCCTCCAATTGGGGATTGGTTCGTGTGGCTCCCCATTCATGAAAAGTGGTGCAGATCATCAGCGGTATTTCAGACTCATGGCTGTTGGGATCGGAGAAAAATTCACCTTTGGGAACATTCACTCCATCTGCCACAGGTCCAAATCCTCCTCTGAATCCGGGTTGTGGATTTTCTTTCCTCATCCGATCCATCGCTTTGCCGGCAATGTCAATGTATTCTCTCCAGGGGATTTCCTGTAGTTTGTCCACTTCAGCAGAAGTCAATCCAGCAGCCTCGACTACATATTGTCCCAGCTTTCTGCTGTATGCTTGGTCATTGGCTTTGAGCATGCTTCCACTGAGGGCGACTCCTTTGTGGACTAGGCCTTTGGAAGCGGGCATTGCCATGGTACAAGTCACTTTGGCTCCGCCGCCGGATTGTCCCATGATGGTGACATTGCCCGGATCTCCTCCAAAGTTGGCGATATTATCCCTGACCCAATGGAGGGAGGCGATGATGTCCAATTGGCTTGCATTGCCTGAAGCAGCGTACTTTTCCCCTCCTACTCCAGATAGATCCGTAAATCCAATTGGCCCCAGTCTGTGGTTGATGGACACGAAGACTATATCTCCTTTTTTGGCAAAATTCTCACCGTGGTAACCATCCTGTTCGATTGCATTGCCATTGGTAAATCCACCGCCGTGTAGCCAAACCATGACCGGGCGTTTTTTACCATCGGCAAGTCCATTAGTCCAGACATTGAGTTTAAGACAATCCTCTGATACATCGTCATAGTTCCAATGGTCTGCAAAAGAATAGTGAACAGCGGCATAGCGATTATCCATGATTTGCGGAGCGGTATTTCCCCACCAGACTGTATCCTTGATCCCTTCCCATTTCTCGGGTTTTTGGGGAGGCATAAAACGGTTTTTGCCCGCCGTATTTTGTCCATAGGGAACGCCCAAAAAGGTATAAACCCCATTGAGTTGGTAGCCACGGATTTTTCCAAAGCCGGTGTTCGCAACAGCTATATCATCTCCTATCTGGAGGTATTGCTCATCTTCTGCTTTATTGGCTGGAATTGGGCTTGCATTTCCGGTAAAAGGAACTGCGGCGAGTCCGGCTGTTCCCAATCCGATTTTTTGTAAAAAGTCGCGGCGGTTATTTTTCATGTGGTTTTTAGGTTTATTGCCAATCTATTGTCTCAAGTTGAGTGAATAGAAGCTAAATTCCTAAACACTCATCCACTTTCTGCTGATTGTCAATAAAAAAGGCCGGATTTTCGGTCCGGCCTTTTTGCGTTTTAATTGGATGCTGTCGTATCTGAAGCTGCTTTTTCTGCCGCTTCCAATTCCATAAATGCCATGGCTACCGACGAATTGTCCCAATACCCAAATTCCTTGACAATCTTGCCATTCACAAATTGGAAAGTAGAATGGACTGGAATCTCAAATGACTGATCGGTACCTGCGAGAGTTGCTTTCCAAACTCCCCATAAGTTGACCCAGGTTTCACCTTTGTCTGTCAGGACCATTTCCACGGCATCATCTGTGAATTCGATCGAATAAGCAGAAAATGGCGCTATTTCCTCTTTTTGAATTGTGATGATTTGGTCAATGGTGGAGGGTTTTGACTCTGGAACATTGTAGAAAAGCTTTGCTGTATCAGCATAAAAAGCTTTTTGGCCATCAAAATCTCCACTATTGTACAATTTAAACAATGATTTCACGCTGTCGATTTCAGCAGATTGTTGGGTATAGCGCTGCTCTTGTTGGCATGCACTTAGGAGAAACCCAGTCAGGAGGACAATCAGTAATTTTTTCATAGTGTAATGGGTTAGGTTTTAGTAAAATAGAAAAGGAATAAAATTTTCAAGGAATGATCATGAAATCAGGATGGATTGCTTTTGCGGAAAGGATAAACTTTTTGATAGCTAAGATTTCTCCAAATCCACTCCAGGGGCCCGTATTCATAGTATTTCAGCCAAATAGGGCTTAGAATCAGTTGGAAAATCCAGGTTCCAAAAACGACATATAGGAGTTCGTAGCGCTGAAGCTTTCCAAAAAGCCCAAAGCCTACTCCGGTAAACACAAAAATGCAGATCACCGAGTGCATGAAGTAATTGGTTAGGGCCATTTTGCCTACTGCGGCGATGCTTTTTTTGAGCCAGATAAATGCTTGGCTTTTGCAGAAAAGCATAATCAATCCGACATGGCCCATACTCACGGTCAGTCGTCCCAGGTCATAGGTGACATTGGATTCGGCAAAGGACAGGTAAGAAAAGTTGGCGTCCAGGATGTTTTTCAGCTCAAAATAATTCACCGACAGCCCAATTCCGTAGCCTCCCAAAACCATGGCCCAGTATAGACGGTAGGACTTTTGGGCGGAAAGCACATGAAGTTTGAACAGCCCGATTCCTACCAGCATCATGCTCAGGATATCCCAGGCGTTATACCTGTAGAACATATACATTTCAAAATCCATATTAACTGGAGCACGAAAGGCAAGTACTTCCAGATATCCTTTTCTGCTGGTTTCATTTGACTCCTGTATAAATTCCGGAGAGCGTTTTTCCTGTATCTTTTCCCACTCCTTTTGAGCACCTTCAAGTTCTTTGGTCAGCTCTTTATTCTCGGATTTGAAAGACTCTATTGTGATTAAATCTTCGGTGAGTTTTGCGGCATGCCGGTACTCGAAAAAATTCCAAACTCCACCGATGGTAAATAAGAGGACTGCCATGATGAACAGTTTCTTAGGGGCTGTATGCCTGAAAGAATAGACCAAAAAACCCATGATGGCATAATCAAACAGAATTTCACCCGGCCAAAGAAACAAGTAGCCGTGGATAATCCCGAAAACCAATAGCCAAAGCAGCCTCCGAAAGAAGATGTCAGCAGCCTTGATACCAGCTCCTTTTTTCTCTAATCGGTCCAAAAAAATGAACATTCCCACCCCAAAAAGAAGTGAAAAAAGTCCCCGCATGGTGCCCTCAAACAGCAGGTTGGTCATGATCCAGGTGTATTTGTTCAGCCCGGTAAATCCTCCCGAAATGGTCGGATCAATGTAGGCTTCGGCCAGGCCATAGGCATTGATATTCATCAGGAGAATGCCACAAAGGACGATTCCCCGCATGACGTCGAGCGACTCGATTCGCTCATTTTCCTGCAAGGGAAGTAATAAAGGAGTTCCGGTTTGTTCCATCGAAAGGAAAAATGGGGTAGAGTTTGGACTGGTAAGCGAAAAAGGAAACACTCCGAAAGCGTTACCTGCAAAATGTTTGGTATTGGAAGCTAATCAAAAAAAGTGGATAATTCGAAGGCAAAAAACTCTGAATTTCAATGGATTACTTAAAAAACCATTTTGTAGGTCAAATTCAAAAAAAGGATAAGGCAACCGAATTTCGTTTGGTTTCTACTTTTGGAGAATTCTATTTGAAATAAGGTTATCAAATTTCTGGTTTAAATCACATTGGATAAATTTCCCTAATTTCCATTTCTGTCTTTTTGCCCAATTTCCCCCATTTCTTATGAAAAAAGTATTAGCACTTAGTTTTGCACTGATCGGACCTTTTTGTGGATATGGACAAAGTGCACCGGGATATTTTATGCAGCCGGATGTCCATGAAAACACCGTGGTTTTTGTAGCCGAAGGTGACCTTTGGAAAACATCCCTCACGGGTGGTGAGGCCATTCGACTGACCACTCATTCGGGGGAAGAAAGCTCACCCAAGATTTCTCCCGATGGAAAATGGGTGGCCTATTCAGCTACCTACGAAGGTCCGACCGAATTGTATCTGATTCCGATCTCGGGAGGATTGCCGAGACGCTTGACTTACGAACCTGCGCCTTCCGTGCCGACTGATTGGAAATCTGCTACCGAAGTCGCTTACGTGACCAATCAATATTCCACTTTGCCCCGCCTGAATACCGTGGTGATGAATATAGAAAACGGGAATAAATCGATTATTCCATTGGATATGGCGGCAGAGGGAAGCTTCAATGCCTCAGGAGACACGTACTTTTTTGTTAGTCCGACTTTTCACAATAATGTCACCAAACGCTACGAAGGAGGGACTGCCCGGCAAATATGGAAATACACCGATGGACAAGCCGAGGCGGTAAAACTGACCAAGGACTACAATGGAGAAGACCATCATCCGATACATCATTCAGGTCGGATCTATTTCCTTTCCTCCCGTGACGGAATCCAAAATGTCTGGTCCATGAACGAGGATGGATCTGACCTGAAGCAGCACACCAAGCAGCCTAGCTATGATGTGAGAGAATTAGCGCTTCATGGAAATAACTTGGTGTATCGAGCCGGTGCTGATTTGTATACCCATGATTTAGGCAGCTCGCAAGAGAAAAAGCTGGCAATCAGCCTAACTTCCGATTTTGATCAGCTCAGGGAATACTGGATTGACAACCCGCAGAATTTTATCACCGCTACAACCCTGAGCAACGATGGGGAAAAGATCGCATTTTCGGCCCGGGGACGTGTTTTTGTTTTTCCCGTAAAGCAGGGCAGGTCTCTGCGGTTGAGCCAAAAAGATGGCGTACGCTATCGGGATGCGGTTTTTTCTACGGATGGCAAAGATATTCTGGCCTTCTCAGACGAAAGTGGAGAGTTTGAAATTCATCAATATTCCGGCTTGGGATTGGATCAGGGGAAAAAGCTTACGGATGACGGAACGACCCTGCGATTTGGGCTTACTCCTTCTCCTGACGGGAAAAAACTTGCTTTTTACGATCTTGACAATGCCCTTTGGATTCAGGATTTGGCCTCCGGCAAAAAAACCAAAGCTACCGCTACTGACGAAGACATCAGTGGAGCAATGGCTTGGTCGCCTGACAGTAAGTGGCTGGCCTTCGGTCAGGCAGCTTCCAATTCCTTTATGCAGCTTTTTATTTTCCATGCCGAATCCGGCAAACGGATTCCCCTGACCTCCGACCGCACCAACTGCATGAATCCGCAATGGAGTCCTGACGGAAAATGGATTTACTTCCTGTCTGACCGGAATTTTGAATCGCGAATCGGTTCGCCTTGGGGAACCAGGCAGCCGGAGCCTTTCTGGGAAAAGCAGATCAAAATCTATCAGGTAGGTTTGAAAATGGGATTGGTCTCACCTTTTCAACCCAAAAACGAATTGAAACCTGCTGAGGAGAAAAAGTCCGATGGGCCTGTTGTGGTCACAATCGATGAAGATGGATTGAAGGAACGAGTTCGTGAGGTTCCTATCCCTGCTGGCAACTATAAGAACCTGGTGGTAACTGACAAAGCGCTTTACTATCATCGAGTGGGTCCTGGCATGGGGATTTATTTTGGAGGCGGAGCTTCCAATGATGATAATCCGGCTTTGATGATGACACCGATCGATGAGAAAGCCGAGCAAAAAGTCTTTGCCGATAAGGTCAATAGCTTTGTGACTTCGCTGAATAACAAATATGCGGTCCTTCGCAGTGGCCCAAATCATTATGTGGTGGAATTGGGAACCTCGCCGGTTTCTGATCTTTCCAAAAATCAATTGAGTCTGAGTGGCTGGAAGTTTTCTGTCGATCCAAGAGAGGATTGGAAACAGATCTATACGGACGCCTGGCGAATGGAGCGAGACTATTTCTACGACCGAAATATGCATGGAGTAGACTGGGATGCGATGTATGAAAAGTACCTTCCGCTGGTCGAGCGAGTGACTACCCGTCGGGAGCTTTCTGATGTGATGGGAGAATTGATCGGCGAGTTAAGTGTACTTCATACTTCGGTGGGTGGCGGAGATCTGCGCAGTGGTGAGGATCAGATCCAGTTTGGAATGTTAGGAGCGAATTTTTCCAGGAATGAAAAACTTCAAGGCCATACCATCGATCATATTTTCCAAAGTGATCCTGACTATCCTAATGAGATGTCTCCCCTTTCCCATTCTGATCTCAATATCCAGGAGGGGGATGTAATTACCCATATCGATGGAATTTCGGTAATGGACGCTCCCGATTTGCTCTACCTTTTGAGAGACAAGGCCAATAAGCAGGTTAGGATAAAAGTGCTCGGAAGCGATGGTGCCGACAAAGGAGATCGGATCATTGTCCCAATGACTTCTCAACAAGAATCCAATCTTCGCTACAACGAATGGGAATATACTCGTCGCTTGATCGCTGAAGAAAAATCGGATGGGGAAATCGGATACGTTCACCTTCGTGCTATGACGGCTTCGGATATCGGGCAGTGGTACCGGGATTTTTATCCGCAGTTTAAAAAATCTGGGCTCGTAGTCGATGTCCGCAATAACCGTGGCGGAAACATTGATTCCTTTATTTTGGAAAAACTGATGCGTGAGGCATTTTTCTATTGGCAAGGCAGAACCGGGGAACCCTATTCCAATATGCCCTATGCCTTTCGCGGACATTTGGTGGTGCTGGTGGATGAATTCACCGCTTCGGATGGGGAAGCTTTTGCCGAAGGCTTCCGGAGATTGGGCTTGGGCAAGGCTATTGGGACAAGAACCTGGGGCGGAGAAGTATGGCTTTCCGGCGTGAACACTTTGTCAGATAACGGAGTGGCACGAGCTCCAATGAACGGGGTGTATGGAGAAACCGACCAAGGAGTGGAATGGCTAATCGAAAGTGTCGGATTCATTCCTGACATTGAAGTGATTAATCTTCCAAAAGCGACTTTTGATGGAAATGATGCACAACTCGATGCTGCAATTGAGCATTTGAAGGAGTTGATCAAAGCAGATCCAAGACCTGTGCCTCAGGCCCCAGCTTATCCGGATAAGAGTTTTAAGAATGGGAAGAATTGATAAGTTGATGTGAGAGGAGACACTAACCTCGGAGATATGATTTTACTCAAAAGATACCTGCCTTGTCAAAAACCTTTAATCTAAACCAGTTTTTATTTCAAAGAAGTGCGCTCTATCTGATCGCCTTTTTTGCTTTTGCTATGCTGGCATTTTGGAGTAGTTACTATTCGATTTTGGGAAGGCCGATGTCATTTTATGTTCATTTCCATGGCTTATTCATGACCTTATGGTGTCTGATGCTAATTGGGCAGGCTGTCTTGATCCGAACAAAAAAATACAACATTCACACTTTGGTTGGAAAGGCCTCCTACATGGTTTTCCCGCTATTGATTTTATCCACCATCCTTTTGATCCATGCTACGATTAGGAAAAGTCCAGAGGTAAATTTGGGCACCTATTTTTCAATGGCCTTGATGTTCAATGCGACGGTTGTTTTGATGATTATTTATGTCCTTGGGATTTACTTTCGCAAAGACCGATTCACTCATGCCCGATATATGGTGTGTACAATTTTCCCACTGTTTACTCCGATTACCGATCGAATTATCTATAAGTACATCCCTGCCTTGGTGGAACTTGCACCCAAATTGGAAGGGTCTCCCGTAGTTCCCTTTTTCGGGTATTTGCTGGCGGATTTAATCGTGATCGGATTGGCGGTCTGGGATTGGAAGACCCATCGAAGGAAAGATGTCTTTTTGATAGTTCTAGTTCTTTTGCTGATCTATCATATTTCGCTCTTCACTTTTTTTAAAATTCCCGCTTGGCAGGATTTCTCAGCTTGGTTTTATGGGATCGACTTAACTTAATTTGACCTTTCAATTTATTGATCACCCAATTCTTGTTCCCTGATGAAAAATTTCTTTTCCCTCATTTTGATCCTTATTGCTTTTCAGGGTTTTGCACAAAAAGTGCCTGTACCGGGCTCCGTCAAAAAGGCCATGAGTCAAGTAGATACGGTCACTATCCGAAATCACATTGCCTACCTCGCTGATGATAAGCTGAAGGGCCGAATGCCAGGCACGGAAGGGTATCAGATGGCGGTGGATTATGTAGTAGATCAGTTCAAAATGATGGGCGTTCAGCCTGGTGGTGATTCCGGGGAATACACACAGAAATTGTTTTTGAGAAAAACTGTAGTGGATAACTCCACCGCAAAAGCCTTGCTGAGAGACAAAGTCGGGAATGAGGTTTCCCTGGATTTTGGGACAGACTTTTTACCGATTCCGCATCCTCTAACGGCCAAAGCTTCCGGGGAAGGGGTTTTGGTTTTCGTAGGCTATGGTGTGGAAATTCCGGGATTGTATTCCGATTATGAAGGAATGGATGTCAAAGGAAAAGTAGTGGTGATGGTTGGGGGAGTTCCGGATGGAATTTCTGCTTCGACTTTGGTTTCCCACTTTTCCAGTCCGGGGAATAAAATGAATACAGCTTTTGCAAAAGGAGCAGCAGGGGCGATTTTGGTCAATTTGAATCTTCCATTTTCCAATTCCAATCCGGTCATCCAATCAAATGTTGCTTTGAATCCCGAGAAAAAGACAGCTTATGGACGAGGATTTGTTGGAAACCTGGGCTTTGCCCTCAATGGAAGCAAATCACTTCTCACCGGCCTGTTTTTGAATTCGGGCAAAAACCTGAATCAGGTACTTGCCGATATCAAAGCACGAAAGAATTCCTCTTTTGAATTTTCTTACCAGTTTTCAGCAAGCTATTCCAATACCCACAGCGAATTTGAGAGCTACAATGTGATCGGTTTGATTCCAGGCACAGACCCAAAGTTGAAAAATGAATATGTGGTGCATTCCGCCCACTTGGATCATGTGGGAATAGGAAGGCCGGAAAATGGGGATTCGATTTACAACGGAGCCCATGACAATGCATCAGGAGTTGCTTCCCTGTTGGAGATTGCGCGGATTTATAAAAATGGAAATGCAAAACCCAAGCGTTCGATCCTAATCGTCATGTTGACGGCAGAGGAAATGGGCTTAGTTGGGTCTTCCTATTTTGCTTCTAATCCAACAGTTCCAAAATCTTCGATTGTTGCAAACGTGAATACGGACATGCCTACTGTAATTGCTCCTCTGCTTTCGATTGTTCCTTTGGGGGCTGAGCATTCCAGTATTCTGGGAAATGTAAAATTCGCGGCAGATTACCTCGGCTTGGACATCGAGGCAGATCCAGAGCCTGAGCAAAACCGCTTTGTGCGAAGTGATCAATACAGTTTTGTGGTCAGTGGAATTCCTGCTTTGCATATCAAATACGGCAACAAAACAAATGTCCCGGGATTTGATATGGATGCCTTTATCAAGGAGTGGAGGGCGAAATATTACCACCGTGCTGCGGACGGCATGGATGGGATTTTCAATTTCACCGCAGCAAAAACTTACGTCCAGCTGAACTTTTTGATCAGTTATTCCATAGCCCAAACCACTGAAAAACCGATCTGGAACCCCGGTGACCTGTTTGGTTCGGGAGGAAAATAAAAAGTAGGAACCGGGAAGAAAGCACAATTGCCTCTTGGAGGATCTTCCCGGTTTTCAAAAAAATTTGGTTTACTCTTCACCATCAGGTTTTTCCAATGCTGCCTCTGCGGCAGCGGCGGCCTGAAGTTCCATGATGGCTATCCTGATCGGAGCGTTATCCCAATAACCATGGGATTTCACGATTTTGCCGTCAACAAATTGAGTCGTCATGTGAATTGGGGTTTCAAAAGTTTTTCCGTTTGCTGCCATCGTTCCTTTCCAAACTCCCCAATAATTCACCCAGATTTCTCCTTTGTCATCGGTCACCATTTCTAAATAGTCTTGTTCCCGGTCGAAGGAATAAGAGGAAAAGGCTTCTAATTCCAGCTTCTGCTGTGCGATGATTTCCTGAATTGTTGCCGGGTTATCTTCAGTCGCATTGAAAAAGATCTGGGCCCCCTCAGCATAGTGCGGGAGGTAAGCCTCAAAATCTCCACTTTCATAACTGCTGATGATTGATTTTATGGCTTCAATTTCAGCAGATTGCTGCGTGTAGCGCTGTTTGCCTTCACAGGCAAAAAGCAAGAGAATTACAGAACAGATTAATGGATAACTTTTCATTTCAGTAGGATTCTGATAGTGGTAATTTCTAATTGGCCATGAGTTTTTTAGCCTCATCGGCTCTTTCCTGTGAAGTTTCCAAACCCATATCTGCCGCTTTTTGGTAGTACTTGGCTGAGTTTTTATAGTCTTTCACATTCATGTAATATTCCCCCATGCTGTCATAAGGATTGGCTTCTTTGGGGAATTTATTGATGTACTTTTTGAAATTGGATTTGGCATCCTTCATGTTTCCAGCCGCCATATTTGCGTATCCCAGCATGTTATATCCACCGCCATGATCGGGGGCAAGTTTTATCAGCATTTCTCCGTTTTTTATAGCTTCAGGATAATCTTTTTTGTAGAAGTAATTGACAAAAAGGCCAAAATCATAGGCTTGGGCTGTATTTGGATAAGCCGCCTGAAGTTCCTTGATCACTCCTGTGATATCTGTCTTTAAGTCATCGTCCAACAGGACCAGGGCTTTCCTTAAGATTTTTTCAGACTCGGTAAGTTTGTCTTCGGAAACAGCGAGGGCTTTTTTGATATTTTCTTTTGGAAAATCCGGATTGGTCGAGTTTAGACTACCCATTCCCCGATGTGCCAAAGCCATAAAGAATTCGGGATCACTTTCGAGAGCTTTAACCATTAATTCCCTATAAGAAGTTAGGTCAGCATGTTGCGTAGACATCACCGCAGCTTGGTAGTTTTTATTTGCTTCCTCTGAAGTTGTCGAAACCGGCAGAAAATAGCCCTGTGCCCGTAGTGTGCTGATGTTTATAAAAAGAAGGGCGAAAAGAAATAGCTTTTTCATGGTTTTTAGGTTAAAATAATTATTTGGTAGGGCGGCTCATTTCCACATTTAGCTTGTACTGATAGATCCAAGTATTTTTTAAGGATGATCTGAAAAGGGCCTGGAGGGCATCCCGCTTTTCTTTTCCATGTTCTTTTTCATAAACATCCCAAGGGCCATCCCTCACCACATCCATAGCTGCAAAGTTTTCATAGGGATTGACGATATGATAGTTTGGACTTTCCGGCCCCATCGTCAACCAGCTATACCAATATCCTCTTGGACTTCCCTCAGCTTTGGAAATACTTGCAGAAAGTTCTCGGATTGCGGGTAGAAAATGGTAACCATGAGATTGAGTGAGTTCAAAAAAAGTCACGGAGATCACTTCATTCGTGGTTGGAGTGGTTTTGCTAATTGCCGGAAGAAGCCTTGTGACATGATTGGTAGCCTTATCTACATGAGGATTGATCAAACTGGTGGCAATCATTGCACAATTTTTTCCAACTGGATCATCTTTGTCCATTTCTGCCCAGTTCGGCATATCTGAGGCTAGAACATAGACGTTGCCTTCTCCTTGTTGCCTTTGCCAGACTCTCCAGGTCCACTCGCCTTTTGCTGCGAGGTAGCATTCTTTCCATGCTTTGACACCCTCCTGGAACTGGAGGTCATGACCAGGTTTGATGGTAAATTCGGTTACAGACATCAGTGGACCCAACGGTTCATTTTGGGAAAATGAATTACTGCTTGCAGAGATGATTAAGGCAACTATAAAAATTGCCAAAGCGGAGTTTCTAAAAAGCCTTTTCATAGGAATATTTGGATTATTTCTTTCCAATTTGAACAGTTGAGGGTTACCGAAAAAGGAAGAAAGGACGAAGGCTGGTCAAAACTGTCCCAAAAGAAAGGAATACTTTTCTGTGGACTTGAACTACAAAATACTGATTTTAAAAAGATTATATTTTGTTACATTTATAAAATGAAGGGTATTTGGATTCTTCTGCTTTTTTCAACTTTCAATCTGACTTTTGCGCAGGTTGTAAAAAAGAATGGATTTTTCCAATACAAAGAAGTCTTTGTCCAGACAGATGATTTTGGAAGGGATTATTTAGCTGTTATGGAGGAGGCTTTGGCGCAAATCCAATCAGATTCCCTACTTCGTTTGAGGATGTTGAATGACTTGGGTTACTACCATCATACCCGAAATTTGAATCAAGCGCTTGAATTTTTAAACCAAGGCCTAGAGGAGGCAAATATCCTGAATAATACCTATTGGCAGGGAAAGCTTCAGGTTTCTCAAGGGGCGATTTTGCTTCGGATGGAAGAGCTGGACTTGGCAGAACTAGTATTGAAAAATGCCCAAACCAAAATCCCTGAAAAGGAATGGTGGTTGCTGTATACCAATCTGGGATACGTTTATGAAAGAAGAGGAAAACTTGGTGAAGCTTTTGATTTTGCTGCCAAAACCCTAAAAATCGGAGAAACCTACCATATCCCAAAGGCTATTGCCATGGCCTATTCGGATATGAGCAACCTTTTTTGGAAGCAGGGAAAATTTGCTGTCGGCTTGGATTATGGATTGAAGTCACTCGCAATTTTTGAAGAAATAGGGATGGATGACTTGGACTATGACTTCACTCTGCATGTGGTGGGAAATAACCTGGTTGAACTCGGCCGACACGTGGAGGCAAAAGCCAATTTTGAAAAATCAATCCAGATCGGGGAAAAATACGGTTTTTACAACAATCTGAGTGATAGCTACATTGCGCTTTCGGAGCTCAATACCCAAGTGGGGAATTTTTCTGAAGCAGTTACATCGGGAAATATGGCTCTGAAATATGCCGAGCTTTTGGGGAATAAATTTATGATTATGCGCTCCTATTTGTCTTTGGGCAAAGCGAGCAATGCTGCCGGGAATTTTTCAGAAGCAGCAGGATTTTTGGAAAAAAGTATTCAGGCAGCCACTCCGGATTTCGGGGATAAATACTACCTGAGTTTAGTCTATTTGGAATTGAGTAAAGCGCTGGAGGGAGGGAATCAGTTTGCCAAAGCTCTAGAGGCTACACGAACCTACGACCAACTCCGTCAGGACGTTTTCACAGACCATGCCAATGAGCAGATTTCATTTTTGCAAACCCAGATGGAGCTTACACAAAAAGAAAGCACCATCAAGCTCCAAGAAGCAAAGCTGGCCAAAAACAAAATTATCCAGGCTTTTATCCTAACGTTGTCCGGAATTTTGGTGGTTTTCCTATTTGTACTTTATCGGATTTTCCTTCGGAAAAAGAAGTACAGCCGACTCTTGGAGAAAAAGAATCTTGAAAAGGAATTTCTTCTCAAGGAGATACATCACCGGGTAAAAAACAATCTCGAGACCATCTCAAGCTTGCTTTCTCTTCAAACGGCACAGATCGAAAACCCAGAATTTCAGGCAATCATGGAGGAAACTCAAAATCGGGTCCACAGCATGGGGATGATCCACAAGCGGCTATATCAGGGAGAAAACATCAAGTCTATCGAGATGAAGGATTTTTTTGAAAGCCTTGGCAACTACATCATCGATACCTTTGATGCCTCTGGAAGAATCCGCTTTTTGTCCGAAATGGAGCCTCTAGAACTCGATGTAGATCTGGCCATTCCGATTGGGCTTATTGTAAACGAATTGATTTCCAATTCCCTGAAATATGCTTTTCCCAAAAATGGCTCCGGTGAGATCGGTGTCAGGCTGTTAGGAAAAGGCAGTCACCTGCATCTGATGGTCTCTGACAATGGCATAGGAATGCCAGAGATTCCCCAAATCCACGGGTCGGGTTTTGGAAGTGAACTGATCCGGTTGCTCACCAAGCAACTGGATGGAAAAATGACCCTTCTGATGCAGGAAGGCACAGAATTCAGTTTTGAGTTTCAAATCAACAAAGCTGCTTGATGGATAAGGCCAGAATTCTGATCGTTGAAGATGACATGATCATAGCGGCAAATATCAGTTTGCAACTTTGTAAACTTGGATATGAGGTGACCGGGATCGAAACCAAAGCCGAGGAAGCAATCCACCATGCACTGGAAACCAAGCCCGATATGATTTTGATGGACATCCAGCTCAAAGGTCAATCCAACGGAATTGATGCAGCAAAAGCCATCCGGAAGTACCTGGATATTCCTGTTATCTATCTAACTGCAAATGTGGATGATTCCACTTTTGAAAAAGCCAAGGAAACTCATCCCTACGCCTTTATCGCAAAGCCATTTACAAACCTAAATCTGGAACGGACGATTGCTTTAGTGGAGGAAATGGTGAAAGAAAAAAGAGAGCACGTAACTGTGGAGGATGCATTTGTAGACTCGCAGGAAGACCGAATTTTCATACGAAACCAAAATAAGCTTGTCAAAGTGATGTTGGACGACATTCTCTATGTGGAGGCAGAGCGTAATTACTGCAAAATCACCACCACCACTCAGACGTATTTGATCGTAAGTCCACTGAATAGGCTCTGTGACAAAGTGGACCCCAAGCAATTTGTCAGGATCCACCGATCCTTTGTTGTCAATTTTGGAAAGCTTGATGCCGTGGCCGAATCCTATGTGGATTTAAAGGGAAAACTGATCCCGATAGGAAAGCAGTACAAAGAAGACCTGCACAGAATGCTTAATAAAGTTTGATCCTTTCGGGATTTAAGCCAGTTCAATCTACTGCACCTACCAAAACAGTAACCCCACCTGTTGCAAAATTTGCCAGATCCCCCGAAGTCGCCGCTCCTTCGGGTGAGGCCATCGCTTTTTGAAGAGCCTCCGGATTGCTGAAATACAATTCTGCCAACCTGTAAAAAGCTGGATTACTACCATCTGCCTCGGGAAAAAACTTGGTGGTTTCGGCTTTGACGATGCCCTTGATTTTAGCAACCAAAGGCATATGCGTGCTGGAATAGTAGGCCTCGAATGCAATTGGGTCAACAGGGTGACCGTAGAGAACAGTTAGTTTGATCATGATATTTTTAATTTGAAATCCGGTGCCGATTATTTTTTAAACATCAATTCTCCCACTTCGTGTTCGATGGGATCGAGACTGTTAAGATAGAGATAAAGTGCTTCTAGATCTTGGTCTGACATCCTGGAAAAAGGCCCCCAGTGCATGGGCGAAATCTTGATCAATCGTCCTTGCCTAAACCTGGCTTTCCATTCTTCTACAGTTTTAAACCTGGAAAGAGCACTGTTGGGGTGTGGAGTGAGGTTAGGAGAGCGCATCCACAATTCGGGGTCTTCACCCAACATAATATGCATTTCTTTAAAGGGTTCAAATTCCATTCCCCCGGCGAATTCAGGCCCTATTGCCTCGAAAGTCACAGGATCCCGCTCGGTATGACAAGCCACGCAATTCGCCACATTTCTCGCCAAATATTCACCCCTTTCAAGAGTTGCTTCCATAGCAGGAGCAGTTGGGCTTGCATCGGGGTGCTCAATTGGATGGAAGGTTGGAGAAAATACCTTGATGGCCTTTCCCATAAAGGTCCAATGGCTGTCCGAGACTTTGTTAGTGATGGGAGCCATAGATCTTAGATAGGAAACAACTGCTACCAAATCCTCATCTGCCATCTTCCAAAATGGCATCAGCAAAGCAATACTCGCCGTGCCATCTGGCTTCACCGCATGCCGCATCATCCGGAACACCTGCCCGTCAGAATATCTTCCGATGCCCGTGGTTGGGTCCGGCGTCAAATTCTTTGTGAATAAACTCCCCAAAGGCCCCAAAGCGAATTCTGCTCCTCCTTTGAGAGGAATAGGGTCTCCGGCATCGGTAGCAACCATTTCTTCAAGTGTGGACACATGACAATTCGAACAATGTGCCGGACCGTGAACCAGGTACTTTCCTCTTGCGATTACTGCAGAATCAGTACTTACCTGAAGATCAGGATAGGGGATGTCATAGACTTTGTCCCAGTTTAACTGAACATAAATCACAAAACAACCGACTAGCACTATCAGAAGAGCCAGAATTCCGAGAAGAATTTTCTTGATCATGGGATCAGCATTTAGGTGAAATGATTTTTATTTCTTATTCCATTGAAGGATGATTTCTGTGAAAAAAAGCGGGACGACCCAGGAAATCCAGATCATTGTTGGGCCTCTTTCGATGAAGTTTCCCATTTCGACCAGAATGGGAGTGCTGTTCAGCCAGCGAAAAAGTACAAAGGCAAACGTGACGACATAGCTTCGGATCATCCATTCTTTGTGAAGCTGAAATCGCCGGAGTAAAATGAATCGAAGTGCCATACCTGTCGTAAAGAACCAAGCCATCGCCAGCATTAGCAAGGAAAAGGCCCAAGTCCAGTGAATCGCCAAACCGGTAGTCAGGGCTAAGGTTACTGAGCTGATTGTCCCGATAAGTATTCCTGTCAGGTAGAGCCTGCCAGTCCATCGGTGCACTCTTACAAACTTGGCCTTCAATCCAGTCCAAAACTGAAACGGTCCCAGGGTCAAGGCAAGCAATCCTCCGGAAATGTGACCGATCAGGGGCCATTTCATTCCCCAAAATCTTCCAAAAACTTCTTCGTCAAAACCGAAGTAGGGTAAGGCATCATTCAGGACAAATTTTCCGGCAAAGAGGAATAGGAAAGCCCAAACCAACAGGATCAGCCAAGCTTTGGGTTTGTCAGGGATAAGAGTGAGCGTATTTGCCATAGTTTTTAATTCTCATTGTTAGCCACTTCCAATTCGATCCCGGTTAAAAGTTAGGATAAGGTCAATCCTTTTACTCCAAGCTAGGATTCAGCGTGAAAAGGTTTGGCGTAAATACTGTTTCTAAATGCTGAATGGTCTAAAAAATTCTCTTTGGTAATCGGGAGAACACCAAAGGGATTAAGGTTTTCTTGACCGTTGATACACTCAATTGGTTGGAGGAGTAATCGTAAATCCCTGCGCTTCCAGAATATTGAGCATGTCATACCAATAACGTAAATAGGCAATCTTGCCATTGACAACTCTCCCAGCCGTATGAAAGGGTACAACTATGGTCTTGCCGGTTGCCTTGTTGGTCAGTGTGTTTGTCCCCCATGACAATACCCATTCACCTTCATTCCAATTGTTGGTCACTTTGACTGGTAGATAAAGTTCCTGGGAAATGCTGTGTTTGTAATTCGTGGTACTGCTGGTGAAATACTCTTTGTGCTGGGCGACAGTTAGGGAGTCCATTCCTCCGCCTAAGCCATAAATCATCGCATCGGGTGCCAGTTGGGCATTCATCGTGGCTACATCTCCGGCCTGTAGGGCTTTGGTGTATTTTTGAACCACTTCAAGAGCGGTTGTCGCATTTTGAAACTCAAGGGTCACATCTTGTGCAGTCGAAACGAGGGTTGTCAGCATCAGCAGGAAAGCAAATGCCAGGGATTTTTTGAAAATTTTCATGATAAAAGGAGTTGGATAAGATTGTTTAGACATAGAAAAATCACTGTTAGCCAGTGACTTAAAGTCCTGATTATTGCCTGAAATCAAAAGGAAGGAGGGATGAACAATGGATATTATTGTCCGGGCATGCGGTAAAATTTTCCAAAGGAAAAATAGGAACAAGCCAGAGCTAGGAAATATGTAAAGGTTAAATGCGGTCTCGAATGGTCCGGAAATATTTCCAGATCAGGATAATCGATTTCGAGCTCCTTATTTAATTCAATAGGATATAAGGAACCATAGGCATCCCAGCTAAAATTCCCCCTTTTAGGGTTAGAGCTGTCCTAAAATTAAAATCATGGGAGGTTTTCAAGGGTAACAAAAAGTTGGGATTGGATCAGCCAAGTCCCAGATTTCTTGGTCCATTGGGCAGAATACTTTCCTCCTACCACGGCCTCTTCAGATCCTTCTACATATCCTTTCCAGGTTCCAGTTTCCCATGCCAATTGGGTTTTGGGATTGACCAGCACTTCATTTGGAGTTCGTACCCAGTACATTCTCGGGCCGGTTTGGGATTTGAGGTAAGCTGACAGCGCTTCTTTGCCTGCAATCAGTGTCCCCGCACCTGTGGTGATGAAAGCATCCTCTGTCGAAAATGAGGCATTCAGCTCTTCATCAAATTTCCTCAGGGCTTCATTGGAAGCTTTTCTCTGGGAGAGAATTTGTTGTTTATCCAACCCTTGGGCATAGACATTTGTATGCCAACACAGAAGGGCAAGTAGAATTGTGAGGATTAGAAAGTGATTAGGTTTTTTCATGTTCCCTGGTTTTTTCTCTTTTCAAAAAACTTAACCAGAAAATAAATCAAGGCCAACACCCCGATAAAAATTAGGGTGCCGACCTTTTCATATCCGCTCAGATTGGAAAGAAAATATAGAATGATGCCTGCAGAGAGAATCGGAACAGTATAGCCAAGGGGGATTTTGAAATCGGCAGGATTGGCTGCTTTCTTTCTCCTGAGCTGGATTACCGCCAATGAAACTCCGAAATACACCAACAGCATACTGCCTGATGCTATGACGGCCAACTGCCTGAATCCTCCTGCTGCCGCTAAAACAAATCCCAAACCTGCGTAAAGCAGAATGGCCAGATAAGGAGTCTTGAATCTGGGATGGATCGCAGCAAGCTTGTCTAATGGAATAATCCGATCTCTGGCCAGACCAAAAATTACCCGGGGTAAATTCAGTATTTCACCGCTCAGCATTCCAAACATGGAAATCCCTGCACCGATCAGCAAGATGGAATATCCTATTGGTCCAAAGACAATTTTCGCTGCCTCAGCCAAGGGAGCTTCTTTGAACTGGGGTAAATCGCTACCCAAGATTCCCTGGGTGACAGTCTGAATGAGAATGTATAGGAGTAATACAAATGAAATCCCGATGAAGATGGCTTTTGGGACCGTTTTCTGGGGTTCTTTTATTTCTCCGCCTACGGTCAAACCGGTATCTCCACCTTGGAATGCAAAAAACAAAATCAGGGAGGCTGACCCAAACTGCTCGATGGTTGGAGTGGATTCCCAGGCTAAATGAGCCAGGGAGACATCTTTCCATCCAAAAACGATCAATAACACCATGGGAGTCAGTTTGGCGACCGTGTTGATTTTTACCAAACCGATCCCCTGTTTTACACCGATCACATTGAGCGTCGCCAAACCCGAAAATATCAGAAACAAAAAAACAACCCGTACAATGGGATTTTTGAATACGGGAAATGCTAAACCGATTAATTCCACCAAGGCATTGGCAACGGCAGCATCGGAAAACACACTGCCCAAGACCAAAAAAACCGCCGCCAAAAAACCGGGAAAAGGACCAAAGGCCGTTTCCACATAGGCATATCCTCCACCTGATCTTGTCACTTTACTTCCTGCTTCAGCGAAACAAAGCATGACCAAAGCAATCAAAAAACCACAAAACAGGTAGACAATAATGCCTGCCGATCCCATGATTTCGGCAATAATAGCCGGCAGTACAAAAATCCCGGCGCCAACTATGATATTGACAATGTTGGCGGAGAGCCCCCAAACGCCGATTTCCCGCTTAAGGTCTTCATTTCTTGTACTCATAAAATAGTGGCGAAAATTAGTTCAGTTCCTTTTAATAGGTTGGACATTATTTTTTGTCTCTGTAATGGTTGAACCAACTCAAAATCGCCGCTGACTTACTCATCAGCATACTTGGGCGCCCTACCAAACCGTGTGATGCATTGGGTATTCGCACCATGGCGGTTTCTACTCCCTGAAGTTTCAAAGCAGCATAGTATTGCTCAGTTTCAGAAATGGGAGTTCTGAAATCCTGTTCGCCAGTCAGCAACATGGTCGGTGTTTTCACATTTCCAACCAGCGAAAGTGGGGATCTTCTCCAATAATTCTCCTGATCTTCCCAAGGCATTTTTCCAAACCAATACTTGGCAAAAAAGGCTGGGGAGTCTGCATGAAGCACAAAGCTCGTCCAGTTGATTACAGGTTTGGCCACAACAGCCGCTTTGAATCTTGTTGTTTTCCCCACGATCCAAGCCGTCAACACTCCGCCTCCGGATCCACCGGTGACAAACAAGTTTTCGGTATCGATGTATCCTTTGGCAATCACTGCATCCACTCCGGACATCAAGTCTTCATAGTCATGATTGGGGTAATCGTGGTGGATGGCGTTGCCAAATTCCTGTCCGTAACCTGTGCTTCCCCGCGGATTGGTATAGAGGACCACATATCCAGCAGCGGCATAAGCCTGGATTTCGTAGGCGAAAGAAGGCCCGTACATAGAAAAAGGGCCACCGTGAATTTCCAGAATCAGGGGATATTTTTTGGCAGGATCAAAATCCGGCGGAGTCACGATCCAGCCTTGAACCCGCTTTTGGTCAAAGGAAGATTCCCACCAGATTTCCTCAGTTTTCCCGATTTTCCGGAAGGAAAACAGGTCATCATTGACAGCCGTCAGCCTTTTGGTTTCTCCGCCGTTCCAGATCGCCAAGTCAGCCGGATGCTCAGGTCCACCTTGGGTAAAAGCAAAACGGTTGTTGGCTGAAACGGTAAATGTTCCGGCATTGTATGGCCTGCCCAAATCCAAACCTCCAAGGCCCTCGACTACAGTTCTGATTTTTCCTGTCAGTGCCACATGCCCGATTTTGGTATCTCCAAATTCATCGTATTGGAAGTAAACTCCCTGGCTGTTTCCTTCCCACTGGAGATTTCCTGCATCCCGATCCAAGTCAACCGTGAGGTTTTTGACCCCAGTTCCATCCACATTCATTATATACAGATTGGTGACTGTGTACCCTTGAAAAGTGTCGTCATTCCCTGTAAAAGCAATCAGTTTGCCGTCCGGAGAAAGTGCAGGTTCGGAATCAGGACCGAAGCGTGAGGTCAGTGCTTTGATTTCTCCTGAACTGAGATTCAGGCTGTAGATTTCGGAGTTTGCTGGTTCCAATTCATGATTTTCATGAAGGTTTGCTGAGAAAAAAAGGCTGTTTCCGTCTTTTGACCAGATGGGACTTCCGTGATTATTTGAAGTGAAAGTTCGCTGTCTGGGCGTTCCTCCATCGATTCCCAGGGTGAAAATCTGTGATTTTCCGGGTTTCAAATACCCTGAACCATCACCCCGATAATTTAGCTCATCGATAAAGATCGGCGGAGCATTCCATTCCGCACCTTCGGGTTTTGAAGGAATGTTCAGCATGGATTTTTTAGCTTCGGGCACAAACTGGGTAAAGGCCAATTGACTGTCATCTGGACTCCAAGCCACTGAACTTGGGGGTGTGGAGGTGTTGGTCAGCGCCATAGTTTCCCGGGTATCCAGAAACATGAGGTAAAGCTTCACCTTTTCGTCATCCTGATTGGAGAGAAAAGCCAACTTCTTGCCGTCATTGGACCAGCGCGGGGCATAGTCGCGCTGATTGCCCTGAGTTAGTTGACGGATGCGGGAACCGTCGATGTTGCTGATCCAGAGATTAGAGTAATCCCGGTCGGTCATGATGTCTTTGAAGTTTCGGCTAAAGACAATCTGAGTGCCATCCGGAGAAATCTGAGGATCGCTGACATACTCCATCTGGAAGAGGTCGGTCAGTTCGAGATTGGTTTTTTCCTGAGCAAATACAGCCGTGAAAAGCCCAAAACAAATGAGAAGGAAGATTAGTGGTTTTTTCATAGAGGAGTAATTTGTTGGGATGTTGCAGTTTTCTTTCTTTTATAGAGTACCATCAGCTGATAGAGTATGGACAGAATTAAGACGAATAGACCAATGCCAAGCAGTTCTTTTTGGCTCAATTGAAAAAAGACCCAGGCTAGGGCAATTAAGGTAATCAATCCGATGAAATTGCCAGCCGGGACTTGGAATACTTTCGGATCCAAAACCTTTGAATTCCAACGAAGCTTAAGAAAGGCAAGCACCGCTCCGAAGTAAATCACCAAACAAGCCCCCGTTACCAAAATCAATAAATAGCGAAAACTTCCGGAAGCGGCGAAGCCGAATTCCAAAATACCCAAGAATAAAATAGCAATAAAGGGTGTACCGAACTTGGGGTGAATGCGCGAAAGAACTTGGGGTAATAGTCCGTTTTTTGCTCCTGCATATACGATGCGGGGAAGAAGTGTAAATGTCGAACTCAGCGTGCTACTTACTGCGATAAAGGAAAGTATCAATACAAGCAGGAAACCAGTTTCCCCGAATAGGACCTTCGCCAATTCTGCAAGGGGTGCGTCCTGATTGGTAAGCATGAAATCTCCCAGGACTCCCTGCACGGCCAAATGGATGGAGCAAAATCCTAAAATCACCAGGATGATTCCTACCAAATAGCCAATCGGTCCTGTCCGTGTGGGGTTTTTCATCTCACCACCGGATGCAAGGGCCATTTCTCCGCCCAAAAAAGCAAAAATCAGCAAAATGGAAGCTTCTCCGATTTTCCCCAATTCCGGAAATCCCTTCCAAACAATATTCGCAATATCCAACTGGGTTAAGCCTATACTTACCAAAGCCAACAGGGAAAGGACTTTGGTCCAAGTAAGGATTTTGATAAAAACCATACTATCCCGGATTCCTTTGATATTCAGAAAGCAGCTGAAAACAGTGATAGCAGCGAAGAAAGCGATGCGTACTCCTGTTTGCTGAAATAATGGAAAATAAGTTCCTGCAATATCGGCCAGGGCATTCATCAAAGCTCCGCAGACTAAAGTTCCAACTCCAAACCAATACAGAATATTGGCAATAAATCCGGCCATTGGCCCGAAAGCCCGCTCGATGTAGACATACAAGCCCCCTGTGTCCGGGATTCGGCTGCTCAATTCCCCAAAGCAAAGCCCCAAGAAAAGGAATATCAATCCACAAAAAACATAGGCGAGAATACTCGCATGGCCCAAAATCACATAAACTAAGGCTGGCAGGAGGAAAATTCCACTTCCAATGGAAATACTCAATACGTTGGTGATAACTCCGCCCAAGCCAACTTCGCGTTTCAATTCATTAGTTTCGTGGCCTGTCATCGCTTGTCATTTGGTTTTCGCCAGGTTTGGGCGTAGGGATTCTGACGCCCACGGCTTGGGACCATTTTTCCCATTCTTTAAGTAATTCTTGGTACTTCACAGGGTATTGGTCTTTCAGATCGACTTGCTCATCCAGCCTTTGGGAGAGATTATGCAGTTCAAAATTTGACTTCTCAAATGGAGTGGTGTTATTCAGGAGTTTCCAGTTTCCTTTTCTCAGCATGGCATTTCCCCGGTGCTCCAAAGCAAAAACATAAGTGGAGTCGTGGATTACAGCCTGCTCATTTCTCAAAATTGGCAGTAATGACTCTCCTGCCGGTTTTTGAACAGGTTTGCCCTGATAGGAATCGGGATAAGAACTGCCTACCAATTCAAAAAAGGTGGGCGCTATATCCATAACTGAAAGAAAAGCAGAATTGATGCTTCCTTTGGCTTCTACACCTTTGCCTGCTATAATCATTGGGGCATTTATTCCTCCTTCAGTCGTGTAGCCTTTGAAGTATTTGAAAGGAGCCGCTCCCGCCTCGGCCCACTGAGGACCATAGGAAATAAAGGAACTCTCGGTGCCCATTTCTTCAAAGTTATCAGAGTAATTTTCTCGGAGAAAGGGCCCAAAATAGTCATGGTAGTAGAAATCCTCCGCAGCGGCACCATTGTCTGACATAAAGACAATCAGGGTGTTTTCATATCGCCCGGACTCTTTGAGATAGGCAATCAATCGTCCGATGTTGTAGTCTAAGTTATCCAACATTCCGGCATAGAGCTCCATTTTTCGGGCTTCCTTTTTTTGCTCCTCAGGAGAAAGTGAATCCCAGGGTTTGACCCGGGGATGAAGTGGAGGAAGGGTTGCAGATTCTGGAATCATCCCGGATTTCTTGAGGGATTCCAGTCGGCGTTCTCTCCATTTTTCATAACCTTCATCGAATCTTCCCTCGTATTTTTTCCAGTAGGTTGAATCCACTTGCAGCGGCCAATGCGGAGAAGTATAGGCTGCAAATACAAAGAAGGGCTTTTCATCCTTCTGATCTGCATCGAGGTAGGAAATCAGTTTGTCAGTATAATAATCTGTGGAATATGCGCCTTCCGGCCAGGTCGCCGGTTCTCCATTTTCAGAGTATATCGATATTGGAGTTTCAGGAAAAATTCCCCGATTACTGTAGTGATTGGCACCTCCTTGCATGGTCACAAAAGATTTTTCAAAGCCTTTGTTGGCAGGGTTTGCTTCTGAAGTCAGGCCTAAATGCCATTTACCGGCCATATAAGTATGGTATCCTGAATTTTGAAGTAGAGCTGGAAATGGGATGATTCGATCGCTGAGCCGTCCTTCGTATCCTGGAACTCCCGTGACCAAATCCTGCGAACCCATTCCTGCTACATGGTTAAAATTTCCCGATAACAACATGGCCCGGGTCACTGCACAAAACGGAGCCGTATGGAATCTGCTGAACCTGATACCCTCTTTGGCCAATTGATCCAGATTGGGAGTTTCGATATTCCCTCCAAAGGAACCCAAATCCGCATAGCCTAAATCGTCAGCCACAATCAGGAGGATATTAGGAGGGCTTGGGTGCTGTATTTCTTTTTGACAGGAGAAAAGTGAAAATCCTAATAGACCGAAAAGTGCCAATTCTTGTACTTTGGAGTGCATGTGTACAATAGTATATTAGGATTGTTAGGAATCTTTATCAGATTCAACTTAAACAGAAATGCCAGAATTTCAATCTGTTGTTCAATTTGATTTAAACAGCGGTGACAGAAGAGAATAGAAAAATGAACGGCCCCTATTTCTTTTTCTAGGACAAACTGTATGGATTTTTTTCCCAACGAGAAAGATTATTTTTCGAATCACTATTCGGCTTTTTAGGGCAGTGAATTCTCCTTGAAGCAAGAATTTAAAAATTGGATTTGGGCTTTCTCGTTTTTGTATTGCTGCAAAAATTAAACTAAGTTCCTTAAAATAAACTGTTTATCACCCAATGATAAACCCAAGGGTTGTCCTGTTTTTCATTTTTATAATGGCTTCTTTTCTATGCAAAGGTCAGGAAGTCAAAATCACACCCATTCCTTATCCATTGGATCAATTCCTCACGAATATTGTGGGTATGTGCCAGGATGAGGAGGGATTTATCTGGCTTGCTGACAATTACAATGGGCTGATCAGATACGATGGCTCCACTAAAAAATACTTTAAGACTGATCCCAATAATTCCAACTCACTTTTTTCAAACCGACTCGAATCGCTGAGTGCAGGCAAGAGAGGAATTATCTGGATTGGCAGTTCTCAAAATGGCTTGGATCGATTTGACCCGGCCAGGGAAACTTTCACGCACTTTCAGCACCACACCAATGAACCCTCAAACCTAAAAGATGATCAAATTTATGCGCTTTTGGAAGATCGCTCTGGTACACTTTGGGTTGGGACAGGGAATGGATTGGACACCCTAAATCAACAAACTGGCGAGTTTGTGTCCATCACGGATAATTCTCCTGCTGGGATTTTGCTTACTAATGCTGTAGTCAGGGTAATTTATGAAGATCGGGCAGGTACTATTTGGATAGGTGCAGGCAATCCCTTTGATCCAACCGATCATTCTGCTTCGGGATTGTACAAACTGGAAAAAGACACGGGTGTGATCACTCACTACAGCCATGATCACCAGAATGCAAGGTCGCTCATCGGCAATCGGGTACGGTCAATTTTTGAGGACAAAAAAGGGAATTTCTATGTCGGAACCGATGGGGATGGACTGCATAGCATGAATCGGGCACAGGGTACATTTCAACGGCTACCCAACGTCCCTGATAACCCGAATGCACTATCCCGTCCGCCTGTAAATCCAAATGCCAACTTTGCAGTAGATCATATCACTTTCATCAATGAAGATGCACGGGGCCATCTATGGATTGGCACCTATGGGGCAGGTATCAACCGCTATGATCCTGTTTCCAAAACCATGGAGTTTTTTGGAACATCCGGTACTGGGTCCCATCATCTGGAGAAGGATGATTTTTGGACATTGCTAAAGACTAAGGACGATCTCCTTTGGATTTCGGGCTGGGAACCACAGACTGAAAATCAGGTCCTCTTTCAAGTTTCAACCTTTCAACATCAATTTCATCATACTCAAACGGGAAGCAGGGTGATCACTTTTGCCCAGGGTTCCGAAAATGATGTTTGGATTGGGACCAATCAAGGTCTTGTTGGAAGAGAGCAAGACGAGGGAACGGCTAGTTTTTACTCGTTTGTTCAACGCACTATCGGTTCAAAATTCATTACTGATCTAAGTTTTGATGAGCAGGGAAATTTATGGGTGACGACGCTTGGAGGGCTTTACTTTTTTGACAAAAAGTCAAGGAACACCATCTTCCTCAGCTCAAATGAGAAAGACAATGAAAGTTTATCCTCCTTTGCGGCAATTTCTGTGCTGCCCCTAATAGACGAAACAGTTTGGATTGGCACAAATAATGGCCTTGATGTACTAAATGCAAAGACGGGGAAGATCAAGCATTTCAAACATAATGGGGAAGATTTGAGAAGCTTGAGTTCCAACACAATTTTTGATCTATTCCAAGATTCAAAGAGGAATATCTGGGTGGCGACAGATAAAGGACTAGATCTTTTTGAGTCGGATTCCGGAGACTTCAAACGTGTATTAAGTAAGGCAGGGGCCTCAATAATCAGTATTTTCGAGGATAGTAAACAGCGAATTTGGGTCAATTCTTATAGATCAGGACTTTTTTTGTTTGATCAGGAAACTGAAGTTTTCAACTCATTTTTTGATGCTACTGGATTGATCATCGACAATATGCTGGTCAAGGGAATCGCTGAAGATGAATCGGGATTTTTGTGGCTAAATACCGATATGGGATTTATTAAGCTGGACCCTGAGACAAATAATGCGGTCTTGTTTGGCTTGAGTTGGAAGCATGCCTCGGAAAACGGTTTTAATTCAGTAAAGACTTTTGTTTCCAAAAAAGGAGAAATCTTTACCGGTGATGGATCCGGATATTTTCATTTCTCTCCCCAGGAGCTTACAGATCAATACTCGGCCCAACCAATACCTTACCTTACCAAGTTTTTTATTGCCAATTCAGAACTTGTGCCTGGGAAAAGCAAAATCCTGCCCTTTCCCCTGAATGAAACCAAGCAAATAAGGCTTCCCTACGACCAAAATGCAATTTCCCTTCAGTTTAGCAGCATAGATTTCGTAACCAGTGAGTCTGAAAAAAACATCCTTTTCAAACTGGACTATTACGATCAAAATTGGAAAAGTGGGAATGCCCATGTTGCCGAATATCATGACTTGCCCCCAGGTGAGTATGTGTTTCGTATCAAAGCCGCCAACCGGTTTGGGAAAGTGGGACAGCGATCGATTTCTATAGTAGTGATGCCGCCTTGGTTTACCCAGTGGTGGGCATGGCTGTCCTATGCAGTATTGCTTTTTTTACTGCTTTATTGGGTTTATAGCTTTTTGCTTCGCAGAAAACTGGCCGAGGCCGAAGTCGGACGTCTAAAAGAGCTTGATCTCTTCAAAACCAGGATTTATACCAATTTGACACATGAATTCCGCACGCCCTTGACGGTGATTTCGGGTATTTCTGATCATATATTATCACATCCCTCTGTTGAAAATTTGAATGAGGGACTGCCGATGATCAAGCGGAACAGTGGGCAGCTACTGAGACTGATCAATCAGATGCTGGATTTGTCCAAGCTTGAGTCGGGCAGATTATCTGCAAAAATGATCCATGACAATATCCTGAGTTATCTAAAATACCTGACCGAATCTTTTCATTCCTTGGCCGATTCCAAGGATATCCGTCTGCATTTACTCCCCGGTTTTGAGGAGTTGTACATGGACTTTGATCCGGAGAAAATTCAGGCCATTTTTTCCAATCTGGTAGGAAATGCTGTAAAATTCACCCCCCCGGGAGGCAATATTTACATCAAAATTGAAAAGATTAAGACCCAGGAATTGGGAGAATTTTTGGAAATCAAAGTGAAGGATACCGGCAAAGGAATTCCAACTGAACATTTGCCTTATATTTTTGACCGATTTTATCAGGTGGATAATTCGGCTACCAGGTCGGAGCAAGGAAGCGGAATTGGCTTGGCACTCACCAAAGAACTGGTGCAACTCATGTCAGGAACGATCGAAGTCAGCAGTCAGATCGGAAAGGGGTCGGAATTTACACTTCGACTTCCCATCCAAAATGATGCTCCTAAAGGAAATGCCGGCGAATTGACCAAAGATTTACCGGGAACTTTCACCGATATGGTGAAGGCATCAGCTTTTGGAGCTGAGGAAGATCACGGGGATAGCCACCCGCTGGCCTTGCTGGTGGAGGACAATGAAGATGTATTGAACTATCTGGAGCTCTGCTTACAAAACAAATACAGAATCCAGAAAGCCAGAAATGGCCTTCAAGGTATTCAAGTCGCCATAGAGATGATCCCGGACATCATCGTCAGTGATGTGATGATGCCTGAAAAGGACGGCTATGAACTCGTAGAAAGGCTAAAAAAAGATGAACGGACCAGCCATATTCCTATCATCCTCCTCACTGCCAAAGCGGATCTGGAATCCCGGTTGGAAGGGCTGGAAAGAGGAGCAGATGCTTACCTTTCCAAGCCATTTGAAAAGAAAGAGCTGGAAGTCCGCTTGAGGAAATTGATTGAGGCGAGGGAAAGGCTGAGCAAACGCTATGCAGCGCTTAAGCCTGAAGGGAAACCCGAAACTCCCGCTGAAATTCAGGAAGATGCTTTCCTGCAAAAGCTCCGCGCAATCGTGGAGGCGAATGTGGAAAGCGAGGAGTTTGGCATTGGCGAGTTATGCCGGGAACTGGCAGTAAGTCGGACTCAACTTCATCGTAAATTGAAGGCCCTGACCAATAAGTCCACTTCCCAAGTCATCCGGACGATACGAATGCAGGAAGCCAAGAAACTTTTGCTTGATCCGGATTTGAACATTTCGGAAATCGGCTACTCGGTGGGTTATGGCAATCCAAGCCATTTCACCCAGGAGTTTACCAAGGAATTTGGAGAAGCTCCAAGCTTTTTTAGAAAGGGCTGATTCTTTAGCTGAGCCTAGCTACAATTTTTTTCGACTCGAAACTTAAGATTCGAACTACCAACCACATCTTTTTCCAAGCGAAATAATTTTGCCTTATCAGCCCCATTTTCTGATTTGGAACAAAGCCTAAAGCATCTGCAACAATAGCTACTGCCGGATTCTCTCTGTCAAAGTAGCTTTCCCTTGTAATTATAACCCCTTTTCATGGAACTGCTTTTGGCCTTTCGCTGAACTGGATTTTCCAGTTGGCTTGAGAATATTTTTCCAAGTAAACGCGTCAAAAGTCTCTTTTAAAGGAACAAAACACACCTAATCCTTAAAACCCAAAAATTATGAAACGTAAACCGAATTTCTTTTTAGCATGCCTGGGCTTGCTCCTGACAATCACAGCCTGCCAAGAATTCAATGAGCTAATTCCTTACCCTTCTAAAAAGAAGAACTTTAAACCCGTCGTGCATGAGATTGTCAAGGGAGCAGCACTGAAGGGAACCAATGGAGTCAACTTTGGTCCAGACGGTAACCTTTACATCGGATCAGTAAATGGGCAGGAAATTATCGTGATGAACAAGCAAACCGGGAAGATCCTGAAGCAACTTGGGCCCGAAGTTGGGGTGACCACTCCCGATGATTTGGCATTTGGCCCAGACGGGTCGCTCTACTGGACGGATATATTTACCGGAGAGGTCGGGAGAAGGACTCCAGCCGGTACGGTCACCAAGCAGTTTGTGGCTCCGGGCGTCAACCCGATTACCTTCTCAAATGATGGACGGCTCATTGTTGGACTTTGCTTTCTCGGTGACGGACTGTACGAGTTGGATCCCAACCTGATTGCCCCGCCCAGACAGATCATCGGTTCCACTCCTGAAAATCCTTATCCCCTTGGGTTTTTGAATGGGTTCGACTTTGGGCCGGACGGATTTTTATACGGGCCGATTTTTACCGCAGGCTTGGTGGTAAAAGTCGATATCGGTAGTCCTGGGGATCTTCCTTCCTTCAATCCCTATGGGGATGGGACCGTGCAGGTAATATCATCTGGATTCACCACGCCGGTTGCTGCAAAGTTCAATTCAAGTGGAGTCCTTCATGTACTCGCTCAAACTGGCGAAGTATTTAAAGTAAATCATCTTACCGGGGAGAAAAACCTTTTCGTTACCCTTGAACCTGGACTTGACAATCTGGCATTTGATTCCAATGGCAAATTGTTTATCTCCAATGCCGATTTTGGCACTGTGGTAGAAATCCTCCCAAGTGGGCAGCCCCGCATCATCAGTCGTGGTGGGATGATCGGGCCGATGGGCTTGGCGGTTTTGCCCGGGGCCAATAACAAGGACGCTTTGTTTGTGGCAGACCTTTACCGTTTGCGGAAATACAATGGTTTCACAGGTAAATCAGAAGGTATTTACAAAGGAGATTTGTTGGGTGGCGCAGGTAATCTGACCACTCCTTTTACACTTTCAGCAGACGGGGACAATCTGATCGTTTCTTCCTGGTTTGGTGCGGTGGTCCAAATCTGGAATCCACAGACGGATCAGGTCGTTCAATCCTTTCCAATGGGAGCCCCTATAGATGCCATCCGATTCAAGGGTGATATTGCGGTGTCCGATTTGGGACTCGGCGGCGTGGTCCGGGCAAGTGACCATTCCATGATCTTGCCTATAGATGGTGTCAATGTTTTTGCACCCGGCGGATTGGCCACAGATGGAGAAACCTTATGGGTAGCAGACTGGGGTACTGGGCTAGTTTGGGAGATTGGATTTGATGGGGACACACCTAAGCCTCCTACAGTGGTGGCCACAGGACTCGCCAACCCCGAGGGCTTGGCTTGGTACAGTGAAGGAAATCTGGTGGTGGTTGAATCCGGTGCATCAAGGCTTTCCCGTATTGACTTGTCCACCGGAGAGGTGACCAAAATTGTGGATGGCCTAAAGCTCAGTGCCCCTGCTGTTGGTTTGCCGGCCATTCCTCCTACCTGGTGGTTTGATGGCGTTGCAGTTGGCCAATCCGGAGATGTTTATGTTTCGGGTGGAGGCAAAAATGTGATTTACCGAGTTTCGAAATATTGAGGTTCTATTCAAAGAAAAACCTGTTTTTTAAAACCAGATGGGTGACCAACTCCTCCTTTTCTACTACGAAAAGGGGGAGTTTTTTGTGAATGGATTCACCATTTTTTTCGACCATTTCTGATTTTTTAATCGTTCAATGCATCTTGACTTTTAATTGCGGCCATGCCCCCAAGAATCAGCCATTTACCATCCACTTTTTTCCAGGTATGGGTAAACTTATAGGTCTCCTTTCTGACTACTTGATTTTCTTTGTCTGTCCAAAAGTAATCCGTATCGTAAAAAACCATAACTACATCTTCGATGGCGTTTGATGCCTTTTTATGAAGGACATAGCTGTATTTCAGATCCGGGTCTTTATGCAATTCCGAGATCCAACTGGCTATTCTGCTTTTGTCAGAAACCCCATCACCAAAACTAGGATAGCCAATAAAATCATCATGCCAGAGGGTTTTATAAGTAACTGTGTCGATTTTCTGGACATACTCCCAATACAGTTCTTCCATCTGCCAAGCTTCATCTTCAAGTTCCGATTTGGTGAGGGTGGGTTCTGATGTTTCGACCTTTGGGGTAGGGTTGCTGTTAGGGCTGCAACTTTTCAAAGTGATTGAAATAAGAATTGCTAGCGCATTGAGGACGATCAGTTTTGCTGTTTTCATATTAACCTGTTTTTTTATGCTCTCGGAATCCCGCCCTTGATGTTTTTTAATTGGCTGTTGTAGTTGGATTTATTCCTTTCACAAAGAACCACTTTCAGTAATTTTTGGAATGCAATCACTTTTTAAACTTCCCATAGACGGCCTTTCCCGGAAAGACATCTGATACTGTCTCGCCATTTTTCAAAATAAATGTGCCGTTTACGATCACATATTCTATCCCTTCCGAAAACTCCAGTCCTTCTTCGAAGGTCGCTTTGTCTTTTATTGTTTTGGGATCAAAAACGGTGATATCCGCATCGGCACCTACCTGAATCCTTCCCTTGAAGCGCATCATTGGCGCAATGTTTTCCAAGCGTTTTGCCGGGAGGAGGGTCATTTTTTCAATGGCTGTATTCAAATCAATCACCTGATCTTCTCTGACATATTTGCCCAAGACTCTCGAAAAAGTACCCGCAGTACGGGGATGGGCAAGTTTGCTATAGGGCATTCCATCCGATCCAATCATCACCCCGGGTTCCGCAATACCCTTTTGGATCCATTCCGGTTTCATCATGTGCATGATGACTATACCGCCTTCTTTACGATATTTTTGAAAAGTTTCCTCAGTCAGTCGTTCCCCAGTGGCGACCCATTGCAAATCACCATAGTTTATACCCAGCCTTTGTTGCCAACCTTCGGTAAACATGGCGCTTTGAAGCCTAGTGGAGGCTGCGGTATAGGGATATAATTCTGTCGTAATGCCAAAATTATTTTGCTGTGCTGCCATTACCATTTCAAGTGCCATTTGAATACTTCCCAATGACATGCTGTTGATGTGAACAATATGCAAAGGTGCCTGTGTGAGGATGGCATTGGTTATTACTTCTTGTATGGAAATGATATCAGGCTGCCGTACGTGACTAAATACCAGAGTATTTAATTCACCGGCTAATTTGAATACCTGATACATTTCCTCAGGTTTTGTTGTGGGTAAATACCCGATGGGAACACCTATTCCAATGCCGCCTTCAGCCAGTGATGTTTTGATGTTTTCAATTACGGCACTTTCTTGAGCACTTTCGAGGCCCATGGTGTAAGTGTGCTGAATTCGATCCTGCATCGTGGCGAGGTCTGACTGACCACTACTACTCACCTCCAGCATTTCCTTCAATACCCTTTCGTCTTTGTTTATCGCTTTAAAGCGCTCATATGGCCAGCATACACTGCCGCCATAGTTGATCAAGGCCTTTGACTGTCTTGAAACATACCACTCTTTCAGGTTTTCAATTCCCCATTCCAATTCCAAAGCAGTGGTCACCCCATCGTGCAATTGGTATTCCTGTTCCACATTGCTGCGGCCATGCACATGTAAATCAATAAATCCCGGGGCTACCACCAATCCGCTAACATCCACGATTTCCTTTCCCTGCAAGGTTTCCGAACTGATCTGGGCGATGCGGTTATTGAGGATACCTACATTTCTGATAGCATCCAGTTTGGTTTCGGGATCGATGACACGGCCACCTTTCAGGACAATGTCATATTGTACGGTCGTTTGCCCAGCTGATTCAAGTCCAAAATAAATGGTCAAAAAAAGGCTGAGGATCAGATTTAAGGAGGTGGATTTCATGATTTTCTTGAAAGAGATAATTGGAAAAATTTCTGCAGGTTGATCATTATACTGGTGTGTTGAATGCAAAAAGATTACGTCTTCAGCACTCATCAATTTAAATAGGCTGATTTTGCTCTTAGCCCAACCTGGGACGAAAGGAATCCATATCTTCCCCTACTTACTGAATTTCTTTTCGGGGAATTTTTGAGAAAAACCATTTAGAACCTGAGAGACCTGAAGTACTCAATTTTCACCTTTATGTTTCTTCTCCAAATATTCATAGTGACTGTTATCCTGAGGAGTCCTGACCACTTTACTTTCCGGCAAAGGACCTAATTGCTTCACAGCAAGTTCCATCGCCCGCATCATCTGGGCGGTTTTCTCCGGGTTTTCTCCCGCCAGATTGGTGGTCTCTCCCGGATCATTTTTCAGATTGAATAAGAGTGTGTCGTGGGCATCTACTTTTTTCATCCCTCTCGTGCCTGCGAATCCTGGATAAGGTCGCTTGATCTTCCAATCCCCTTCCCGAAAAGCTTCCTGACTTGAAAGCATGTAATAGAGGAAGGAATCGCCTTCCCGATTTCCATTTTCAAAAAGAACCGACCCCAGGTCTTTGCCGTCAATTTCCCGGTCTTGGGGAATTTCTGCTCCTACGAGCTTGCAAAAAGTCGGGAACCAATCCATCTGAGTGGCCAAGTCCTCATAGACCTGGCCGGGATCAATTTTTCCTTTCCACATGGCGACTGTGGGCACCCTCACTCCCCCTTCAAAAGTGAATTGCTTGCCTTCGCGGAGTGGACCGGCGGAACCTCCATGATCTTCCATCACCAGCCATGGGCCATTGTCTGAGGAAAATACAACCAGCGTGTTTTCCAGAATGTCCTTTTCCTCCAATTTTTTCAAGACTTCCCCCACACTCCAATCCAACTCTTGGATGACATCTCCATAAAGTCCACGCTTGGATTTTCCTTCAAACTCAGGAGAAGCATAAATCGGTACATGCGGCATGCTGTGCGCCAGGTATAGAAAAAAAGGCTGATCGGCAGTAGAATCGATGAATTTCAAAGATTCCTCCGTGTATGTTTTGGTGGTGTAGCGCTGATCGACTTTGAATTTTTCCACTTCATTTCCCCTCATATACACCACCGATGCCATATCATTGGAATAGGGAATTCCAAAGTATTCATCAAAGCCTTGATTGAGGGGCAGGAATTTTTCCATATGGCCCAAATGCCATTTTCCTACGATTCCGGTTCGGTAGCCTTTTTCTTTCAGGATTTCGGCGATGGTGATTTCCTCAGGATCCATTCCGGTGAAACTTTCCGGGAAAAAAACAGCATTGATTCCCATTCGCTGGGGCATCCGTCCAGTCAAAAGTCCAGCTCTTGAAGGACTGCAAACCGGCGAGGCTGATAGAAATGAGGTGAATTTAATCCCTTCTGCAGCAATTCGGTCAATGTTTGGAGTGGCAATATCCGAGGCACCAAAACAACCTATATCTCCGTAGCCCAAATCATCGGCGAAAATGAAAACGATATTTGGCAGATCGGATTTGGTCTCATTTTCCTCTTGAGATCCGCAGGAAAAAAGCAGGGAGGCGATCAGAATCAGAATATATTTTCCCTTCATTTCTTTAATGTTTATGATCCATTCGGTGCTTTTTCAAAATATCCTCACCGAAATCATTTCCCTTTTCCCTCCAGATGCTGTGGATGTGATTGGCATTGTCAAGGAAGCCCACATTGTCGTATTCGATCAAAAAGTCAGGACTGTGGACGACGTAATAATGGGCTTTCATCGGTTCGTAGCTTCCGATCCAGGCAAAATACACTTCGCCCATTCCCCGGGCATGAAGTTTAGCAAGGTATTCTTCAGCTTTTTCCCGATCCAGATTCCCGATGTATTCTTCGATCAGGTAATGCAGGATTTTCTGTTGGCCTTCGTTGAGTTCGGATCCTTTGATTCCTTTGAATTCCTCCAACCACTGGGGTCGGTCCGGGCTGGTGATGATGTCTCCCGGCACTTTTTCGGGCAGGGTTGCCTTGGCTTTTTGGGTTTCGTCCAGTGCATTTACCAACCAAAAACCGTAATCCTCCTCCTTGCTCAAAGGCCTCAGTCCGGCATACTGAGTGGCTTCGACCACTGCCGGATCTGATCCAAAAAATAAGGGAGTCATTGTAAACTCATCCCCGGCCACGGTGAGGTTAATGGAAATGTGATGTCCCTCGAACTTAAGGCCCCAAGTGTCATCCGTTTCAGGATTTCCGGCTATCGCGACATAGTAATTTCCATAGTCCCAGTTTAGTTTCCGGATAAACCCCATGCTTCTTTCATCCACCTTTCCCTGCTGAAACTGGATTTCAAACAGCTCATGCAGAATGTCGTCAACCTGCATAATGGCGAAGGTTTTCAAATAACCCTGGGAACTGAATATCGAGCTCAGGACTTTGTGAAAAGCGATTTTGCTTTCTTCGGAAAGATCCCCAAATCGAAGCCCCGATCGGGGAGCAAGCCCAAGCGGTAAGTTGGTCCATTGAGTTCTGGCACTATCCGGAAATGTGATGTAAACGGAATCAACCTGATTGCCTTCGAGTGTCCGAATGAAGCCGAGTGTTGAAGCTTTTAGATTTTCTGTATTCTGAGCCCAAGCCGGAACAGTTAAGATTGCCAGAATCAGCGTATAAATTATTTTTTTAAACATGGTGGATTGAAAAGATGGTAGAGTTAAGGGTTCCTAATTGACAAAAGAGTTAAACCTTTTGCCTGCAGAGAAATAAAAGTTAGTGGAAAATTCTAGTTTTTATTTAAAAAATCCTGAAAATCAGCTCGCTATAAAAAGCAAAGGCGGCCTAGGAAATTTCTACCCTAGGCCGCCTGAAGTGGAGGATCCGCGTTAAATGGACCTTTTGAAGTTAGAGTCCAAATCTGTACTGGACTCCCGTGATCAACTGCTCTCGGCTTCCCAGAAATCCATATTCTGCTCTGACCATAAAATGTTTGCTGAACTGATATTGTCCTCCAATGATAAAGTTCCACATATCCGCAGGGCGCTTGTCCATGGAGTATTGGACAGTTGAACTTTCGATGGTGCTGATCGCACCGTCTGCAGCTACCAGGATGTTACTCGCTCTTTCCAAGACATCATTTGCTTTGTTGTATTTAGCTTTGTTGATCGGGTTGTTTTGATCCACGGGACTGAGACCATCCCACCAGGTGTCCACCTTTATTTGGGCGCTTTCGACTTTTTCTATGCCCTCATCGATTCTTCCACCTAAAGATCCCTCGGGAAACACTTCACTCAGAGGGATCGATCCGTACGTCTCTGAACTAAGGTGTACCCTGAATCCTCCAACCCACACAGTCACTGCTTTTTGATTCGGCATCTTGAAATTTTTCCCAAAACGGGGTCCAAAAATGAAGGTCTTAGCAGGTTTAGCAAGCTGCGGCACATCCGTCCAGGCCACATTCATATCCAAAGCCATAAATCCACCACCAATTCCAATGGTAGGTGTCATCCCCAGTCCAAATGTGGTCGCATTGAACTCTACCAATGAGCCGGCGGACAGCACTTCAGTAAAGTTGTTTTCCCCATCCGGAAGCCATAGTCCAAATCCAATTTCGGTGGACGCTTGGGATTTGCCCAAAATCCCATAAATATTCAAAAAGGGGAAAAGCCAGATGTCCGGTCTGACAGTCACTGCACTTGCTGTGGCTACGGCTTTGTTAAAGCGTATGATTTCGTCGACGTCGTACATTTGGCCGTTGTTGAATCCGACCATTATATTTTCGATGATAATGTCAGATTGCTGCCAAAAGTATTGAGCGCTGACACCCGCAGAATAGGGCAGCTCAAAGCCTGCCCCAGCCGCCTTGTCTCCCAATATAGGAAGCGCATAGGGATATTCAGCCATCTTGACGCTATCAATAACCCTTTTCTGTTTTTCTCCAACTGGCTTGTTGGAAAAAACCTGGGCGTTGACAAAACCTAAAGTCAACAAATAGCCTATTCCTAACAGAAGGAATTTTTTCATAAAAGATACTTTTTGAAATAGTTGGTAATTTATCATTGTCTGGTCAAATGTAGATGGAGACTTTACCTAAAAACATGACTAATGTCAGTTTGGGAAAGAAGTCAAGCTAATAGCCGTGAAAATTCCAGTCCAAATTCGACTAGTATTTGGAAAAAGGAAAATTTTTATCAAAATCATAGCAATAAATGTCTTTTGACTAAATTAAAATCAGATAAAACGAAGCATTATGAAAAACACATTTCTCCTATTTCTATTCCTCCTAAACTTGGTTTGGTTGGCTCAAGCTCAACAGACTGATACGGAAAAATTGCAGGCTGCAGTTGATTCAAAGACGTTCGTATTTGAAGGTCGGCAGGCAACCGGAATGCGTGGGAGGATGATCCAGCTGGATCCCGGATACACACTTAATGTCAGTCCGGAAAAAGTAGTGGGAGATTTGCCTTTTTTTGGCAGATCTTATTCAGGAACTCCAGGATCAACTGATGGAGGCTTGAAATTTGATATTACCGAATACACCTATGAGGTCAAACCCCGCAAGAAAGGCGGCTGGGATATTACCATCGAGCCTACAGAACAAAATGATATCCGATCAATTTTCCTGACCATTCAAAAAACGGGTAATACCTCTCTCAGAATCACCAGCAACAGCAAAGAGGGTATGAACTATTCCGGGATAATTCAGGAATAAGCTTTGCTCCTCATTTAGGAATGAGTGTGTTTCTCATCCTCAAGAAGCACACAATCTTCCTGATCAATTTCTGTTTCGATGGTGTAGTGTTCAAAGGGATAGTTTTTCATGATCCTCTTGAGTTCATTTTTCACTGCCAGCAAATCATCCAATGAATTGAGGGGTTTGAGTTTCACATGGGTAGTGAATACGTGATGCTCCCCGTCCAAAGACCAAATATGGGTGTGGTGGGTAGATTCTACATGTTGGATTTGCAGGATTTCTTTTTCAATGGCCGACTTATCCACATCGGCAGGTTGGCCCTGAAGGAACAAAAAGACTGTTTCCTGAAGCCTTTTTAGGACATTCCAAAGGATGTAAACCGAAATAAGAAGTGAAAGCGCCGGATCAAGATAGGGATTGGGATAAAAGATCAAGACCACTGAAACGATCAGCACAGCGACCCATCCCAATACATCTTCGATCAAATGCCAGGAAATCACCTTCTCGTTCATCGTTTTTCCTTTGCTCAGTTTCCAGGCGGCAAAGCCGTTTACAGCAACTCCTAAAATCGCAAAGTAAAGCATCCCTTTTGCGTCAGACTCCTCCGGGGTTTGAAGTCTAAGGATGGCTTCTCTGATCACAAAGGCAGAACCGAGAATTAATATGATGGCGTTGATGAATGCGCCCAGAAGGGAAAATCTTCGATACCCAAAAGAATACGATTCGGTTGCTTTTTTCTTTGAAAGTCTGTCCAGATACCAAGAAGTACCCAATGAAAGGGAATCTCCTAAATCATGAACCGCATCCGATAAGATGGAGACACTATTTACATACAATCCACCAATCAACTCAATGATTGTAAAGGCCAGATTTAGAAAAAAGGCGGTTTTTAAGTTTTTTCCAGAATCGTGAGGATGATGGTGATCGTGCGACATTTCTTAAAGTTAGTGGCTTTTCGAAAACTGCGGAACCCTAATTGGCTTTGCTTAACGGAAGTTTGTGCTTTTGAATTGTATATTTAAAACGGTCAGCTTCGACTAAAAATTTTTAACCCAAACCTAACCTATTCACCATGCCTTCCCGACGCGATTTCATCAAGCAGTCAGGCTTTGCCCTTTCTCTAGCCGGCCTTGGACTTTCCGGTTTTGATTTTCCAAAAGCAAACTACAAGATGGGCCTTCAGCTTTTTACAATCAGACAGCCCATGGCCGAAGATCCCATCAAAACCCTGAAAACCATTGCCAGCTTTGGCTATCAGGACACCGAAATCTACGGCTATGACGGGCCGGCAAACAAGTACTACGGAATGCCAGCGGCTGATTTCAAGAAAGTAATTGAGGATAATTCTCTGGAAAGTACCAGTGGGCATTACGATTTTATCAAATACTTCAACGGGCCGGAAGAAGAACTCATGCGCTACACCGATCAGTGCATCGTCGGAGCGCATGCCTTGGGTCAAAAGTACATCACCTGGCCCTGGCTCGATCCGGCATCCCGATCTATCGAAAAGTTTAAACTTCTCACCGAAAAGCTGAACGCGATCGGTGAACGTGTGACTAAGGCCAAATTGGGCTTTGCCTACCACAATCACGACTTTGAATTTATCGACCACAACGGGGAAAATGGATACGATATCATTCTGAAAAATACAGACCCTGATTTGGTTAAGCTCCAGATCGATCTCTATTGGGTGTCGCATAGCTCTCCGAGCTCTGCCCATGAACTCTTCCTGAAAGCTCCCGGACGCTTTGTCATGTGGCATATCAAGGACATGGACAAGGTCAGCAGAGATTATACTGAGATGGGTAACGGATCAATCGACTACACCAAAATTTTACCTGATGCTTCACTCTCGGGCATGAAATATTACTACATCGAGCAGGGCGGAAACTTTGCCCAGAATCCTATCCAAAGCGTGAAGGATAGTGCGGACTATTTCAAAAAGAATCTTATTGATTTGTTTGCCTAGCATGCAACCCTCCAAGGGTTCCAAACCCTTGGAGGGTTTTAGTTTTGCGGGTGAGGGCGAATTTTTCCAAAGCTTATCGTTCGGAAATTAGCTTTCCTTTACCTCATCGGGGGAGGCAGTTTCTTCCTTCTTTTCAGAATAAGGAAAAGGACCACTAGGAAAATGAGGAAGAACGGCCAAAGATTCACCAGAAACACAAGGAACCATTGCAGGTTTGTCCAGCCGTTTTTGATTCCCTCTTTGAGTTTTGAGATAAATCCGAAGGCCATTTCTCCTTCGACATAAAACGACACATTGAGTGTACTTAGACTCACTCGGTCGCTCAGGTAATTTAGCCTTCCCTGCATGGATTCGATTTCTCCACGTACATTGGCCAATTCACGCTCCAGTCCCAAAATTTCATCGACTGTCCGCGCGACTTTGAGCAGTTCAGTGTATCGGATTTCCAATTCTTTTTTGGTTTTTAGCCGTGCTTCCACGTCAATAAACTGCTCGGAGACATCCTCGCTCCGGATGTTGATATTTTCTATTTTGACTGCGTGATCTTGGATTTTTTGGATCAAGGGATCCAGTTGGTCTGTCGGTATCCGAATGGTTAATCGCTTTTCAGTCCGCTCTTCATAGCTACTGGAGGATTCATTGGAGATGAAGCCCTTTAAATTTTTGATTTCATTCTTTATAAAAGTGTCCGTCTCCTCGATATCCCGACACTCGAAGTAAAGGTCTCCTTCCCGGATGATTTTTCGCTCCGTGAATTCAGCATCCGGAGCCGCTTGCTCAGTTGGAGGCGCCCCACGCATTTCCTCAAAAGAGGAACTGGAATCCGGGGCGATTTCGACGGGATTTTGTGTGCCACAAGCCGCGACGATAAAGCAGAAGAGAATGGGAAGTTTGAGCAAAAATAACTTCATAGTGTAAAACATTTGGATAAAGATAGAAACGCTCTGGCTAAGCTTTTTGCTGTTTTCCCAATATAAATTAACACTTACAGATCCAGCCAGGACTTGAATTCTGTCATCTTTTCCCGGCTGATCAAAATATCGTTGTCAGTGCAATTTTTAAGTTTGACTTTGAGGCGACTGTTGGAGTAGGTCAAAACTTCATCCACCGCATCCACTCGAATGAGGTATTTTCGATTGATTCGGAAAAAAACAGCCGGATCTATACTTGCCTCTAACTGCTCAAGTGTAGAGTCCAACACATACTTTTTCCCTTCTTTGGTTTGCAAAAAAGTCACCCGCTCCTCACTAAGAAAAAAAGCAACTTCCTCAATTGGGATGCTCTGGATCTTTTCTCCAAACCGGACTAAAAACCGGGATTTGAAAGTCTTTTTCTCCTGCTGAAGCAAACCCTTCAATACCTCGAAATCCAGTGTCGGTTTCAATTGACGGCTTTTGAATTTTTCCACAGCTTTGGCGAGTTCCTCCGGATCGATCGGCTTGAGCAAATAGTCAATCGCATTGACCTGAAAGGCTTTAATGGCATATTGATCAAAGGCTGTGGTGAAGATCACCGGTGTGGATAACTTCACTTTTTCGAAAATCTCAAAGCTTATTCCGTCCGCTAATTGGATATCACAAAAGATCAGATCGGGTTCTGAATTTTGACTAAACCAACTCACTGCCCTCGTCACAGAATCTATGTTGGCAACTGGAAGAATCCCCGGAAAGTGAGGCTCCAAGAGTTTAATCAGCCGGTTGGCAGCTGGTTTTTCGTCTTCGATGATGATAATCTTCATTGGGCAACTTCTAAAAGTGGTAATCTGACCAAGAATTCATTCTCATCCTGTATGACTTGTATTTGTCGGTCGCTGAGGAGTTGGTAGCGCATCTTGATGTTATTAAGGCCGACTCCCGTGGAGGGTTCAGTCTGACCGGATTTAGGCTGAAACGAGTTGCTTACCCAGAGCTCATTTCCTTTTTGCAGGATGTGGATAAACAAAGGATTGTCCTGGGAAGCCACATTGTGTTTGATGGCATTTTCCAGGAGCAGTTGGAGGGAAAGAGGGGGAATGAAATACCCTTTTTCGGTTTGGATTTTTATGGAGAAGGAGAGATTTTCCTCAAACCGGATCTTTTGAAGTTCCAGATAATTCCTTGCGAAATCCAGTTCTTTAGTCAAGCTGACCAGTTCTTCCTGCTGCACTTCGAGCACATACCGATAGATTTTAGAAAGCTTCTGGATGAAAGCTGCAGACTTATCTGCATCCTCGTAGACCAGATTAGAAAGTACGTTCAGGGAGTTGAAGAGAAAATGAGGATTGAGTTGGTCTTTAAGGCTTTGATATTGGCTGGCCAGCTTTTCAGATCGAAGCTGTTCGGCTTCAATGGCAGATTTTCTCCACTCTATTAGCCAGGAACGTGTGGTGAATATGGCCATGAATACCAATGCAATATACATCGGAGTCAGGCTGAACCGAAAGATGTGCTTCCATGGAATCTGATCCAGCGTATACTGGTCAATCACCCAAGAGTATACAAATACGATAATGAAACAACCGACAAATGCATATGCGAGATAAAGCGCCGTCGTAAACAGGAGTCTCTTCACAGGCGTGTGAACCCACGAAACTCTTGGATCCAGGAAATGCTCCACCCGACTGCCGCCCCAACTCAACACCACTGATACACAGAACGAGAAAATAAAGTCTGGGATCATCGATTTGATTCCTTCCCAGGAAAAAAAACAAGTGGAGCAGAAAATCACCTGAATCGTCAGCGCAATCGTCAGGTTCATTATCAAAAACTTCCTGAGATCATACCAGAAATCGCTTTTGCTTCTGATAACTGAATATTCGGTCGTTGGAGTCATGTCGGAAGATACACAAAATGGATTTTTGCTTGGAAATGAATCAGCAGGTAAAACCCGTTTTCCCTAAAATCTTCGAGAAAACGGGCAGGTCATAGGGTTTCCCCAATCAGACTACTTGCAGGAGTTTGCCACCTGCTCCGCGAGATTTTTTCCCCATGCGGGCAGCAGGTAGCCATCCGTGATTTTAGTTTCTTCCTTGGCATAAAGCTCCAGTCCAACTCTCGCCAATCCGCAAGCCTTTTCAGGGCCGCTTCCAAAAAACTGAGACATTCCCAATTCCATTTGTGCCATCAACGTCGTCGCTCTTGGATTTTCCTTGTCCAGCGCGATTGCTTTTCCAAAAGTCTGCAAGGCCAAAGGACTCATTTCCTGGCCACGGTTCATCGGGTCGACAGAGAGTTTTCCCATGATGATGTATCCTTTCAAAGCCGTGATCTCAGAGTTGTTGGGAGCGATTTTATCCGCTTTGTTCACCAACTCCAACGCCTGGTCAAAGAATTGATCTTTGTTCACTTCAAACCGGAAAGCGGCTGTCGACTGAATATAGGCGGCGTAATAGAGCGGAAGCCATTCTTCAGATTTTGCTTCGGCAATTCTCAAAAAACCGTTGGCTACAGACTGAGATTCGTCAGCAGACTGGATGGTGCTCATGGCTGCTATTTGCTTTTTCATGGCGTTTTCATAGGCTGGATCTGCTGCAAATGCAAGAGTTATCCACATTAGGGAAAGTACGAAAGTGAAAAGAGACTTTTTCATGATTTTTAAAATTTAGAGGTTGTTTAATTGATTTGCGTTTTTGTCTTTGGACAGTGTCAGGAATACTCCGACGAATAGAAATCTCGGGGCGGTTTGCCCGATTGGGAGTGATTCAAACTGTCCTTGTTCGTTTGGATTTCGGGCGAAAGAATACCCGAAGATGTTTTCCGTTCCGAGGACATTGGTCACTGCGGCATGAATGATCAGATTGGGCTTGGGCAAATAGCTCCAGCTGATGCTCAGGTTTTGATAGGCAGAAGTCTTCGAATTCATTTCTCCCGAAAAATTGGGATCAGTGTAAGTATAGCCGTCATTGAAGGAATAGGATGCGCCAAGCTGTGACTTGAGTTTTACGATAAAGTGCTTCACGACCACAGAGAAATTGTGGGTGGGAGCAAAATCCGGCTGAACATTGGTTTCAAATTGATTGTAGCTCCTCTCGCTGTCTACAAAGCTGTAGGTCACCCAATAGTCCGTGTTTTTGAAGGTTTTTTGATCCCGGAAAAAAACATCAAAGCCTTTGGCAAAACCTGACCCTTCGTTGCGGAGATTTTGGGGGTTTTGTGGATATCCCTCAAATTTGACGAGTTGATCATAGGATTTGTAGAAAGTCTCTGCTCGGAATGTTCTTCCGTCATTTTGGAACAAATAGTTTAAAATCAGGTGTTTCGATTCAGAATTTTTCAGTGTTACGTCTAAAACCCGGAAGTTATCCACAGGCAATTGATGGAATCGACCAGCGGCCAAAGAGAGGGTGCCGAACTCTGAGATTTTGTAAGCCAAAGAAGCTCTCGGGTCTAGCCACTGATCTACGACCAGTTTGGAATGACCGGCACGCAGTCCTCCTCGGAGAACAAACTTCTTGGTCAGGTACCAGTCCCATTCGGTAAATAGGTAGGCTTCATTTTCCTCAAAAGAGCGGTCCAGGTCCTCCTCGACAAGTTTTTCGGAATAGTCGTGGATGAAATATTCCACCCCTGTTTTCGCAGAAAACCGATCGCTAAAATCCTTGATCGTGCTGAACTTGACATGTGTCAAGTTGTTTTTTCGCTCCACATCTAAATCATCGTAGCTGATGAAGTCTTTGTTGTGCGAAAAGGAAACACCGGAAAACAGCGTCCATCCGTTTTCATACGTTTTTCTCCAGTTGGTCTGGGCGTAGGTATAGTTGTTGGTCAAATCCACCAAAATTCCCTTTCCATCCATTCCCGGCTGAGGCTGCCAAAGTTTCATTCCTCCGGTTTCGGTTCGTGCCAGGACTTTGAGCAGACCACCTTTGTTGAGCTTGTGTTGCGCGGCCACTTCCAGATCCAGGCCGTATGGAGACCTTTCCCAGTCAAAATTCTGCTTCACCAGCGCTTGGTAGGGAGTCAAGTCAAAGATATTTCCGCTGATACTGATGCTTCGTTTGTCATTGGCCAAGGTATGTGCATAGCCACCTCCGACGGACATGAGGGACAGATCTCCCTGGCTTCGGATCGCCAGGTCTTTGGTGTTGAGTGCCAAAGCGGAGGAAAGTGCTTGGCCAAATTCTGCAGAATAGCCGCCTGTGGAGAAGAAAGTTCCTTTGAACAGGTTGGGATTGAATCGGGTGCGGGTGGGCACATTTCCAGCCGTGGTTCCATAGGCATTGCCCACACGCATGCCGTCGATATAGATCCCGACCTCGCTGGCATCTCCGCCCCGCACGAAAAGCCGGCCGTCATTTCCCACGGTACTTGTGCCAGGCAAAGTCTGGAAGGCTCCGACAATATCTCCCATCGCGGAAGGTGTAGTGACAATGTCAAGTGGTCGGAGAATCACCGATTTTTTCTCATCCGAAGCTTCCATGGCTCCTGCTGAGATTGTGACGGTATTCATTTCATTGTATTCTTCGACCAATTTGAGGGCTTCGATTTCCAGTTTTGGAGCTGAAAGAGCCACATAGATTTCCTGGGTTTTGAAACCCATCATGCTAAAAGCCAACAGCTGATCTCCGGTTTCTGTGGTTTCGAATTCAAATGCTCCGGAAGTATCACTGCTTGTGCCGTCAAAACTTCCTTTAATGAAGACATTGACTCCTGGCAGCGGATTTCCTTTTTCGTCAAGGACTTTTCCGGAGATAAGCGTTTGTCCAAATGCAAGAGTTTGGCTGAGGAAAAAGTAGGCTAAAAGTATCAGTCGGATTTTCATTTCGATTCAGATTTGAATCAAAATTGTCCCGGATCTGTGAAGTGAAAAATTGAAGTTGACTGAAGTGTCAGAAATGGTGACTGAAGTGTAAAAACTGAGAACTGATATTTTTTATACCATTTAGAAATTAAGGGAATTAAGTTTGGTTAGCTTCGCCAAGGAGCGAAGGCTTAAAAAATTTTTCGTTAGAAATGAGACATTGCCTTTTGAATTGCAGTCCTGAATTTTCTCAACTCCCTTAATGTTAAAAAAATATTGTCTTTAATTTGACCTAAACTTTTTTCGGGACTATGAAATATGTTTCAAAAGCGGCAGTGACTAAGCTTTCATACGAAATCACTGGCTGTGCAATTACAGTCCATAAAGCACTTGGACCAGGACTTTTAGAAAGTATTTATGAAAAATGCTTATGCTTTGAATTGGAAAAAAATGGATTCGATGTTCAGCAGCAAATTCCTATCAACATAAATTACGATGGCTATTTGATTGATTCTGAGCTAAAATTAGATCTTCTGGTTGAGGACACGATCATTGTCGAGCTTAAAACTGTCAAAGAACTATTGCCAGTCCATACTGCACAGTTGATGAGCTATATGAAGTTGCTTAAAAAACCCCAGGGGCTATTGTTTAATTTCTACTCCGACAATCTCACTAAAGCCATGAAGCCTTTGATAAATGAGTATTTTGAGAGTTTAATTTAATATTCAGAATAATTGCTTTTAATCTTTTTGGATAAAAAGGGCAGGAGTAAATCAAATACCGCTGGTTTGAATAAACCATTGAGATAATTAAGAAAATTAAGGATAACGACTAGCATCGCTGTTAGTAAAACCCCAATTAATCAAGGTTGAGAATAGCACTACATGTCCTTAATTCCCTTAATGGTTCAATTTCAGCCAAATGATGGATAAGAAGGTGATTTAAAAAGCGATTTCCCTGCTTTAGTATTGAGATATTTACCCTAGTCTTTTTTTATCCTATTATATTGATCTAAAGTCTATTTCAAATGAACCAATCTGATCTTAAAATAGTAATTGTTTCCTTATTGGCAGGGTTTTTAGGTGCCTGCTCCTCTCCAAAAACAGAAACCGAAGAACCGCCAAAGCTTTCAGGAAACCCGATTTTCGAAGGCTGGTATGCCGATCCAGAGGGGATTGTGTTTGGGGATGAATATTGGATCTATCCGACTTACTCGGCGGCATTTGAGAATCAGATGCATTTTGATGCTTTTTCTTCCAAGGATTTGGTGACTTGGGAAAAGCACGAGCTAATCCTCGATTCTGCCGCGGTCAAATGGGCCAAGCAGGCAATGTGGGCACCGGCGGCTATTGAGAAAGACGGGAAATATTACCTGTTTTTCGCAGCCAATGACCCGCTCACTCCCGAACGGCCGGGATATGATCCGAACAATGACATCAATCATTTTGGTGGAATCGGCGTCGCAGTGGCTGATTCACCGGCTGGACCTTTCAAGGATCTGTTGGGCAAGCCGCTGCTATCGGACTTTCACCATGGAGCCCAGCCAATCGACCAGTTTGTATTTAAGGACACGGACGGGACTCATTACTTTTTCTACGGAGGCTGGGGTCATTGCAATATAGATAAGCTGAATGCTGACTTCACAGGTTTTGAACCTTGGGAAGATGGAGAGTTTTTCCATGAGATCACCCCCGAGGGTTATGTAGAAGGGCCTTTTATGTTTCTCCGAAAAGGAACATACTACCTGATGTGGTCCGAGGGCGGATGGACCAATGACAGCTATAAAGTAGCCTATGCCATGGCAGAAAAAGCAACCGGACCTTACCGACGAATCGGAACGATCCTCGAATCAGATACCACTGTGGCGACAGGGGCAGGTCACAACTCGGTCATCCAAAAACCGGGAACAGACGAATGGTACATGGTCTATCACCGTCGGCCGATTCCTACCGAAGGGCGGGATCACCGGGTGACCTGCATCGACATCATGGAATTTAATGAGGACGGAACCATCAAACCAATCAAAATGACCTTTGAGGGAGTGGAAGCGAATCCGATAAGTCTTCAATAAATCAGTCGGGTTTAATTGCTTTGGGAAGCATGATAAGAAAAGGAATTGCTTGGGAATAATCCAGCTTTTCATAAAAAAGACCTACCCTTCCAAGATTTTGATAGTAGTCGCCCAAGTGAGTAAAATAGAAATATTCGCTTGGGATAAACCATGCTTTTTCACCCAATTTGTTGCTCAAAAACCACTTTTCTAAAAGTCGGGCAGTTCTTCCGTTTCCGTCAGCAAAAGGGTGGATTTTAACAAAGACAAGGTGGACAAGCGAGGCAAAAAAAAGTGATTCCTGAAAAGTCAATTTAGAACTTAAGATTTTGGATAATTCCTTCCAAAACTGATCAAATTCTGACTTTACTTGGGAGCCAAATGCAGCTTCATATTGGATCTGTTGCGTTTGTTGGTTCATAATCAGCATATTCCCTTTACGCAGCTTTCCTCTTGAAGAATCAGGGAGCAGGTGTTTGGTGCAGATTTGATGTGCCTCCAAAAAATTATCCAAAGTCAAGGAATGATCTCTGGCAAATTCATAGGCCTCAAACAGATCATTTGGCTTTTGAGTCAAATTGGGCAGGTATTCTACCTCTTGAGTTTTATGTTTGAGGTAACTGTCAATTTCAAGCGATTCTCCTTCAATTTTTGCGGAAGCCATGACTGACACTGCGGTGTAAAACTTGAAGGAGTCGAGATTCCAGGGTTTTTCCTTGATTTTAAGAAAAGCTTCTTCCAGTCCAGCAGGCAGACCTTGTTGATATTCTTTAATATACTGGAATGAAAGAAGCTTTTCCATAATTGTTAGAACTTGACCACTGCTTCGACCTTTTGACCACTTCTCTCGATCACCACTTTGGTCGAATCTCCTTTTTGGAAAGCACTCAAAGCTCGCATATAGCTCATCATATCGTAGACAGTTGAGTCTCCCATTTGCACGACCACGTCACCTTTGAGGAGACCGGCAGCTTGGGCGGGTTTGTCTTCGGATACGCCGTCGATCCGCATTCCCTTGCCGTCAAACATGTAATCTGGAACCACACCCATCGAAACAGTAAAGCGGGGAGAATCGCTGGAATCTTTGGTTTTGGTAAAGGCTAGTTTCGGTTCAGCATCCAGTTGGGCTACTAGTCGGGAAATGTAGCGTACCACCGTCACCAAACCTTCGTAATTGATTTTGTCAGAATCATCGGAGGGCTTGTGGTAATCTTCGTGCTGACCGGTGAAAAAGTGTAAAACAGGCAGATCCTGCAGGTAAAATGAGGTATGATCAGATGGTCCCACTCCTGATTCGGTAGTGACAATTTTTAGGCTGTCAGAATTGATTGGATCCAAAATGGATGGAAAACTCGGGCTGGTGCCTACACCATAGACGGCAAGGGATTTTTCCTCATTCAATCTACCCACCATATCCATGTTGATCATGTAGTTGACCATTTTGAGATCAATGGTCGGGTTTTTCACAAAATAATTGGAGCCCCAAAGCCCGTTTTCCTCACCGGAGAAAGCAATGAAGAGCACATTGCTTTTCAGCTCTTCGTGTTGGAGGATTTTGGCAAGAGCCAATAGGGCGGCAGTGCCTGAAGCATTGTCATCGGCACCGTTGTGGATGGCCGAATCTCCCCGATGAAGTGAGCCTTGTCCTCCCATTCCCAAATGGTCAAAATGAGCACCGATCACGATGGTTTTGTCGGCTTTTTTATCTAAAAATCCGACCACATTCCGGCCAGTAATTCCTTCACCGTCGGTCCCGATCACCGCTTCTTCGTGGGGGTTTGTAGGTTTGGAAACTGTAAAAGGCTGAAAGAAGCCCTCCGTTCCTTTTGGCTCCAGGCCGATTTTTTCGAATTCACCGGCCAGGTATTCCGCTGCTTTTTGTTCTCCTTCGGTGCCTATGGCCCGACCACCCAAATCATCAGCCGCAAGGAAAGTCACATCTTCTTTTAGGGCCGATAGGAGTTTTTCATCACTTGGTGGGCTATCGCAAGAAACCGCTGAGAGCACCCCAGCGAGGATCAAAAGAGAATAAGAAAGGATTTTTTTCATGTTATGGGTGAATTTAGTCCAAAGATAATAATTGGTATCTTAGGCGCGCAATTCTTTCAATTTCGAACTTTAAAATGATCCAAATCCTATTTTCCATCCTTCTTTCGGCTTTTGCAAATAGCCCAAAAACCGAATCAATCGTCCAACCCGAAACTGAAGCTCATTCTGTTTCCGACTCGCTGTTGCTTCATCCAGAGGAAATGAAATACCTCAAAAACATCAAACAAATCACTTTTGGCGGAAATAACGCCGAGGCCTATTGGTCTTTCGATGATTCGATGCTGGTATTTCAGTCAGATTTCGCAGGCTGGGATAATTCATGTGATCAGGTGTTTTTTGTGAACTGGCAAACCGACGACCTCAAAGCCAATGCTCCCAAAAAAATCAGCACAGGACTCGGTCGCACCACTTGCTCCTACTTTCTTCCAGGTAATAAAACCTTTGTTTACGCCTCTACCCATTTGGGTGGTGAGTCTTGCCCTCCAGTGCCGGAGAGAAGATCCGATGGGAAATACGTTTGGCCGATTTACGAGAACTTTGACATTTTTACTGCTGATTTGAATGGAACGGTCCTATCCCAATTGACCAGCGAACCTGGCTATGACGCCGAAGCGACCGTGTCTCCAAAAGGTGACAAAATCGTCTTTACCTCCATGCGCTCAGGTGATTTGGAACTTTACACGATGAATATCGACGGCTCGGATGTGAAGCAAATCACAACAGAACTAGGCTACGATGGGGGTGCATTTTTCTCCCCCGATGGCAGCAAATTGGTTTGGAGAGCTTCCCGTCCGCAGAGTGAAGAGGAAGTTACCGAATACAAGGACTTGCTCAAAGAAGGCCTGGTAAAGCCAACCGAAATGGAACTGTATGTGGCCAATGCGGATGGCTCGGATGTCAAGAAGATCACGAGTTTGGGCAAAGCCAACTGGGCACCTTTCTTTCATCCTTCTGGTGAAAAGCTCATCTTCGCCTCCAATCATCAAACCGAAAGAGGCTATCCTTTTAACCTTTTCATGATCAATCTGGATGGCACTGGTCTGACCCGAATCACCCATGACGGGACTTTCGACGCCTTCCCGGTTTTCTCCAATGACGGCAAATACCTGGTCTTTTCCTCCAACCGAAACAACGGCGGAACACGTGACACCAATCTGTTTGTGGCGGAGTGGATCGGAAACTAGATAGCACTTCATCCAGGCACACACCATGGCCGCCTTTTTGGCGGCTTTTTTGTTTCATATCTGATCTAACCATCTGATAAACAACTATGAAAGCGCTTTGTGTCCTTTTACTGGCAGTTTTTGCCATTGCCGCTTGCAATGGTCCGAAGGAAGATTCCCCAATTGATGCCCACTTTTCCCCAGACAGCGTATCCAAAGCTGAGATTCTGGAAGACTGTTTTCAGTACGTCAGTGGAAAAGATACTATTCGCATGAGAATTCAGCCGGATGAATTCAATGTGACTGGTGAGCTTGCCTATTTATTTTTTGAGAAAGACAAAAGCTGGGGGTTAATCAAAGGAACGCTAAAGGATTCTCTGCTGATAGCCGAGTTCAACTTTCTTTCAGAAGGAGACTCTTCCAAGCGGCAAGTCGTATTCAAGCGGTTTGGAGAAGGTTGGAGGGAAGGATTTGGAGAAATCGTGGAAAGCGACGGAATAGTAGTTTTTAAAAGCATCGATTCCTTGGACTTCAGCCATGAAGTCAATTTGGTACCTATGCCCTGTGATCAATTTCGTTCCAGCTTGAAAAATTGAGTTTGATGATTTATTTACTATTCCAGTGTCCTGAATCCCCTATCGGTTAATACTTAAAGCAAGGCATGGAGGATTTTCTCCCTGCGCCTTTGGCTGATCCTGCCAGGAAGCTGTATCTGAGGGAAATCTCATTTGCACCGCCGGTGTTTCCATTTCCAAGGGATGAAATGGTGAAATCATGGCTGTATCCCACATCCAGGCCATTCCCAAGGGAAATTCCAACCAGGGCGATCACTGATTCGTGGTTGGATTGGGTGACGTCAGATACAGGTATTCCGCGATACCAGACTCCTAAAACAAGTGGCTGAAGGTTAATCTGAGCTCCCAGATCCAGTTGGGTAAATGGCCCTTGGTTTTTGTAGTTGAAAGCCAAAGTAAGATCTCTGGTACCTGAACGTTGGTTCATGAAGTTTTTGGCTGAGCCTCCTGATAGATCAATCCGATATCCTCCGTGTGCGGAAAGTTTCAAGGGGAGTTCACTTACCTGGCCATCAATGAAAGAAATATTTGGCTGGGTAATGTGGTGAGCCGAAATTCCAAGCCAGGCGTTTTCATTGTTGAACAACATGCCGAGGCTGTAGTCTACAAATTGATGGCTGAAATCTGCACCCAGGTTTTCTCCGGAAAAATCTCCGATTGCTCCTGTTTGGTCATCAATCTGGCTGCCAAAGACCAGGTTTCCAAAATAGGCATCCCGATCCATATAACTGACCTGGCCGCCTACTCTAAGAAACGACTTGAATCCCAGACGAGCTCGGTAGGAATAGGTGGCGCCAATTTCGGAAACGCTCAGGTGGGCCATGCTTTGCTCAGATCGGTTGAATACAAGTCCAATTCCGCTGTTGATATTAAACATGTAATGGTCAATATGTGCAGAATAAGAAGTAAAAGACTGATCAAGTCCCGGCCACTGGTTTCTGTAATTTACCCCAATCCGGGTCATCTCCGATGCACCGGCCATAGCTGGATTGAGATAAAGTGGATTGGCATAAAACTGAGAATATTGCACATCCTGAGCCCGAAGGCCCAGGGATGCGCAACATAGGGGGATAAACATTAGGGTGATAAACTTTAAATGTATTCTCATAACCTATCTGATTAGGGTAATTCCACCTGTACGGGTCATCGAATTCCCGTCAAGTGTGGTGTAGGTGATTTGATAGAGGTAATTGCCGGCGGGTACCAGCTGGCCTTTGTAAGTGCCGTCCCAGCCCCTGCTTTCGGGACTTTGGGTGATATGGAGTTTTTCGCCCCAGGGGTTGAATATTTCCATCTGAAACGATGAAATGGCTCTGATTTTTGGCATAAAGAAATCATTAAGCCCGTCTCCGTTTGGGGAGAATGCGTTTGGAATGACGATCAGTTCGGTCGGGGAAGTGACCTGAATGGTATTGATTTCAAAAGTGGAGCAGCCATAAACATCATAGCCGGTGAGTTTTACCTCAAATTCTCCCACCTTGGAAAAAATGTGGACGGGATCTTTGTCAGAGGATTTGTTTCCGTCCCCAAATTCCCATTCCCAGACAATGATTTCCGGGGCAATTTCACTTTCAAACAGGATTTCTTCTTTGACCATTACCTCGGGTTCACTGGTGATGGCTAGTTTGCGGTATTGGAAATCAAGTCTGGCTCCCTGCGTATTTTGATTGGGAAAGTCCACTTTGGCTTCAGTTTCCACAGTACAGCCTAGCGCATCTGTCACAGAGGCTTTGAGGATTCCGGCAGCGTTGAAATTGATCTCACGTGAATTGGCTGTACTGCTATTCCACTTAATCGTGTAGGGTTCTTTTCCTCCCTGAATGGAAATCCAAGCCACACCAGTCGCTTTTCCTGATGCGCAATCCACATCCAGCGAAGTTTCAATTCTTGCCTGGATTTTTTGAGATTCGGTGACTGTCACTTGGGTGCTAACTGAGCAACCACTCTCGTCAGTTGCAGTAATCGTGTAAGTGCCGGCGACCAGGTCTTTTCTTTGGAGCAGGTCTTTGATTCCATCTGACCAGGAAAGGCGATAAGTGCCCTTTGCTCCTGAGATTTTCAGAGAGATACCTCCATCAGCTTTTCCGGAACAGGATACTGGGCGGTTTTCCAATACCTCAAGTGAAAGAGATGTTGGATTAGTGAGAGAGAATTGCTGTTCCACAGTGCAGCCCGATGTATCTGAGATTTTCACAGAATAAGTTCCAGAAGACAGGCCAGTAATTTTTGGAGAACTCTGTCCGGTACTCCACAAGTAGGTAAATGGAGCTTTGCCTCCCAGTGCAGAGACCTCAATCTCTCCATCGGAAGAGCCTTGGCAACTTGGGGCTTTTGTTTTTGAGGAGATTTGAACTGAACCCAGAGATTCAATTGTATAGGAAGCCTGAAAGCTGCATCCCTTGCTGTCAGTAATCAATACCTGATAGGCTCCTGAACTGATTTGGTCAAGGTCCTTTGTTTTGGCACCGTTGCTCCAAGAGTAGGTGTAAGGAGCAACACCACCGGATACATTCAGGGAGATTTGGCCGGAGTCGGGAGATTCGCATACGGGATTTTGAATGGATTCGGATACTTGGATTCCTTCTGCTGCGGCTTTGATTTCGAATGAAACACTCACATCACAGTTGTATTTGTCAGAAACCAAAACGGTGTAAACTCCGGGAGCCAAACCCTCGGCTTCCCAGACATCCTTCAAACCATGACTCCATTTGATTTCATAGGGTGGGCTGTCTGCTTCGAAATCGTTGCGTCCGATTTTGACGCTGATTTTGGCGTATCCGTCATAGCCAGAGCCACAGGTCGCATCCTTTTTTTCAACCGGATTGAGAATCAGCGGGAACGGTGGCTGGATTATGATCCGCTCCGTATGTGAAGTTCCCTGTGAATCGGAGATCAAAACCGTATAAGTCCCCGCATAGAGATTGGTTCTGTTTTGGGTGGTTTCATTGGTATTCCATCTAAATGTATAAGGAGGTACTCCACCACTTATGTCCAGGAGGATATTTCCTTTTTCGCTGTGAGAGCAGAGTGCCAATTTTCCGCTCACAGCAACCTGTATTGGGGAATAGCTGGAAATCCGATCATTCTGATGTTTTGGGATGTTGAAGGCAAATTGTGCCAAGGCAGTATAATTGATTGTCATGCTGAGTATCAGCAAGAGAATCTTAACGCTTGACATTTTATTTGACACTTTCATTTTTGCACTTCATTTTGTTTTTCGGCTCTTTCAGCCCAGGATTTTTGTTTTATAAAAACCCTTTTGTGTATTTCGTTTTTAAGAATAATATTTTTTGTAAATCACATACAGCAAAATGATATTCTTTAAAAATGCTGTATTTGAGAAAATAGTATCTAAAAATTCTATTTTCCTAGCGAGAGGGGATTTGTTGTAAAGGAAGTGCGGTACTTGGAAAAGTCTAATTTTTCTTCAAAATGTATTATAAATTAAAAAACTGTTGAGGTGATGCTTTTTTTAGGATGTGAAATGAAAAAAGGCCTGCTGAACAGGCCTTGAAAAAACTTTAAAATATTTTTGATTTTTTTTCGTTCGGTGGAATTTCCTGTTGAATATCAATACCTAAAGCAAGGAATTATCCGGGATCTCTGGCTTCTTGACCTGGGATCACCCCACAAAAAAGTGTATCTGATGGAGATTTCATGTGCACCACCACTGTTTTTTTGTCCAAGTTTGGAAGTAGTGACATCATAGGAGTAACCTATATCCAATCCGCTTTCGAGTGCCACCCCAACCAATCCAATGAATGCCTCATTGTTTGGAAGGTTGTTTTTGGTAGGAAGTCCTCTATACCAAACTCCTAACACCAAAGGCTGCAAAAACAACTGTGCCCCAACATCCAATTGGCTAAAGGGCTCCTGCTGCTTGTAATTGAAGGCGAAGGAAACTGAGCGTTCTTTGTAATTATTGGTGAAATAATCCCTGCTACCCGGAGCTAGGTCTATTTTGTAACCACCCTGCAGTGAGACCTTCATAGGCAATACACTGGTCTGATCATCCACAAAGGAAATATTCGGTTCAGTGAGGTGGTGCGCAGAAGCTCCCAGCCAAAACTTGTCATTGTAAAACATCCCCCCAACGGCATAATCGACAAATGAATATCGGCTGTCTAAGGGAATGCCGTTAAGCTCATCGGTAATGCCTCCGACAGTCCCGTTTACGATGTCAATCATGGATCCAAATACCAAATCTGAGAAGAAGGCGTCACGCTGCATGTAGCTCACCTGCCCACCTACTCTGAAAAAAAACTTATCACTCAGACGGAGTCTGTAGGAATAGCTCAGGCCGATTTCATTGGTAGAAAGGTTGGCCATGGTCTCCTGGTTTCCGTTGAAAATCAGCCCAATCCCACTGTTATAGTCAAAGATGTAGTGATCAATGTAGGCCGAATAAGAATTGAAGCTATGGTCGAGTCCAGGCCATTGGTTTCGGTAGTTGACACCAACCCTGGTGAGCTCGGAAGCGCCTGTAAGGGCGGGGTTGAGATAAAGAGGAGCTGCATAAAATTGGGAATATTGGACATCCTGGGCTTTTGCCAAAGGCAAAACCAAGAATAATAACGCAAACCAACCTATTAACAGCTTTTTTGCCATTTATCGTATTAATATAAACACACCGGTTTTTTCAAGTTTCTCGCCAGAACGGGTTTGAAAAACTACTCTGTAAACGAAATTCCCATTTGGAGCATTTTTCCCGTTTAAGGTTCCATCCCAACCCAAGGTTTCAAGACTATTTGCTTCAAAAATCAATTCTCCCCAGGTATTAAACACGTAGAATTCCATCGAGGCAATTCCCCTGAATTGGGGTTTGAAATATTGATTTTTTAGGCCATCTGGCGTAAATGCATTGGGAACAATAACCACATAATCATCCAAGACCGTGATTACTTTTTGGGTAACTGCTATACATCCGATTTCATCGATGGTGGTCAGTGTCACAGTATAGGTTCCTTTTTTATTATAAACATGGGATGGGTTTTCTTCTGAACTGCTTGCACCATCGCCAAAATCCCAATTCCAGATAATCACTTTACCCAATGAAGTATCCAAGAAATTCACCTGCTCCAAAATCTGTGCCTCGGAATTTGCTATGAAATTCCCTCCACCCAAATCAGCCTCATAATTGAAGTCTGGAATCAATTCTTCCTCGGTTATCAAAACCTGAATTCTTTGATTTGGAGACCAGCAGCTTGATCCTTTAATTGCGTTTTGGACTTGATAACTTCCACTTTGATTTACTGCATTCAATTCATCAATTCGCATTATGCTGCCTGATGGATTAAATATGAGGTAATCGTAAATATTAGGATCAAATCCCTCAATAAATTGTGTTAGATCAACCGTTCCCATGGGGTCACATACGATTGAGGGATTGGATACTCTCAGGTTTGGGATATCATAAACAAGCACCTCTACCTGTTCAAGAGGTGGTTCGCAAATACCATTTCCAGATATTTTCAGGTAATAAACATAAGGGTTTTGCCGACCCTGAAGTCCTGAAATAGACAGTGTTCCATTAGAGGCAATTTGGTAGGTTACACCATTGCTTGTGCCTGACAAAATTTGACCGGTTCCATTGGCATTTTGGTACCAGGTAAATATCGGAGTTACTCCTGTTTGTGTTGTTGAAGGTATTAGAGAGGCAGTTTCTCCCTCACAGATTACCTCGTCATTTGCAGCAAGTGGAGTGAGGAGATTTTCCAATTCAATATCCCCTGGAACCGATACCATACAACCTCCAGCATCAGTTATTGTGAAACTATAGCTTCCGGATGGCAATCCCATCATGACATAGGTTCCGGCAGGTACGACATCAGTCTTGTAGGTTTGTCCATTTCTAGTAGTCAAAACAGTATAGGTTGTATTGTAACCCCCGGAAATTTCAAAACTAATACTGCCATCAGACGCGTTGCAGGTTGCGTCCTGCTTAGTGGGCAATGTGACTACAAGTGGCGAAACCGGTCCCTTTACAATCAAATTTGGTAGCTCGGTCAAACAACCGGCCCCACTTTTCACATATCCTGTGTAAGTTCCTGGTGTTACCGAAAATAGGTTGTTTGTCTGGAATGTGACTCCGTCCAGGGAATAGGTAAAAGTGCCATCTCCTGCACTTCCTGTAAGTGTAATAGTTCCTTTATCACCAAAGCAGACCTCGTCTTTTATTGTAGAGGTCAAATTCGGAAGTCTGTTAACAATAACCTTTGGAGCAGCTACAAATCCCGGGCATGAATTTCCACCGGAAATTCTTACATAATAAGTAAGAGGAGAATTGGCAGAAGTTAGGCCGGAAACTGAAAGTGTTCCATTTGATGCAATTTGGAAAATATGGCCATTTGCATCTGGAATAGGGCTTGTAACTATTGGAATGGTAAGTGCGCTGTTTTTAAACCATTCGAAAACAGCCCCCGTTGGAACCGGGTTTGCTATTGGTGTTAATACGGCAGTCTCTCCTTCACAAATTTCGATATCGTCCACCAAAACCTGGGTTGGACCATAAACCATCGTAATTGTATTGGAATTTATAGCACAACCTTCTGCATCTGTGACACTCAAATAGTATTGTCCCGGAGATAGGTTAGTGATCTCGTAGGCAGGGCCCTGAATCGTCTGGGTATTTGCTGCTGTACCATTTTTAAATAAGGTAACTGAATATGGAGCCCATCCGCCGGTGATTTGAGTACGGATGATTCCCACATCTGCCCCACAGCCTGGATCAAATTTGGTCAAAGGAGCCACTGCCAGGGCGGAAACCGGTTGCATAACCTCTACTTCGAAACTTGTCAAGCAGAAGCCTTGGTTAGAAACGGTTACCGAATATTTTTTAGCCTTGAAAGAAAGCGCCTCGAGCTGTGGCTCTGTAAGTGCTGCGCCTCCATCGACAGAATAGGAATATTTAGAATCTCCTCCTGACTGAATAATTATTTTACCATCATTTCCTCCAAAGCAACTTACAGGTTCGGTAACAAATTTCGGATCAGGAACAACCCTGACTAAAACGTCAGCCTTGACTAATTGATCTGAGCATACCACATGAAGGAAATAGGAGTATGTCGTTGACTTGCCAACCAATCCGGCAATGGATAGCTGACCAGTGGTAGAATTAATTGTGTAAACCACAGCTGGGTTGGCCGCATCAGGACCATTTTGGATTGGCTGGGTTTTTCCTGAGTCCTTATACCACCTCAGTTCAGTTGGTGAAGAACCGGAAACTGTATTGACTGGATTGAAAACCGCATTCTCTCCTGCGCATATTTCAGGCGAATTTACCTGAAAATTGGGTTGAGGCTGCTCGGTGATTGTAAAATCAAATTCTTCCTGACAACCTTCTTTGTCGGTAACTATCAAATAATAGTTGCCTGGACCTAAGTCTTTGGCTCCTTTAATATCTCCAGGAATAATTGGACCTGTCAGGGAACCCTTCCTCCATTCTGTGGTAAATTCACCCCATCCTCCGGAAATGACGAGATTTTCAATACTGCCATTATCAAGATTACATGAGCTTCGCTGAACAGTAAATGTGCCTCTGGAAATTGGATTGGAAGGGCCCAAAACCTCTACCTGATAAGTTTTAAGGCAAAGACCTGCATTGGTAACTGCAACGCTGTAAACCTTTGGTGCAAAAGTCAAGGCCTCAAGTCCAGCCTGAGAAATTGGAGAATTGCCATCTATTGAATACTCAAAAGTACCCACAGCACCTGAAATAATTCGGATTTTACCATCAGCGGCACCAAAGCAAATTTCAGGAGTAGTTTCAAATACCAAATCCGGTACAATTCTTACCATTACTTCAACTGGGACCACTTCTCCGGTACAGACAGTTTGCATGTAGTAGGTATAAATTGTTTCGGACCCTGGCAATCCTGTTACAGTCAATTGACCTGATGCATTAATCGAATATCCTATTGCGGGATTTGCAGTATCTGGACCTGTAGTAATTTCTTGGGTTAAACCGGAATTTTTGAACCATTTGATTTGTGAATCAGCCGAACCGGAAACGGTATTCACCGGAGTTAAAACCACATTCTCCCCTGCACAAACCTCCACTGGAGCCACCACAAATACTGGATCAGGCATTTCTTCCACGACGAAATCAAAAGAAACAGAGCACCCTTTCTGGTCTTTAACAATCAGGAAATAGGTATCGGCTAACAAATTCTCAGCCCCAGTCAACCCACCAGGTACAATTGGACCTGTCAAAGAACCTTTTCTCCACTCTACTGTGTAACCTGCCCATCCACCGCTAATTACCAGGTTTTCTATACTTCCATTTGGCAAGTCACATGAACTTCTAAGGATACCAGGAGAATTGACTGATATTGGTACAGAAGGGGCATTTACAGTTGCAGTGGTTTGGAAAGTACAACCATTATTTCCTGTGCTTCGGATATCAATTGTGTAAGTTCCTTTATCCAAGCCTGTAAATACCTTTGTTGAAACAAAAGGCCCATTATTCAAACTGTATTCGAAATTACCATCTGCTCCGGTTGCGTTTACTGTTATAGTTCCGTCTTTTGCCCCAAAGCAAATTTCATCTGTGACTACGGGAGTCGCTACAATTGGCTCATAGACCTTGACACTTGCCACAAAGGGAGGATTAGGACAATAACCTGGACCTTTTGCCACCAAATAATAGTTGTAATTCCCGGCTTTTAGCCCACCAACTGTCAGTTCTTGGGTAGTTGAATTTATAGTAAACACATGCCCATTAGCATCCGGTGTGGGACTGGAAACAATTTCTTGGGTTGCAGCAGCGTCTTTATACCATTTGAGTTGTGCCGAGCCTGATGTAGAAACTACTGGAGTAATTTTTGAAATGTCCCCAAAACACAATTCATCAGTCATTGGGTCAACCGAAATCGGAATACCTACATCGTTGATGAGGGTTTGATCTATTGTTTTTACGCACGATAAATTGTCAGTAATCCTTACCTGGTAATTGCCGGGAGCAAGATTTGCGTAAACTGTCGGGGAAGTTGGAGAATTGTTGGTCTGAATCACAGTTCCATTCAGCAATAGCTCCAATTTATATCCTAGTGTACCCCCAATAAATGAGATTTCAAGTTGTCCATTTGGTACTCCGCAGGCCGCCTGAATGAATTTATCCAGATTTAAAATGAGTTCGGTAGGTTGCGAGACTATCACCCCTTTCAATTCGGAAGAACATCCCGTAACAGAATTTCTGATGATAAAGTCGTAGGTATTTGCAACCAAATTTCCGAAAACAGGAGATGCCTGAAAACTTGTCCCTCCATCGATACTGTATTGGTAATTTGCTGCTTGGGCTGGGTCAGTAGGAATTAATGTAATTGTTCCAGTATTTTCCCCAAAACAGGAGACATTTACCACGGTTGGTGGATTCAGTTTAGGGGATGGATTGACCGTGACTTTTGCCGGAATAGGGGTATTATTACAAATATTTGTCCCACCAACTACCAATGTGTATTCATAAGGATTAGCGCTTTCCTGAAGACCTGCAATGCTTAATTCTCCGGTAGTACTATTGACTGTATAAGTTATGCCACCACCATTTACCAAATTGTTTCCGTTTTTATCCTTCCAGGTATAGATAAGGTTTAAAGCATTGCTGAGTTCGAGGATTGTCGGGGTAAGGATAGCCGTTTCTCCAGGACAGATAACATCATCTGTGACCCCAAACGATGGAATTGGAATGGCACTGAATGAAGGAGTTGTAAAGTTGGCTGGACATGAATTAGTGTCAGTGATCTGAACGGTATAGTTTGCAGTAGGGGCTAATCCTGAAATGGTGAAAATCCCTCCAGCCAAAACAGGAGTTACCGGCGAACCATTGATAGTAAAGGTATATCCCGGAGTACCTCCGCCTGCCTGAAATCTCAACGCGCCGTTATTCAGTCCACAGGAGGGATTGACTTGATCGAGGTATGTGATAGAAAGAGCTGTGGCTGGACCGTTGATTGTTCTGGTAATCGTGCCGATACAGTTAGTCCCAGCATTGACATCAATGGTGTAAGTTCCAGGCAATAAATTTGAAAAAGTATTAGACGGCTGAAATGGGCCTCCGTCTAGGCTGTAGGTTTTGGTTGGAAATCCACCTGTTGCAGTGACGATAATTTGACCAGTACTTTGCCGACAGAGATCATCTGTAACAGTAGCAGATATGTTCAAAGGCGGCAATACGAGTACCTGAACCCGCTTTAAGGATCCTGGCGGAGTCGCACATAAGTTTTGGCTTGGGTCTGCCTTGACTTCCACAAAATACTCATAAGGAGTGGCGCTTTGGGGCAATCCTGTAATTGTTAAAACTCCCGGTGCAGCTATGGTATAAGTTACCCCTCCTTCTGTCAGCCCGTTGGAGATTTGGGATCCAGCGGTTTTATTGATGTTTTTCCACCAAAGAAAGGTTGGATTATTAGCATCAGTGGGATCCTCAAGCTGGGGAAGGAAAATTACCGGTGTTCCATCGCAGACTTCCTGATCGTCCAAAATCACGGCTACGGGTGTCCCTCTGACATCAATAACATTAAAGTCGAACGTATCGTCGCATGCACTGTTAGTGGCTGGATTGTTTACAGTCAGAGTGTATTTACCCAAATTGATATTATTTACTCCGATTGTTGCCTGAATATATCCGCCTACCGTTGTTTCAGTTACAGTGTAATTAATATTTGGAATAAGATTTCCTGCTGGATCCGTCCAAGAAAAAGTATATCCGGGAATCAAATCCTTCAGGACGACATTGTTGATATTTCCGTCATTTTGACCGTTACAGGTTGGGCCTACGATTGCACCGGAACTATCGATTTTTGGAAAAGGATTTACGGTAACCGTCACTGTTCTAGGCTCAGATGTCAAGCCATAGTTATCGAGTACATTGTAAAAGATGGTGTGGGTACCAAAAAACCCTGGAACAGGAGTGAACTTGATTTTGGCCTCATTCCGCTCATTTCCAAAATTCTGATCAGTAAGGTTCTCCAGGATAGATTCAAAGGTTCCGACTCCAGGAACTACTATAGTTTTGTTTTCCGGCTTACATTTCTCTATACATACTCCTGAAAGACCGCAATTCCCAACGGTAGGATCCCCGTTAGGATTTGAAGCATTGTTTGGTGGACCTGGATTAGTCGTGTATAGTTGTAAACAGCGGATAAACTGGTTTTGTGCTGGAAGAGCAACATCAAAATCAAAGGTCAGGTCTTCATTAAAACAAACTTTTTCGTCCAAGTTGGGTGGATTTGGTGCCAACAAGGGATCAATGCTGGATACTTCTACAGTTACATTTCGGATTTCATGAATGCTTCTTTTTGCAGCTCCTGTAGCAGCAGCAAATCCTACTTTAAGGTTTTGGGGAGCGGTATAAGGGTAAGGGACATTATTAAAAATATTTACGACCTGAATTCCAAAAGCTGTCCTCACAAGCATGTCCATTGAAATGGTATAATTACCATTACCAATCGGTCTTAAATCAATAAATACCTTGCGATATCCTACTTGAGCACAATTTTCTACTCTGCCTTGAGCCCCAACTGTAAATCGTTGATTGGATGGTAAAAAGAATTTTGGATCCAAAACGTCAAAAGGAGAGCCATCACTTGGATCATTATTTAAAATCTTCCCATCAATAAACTGATAACTATTATATACCGGAGGAGAAGGAAACAACGCAGGGAAGCCAACAAAATTTCCAGTCATTCCATTGTCCCGGACCGCGTCCGCAGCTTCGACTGGTCCCCGGATGGCAATGCTATTGGGATATCTAGGGAAAAAAGCTGGAGAAAGTCCTGACCCATATTGAAATGGATTGGCAAAGCCTCCATACTTCCCCTCAAATTGATTTCCCCAGTTCCCGCGCTCATCCAGGCCAATCCCCATATAAGCGCCCTTAAGACCGTAGCCTCCTCCAAAATTTCCACCGCTGTATCGCAAAGGAGAATAGCCCAATGATCCGCCCAGTCCACCAATCTCAAAGGTGGCAGCGCTAATTGTTCCATCAAAAAGAAAAAAACTAAAACCATCTCCGGGCCCTTCTACCAAGTCCCAAGGAGCATAGGCAAAATATTCGAAGGAAGTTTTGATCCCATAGGCTGATGAAAATGGAAGGTCAACAAAAACATAACCTCTTTGATCCGCATCGTTATTGGTAAGTCTTAACACCCCCTGATTCGAGGGATCCAGGTTTCCTGATGTCAGGAAAGCCGAAACGGGATCACCGTCAAATATGGTATTGGCTCGGGGAGTGGAGCTGGTAAATGGCTCGCAATAGGGAAAACCATCTCTGGGAATAGCGACTTGGGCGTAGGATTCATTACCCAATAGCCCAAGGAGCAACAGGATAAAAAACTGAAAAAGATTTACTTTTTTTTCCTTAGTCATGAGACTTTCGCCACCAATTTCCTCAGGCTAAAATTACAGATTTTAAGCTGTTTAAATGGGTTCAATTTGTTTTTAGGAGATGAAACTACTAGGGCTTAGGATTGGGGCGAGCAATCAATAGAATTCATTCCACAAAGGGTAACGAATCAATTTCTTATTTCGCTTCCCGATTTGCTTTGAAACTCAATAATTATACCAAAGGCGCCGTGCTTGGCGCCTTTGGATTAAAATTCCAGAATTTCCTGATTTCTTATTAAATCCTCGAATTTTTCACGCTTTCGAATCTGCCGGGCTTGCCCTTCCCAGATTAATACTTCAGCAGGTCTCAGCCTTGAATTATAATTGGAAGCCATGCTATAACCATAGGCACCTGCATTTTTTATCACCAGGAGATCCCCTGCTTTTACCTCATTCAATTCCCGGTGGGAAGCAATGGTATCTGTTTCACAAATGTACCCTACGACATTGTATTTGGCTTTTTTGCCTTCGGGATTGCTGAGATTGTAGAGGCTGTGGTAGGCATCGTACATCATGGGTCGGATCAGGTGATTAAGACCCGTATCCACACCCACAAAAGTGACACTGGTGGATTCTTTGACCACATTGGTTTTGACCAGCAGGTATCCGGCTTCACTGACCAGAAACTTGCCCGGCTCCAGCCAAAGTTCCAATTGCCTGCCGTATTGCTTGCAGAAAGATTGGAAAGCCTCTCCAACCTTTTTTCCAACTTCCATCACATCAGTTGCGATATCATTTGGCTTGTAGGCCACTTTAAAGCCGCCTCCAAAATCGAGGAATTTCAGATCCGGAAACTGAACTGCGGCTTCGAAAAGCACATTTCCTCCTCTCAAAAACACTTCTGCATCCAGAATATCAGAACCGGTATGAATATGTAAACCAATAATTTGGAGCTTGTATTTTGCAACTGCCTCCAGAATTTGAGGCAATTGCTCAATGGAAATTCCGAATTTGCTTTCCTTATGTCCGGTGGATATTTTGAGATTCCCTCCTGCCATGATATGGGGATTGATCCGGATACAGGCTGCAACAGAATTGCTATAAACTTGACCAAACTGTTCCATCAGTGGCAAGCTGTCCAGGTTGATCATGATTCCCAGATTGACTGCTTCTTGGATCTCTTCAAATGCAACCCCGCTGGGCGTGTACATGATTTCCTCTGCAGAATATCCCGCCATCATGCCCAATTTTACCTCCTCAATCGATACGGCATCTATTCCCGCACCGGCTTTGCGAATCAGTTTTAGGATATTGATATTGGAAAGTGCCTTGGTGGCAAATTTGATTTTCAAAGGAACAGCCGAGAAAGCCTCTTGAAGGGTTTTGACCTGGGAAGTGATTTTTTCCCCGTCATAGATGTAAAGCGGGGTTCCGAATTCGTCAGCTAAAGCAGAAATGGAAACTCCCTGGATGTGCGTAGGATTTGGCACGGTGAATAGGTTTTAGGATTTGAGGGCGCAAGTTACCTATTCAATAAAAAAGGAAGGCTAGAACCTTCCCTTTTTTTGGATTTAGTGTAATTAAGAAACTTATGAACTCAACGGCAAGATTACTCCGATTGTTCAGAAATGAAAAATATTGAAAATCAGCCCTGAGTTAAATCATGTTAAGCGATGTTTCGAGCCTGCGAATCAATCTAAATTTGTATCATGACCAAAGGAAGCATCACCCTGATCATTGTCCTGATGTCCCTGGCGAGCTTTGGCTTGATGGGATTCCAGTCCTATTGGATCAGAAATGCCATCCGGATTAATCAGGAGCGATTTGATCAAAATGTCCTTCAGGCACTTTCTGGCACTATTGCCGAACTTGAAAAAGGAGAAACCAGCGATGTGTTTCTGAGTCAGCTGATCCAGGATTCCGTACTTCAGGAGACAGTTTTCAAGAAAATCGATCCAATAGAGCTGAATATCAAGGCGACACCAACTTATAGTCGCCCTTCGGTGGTCGACACCATGCTGTCCTACCCGGTTCCCCAAGTGAGTCCAACTTTTCGCAGGATGCTTTTATCCCGGGGAGTCGATGCTTCGATTCTTTCCGAATTGGAAAATTTCCTAACCCATATGACTCCTGAGATCGCCTCGACCATGTTTACTCCGGATGAGATGCAGATTTTGCTTCAGGAAAAAGAGCGGCAATTGGACTACTTGAGCAAGAATCAGGGGTATATACAGCAAGGAAACCAATCCGGAATTTCTTATCCCCAAATCAGGGCAGAATTCAACATCTCTGATGATGCTTTGGAAAAAATCCGAAAGACCAATCTGAAGATCGAATTGATGAATCAGGCTTTTGCAGAATTGGCCGAAGGCCAACAGGCTATCCAAGATCGGTTGGATACCGGGATGGTAAAAATATTGCTGAGGAAGCGGTTGATTGAGCGGGGTATTTCCGAGGATTTTGAATTGGGGTTGATGAATGATTCTGGCAAAATTCTTCCCATAGGGATGGTTTCAGACCCTGTCCGGCTCAAAACCAACGGAGTGCAAGCCAAGCTTTTTCCCAATGATATTTTGGGAAAGGATAACTTCTTGTTCATCTTTTTTCCTGAGAAAAACATCCATGTTATCCGACAGGTTTGGTTGCCGGTTTCGAGTTCGATTGTCTTTATTCTGGTCATCATTTTCTGTTTCATTTACGCAATCCAGGTCATTATCCGTCAGAAAGCCCTTTCAGACATCAAGAATGACTTTATCAACAACATGACCCATGAGTTCAAAACTCCCCTTGCCACTGTTAGTTTGGCCGTGGAGGCACTTCAGGATCCTGACTTATCCAATCAGGATAAGTTCCGTACCCGATATCTGGGCATCATCAAAGACGAAAACAAGCGCCTCGTTTCTCAGGTAGAGAAAGTTCTTCAGGCTGCTGCTTTGGATAAGAAAGATTTTAAACTCCAAATTGAAACCATAAATCTCACTGATTTGCTAGAAAGTACCGTAGACCATATTAGTTTTCAAGTGGAAAAACGCGGGGGGAAAATTGATTTTGTCAACAAACTGAGAAATCCAGAGCTGGAGGGAGACCCTTTTCATCTCACTCATATCTTCAATAACCTGTTGGACAATGCCAACAAGTATTCGAAAGAAAACCCCCTCATTCGGGTGGAAGCTTGGGATGATGAAAATCAAGTCGTTGTGACTATCCGAGATCAGGGAATCGGTATGTCCAAAGATGCGTTAAAGAAAATTTTTGATAAATTCTATCGGGTTCCCACGGGCAATGTCCACGATGTAAAAGGCTTTGGGCTGGGTTTATCCTACGTCAAAACGATGCTTGAAGCCCATAAAGGAGAAATTCACGTTCAATCAGAACTCGGAAAAGGCAGTACTTTCACCATTAATTTACCCAAAAAACAATGAGCAAGGCCAAACTATTAGTTGTAGAGGATGATCCAAATTTAGGAGACATTCTAAAGGAATACCTTGAAATGAAAGGCTATGAACCCACCCTCTGCCGTGACGGTGAGGAAGGCTGGAATAAATTCAAAAAGGACAAGTTTGACCTTTGCTTATTGGATATCATGATGCCGAAGAAAGACGGCTTCACCCTGGCCAAGGAGATCAAGAAAGTTCAGGAGGATCTTCCAGTCCTTTTCCTTACGGCCAAGAATCAAAAAGATGACATTATCGAAGGACTGAAAATCGGTGCGGACGATTACCTCACTAAGCCTTTCAGCATGGAGGAATTGCTGCTCAGGATTACGGCTATCCTCCGCCGAACCCAAAAATCCACTGAAGTCAATCCTCTCAAGACTTATTCCTTCGGAGATTTTGTCCTTCATTATGACGAACAGTTTATTGAAGGCCCAGAAGGAAAGCATAAACTTACCTCCAAGGAAAACGAACTGATCCGCCTACTTGCATCCGAAATCAACAAGCTGGTCAATCGAAGTCACGCCCTGAAGCAGATTTGGGGTGACGACAGCTACTTCAACGCACGATCCATGGACGTTTATCTGAGCAAAATCCGAAAAATCCTCAAAGACGATCCCAAGGTGCAGATCATCACCGTGCATGGCGAAGGGTTTAAGCTGATTGTGGGAGAAGGCTAAAAAAGACATTGGATCCAAGATTTAAGACACAAGACTAGAAAATCCCGTGGCAGAGATGCTGCGGGATTTTTTTCCTGTCACCTCGGTATCCCAATTTCCATCAGTACGTGGCATGATTTTTTGGCTTGGAACAAATTAATCCAAGAAATTTCACCCGATTTCCTAGTTTTAAAACTGATTGACAAAATCCCCACTCCATGAAAGCTTCAATTAAAATTCAGCTGCTTTTTTCCTCTCTTCTTCTACTTGTTATTCCTATCCAAGCTCAAGTAGCCTCCGAAAAGGTGCCCTTGGCAGTGCTGGAATCTGCTTATGAGAAATTCAAAGAGCCTGCGATTACCCACCGCCGATTCAAACACGCGGATATTCAGCCCTTGATCCAGAAGCATTCATCAGCTTTTAAAATCGAAAAACTAGGCGAGTCGATCGATCAGCGAAGTATTTCATCTTTGAACTGGGGAAAAGGGCAGACCAAGGTCATGCTTTGGTCGCAAATGCACGGAAATGAAAGTACAGCTACCATGGCACTTTTTGACTTGTTTAATTTTCTGGAAGGAAAAAATGACGGGTACGATGAACTTAGAAAACTCCTGGATTCTGAATTGAACCTGAAGTTTATACCCATGCTCAATCCCGACGGCGCCGATGCATTTAAGAGAAGGAATAACTTGGATATCGACCTAAATCGGGATGCGATTTCCCAAATTTCTCCCGAGGCGGTGATTCTCAAAAAAGCCCGGGACGACTTCGAGCCGGAATTTGGTTTTAACCTCCACGACCAGCAAACCTATTACAATGTGGTCAACACCCCGAAACAGGCTACGATCTCACTTTTGGCACCGGCTTATAACTACGAAACCGAAATCAATGAGGTTCGTGGACGGGCGATGAAGACCATTGCCGGGATGAATGAATTGCTGCAGCAGCTCATTCCGGGAGGTGTCGGCAAGTACGATGACGCTTTTGAGCCGCGTGCTTTTGGGGACAACATCCAGAAATGGGGTACGACCACCATCCTTATCGAATCGGGCGGTTATCCCAACGATCCGGAGAAGCAATACATCCGCAAAATCAATTTCATGATTATCCTTAATGCCCTGCACCAGATCGCCACCAAAGGCTACGAAAGCTACACGACGGAGCAGTATTTCGCCATTCCTGACAATGGGATGCAACTTGTCGATCTGATGATCAACGAGATGCAGGTCAAGGTAAACGGCAAGCTCTATCCGCTGGACTTGGTGATCAGGCGAAGGGAATCAGAGTCGAACGGTAGCTATTACGTTTCGGGGGCAATCGATGACTTGGGCGATATGCAGGTCTATTTTGGTTTTGAAACTTTGGACGCGACCGGTTTGGAATTCACCTTGGGAAAAGTCTATCCCGAAGCCTTTGAAAATATCGAGGCCATTTCCGAAGAAAAAGCCCTCGAACTGCTCAAGCAAGGGTATTTGGCCGCCAAAGTCAAAAACGGAACCGCTCGCCAACTGCATGGTTTGCCCATCCAGGTCCTGAAAACCACAGATAAAATCTCCGGCGGCTGGATGACTGGGTCAGCTCCCAACTTTTTCTTGGCCAAAGAAGGTGACTTGAAATACGCCATCGTTAACGGCTATCTGATCGATCTCCAAAATCCAAAGAAGCAGGAATTTAAAAATCGGGTTTTATAGCAGTTCATTCTCCTAAAGGAAAGTCAAAACCCGCCACTTCGGCGGGTTTTTGCATTTGATTCCCTCTGTGAAATAGCTTATCTTCCACTTTATCAACTTTCTAAATCATGAAGACCAATCTTTCTTCAATACTTTTTTCCGTGGCAATCATCGTAGCCGCATTCGTACTGGGCAATGCCATAGTAAACCGGAACCGGCCTCAGGGAACCATCAACGTAACCGGACTAGGTGAGCAAAACTTTTCTTCAGACTTGGTAGTTTGGGACGGTAATTTTTCCAGGGAAAGCGGTGATCTCAAGACCGCCTATGCAGACCTTGAAAAAGACAAAAGTGCAGTGACCGATTACCTTAAATCCAAAGGAATTCCTTCCGAGCAGCTGGTCTTTAATGCCGTGAGCACCAATCCGCTTTACCAGCAAAACTACACGCCCAATGGCACTTATGCCGGTCAGACCTTTACCGGCTATCAGTTGAGTCAGACCCTTGTCATCGAATCCAAGGATGTGGAAAAAGTTGAAAAGATCAGCCGTGAAATCACCGAATTGCTCAATCAGGGCATTACTTTTTACTCCCAGCCTCCACGCTACTATTACACCCAACTGGAATCTTTGAAGCTCGAGATGATCGCCAAAGCCACTGAAGACGGAAGAATCCGAGCTGAGCGGATAGCTGAAAACTCCAACTCTGACCTTGGAGATCTGATCACCGCCAACATGGGAATCTTCCAGATTACGGGGCAAAACTCAGGGGAAGATTATTCCTGGGGAGGCACTTTCAATACCGCAGCCAAGAACAAAACTGCTTCTATTACCATGAAGCTGAGTTTTGGAGTGGAATAGGATACATTGGGTAGTTTTGCCTAAATGAAAAACCCAGCACCAAAATTAAGTATCCATCCCCGCAATTTCCATCAAGGGCGTTACGACCTGGAAACCCTGGTCGGGGCATTGCCTGAGCTGAAAACCTTCATTTTTACCAATGAATTTGGAAATCAAACGATCGATTTTTCTAATCCAGAAGCCGTAAAAATCCTCAATCGGGCACTTTTGAAGAAGTATTATCAGGTGGTTTCTTGGGATATTCCCGACGGTTTTCTTTGTCCACCCATCCCAGGTCGAGCGGACTACATCCATCATTTGGCGGATTTGCTGGCGCCAAGCAATGTGGGAAAACTTCCCAAACCGGTCAATATCCGTGTTTTAGACATCGGAACAGGTGCCAATCTGATCTACCCGCTCTTGGGAGCGGCGATCTACGACTGGAGGTTTGTCGGCTCCGAACTCAATCCAATTGCACTGAATTCCGCCAAATCAAACCTGGATAACAACCCCAACTTCCAGGAAAAAATCGAATTGAGAGGCCAAAACAATCCGGAGGCGATCTTTGAAGGGATCATCCAACAGGAAGAGTTTTTTGATCTCACGCTTTGCAATCCGCCCTTTCATGAATCAGCCGAAGCTGCGCAGGAAGGAAGCAGGAGAAAAATCCGGAATCTCACCGGAAAGGACGTCTCTAAGGCCAAACTGAACTTCGGTGGGCAAAGTGCAGAACTTTGGACGGAAGGCGGAGAGCTGGAATTCATCAGAAAAATGATCCTGGAGAGCAGCAGGTTCAAAAGTCAGGTGTTTTGGTTTACGACTTTGGTTTCGAAGTCCGAAAATCTCAAACCGATTGAAGCTATTCTAAAAAATGCCGGAGTGGCAGCGCAAAAAACCGTCCCAATGACCCAGGGAAATAAGCAAAGCCGGTTTGTAGCCTGGACATTTCTAAATCCCAAACAACGAGAAGATTGGAGCAAATTTCGCTGGAGCAAATGAAAAACTCTCCAAGGACTTTAATCTCTTGGAGAGTTTGTTATTATGTGCTGCGAGGACTTTTAAGCGTTCAATGTGTATTCCACACTGATTTCCATCTTGAGCGCTCTGGAAATCGGGCAGTTTTCTTCAGCATCTTTCACCTGCTTTGCAAATTCTTCTTCGGAAATTCCATCTACAGTAGCTTTCAATACCAGATGGGATTTTTTCAAAGTTCCTTCTTCAAAAGTGATATTGGAGGTCACTTCGAGTTCTTTTGGGGGAAAGTTTACTCCGGTGAGGTTGAAGCTGAGCTTCATCGCAAAACAGCCCGCATGCGCGGCTGCTACCAATTCTTCCGGATTTGTACCTACTCCATCTTCAAATCGGGTGTTGAAAGAATATTGTGTTTTGTTGAGGACGGTGCTGGCTGTGGTCAAGTGACCTTTGCCTTCTTTGCCGCTTCCGTTCCAGACGGCGGTTGCTTTTCTGATCATGGGATTAAAGAGTTTAGAGGTTGAAAGATATAAAGTTAAGTTCTATCCGGAGATGAAAGTTCCTTAATTTCCGATGGGTTCCTCATGTTTCAATTCTATTTTTTACCTGAATTCGGTATGGGATAAGGTCTTTACTTTGAAAAAATGTAGAAATTATTTTTCCGCCAAAGCCTCAAATACCTCCAAATACTGATCAGTCACAAAATCCCAATTGTATTTCTGGGTCAGGCCTGTCCTTGCTGTCAATCGGAATTCTTCCATTTTTTCAGGTTCGGTTTCCGATTTTTCCACAATCTCTTTGACAGAATCTACGCATTTTTCAAAGTACCATCCATGCTTTCCATTTTGAAGCATTTCCTGATTGAATGGGGTATTCAAGGCTAAAATTGCACAACCATATCCCAATGCTTTGAGCATTGCCGGATTGGTTCCACCAAACTCATGCCCATGAAAATAGGCATAACTATGACCATACAGTGCCGCCAGTTCATCCGGATCGGTCACATAGCCGGTGAAAAGCAGTCGACTATCCTGAATGTTTTTTAACCGATTGGCCCACTCGTCTTCAAAAGGTACGTCTCCGACAATTGCGAAAATCCGTTTGGAATCTGATTTCAAAAATCCTTCAATGATCAAGTCGGCGTTATTGTCAGGCACAAGTCTTCCTACAATCAGAAAGTAACTTTTGCTCTCCAGATTCCACTTTTCAATCAGTTTTGAATCCATTGTCTCTTTTGGATTGGCACCGTAAGCGATTACTTTGGAGTCAGCATTGAAAAGCTCAAGATAGACTCTCCGCATCTCCTCAGAGTCATTGATGACCTGATCGTAAAACTTAGTAGCCATCTTTGATGCCCAGAAAAAATACTTGGATCCCATACCTTTCCATTTCGGGCGAAGCCATTCTAACCCATCCACATTGATGGCGGTTGGTTTTCGGAACAACTTTGAAATCAATCCAAAAGGACCGTTTCCGCTATTGACTACAAAAATGACATCCACGTCTGAAAAGCAGGCGTGGATCATTGAAGTAAAGGTATGTGTGAGCTGTGTCAGGGATTTGGTCTCAATTGCTGGAGTGTAAATACACTCGATTCCGTTGATAAAACGGGGTCGATCCTCGAATAATGACCTGTGATTATAGACGCGCACGACAACTCCCCTCTCGGTCAATCTTTCCCCGAGTTCTTTGATCATTGTATCATACCCGCCATAAACGTAGGGATATCCCTTTGCACCCATGATGGCCACTTTCAGCTTTTTGTCAGAGGACGGCATAGATGGGTTTAATTTTTTCTTCGAAAGCTTCCAAACTGTACACAGATAGTACCCGAGTTCTTCCTGCTTTACCAAAAGCCAAACGGATTTCAGGATTTTTTATAAGTTTTTCCAACGCCTCAACTCCATGGTCAACACTGCCAACCGGAATCAAATACCCTGTTTTTCCATCTAGCACCATCTCTGATGCTCCGCCTGAGTTGGTAGCAACTACGGGTTTTCCTGAAGCCATTGCTTCCAAAATTACAGTAGGAAAGGAATCCGGCAAAATCGAGGGCAAAACGAAAATATCCAATGCCTTCATGACCGCAGGAATATCTGACCTGAAGCCAAGGTAAGTTACCCTATTTTCCAGTTTCTTGACTTTGATCCTTTTTCCCAATTCCTCCTGGATAGGCTCATATCCTGGAAAGGAATCGCCAACGAGGACGAAATGTGTTGCAGGATATTTTTTTGCCAGTTTTTCGGCCATTTCCAGAAAGAAAAGCTGTCCTTTTCCAGGATTTATCCGACCGACCATTCCTATTGTTATTTCGTCTTCTGGCAGACCCAATTGCTTTTTCGGCGAAGGGAATTCTGCTAAAAATTCATCATAGGGGATTCCGTTGTGGATTACCTGAATCAAAGACTTCTTCAAAAGTGGCTGCCAGTGATCTGCAACTGCCTGTGAAACAGCGATCGGTCTTGGGGTGCTATTGTCCAGAAGGCTGCTCAGGAGCTTGACCAAAGGAGCAGGTCCTTGAAGAATTTCGTGAATATGCCATTGGTGTTGAATCTGATTTCTTTTGGCCCAATAGGCTCCGACTATGACTGCAAGTGTATTGGAATAAACCTGCTCAAAACCGTATTTCTGGTGCAATCCGCTCAGAAATTGATAGGCTTTCAGATTTTTGTTCAGTCTATTCAGGAGACCTGATGGGTTTACGTATTTCCTGCGGAGAATTCCCAGATTAAAGATGTAAACCGGAAAATTTTCCCGCTCCAATATTGTCTGAAGTGGTCCAGGTCCTGTAAGAACAACCACGGGATTAAAGCCTTCTCTCTTAAATAGCCTCAATACTTGCAATATGATCCTGCCCGAACCATAAAGGTCAGAGGAGCTTTGTAGAAAAAGTACATTTCGAGCCTTAGCCATTTTTTCTCAGGTAAATCCCAAAGATTCCGGACTTATCAAATCCAGAGGAAATCAATTCAAAAATCATTGCAAATGGAAAAAACAAAGCAATCAATAAAAGCAAACTCGGAGTTTTGTTCTTCTTCAACCGCAAGATAAGATTCTCTTTGTAACCTGCTTTGGAAAGCAAGGCATGAAGCATACCTAACACCCCCAAATGAACGGAGAAACCACGTGAACTTACTTTTTTAAACCCGATTTTTGAAAACTCCTTTTCCAGTCCTTCTTCCGTCCAGTGGGTCAAATGCTTCGGAATGTCCCAATGCATCCAATTCAATCCGGCGATTTTAGCCTGCCAGGAATCTGAGCGGGGTACTTCTAAATATACAAGCCCATCTTTTGCCAGATTATTCTCCAGAAGGTCAGACAAAAGCATCATCGGGTCTGGCAAATGTTCCAAAACATGATTTAGAGTAATGAAGTCAAAGTTTCCATTTTGGATTTTGCCTCCCTGATAAAAGTCATTCAAAACAGCCACCTGATATTTTTCCCGCGCAAAAGTAGCTCTTTCGATTGCAGTTTCAATACCCAAGCCTTTCCACCCCGCTTCTTTTGCTTTGGAGAGAAATTGCCCCTTGCCTGAGCCAAAATCTAAAAGTGAATTTGCGTTGGGATGAATTTCATGCGCTTTTCGAAGAATTTTTTTTGCCTCGAAAAAGATAATCCGCTCAAAAATCGATTTCCTGTTATCTACTATAGAATAAACTTCATCTTTATAAAGTGCTTCTGAATCCACTTCCTCGACAAAGTAGGTCCATCGAACCCCACAGGTGTTGCATAAATGAATCGATTGGGAAACCGGAGTGTTTTCTGGAGGAATTTTACAGACCGGGCAGGTGATTTGCCTCATTGAGCTTTGGCGAACTGAGAATAATCTGATTAAAAGCTTCGATAAATTTTTTTGCTGAAAAGTCTTTAAATCTGGAAGTGCCAGATTGAATAAGCCCTGATTTCAAATCGTTATTTTGCTCCAAAAGTATCATTTTTTCCATCAAATCGGACTGCACCCCAGACTCAAACACCAAACCGGCACCTCCAGCAACCTCCAATAAAGCAGGCTGATCCGAATGAATCACCGGCACGCCAAAGCCCATGGACTCCAAAATGGGAATGCCAAATCCCTCATTTTCTGAGGGAAAGACATAGCTGAATGCTTCCTCATACAAGGCTTTGATTTCTCCATCCGATAGATAACCGGGAAGTAGAATTTTTTCATTTAAACCCAACTTCCGGATCAATTCTTTGACGACTGGATAATCATTCATCTGTTTGCTTTGACCGGGGCCTCCTGCTAAAACGAGCTTTTTTTCTGACTGGGTTTTGGATAAAAATTCCGCAAAGGCACTCACCAGCAGGGGAAGATTTTTTCTTTTGTCAAAGGTGCCAATGTGAAGAAAGAAATCCTTTTTACCGAGTTTGTTTTTAGATAAAATCTCAGGATTTGAATCAGCTAACAACCCTTTTGGGGCTTGATAAATAACATAAACCGGCCAGGAATTTCCCAAATGGTTGAGTAGAGATTTCTTGGAATAAGTTGTCGTGGTGATGATTTCCGTGTTCTCTTTCAGTCCTTTTTTGATCAGACTCAGAAAATATTTTCTCCACCATTTCGGATAGTTTTCGGGCATTTGCCAAAAAAAAGCATCGTGAAATACAGTCAGCCTCCTGCAGGGCAAAGTAGCTGCAGGAGCAACAAAGTCCGGACAAATCAACACGTCTGGTTGGATCCTCTTTACCAAATCCGGCAGTTGAAATTCCTTCCATCGAAAGTAATCCAAGTGGTAATTCAACCTTTGAATCTTGGATTGCAAGTTTTTATAAGAGGGATCATTTACCTGGACCTCAGGGTCATGGGAAAATATCCACTCGATCTCCGGATGTGGATATTTCCGGGCTGCTTTTGCCAACTCCAACATGTAGGTTTTGATCCCCGTGGAAGCGACATTGAGGTATTGAAGATCGAGGAGAACTTTCAAAGCAGGATTTTGGCTTTTCTCAAAAATTTAATTGAGGTTTCCGCAAAGTTAAACTTTATCTACCATACTAATTCTAACAGTTGTTGATCCCCTTTCCGGTCAGTTTATTAACAGCAGGAAAATTCAGGCTCCCCTAAACAAATGCTTCATTTTTGGCAAATAATCCATTGATTCACCTGAAATGCATTTTGAATGAGCCGGTTTACTTTTTTGCTTAGGGGCATTTTGTACCGGACTAAATTTCCGATTTTCTCTCCAAGAGAATGGGTAAAATGATCCAGTACTTTCATTCCTTCAATTTCACAAAGCGATTTCAAAACCGACTTTGGAAAAATGAAGGTATGTTCTAAACCATCGATTACATCAGGAACCTTTAGTCTGACCAGATTAGTCCACCGATAAAATTTGTAAAGGTTACTGGAGATATCCGGAGTACCGATGGCAATAATTCCTCCAGGCTTCACAATCCTTTTCATTTCCCGGACATAGGCCTTTGGATCCAAAACATGCTCGATTACATGGGAAATGTGGATAAAATCAAAAAAATCATCCGGGTAATTAGCCGACCAAACATCGCCTCTGAAAGTTTTAACTGCGAAATGATCCGAGACAAAATCCAGAGCTCCCTGGTCAAATTCTGTCGCATAAAGTTCACAATCAAATTGGTTTGCGTAAGCCAGTCCCAGGCCCAAACCACAGCCTACGTCTAGAAATTTGGATCCAGCAACTAATCCGCTCAGATATCTAGCTTCTTTTTTTATGGACTCGGTTTGAAGACCCTGAATTCTGGAAAAATGGTTCAAAATCAAGGCTTTGTAATTCATCGCCTCATAAAGGTCCTTTTCATAATATTGATTATAGTATTCCTCCAGTTCTTTTTCATCTGCCATGGGATTGGCAAAGACAAGCTTGCAAGAATTACATTGTACTCTTGAGATATGCGGTCCTTTTCTGGTGGTGTCTATTGCATACCCACGGAGATTTTCCGAATTGCATATCGGGCATTTTCGATGAAGGATCATGTTTAGTTTTTCCCCAATGATTTTAAAAAGGAATATTCGTGGATACTTAACCCGATCATCCACCAGGATATCCACGAGACATAGGTGTAAATTTCCACATTCGCAGTGAAAAGGGGCAAAAGTAACCCGACTTTTACCACTCCGCCGGTAAATGAAATTCTGGCTATCCCCAAATTGTCTGTGGTTCGGAATACAAGAATGGAGTTTTTTACGCTGGATATCAAAAGAAAAATATAGAGAAACATCCCCAACCAGCCCATCTGAACACCATAGATTAAAAATTGATTTTCACCCCCGACTCGTAATTCATCGGCTACGCTGCCAAAATTGCCACTCATGGCCAGTCCGATTCCAAGGGGATTGGCTACCATAGAATCCAGAGCCAAAAGCCATTCGACAACGTGGCCGATACTGGAGGTATTTTCAAAGGTGAGTGTATCAATCACGAAAAAGTAAAAATCATCTGAACCAAAGGCCACTACATAGATCCCAAAACCCAATAAAGCAAAAAATCCCGCTCCGATCAGCTTGTACAACCTGAAAACCAATGCCACGAAAAAGATCATGATAAAGAATGCCCCAAAAGCGGCGCGGGAAGCGGAAAAAACCAAACTTCCCATCGAGCATCCCATTACCATTAAGTATGGCCAGTTGTATTCTTTTTTAGAAGTCAAAAACCAGATCAGTCCCGCTGCAAAACCCATCAGCACTGAACTCGCCAACTCCAGGGGATCTGAAAAAAAGCTGGCCAACCGCTTCGTCACTGCCTGGGTTTCAAATGTCCAGGTCAGACCAAAATTTCCGGTTGGATCAATGTTGTTGATCACCAGATTATAAAGGGAATAGCCAGTGAATTGCTGTAAATGGGCATTTAAAAAGTAGTGTTCGATACAATTGACCAAAAAGGCCCCAATAGCCACGGAGAAAATAAGCTTAAAAATCCAGTTGATTTCAACTTCGTCAAACGTGGTGTTTCTTCCCAGAAAATAAACAAGTCCCGGGATCAACATGCTTTTAAAATACAGGGCCTTATTGAAAAAGGAAGCTTGTCCCAGTGGAAGGAGCAAGTATAAAAATGCCAGACTCAATAAAGCCAGCATCAGCCAGTCAGTTGATCGAAGCCGAAATGGGTAATTGAAAATTCTTTTGTTATAAAAAATAAAGACCAAAATGGCGACTAAAACCACGGCTTCTTTTAGCACCTGAAATATTCCAACTACCTCCGGAGAGCGTGTAGCCAGGAAAATTACGCTGAGACTTGTGATGTAAAAGGGAAGATACGCCGCCAGAAAGAAAATGAAATAGCTCCATTTGCCTTTGAAAATCATCTCCTGCAGCACCCACAAAAATCCGGCGCCCACAGCAAATGCTATTGCTATGAAAAAAATCAGAGCCATTTTGGAGCGGATTGAAGGGGTTCGGTGAGGCCATCACGGATGCCCTGTGCTACCGCTTTAAGTTTTTGAAACCTTCTCCGAAATAGAAAATATCCCATCCAGAGAAAAAACCGGCCTAGATTATAGATTAGCCCTCCAAGAGTTTTGCTAAAACTCCCCGTCGTTTGGCTGTTACCGCGAATCAGAAAAAACTGGTTTCGGACATGGTAATAAAAAACCCGGGCACTGAGTGTTCCCTCAGAATGAATTTTCTTTGAAGAGGCTCCTGCTTCATGATAAATGACTGCTTTCTCGGCTAGGCCAATTCCAAATCCAGCTTTCTGAAATCGAAGTGACCATTCCACATCTTCGAAATACGCGAAGTACTGTTCATTGAGTAGTCCCGCTTCCAAAATCGCTTCCTTGGAAACAAGCATACAGCAGCCGGTCGCCCAGTCTAATTCTGACTTTTTAGGCCGGTAATCGGAAATAGGCTCCCGATCTCCCAAAGTTATTGTCCGGCAGATTGATGCGATCCATTTGCCACCGGCACTCCAGATTTGCTTTTTGTCATGAAGAAAAAGTATCAAAGGCTGGACCACTCCCCACCTCGGATGCTGATTGAGCTTTAGCATCATTTCTCCCAAGAAATCCGGCTCTACCTCCGTGTCGTTGTTGAGGAGCATCACATGGGAAAAGCCCTGATTCAATGCAAACCGGATTCCTTCATTATTTCCTCCTGCAAATCCGAGATTTGCTGAATTTTGGATCAGCTCGACCTCTGGAAAAGTTTTTTTTAATCTTGCCCCTTCCTCGTTTTGTGAACCGTTATCCACCAAAATCACCTTGAAATCAGGGAAATCAACTTTACCCAGCGATTCCAAACAGGCTTTGGTAAAGTCAAATCCGTTCCAGTTGACGAGAATAATTGCGACCGAAGCCTCAGGAGTAAAAGCCATGAAACAAAGTTCGATTATGTCTGTAAAGGAGAACCAGACAAATTAAGAACACGATAATTTCTGTAGAAATGATGCCGATACAAAGGCCAATTCCTCCCATCTTGGAAGTCAGGAACGCAGAGACTACAACCATGTAAACACACATCATCCAACTTGCCTTGAAAAGCAGTTCTTTGAGATCCGAAACCAACATAATCGTAATATTTCCAATATTAAGACATGCCAAAAAAGGTACTGCAGAAAGTATCTGAAGATAAACTACTGATTCTCTCAGCTCGGATCTGGAAAGTACCTGGATTATCCATGGCGCTGCCAAATACGCTCCACCGGCTATAAATGCCCCAAAAAGCAATACCCGCAAATAAACTCCTTTAAGAAAACGGTTAAATTCTACTGGATTCTCTTTAAAAAGTTTGGCAGCATTTGGGAAAATCGCTTGAATAATCAAGGCGGGAAAGAGTCTCAAAACCATAATGACTCTTTCAGCCAAACTGTACATTCCAAGGGTTTCTGCTCCAGAGAAAAAACTCAGAATAATGAGCCCGCCATTGATAGAGATAAAACTTGCAAAGCTGCTGAAGAACAATAAAATGTTGTCTTTAAGGCTTTTCCATATCGCTGAAAATTCAGGTCTGTAAAAGCGGATTCCAAGAAAAGTATGAATGTAGCCTAACAATAGAAGATTGATTCCTACCCCCAAAAATCCCAGCATAAAGTTAACCCACTTGCTTTGCTCCGGGGAATGGATGAACAAAACGATCCCCATGAGAAAAAGCAACTTGGAAAAGATGTTGGCGATAGACACCATTTTCATTTTTTCCATGCCCTGGAAAAACCAAAGCGGAAGGGAAGCCTCTGAAAAAAGCAAAAGCAATGAAAACACCAAAATCAAGCGGTACTCCTGAAACAACCCAAAGCCGAATGCGCCAACAAGAATGATCAGTGACGCAATGCAGGCAAGAAGAAATTTTGCCGAGAAAATATTGGACACGATATGGGATAAGGCAGTCTTATCCTCGCTGTTTTGAGCCACCTCTCTTGGGGCGGTCAGATTATATCCAAATACCACCAAAATATTCAGCAAAACAATCACTGAAAGAGCCAGATTCACCAATCCAAATTGATCTACTCCTATGCTCTGAATCAAGAGTGGCATTGAAATGATAGAGATCAGCACATTGGATGACTGAATGACCGCCAGAAAAAGGAAATTCTGGATCGATTTGTTTCGGATAAAATTTCCGAGCGGGATGAGCAGGTTTAGTTTTTCGAACATGGCAGCCTAGAGCTTAGCTTTCCTGCACATGTTTTTGGTATAATCTGCGGAAATAAAGTCCGAAAAATACCAATAGGCCGGTGATTACAGCCCCCAAAACTACACCTTTTACCAATCGGACTTCCGATCGCTTCAGTGGAAGCCTCGGGGAGTCGATGATCTGGATCAAAGGGGAATTGTTGCGGTGATTGACTTTTGCGATCTCCAGGTTTTTGACGATTTCCTGATAAACTGCTCCGGTTGCCTGTACGTCGATTTGCCGTTTTCTACTTTCCACATTAGCTGAATTTAACAATGGGTTGGCATTGGGTACACGATCTTGGGCAGAGGCATAAGCTCCGATGCTTTCGTCCAAAATGGACCTCACGCTATCGGCTTGGGTTTGAAGAATGGAGAGGTTTTCTCCGGTTTTTTTGGTCTTGGTTTCGAAGTAGAAAGTATTCACTTTTTCAACCAGCTTTTCGTTGAATGCTTTGGCAAAATGCTCGTCCTTCGAAGAAATACTTACCTGGATGATGCTCAGCTTTCGGTCAGGTTTGGAAACGCTGAGTTGGTTTTCCCTAATCAGTTTGGCCACTTCCTTGACGACTGAATCTTGGGTAACTGTGAATTGTTCTCTTGGCACAGAAAAATCCAGGGAAGAAAAATCCACCTTTGAAGCCCACTTTTCATCCAATTTTTCGAACTCAACAAAACGGTCAATCAACATTTGGTTTTCGCTGAAAGGGCTGAGCATTGTCTCACCAAGCATCCGGTCTGAGCGGTAAAGCTCCATAATGTTGTCCCCCTGAAAAAGTCCGCTGGTACTTCCCAGAGAACCGAGATTCACCCCAACCAATGACGCCAAACCGGACATTTGTCCGATTCCTCCTGCGTCCCCTTCCTCTAGCACAAAAGAGGTTTCGGCGTGAAAAACCGGCTTTTTGAATTTCGAAACCAAGGCTCCCAATCCCATTCCGACTACACCTGCAAGTACCAGGATTTTCCACTGAGAAAGGAAAAATGCCATCCACTCCATCAGGTTTTGGACGACCTCCTTCAGTGTAAACTGGTTTCCGGAAAAATGCTTTGACTCTGCCATTACCAGTTGATTTGAGACATGACCAATACCAAAGTTGCCAAACCCGTTGTTACGCCGACTATATCTCCAAGTCGAAGCGGAACTTTCGGACCTTTGGTCGGCACAATTACCTCTGCTCCGGGCTCAATTGGAGGGAAATTTTTGATTCCAAGGAAACCCTTGGTCCGTTTTACCGCCCCGTTTGCATAGACTACGTAAGTTTGTTTTTCGTTGGCTCTTCGCTCAAATCCTCCTGCACCATTGATGTAATGTTTCAGCCCCTTGCCATTTTCGTGACGAAGTGTCGTCGGATAGACCACATCTCCCCGCATTCTGACAGTCTGGAGCAATTTCGGAACAGAGAGGATGTCGCCTTCTTCCAAAATCAAATCCTCCTCAGAACCTGGATTTTGGATGATTTTTTCCAAATCTATCGCCACCGCCTCAGATTCTTTGAGCTTCACCGCAAAACCAGGGGTACCGGCAGCGATCTGATCGAGGGATTCTTTTTTGGCATTGGCAAGTAAGGTATCTACCGGATTCACTTTTTCTTTGGGAAGATCCCGGAAGAGGCGCTGCAGCAATTCTTCCTGCGCCTCGGAATTATTGGGGTCTTCGATCAGCTTCATTTTTAATGCTTCCAGATTTCGCTGTCTTCGGATCTGTTCGGATTCGGTGTTGAAAAATTCCGTTCGGCGGATCAGCGATGCACCTTTTGCGTAGGAAAACTGATTGAGACCACCTGCTCTGTTCACCAAATCAGAAATCCGTTCGACGGAGCTTTGGATGGCAAAAATGCCGGGAGAATTCACCTGTCCTTCTACTGCCACGAGCTTCTGCATGGTGAAGTTGGCCCGCTTTCTTACGATCACCTGATCAAAAGGCTGAAGTGAGGGCGAGTCGGGACTGATGGAAAGATCCGGATTGACACGGCTTGGTATGATATCCGAGAGAGTTCCCAGATCAGAATCTTCCAGTCTTCTTGCAATCTCGATGTCCTGGGAATTTGCCGATTCCTGAAGGCCTCCTGCGAGGATAATCAGCTCCTCGATTTTCATGGACTCGGAATAAGGGTAGGTTCCGGGTTTTTTTACCTCACCTAGAATCTGAACGTAGCGTTCATTCTGGATGTCGTAAATGCTGGAAATCCGAATCACATCTTCTCGTTTCAAAACCACATCGGGGGCGGTTCCGGCCAAAACGTCCTTCAGATTGACCTCAATCATTTCGGAGCTAAGGTCTTCTTTGGTTCTGAGAATACTTGCCCGCTCAGTGTATGCATCTCCTCTGAGCCCCTCGGCATTTTTCACCAGTTGAGACAATGTCAATCCTTCTGAAAGCGCAAAAGTGCCTTCACGGTAAACTGCTCCTTTGATCTGAACGCGGTTGCTGTAACGGTCCAATATCCTGCTCACCGTGATTTCATCGCCTCCTTTGAGAATAAACATTCCAAACTGGTTTTGATAAACATCAGAGACTGAGCGTTGATTTCCTGTGATTCTAGATATGGCAACCCGGTCTTTGAAAGCCAAGTCCGTAAATCCGCCTGCGTAGCTCAGGAGATTTTCAAAAGTGTCCTCCGATCCGATTTCGAAATTCATCGGTCGCTTTACCTCGCCATTAAGTTTCACCCTGGATTGAAAAGGCGAAACCAACAGAACATCCTGGTCCTGAAGCTGCAAATCCAGGTTGGCAGTCCCGTTGATCAGAAGGTCGTACACATCAATTTCTGCTATTGGCTTATTGTTTCGGACCAGCTTGATGGCTCGCATGGTACCGTTTTCGTTGGGACCACCGGCTGCATATAGGGCATTGAACGCTGTGGAAAAAGCACTGAGTGTAAAAGTGCCTGGCAATCTGACCTCACCCAAAATGTGAACTTTGATTGTTCGGACATTACCCAAAGTCACCTGAAGGAAAGTTGTGGGATTGCCTCCAGACAATCCGGGATAAAATCTGCTAACCCGGCTTTTGATGATTCCGGTGGCTTCTTCGATAGTTTTACCCGAAACAGAAACAGGGCCAATATTGTCCAAAAGGACAAACCCGTCCGGATTGACCGTGGCTTCATAATATTGCTCGGACTGACCGTAAATGTCTACGAATACCACATCTCCCGGGCCCAAAATATAACTCTTCGGTGTAGCCTGATTGAGACTGGGTTCAAAACTCAAACGTCGGTTTTTTTGATAAAACAGAGAGGTTCCAAAAATTTCACTCTCGGTTCCAGATGCTACTATTTCTTCCTGAGGCTGGTAAAGTCCTTTGGTAATTTCATTTAAATCCAATTGCTGACGGGGATCCCTACTGGAGGCATTTGAGCTCCGAGATGCTGAACCTCCCATGTCTAATTCCTGAATTCGGTTTCGGAGTTTTTCAACTTCTGAAGAAGGCATACCCCGGAGTTGGGCCATTTGAAGAAATTCATCCACTCCCAATCCTGCTTCATTGGCGCGTTTGACCAGTTCGGAAACTTGCTCATCGGAGAGCTCATCGACTTTGATTGTGGTCAAATCAGTGGTTTGCTGGGCATTGGTCTGGGTAACTGAACCAATCAACAGGACAACTAAGACAAAAAAGTACCAGATTCTTGTGTATAAAACCATGATCTAAAAGGCTGTTCCGGGTGAATATCGGGCAAATATGGGATTTAAAAATCCGTCAATTTCTTAATTCTACCAAATATAGGTCCAAAAACTAGGCTTCAAGCCTCAAACGGTCATCCCTATTCGGTGCAATTTCTGCAAATCTCGATCTGAGTCCGGTCTGAAAGGAGTTGTTTTCTGAATTTGATATAAGCCAAAGAATTCCAAATTGAAGCCAGAGGTTGCTCCTTTAACTCGCCCATCACATGGCTTGCATCCTTGTCAAAGCAACAGGGGACCACTTTTCCATCCCAAGTTACTACGGCACCTTCCCACATTCTCCAGCATTTGTTTTCGGGCTTCTTTTTCAGTTTCCATTGGCCGTTTCCGACAGGAATATATCTGGAGTAGCCTAGGTCTGATGGAATCAATTCCGAGCCGTTTTCGAAATCATAGATTTGAGTGGTTTTGAGCTGAAGTTCGTCCACTTCCATGTTTTTGGCCCAGGTTTTCAATGCTGGAAGCTGATGCTCATTTTGTCCGGTTACCAGGAATTGAAGGACGATTCTAGGAAAGTTCTGTCGCGCTTTCTTTCGCTCCGAAACCAGCATTTTGAGTCCCTCCTGCACTTTTTCCAGATTTCCTCCCACCCGGTATTTTTCATAGACTTCCTGCGTGATTCCGTCCATAGACACGATTAGCTGCTTCAAGCCGCTTTTCAAAAGTTCATCCACTTGCTTCGCGTGAAGGTAATGCGCATTGGTGGAGGTGGAGGTGAAAATGCCTTTGGAATCGGCGTAGTTGACCATTTCCAGAAATCGGGAGTTCAAAAAAGGCTCGCCCTGAAAGTACAGGTGCAGCCAGGAAAGATGCCCCTTGACCTGATCGATCACGGATTCAAAAAGCTTTTCCTGTAGCATTCCTGTTGGTCGGGTGAAAGACCTCAAGCCCGAAGGACACTCAGGACATCTCAAGTTGCAGCTGGTAGTCGGTTCGATGCTGAGTGTAGTTGGTTTTCCCCACATAATTGGCCTGTGGAGGACTTGACTTAGGCGAAAAGAACTCCTTAAAAGCAGGTAATTGGAGACTTTTTGCAAAGTCAGGTATCGATAAAATTCCAACCCGGTGATCCATTTGTTTTTCACTTCGGAAAATACGGAATTAAGCCAGCAAGAAGCAAAACCGAAAATACCAATTGGTCTCAGGATGCGTTTCAAAGGATTAAGATTGGATTCCTTACTTTTGAATCTGAAACCAATATTCTATGAGTCTTACCCGGATTGCATTTCTGATTCCAGTATTGTTTTTAGTTTTTGCCTGCGGCAAAAAAGAAGAGGTCTGCGAATTGGATCCGGAGATCCTAGACCAGGATTTGGAGGTTTCCATCACACGCCTGGAAGATGAATTTTTTGCGGCAAAATCTACCCAGGACTTTCTTTTTTTGCTGGACAAGCATCCCGAATTTGCCGAAACCTATCTGGAGCAAAGCACCTATCCTTCTCCGGATTCACTTGCTGCCAATCTCTTGCAAGTCCACCAGGACTCTGCGATGCGGGTTTTGTATGATTCGGTCAAGGTGGAATTTGGGGACATCGCCGACATTGAAAAAGAACTCGAAAATGCCTTCAAATACATCAAGCATTATTTTCCCGACTTCAAGACTCCTAAGGTTTACACGTTTGTTTCAGGTTTCAATTCGGATTTGGTGGTGACAGAAGATATCATGGTGATCGGTCTGGATTATTTTCTTCCGGCGGATCATACATTTCAGCCGGATATCGCCAGGTATATGGCAGATCGATATGAAAAGCCCTATCTCGTACCGATGATCGTTTTGGCAATTTCCTCAAGATACAATTCGGTCAATCCTGAGGAGAACACCCTCCTCTCCGAAATGATTTATTATGGCAAAGCCTACCATTTTGTCAAAGCAATCCTGCCCTGCACGCCCGACCAATTTATCATCGGATATACTCCGGCCGAAATCGCAGAGTGTTATGACAATGAAGAATTCATCTGGTCCCACTTTGTCGAAAATGAATTGCTTTACGAAACCAATCCTTTTGAAATCCGCAAATACATCGGCGAAGCCCCGTTTACAGATGCGATTTCCACCAAAGCCCCTGGTAGATTGGGAAGATGGCTGGGATGGAATATCGTGGACGATTATGGGATAAATGGGAGCGTGCCTTTGCCCGAACTGATGAATGAGTCCAACTCCGAGACGATCTTCAGGCAGTCCGGATATCGACCTCGTCGACCTGAGTAGTCTTTGGCTTGGGATCAATGACCTCCAAAAGTCGGCCCAGGGCGATTTCTTTTGAAAAATAGGTTTCCGCCAATTTTCTGGAATTATTGCCCAATCTGTCCAATTCAGACCGGTTTTGCTCCAGGTATTCAAGTTTGGAAAAAGCAGCCTCCATCTTTCCAGGTAGGCAGGAAATTCCCAGTTCGTGAGTTTTCACCAAGTCGTAAACCCAGCCTTTGTGATTGACCAAAATGGGCTTTCCAGCCGCCAAAGCATCAAAAAACTTGTTGGGACTATTTGTTTTTAATACTGGCAAATGGGCGAAGGAAACCCAGGCCAGGTCGCTGATGCTTAGAATTTCATTGACTTTTTCCTTAGCAGCAAAAGGGATAAAACGGACATTTTTCAACCTCTTGGCATGGGATATTTTCTTAAGTTTTTCCTCATGGCTTCCTGATCCCATGATCAGAAAATTCCAGTTTTTCGCCCTTTTTTGGGCCATTTCAGCCAAATCCAAAAGCTCCTCTACTGCATTCACTTGACCCAACGCACCGGTATAAGTGATTGTGAATGCAGCTTCCAAACCAATTTGATCTGCCAGTCTTTGATCTCTGACTTTTGGGAAAAAGACAGATAAATCTGAAAAATTAGGAATCAGAGCTACTTCCCTGCTGGGGCTGATATGTTGCAGATGAGATGCAATCCCCGGAGAAAGTGCCACCAAGCTCAGGGATTGGTCATAAATTCTCTTTTCAAGTGAATAGAGCAGCTTTTTGATAATCGGATTTCTGATTGCGCCAACTTGGATAGGAGCTTCCGGCCAAAGATCCCTAACCTCAAAAATATATGGCAAGGCCATCCTTTTTTTTGCCCAAATGCCAATCAATCCGGTAGTTAAAGGAGTGGAAGTGATGTAAAGCAAATCCGGTCTTGGGAGTTTTTTTAAAAGTTTCCTGGCCTCAACCACAAACTTCCAAAAAGCCCAAATTCGCTTCAAAAATCCGAATTTTTGATCATAGTCCACTGGAAGGTAATGTACGCGGATCCCGTCAATCCAGCGCTGGTCGTAGCCTGGTTGCCCATGAGTGGAAATCATATCCACAGCGATTCCAGCCTCCACCAAGCCTTTGGCCAAGTAGAAGGATCGGACGGCTCCGCCCTGATCGGGAGTCCGGAAATACTGGTGGATATAGATGAGCCTCATATTCGGTGCAATTTCGACCATTCTGCTAAAAGAAACAGATTATAGAGCGCTAAGAAATGAATTTTAACACTTTGCTCGGGATTCTGCAGGAGCTGTCGGACCGGAATCTGGAAGTGTTCCCCGTTGCTTCGGTCAAAGTCTTTCAGCGCCGTGAAAAGTCGGCTTGAAAACTCGTTTTTTCCACTTAGCCATTCCTTCAAAGGCAAACCAAAACCAAACTTTCTTCGATCTGCCACCCAGTCCAAGTCATTTTCCCGAAGGATATTTTTGATCCATGGTTTTCCGGTAAGGATTGTGGGGTCGTTCACTTTTTGCCAAAGTCCCAAAATCGAAGCATCGAGATAGGGAGCCCGGCCTTCGATCCCATGGGCCATCAGTGCGTTGTCATGGATTTTCAAAACGTCCTGAACAAGATAGACTTGTCGGTCAAAATCCAGCATCCGCTTGTATTCCGGGAGATCCTTGTTGAAAATTCGAGCATAATCGTCAGTCATCCAGACAGGCGGATTTTGAAGGGCCGAAAAGTTGAGAAAGGTTTGGTTTGGATTGGTCCCAATGGCCGACATGTACTTTTGCCAAGCTCTTCCGAAAGGGAATTTCCCAAAAAAACCTGCCCAGTTGTTCCAAAATTCATGCTGCTCCCAATACTTCGAAAACGCTAGATGGCGCTGGTATCCTCCCCAAAGTTCGTCCGCCCCGGCTCCGGAAACCAAGACTTTGACTTCCGGTTTTGCAGTTTTGCCGATCATCCAAGTCAGGAAACCCGCAGAATCTCCCACCGGAAGATCCACGCTTTGGATGTATTGGTCCCAGTTTTCAAGAAAGACCCTCTGATTGATTTCAATTAACCGGTGTTCGGCCGGAATTTGTTTGGCAAGCCGGATGGATGCGTTTCCGTCTCCATATTTTGTCCGGTATTTTTTTTCTACCTGAATGGTATAGGCGGGGAGTGGAGTCCCTGTTTTTTGGTACCAAAGGGAATAAAGCAGCGAACTGTCAGCACCGCCGCTCAGGAGAATTCCGACCGGAACATCCGCATGAAACTGATTGAGCACGGCCTTTTCCAGACTTTTCCTAAATACATTTTGACTTGGAATTTCTTCAGGTTCCTTGGGTGAAATTAAAGTGTCCCAACGAAAAGTGTCATGCCTAAATATGGTGCTGAATCGCCCCGGCTTCCATGCACGGATGCCCTTGTGAAATGTCTTACCCGGTACTGGTGCCCTAAAATAGAAATAATGGTCTGCTTGCTCCCAGTCCGGTGCGGGATTTCGAATTGCGGCGATTCCCCGGATTTCAGAAGAAATCACCAAGGTTTCGGGATTTTGGGAATAGTATAGCGGCTTTTCTCCATTTCTATCCAAGGCCACCAACACTGATTTAGTGATCAAATCGACATGGATCAGGGCAAACATTCCGTTGAGTTTTTCCAGGCCTTTTTGCCCAAAAAACCTCAGGTAATGCAGCAAAACTTCAGTATCGGACTGGGTGATGAATTCAACTCCCATCTTGGAAAGTAGACTTCTCAGTTCCTGAAAATTGTAAATCTCCCCGTTCAAAATAAGTAGACTGTTCCCGTCTGGAGCCCAAAACGGCTGATCAGCTTCAGGCCCGGGATCGAGGATTTTGAGGCGGTTTACACCGATCCAAAGCCCGTTCCAGGGAGAATAAATAGCAGACTGATCTGGTCCTCTATGGTGAGAAGCATCAACAAGAGCTTGAATGGATTTTTGATTGGCTCCTTTTCCCCAGATTAAATGAATCCCGCACATTTAGACCTCGGCATCCTCCCGATCCGCTTTTCCTTTATTCTTTTCAAAAAACTTACAAAAATGGGTAATGGCGCATTCCTCACACTTGGGTTTCCGGGCCAGGCAAGTGTACCTGCCGTGTAAGATCAGCCAGTGATGTGCAACATGGATGTATTGCCTTGGGATGTTTTTCACCAGTTGTTTTTCGACTTCCAGGGGAGTTTTGGCAGTCAAGGGAACCAGTCCCAAACGCCTCGAAACACGAAACACGTGTGTATCCACGGCCATATTGGGTTGATTCCATACTACAGAAGTGATGACATTGGCAGTTTTTCTTCCTACTCCTGGAAGTTTGGTCAATTCTGCGACTGTTTCGGGAATTTCCCCTCCAAAATCCTCCACCAGCATTTTGCCTAATCCCAAAAGGTGCTTGGTTTTATTGCTGGGGTAAGAAACGGACTTTATGTAGGGAAAAAGCTCATCAAAATGGGATGCTGCAAAGTGTTCCGGAGTTGGAAAATCACGAAACAATGGCGGGGTGACGATATTGATCCGCTTGTCCGTGCATTGGGCAGAAAGGACAACAGCAACCAACAACTGAAAGGGATTTTCATAGTGCAGCTCCGTCTCTGCCACGGGCATGTTTTCGGAAAAATGTTTGATAAATGCGTCGTATCGCTGTTTTTTGAGCATGAATGGGTACGATTGGAAAGGGTGCTTAAGATAAGTAATATTGAAAAATAAAGAGTTGTAAAAATGAAAATTTAGTCATCACTTCCATCCACTTTACTTATTGATGAAAATTATCCTATTCCTTCTTTTGTGTATGATGAATATTAACGCTGCATTTTCCCAATCCCGGCCCCGTGAGTTGGGTGTTCCTTTTGGAGTTTTGCCCTCGGGGCTTTTAAACTCAATCACCGATGTAGCCGGATTGAAAGTTGGGCACTTCACCAAAATCGAAGGAGAAAACATACGGACGGGAGTCACGGCCATTTTGCCTCATGGAGGGAATCTATTTCAGGAGAAAGTACCTGCGGCAATTTTTGTTGGAAACGGATTTGGAAAACTGGCGGGTGTCACCCAGGTACAGGAATTGGGAAATATCGAAAGCCCGATCGTCCTCACCAATACCCTAAGTGTAGCTGCCGGAATTGAGGGAATCGCCAAGCATACTTTGAATCAGGCCGGAAATGAAAACGTCCAATCGGTCAATGCAGTAGTAGGCGAAACCAACGACGGCTACCTGAATGATATCCGCGGAATGCACATTTCTCCTCAAGAAGTCATCCAGACGATCCAATCAGCCAAATCAGGCCCAATTCAGGAAGGAAATGTGGGTGCCGGAACGGGTACCGTTTGCTTTGGCTGGAAAGGGGGAATTGGAACAGCTTCCAGAAAATTACCGGAAAGTCTGGGTGGATATACTGTTGGCGTGTTGGTTCAAACCAACTTTGGAGGAAATCTCCAGATCGCCGGAGTTCCTGTTGGAGAAAAATTGGGAAATTACCCTTTTAAGGATGCCCTTGAAAAATCTGACGGAAGCTGTATGATAATTGTCGCAACAGATGCGCCGGTATTGGAACGGAATCTGGAGCGGATGGCCCAGCGCGCCATGATGGGTTTGGCCAAAACCGGTGGCATCGCTTCCAATGGGTCTGGTGATTATGTGATCGCTTTTTCTACGGCAAAAGGACAGAGAATTCCCCATTCGATTCCATCCCAAACCCTTCAAAAGGCTGAATTTTTGGGCAATGACGACATGACTGCACTTTTCCTTGGAGTCATAGAAGCCACGGAAGAGGCGATCATTAACTCACTTTTTGCTGCTGAAACGATGACCGGGAAAGACGGAAGAACAGTGGAGGCCTTGCCCAAAACTCAGGTCCTGGAATGGATCAAGGCGAAATAATCAGGGATTAAATGCCCTCCAGAGCAGTAACGAGGTAAGGAACAAAGCCAATAATAAAAGGATCAACGACAAAAGGGATGCAACCGAATAGCGGCTTTCAGGATAGCTTTCCTTCAATTTTGCCATACTTTCGCGGTGTTGCAAAAGAGACAAAATCAAAATGGTAAAGGATATGCAATAAAGCACAAGAGCCAGCTCTCTTCCTGTGAATGCTTCAAAAAGCGGCTTTTTCCCAGACTCGAGGCGATTGAAGAAAAACTCATAAACCCCAACCCCAATTGCCAAAATGGTCAGGGCAGTTCGAACCCAGGCCAGTTGCAGGCGTTCAAAAGCTGTACGGGTCCGCTCCAGTTGGATCAGCTTTTTAGCTTTTTTCTTTTCGGAATTTTCCGAGCTCTTTTCCTCCAATAGTTCAGCCATTTTTGTGTGGTTTTCATTGTGATTTTAATCAAAATTCCCCGAATAAATCAAAATAGTCCAGAGTCCATTAATTCAAATATTTTTTCCAGATTAATTCTTCTGATAATCCGGGAAGTTTTCATCTTGCGGGAATTTTTAAATTAAGAACCTACCCACTGTTTATGGAAAAACAAAAGGACCTCACTTGGCTTGAGCATCTTCAGAGGAACAGCTGGGAGCCGGAGGTGATTATTTCAGGTATATCGCTGGCTTTTTTGTTTGTGATTCCCTCGAGGTTGTTTGAGTTTTCGGTCATTCTGATTCAGGATTATGGCTTGGAACAAATCCCTGCTCAGTTGATTTTGGTGTATTTTTCGGTGATTATTTCGGTGTTTAAGATCTTTCTGGTGAGCCATTTGGTGATGCGCTTCATCTGGGCTGGGATGCTGGGGATAACCTATGCCTTTCCTGATGGGATTGTGAAGGAAAAACTCTTCAAGTATTCCCAATCAGTGGAATATCACCCTCCCCAATATTTCTTGCTCAAGCTGGAGCGATGGTGCAGTATGCTTTATGGAGCACCGATCTCAGTTGCCATCCCGATTTTTTCCATCACAGTGTACCTTCTTGTGTTGATAGGGATCTACTTGGTTTTCAATCTTGACTTTCAGATCGTCTACATCATCTTCATGATTTCAATGGCTGGCTTTGCCATTGTGCCATTGCTGAAGAAGAATTCCGGGATAAAAGACTTTGTGGGAAAAAGTATGAGCGGAACGATCGGAGCGATCTATCAGAGCAATCTTGGAAAATGGTTCTTTGTTTCGTTTTCAATCAGCTTGGTCGTACTGGCCATGCCGTTTATTGTCCAGGATACCAAAGGGTTTTCGGCTTACCAAGCCAGTGCAAATGTGGACGATTCCTACTACGAATGGCCGGACGACGGTGGGTATTTTGAAGAGTATAATTCTGAAAAGAGACGCTTCGCAAGAATGTGGACTCCAGCCAAAACCGTGAGTGGAGAGGTACTGAACCTATATCTGGCGCGCTATGAACGGGAGGAAAGCTCCACTCAGAAGATGAATGGACTGTTAAGCACTGACACTATCGAATGGAAAAAGATTGAATCGCTTGTCGATCAATATCGCATTTATCTCAACGATTCTCTGATAGATGCCGAAAGATGGGTACAGGTAACAGCTGGACATACGGGACAGATGGCCCTGTTTGGCCAGATTCCCATTGCTCATCTGCCGACTGGAATCCACGAAGTTCGCTTGGAAAAACTGACCTATTTGCCGCCGTTTTTGGGAACAGGCCATGCACTCAGACACCGGAAAAAGTGGGCTAGGTTCGAATTTATCAAGGAATAGCGATCACATCCGTATTCTCCACTCCTTCGGAAAGTAATTGTTCAGGCGGTTTCCGAGGTTTTTTACCCAGCCTAGAGGCAGATTCTGGTAGGTCAAAAGCACCCATCCCAAAGGAAGACCAGGGATCTGTTGTTCGTTTTTTCTGAGAAAATCCAGGGCTTGATCCAAGTTGGTTTCGAAAGTTGAAAAGCCGGATTTTGGCAAGGTGGATAGAGCCCATTCGTGAGAAGGGATCCAGTCGTTTTTTTGCTTTTTGCCCAATTCCACACCGAAATACCGGAGACTTAGGTGTTGGGAAATTTTTTCAAAATGCCTGAAATAATTCCAGTTGATTCTGAAAATGGAATCATTCAAGCTGTAGTATTTTCCATTTCCCTCAAATCCCAATTCCGACTCCATTGCTTTTTCATCCCGCTCTCCAATAGATTTCAAAACCGGATGCTTGAAGTCTTTGATTCGGCCGGGGTCTTGGCTTGAAGCGGAATCCGGGCGTTTCAACACGGTGACAAAAAAGCCTTCACCTTCGACTTTGTGTGGGAAAAAACGGTACCCGAAGAAGGTCCCATCAGGAGTTTCGACTTGAGATTCTACAATATTCCAAGTAGGATCAAGAGGAATTTGGACAGGCTCGAAGGCAAATTCTTCTGTGAGAAAATGGATCATTTCCTCATTTTCCTGCTTGTTGAACGTGCAGGTGGAGTAGATCAGGTAGCCTCCGCCTTTGACCAAAGCACCGGCTTTGTCCATGATTCGCTTTTGCCGTGAAGAGCATAGGATCAAATGATCTGGCGACCATTCTTCCCGGGCTTGGGGATCTTTTCGGAACATTCCTTCGCCCGAGCATGGAGCATCTACCAGCACCAGGTCGAAAAATCCTTCCAAAGGTTCAAAGTGATCGGGATCGTTATTGGTCACCACAATATTTCCCAGACCCCATTTGATCGCGTTTTCTTTCAGGATTTGGGCTCTGGATTGGATGACTTCATTGGCAACCAAGAGGCCTTTATTTCCTAAATAGGATGACAGGAGCGTGCTTTTTCCACCCGGAGCTGCTGCCAGGTCGAGGTAGATGCCTTTGGGGATTTGCAGACTTTTCAGGATATGTTCGATAAAAATGGAGGAGGCTTCCTGCACGTAATAGGCTCCCGCCTGAAAGGCTGGGTCAAGGGTAAAACTTGGTCGTTCCTCGAGGAAAAAGCCATTTTCTGACCAAGGAATTGGTGACATTGGCCAGATAGGTGAAAAAGTTTTCGCCGGATTGAGGCGGATGGAAGTGCGGGGTGATTGGTTGACTGCTGACTTGAAGGCTTCAAACTCTTGCTTTCCCAAAAGAGAAAGCATCTGGGACTCAAAGTCAATGGGCAGCTGGATGTCGGACATAGGACAAAGGTAGTGATCAGTAAGCAGTCGCAGTAAGCAGGAAACTGGGACTGATCACTGTTTATTACAAAAAGATTAAATTGTCGATAAACCCCAAAGAAAATGGAACTCGCCTCACAACTCGTTATCGGTGGCATCGCTGCTTTGCACCTCTACTTTTTGTACTTCGAAATGTTCGCTTGGGACACAATTGGCAGGAAAACATTCAGGTCAATACCAGCGGATGTATTTCCAAAGACAAAAGTATTGGCCGCCAATCAGGGCTTGTACAATGGCTTTTTGGTGGCTGGCTTGATCTGGTCATTATTGATTTCCGATCCGATGTGGTCATTCTACATTGCCGTCTTTTTCCTCAGCTGCGTGCTTGTTGCGGGAGTCTTTGGCGCCCTGACGGCCAGCAAGAAGATTTTTTGGATTCAGGGATTCCCGGCCTTGATCGCATTGATCTTGCTGCACTTGAAGTGAAAAATCTCCGCAAGAGTCTTCCAAGGTGTTCGCAGAAGAAGACAGGGATCAACACTAATTTTTTACCATAAGAGTGCAAAATCAATATTAAAAGATCTCAGCGTTCTCAGCGCCTCCTACGGTGAACCAAAAAAGAGGCTTTCGCCCCTTTTCAATTATCATCTTCTTCCCCGAAGTCTCCTTCATCCGCTGTCCCAATATCAAACATGGAACTGAACAAATCTTTGAACTGCAATCCAGTATCCAATAGCTTTTTGCTCAACTGAGAAAATTCAGCCAATCCGTGGAGTGCAAATTCCATGTAAAATTCCTTCTCTTTTTCAGGAAGTTTTTTGACCATCTGGGTCACTACTTCTTCCAGTCCTGGGACGGTATGAAGCAGGCTTTTGTATTCTTTGTCCGGCTGGGAGGCAAGGATATCCAACACATTTCCCTCCCCAAACCAAGCCAAAGGAAGCACATAGGGATTGCCGCTTTTGTCCTTTTTCTTTTGCTCAGGAGAAGGGAAATAATTGACAAACTGGGTACGGATTGCTTTTCCGATCAGATTGTAAGCAACCAATCCGGCCCCTTCCTGCTCGCCTTCATAGACGAGTTCGACCTTTCCGGTGATAGCAGGAATCACCCCGATCAAGTCGGCAATCCGAACCACCGTGTTGGCTTCTCCATTTAGGTAAAGTCTCCTTTCGGCAGCCGAAATCAGATTTTCATAGGCTGAAATGGTCAATCTGGCAGATACACCGCTTTTTTCATCCACCAGTTCAGAACCTCTTGCCTCAATTGCAATCTGCTCGATGAGGTCCTTCATGAGCTCAGGCACGTGGATATTTTCCAGCGGTTTGCCTTTTAGATTAGCTTCCTGGGCTGTGATTTTTCGGCCAATTTCGATTGATTTTGGATAATGGGTGATGATCTGGCTTTCGATCCGGTCTTTCAGCGGAGTGACGATACTTCCACGGTTGGTATAATCTTCCGGGTTGGCTGTGAAGACAAACTGAATATCCAATGGCAATCTCAGTTTGAACCCACGAATCTGAATGTCGCCTTCCTGCAGAATATTGAAGAGGGCAACCTGGATTCTAGCCTGCAGATCCGGAAGCTCATTGATGACAAAAATCGAACGGTGGGATCTCGGAACCAGTCCGTAATGAATCACCCGCTCATCGTTATAGCTGAGTTTCATGGTCGCAGCTTTGATTGGGTCTACGTCTCCGATCAGATCTGCTACAGAAACGTCAGGAGTTGCCAGTTTTTCTGTATATCGGTCTTCCCGGTGCCACCAGGTGACAGGAGTATCGTCTCCTTTTTCTTCTATGAGATTTTTGGCAAAAGTGGAAAGCGGATGCATCGGATCATCATTGAGTTCTGATCCAAACACTACCGGCAAATATTCATCCAAAAGATGAGTCATCATCCGTGCAATCCGGGTTTTGGCCTGTCCGCGAAGCCCGAGCAGATTGATGTTGTGGCGGGAAAGGATGGCCCGCTCGATGTCAGGAATCACAGTGTCTTCGTATCCCCAGATTCCTTCAAAGACGTTTTCTTTTCGTTTGATTTTCAGAATCAGGTTGTCACGGAGCTCTTCTTTGATGGACTTTGGTGTATATCCGGCAGCCTTAAGCTGTCCGAGGGTTTTGATTTGTAAAAGTTGGTTTCCGGTTAGTTTTTGGTAGTCCATGCTTAGAAGCGTTTGGTTCGGTTTCGTCTGTAATCTTCAAAAATGAGGTCTCCAAGACCTTTGAGACTGGAGTAATAGGCATTGCCGTTGTTAACTTTGGTGAACTCTTTGACAAATTCCTTCAGGTAAGGGTCAGAGGCAATCATGAAAGTGGTCACGGGGATTTTAATTTTTCGGCATTGTGCAGCAAGTTTTAGCGTTTCAGCGAGGATTTTGCTGTCGATGCCAAAGCTGTTTTTATAGTATTTGATTCCGACTTTCAGGCAGGTTGGTTTACCGTCGGTGATCATGAAAATCTGCTTGTTTGGGTTTTTTCGCCTTCTTAGCAAATCCATTGCGAGTTCCAATCCAGCCACAGTATTGGTGTGGTAGGGTCCAACCTGCAGGTAGGGCAAATCCTTGATTTCGATCTGCCAAGCGTCATTTCCAAACACGATGATGTCCAAGGTGTCTTTTGGGTAGCGAGTTTTAATGAGTTCCGCCAGTGCCATCGCGACTTTTTTGGCAGGTGTGATCCGATCCTCCCCGTACAAAATCATGGAGTGGGAAATATCGATCATCAAAACGGTGGAGGTCTGAGACCGAACCTCATTTTCCATGACTTCAAGATCATCCTCGGTGAGCAGGTATTCACCCGAAAAGCCATGATTGGCCTGGGCATTTCTGAGAGAATCAGTCAGGGCAATCTGGTCCAGGTTGTCACCGAATTCAAAAGCACGTCGGTCTGTGCCCCGCTCATCTCCAGTACCGGAATGAGTGGTCTTGTGTTGGCCTGATTTGCTGCGCTTCAATTTGCCAAAAATCTCTTCCAGTGCATTTTTGCGGATGTTTTGCTCTGCCTTTCCGGTGATTTTGAATTCGCCTTTTTGATTTTCCTCTGTGAGGTATCCTTTGGATTTGAGGTCTTCTATAAAGTCACCGATGCCATAATTCGGATTGGTCATGTTGTATCGCTTGTCCAGATTGGTCAGCCAACTCAGTGCTTCTGCCACATCCCCTCCCGTCATTGTAACTAGCTGAAGGAAAATATTGAGCAGGTTTTCGAAGGTATTTTTCTCCGGATCATTGGGAGGTACATACTGGGTGAAGCGAAATCCTTTCATGTGTTTATAATTGATTTTCAATGACCACATGGAATCTCGCGTGGATGAAATTCATCTCAATGTGTGACAGTTTCGTCATGCTCGATTTCATAATTAGATTTTAGACGCAAGACTTTAGCAGGCGGCTCTGATAAATAAATTTGGTTGGAAAATGCCATTTTACAAGCCTGGCAAGCCTTATTGCTGTCAGTTTGGGGAATAACAAACGGATATGCATCTGAGTTTAATATAACAGATAAAATCTCCGGAAAGATGAAAAACTATCTGACTTCGGTAGGAATAGTGACAGGAATTTTGATTCTGTTTGTCACCTTGATCCAGATCAATATCAGTCACTTTCTTATTTGGTTGATCTTCCTTGCCGGTCCGTTTTTGATAGGTTGGATGGTCTGGGCAGTTTTGACAGCTCCTGTTGAAATCAACGAGACCTTTGATGAGCAATGGTATCAGGATCGGCTAAAGGAATAAAAGAGAAAATCACTTTTTAGGTGCCAAGCTAAATTCCATTTCTTCAGGAAGGGTTTCACTTTTATATCTTGGCCAAGTAGCCTAAAAAAATATTCTGAGGGTAAGTACTTAAGGCCAAAAACCCATATTTTGGCCGATCTGTTTTGGCTTTGAAGAGAGTCAATGATATAATGAAGTAAATCTTTAGCCTAAAACCTGACCCTGATTGTAGATGCAACTATCCAAAAAACTTCTTTTCATTTCCTGTGTTTCTTTAGCTGTATTGTCCGGCTGCAAAAAAGAAAGATCTCCATTTGACATTTCACCAGCTGAGAGTTTGGATCCCAAAAGAGCAGAAGCTCCCTATCCGAGTATAGCAATTCCGGCAGATGTGGATTTGGAATCTCCCCGCTGGAAAGGCATCGATCTGACACCCATGCCACCGGTGATTCCTTTGTCCGCCAACGAGGAAATGAAAACCTTCGTCCTGAAGCCGGGATACAAAATTGAGCCGATTCTTTCCGAACCTCAAGTAAGAGAACCTGCCGCCATTCAGTTTGATGGGAATGGAAGGATGTATGTGCTCGAACTCAGAAGTTACATGCAGGATATCGATGCCAATGGAGAGTTGTTTGCCACTTCACGCATATCCAGATGGGAAGATGAGGACAATGACGGGATCTATGAGACAGGCGTAGTGTTTTTGGACAGTCTCGTGTTCCCGCGATTTGTAGTTCCTTTTGGGCCAAATACCATTTTGTCCATGGAATCCAATGAGGATCATGTGTACAAATACACCGATACTGACAATGATGGCAAAGCAGACAAAAAAGAGCTGTTTGCCACTGGTCTTGGCAAGTCCGGAAATGTAGAGCACCAGACCAGCTTTTTGACCTGGACCATGGACAACTGGATGTACAGTACCTACAATTCGAGAAGAATTCGTTGGACTCCAGATGGGGTGATTCAAGAACCGACAGGTAATCCTTACGGTCAGTGGGGTGTGACTCAGGACAATTATGGGCAGGTTTGGTTTCAGGATGGAGCAGGCGGGGTGCCGCAGAATTACCAATTCCCGATTGTCTATGGCAATTTCCGGGTAGAGGGTCAGCTTCGCGAGGGATTCCGTGTTCCATACAGCTTGGTGAAACTGGCAGATTTCGAGCCGGGAATGCGTGAAACCAAACCTGACGGTTCACTAAACAATGTGACAGGATCAGCAGGAAATGACGTATTTCGAGGTGATCGTCTTCCAAAAGAGTTGATCGGACAGTATTTTTATGGGGAGCCTGTTGGTAGGATTATCCGGCAGGTCAAATCCGAAAAAGAGGAAGGTCTTACCTACCTCCAAAACGAATACATTGATTCGGAGTCAGAGTTTATCCAGTCCACCGACCCACTTTTCAGACCGGTGGATATCGCCACAGCACCGGACGGCACCATGTATATCGTGGATATGTACCGGGGAATTATCCAGGAAGGAAACTGGACACAGGAAGGCAGCTACTTGCGAACTAAGATCCAGCAGTACCAAATGGATGATATCGTCGGAAATGGCCGAATCTGGAGAGTGACATACGATGGGATGGAGAGAAGCAAGGAAAAACCTCGGATGTATGATGAAACAACTGCCGAACTCGTCCGCCATCTGGAACATCCAAATGGCTGGTGGAGAGATCAGGCTCAGCAAAACATCATCCTGAGACAGGATAAATCAGTTGCAGGGGACTTGGAAAAAATGGTGAATTCGACCAATGAATTGGCGAGGATTCATGCCCTTTGGACTCTGGAAGGATTGGGAGCTTTGAAAGTGGAGCTGGTCAGAAAATTGATGAAAGACCCAAGTCCCGCCATTCGAATCCAAGCTCTCAGAGCCAGCGAAACTCTTTACAAGTATGGAGAAAAAAGTCTGGCTGACGATTACCGGGCAATGGCAAATGATTCCGATCCAGGCGTAGCAATCCAAGCTTTGCAAAGTGCCTATATTCTGAAAGTGGAAAACGCGGATAAACTGCTTCAGTCCAGTCTGAAGGCCAACCAGGCGAAAGGGGTTCAGCTGGTTTCCACTCAACTTTTGGAAAGAGAAGAAGAAGCCAAGAAGCTGGCCTCAACTCAATATTCTCCTGAGCAGCAAGTTCTTTTTGCCAAAGGCAAGACCATATTTGACAGCTACTGCTCAACCTGTCACGGGGTGAAAGGATTGGGAACACCTGCGGGAGGAGGAAATCTTATAGCTCCTGCATTCTCAGGGTCCCCAAGAATATTAGGCCATCCAGAATATGCTGTGAAAACTTTGCTTCATGGCCTGACCGGATCAATTGAAGGCAAAGAATATGAAGGCGTCATGATCCCAATGAATACCAATGATGATGAATGGATTGCCTCGGTCGTTTCATATATCCGAAATGAATTTGGAAACAAGGGAAGCTTTGTCGATCCGGAGTTTGTAGCCCAGGTCCGTAAAGAAACAGCCGCCAGAAAGTCCAATTATGGCTATGACGAATTGGTCGGGGAAGTTCCAAAGGCACTTTTCCCTCAGGATACCTGGAAAGTCACTGCCAGCAGTACGGCTTTGCAGGGAGTAGGCTCGACCAAAGATCCGTCCTATGCATTCAGCTTCAAAGGTTGGAAAACAGAAACGCCACAGGAACCAGGAATGTGGTTCCAAGTGGAGCTTCCAAAGGAGCACAACCTTGCGGAAATCCAGTTCGACTCAGGAGATGAGCAATTCCCGCTAAAATATACCGTTTCAGTATCTGCTGATGGCAGCAAGTGGGTGGAAGTAGGGAACGGAACCGGCGTAAAAGGAATCAATACCGTACGTTTGAACGGGAACTCCTTAGGGAAATTTGTTCGAATTCAAGTCGCTGAAAAAGGTGAACAACCTTGGGCAATGAAGAAACTGACGATTTTCGCCAGATAAGAAATAGAATACCTGAAAAAGGAAAAGAGTAGAAACAAATGAACAGCCCGAAACTTCAAATTTCGGGCTGTTCTTTAGCCTAAGGGCGAAAGTGGAGTTTTTAAGTTGAGGTTTTGGGTGTCTATTTACTAGGCAAAAAATTCAACAGGAGATAGAACTGGCATTTTTCCATAGCCATACTTAAAGTCTTTTTTATCTCTTGTGATCAAAAAATCCATCTTGTTATCGAGGGCAGTATAATATTGTAGGCCATCTTCTTTGTCTTTGAATTCTGAGTTCAATGATTGGGAAATTACTTTTTTGCCGGAAGAGGCAATTTCACAAATCGAAATGAATTCATGCATTGAAAATTCCAATTGAGGAATTTTGTACACTTCAAAGGCCAAATAAAATAGATTTCCCAGACTGCATTCAGCTATAAAAAGGCGGGCTAAACCATTTTGGGCAAGGATTAAAAATTTTTTTGCATCCTCAAAAAATGGTTGTCTTTTGCCAAGTAGGTCGATCACTACATTCGTATCCAAAAAAATCTTAACCATATTTCTGCTTCAAAAATCTTTTAAGGTGAACTTTATCTGATTCTTTTTGTGGCTCCATTTGCTTTATGGAGTTAAGCCTTTCTAAAAGCTTTTGGGCCATCAGTTGTATTTCTGTCTTCTCTACTTCCGGATTTTCATTTGAAAATACCTCCTCAAACATCTTGGAAAGGGAAATGCCTCTACTGGCAGCTTTTTGCTTGGCCTTTTCTACAATTTCTTTTTCTACAGTTAGCGTGAGTTTGGTTTTCATGATTACACGTGTTTGATTTAAATATACGTGTGATTTCTCAAAAGTTTTCCATCCTTTGGCTTCAGGATGTTTTAGAGTACTTTTCGAATCCTATGAATCCCGCCGAAAAACACTCCCAACTCCTCAAATCCACCGCCAAGCGCTTGGGTTTTGATTTTTGTGGGATTGCCAAAGCAGAATTTTTGGAGGAGGAAGCTCCGAAGTTGGAAGAGTGGCTCAACCGAAATTATAAGGGTCAAATGGGCTATCTCGCCAATCATTTTGACAAAAGACTGGATCCCACCAAACTCGTAGAAGGGGCAAAAACGGTCGTCTCGCTGATCTACAATTATTACCCAGCCCAAAAACTTTCAGAAGGCAAATCCGATATCAAGCTGGCGAAATATGCCTACGGAGCCGACTATCATGAGGTGATTCGTGAAAAACTGACTGAATTCCTGGAGATTCTCCGTGAAGAAATCGGGGAAATCAACGGAAGGTCTTTTGTCGACTCGGCCCCAGTCATGGAGCGGCAATGGGCGCAGAAAGCGGGTTTGGGCTGGTTGGGAAAGAACAGTCTGCTTCTCAACCGGGAGATGGGAAGCTTCTTTTTTCTCGCCGAACTCATCCTTGATCTGGAAGCAAGTCCGGATTTACCCATGGCAAAAGATTACTGCGGCACATGCACGGCATGCATTGATGCCTGCCCTACCGATGCGATTGTGCAGCCCGGAGTTGTCGATGGATCAAAGTGTATATCTTATTTGACCATCGAATTGAAAGAGGCGATACCCAATGAATTTGCCGGGAAAATGGAAAATTGGGCCTTTGGATGTGATATCTGTCAGGACGTTTGTCCCTGGAACCGCTTTTCAAAGCCAAACTCTGAACCTGCCTTTCAGACCAATTCCGAATTGGCAGGATTTACCAACCGCGAGTGGATTGAAATGACTGAGGAGACCTTCAAACGGGTTTTTTCCAAGTCTGCCGTGAAGCGGACCAAGTTTCAGGGAATCAAACGGAATGTGGATTTTCTAAACTTTAAAAAGCCTTTAAACTGATATCCAGGCTTTTTACAGAATGGGTCAGAGCCCCCATCGAAATGTAATCCACCCCGCATTCTGCAACTTGGGCAAGGGTATCCTCGGTAATTCCTCCGGAAGCTTCTGTTGAATATTTCCCTCCAATCATCCGCACGGCCTCTTTCATCGTGGCATAATCCATATTGTCGAGCATGATATAATCAATCCCTCCGACTTCCAGGACTTCCTGTACTTCTTGGAGGTTGCGGGTTTCCACCTCAATTTTCAGATTCAGACCATGCTGGGACAGGTAATTTCGGGTACGCTCAATAGCAGGTCGGATCCCACCCGCAAAATCAACATGGTTGTCTTTCAGCATCACCATGTCGTAAAGCGCAAAGCGGTGATTGACCCCTCCGCCGATGTGTACGGCCCATTTTTCCAACAGACGGAAGTTGGGAGTAGTCTTGCGGGTATCCATCAGTCTGGCTTTGGTGTGCAAAATCAGTTGGGTTAATCGATGGGTTTTAGTCGCGATTCCACTCATTCGCTGCATGCAGTTGAGCACGAGTCTTTCAGCGGAAAGAATCGACGCTGATGGTCCGGACACGATCAAACCCACATCTCCGAATTTGACTTCATCCCCGTCCTGTTTCAGGAATTCGACATGTAGTTTTGGGTCGACGGTCTTAAAAATTTCACCGGCCAATTCCACTCCCGCCAGGATTCCATCATCTTTAATCAGCAACTGGGCTTTTCCGGTTTTTTCCGCAGGAATAGAAGCCAAAGAAGAGTAATCTCCTGGTCCAATATCTTCAAAAAGGGCAGATTGGATGAAGTTCTGTAGTGCTTCGGGAGTGAGGTAGGCTGGCTTCATGCCGCAAAAATAGCCAAAACTGCGGGCTTAAGGCTGGTGAAATCAGCTTTTTACAAAATCAAGGCTGTAGATCCGAAAACTGTTGCTGTTTTGGGAGACCTTGATAAAGACCTTGAATTTGTTCTGGGTGCTCGAATATTCCCCGATATAGGTACTAAGACTGCCGGGATTTTCGTTTTGAAATACAATTGAAAATCCTTGTGAGGGGTTTTTCTTGAAAAAGTCCTTTAACACAATTTCCGCCTGGCTTTTCGAATATTCCCCTTGTTGTCCGTTCACATTCATCGAGATGCTGGAGTCAAAAAAACGTGCCAACTCACTGCTCGAACCACTACCGATGGCGGAGACGATAGGGTCGATGCTATTCTCCGATTTTCCCCCCAAATCCGGGAAAGAAATCCAAAGGAAAATTGAAAATATAAGCCTAAGCACTAGCATCAGCCTTGGTTGGCAAATTCTAAGCCAAAAAGTAGGACAAGCTTCATTTTCCTGTTTAGAAAAATGAAGTGTACAAGTCCCCCGGGAAAAGAATTCTGGGGAAAGATTGGATTGAAAAGTAATATATTTGCCGCATGGACAAAAAAGTTTTATTGATGATTTTGGACGGTTGGGGCATCGCCACCAATCCGGCGGTTTCTGCAATTGACAAAGCCAAAACGCCTTTTGTAGACAGTCTTTATTCCAAGTATCCGCATGCCAAATTGGAGGCTTCAGGACTGGCCGTGGGTCTTCCCGAGGGCCAAATGGGCAACTCTGAGGTAGGACACATGAATATCGGGGCCGGTAGGATTGTTTTTCAGGACTTGGTCAAAATCAACTTAGCCGTGGCCAACGGCGAACTCAATTCACATCCTGTGTTGGCAGCTGCTTTCGCAAAAACCAAAGCAGCTGGCAAAAAAGCGCACTTCATCGGGCTGGTTTCTGACGGAGGAGTTCATGCACATATCAAACATTTGAAAGGACTCTGTGATGCCGCCAACTATCACGGCATGGAGCAGGTTTTCATTCATGCTTTCACAGATGGTCGTGATACTGATCCTAAAGGAGGGATCAAATACTTAGCGGATCTTCAGGAACACCTGAAAAACTCTGCAGGACAAATCGCCTCAGTGGTGGGCAGATACTATTCCATGGACCGCGACAACCGTTGGGAAAGAGTGAAGCTCGCCTTCGATGCAATGGTCAAAGGCGAAGGGGAAAAGTCCAAGGACATCCTTGCCGCAATCCGAAAATCCTACGACAACAATGTGACGGATGAGTTTATCCGGCCTATCATCCATGTCGGGGCAAACAACAAGCCACTTGCTACTATTGAAGAAGGCGATTTGGTGATTTGTTTCAACTTCAGAACAGACCGTGGCCGTGAAATCACCCAGGTTTTGACTCAACGGGACTTTGAAGATTACAACATGAAAAAACTCAACCTGGATTACATCACTTTTACTAATTACGATGATACTTTCCAGGGTGTACAGGTGCTTTTTGACAAGGACAACTTGAATAATACAATCGGAGAAGTTTTAGAAAAAGCCGGGAAAAAACAGATCCGAATCGCTGAAACCGAGAAATATCCCCATGTGACGTTCTTCTTTTCCGGAGGAAGAGAAACGGAGTTTATCGGGGAAAGCAGAATCCTTTGCCCCTCTCCAAAAGTGGCCACCTACGATCTCAAGCCTGAAATGAGTGCTTATGAGATTGCTTCAAAAATCAATACAGAGCTGAAAAAGAAGAGTGCAGACTTTATTTGCCTTAACTTTGCCAACGCGGATATGGTCGGACATACCGGAGATTTTGATGCTGCAGTCAAAGCTTGTGAGGCAGTCGATGAGTGTGCTCAAAATGTAATTTCTGCCGCATTGGCCAATGATTACACTACCATCGTGATAGCGGACCATGGCAACTCTGATATGATGATCAACGAAGACGGTACTCCAAACACCGCCCACACCACGAACCTGGTTCCGATTATTATGGTTGATGGCAAAGAACAACTATCGGTCAAAGACGGAAAATTGGGAGACTTGGCACCGACTATCCTGAAATTGATGGGGGTTCAGATCCCAGCGGAAATGACCGGAGAAATCCTGTTGAAGAAATGAAATTCAAAACCAATTTAATACTCGGGCTGCTCCTATGGGCAGCTTTTTCATGCATATCCGGTGAAGGTGGGAAAAAGATGGAGGAACTTCCCTACTTCAATCTGAGTGGATTCTTGGATTTGGAGCTTGCCAAATTGGATGGTGCTGAGGTGGCCAAAATCTCCCAGATCAACGGAGAGGAGAATTTGGTGGAAAAGAAGTATTCCCTAAAAGAGTGGAAAGAAGAATTTCAGGCGTTTTACAGCGCAGAAATCAATTCTTCTGCGCTTGCACTTTCTTATTCCACTGAAACGGAAGGAGAATATTTGATCCATCGCCTAATGCCTGAGACCAAAGGAAAAGTGAAGGAGATAAGAATCAAGTACATCAAGGAGTATCCATCATCCATCAGTTTTAAGATGTCGGATGAAAACCTTTTTTTCTCGACTTCTACTGCCGGTGAATTTCACATGAACCAGACAACAAATAAACTGGAGCATTATTCTGTCGAAACCACCCAAAAAGTTTGGTTTTTGGATCCGACAACGATCAAAATCTCGGGAGTTGTGATTTGGCGTTAGAAAAGAAAGCAGAAACAAAAAGTGAAATGGCCCGGAATTGGATTTCCCGGGCCATTTTCTTTTGGATTTTTTGGCTAAAAACGGGAGTCTTTCAACTCTACTTGTCAAACATCGGAGGCCGTTTGGCCTGCCAATCGGTGTTTTCCTGGATCAATCTGCCCAGCATGATGAGTTTTTCCTCCTCGAAAAGATTTGCGAGCAAAGTGATGGAAGTTGGACTTCCATTTTCGGCAAATCCATTTGGCATACACAAAGCTGGATGCCCGGTTAAGTTGGTAATCTGAAGTTGCTGGCCTGCGAAAGAAGGGGTCACGATCACATCATAGCCTTTTATCAGTTCGTGCATTTCTTTGATCAAAAGACTTCTCTGTCGGCTCATCTGAACATATTCCACTGCCGGGATAAATCTCGCTGCGCGGAAAATATTGGGCCAGGCATTGCGGTGTTGGGCGACGAGTTGATCATCCAGATTGAGTCTGGTCAGTTCATCAAAAGCCGCTGCTCCTTCCACCAAAAGCATGTTTACAATTGGCGCGGGATTCATGCTTACCTTAAGTTCGAGTGGATGGAGCTCAATACCCTGGTTTTTGAGAACCTCAAGTACAGCCTGATCATTTTTTATGTTGGCACGATCACCTTCAAAAAAAGGCTTGAAATAGCCCACTTTGAGCTTTTTGACTTCATTTTTTGCTGAATAATTGAAAGCAGCGGGAATGGTGGAGGCATCTCTTTCATCCAATCCATTAATGATGGAAAGCACGATTGCATTGTCCAAAGCAGAACGTGATATCGGGCCGATTTTATCCATGGACCAGCTGAGGGCCATCGCTCCGTGTTTGCTCACTCGACCATACGTCGGACGGAGGCCTGTGACTCCGTTTCGTGTGGAAGGAGAAACAATTGACCCTAAAGTTTCTGTCCCGATGGCAAAAGGCACCAATCCCGCACTAACCGCCGAGGCAGAACCTGCCGAGGACCCACTTGATCCCTGCTTGAGATTCCAGGGGTTTTTGGTCACCCCGCCGTACCAAACATCTCCCATAGCCAAAGCGCCCAAGGTAAATTTTCCAACCAATACCCCTCCGGCATCTTCTAGCTTTTGGACTACAGCTGCTGTTTCGTCGATGACTTGATCCTTGTATGGATTTGCTCCCCAGGTGGTTTTGGTTCCTTTTACTGCCAGCAAATCTTTGATCCCAAAAGGAATTCCGTGGAGCACGCCACGATATTTTCCGGCTGCCAATTCCTGATCCATTTCCCGGGCCTTTGCCATTGCCGGCTCCTCCAGCAAAGAAATCAGGCACTGAAGCGTATCCGAGTAGGTTTTGATCCGATCCAGGTAGATTTTGGTCAGACGTTCCGAGCTGATTTGTTTGTTTTTGATCAAAACAGCAAGTTGACTTACCGATAAATAGGCAATGTCATTTTCCTTTTCCGGTAATGCTACCCTGTCAGGCAATCCCCAATCAATAGGTTTTTGATCCTGATTGGGATAAAATCCCTGAGGCAATGGGTTGAATACCAAAGCTGGTGCAACAGAATTTGCCAGTTTGGTCTGTCGGAGAATTTCAAAATTGCTTCGCTGTGTGGTGAGCGTGTTGATCATGCTGTCTTTTTCCTGTGGAGAAAAAGTCAATCCGATCAGATCAGCAGCAGAATCTATGGTGGCTGGCGTGATTTCTCCGGCATTTCGCCCAAGTGTAAATCCAAGAGCCAGGAAGGCGGTAGCTCCTAAAATCATAAAAGCGCGGGAGCTCAGGTGGTTTTTTCGTTGCATTGGATAGTTTTGTATAAATACCAAACATAAAGCACCTGAAGGTGTTCAATTCGCCCAAATAAATCAACTTATCTATGGATCAAAAACCTTTGTTTCCCACATTCCCTATGCATTTCAGGGGATTGTTGCTCCTGGCAGGCATGTATACGATCGCCTGGTCAGCATTGTACAAATGGTTTGGTCCCGAATTATTGAAATGGATGGCTATGGGAAATGCGGAATTGGCCGAGCTGCCAACCAATTATTTTGGGTCTTTCGGAATTTTGGTTGGCCTGGTGATTTTCTTTGCAGCCTTTTATCCGGTAAGCTGGGTTTGGTTGATCTTGGCAGGGATTACCGGCAAAATCATTTCAGCAATCTGGTTTACTTTCGGATTTGCACCTGATTTGAGCTGGAACAAGCGAAGTGTTTTTCATTTGGTTTTCAATGAAATTGTTTGGCTGATTCCTCTGATTTTGATTTTCCTGAGAGCACTTCAGGTAAAAAATTATCTAAATGAGTCCGAAAAATAAAATCAGGACACAAAAGGGAAAAGTGGCCTGATCTAGGAAAAATAAAGGGTTTTCCAGAAAAAGTACCGAATGAACTTCGACCAAATCAGTCTATATTCAAAGGAAAATCAAGGGCAAGGGGAAGATTTTGGAAGAGAAAATCAGGCTGTTCCTTTTCAGAAACAGCCTGTATATCAAAAAATCAAAATCAACAGCAGGATGATAATGATGATCGCCCCAATTGAAAGATAAACACCGTTTCCGGTGGCTTTGGCTTCTTCCTTCATTGCCTTCATTTCTGACTTAACGGCTTTGATTTCAGCTTTACTCATGGATTTGAAATCCATTGCTTTGATTTCTTCCAACCTATTTTCCATTTCAGTCAACCGGACTTGCTGAGCTTCAGTAAGCTCCTTTTTTGGATTTTTTATAGGAGTCGCCCCAGCGAACTGCACGCTGAGAAATAATATCAGGATGATTAGTGCCTTTTTCATATAGAGTAGATTTTTTGGTACTGGATCCAATGAATCCAAAATTGGTTCCAAACCTTGCCAGTCTCTGACCGAAAAACGAAACCAAAGCCTCTGGTGCCGGAAAAATTGTAACTTAGAAGCCTCAACCTGGCCAGAACAAATACTTAACATTTATCCACAAATGTCCCAAAAACAAGCCTGCAAGCTATTTTTATTAGATGCCATGGCCCTCATTTACAGGGCGCATTTTGCTTTTAGCAAAAATCCGAGAATCAATTCAAAGGGCCTGAATACCGGGGTGATGTTGGGCTTTACCAACACACTCTTGGAAGTATTGGAAAAGGAAAAACCTACCCACATTGGGGTGGCTTTTGATACGAAAGCCCCAACTTTTCGCCATGTGCAGTATGAGCTTTACAAGGCAAACCGTCAAGATCAGCCTGAAGACATCACGACAGCCATACCCTGGGTCAAAGAAATCGTCAAAGCATTCAAAATTCCCATTCTTGAACTGGATGGATTTGAGGCGGATGATGTGATCGGTACGCTTGCAAAAAAGGCCGAAAAAGAGATGTTTACGGTCTACATGATGACTCCGGACAAGGACTACGGACAGTTAGTCGATGACCATATTTTTCTCTACAAACCGGCTTTTATGGGCAATGGAGTGGATGTGATGGGACCAAAGCAAATCTGCGAAAAATGGGACATTGACCATGTGGACAAAGTCAGAGATATCCTGGGCCTGATGGGCGATGCGGTGGACAACATCCCCGGAATCCCCGGAATTGGGGAAAAAACCGCGGTTAAGCTTTTGAAGGAATTCGGAACTGTCGAAGGGTTGATAGCAAATGTGGATAAACTCAAAGGCAAGCAACGTGAAAACGTGGAGAATTTTGCCCAACAGGGAATTCTCTCCAAGGAACTGGCCACAATCAAGATTGACGTTCCGGTAGATTTTGTCCAGGAGGAGTTGCGGTATGATGGATTTGAGGAGGAAAAACTCAAGTCAATTTTCACTGAACTGGAGTTTAGAACGCTTGCGGCACGGATTTTTAAAGAGCCGAGCTCTAAAAAAGCATCCATAAGTGCTCCTGCTCAGATGGATTTGTTTGGCGCTGCTACTGCACCCTTGGCAACGGTTTCATTGGAAAGAGAGGAGGGTGAACCTGAATCAACACTGGAAGTTGGTCCACCTCCAATTTTGGATACGATCTGGGCAAATGTACATAACTACCATAAAATCAAAGGAAAAGAAGAAGTGGCTGAATTGGTCACTTACCTACAAATGCAAAAGGAAGTCTGTTTTGATACAGAAACGACTGACTTGGATGCCATGAAAGCCGAACTGGTGGGACTTTCTTTTTCCTATGTTTCTGGCGAAGCCTATTACATTCCGGTCTATGAAGACCAAAACCAAACCCAGGAAATCCTGGAGATTCTTCGTCCATTTTTTGAAAATGAAGCCATTCTCAAAATCGGCCAAAATGTGAAGTACGATATGCTCGTGCTGAAAAATTATGGAATCGAGGTGAAAGGAACGCTTTATGATACCATGCTGGCTCATTACCTCATCGAACCGGAAGGGAAGCACAGTATGGATTGGCTGGCCCAGCAGTACCTACATTACAAGCCTGTTTCCATCACCGAACTCATCGGCAAAAAAGGCAAAAACCAGGGCAATATGCGTGATGTAGACGAGGATGAAGTCACGGCTTATGCTGCCGAGGACGCGGATATTACCTTAAGACTAAAGGAAAAATTTGATCCGACGCTTAAGGCCAACGGTTTGGAAAAACTCTTTGATGAGGTCGAAAATCCCCTGATCCGGGTGTTGACTGATATGGAATTTGAAGGGGTTCGGATCGATACTGCAAGCCTTGCTGAGCTTTCTATTTTGTTGGAAAAAGAAAGCAAGGAAATCGAAAAGCAAGTTTACGAGTTGGCTGGAGTTCGCTTCAATTTGGCTTCACCAAAACAACTGGGAGATGTGCTTTTTGAAAAACTGAAACTGGATCCTAAGGCCAAAAAAACAAAAACCGGCCAATATGCAACAGGAGAAGAAATTCTGAGCAAAATGGCAAACGAACATCCGATTGCTGAGGCGATTTTGGATTTCCGTCAGATGGTTAAGCTGAAGTCGACTTATGTGGATGCTTTGCCTACCATGATCAACCCAAAAACCGGACGGATTCACACAACTTACAATCAGTTTGTGGCGGCGACGGGAAGGCTTTCCTCCATCAATCCCAACCTGCAGAATATCCCCATCCGGACCGCCCGTGGCCGAGAAATACGAAAGGCATTTGTTCCGAGAGACGAAAACCACATTTTGCTTTCTGCGGATTATTCACAGATAGAACTTCGGCTGATGGCGGCATTTTCCGGAGACGAGTCGATGCTGGAGGCGTTCAAAAATGGACGGGATATCCATGCAACCACTGCTGCGAAAATCTTCAAAGTTCCTTTGGAGGAAGTGACTACGGATATGAGGAGAAAAGCCAAAACGGCCAATTTTGGGATCATTTACGGGATTTCGGCTTTCGGACTTTCGCAGCGGCTTTCCATTCCGAGAACTGAGGCGAAAGAAATCATTGATGCCTATTTCCAGGAATTTCCTGCGGTGAAAGAATACATGGACGGAGCGATCGAAAAGGCCAGAAAAAATGAATACGTGGAGACCATTCTCGGTCGCCGCCGCTACCTCCGGGATATCAACAGTCGGAATATGACCATGCGTGGTTTTGCCGAGCGAAATGCAATCAACGCTCCGCTTCAGGGTTCGGCAGCCGATCTGATCAAAGTGGCCATGATACATGTGTATGAATGGATGAAAAAAGAAAACCTCAAATCAAAAATGATCCTGCAAGTGCATGATGAATTGGTTTTTGACGCCCATATAGACGAAGTTGAGCTTTTGAAAAAGAACATTCCAGAGCTGATGTCCAATGCGATCAAACTTGCCGTGCCGATAGAAGTGGAAGTTGGAGTTGGTGCGGATTGGCTGCAAGCACATTGATTTTTAGAATCAAGATTCAAGATATCAGACACAAGATTTGAGACTCTGATACGAAGATATAGGTATCAAGATGCTAGTATCAAGAAGTTCGATTTTGCTTCTCAAGTTCGCAATTAGAATTAAGAGCGTCATTTCCCAGCTGATCCTTAGAAGTTCTTAGAATCCTCGTAAATCGTATTTCTAAAATCGTAAATCCGAAAATGGCTAAAACCAAAACCTCTTTCTTCTGTCAAAACTGCGGAGCACAAAGCCCCAAGTGGATTGGTCGTTGCCCAGCTTGCGGAGAGTGGAATACTTATGTTGAAGAAATCATCCAAAAGGAAGAAACCGGAAAAGGAAGCTGGAAACCGCAGGGAACCGGTATTAAAAAAGCCAATACACCCCAGAAGATCGCTGAGGTAAACTACGAGGAGCAGTCCCGCTGGGTGACGGGAGACCCCGAACTCGACCGAGTATTAGGTGGTGGAATTGTCCCAGGTTCATTGGTTTTGATCGGCGGGGAGCCTGGAATCGGCAAGTCCACGCTGATGCTTCAAATCGCTTTGATTCTGAAAGGAAAGACGATCTTGTATGTCTCAGGAGAGGAAAGCGAAGCCCAAATCAAGATGAGGGCTGACCGGATGGATGCCAAAAATCCCGATTGTTACGTGCTCTCCGAGACCAATACCCAGCAGATTTTCCAACAAATTGAGATTCTGAATCCCGACTTGTTGGTCATAGATTCTATCCAGACGTTAAACAGTCAGTACGTGGAATCTGCCGCCGGATCGGTTTCGCAGGTACGGGAATGTACCGCAGAACTGATGAAATTTGCCAAGGAAACCGGAACACCTGTTTTCCTTATAGGCCATATTACCAAAGACGGTTCTATCGCCGGACCAAAGGTCCTGGAGCACATGGTGGATACTGTTTTACAGTTTGAGGGAGATCGGCATTTGACTTATCGGATTTTGAGGACATCCAAAAACCGATTTGGTTCGACCCACGAACTCGGGATCTACGAGATGCGGGCGGAGGGACTTCGCTCAGTTGCCAATCCTTCGGAAATCCTTTTGACACAAAGAGAAGAAGTTCTAAACGGAGTGGCCATCGGCGCCATGATGGAAGGCAATCGGCCTCTGCTGATTGAAATCCAATCCTTGGTCAGTCCTGCCACTTATGGAACCCCCCAAAGAAGCAGCACCGGGCATGATGCCAAACGGCTGAATATGCTGTTGGCAGTGCTGGAAAAGCGTGGAGGAATGCGTCTGGGGCAGCAAGATGTGTTTTTGAATGTAGCCGGTGGACTTCGGGTGGACGATCCTGGATTGGATTTGGCGGTGTGCGCATCGTTGATTTCAAGCTATGAGGATACACCAGTCTCCGAACATATTTCATTCGCCGGGGAAGTCGGCTTGGGAGGAGAAATCCGGGCGGTATCACGAATCGAAAACCGGATTGCTGAAGCTGAAAAGCTCGGTTTTAAAAAAATCATGGTTTCCAAATATGCAGTCAAAGGATTGGATCTGAAAAAGTTCAAAATCGAAGTTGTCCAGGTGTCCAAGCTGGAGGAGATGTATCAGTTAATTTTTTAAGTTAAATACCTTTTTGAAAAGTAACCTTATTTCATTTTGACCAAAAAAGACAGAAGAATCGCCATTTTAGGCGGTGGAGGTTTGGGGGTTTGTGCAGCCCTTGAACTTGCCCAAAGAGGGTATCGGGTCCAAATTTTTGAAGAGCATCAGGAGCCCTTAAAAAAAGCAAGTTATGCCAATGAAGGTAAGATCCACGTGGGTTTCATTTTCGCTATGGACCGCAGCTTTCAAACGGCCGGGAAGATGATAGATGGGGCCATCCATTTTTTTGATTACCTGAGCAGGTGGACCGATGCAAAGCCTGAAGCGTGTGTTTCTACTCCTTTTTATTATCTGGTCCACAAAGGATCCCTGTTGAATGCAGGGCAGCTTGATGCCCACTATCAAAAATGTGTGGATTATTTTGGGCAGGTCCAATCCAAAACGAAAAAGCGCTACGTGGGACTGTTTGATACTTTGGAGGCAGAGCTTTTGCCCAAAGCGGAGATCGATGGCATTGGCGATCCAGAGTGGATAGACGATGTTTTTAGGACTACTGAGTATTCCCTTGAGCCTCGATATATCGCCGAAAAACTTACGCTGGCTCTTAATCAAAACCCGGAGATTGAGGCCCACTTTTCCTCCAAAGTGACTGGCGTGTCTCAGGTAGGAAATGGTCTCAAAGTAGAATATTTACAGGATGGATTGGCCCTGTCTGATACCTTTGACGAAGTGATCAACACAGCATGGAATGGCCTTTTGGAAATTGACCGAACCATGGGGATCTCACCGATCGGGGAGTGGTCTTTCCGATACAAGTTTGGCAATAAATTGTTGATTCCTTTGAAGGAAGCAGACCTTCCATCCTGCACCATGGTCTTGGGTCCATATGGTGACACGGTAAATTTCAAGGGAAAGGGAGCTTTTTTATCTTGGTATCCCATTGGACGGACGGCTTGGTCTTCAGAGCATAGACCACCCGAATGGGATTCGATGTATGCCAAGGAAGAACGAATGAAGGTCTTTCATGGGAGTTTTGAAGAGTTGAAAAAGAGAATTCCAAGTTTAGGCAATCTTGATTTCCCAATAGGTAGTGTAGATCCTGTCGGGGGTGCGATTTTGGCATTGGGTAATTCGGATGTAGATCAGAAAAAAAGCAGACTTCATGATCGTTTCGAGGTTGGGCTAAGATCTTTTGGAAACTACCATACTATCGATACCGGAAAATATACTCTGATTCCACTTTTGGCGATGCAAATAGCAGACAGGGTGGAAGGAATCGCATAAATTTAGGTCATGCCCGCTGTCTCTATTATCACCGCCACGTACAACAGCAGCCACTTGCTGAAGTATGCGATTCAAAGTGTGTTGGATTCGGAATTTCAGGATTGGGAACTGATCGTAGTGGGAGATTGCTGTACAGATGATACCGAAGAGGTTGTCAAGAGGTTTGCCGATCCCCGGATTTCATTTTTCAATCTGGAGAAAAACAGCGGTCAGCAAGCCAAGCCGAATAATTTTGGACTTGAGAAGGCCAAAGGAAAATATCTTGCATTTCTCAACCAGGACGATCTTTTTTTCCCGGATCACTTGTCAAAATGCGTTGAAGAAATTGAATCCACAGGAGCAGATTTTCTTATCATCCCCGGAATAAAGATTTTAAGCTCAAAACAGGATGATTTTGAGTCCGGAAATTATGGAGTTCAGTTGTGCAGTGTGCATCCTGATGGAAAGTTTTCCACCAATGTATTTAGTGTGGCCTCCACGTGGTTTTTGAAAAATAAGTCCGCTCAAATCCTCGGGCTTTGGAAAATGGAGCATGAGCTATATGTGACTCCTTCCCAAGAATGGATATTTCGTGCCTTTTTGGGAGGTATCTTATTCCATTTTCCAACTCGGGTCGGGAGTATGATCATCCTGAGTGGTGAGCGGAAAAACTCTTACATAACCCGATACAGTTTCGAGCACGAATTCTTTGGAAAAAGGCTGCATGATTTAGAACTGAAGGCTAGCCTAATGGAAAAAGCAGCTGTCTTTGCTCATAAAGAACTTCAAAATCAGCTTTTTTTCAAACCAAAAATCCTGATCAAAAGAGTATTGGGGTTACCCTTAGATTGGATTTCAAAACTTTTCAAAATTCACCCATCAGCTTACCGGTTCAGGAGAGCTTGGGGTAAAAAAGGAAATTTGATACAGAAAGTCAGAAAGGATACCGGCCTGGATTAAATCTGTCAAATACAGTTTTTGAATTTTGGCTTTCACCCTAGCTTTGAAAACCAAAATTGGAATCAAATGAAAGTACTCCTCACCATCCATCAGTTGATTTTTTGAGTGCAAAATGGTGTTTTATTTCCCTCTTTATTAATTAGGAAAATCGCCTTAAGTCTTTGATTTTTATAGAAGACTAATCGGTTTTTCATTGAGAACTAAATTAAAGAATTACAGTTTTCGAGACCCAAATTTCAACTACCGTGGCAAAAACCCGGGAAGGTTGGATAACCTGACTGATGCTGTTTTTGGCATTGCGATCACTTTACTCATTTTCAATCTGGTCAATCCAAATTCCTTTGAGGATTTGGTGGCATTTACCAAAACGCTTCCGGCTTTCTTGGTTAGCATTGCTTTTTTGATGCTGGTCTGGAAAGAGCACGTCAACTTTTCCCTGATTTATGGCTTGCACAGTGCCTGGATCGAAACCCTGAATGTCCTGTTCATTGCCTTGATCATATTCTATGTTTACCCGCTTCGCTTTTGGACACTTTTCCTAACCAATTTTTTATTTGAAACTGATATTTCGATTCAGATAAGGGGCGCTCAAGTTCCAGATTTGATGATTTATTATGGCTTCGTAGCCATGGCGCTTTACATCTGTTTGCTATTTTTTTACCTGAATGCAAGCAGGAATCGGGAATTTCTCCAACTCAATTCCTATGAAATACTTCACACCAGGATGCAGATTAGCAGGATGGTAATTTTTATAACAGTCCCATTGGTTTCGATACTGGTGATTAGCTTACTTCGAGGTGTAAATGTCGGACTGGCGTCCATCCTAGGAGGAATGACCTACATTCTTTATACTCCACTGATGATTTTCTGGAGCAAAAAGTACAATTCCAAAATCAAGGAACTCAAAGGATCAAACCAATTTCAAGATTCTCTCCGCTAAGAGCTCTATGATTTTTTCTAATTCTATGAGATTTTGGAAAAATCGTCTGCAAATATGACTTAAACCCTAAAAATATGACTTATATCATGAGATAATTTAGGTAGTTAGTAAAAAAAGAGTAAATTTTATATTTGTAATTAAGTGATGCAGTGGAACTTAAACTGAATTTTTTATGAAACAAATAGCTAAATACTCGTTCGAAGTTTTCTTCCTTATCTTCTTTTTGCTTTTAATAAATCCTGGATTTGGACAGGATACTACTAAGGTGGCCCCACCTGATACGGTAAAAATAACGTCAGCTGACACCACCCAACTCGCTGTAGCGGATACAACAGTACAAAAGGAAAAAGAGGACAAAAAGGCAAAGAATACCTTTGTGGTATATATAGGTGCAAATGTAAACCAACTCAGTACCTCCGCCACTACCTATGATACAGGTAGTGATTTAGGTTATGATCTGGGAGTAAGTTATCGGAGAGGCAAATTTTTATATTGGGGTGCAGGAGCAAGGTATAACAATGCGGTTTTTGAAATAAATGACCTTAATGACAGTTCGGATTCTTCTTCCTTAACTGTAAAAAGCTTGGACATCCCATTGACTGGAGGGGTAGATTTTTTATTTTTCACCAGCAGAGTATTTACGGTTAGAGCATTTATCAGTGTTGTTCCGTCTTTTATTCTCGGGGTAGGGAATGATACTACTATTGACGTCCAAAGTGAAGACCTAAACAGCGTAGTGGTGTATGGGCAAGGAGGGATTGGGATAGATGTCTTATTTTTTGTGATAGAACTCGGTTATAATTCAGCCACACAGAATTTGTTTGAAAATGACATTAAGTCCAGGCCTAGCCAGGGCTTTGTCAATTTGGGATTTAGGTTTTAGATAGGCATTTATTTTTTCTAAAAATATTTGCCTGAACTTAGTGAGTATGGATGCTGCCTATCCAGGGGAAAGTATTCTTTTTTCCTCTGGATTTTTATTTGGATAGATGGAATTTGATGAGATTAGATTCCAAAAAAACCAACCAATGAAAGCACTCCTTACAATCGGACTTCTGGTCCTTTCAAACACCTTCATGACTTTGGCATGGTATGGCCACCTGAAATTTGCAGAATGGAAGTGGTTTAACAAACTCGGACTGGTTTCGGTGATTCTGATCAGTTGGGGGATCGCGCTTTTTGAATACATGTTTCAGGTGCCGGCCAATAAGATCGGCTTTGCCGGCAATGGAGGGCCGTTTTCTTTGGTTCAGCTCAAAGTCCTCCAAGAAGTGATTACGTTGGTGATTTTTATGATTTTTACCCTGATTGCGTTCAAAAATGAAACTTTGAAGCTTAATCACCTGATCGGGGCGATATTCCTGATTTTAGCGGTTTACTTTATCTTCAAAAAATAGGTTTATTCCAAAACTCGCATTTTCAGTTAGGGAAATCGCTCAGGCGGAACAATGCCCATGATTTAATCCCCAAAAGTCCGATTCGGGATTTAGCATTGATAAGGGAAAAAGGTAAATTTCATAAACCGATTTTCAAATGAAATCATTCAGCCTTATCTTTTTATCCGGAGTTTTGCTTGGTTCCTGTGAGCAAAAAACAGAGCCTACCCAAGAGGAGAAATACCTTATCGCCTACAATACTTTTGAACCGGATTCTTTGGCTAAAGACAATTGGGAAATCCGAGTTCTTGATCCTGATGATAGCAGCAGGTCGTCCAAAAATGTCATCCAGCATCCCGATGTGGCCTGGACTTATTTGGCGCATGAAGGCAAAATCTTTTTCATCAGCGACAGAGATACTGCCTACCGGAATTTTTTCCTGTATGAAATGACATCTAGTGGTTCTGATATAAAAAAGCTCAGCGACCTCCGTTTGGAAGACAGCTGGATGGATATTGATCCGAAGACCAATGAAATGGTCGTTTCGGCACGACCAGAGCTTTCGGTAAGGCATCAACTTTTTCTGATCAATCTGACCGATGGAAGTTTTAAGCCCTTGGTTCTGGATACCTTAAGTCGGTTCCAGGACCCTGTTTTTTCTCCTGATGGATCTCAGATTGCTTTTGTGAAGAGCCCAAAAGCAACTACTGAAGGAGTTTTTCCGGAGGTTTTCCTGATCAATAGAGATGGAAGTGGGGAAAGACAGTTAACTCATTTTCCGGTTGATGATCCGGCAGCCAAGGGTTTCGGATACAAAGCAGGAGCATTGAAATGGCATCCAACTGAGAATTTCATTTCTTATGCCAGTTCCAGAGGAGAGCATACCTTCATTTTTGGGATTAATCCTGATGGCTCCAATAATCGCCAAATCTCCCAAAGTGGCAAAGACGAAGTATATCATGACTGGAGTCCTGATGGGAAATGGCTGGTTTTTGACCAATATCAAGATACTGTTTCGAGGCAATATCATATTGTGTTGATGAACTGGGAGACCAAGGAATCAAAGATTTTGACTGATACATTAATCAAAACCCAATTGGCTCCGGTGTTTTTGATGAAATAGGCCAGGGTAAATTTTCTCTCGCTAAGAACCTTCAAGTGAAGATATTGTAGGGATTTTTGTATCTTTTTTCAATGTATTTTTAACAACAACCTTAAATCCCTTCATTATGAAAAAATTGGTAGCAGAATTTATCGGGACCCTTTGGCTGGTCCTTGGAGGATGTGGTAGTGCTGTTTTAGCAGCAGGGTTTCCCGAACTTGGAATCGGGTTTGTCGGGGTTTCCTTGGCTTTTGGTCTTACGGTAGTAACTATGGCCTATAGTATTGGCCATATTTCGGGATGCCATCTCAATCCGGCAGTATCCATCGGACTGTGGATGGGGGGAAGGTTTGACCAAAAGGAGTTGATTCCCTATATCATCGCTCAGGTTTTGGGAGGAATAGCTGGGGCTGGGATATTGTATGTGATTGCCACAGGCAAGGCAGGTGTTGAATTGGGCGGGTTTGCCTCCAACGGTTTCGGAGAGGCATCTCCGGGAGGATATTCGATGACAGCAGCTTTTGTCACTGAAGTGGTAATGACATTTATTTTTCTGATTGTGATTTTGGGATCTACTCACCCTAAGGCACCGGCTGGATTTGCCGGTTTGGCGATCGGTCTTTGCCTGGTTTTGATCCACCTGATAAGTATTCCGGTGACCAATACTTCTGTCAATCCAGCGAGAAGTACCTCCCAGGCCTTATTCGCAGGTGGAATTTACCTTCAGCAAGTGTGGCTTTTCTGGGTTGCCCCGATAATAGGTGCAGTTTTGGCTGGTTTGGTTTACAAGAATCTTTCACCTGCAAATGAGTAATTTCAGGAAAATTTAAATATTTGCTTAAATCTATTTTGTCATATCATTTAACCCTTACTAAGATGAAAAAATTATTTCTAGTAGCAATCATAGTTTTTACAGCGCTTAGCGCAAATGGGCAAGCTCAGAAGTATTTAAACTTCGGAGGAGTAGGTACTGGCCTTTATGCAGGTCTTGAGTTTCCGGTCGGTAGCAATATAACTGTTGGTCCGAATGTCTATACAGATTGGGACTTTAACAGGTGGGTTATTGCAGCCAAAGGCAATTACTATCTTGATGATGCCTTTGGACTTGGATCTCAATGGGATGTTTATGTTGGTGCAAATGTAGGTTATCGCCTAGAGGAAATTGACGGTGATGGTGGTGATGGTGACGGTTTCAATTGGGGCGCCCAAGTAGGTGGCCGATGGTTTTGGAACGAAAGCTGGGGAATAAATGCAGAATTTGGAGGTGGTTCTGGAGTTATTGGAGGAGTAGGTCTTACCAAGAGGCTGTAGTGCTTAAACACGAAAAATGGATCAAATCTTAAGAGCGGGGAAACCCGCTCTTTTTTTTCCAATCCAAATTGCTGGAGCAAAGAAGATGTCTTATTGTTCAAGCCATTTCTCGGAAAAATTTCTATTCTATTTTCCATGCGGCAGACCGATTGTCTAAAAAGTATTCAGGAAAGCTTTCCCTTTTCCGTCTTTTCAAGGAAGCTGAGGGGATGAAGTCTATCCGAAATTTGGGAAAGGAATTTAAAATGCAGATTAGGCTTTTATATGTTTGGTTGGATTTTTGGCGCAATTTTGGTTGAAATTGATTTCTAAAATTACTGTTCGAACAACTGGTCAAAATTCTTTAAATCAAACCAAATACAACAAATCAATTAGCACAACTTATGAAGTTTTTAAAAGTAGTTTCTTTAGTTCTTTTTCTGGGCCTTTTCGCCACACTGGAATCTCAGGCCCAGGAAGTGGGTATCCGTTTTGGGAATGTCAATGGAAATAATGTAGCCGTTGACGGAGTTTTTGCCTTAGGAGAGTTCAGCAGAGTCCATGCCGATGTCAGCTTTGGAAATGACGGGGTAGGAATCGATGCCCTTTGGAATCCGGTTTATGACGACATTTCCTCCTCGGATTTTAAATGGTATGCCGGCTTTGGACCTTCACTTTTTTTATCGGATAATTTCAAATTTGGCGTAGCCGGAGAGATCGGTGCAGAATATCCTTTTTCCGAAGTTCCCATTACAATCGGTTTAGATTGGAGACCTTACTTTATCATCGTCGAAGAAACGAGTTTTGATGCGGGTGGATTTGGTCTAAACATCCGATGGAGATTAAATTAATTACTTACCACTGATAACCGGAGCGGGGTGACCCGCTCTATTTTTTTGCCATGGAATTGATTTTGGAAGGTGAGTTTTTGCTGGAAAGATTTCCAGGAAAGGGAGGCTGGACTTATATCCGAGTTCCGGTAAGCTTGTTGCCGTCCGGAAAGGCTTTTGGCATGATCAAGCTCAACGGGTCGATAGATCAGTTTGAATTTGAAGGAAAACACCTGATGCCATTGAAGAAGGGAATTCTTTTTCTTCCCGTCTCCAAACCCATCCGTACCCAAATCGGCAAGGAGGAGGGCGACGTGGTATTGCTCAAACTTTTTAGGGATGAAATTCCAACTGATATTCCCCGGGAATTAATTGAATGTCTGGAAGATGATCCCGGCAAGCTTCCGCTCTTCAACCAACTCAAGGAAGCCGAACAAAAGCATTGGATCGAATACATCTACAGTGCCGATTCTGAAGAAACCAAAGCGGATCGAATTGTCAAATTGCTCGTTGAGCTCAAGCCAAAACCTTAGAATTCAACAATAATTCCAACTGTGGGAAGGACACTTCCTGCCGGGTTTTCAATCAATTTCAACTGGTAGCGGTTCGGGTCATTTGGATCTAACAGAATGTTTCCAGAATCATCCCGTACGGGAATCAGGATCGGCGCCTGCTCAGCCTGGAAATTGTAGATATTTTGGATATCGACGTACCAATTGAGATTCCAGCGTTTGAAGTAGTACTTTTTGTCAATTCTCAAATCTAACTGATGAAATGGATCCAGCCGGACGGCGTTAATCTGGCTGTAATCCAGAATTCCCGCATTTCTCAGATCCCAATTGCTGATCAGGCTTGATTCTTCCAGATCATAGGGCGTATAGGGTGTGCCGCCTAGGAATCTCCATCTGGCTCCAACTTCCCAGTTTTTCCCAAAACGCTTTCCGGCCGTCAAACTGATGATGAATTTGTTGTCCCAGGATGAGGGCACGAAGCCTTCTGTATTTGGGTTGGTAAACTCACTTCTGACCAAAGTCAAAGCAGCGATGCCATAAAAGTCATTAAAAAGACGCTGCTGGGCCAGGAATTCCAGTCCATAAGCTCTCCCTTCAGCATTGGACTCCACGGGTTCATTTCCAATTACGCCAAAGTCAGCACCTAAATTGGCTAGGGCGATTCCATTTCGGATTGACGAAGGATAATTGCTGTACTTTTTGTAGAAAGCCTCGGCGGTGAATCTCCTGTTTTTCTCCGGCACCAAAAATTCAATCCCGGCGATCAATTGCGAGTTTCTGATAAATCGGACATCGTTTTCCTGATTTTCCAACTCACCTTCATTGTTTCTGTAACCCAAAACGGTGTAGGGAGGTTTTTGGTAGTAGATTCCTGCATTGGCGGTGGCAAAGAGATTTGGCCGTAACTGATAGGAAAAGGAAACTCTTGGGCTGATTTGATTGAGAGGATTTGAGGCAGTTTCTGCGAAGTCAGCTCCATCCATCCGGATTCCTCCGCTGATCAAAAGCCGATCCCCATAGAAGTTTTTGCTGCCTGATACAAAGGCTCCATACTGGTTGAAAAAAGAGGTGGATTCCACGTCGATCACTTCGCCGGTGGAGGCCAAAGTGGATCGATCAAAATTGCTGATGAAGTATCTGGAATATTGATAGTTTACTCCGTACTTGATCGTATAGCCCTTGCCGAAAATGCTGTTTTCAGCCCGGAATTTATTTTCTGATTCCTGAGATGTATAGTCAAATAGTAAGTTGGCTTCCGAACTGTTGTCATTGCCTGCGTATTTGATTGCCTGATTGTTGAGCATATTGCGGCTCAGGACAAAGGTCCAAAAGCCATTTTCTCGAAAACGCTTCAACTTCAACCCGGTTGCATAGTTCCATTGGGTTTGCACCGGAAGCACATCCAGCAAGTACAACCTGTTTTCACGCTCCTCTTCGGTTTCATCCTCAGGGATGTCCTGATTAAGTTCAAAGTTGTCTATGGCACCCAAGCCGATGAAAGTCAGCTCGGTTTTAGCATTGAGTTTTGTGGTCGTTTTAAGCTGAAAATCATTAAATGTCGGCAAAAAAGGCAAACCCAAAAGCCGGAAAAGGCCTTGGAGATAGGATCTTCTTGCCGATAGCGAATAGGTGGTTTTCTCAGAGATCGGTCCTTCGTTGGATAGTGTTAATTCAGAAGCTCCCACGGTCAACTGAGTGGCCATCTTGTCCCGGCGGCCGTCTTTGAGTTGCACTTCAAAAAAGGAACTCATAGCATCCATTCGGTTTGCAGGGAATCCACCAGCTATGAGATCCAGGTTTTTGATCAAGTTGACATTCAAGATGCCAACTGGCCCGCCGGAGGAACCTTGGGTCGAAAAGTGATTGATCACCGGCACTTCGATCTCATCTACATAGAATTTATTCTCGTTGGGTGCGCCACCCCGGATCAGAATGTCATTTCGAAAACTGGGTGTACTCGCCACTCCGGGCAAGGCTTGAATTACCCGTGAAATGTCCCTGTTGCCTCCGGGATAGCGCTCGATTTCGTTGGTATTTAATTTTCTGACAGATAGCGGAGTTTCTTCGGACCGGGTAAATTCACTGTTGACGACCACTTCGCTGAGATCCGCTGCATCTTCCTGAAGCTGAAAATCCAGTTGCACCGGTCTTGCCAAAGTCACCTGAACTTCAAACGCGGTGGAGGTTTTGAACCCTACAAAACTCGCTCTGACATTGTAAAGTCCCGGAGGAATGGCATTGATTTCATACATTCCATTTTCATCGCTGATCGCCCCCAATTCTGTGTTTAGGATCAGAATGTTCGCGAAAGCGACCGGTTCATTGTTGACGGGATTGAAGACTTTTCCACGGATAATTCCCTGTGAATATGCCTGAAATGTGCACAAAAAAATACCCAAGACGGCTAATCTGAATTGCATGTGGTGGTTGGTTTAGGACTAAAATCAAAAGTCAGCCAAAAAGTTTAAGCTTCATATAGATTTTGACAAAAATCAACGGATTGTCGCGGATTGTTGCTCTTTTATCCTCCAAAGTCTCCACCAGGGTGTGCCAGGGGAATCATGGTGCTCGTAATGATATCCGAAAAAGTAACAGCTGATAAATGCCCAAATGTGGTTTTTTGTCTGAGTGCTTGAGTGGTGTTTGTTGTCATTTTCTCCTTTATGTGGAAGATAAGTTCCAAAGTAAAAGAGTTGAAAAGTGGATAGGACTGCAGGCAGCATCCAAAACACGATCAGGTTCTCAGTCGGTAAATAAAGTTTGAGAATATTGAAAGTCACTGCCATCAGCAGAATCTGCCAGATGGTCACATATTGACGGATGAAGCTGAAATACCAGACCAAGAACTTTCCCGAAGGGTGATAATCCGGGTCATTTTCTGTGGCAACATGACGGTGATGTTCGTGGTGTTTGGGGAAAAGCTTTCCGTAGAAATTGTAAGAAAACAGCAAGGCAGCGATCCAGCCCGTGAGGAGGTTTAATTTTTTATTGGAGGATACTACACCATGCATGGCATCATGTGCTGTGATAAAAAGCCCGGTATAGAGATGCATCTGAACCAAAATCCCCAAGTAAACCAAAGGATTTGACCAGGCAATAGGAAAATTTAGAAGAAGGAAAAGTGATAACCCCCAGAGAAAAATAATTCCCCAACCGACGATGAGTCCATTGGGGTCAACAGAATTGGTTTGGGATTTATGGGCCAAATTCATGGCTAAATCGATTTGATCAAAGGGTCAGGATTCGTTCTTTCACTTGCTCCATTAGCCACAAGGGTGTCGAAGTAGCTCCGCAGATTCCGACTGATTCATTTTGTTCAAACCAATCGGAGTCAATTTGCTCTGGATTGGATACAAAGTAAGTATTTGGATTCCTTTCTTTGCAGACATTGAAGAGAACTTTTCCATTGGAGGATTTGGTCCCGGAGACAAACACGATTTTGTCGAATTTTTCAGCAAAGTCTCTCAGTTCTTTGTCCCGGTTAGAAACCTGCCGGCAAATGGTGTCATTGGTATTGACTGTGATTCCTTTTTGGCGAAGGATATCGTTGATCTCGTAGAATTTATCCGTGCTTTTAGTCGTCTGGCTGTAAAGCGTTAGGTTTTTGGGAAGACTTGGTATATCCAGCTCCGAAATATCCTGAAAAACAATCGCTTTGTTATTGGTTTGGCCCAATAGCCCAATTACTTCAGCATGTCCGTGCTTGCCATAGATGTAGATCGTTTCATCCTTGTCAAAAGAATTTTTGATTCTGTTTTGAAGCTTTAGCACCACCGGACAACTGGCATCTATAAGCGTCAGGTTGTTTTTGACTGCAAGCTCATAGGTGGATGGAGGTTCACCATGGGCCCGGATTAGGACTTTTTCGTCAGTTAAGCCATGGAGATCCCCGTGGTCTATGATTTTGAGACCTTTTCGGGTGAGCCGGTTGACTTCCTCGTCATTGTGGACAATGTCTCCAAGGCAATAGAGATAGCCCTGCTCTTCAAGAATCTCCTCTGCCATTTCGATGGCATAGACCACACCAAAGCAAAAACCGGAATGATCGTCGATATGAACATGGAGATTTTTCATAGCCTATAAACTTCTGAGCTTGGTAATTGTTTTTGGGCTTCGGATCTTTTCGAAAATACTGATATTCAAAAGGAATAAGGACATGGAATAGATCGAATCTTCGATCGGAACTGTCCAAATTCGAATCCCCAGATTTTCGGAATTATTGTAGATGACGACGGGTTCCTCGGTCAATCCTCCTGTGAGTATTCCGTTGCAAAGCATCAGCGGGATTAAATGAACCAGGTAGGCAAATTGAAATCTACCTAAGTACCGATCGTTGAAAATCAGAAAATGACCAAAGATGACTGCAGCACAAGCCAGGAAACTGACTGAAGTGTACCATTTGTCCAGGTGGAGAAGCCCAAGGCCGATCAGAAACGGGACCATGACATAGACAAAGGGCTTCCCTAACGGCTGAAAGATGTCTTTTGGAAAAAAATAGATCAGGACTTCATAAATAAAGACACAGGCAAAAGGAACTATGATGAAAAACAGCCACTCTTCGATCGGTAGTTCCAGGTAGAAAATCCCCAAAACATACCGGGGATTAAATTCCCAAACTCCGAGTTGGGTAAACCAATAGTCCCAGCCGATAAAGATTGCGGCAGAAATTAATATAGCAGGAAAAAGGGCGTACCATTGGGATGAAAAGCGGATTCGGTGCTCAAATGACTGGGCAAGCGGATACGCCAACGCAAAAAGCAAGACTCCCAAATAGAGGAACTTTTCCATCAAAGCAAGCCAAGTTTGGTTTCGAAATAAGTGCCTAACAACAGCGACAGCTTTTGTGAATTTGGAATCCGGATGCGTTTTTGGACGATGGTTTCAGCCGGAAGGCTTTTGATCTTATCAAACAATTTTTGGTAGTACAAATATGCGACTCGTACACCCAATTTGGCTCCGGAGGGCAGCCGCTCGATTCCGATCAGTGACTCATTAAAGTCTTTTTGGATATCGGTCTCAATGAGGTTTTTGGCTGATTTGTCAAACTTGGTAAAATCAACTCCCGGGAAATAAACACGTCCCCGCTCCTCGAAATCACTTTTAATATCCCTCAGAAAATTTACCTTTTGGAATGCCGCTCCAAGTTTGCAGGCTGGTTCCCGAAGACGTTCATACATTTCCGTATTTCCTTCGCAGAATACCTTTAGGCACATCAAGCCAACCACTTCTGCTGAGCCATAGATATACTCCTGGTATTTGGAATCGTCGTAAGTATTGAAATCCAGATCCATTTCCATGCTATGGAGAAACGCCTCGATCAGATCCAGGTCGATTTTATAGGTGTTGACTATAAGCTGAAAAGCATGGAGAACAGGGTTCAGGGAAATACCGGTTTCGATTGCTTCAAAAGTGTCTTTTTTAAACCGGGCCAAAAGAGCCTGTTTGTCTTTGCTGTGGAAAGTGTCCACAATCTCATCTGCATACCTCACAAACCCATAAATGGCATAGATCGGCAAGTGAAATTTCTTATCCAGTGTTTTGATGCCGAGGGTAAAACTGGTGCTGTACCGCTGGGTGATCAGGCGGCTGCATTCCAGGGTTGTTTGGTCAAAAAGCGCAATTGCGTCCATAACTTTAATATACCTTATTGTCTACAAATTGTTTTCCTTGATCACTTCTCTAGCCACCACTCCGCCTGAGATCAAAGACGGAGGGACACCAGGTCCAGGCACAGTCAGCTGTCCGGTATAATACAAGTTTCTGACCTTTTTGTTTTTCAAAGAAGGTTTCAAAATTGCCGTTTGGAGTAGGGTATTCGCCAGTCCATAGGCATTGCCTTTGAAAGCATGGTAATCCGCCTTGAAATCATTGTGCGCATAGGATCTTTTGAAAATCACATGGGAACGGATTTCCTGCCCGGTGATTTTCTCCAGACGGCTCATGATAATGTCGAAGTATTTTTCGCGCATTTCATCCGAATCTTCCAGATCCGGAGCCAGTGGAATCAACAAAAACAGGTTTTCCATGCCATCCGGAGCTACAGTCGGGTCAGTAATGGATGGAACCGAAGCGTAGAAAAGGGGCTTTTCCGGCCATCTGGGATTTTTGTAGATCGCATCGGCATGTGGACCCAATGGTTCATCAAAGAACAGGTTATGGTGACGGAGGTTTTTAAGCCGCTTATTTACACCCAGGTAAAAGAGCAAACTCGAAGGAGCCATCACCCGCTTATCCCAATATTCCTCTGAGTAATTGCTGTATTTTGGATCGAGGAGATGACGGTCCACATGATGGTAATCTGCGCCTGCAATGACCACATCAGCAGGGATTTTTTCTCCAGATTTCAATCGGACTTGTTTGGCCATTCCGGCTTCTATTTCGATCTCTTCCACTTCTGAGGAATAGCGGATTTTCACTCCTTTTTCCTCAGCTAAAGTGATCATTCCTCGGATGATTTCATGCATTCCTTTTTTGGGATACCAAGTACCCAATGCAATGTCTGCATAGTTCATCAGGCTATAGAGTGCCGGGATGTTTTCGGCAGTTTCCCCAAGGAAAAGCACAGGAAATTCCATCAGCCGGATGATTTTTTCATGGGAAAAGAACTTTCGGACATGCTTGGCCATGGACTGAAAAATGTCCATCCGGATCATATCGATCAGCAATCCCGGAGAAGCAAACTCCAAAAGAGACCTGCTGGGTCGGTGGACCAAATCATGGATTCCAACCTGGTATTTATATTTAGCCTGTGCGAGAAACTTGTCCAGTTGAATACCAGCACCCGGTTCGATTTGGTCAACCATGGCTTTGAACTGACCCAAATCTGCGGGGATGTCGAGCGTATCCTTTTCGCCAAAAATCACCGAATAGGAAGGATCCAAGCGGATTAAGTCGTAATAGTCCGCTGGTTTTTTTCCGAAATGTGCGAAGTAACTTTCGAACACATCCGGCATCCAATACCAGCTTGGGCCCATATCAAAAACAAAACCTTGGTGCTCAAATTTTCTGGCTCGGCCACCCGGAGAATCGTTTTTTTCCAAAAGGGTTACTGAGCAATTTTTGGTATGGGCAAGATGTGTAGCAGCAGAGAGCCCGGAAAAACCTGACCCGATCACTACCACTTTTTTTTGCGTCATAGAATCAATTAGTATGCTTATAGACCATCAAATCTTCTTTGAGAAGCTTGCGGGCAATATGAATTCTATTTTTTACAGTTCCAATGGGGATTTGAAGCTTCAGGGCAATTTCATGGTACTTGAATCCCCTGAAATACATCATGAAGGGGGATCGATAAGCCTCATCCAATTTTTTGATTGCCACCTGGATATCGTGCATCTTGAAGTTGCCAAAAACTCCATTTTCGATCAATGCATCACTGGAATTGAGGTAATGCAGGTTGTCCGTTGTATCTACGAAAGTTCCCCTTCTGACCATTCGCTGGTAATTGGTAATGAAGGTATTCTTCATAATTGTATATAACCAAGCCTTTAGATTAGTGCCTTCGGTAAACTTGTCTTTGTTGGTAAATGCCTTGACCATGGTGTCCTGCAAGAGGTCATTTGCATCATCCAAATCTCTTGTCAATTTCATGGCAAAAGGTTTCAACGAGCTGGAAAGCTTGGTCAGGGAATAGCTGAATTCTAGAGTCGTCATGGTTGTTTGTTTTGTTTAATCAAATGTATTAAAGATTAAACAAAAATACAAGACATTGTTTAATAAAAAATGAAAATTATTAAACAAAAATCTTCTTCAAATGAAAAACGGCAGCCATGAGCTTGAGGCTGAGATTGATCAGAGTACTTGGTATCAGACTGAGAAAATTTCACTTGCGGACATGAATGTTCTTTTACGAACATTCTCGATTTAACAAAAAGCCCTTTCTGAGCCTTTCAAGGGCTAAAATTTTTTGGCACATTAATTACTACAAATAGGAAAAAAACCTTTTCCATATGAGACAATATCAATTGGGAGAATTCGAAGAAGTCGTCATGCTGACCGTCGGTGTCCTCTATGATGAGGCCTATGGAGTATCCATCAAAAAGGAAATCGAAAGCCGACTTACCCGAGGAGTAAGTGTTGGTGCTTTGCAGACTGCGCTCAAACGACTGGAAGATAAAGGTTATTTGCGATCCCGCGAGGGTGAACCTACGGAGGAGCGGGCTGGACGGCCCAAAAAGTTCTTCCAGATCACCGCTTTGGGCAAAAGAGCATTGGAGCATAACAAGACTATGCGGGAGGAACTTTGGAATTCCATTCCGAAAATCGCCCTAGACGGGAAGTTTATTGGGATGTAGGATTCAGTTTGCAGTGATCAGTCGCAGTAGACAGTCTCTCAGTTTACAGTAAACAGTTTGCAGTATAAAAAAAAGCTGCCAACTGTCAACTGATCACTTTTCACAACCAAATACTAAGCAACTCAAAAAATGTCCCAACCACTTCCTCCCAAACTCCCACACCGCTTCTTTCGATGGTTTTGCCATCCGGATCTGAGGGATGCCATAGAGGGGGATTTGATAGAGCTGTATGGTGAAAGAGTAAGGGAAATTGGGAAAAGAAAAGCGGATTGGAAGTTTGCAAAGGATGTATTGCTGCTCTTCCGGCCGGGGATTATCAGACAAATGGAAGGATATCAACCTGTAAATAATATTGGAATGTATAAGAGCTATTTTAAAATCGGGTGGAGAAATCTGGTGAAAAACAAAGGTTACTCTGCCATCAATATAGGCGGTCTCGCTGTTGGGCTAACTGCTGCAATTCTTATTGCCTTATGGGTTCATGATGAATTGACCTTCAATAAGAATTTTGAAAACTATGACAAAATCGCACAGGTCTTACAAAATCAAACTTTCAATGGGGAGGTAGAGACCTGGTGGAGTCAGGCTAGGCAGATTGCTCCAGAACTCCGAAACCAATATGGAAGTGATTTCAAGCATGTGATCATGAGCTCATGGAACGGATCGCACAAACTTACTTTCAATGAGCAAGATGTGAGGAAAGAGGGGAGTTTTATGGAGCCCGAGGTGACAGAAATGTTAACTCTCAAAATGTTGTCCGGAACACGTGATGGCCTCAAAGATCCCTATTCCATTTTACTTTCTGAGTCAACAGCAAAGGACGTTTTTGGTGATTTATCACCACTTGGTCAAGCAATTCTGATGGATGACAAATTGGAAGTTATGGTTACTGGGGTATATGAAGACTTGCCCAGAAACTCAAGTTTTCATGACCTTACGTTCATAGCCCCTTGGGAACTGTATGTAACAAGTGAAAATCTGGAAGAAAGAACAGGCTGGGGCAACAGTTGGTTTCACTCCATCGCCCAGATTGAAGACAATGCCGACATGGATCAGGTGTCTCTCAAAATCAAAGATGTGAAATTGAATGCTGTGGTGGCTGCTGGTGATGATGATGACCGGTTTAAACCCGAGATTTTCCTCCATCCTATGAGCAAGTGGCATTTGTATTCAGATTTTAATAATGGCGTCTCTGTTGGTGGAGGGATCCAATATGTTTGGTTGTTTGGATTGGTTGGCGTATTTGTTTTGATGCTCGCCTGCATCAACTTTATCAATCTCAACACTGCCCGTTCTGAAAAAAGAGCGAAGGAAGTTGGCATTCGCAAGACACTCGGGTCGGTCAGGATTCAATTGATCAATCAGTTTCTCACAGAGTCCATGATGGTGGTGGTCCTGTCATTTTTCCTGTCACTTGTACTTGCCCAACTGGCATTGCCGTGGTTCAATGAAGTTTCGGGAAAGCAAATTGGTTTACTGTGGACAAATCCGTTTTTCTGGATAATTGGTCTCGGTTTTACCATCATTACCGGGATGATTGCAGGAAGTTTTCCGGCATTTTATCTCTCATCATTTCATCCTGCCAGGGTTTTGAAAGGTGCATTTAGAGCAGGTCGTTTTTCGGCAATTCCGCGGAAGATTCTGGTAGTGGCTCAGTTCACCGTTTCGATCACCCTCATCATTGGGACTTTGATTGTTTTCAAACAAATTCAGTTTACCAAAGACCGCCCCATCGGATACGATAATATTGGCGTGATTTCGGCCCCTATCAGAGCAGATGGGATACGGGATCATTTCGATGCCTTCAGAAATGATCTGCAAAACTCAGGTGCAGTTAAGGAAGTGGCACTAACAGATTCTCCTTTGACAGCAACGAATGTTACAAATGGCGGCTTTACTTGGGAAGGCAAAGATCCTGGTATGGCAGAAGAATTTGCAACGCTTCGTGTAACCCATGAATTTGGGGAAATGATTGATTGGCAGATTCTGGATGGCAGGGATTTTTCAAGGGATTTTGCATCGGACTCGATGGCTTTTATCATCAATGAATCAGCAGCGAGATACCTTGGAATGGAGGACCCCGTTGGCAAATCACTCAAGTGGGGAAATAATGGAGAATATAAAATAATAGGTGTTGTCAAAGATATGATCACACAGTCTCCTTATTCTCCTGTCAAGCAAATGCTTTTCTTTCTCAACTATAAGCGGGTGAATCTGGCGCATGTTAAGATTGATCCCAAAGTAAGCGCTACCGAAGCATTAAGTAAAATTGAAACTGTTTTCAAAAAGTATGATCCATCCAATGCATTTGAATACTCATTTGTAGATCAGGATTATGGCAAAAAATTCGATAACGAAAGACGGATTGCCAAACTGACTTCAGCTTTTGCAGGGCTTGCGATGCTGATCAGCTGTCTCGGACTTTTTGGATTGGCATCATTCATCGCAGAACAAAGGACAAAGGAAATCGGCATCCGGAAAGTCATGGGTGCTTCTGTTGCCAATTTGTGGGGCATGTTATCAAAGGATTTTGTTTTGTTAGTCGTCATCTCAAGTTTGATTTCTATTCCGATCGCTTATCATTATCTGAGTAGCTGGTTAGAAAACTATGAGTATCGTACATCAATTTCTTGGTGGATTTTCGCTTTTACAGGTTTTGGCGCAGTACTGATCACCTTAATGACTGTTAGCTATCAAGCCTTAAAAGCTGCCCTGATGAACCCTGTGAGGAGCCTAAGATCAGAATGATATGAAAACCACTCCGCCCCGACTCCCTCTCCGCTTCTTTCGCTGGTTTTGCCATCGGGATTTGAGGGATTCCATTGAAGGCGATCTGATAGAGCTATATGGGGAAAGGGTTGAAGAGTTTGGAAAAAGAAAAGCCGATTGGAGGTTTGCAAAAGATGTTTTACTGCTGGTTAGACCGGGAATTATCCACCCCGAAATCCGATACAACCACATAACTAACTATGGTATGTTTAAAAATTACTTCAAGGTTTCCTTTCGAGGGTTGATGAAAAACCCGCTGAGCTCATTCATCAATGTCTTTGGCTTGGCGGTGGCAATCGGTATTTGTCTGGTAGTTTATGCATTTATGGAGTACGATTACCAAATCGACAAATTCCATGAAAACAAAGAGGTGGTTTTCCTCACAACATTTTTTGCGGACCGGGACGGGGCATTGCAGCAATATGGTCAAGCGCCGAGGCCAATTGGTGAGATGTTAAAGGAGGATTTTGCTCAGGTTAAGAAAATATGCCGTGTGGAGGACAGAAATGCGGTCATCAAACAGGAGGATCATGTTTTTCATGAAACGGTGCGGTATGTTGATCCGGAGTTTTTGGAAATGTTCACTTTCCCATTGAAGTGGGGTGCGGCAAAGTCTTTGGCAGACGCCAATAGTATCATACTCAGCGAGGATATGGCCATCAAATACTTTGGCGATGAGAATCCCATTGGTAGGGAGATGCTCATCATCTTCGATGAAAAGACAAAGAAAGCCTTTGAAGTAACCGGTGTGGCAGAAGAATTTCCAAAGTCTCATGCCATCAACTTTAACTTCCTGATCAATTTTGAAAATATCAAGGTTGCAGACCCAGCTTATGATCTCAGTGACTGGAGCCAATTTATGGCCGCGACCTTAATTCAGGTCGAAAAACCGGAAGATGTCATAGCAATCGAACGTGGGCTTGAAAAATACAAAGCCATCCAAAATGAGGCGCAACCTGATTGGGCGATTTCTTCTTTTTCCTTCGAACAGCTGGCAACTTTATACGGGAAGTCTTCACAAATACGAAACGCAATCTCGCAAGATTATAATGTAGAAGGGCGCATTGGAATGCCGATCATCGCCCTATTCATGCTGGCTCTTGCTTGCTTCAACTACATCAATATCGCCCTCGTATCCGCATCCAAACGATTGAAAGAAATCGGCGTCCGAAAAGTGATCGGAGCGAATCGTTCGCGTGTAATTATTCAGTTCCTTACCGAAAATGTAGTCATCACCGGTTTTGCCCTTGTCGTAGGGCTTGTATTGGGAATTGGGATTTTCCTTCCTTGGTTTGTTCAGTTTTCAGGATGGGATCTGGAGCTGAATTTGTTCAATGGAAATCTTTGGATATTCTTGATTGCCCTTGCCGTGGTGACCGGAGTTATTTCAGGTCTTTACCCGGCCTTTTACATTTCAAAATTTGAAGCTGTGACCATATTCAAAGGCTCTCAGCAATTTGGAAGAAAGAATCCCCTCACAAAATTCTTCTTGGGTGCCCAATTGGTTCTGGCCTGCATGACTATTACCAGTGCTGTGGTTTTTACCCAAAACAATACTTTTCAAAACAACAGGAGCTGGGGCTATGATCAAAAGGGAGCACTTTATTTAGAAGTCCCAAATCGCCTGGGATTTGAAAAATTCAATTCGGCTTTGAATCAGAATTCAAATGTGATTTCCCTAGCCGGATCAAGAGATCACCTGGGGAAAAATGTTTCCACCGCTTTGGTTCGCATGGATGCAAATAAGCACTACGAAGTAAATCGATTGGCTGTCGATGCCAACTATTTTGAAACGATGGGCCTGAAATTGAAAGAAGGCAGAGGATTTACAAGGGATTCAGAAAATGACAAACAAGCCGTTGTAGTAAATGAGCTCCTTGCCAAAAACCTGAATTTAACCGATCCAATTGGAAAGCAATTTGAAATTGACAATGTCAAGTATGAAGTGATTGGTGTCCTAAATGAGTTTCACACCAATGATTTTTTCCAGGAAATCAAGCCTACACTGTTTACGGTGGCCGATAAGGAAGATTTTCGCTACCTGTCTTTGCGAGTGAAGAATGGTTCTGAAAAAGAAACCTATCAGGCAATCCAGGATCAATGGGCAAAACTTTACCCTGAGATTCCATTTCAGGGAGGTTACCAGGAAGAAGTATGGGCAAATTACTTTTTCAGTGTAGATCGTTCTGAAAAATTCAATAAAGTATTAGCCGGAATAGCGGTTCTGCTTGCAAGTTTGGGATTGTATGGGTTGGTGACATTGAATGTATCTGGTCGGGTAAGGGAATTCAGTATCAGAAAAACCCTGGGTGCTAACCTCAAGAACATCTCATCCTTAATCATGAAGCAATATGCTTGGCTGACGGTTTTTTCACTCACTATCGGTGCACCAATTAGTTATTATTTTACCCAAGCCTATTTGAAGATGCTATTTGCCTATCCCATGCCTATCGGAAATTCAGGAATCCTCATTTCACTGGTAATTCTGACAATGGTATTGGTGGCAGTGATCTCCACACAGATCATCAAGGTCATTAAATCAAATCCGGTGAAAGGTCTCAAAGTCGAATAATGCGCAGCACGGATCCCAGTAAAAAATATCCCCCTGAGTTCTTTCTGAACTTCTTCCGATGGTTTTGCCATCCGGATCTGAGGGATAGCATAGAGGGAGATCTGATGGAGCTGTATGGGGAAAGAGTCAGGGAAATTGGGAAAAGAAAAGCGGATTGGAAGTTTGCAAAGGATGTATTGCTGCTCTTCCGGCCAGGGATTATCAGAAAAATGGAAGCTTATCAACCTGTAGACCATATCGGTATGTATAAAAGCTATTTTAAAATCGGGTGGAGGAATCTGGTGAGAAATAAAGGGTACTCATTCATCAACATCGGCGGGTTGGCATTGGGTATGGCTGTAGCGATGTTGATAGGACTTTGGATTTATGATGAGATTTCATTTAATACCTATCATAAGAATTACGACAGGATTGCCAAAGTAATGCAACAGGGAAGGGTAAACGGTGAGGTTTTTACCTCCGAATACATGCCAATACCCGTAGGCAAAGAACTTCTTTCTACTTACTCAGATGATTTTGATTATGTAATTATGTCATCGTGGACAGGTGAACATATTCTTGCCTCAGGCGAAAATAAATTTACCATAAAAGGAAATTTTTTAAGCCCGGATGCCCCTGAGATGTTGAGCTTAAAGATGTTAAGTGGAACAAGGATGGGACTGGACGATCCTTCGTCTATTATGTTGTCTAAGTCTGCCGCCAAGATCTTATTTGGAGATGTTGACCCCATTCATAAAGCCATCAAGATTGGTAATAACCTCGACGTTGTTGTCACTGGTGTTTATGAGGATTTCCCCCATAATACTGAATTCAGGGACATGAAATTCATCGCTCCATGGGATTTATATGCAGATTCCCGCAATTGGGTTAGAAATGCTGAGGACAATTGGTCTAACAACTCCTGGCAAATCCTTGCTCAAATTTCGCCTCTGGCAAATCTCGATGTTGTCTCCTCAAAAATCGAGAACATGTTTTTAAAACATGTTCCAGAAGTTGCTGAAATCGAACATAGGGTGTTTTTAAATCCAATGAAACGCTGGCACTTGTTTGCAGATTGGGACAAAACAGGCAAGCCTGGAGGGAGAATTGAATTCGTTTGGCTATTTGGGATAATAGGTCTTTTTGTTCTGTTGCTGGCGTGCATCAATTTTATGAATTTGAGTACTGCACGCTCCGAAAAGCGTGCGAAAGAAGTTGGCGTAAGAAAAACAATGGGCTCGATGCGGGGTCAATTGATGTCACAATTTTTCTGTGAATCTATCCTCATCGTCTTCTTTTCGTTTTTGATGTCCGTTGCGTTGGTCCAATTGTCTTTACCATTTTTCAATGAGCTGGCGGATAAAAAAATGGGAATACTTTGGTCAAATCCTTTCTTTTGGCTGTTTGGGATTCTATTCAGTTTACTCACAGGCCTACTTGCCGGACTTTATCCCTCATTGTTCCTCTCTTCCTTTAATCCCGTCAAAGTTTTGAAAGGATCGATACGTGTTGGTCGCTTTGCTTCCATGCCACGCAAAGTATTGGTTGTAGTACAATTCACAGTATCTATTGCGCTGATCATAGGAACGATCGTGGTTTTCAACCAGATTCAATATGCGAAAGACCGTCCCATTGGATATGATCGAAATGGCCTGATCACGGTAGCTATGAATACCCCCGATTTATACGGTAGGTATAATGTTTTAAGAGATGAATTGTTGAAAACAGAGGCGGTCGTAGAAATGTCTACCTCATCCACACCTGCTACAGAATTGAACTCGCAGAATGATGGATTTGAATGGGAAGGTAAAGATCCCGACTTCCGGGAAAATTTTGGCACCATAGCCGTTACCCACGATTTTGGAAAAACAGTGGGATGGCAGTTCATTGATGGTAGAGATTTTTCAAGAGACTATGCAAGCGATTCATCCGGAATGGTGATCAATGAAACGGCGGTTAAGTACATGGATATCAAAGACCCTGTCGGAAAAATAGTGAAATGGAACAATAAACCTTACAGAATTTTGGGTGTGATAAAAGACATGGTGATGGGCTCTCCTTACGAACCTATCCACCAAACCGTCTTTGTATTGGATTATGACTGGGCAAATGTGATCAACATCAAACTTAACCCTGATCAAAGTGTAAGTGGATCAATCGCACAGGTAGAAAAGGTATTTCTCAAATTTAATCCAGGCAGCCCTTTTGATTACAAGTTTTCTGACCTGGAATTCTCCTTGAAATTCTCTTCTGAAGAACGCATTGGAAAATTGGCTACTTTCTTTTCCATTCTGGCAACTTTTATAAGTTGTTTAGGCCTTTTTGGCTTGGCATCATTTGTAGCAGAGCAACGCACCAAGGAAATCGGAGTCCGAAAAGTTATGGGCGCATCTATTGTCAGCATTTGGCAAATGCTCTCAAGGGATTTTGTCGTTTTGGTATTGCTTTCCTGTCTAATCGCAATTCCAATCTCCAATTATTATTTGGATGAGTGGCTGCGGCAGTATGATTATCGGACCGAGATCTCGTGGTGGGTGTTTTTTTTGACGGGCATTGGTGCACTGACTATTACACTGTTAACTGTAAGCTTTCACGGGATTAAAGCTGCCCTTGTGAACCCGGTGAAAAGCCTAAGATCGGAATAGGTGTATGAAAGAATTTTCCCATCCCCCCAAACTCCCCCTCAGCTTCTTCCGATGGTTTTGCCATCCGGATTTGAGGGTTAGTATTGAAGGAGATCTGATAGAGCTGTATGGGGAAAGAGTCAGGGAAATTGGGAAAAGAAAAGCGGATTGGAAGTTTGCAAAGGATGTATTGCTGCTCTTCCGGCCGGGGATCAACAGAAAAATGGGAGTATATCAACCTGTAGACAATATCGGTATGTACAAAAGTTATTTTAAAATCGTGTGGAGGAATTTATTAAAGAATAAAGCATTCTCTACCATCAACATAGCTGGACTGGGCATTGGGCTTGCCGCATGCCTGCTCATTCTCCAATTCGTGAAGTTCGAACTGAGCTACGATACCTTCCACAAGAAACTTGACCGCACCTATCGCGTCACCAATGACCGGTTTCAAAATGGAAACCTGATCCAACATGGCACGATCACGTATCCAACCATCGGGCCTACGATGGCAAAGGACTATCCGGAGATTGAAGAATACACCCGGCTTATGCCCGGAGGGGAAATGAACGTGAGGATCGACGATCAAAACTTTCGTGGGGACAACGGCCATTTTGCTGACGAAAGATTCTTTTCTGTCTTCGATTTTGAGCTGCTTGCAGGAGACAGAACCACTCTGCTTAAGGAACCGTTCACCGCCGTTTTGACGGAAACCACCGCCCGAAGGTACTTTGAAGCCAATGACGGGGATTATTCCGATTTGATCGGCAAGTCCTTTCAACAGGGGCTCGACTCACAGCCTTATGTAGTAAAAGGCATCTGCAAAGACATCCCCGAAAACTCCCACATCCAATTTGATGTGTTGGTGTCCTATTCCACGCTCTATAGCGGAGAAGACAAGGAAGCGGACATCAGCTGGCAATGGTCTGACATGCGCCACTACCTGGTACTGAAAGAGGGGGCCGACTATAAAGCACTCGAAGCGAAGTTCCCGGAATTTAGCGAACGCTATTTTCAGGGAGAAAAGGTGACCGGAAGCGAGGAGAAATTCTACCTCCAGCCGCTTCGGGAGGCCCATCTCTACTCGGACTACGAATATGACATCGCCAAAACAGCCAGTGGCAAGGCGGTTTGGGCAATGTTGGTGGTTGCAGGATTTATCCTCTTGATCGCATGGATCAATTACATCAACCTGACTACTTCCCGGGCACTCGAGAGGGCAAAAGAAGTGGGCCTGCGAAAGGTCATGGGTGCAGTAAAGTCCCAACTTGTCAAGCAGTTCTTTTTGGAATCGCTGGTCATTACCTTTTTTGCATCAGTCCTCGCGATCCTCCTTGTGCTGGTGTTCCAATCCGGATTCAACACCGTCATCGGCAGTGGACTTTCTGTTTCCACACTGTTTGATTCGGTGGACTCCCCCGCTGTGCTAATTGCCTTTGGTTTACTGCTTGGCGGGGCGCTGGTATCCGGGTTTTATCCCGCCTTGGTACTTTCTTCTTACCAGCCTGTCACTGTCCTGAAGGGGAAATTTGGCCGGTCGGCTAAAGGAAATCTGCTCAGGAAAGGGCTTGTGATCTTTCAGTTTACCGCCTCCGTTGCCTTGATTGCCTGCACGATCATCGTGTCGCGACAACTCACTTTCATGAATCAGGCGGACTTGGGAATGAGAATAGAGAATACTGTGATCGTCCAGGGACCAGAGTTAACTCAGTTTGACTCCACGTTCATTACCCGGGTAGAAAGCTATAAAAACGAACTCAATCAGATTAACGGCGTGGTGAATACCACTACCTCTTCGCGTATTGCAGGGGATCGTCTGGGCCGTGCATTTGGAATCCGATTGGCCAGTCAGGAGGACGACGCGAATTACACGCTCAGCCATATAGGTATTGACTACAACTACTTCGATACCTATGAGATCGCTTTGTTGGCCGGTCGAAAATTCCTAACGACAGACCACAAATCCCGCTTTGAAGATCTGACAGCCATCATCCTCAATGAAAGTGCGGTGAGATTGCTGGGAATCGAAAACCCTGAAGAGGCAGTTGGGCAAGAGTTGATCTGGGGTGCCAACGGCACAAGAAAATGGAACATTGTCGGCGTAGTGGACGATTTTCACCAGGAATCTCTCCACAAACCAATGGAAGCCATTGCCTTTCGGCCAACCTACAGCACATTTAGTCCTACCTCAATTAAAGTCGAGTCAGATCAAACACAAGAGGTAATCGCCTCCATCGAGGCCACCTACAAAAAATTCTTTCCAGGCAACTCCTTCGAATACGCGTTTCTGGACCAAAACTACCAGCGCCAATACAATGACGATAGGCGATTCGGCCAGATCATCAACATCTTTACCGGTATCGCAATCCTGATATCCTGTCTTGGATTGATGGGCTTGGCATCCTACACAACCAGCCAACGCACCAAAGAAATCGGTGTGCGCAAAGTATTGGGGGCTTCTGTGGGAAGTATCCTGTTTAATCTCTCGAAGGACTTACTCAAACCGATTGGAATTGCAATTCTCTTGGCAACGCCCTTCGCCTGGTACATGATGAATAACTGGATTCAGCAGTTTGTCTATAGGATCAACCTGGGGTGGTGGACTTTCGCAGTCGCAGGAGCTGCCGTGGGACTGATTGCTTTAGTCACAATTGGGGTTCAGTCCCTAAAAGCCGCAAACACAAATCCAATTAAAAGTCTAAGGAGCGAATAGCTGGCCATGAATAAAAATATGGGATGGCGAACTGCCGGAGCTGACTCTTTCACGGAAATCAAACACCCTGTAAAAGCCGGAGCTATTTTTCCTGAACCACTGGACTGATTTCCACCAGCAAATCCTTAAAGTTCCTTAAATAATTCATCTGACGGACATTTGGCTGAAAAGAGAGGTCCTGCCCGATCACCTGATAACCAGAAACGAGAATCTGGGATTCAGAAAATCTCGTCGAAAGTTCGTTGAGATATTCTTGTGTGTGTTCTGAAGAAGGTGAAGTGGTGATTACTGTCAGCAAATAGTCAGGTTGGTGGAGTTTATAGACGGACAGCAGATCGCCATTTGGAGTGCTTTGACCCAAATAAATGACTTTATGTCCATGTGATTTGATCAGGTAACTTGAAAAAAGCAAGGAAATCTCATGCAATTCCCCTTCGGGCAGAAAGAGCAGGAATTTTTTCCCACCCTTGATACTAGGTTGGCTATCTATGGCAACAATCAGCTTTTGCCTTACCAGATTGGAAATAAAATGCTCTTGGGCTGGACAGATCGCACCGGTTTGCCAAAGCACACCGATTTTGGACATAAATGGGTAAATAATATTAAACATGGTCTGTTCAAATCCCAGCTTTTCAATATTGGAAGAAAGGACCTTTTCAAAGCGATCCTCATCCATTTCGACCATACTGATAGTCAGTGCATGGATCTGATCATCGTGTGCCAGGGATCGGTCTGTCAGTTTGATGACTTCTTCCCGGATATCACCGGCAGCCATAGAAGCAATTTTGCTGATTTTAAAGCCGTTGTCATTGAGTAAAGCTACATTCAAAATGAGCTTTAGATCTTCGTCATCATAGGTTCGGATATTGGTATCTGTTCGCTGTGGATTGAGCAGACTATAGCGCTGTTCCCAAATACGCAGGGTATGCGCTTTGATGCCCGAAAGCTGTTCGAGATCCTTGATTGAATAACTGCTCACTTTTCTTCGTCTTTAAAGAATTTTTTGGGTACTAAAAACAATCCAAAAGACACGGCATCGTCCCTTCGGTTGGTCCGATGATGCGCCTGATGCGCTTTAAAAATGCCTTTCAGCAATGGGTTTTTAGGTCGGTCAAACCATTTCAATCTCCTGTGAACCCACACATCATGCAGGATAAAGTAGAGAACACCATAAAGACTAATCCCCACCCCAATCCAAAATCGGTAATCCAATGTATCAACTCCCGAGAAAATCAAAAGCAAAGCAATACTTCCAAAAAAGATCGAAAACAGATCATTCAGCTCGAAGAAGGATTTGGAAGGTTGGTGGTGCGTTTTGTGTATCATCCAAAGCGGCCCATGCATCAGGTATTTATGGATAAACCATCCGGACAGTTCCATGGCTGCAAATCCAATCGCTATAAATCCCATTGCCTTAATCATTATCGACACAACCAGAATTCCGAAGTTTTGTTAGATAATTTATTCCAAAGTGTGAAATATGTAACCAAGGTCGGGAAATGTTGTGGAATTGAGCCATCTCAAACCTTGAGTGTAAAATTCAAAACAGTAAAAAACAAGATGATTGCCATCAGGAGAAATGCCGAGATTGGATTCGACTTTTCAAAATTAGCTTTGCGGTAAATCAGATGAATCAGGAATGAGATTCCAAACCAGGCCGCATAATTTCCCAAGGGAATAATTTCAAACTTCCAGGCCCAAAAATCCAGTGCAACAGCCACCGGTTCGATGATATAATCCAAGGCAGTCATGGCAAGAGCTCCCAGGAATGCAGCGTAATAGTCGTTTGGAATTTTGTGAAAAATAGTTCCTGTGAGATAGCTGAGTATAAACCAATTGACGCCGATGATGATCGGGACTTCCCAAAGCTTTGGACCCAAAGTAGGTCCATATACATAGTCTCCAAACAAATACCCAGTATGTATCCCGATCAGCTCAGAACCAAATCCGATCCAGAATGCCGCCGCCGCATAGATGGGGAAGGCATCATTCCATCCCCTATGAAAAAAAAGAATCAGAAAAAGGGAAACCAGAAGCTGTGCTGGTGTCAATCCCAAAAACAATTCCTGATACTCCGGCAGGCTCAATCCAATGACCCCAACCAGGTGAAGTGCGACGATAAGAATCTTACCGATCAGTAATCTGGAAATCTTGGGGTCCCCATGGGAAGGAACATATTTATGCATAATTGATCTGAAGGGCGAAGTTTCGTTTTGGGATTCCTAACTTTGGATGCCCTTAATTGTTGGCCACAAAAGTAAAGAAAACCAAATTCACTGATATGATTCTCTACAATATCACCTTCAATGTAACCCCGGACATCGAGGAGGACTTTATTTTATGGATGAAATCTACCCATATCCCGGAAGTTTTGGCCACCGGGATATTTCATGAGCATAAGATTTTCAGACTAATTCATGACTCCGAAGATGGTTCATTGAACTATTGTATTCAATATTTCACCGATAGTCTAAAACTGATGATGGAGTACGAAAGCAAGCATGCTGCTCAGCTAAGAGCCAAAACCCAGGGAAGATATGGTGACAAAGCAATCGCTTTTCGAACGCTCCTTGAAACCATCTAAGGATGCCAAACTACCTCAAGTTGATTGTCAGCCTAGCTTTACCGCAAGTTGCGGGAGGTTTGGGAGCATTTTTCACAATAACGGCTATACAAAGTTGGTATTCGACACTCAATAAGCCCAGTTGGAATCCTCCAAATTGGCTTTTTGGTCCAACCTGGACTTTGCTTTATATCTTGATGGGTATTGCTTGTTACCTAATTTGGAAAAGTGATTATCCCCAAAAGAAAGCTCTGCTGAAACTTTATTTTATTCAATTGATTTTGAACGCTCTATGGTCTCCCGCTTTTTTCGGAATGCAGTCACCCATATTTGGGCTTTTGGTGATTGGTCCGCTTTGGGTGGCGATTGTATTTTGTATCATTCAGTTTAAAAAATTCAGTCCTCTCGCCTCAGGATTGATGGTTCCTTATTTGCTTTGGGTGACTTTTGCTACTGCGCTGAATACTGCAATTTTGGTTTTAAACTGAACAATAAGGGCCACACCTTAAAAAAATGGGAACTGATGAAATTTTCAAAATTCACTACATTTAAATATGATTAGCCAAATAAGAGACCATAGCGAAGAGATAAAAATGATTTGCAAGGATCATTTTGTTTCAAAGTTATTTCTATTTGGGTCTGCTGTTAATGGTGTATTTAAACCTGAAAGTGATCTTGATTTTGCAGTTTTATTTTCCGAAAAATTAACTCCTTTGGAACATGGAGAAGCATTTTTTTCGCTACAAAATGCCTTGGAAAAATTGTTTGGTCGAAAGGTTGACCTTATTTCTTATCGAGTAGTAAAAAATCCAATTTTCAAAGAGGAACTCGACAAAACTAAAATCACACTCTATGCCGCCTAGAGAAGTTTTGAAGTACATTTTGGACATTGAATCGGTAATTGAAGAACTTGAAAAAGTGGTTGAAATTCACCAAAGCAATTATTCAAAATTCTCCGCAAACTTTATGGCTGTTCGCACAGTGGAAAGGGATCTAGAAATTATTGGAGAAGCTATCAAAAAGATCCTCCACTTAGATCCAAGCATAAAAATCAAAAGTTCAAAAGACATTATTGGTTTGAGGAATATGATAGTACACGCCTATGACTCTATAGACCCAACCACACTTTGGAAGATTGTAATTATGGATTTACCCGAATTAAAAAAGGAAATGGAAGAATTGAAAGGGTAATTTTTAATTTTGGAGCCCACTTTATCTAAGCATAAAAAAAACCAGCTCAATCGAGCTGGTTTTTTGTTTTTCCAATTTCAATTTTAGTCCTGCACGCTGGTAGTCACTGTCGGAGTGGCTTTAGTCCAGGAGCTGACATCCAGTTTTCTAGGAGTTGGTAGGACTTCGTCCAAAGTATTTCCATCATACACTCGTCCGTTTTTCACCACATGCGTGATGGAATTGGTATTTCGGATATTTTCCAAAGGATTTTTATCCATGATCACCAAGTCGGCCAATTTTCCGATTTCGATGCTTCCAAGATCCTTGTCCAGACCGAGAGATTCCGCGCCTAGAATGGTCGCTACTCGCATCGCATCGAGATTGCTCATTCCTCCGCTGGCCACTGACCAAAGCTCCCAGTGGTAGCCCAATCCTTGCAACTGGCCATGAGATCCAATACCTGCAAGTCCACCCTGAGTCACGATTGAATTCACTCCCTTGGCGTGTTTCTGGAAGACGTGATCTTCGGGTGCAAACCAACCTCCAAGTCCTCCTGCTCTTCTTCTAGCTTTGGAGTTAAGTTCATTGTACGGAGTAAAGCGGTTCAGCTTCGGATCGTGAAGTGGACTTTCAGTGGTGTAATAAAAGTTTTCTGCCCAAGGCCCGCCGTATGCCACAAGCAAAGTCGGTGTATAGGCCATTTTACTTTCGGCAATGGTTTTGGTCACATCACTATAAAGCGGATGAATCGGAATCGCGTGTTCATGCCCTGGATAGCCATCAAATAACTGTGTCATGTTGAGTTTGTAATCCAAGCCACCTTCCGTGGTCGGCATCAGTTTTTGCTCATTGGCAGCCATGATTACCCACTGACGATGCTGTCTGTTACCCACCAGATACATCTTGATGTATTGGGTGTTGTAGTATTTGCTGTATTGCTTGAGGACATTTTTGGTTTGATCCAAAGACTTCATGTTGTACATCCAATAGCCGACACCCGGTCCAGTGGAATAAACTCTCGGCCCTGGTACCATCCCGGCTTCGACCATATCACCGTAAGTCAAGACGTCAGTAGTTGCCGTCTGAGGGTCTCGGGTGGTCGTTACTCCATAGGCTAGGTTTGCGGCATAGATCCACACTGAATTTTTGTGTAAACCCCAGGTTGGCCACATATGCGCGTGAGTATCAATGAATCCAGGTGTAATCGTTTTTCCGGTGGCATCGATGACTTTTGCATTTCCGGCATCCAGGGTACCCGTAGGGCCTACAGCTTTGATTCGATTATTTTCTATGAGAATATCCCCGTTTTCGATGACTTCGGAACCTTTCATGGTTACGATTCGGGCATTTTTGAGGAGTATGCTTCCGCTAGGAGTATCCTTGGCAAAGAAGACTTTAACCTGATTTTCAGCCGGCTTGTAAGTTTCCTTTTCTTTCAGCTGGGCTTTGTGAATGCTGTCAGCTTTGAATAATTCTTTATCGGCTTTGAAAAGGGAATCGATTCGTTTTTTATCTGCTTTCGCAAGAGAGTCTGCAAGTTTCACCGCATCGTCACCCTGTGCTTTCAAGGCCGAAACACTGTCTGCATCTGCCAACATTTTTAACTTTTTAGCGGTTTTGACAGAATCATCCACAAAATCAGCCCGATCGATGTCATAGACCCAATGTCCGTTGCCAAGAGACCAATGCACTTTTTTGCCACTTGCTTCCCATGCCGGCCATTCCCCTCCTATTTCAGTAAGCTGGCGAGCTGGAAAATTGCTGGCCGCTGGTTCTGCAACATTGATGGTGGGGACTTTGCCGGCAGAAGGAATGGTGATCACATAGACGTTATTGTTGACTTGTGCCAAAGCTTTATTTCCAACTGGTGCCATATAAATGGTACTTGCACTGGCAGGCATCATTTGAGGTTCACGGGAATTGGAACCCTCAGGAAGCATGCAATAATTCACTGCATCTGCATTGGAAATTGGCTTGCCCATCACATAACGAACTGTAGAGGCTTCCTCCAGACTTGCATGTTCATGATCAGAATGCGGATCTGCAGCCGATCCGAAAGGAGTGATTCCTGTAATTCGAGCGTAAATTTTCTCGTCTGTTCCGTCCCACTTCACGCTTAGTAAGGCACCACCTGGTCCGTTTAGAAATATTCTGGTCGTATCCTGGGTGAAATGCGGATTGCCATTGTTTCCGGCATTCATGATTTTTCGGAATGCACCACCCGAGGCTGGCATCCAAACCAACTCTGCCTCTGCGCCACTTATTCCTGGTCCTTCTGCTTCCTGAAGCAGTCGGTTGGATCCTTTGTAGACAAGGATCTTGTTGTTTGGTCCCCAAACCGGAGTATAGTAAAGTGCAGATTCAGTTGTTAATTTGGTGACTCCACCTCCGATAGCTGCCTTAAAGAGATGACCGCCAAGTTTTTCGTCCCAGGTGGTGAACACTAGCTGCTTACCGTCAGGACTCCAGGAAGGCATCGCTTCCGTAAATTGGTTGCTGGTGACACGGGTTGGATTGCCGTTTGGATAATCCATCACATACAATCGGTTGAGTACGGTGAATGCGAGTTTTTTTCCGTCAGGAGAAGGTACCGCATCCCGGATTTGTGTTGCAAGTTTTGCCGTCGTGTCTTTGATTTCGTAGTTGAAATACAGCCTTGGACCCATGGCCAATTTGACATCTGCTTCAAAAGGAATCTCGACCGCTGGACTTCCATCAACGGAAAGTTTCCAGATTTTGCCGCCATAGGAAGCAATAATGGACTTGCTGTCCGGTGTGAAAGCCATGGCAGGAAGTACCCCCTGTGGGGCGATGGATTCCTGTTCATCACGCTGGACGGGATAAGCAAGCCATTTTTCCTCACCCGTTTTCAGATTTCGAAGTACAAGTCCTGTTTTGTCCTCCCATCGTGATCCATATACCATCCACATTCCGTCTTTGCTGAGCGTAGGTGTAAAAGCTGATCCGTAGCGGGAAGTAATGCCGGTGATTTCCCCTTTTTCAAAATCATAAGTTCCGATTTGGTACTGGGGCAAAAGTGCGTTGTAATTCCAAGATCCAAATCTCTGGGAGAAATAGACCTTTTTTCCATCCGGACTCACAAAGGGGTCAATGGTTTTCATGGTGGCAGGATTTTCATTCAGCTGAATGCCTCCTCCGCCGTCTTTGTGGTACATCCAGAGTTTGGCGATTCTACGTCCTTTGGAGACGATAATGTACTCTCCATCCGGTGTCCAATGTGCCCCTGGAACATCTCCATTTTTGTCTTTGGTGACTTGGACAGTGTCCTTTTTCACCATATCAATGTACCATAGGTTATCACTGCCGGCTCGGTCGGAGGTGAAAAGGATTTGGTTTCCGTCAGGAGAATAGCGGGGATGGGTTTCGTAAGCAATTCCGCTTGTAAACGGAGTGGCTTTTCCGCCTTCAATGGGAACAGTGTAGATGTCTCCCATGAGATCAAATGCAATGGTCTTGCCGTCGGGGCTCACATCGACACTCATCCAGGTACCTTCTTTGGTGGTAAATTTGACTTCTCGCTCAGGCTTGAGAGGAAGGTCTTTGAATTTAGGGTAGTTTAGGCTGTCTTTTTTTACACTGTCAGTTTGATCTTTGACTTCCTTTTTCAGGGGAAATAAGTCCCCAGCCGGATTGGGAACCAAAGAAGCAAAACTGACCGAAGCACCAAAAGCAACCAGTAGTGCGGGTTGGAAAAGTTTTCTCATATTAAATAAGTATTTGGGCAATTAATCTACTCGGAATCTTTGGGAATTTGCAAATCCCGACCCTTATCAACCTTTAAATAGATCGCATTCGGACATTTTTCTGGTTGGTTTCACTAAAAAACCAACCAGTGATAAAAAGAAACCATTAATTTCAGGGATTGTCTGATGCGGTTTCCAATTCTTCATCAATCAACAGAATCAATCGATCCATCGGTGGAAGAAGGCTTTCTAGGCGTGATTTGGTGACATAGGTGTTGTTTTTGTGAATTTGAATCAATTGTAGAAACTCCTCCCTGTTGATTATTTTTGGGTCTAAGATTTTTCCCTGAATTATCTTCTCGCCACTTCCTCTTTGGATGATTACACGTTGGGTCAGCTTTTCTACCAATGCGTTTTCAACCGGATCTGCTTCTGCAAGTTTTTCAAAAATCTTTTCAGACCGGGGGATCAAAAATTCATAGATATCGGCCATTTGGGACCTGATGGAATCATTGGAGATTTTGTCAATCCCTCCGGATTTTATGGATCCATAGGCTCCGGCATTGTATTGGAACAATACATCAAACCTCAAGTCGGCAAAGTATTTATTTATTGAGTCGAGACTCTCCTCCTGAGTCTCAATCATTTCAAGTAGCCGATTGGCCGCAGCTTGCTTATTGGTCAGCCTTGGAATCTGTGTTGAAAAATACCTGTGATCTTTTTCCAGCGTCTTTTTAAGTTCCAAAAGCATTTTGAGTTCGTATTGCCTGGTTTTTCGGATCTCATTCCAGGTATTGATCTGGAGGGCGATTAAAATTCCGATCACAACCAAAAATATCTCTCCTATCGCATAGGCCAGATATTGCATGATCCGGTTTTGGTGAAGAAGCTTTTGGCGGATTTTTCGAAAGAGCGAAACCATAAAAATCAGCGGGTGGTCTAGCTCAATACCTCAAAAACTGTTACTGGATTGGCCTTATTTTTCAATGGCATTTCGCCGATGCGGTTAAACTTGAAGGTATCCTGTACCTGTGCTTGGCAGTGGTCCATGATTAAAATCTGTCCGGGATTGGCTTTTGACTGTAGCCTTGCAGCCACATTTACTGTATCGCCGATCACAGTATAATCCAGGCGCTTCAGGGATTTGGACCCGATGTTACCTGAGACCATTTCACCGGAATTGATCCCGATAGAAACTTGAGGTTTGAAATGGGTAGTTACTGAATACTCAGGTATGACTTCCATTTTGTCACGAATGGCAATGCAGCTTGTAATGGCTCTTTGGAGATGATTTGGTCCCTGAAAGACAGCCATTACTGCATCACCGATAAACTTATCCACACTTCCTTTTTCATCGATGATTTCTCTGACCATGAGATCAAAGTATTCGTTGAGCAAGCCGACAACGGTATTTGGGTCTTCGTTTTCGGAAATTCTCGTAAATCCACAAAGGTCTATAAATGCCACCGTGCCTACTATGGTTTCATTTTCCATCAGGGCCGCCTCAATTTCTTTTCCCCCCATAAAACTCAGCACGGTCTCATCCACATACATTCGGAGAATGTTATTTTCCCGGATAGCCTTGATATTGGATTTGATCTGATTGATGTAGTGCAGTGTTTTTTCAACGGTGATCTCCAAGTCTTGAAAATCTACCGGTTTGGTGACGAAGTCAAACGCACCTAAGTTCATCGCCTTGCGGATATTTTCCATATCTCCGTAGGCCGAAATGATCACTGTTTTTAACAGGGGATTTTGTTCTTTGGTATTGGACAGCAAGGTCAGGCCATCCATTACTGGCATATTGATGTCGCTGAGAATCATGTCCACATCGGGATTCTCTTTTAGAAGATCAAGGGCCAGCTGACCATTCAAGGCAAAGTACATTTCGTACTCTCCCGAACGAATCTTTTGTCTGTACTTCTGGCGGAAGAGCATTTCCAAATCTTCCTCATCATCCACTACCAGGATTTTTGCCATTCTATTTGTCAGTAAGCAATTCTGCTATTTCATTTTTGAGGGATTCAAAATCCACCGGTTTGGTAAAAAATCCTTTTGCCCCGGATTTGATGGCTTTGTTATAATTTTCTTTGTCACCATAGGCTGAAATCATACTTACCTGAATGTGGGGAAATCTGCTTTTGATATTTTCCAAAAGCTCCAACCCACTCATTCCGGGCATGTTGATGTCTGAAAAAACATATACCACGTCAGGTGAGCCTGATTGGCCCAAATAATCCAGCGCTTGTTGTCCTGAAAAAGCGAATTCAACCTCGAGCAGTTTACTTTTTATTTCTCTTCTGAATTTCTGGAGAAACATGATTTCTACATCCTGCTCATCATCTACAATTAAAATTTTCATGCGAAAAAAGTTAAGTTTAATTTATTGGTAATTCAATCCTGAATCGGGTAAATTCTCCTACCGATGATTCAATTTCCAACGAGCCAAGGTGAGATTTGATGATATCGTGGGTAATACTCAATCCTAACCCAGTTCCCTCAGTACCTTTTTTTGTAGTGAAAAAAGGCATCAAAAGTTTGTCTCGTATTTCTTCCGGAACACCCGGTCCATTGTCCTCCACCTCGACCAAGACCTTGTTTGGTAAGTTCATGGTTCTGATTTCTAATTTAGCTTTATAATCTGATCCTACCACACTTATTTTGTCGCGCATAGCATCAAAAGCGTTTTTTATCAAGTTGAGTACCACTCGACTAAAGTCCTCAGCATTCAATGAAACAAGTCCAATTGTTTCATCCAAATCCAACCGAATATCAACATTGATCGGATTTTTGTTGGCCCGCATGCCATGAAAGGCCAGATTGGCATATTCCCGGATTAAAGCATTTAGATCGGTGGGTTCTACGGTGCCAGCCCCACCTCGGGAATGCATCAGCATGGACTTGACAATGCTGTCTGCCCGTGATCCATGATGTCTGATTTTGCCGAGATTGGATTTGATATCATGCAACAATTCTTTGATGTTTTCCTTTTCCGGACTTTCTGCAGTTTTTTCCAACTCTACTTCGATCTCGTCAATAAAATCTGTGCTGAGTTCGGAGAAATTGTTGACAAAATTCAATGGATTTTTGATTTCATGGGCGATGCCGGCTGTGAGTTGGCCCAATGAAGCCAGTTTTTCCTGCTGGATGAGCTGGTCTTGGGTTTCTTTCAAGGTTTGAATGGCCTTCTCAAGCTGGGCATTCTTTTGGGCCAAGTCGGCGGTTTTTTCACCGACAAGTTTTTGAAGAGCTTCATTTTTTCTGACCAGCTCATTTCGGTGCCAAGTATCCCCTTCTGAATTTACCGCCTGTGAGCCATGCCAATGAACCAGTTTCCATTGGTCATCCATGTATTCAAACACTATACTGAACCGCAAGGGAAGAAAGGTTTCTTCGGTACCGATTTTAATGGTGATGGTAAAATCATACGAATAAAAGGCGGCATTTTCCCGTGCAAAAATCCGGCTGTGGATGAGGCTGGTTTTAAATTTCAGATCAAGGCCTTTGGATTGGACCTGCTGATCGGCAATCAGTTTTTTTAACCCTTCGAGCCCAAGAATTTTTTCATCCACGGTTGTGCCAAAGCCCATCACATCCGAAACCACAAAAGCATCAATGGAATCCAGCGGAAAATTTACCTGAACGATCATATCCAAGACTCTCTGAACTGTATCTGATAGAAGTTTCTCCTTGATCGCGTCCATAATTTTCCTTCCGGAAATAGGTTTTGTTGAGATTATTGGTTTTTGACCATTTCGGCGATTTCTGTTTTCAGGCGTTCAAAATCCACCGGCTTGGTGAAGAATCCTTTCGCGCCTGAATTCATGGCCCGGTCGTAGTTTTCACTGTCACCATAGGCTGAAATCATGCTGACCTGAATGTTTGGAAAGCGGGTTTTGATCTGATCCAACAGCTCCAAACCGCTCATTCCCGGCATATTGATGTCGGAGAAAACATAGACAAATTTGGGAGGGTTTTCTTCTCCCAAGATGTTCAAAGCTTCCTTGCCCGAAAAAGCAAAGGCAAGCTCAATCTCGCCTGATTTGATTTCCTTTCGGAACTTTTGGCGGAACAATGCTTCCACATCTTTTTCGTCATCAACAAATAAAATTTTCATAGGTTTTTAGTTTTTGTTTGGTAAAAAAATGATGAATTGCGTGCCTTTGCCCAATTGGGAGTGGATTGTCAGCTTGCCCTCGTGTCGCTTAATTATATCATGGGTAATACTTAGCCCAAGCCCGGTTCCCTCAGTTCCCTTTTTGGTAGTGAAGAAAGGCTGAAGAATTTTGTCCTGAATCTCTTCCGGAATCCCGGGGCCATTGTCTTTAAAATTAATTTCGACTCCATCAGCCAGGGATTTGGATGTAATTGCCAGCTCTGGGGTGTATTTGTTTTTTTTGGTTTCCTCCAATCCCATTTTTTCACGCATGGCATCGAAAGCATTGTTGCACAAGTTGAGGATGACACGGCTAAAATCATCTGTGAAAAGAGGGATTTCACCTATTTTTTCATCCAATTCTAAAGTGATTCCTACGCTAATTGGATTTTTGGAGGCGCGCATGCCGTGGAATGCGAGATTGGAAAATTCCTGAATCATTGCATTTAGGTCGGTCGGCTCCATTTTCCCACTGCCGCCGCGACTGTGAAGCAGCATGGATTTCACAATATTGTCGGCTCGAGTTCCGTGAAGATGAATTTTAAGCAGGTTGCTTTTGATATCTTCTGATAGCGCCAAGGCTTCGTCCTTATTGTCATTCTGAAGCTCCTCTCTCATATCATCTATAAGCTCCATACTCACATCTGCGAAGTTGTTGACGAAGTTGAGCGGGTTTTTGATCTCATGGGCGATGCCTGCGGTGAGTTGTCCGAGAGAAGCCAGTTTTTCTTGTTGAAGGAGCTGTTCTTGGGTGGCTTTTAGGTTTTGATAGGCATGCTCGATTTCCCGGGCATGTTCTAGTTCTTTTTGTCTTGCCCGTTCTTTTTCGATGGCAACTAGTCGCCCAGACTGGATTTTTACCAATCCGAACACTAAAAGTCCGAATGCAAGGACATAAAGGAAATATGCCCACCAAGTGGCATACCAAGGAGGGAGGATGATGAATTCATAGGAGATTTCATCCGAAATGGAATTATAGATGTTTTTTGCCCGGACCTTGAACTTGTATGTTCCGTGCGGGAGATTGGTGAATTCCCGAAATGAATTTTCTTCCCATTTCCCCCAATCCTGATCAAAACCCTCCAAAAAAGTCTGGTATTTGGTCAGTTTCTCTTGAATGTAAAATGGAGAAGCATAGGCAAATTTGATGGAATTGTTTTTGAACGGCAATTCATGGCGGGGGTCATCCTCAAGTTGGATTTCATGGTTTAAAGTATCCGCATTGGCAATAATCCGGTTGAAATAAACTGGAAAAGGAATTTCTGTGCTGACGGCTTTTTGATTGTCAATTCGGATTAGACCTTGATCTGAACCTAACCAGATCACCCCGCTGGGCTCGGAATAAAATGCAGATATCACCCGACCGGTAAATAAATTTATCGGGAAGTCCTGCAAGGTATAGGTGCCGTCTGGATTGGGTATGGCGAGCTTTCGTTCGTTTTTGAAGTCGATCAGCACACGTCCCAAAGCATCGCTTTGCAAGGCATAGGAGTCTAAATTGATATCTGCAACCTCATCAGAAAAACTAAAAACCGTATCCTTCACAAATGCATTTTCGGTTTTGTCGAAATGATAAAAGCCATTGATTCCGGAGGTATAGATTTTACCTTTGACCTTGGATACTCGTCCTGCAAGGCCTGGAACTCCGTCAGCTTCACCGAATTGTCGGACGGTTGTATTATTTAAATCAATATTTCCGGAGGCTGTTTTTGCCCAGGCAATTTGGAAAACGTCACCCGATTGGGTCCCTCCCCAAAGATTTCCCTCTGAGTCTTCTTCCATAGTATAGATGTACCGCTCTATTTTGTTTAATCCACCGATGGCTTCGTATTGATAAGTTTTGTTGGAGGAAAGAGTTCTTTTCAAAACCTGGATGCCAAAAGAACCACTTAGAAAAACATAACCAGGATGTTTTTCTGAAACCAGAATGCGAAGAATTTGGAAACTTTCTGTTCCTCTGACCAATTCGGAATTCCCACCTTTAATGGCGTAAATTCCCACATTACTGGAAAGCACCTGATCTCCATCCACCTGCAGATCGAAAATCTGTGAATTGGGGATTCCCTCTACTTTTTTGATTTTCCCATCCGACTTGTCCAAATAAAGGACACTCGAAGATCCTCCCAGGTATAAATTTCCATTGGAAGCATTGAGGGATAAAAGGCTGCCTAGGTCATGTTCTGTTGAAACAAACCGAGTCAGGGGAGAAGAAATCTCGATTTTGGACAGTCCGTTATTTGTACCTACCCAAAGGGTGCCTGCTTCATCAAGAAACAGCGAATAGATACTGTCATCAATCAGGCCATTTTTCGTGCTGAATTTACTGATGATTTTGCCCCCTTGGTCCATGATGAACACTCCATGGTCAAGTATTCCCAAGGCATAGGTATTGTCGGAGAGTTTGATACCCTTATAGAGACTTCGGTCATTAAATAGGGAATCAAATTCTGTTTCAAAAGGGTTGAAATTCTTACCGTCAAAATGAAAAAGGCCGCCGGAAAATGCTCCCACTAAAAACTCTCCCGGTTGCCCAAAAGAGAGCAACACTTGCACCCGGTTTTTACCCAGAAACTCGCTTCCGGGGATCAATTCCAGTCCGATGTTTTGCTGACGGTACAGCCCCAAATCCATCTGGTGGGCATAAAAGATCCCATCTACTGCGAAGGAATACATAAACTGGGTATCAGGTTTCCAGATTTCAATAGAAGGTTTTTGCCCTTCAGTTTCTGGAGTATAGATGAAAATGGCTTCTCGGGCTTGGAAATAGATTTTCCCATCCAATTCCTGAATAGACCAGATATCATTGAAAACAATTTCCTCAGTGAGTAGGTGTAGTAGAGAAATCTGTATCGTATTTCCGAATTTATCCTGTGACAAAAAACCAAGATCTCCCAGAGAACCATAATACAATGTGCCAGACTTGGCTTTATGGATGGCTCGAACATTGGTATTAAATCCTTTTATTGGAGAAATCAGCAGATCCCAGTTTTTGCTGTCATACTTGAGGATCCCAATACTTGTCCCAATGTGGATATAGCCTTTTTGGTCCTGACCGATACTCCAAATCTGCTGACCACCGGTTCCGAAATCGGTTGCCGAATAATTCGTGATTGTCGGGATTCCCTGTGAGGAGTTGATTTGGGATAATCCTTTGATTTGGAGTAAGGAATAAAGGGTAACAAACAAAAAAACCTTCCTAAAGAATAATTTTTGCATAAAAATAATATGGGTTGGACTATTTCTTGAAAATAGGAAAAAGTTCTTGATTGATAGGTACTTATCATGAATTCTAATCCATGCCAAAGAATTTTTTCAATCGGTCACCAAAATCGCTCGTTTTTTGGAATGTTTTCTAGGGCTTCTTTCATTTGATCGTGACCTTTTTGGACTATTTGCTTCCATTTGGTATCATCCATCATGCCGATACCCTTAAGTTCCATTTCAAGGTAAATCGCCACACCTGACTTACTCATTTCTTGCTTTTGTCGGCTGTTTAATGTTAGCGAATTGACCAGAATGGAAGTTATCCCAGGGAGCCTGTACTTATTCTTTCCGGTGATTTTGTCCCAAAGTATGCTGGTTGAACTTGGGGTTTCATCAAACTCTACCGGACGTGATTTCAGTTGGGTAAGTGAAATAGCAATGATATGCCTGACTGGATACTTGTACATGGTTTCGATGGGTAGATTGTCCACCACGCCGCCATCGACATGAAGCTGATTGTCGATCACTACCGGAGGGTAAATGCCCGGAATGGCGATACTTGCCTCGATCTGTTTCCAAGCCAAGCCTTTGTCATGAATCCGCGAAGTTGCATTGGAATAATTAGTCGATACACAATAACTCCCTACCCAAAAATCCTCCAAGTGCGTATTCCCCATTATTTTTTTGATGTAGTTGCTCATCTTTTTTCCTGACATAATGGAGATGATGGGGAAAGTTAAATCATTTTTTGTCAGTTTGCTTTGAGCGGAATCTTTGCTGTAGAAGTCGATTTTCTCCTTATCAAAATCACAATAAGCAGCAGAAAGACCATAAAGTGCACCTGCACTTGTGCCTCCTAAAAAGTCAATATCTACTCCTTCTTCGCCTAGAGCTTTGATCACGCCTAAATGTGCAAATCCTTTGGCACCCCCTCCGCCTAAAACCAGCCCGATTGCCTTGTTGGCCAATATCCGCGCAAAACGGCGAATGTCTGGGCCGTGATTTTTCCGATAGTGGATGTGGAGGTCAATTTTTCGGTCAACAAACCACCGCCTTGTGCTTTCAGGAAATTTTGCTTTTTCGGGGTGAAGTAGGAGCAAGTAGATTTTTTTGTTGAGGATGTTTTGTGAATACAGATCGAGGTGCTTTTCAATCTCATAGATTTCAGTTTTCCCATAAAAATCTGTCGCCAAAACCACGAGATCCGCATAGATGATGCATTGTTTTGACCAATTCATATCAGCATCGCTGCAAACCAAAAAGTTCAACCCCTTGTGTTGTTCCAAGGTGTCATACATTACCTGGGTTTCCAGATTGGCATGTGAGTCATGGTCCAGTATTTGGATACTTACATCGAGAGACTCAAACTCTTTTTTGACCGCTTCCGTGTAGTCGGAGATATCAATTTTCGATTGTAGATTGATGACTGCAATGTTTTTTGCTGAGGTCTCCAGGTGTTGTTGAAGCGCATTCCGGCGGTGTCTGTTTACAACAAATCGGGTGAGTTTGCTGGAAAATTCCGGGTGTTTGGAGACAATATCCAAGTACTGGGTTTCTTTGAGTTCCAACACGATTGATTTTCGGATGGCGACTACTGATGCGGATCGGGGCTCTGCCATAAAGAGCGCAAATTCCCCAATCGGCTCACCTTCTCCAATATCACCTAAGGCGTGCAATGAGCCGTTCTCTTGCTTTGCCAAGGCTCTGAATCTGCCGGAGATCACGATGTAAAGTGAATTATCCTGGTCACCTTGGTGAAAAAGGAAAGTTCCTGTTTCTAGTTCTGAAGTCCTTCCATTTTCCAGAATTTCTGTAAGTAGGTTCTCTTCGAGGTTACCAAAAAGTCGGAGAAGAATTTTTTTGTTATGTTCATTCTTGTTTTGAAGAGAATCCACTTTCAGAGCAGTTAAGAGTTGGGATTACAGTTGCTTGATATAAAAATTGAGTTTAGTCTAAAATAGGAATTAATTAAAATCGAACAAACCAACATTTTGCAAGAGGATGATTTTAAGTTTAAGAAGATAGCCGTTGAACCGGTCAAGGTTTTGCTTTAGGCAACAAAATTCGAAACCTGGTGAATTCACCCACCGTTGATTCGATGTCCAATTTTCCCTCGTGGGACTTGATGATGTCGTGGGTGATGCTGAGCCCAAGTCCGGTTCCTTCGGTTCCTTTTTTAGTGGTGAAAAATGGCATCAGCAGTTTGTCCCGAATCTCATCTGGTACACCTGGGCCGTTATCCTCCACTTCAATCAGAATCTGATCTCCCAAATCTTTGGTTCGGATCGTTACCTTGGCCGAATAGTCACTGCCGAGGGCATTAATTTTATCCCTCATGGCATCAAAGGCATTTTTGACCAAGTTCAGAATCACCCGGCTAAAGTCTTCGGCGTTGAGCTTGACCTGGGGCAAGTTATCGGCAAGTTCCAATTGAATGTCCACATTGATGGGATTGGGATTGGCGCGCATTCCATGGAATGCAAGGTTGGAGTACTCCCTGATCAGCAAATTAAGATCGGTAGGATCCATGGTACCGGTTCCACCTCGTGAATGCATCAGCATAGACCGTACAATACCGTCAGCACGAGAACCGTGATGCCTGATTTTCACAAGATTTGATTTAACATCTTCCAATAGGTCGAGGATATTTTGCTTTTCCGGACTTTCGGAAATTTTCGCCATTTCTTCCCCGATTTCCTCAAGAAAGTCTACACTCAGCTCTGAGAAATTATTGACAAAATTGAGCGGGTTTTTAATTTCATGGGCGATACCAGCCGTTAGCTGGCCGAGGGAGGCAAGTTTTTCTTGCTGAATAAGTTGTGCTTGGGTGGATTGGAGATCGTTGAGGGCTTCCTGAAGTTCCTCCTTTTGTTTTAGGATTTCTGAGGTCCGCTCAGCCACCAAGACTTCCAGCTGACTTTTTTGCTCTTCGGTATTTCGGAGTTGTCTTTCCTGTTCTTTTGAGATAATCCGCTCGATCTCAATTTCCTTCATTTGCTTTCGGTGATTCAGCCACATGGTCACCGCCCAGATTAGGGCAAAGAATCCGGCTGCATCGAGGTAATTTTCAAGGATATCAAAGACCGCCGGACTGATGGTTTTGATCAGGTATTCCAAAAGCTGGACCCCAATGATCGGCAAAGGAGTGATGGCCAATGTCTTTTGGTAATCCAGCTCAGGGGTATTTAGAATCAGGTAAATAATTCCTCCAACCAATACAAAGGAAAGCAGTTGAAAAAGGATCTCAGGGGGTGCCTTTGCTATTCCCAAAGCAATCAGGATGGCAGCGGCAATCATCCCATATTTGAAATACCTGTTGAGGTTCTCAGGAAACCCTTGGGGGCCGGCACTTTTTTTTAGGTAATAAAGAAGGAAAAGAGAGATCAGGTTGACCAGGATCATATTACTCTGTGGCTTTGCTTGGTGTAAATTTGGCTGGAGTAGGAGGGGTAATTTTTGGTATTAACTTCTCAAAATCTCACCTATTTCTTTTCTAAGGGATTCAAAATCTACTGGTTTGGTAAAAAATCCTTTCGCTCCGTAGCTCATGGCTTTTTGGTAGTTTTCCGAATCACCGTAAGCAGAGATCATACTGACCTGGAGCTGGGGAAAACGGTTTTTGATGATGCCGAGCATTTCCAGGCCGCTCATTCCCGGCATATTGATGTCGGAAAAAACACTGGCAACTAGAGGAGGGTTGTTGTTTTCAAGTATTTCCAGGGCCTCTTTTCCGGAATAAGCAAAAAGCAATTCAAGTCCTTCATTTCGGATCTCTTTTCTGAATTTTTGACGAAATAGATCTTCCACATCTCGTTCGTCATCGACAACAAGGATTTTCATAGGGTAAAAGTTAGGTTTTTTAAACTGGTAAAAAAATGGTGAAAGTGGTAAACTCTCCAGGCACCGAATTGACTTTTAATTCTCCTCCGTGAGCTTTTACTATGTCATAGCTCAATGATAATCCCAAGCCAGTGCCGTCACCGGTGGGCTTGGTCGTGAAAAAAGGCTGGAAAATTTTGTCAATGATCGAGTTGGGTATGCCGGATCCGTTGTCTGTTATTGTGACCTTTAGAAAGGGGTTTGAGTCCTTTTCAACCCGGCTGACAGTCACTTTAACCTGAGGTTTTAAATTTGGATTTTCTTTTCTAAAATCCGGATTAGCACATGCGTAAAATGCATTGTTAAACAGATTGAGTAAAACTCGGGAGATATCCTGCGGTACTAGCATTATTTTAGGGAGACCCGGCTCCATATCGGTGGTGAATTCTGCCGAAAAGGAATTGTCCTTGACACGAAAGCCATGAGAAGAAATACGCAGGCATTCGTTGATCAAAGGTTGGATATCAGTCGGTACTTTCTCTCCGGTACTTGATCTACTGTGTTCCAGCATGCCTTTCACTATGGCGTCCGCCCGCTTTCCGTGGTGGTGGATTTTCCCCAGGTTTACCTGAATATCCGAAAGGATTTCATCGATCAGCTGTTGATCTTGGGCAGTGGGATTTTTGACTCTTTCCTCCCGGATTTCCTGAATCATACCCGTGCTGAGTTCAGAAAAGTTGGTGACGAAGTTGAGCGGGTTTTGGATTTCATGGGCGATTCCAGCGGTCAATTCTCCAAGCGAAGCCATCTTTTCGGATTGGATGAGTTGGGATTGTGTGGATTTTAACTGTTTTAGGGTTGTTTCCAATTCACCGTTTTTGAAGGCGATTTCATGTGTTTTCTCCTGTAGCGAATGATAAGCTTTGTCGAGGTGTTTTTTGTTTCGGTATCCCAATAAAAGGATGATCAGGAAAGCAATTAGTCCCGCAAAAGCTGAGAATATGATCCATCGTTGTCGGAGACTGGCTTTTTCATACTCCAGTGTTTTTTTCGAAAATTCATATTCCGATTCCAAGGTTGCTGTGAGGCGCTGGGAATGTGAAGTGTTGATGCTATCGTTGTAAAATTTGAACTGCTGGAAACTGGTGAGCGCTTCTTTGTAATTTCCTTCGTCTTCAAAAATCTTGGCAAGTAATTCATGGGCATTGCGCATCTGCATGGGCTGGGCCATTTTTTCTGCTTGTGCCAGTCCTTCTTTTGCGAGATCTGAAGCCTGAATTAATTCCCCTTTTTTATAATTCAATTTAGCCAATCCAATCAGGGAGTGAGCATAAGGGACTCCATATCCGTTGTCTCGGGACATGGAGATAGATTGTTGATAGAGATCCTCAGCTATGGATACACTGTCTAGCGCCGAATAGATATCAGCCAAAGTTCGGGACGTCATTTCCACAAATTCCGGGCTGTTCAATTCAATGGCCGATTGGTGGGCGATTTTCAGGTTTTTTAAAGCCTCAGATGGATTGTTTTGCTTAAGTTCCACATCGCCGATGTTGTTGTAGGCGAGTATGATGCGGCCCTGATTGCCGATCTCTTGGTAAATGGCCAGCATTTCCCGATATTTTTCTTTTGCCTCCTCGAGTTTATCCTGCTCAAAATAAATAAGGGCCACATTGTTGAGGGCGGCAGCTTTGACATTGGCATCGTTTGTCTGATCCGCTCCCTTTATGGCCTCATAGAAATTGTTTAACGCTTCTGCATATTTCCCGAGGTTGTAGTTGACAAGGCCAATATTGTTCAAAATGCCTGGGACCAATTTTTGACCTGAAATGCCTTCAGCAATCTTAAGAGCCTCATTGTAGTAGGATAAGGAACCTTTGAAGTCACCCATGTTTTGAAGGGCATTCCCATAGATCTTTAAAGCTTCTGCTTCGCCTTTTTCATAATTGGCTTTCCGGCAAAGCTGCAGTTGCTTTTCCAGGAAGACAACTGCACTGTCTGGACTGCTCTCTGCGAAAACGAACCCAAGTTCATTGGCTTTGTTAAGATAGGTCGTGTCAGAGGCGAATCCAGGCACAGCTGAAAGCTTTTCCAATTCGGCCTGCAGGGTTTCCACAGATTGGGCATGCCCTGTCAGAAAAGTCAAGAGGTACAAGCAAGCCGCTAGAAATGAAACATTTCGTTTGTGACCCATCTGGTAGTTCAAATAATCTTGCATGACTTGACAGAAATAACTTTTCGTTATAATAGGGGTGAATCAGACCTAATTATAGAGCAATATAATTTGGATTAGGATGCAAAAAAATTATATTTAGCATATATAAATTGCATTTTATGTATTCTAACAACTCATTTCCCCTTCAGAGAGATAGCCCTGCAAGGATATTATTTCTCGCAGCAGCCATGATCCTGGCTTCCGGTCCGGATCCGGATGACGAGGACAATTCTCAGGATGACTCGTCTAGTGACGATGAAAATCAAAGTGAGGATGACCTCTCCGAAAGTCAAACCCGTGGAGGAGGCGATTCCTCTTCTTTTTCTGTAGATCCGGCTCGAACAGATTTTGTTGATCCAGCACGAACCGGTGCCGTTGATCCTGCCCGTACCGAATAAGAATTACCTCCATTCAAACTTAACTTCCCCCGCCTTCATCTGAAAGCGGGGTTTTGTTTTTTGTCCAGTTTTAGCTGGAGAGAATAATTGATTCTTTGGCTTTCTGACCCAAAGGCAAGAAAGCCTCAACTCATTTTTGAATACTGTCGAACCCTAATAGATAGGATTGGATTATCCATAGATTATAGGATTCCGGATCATAGGGCTACATCCATTTTTTGGCAATTCCTCAATTAGAAAAAGGGCGCTGAATTGTTGTCAAAAAATTCGTCAGTAGTCATAATTGCAGAATTATTTTTTATATTAATCACTCAGTGCCTTTATTAAATTTTGAGTTTTTTAAGATTATAGTAACCCAAAATAACCATGAAGCCTACCGATACCCGGGATCCGGAATACTACCACAAAGTGGTGGATTGCCAATACGCCTGTCCGGCCCATACCCCTGTTCCGGAATACATCCGATTAATTGCAGCCGAAAAATACACCGAGGCCTATATGGTCAACTGGGAATCCAATGTTTTTCCCGGAATCCTAGGCCGAACTTGTGACCGGCCCTGTGAGCCCGCCTGTCGCAGGGTAAGAGTGGAAGAAGAACCGGTAGCCATTTGTAGGCTCAAAAGAGTGGCTGCAGACCAAAAAGGCGAGGTGAAAAGTCTGATGCCGCAGGCACCTTTTCCCCAAAATGGAAAAAGGATTGCCCTGATCGGAGGAGGTCCAGCCTCCCTTACGGTCGCGCGGGATCTGGCACCACAGGGCTATGAAGTACATCTTTTCGATGAGCAGATTGCCGGTGGCGGGATGATGCGAAGTCAGATTCCCTCTTTTAGGCTTCCCGAGACAGTTCTGAATGAAGAGGTGAATTACATTTTGGATTTGGGGATTCACACCCAATTTTTAACCTATGTAAAAAGCCTGAAGGAAGTTATTTCCAAAGGATATGATGCTGTATTTGTAGGCACTGGAGCTCCCAGGGGCAAGGATCTACCCAAACTGCCAGGCAGAAAAGAAGGTGGGGCATTTATTCACATTGGGATCGAATGGCTTGCCAGTGTAGCCTTTGAGCATACGAAATCCATTCCAAAAAAAGTAATTGTTCTTGGCGGTGGAAATACCGCCATGGACTGTTGTAGGACGGCCAGAAGGTTGGGAGGCAAAGAAGTTAAAGTGGTGGTAAGGAGTCCTTTCTCAGAAATGAAAGCTTCCCCTTGGGAAAAAGAGGATGCCGCACATGAGGATATTCAGATTATTGACAATCATGTTCCCCTCAGTTTTGAGGTTGAAGGGAATCAGCTCATCGGGATGAAATTTCAAAAGGTTAGGGCGGTGTATGATGAAAAGGGAAAAAGACAGCTCATTCCTACAGACGAGCCTGATGTGTTTATTGAAGCGGATGAAGTCTTGATTGCCATTGGGCAGCAAAACAGTTTTCCATGGATAGAGCGGGATTTAGGATTGGAGTTTGATGAATGGGATATGCCAGTGGTAGATCGGAAAACATTCCAATCCACACTTCCAAATGTGTTTTTTGGTGGAGATGCAGCTTTCGGGCCTGAAAATGTCATCACCGCAGTGGCGCATGGACACCAGGCGGCTGTATCCATCCATCTGTTTTGCGAGGAGAAAGATCTTAATGACAGGCCCTCACCCTACACGAATCTGGTCAGCCAAAAGATGGGAATCCACGAATGGAGCTACGACAGTCAGATAGCGGCTGATCACCGCTTTGTGGTACCACAAGCCAAAAAATCCATCACGCTCAAAGACCGAAAAAAGGAAGTCGAATTGGGATTTGATGTCCCTATTGCCTTTAAAGAAGCTCAAAGATGTCTCAATTGTGATGTCCAGACGGTATTTTCTGAGGATCGATGCATAGAATGTGATGCCTGTATGGATGTGTGTCCGACCTCCTGTATCACATTTACACCAAATGAGTCGGAGGATCAGCTCAGGCAAAATTTATTGGTTCCTGCCGAAAACACCACGCAGGATCTACTTGTTTCAGACATCCTAAAAACCGGACGGGTCATGGTCAAGGACGAAGACGTTTGCCTGCACTGCGGGCTTTGTGCCGAAAGATGCCCAACCTCTGCCTGGGACATGCAAAAGTACTTTTACAGTGTCACCAAAGCTTATCAGGTTCCCGCCCCTCTTCCCTCTTTTAAAAAATGAAGAATCGAATCAATGATTTTATCGTCCGGTTTGCCAATGTGAACGGGACAGGATCTGCAAGTGCCAATTTCCTGTTTGCCAAGACCATATTCAGGATGGGAATCCCTGTAACTCCAAAAAATATTTTCCCTTCTAATATTCAGGGATTGCCGACATGGTATGAGGTCAGGGTGAGCGAAAAAGGATACTTGGGTCGTAGGGAAGGAATCGACTTGATGATCAGTGTCAATCCACAAAGTATGGCCAAGGATGTCCAGAGTGTGAAGGAGGGCGGATATTTTATCTACGACAGCACCAAAACCCTAAATCCTGAATATCAACGAGAGGACATTCAATACCTCGGTATTCCAATGATGGAGATGGCCACTCATGCTTTTGAAGATCCCAGAAAGAGGCAACTTTTGAAAAACATCATCTATGTCGGAGCCTTGGTCAGGTTACTGAGCATGGACGAATCCGTCATAAAAAATTTGATTTCCGAGCAGTTTGAAGGTAAAAAGGCTCTGATTGATGCCAACTTCCACGCCCTTAGTTTGGGAATGGATTATGTGGAAAGCCACTTCGAATATCCCTTGCCCTTCAGCCTTGAGAGCAGGGATTTATTAAAAGACAAAATCCTGGTGGATGGAAATACAGCCTGCGGGATAGGAGCAGTTTATGCCGGAGCCACTGTGATGGCCTGGTATCCTATCACCCCTTCCACTTCGGTGGCCGAAGCCTTCGAAAACTATTGCAAAACCCATCGAAAAGAGGAAAATGGTGAAAACAAATTCGCGATCATTCAGGCAGAAGATGAGCTGGCCGCCATGGGCATGGTAATCGGCGCTAATTGGAATGGAGCTAGGGCTTTTACTGCTACTTCGGGTCCGGGAATTTCCCTGATGAGCGAATTTCTGGGCTTGGCCTATTTTGCGGAAGTCCCTGCAGTGCTGATCGATGTGCAGCGGACAGGTCCAAGTACCGGAATGCCGACACGCACCCAGCAATCAGATCTCTTGGCAGCAGCATTTGCTTCTCATGGTGACACCAAACATATCCTGCTTTTTCCTTCATCTCCCAAAGAATGCTTTGATATGACTGCAGAAAGTTTTGATCTGGCGGAGCAGTTGCAGACTCCCGTTATTTTGATGACTGATCTGGACTTGGGGATGAATGATCACGTAAGCGAACCCTTTGAATGGGACAACAAACGAAAATTCAAGCGGGGCAAAGTCTTAACCGCCGCTGAACTGGAGGATATCGGGAAGTTTGGCAGGTACCTGGATTCGGATGGAGACGGGATTCCGTATCGGACTTATCCGGGGACTCACCCCACCAAAGGTTCGTTTTTTACCCGGGGTACTTCCAAGGATGAATATGCTGCCTATACTGAGGACGGCGGGGCTTATAAGAGAAATATGGACCGCTTAATTCACAAATGGGAAACAGCCAAAAAAATGGTTCCGGCGGCCGAAATTTCTTCTCCTTCTTCGGATTCTAGTGAATTGGGGATTTTGTATTTCGGAACTTCTACCTATTCTTCGGAAGAAGCAAAAGATCTACTTTTTGAAGAAGGAATTTCAGTCGATTCTATCCGGATCAAAGCTTTCCCGTTTGGGAAAGAAGTTGTCGGGTTTATTGAAGACCACTCAGCGGTTTTTGTGATCGAACAAAACAGGGACGCCCAGATGCGTAAGATGCTGATTATGGAATTGGACTGTAATCCCAAAAAATTGGTGTCCGTGCTCAACTACGACGGGATGCCTATCACAGCAGACTCGATTCGGCAGCAAATCAAACTTTATTTAAACCCAAAAAATCACTCAAGTCATGAGTTATCTGAAACCGCAGTTTAGTCATCCCAAGCTTCCCAAGAATAAATTGGGATATACGCTGAAGGAATACGAAGGGAGCTTATCTACACTTTGCGCCGGCTGTGGTCATGACAGCATCAGTGCGGCCATCGTGAGGGCCTGTTTCGAATTGTCCATTGAGCCTCATTTGGTGGCCAAGATTTCCGGGATAGGATGCTCTTCTAAGACACCCACCTATTTTTTGGGAAATTCCCATGGATTTAATTCGGTGCATGGTCGGATGCCTTCGGTAGCCACCGGTGCCAATATGGCAAACAAGGATCTGGTCTATTTTGGAGTATCGGGTGACGGAGATTCAGCCTCCATCGGTATGGGACAGTTTGTTCATGTGATTCGGAGAAATCTAAACATGGTCTATGTGGTGATGAACAACGGATGCTATGGCCTGACTAAGGGACAGGACTCGGCTACTGCAGACCAGGGATCCAAAAACAAATCCGGAAACATTAATCCTTTTCAGGCAATAGACTTGGCCAGCATGGCGATTGAGTTGGGTGCTACTTTTGTTGCTCAAAGCTTCAGCGGAGACAAGCAGCAGCTGATTCCTTTGCTCAAAGCCGCAATCAGACATCCGGGCTTCGCATTCTTGAACGTGATTTCACCCTGTGTCACTTTCAACAATAATCCCGGATCAACCAAATCCTATGACTATGTCAGAGAGCATATTGAGGCCACTTCGGCCAGAGATTTGGTTCCAGACAAGAATGAAATCAATGTCCAGTACAAGGCAGGAAAATCCGCCCAAGTGGAAATGCATGACGGTTCGGAAATCCAGTTGAATAAGCTGGATTTGGACTGGAATCCCGAGGATAGGATTTCTGCAGCAAATGCTTTGCAAAAAGCAAGAGCAAAAGAGGAGATTTTGACCGGATTGCTCTATGTCAATACAGAATGGAAGGATTTGCATGGAACCCTCAAAATCACATCTACTCCACTAAATAGACTGAAAGAGGGCGAATTGTGTCCCGGGAATAAAGTACTAGGCCAGATCAATGAGAGTTTTAGATAGGAAAAGAAGGAACTAGCCGGTGATTTTTATATAGAATCTAACACCCAGGCAAGAGAATTTCATTTCCTGTGGCAATGGTTTAGAAACTCCCGGATTGGGTGGTTTCAGGGAATTGGTCAAAGACCACTTTTTTCATTTGACCAACTATCCAAAAGCTTCTAAAACTTTTTGGCTCCTGCTATTTCAGTCCAGAATTCTGTGGATTTTAGCCATAGATGGGCAAAAAGATGATCATTTCTGTTCCTTCGCCTTCAATGCTTTTGACCCGAAGATCGCCCCCATGCGACTTGACGATGTCATAGCTAAGACTTAGTCCCAGACCGGTACCGCTTCCCGAGGGCTTGGTCGTGAAGAAAGGCTGGAAGATTTTGTCTTTGATTGACTTTGGGATTCCGCCGCCATTGTCTTTGATGCAAATCTCCACTCCCCCGATATCTCCATTTAAGTTGACAAGGCGGGATAAGACAGTCACTTTTGGTCTATAAGAAGAAGACCCGTTTTCAGAATGCGCATATTCTGTTACTTTTTGGGTGCTGGCAATACGGCTCCGCTCTGCACCGGTACTTCGACTCCGCTCTGCACAGGCATAAAAGGCGTTATTTATCAGATTCAAAATGACTCTGCCCACATCCTGAGCTACCACATTTACTAGAGGCAGATTTGGGTCTAATTCGGTCTCGAAGTCAGCGGTGAAACTTTTGTCTTTGGCCCTTAAGCCATGATAGCTTAGGCGCAAAAATTCATCTGCAAGAGCATTGATGTTGGTCGGTTTTTTCTCACTGGTACTTCCCCGACTATGCTCCAGCATCCCTTTTACGATGGAATCGGCCCGTTTTCCGTGGTGGTTGATCTTATTGAGATTTTCTTTGAGGTCATCTGATATCTCCATCACAGCTTCCATATTTCCGTTCTCCAGCTCTTCTTTCATTTCATCGATGAGTTCGCCACTCACTTCTGCGAAGTTGTTTACAAAATTCAGCGGGTTCTGAATCTCATGGGCGATTCCTGCGGTGAGTTCCCCGAGTGATGCCATTTTCTCTGAATGGATCAATTGAGACTGGGTAGACTTCAATTCGTCGATGGATTTTTTCAGCTGTTCGGTACGGTGACTGACTTTTTCCTCCAAAATGCGATTTTCCTTTTTCAGGTACTGCGATCTCACATAGACAATGGCATAAGTGACTCCGCCGAAAATTGAGGCGAATAAGAGATATGCCCACCAGGTTTGCCACCAAGGAGGCAAAATAACAAAGTCAAAAGATGCCGGCTCGCTCCAGACCCCATTGAATCCACGGGTGGCGACTTTGAATGAATACTCTCCCGGCAGCAGATTGTAATAAATTCTAGAGGAAGGTCTTGGACTGACAGGTGACCATTCCTCGTCCTCTCCCACGAGGATGTAGCGATAAGCAATATTATCCCTGCCTTGTGCGGTTTGGTTTACAAAGGAGAAATTGAATGAGTTTTGATTGTAGGGAAGTTTCAGACCGATCGGCAATCGGAATCCTGGGCTGATACTGTCCCACTGGATCTTGTTTTGCGCCAGGTAGCTGCTGTCATTAGGTAGGGTTTCTTTGGTCCAGCTCTCCGACAAATCACTTGTCCAAAGGGTATCTCCTTCCAGAAGCCGTGATTTGAAATAGTCCGGCTTAAGAAAAACGGGATTTTGATCCATAATATTCATGCCTTTGATATGCACCTTGGGAGCAAGGCTGTCTATCAAAGGATCCTGATGATTGACCACCAGAATCGGTGCGGCGCCCCACCAAACTTGGCCTGTAGTACTTACAAATGAGGTCGACTGGTTGTGATCGTTGTAGGGGAGGCCGGAGGACTTTCCGTAATTCGAAAAACGCCATAATTGATTTGGGGAGTTTTCATCCGGGCGCGTTACGACTATGATTCCGTTTTCGGAACCCACGTGAATTCTGCCTTTACTTTCGTTCATATCATAGAGCGAAGGGGGACTGATCCCCGATTTGGCCGAAACATGGGTAATGGTCTTTTCATTGGGTTCCAAAATTGAAAATCCCATATCTCCGCCGATGATGATTTCGCCTTTGGAAGTTTCAAAAAGCATGGAATTGTAATCTGTCATCAATCCAGTTTCTTTGTTCAATTTCCGCTGAGAATTCCCACTGGAATCAAACAAATGGACTCCTGTATCTGTACAAACCCAGATTTGTCCGTTGCGGTCCTTCTTTACGACAAATGCCATGTCTGAAGAAAGGCCGTTTGATTTTCCCAGTCGTTTGAAGCTGTTTTCTTTTGGGTCAAAAAGAAGCAACCCGGAACCTGAACCCATCCAAAGCTTTCCATCAGGAGTTTGCTCAGCGATAAATATGGTTGCTATTCCGGTCGTATTTCGCGTTTCATAAATCGTCGCTGTGTTTGATTTGAGATCAATGATGGAGAAACCTCTTGCCATTCCTACAAAAAACACATCGTCACCGATTTTATTGATTTGCCGGAAATCATTGACCAGTTGCCCTCCGGGAAATTGAAATAGATAAAGCCGTTCCTTTTCCGAATCATAGATATTGAGTCCTCGATAATTTCCCAGCCAAATTCTACCTTTTGAATCTTCATTGATTCCCCAGACATCATTGCTTTCGATACCATTTTCTACCGTGAAGTATTCTGAAAGTAGTCCATTCGGATTGGCAAGAAGAATACCTACTTTATCGGTTCCTATCCAAATGGTTCCGTCTTTGCCGACAAGTGAGGAGGAAGGAAAGTTGTTGTCCCTGGTAACTGCACGGGTGACCAGCTTTTTCATTAAGCCCTTTTCCTGATCAAAAATTCTGACTGTGTCCTCCGAAATAAGCCAAAGACGTTTATTTACATCTTGTAGCACATTTGCGGTACGCCCAAAGTATCCTTGCTCCGGGCCAAGCTGCTGAAAAGTTTGATTTTCCAGATTTACTGAAACGGCCCCGTTGGAAAATGCCGAGACCCACATATTGCCTTTGAGATCTTCTTTGAATTCATAGGCCGTTCGAACATTTAGTCCAATAGAATCTCCCATCAAGTGGATGGATTTTTGAAAGGGATCCATGATTCCGATTCCTTGACCCATACCAATCCATAGATTCCCTTCGTTGTCATTTTTCACCCCGAATAGGGCAGTAATGGGGATGTCATTGATTTTCATTTCCAGCTGGGAAATGCGCTTTTCTTCCAAATCCAAAAAGTAAAGTCCTCCGTTTACGCCCCAAAGTTTCCCCTGTGCATCGTAATCCATCCGGATGAATCCTTTGCCGGTCTGAAAATGCTCCACCAATCCTAAGGTGATATCGAGACGATAGACTCCTGTTACCAAGCCTGAAATAATTAACCTTCCATCGGGGTCAAAAAGTAATTTGGGTAGGATTTCAATTGCTCCTGTTTCTGACCTTCCAAAGAAATTGTAGGTCTGGAACTCCGAGCCATCGTATTTGGTCAAGCCTCTGTCAGTGGTGATCCACATGCTTCCATAAGGATCGGTGACCATGGCGTAAACCTTGTTGCCAAGCAATCCTTCAGTCTGTCCCAAGCGGATCATTGCTGAGGTACCTCCCTGCCAAACCGATGGAACTGAAGCTGCCGTGACGGTAGGTGCGGGCAACAAAAATTTTCTCACAGGAATAGGCTGGGAGGGAATGGTATCCAAGTCGAAAGGAATCGATTTGAGCTTATCCCAGTCGAATGAGGTAGTTTTGGCGGGAGCTTTTATCGGTCTGAATTCATTTGCAGAAAATGATTTGTAAGGCAGACTTTCCAGATTCAAGTTGACTTTGACTCCCTTGGGAACACTGTCTTGAGGAAAAATTTTCCAGGTGACAGGTTCTGGTTCCGGAAGTGAAAAAGGAACTGTTTTTGGGACTTCGTATCCGGAAGGGTTTTCCGGAAAGGCAACATCTGCCTTCTGTTGACATGAATAAATCCCGATGAAAAATACCAAGTAGAGGGTAAGCCTAAAGAATTTACCGGTCCATTGCACCATAATTATTGAGGGATCATTTTAATACTCAATATAATAGTAAAAACTGTTCCATCAACTATCCTGGTATTCACACTAATCTCTCCGCCATGGGCTTTGATGATGTCATGGGTAATACTGAGTCCGAGACCCGTTCCCTCAGTTCCTTTTTTTGTGGTGAAGAAAGGCTGCAGGATTTTGTCTTTGATCTCGTCGGGGATTCCGGGGCCGTTGTCTTCTACTTCGATAAGGATTTGGTCTTTTTCCAATCTGGTGCAGATGGTGAGTTTGGGGTGGTAAACGTCCATCCCTCCAAGGGTTTCGAACCCTTGGAGGGTTTTAGTCCGCATCGCATCAAAAGCATTATTGCACAGGTTGATGATTACCCGGGTAAAGTCTTCTTTGATCAGGGACACTTCCTTTATTTCCTGATCCAGATCCAAGACGATATCCACATCGATCGGATTTTTGCTTGCCCGCATTCCGTGGAAACTCAGGTTGACATATTCTTTGATCAGACCATTGAGGTCTGTGGGTTCCATCTTGCCGGAGCCACCTCGTGAGTGCTGTAGCATGGAAGAGACAATGCTGTTGGCGCGGGTGCCGTGCTCGTAGATTTTCTCCAGGTTGGCTCGGATATCATCCAGGATCTCATCCACTAGGGTCTCGTCTCTTGCCTCTTGGCTCTTGGCTCTTTCCTCTTTTATCTCCCCCATCATCTCCATTGAGACTTCCGAGAAATTATTCACAAAATTCAACGGGTTCTTGATCTCGTGGGCGATGCCGGCGGTGAGCTGACCGAGGGAGGCGAGTTTTTCCTGCTGGACGAGCTGGGTTTGGGTGGCTTTGAGTTCGGTCAGGGCTTCCTCTGCCCTGGATTTGGCAGCCTGAATGGCTATCAAGTTTTCCTTTGCCCGAATGGCCTGGGCTTCTGCCAGCAACAAATCATTGAAACGGGTGTAAGTCAGGTCAAATACATTGGCAAACTTTTCCAGAAGATAAAGCGCCTCGTTTTGCAGGGGTTCCGGACTTGTGACCACCAACATGCCTTTTGAAAAAAATCCGGCTGTCTGAACCCTCCTGGTATGGAGATAGGCTTTGTTGAAAGGAATTTTGATTTCTTCCTCCATATACTTTAGCCAGTTCTGCAGTTCTTCACCCTGTAAATCCACGACCAAGGATTTTGCCCCCTTTTTCCACGCTTCATAGGATTTGGACAGGGTGGTGGGTTCTGAGATTCTTCCGGAGAATTTGGTTTGTAATTTTTGTCCTCCCTGCTCGGTTACCCAAAAGTCGATACAGTTATTTTCCTCGTCGACGATGCCGATGTTGATCCGTTCGTGGGTGACACCCAGAATATTCAACTGTTCAAAAAGCACATAGGCGGCGTCAGCCAGTTCCTCCGACTTTTGCATGGCCATGGTACGGCTTCGTACTTTTTCCAATGCGGCTTCAATCTGTGCTTCCCTTGCCTGTAATTGGGCTTTATGCAGGTCCTGAAAACGGGTGTATGCGAAGGAAAAAACAGCGGTGGCTCTTCTTAGCAAATCCCAGCTTTCTTGGGAAATCTCTCCAGGTGCAGCTGCTCCGATATACCCGTTTGAAAATTTGTACAGGTGATAGGTACGCTCGGGAATGGTATCCCCATAGAAATTGCTGGTTCCGAACAATTTTGTTTTACCCTCACAGTAGCGAATCCATTCGATGCGGTTTTCTCCCTGCATCAGAATGGAAATCTGTTTTGATTCGGATCGGTAAAATTGAAGCATTTGCCGGCCCACCCAGGTATCCTGCAGGTAGATGGTCATCTGATCAGTGACCGCCTTACCCGGATCATCAGTGTTTTTGATGGTAAACCAACATGCTGTCAATCCGCTGCTTTCATCGTGGATGTAAATCGAGCTGGTTTCCAGTTCTTCCACTCCCAAAGCTCCCATTTCTTCCCGGAGCAGTTGGGCAACTTCTATAAGTTCATCCGGACTTTGCATGGCCAGAGAACGGGAACGTACTTTTTCCAAAGCATTTGCGATTTGAGCCTCGCGTGCCTGTGCTTCTGCGTTTTTCAGATCCAGAAACCGGGTGTAGGTTTGGTCAAAAACTTTGGCGAAACGTCTAAAAATATCATGGGCTTCGGGAACAGGCTCATAGGTAATGAAGAGGAGTAGTCCATGTGTAAAATACGCATAGTGCATAATTTGGAAAGTAGGAAGAGGATGGCCCGCATGGATGATAGAATCCAGAATTTCACCTACTACCGGAAGTGTTCGCATGTATTGATAATGCATGACAAGATCATCTCCACCCATTTCCACGACGTGAAAACTTTTACCTGCCTCAAATGCTTCCCGCATTTGCATAAATAATGGATCCTCGGTAGTGGGTGCTATAAAGGGAGGTTGCATGACCCCTTCACTGCTCATCCATAAGGTTATGGCCTTTTTGTTTTCTTCCCAGGTGCAATACCCGGCACTCCAGGCAGGCATACCAAAGGCTTTAATTTCCTTGAATAATAAATTGGCTGCGATGGGCAATTCCTCACTGCTCTGCATACCCATGGTGCGGGAGCGCACTTTTTCGAGGGCTGTCTCTATTCTGGCTTCCCTTGCCTGCGCTTCGGCTTTTTGGAGATCGAGGAAGCGTTTATAAGTCAGATCAATTGCCAGACCCATCTTTTTCAACACAACCTCCGTTTCCGAAGGTGGTGGAAGTGTGAAATCCAACGCTAGCAAGCCATGACTCATTTTAACAAAGGCGTGCCATGTTTGCCTGGCCGGCAACCTTTCAACAAACCCTTCTAAATCTTCTGCATAATCCTTACTGAATACTTTTCCAAACCATTCAATAGATTGTTTCCAGTCATCCAAACTGGCCTCCACCACAAAATAAGGCTCATCATAAGTCCAGATTATCCGATTCCAAGCAGTTGTGGTTTCATCAAGCGGGTATTCAAAATCAAGTGTAAATCCACTGCCCTTTTCCGTTTCTGCATATGAAGTAAGATCTAATATCCTTACGTTGCCATTTTCTTGTTTTAGGTAAAGCGAAGTAGCTGAAATGCCGAGAATCCGGAGATTGTCTATTTCATTCCGTAGTGTGATGACCACTCCCATAACTTCAGAGGTCTTATGCATGGCCATGGCTTTTGACCTAACTCTTTCCACTGCCAGTTCAATTTCTTTTTCCCGTGCCTGCGCTTCGGCTTTTTGCAAGTCAAGAAATCGGATATACGCTTGGTTGAATGCGATGGAAAAACGACTGATGATATCCTGCTGCTCATCAGGCAAAGGTTCAAAACTCCCTGTGACCAGTGAACCAAATTGATCTGATGAACCTGAGAGATGGATTTTCTTTACTGAGGCCATATCATTTTTGATGAACTCAGGCAATCTGGACAGTTCTGTTTCCCCCAACACAAAACGGTCCATATCTCTTTTTTCCTTTCCTTCTAACAGGTATTGCCATTTTTTTCTGCGTTCCTTACAGCAGTCGAGATACCACAGATGGGAGGCATGCTGATTCATTTGAACAAAAAAACCATTCTCTGCCAACAGGCCTTCGTGCCCGGCCATCCACCAAGTCATACCTCTATTTTCGGGATTTATAATCATAATAAAAGCCCGGTCTAGTTTCGCATCCAGCTTTGTTAGTTCGCGATACAGTTTGTAAATAATTCCGCCTAATTCCGCTGAATCCTTCATTGCCAACGAAGCTGCTCTTATTTTTTCCAATGATGTTTCAATCTGCGCTTCGCGGGTCTGCGCTTCTGCTTTTTGGAGGTCGAGGAAGCGGGTGTAGGTCTGTTGAAATACTTTTCCAAACCGCATCAGAATCGAATTCTCTTCGGTTGCAAAAGGTGTCTCTGAATAGTGCTCGATATACAAGCCCACATTGTCCAGCAAAACAGTCGAAATGGCGAGGGCGGACTTATCGAGGATGGCTTTTTGCGCTTCTTCTGTCAAATCTGGAATCCACTCGAAAAGATCTTTGTAGAATTTGTTTTTTACTTCAAAGGGCAGCAGGTTGGCAAAAAAAGGTGCTTGCTTAGCTTTGGCTTCGAGGAAACTGTTCCAATGGGGCGAATCAAAATAGGGAATTGTGATCTCAGTGGGCACACCCTGCTGTTGGTCTGCCAACCAGATATGCATATCCTCCCGCTCTTTGTAGTCCAGGATGAACCCTGCATGTTCGACGTTGATACTCAATCTTACAAATTGGTCGAATACTACTTGAATGACTTCTTTAAGTTCTTCGGTATGGTGCATGGCCATGGTCCTTGCCCTTACCCTTTCCAAAGCCAATTCTATTTCAGCTTCACGGGCTTGGGCTTCTGCTTTTTGAATATCCCGAAATCGTTGGTAAGCAAGGGAAAACACCTGATGGAAGCGCTTGAACAAGGTCAGGATTTCCTCTGCAATCGGCTGGTACAAGGTCAGTCCAAGCCCTCCTTCCCCGATGGACAAAAAACAATAGTCCAGTTCTTTGGCTTCATCCAAAAGCGGATCCGGGAAATGGTTTTCTTCTTTTCGATGAATCCTAAACTCTTCAAGTATTTTGCCGTCGAGTTTACCGATAAAATACCCGTCTCTTGAAGCCAGCATTTGCCTGACCATTCCTTGTTCTACCGGACTTTTGAGGTATTCGGTTTTTTCAATGGTGGTATTGTCGTACGGCGTGAAGTATTGGTAGCACAGGTACTGACCGATGTTTTCATCGATGATGGCGATCTGGACATTCCGGATGTGATCCACTCCAAATTGTTGCAACTGATCTGAAATGACTCGACAGACATCGAGCATGTCTTCCGGTTTTTTCATGCCCATTGCAACGGCTCGCACTTTCTCCAATGCCGCCTCGATGGCCAATTCGCGGTTTTTGTGTTCCAGTTCGACAGTGCGTCGCTTGACCGCATCCCGGAGTTCGAGGTTTTCTTTGCTGATTTTTTCCAGGGCGATCGTCTCACCTTCTTGTACCCGAATATCAGGAAGGGAGCCATGCTGTTGGGCTACTTTCCATCCATCCTTGGTATCCCGGACCAAGGTTGATATTCTGATCTTTGAATAAAAATTCCAATCAGAATCCAAGAGCACATAGATATCGCATTGCTCATTGATCAGAACCAAATGGTCTATCGGAATCACATCGATTTGCCGGTTTCGCATTTCTGCTTTTCCGACTATCTCGTTCATTTGGGCTCTATAAAAATCGATTCCGTCCGCTTTGGAATGGGCGACTTCAGTTTCTGAGGTGCCGATCATTTCAAATTGATCATCCAGGGTAGAAGCAAAGGTTTTCAGGTCACCTTTGGTATAGCTGTCCCAATATCGCTGGTAGACTTCCAAAGCTTGAGCTTTTACTTGCTGGTTAATTTTCATAGGCAGGATCAAATGGAAAAAAACACTCAATAACCGGACTCCTAATGGCTTAAACCAAAAAACAGAACCGGACCTTGGACTCCTTCGAACTACCTTTTGACAAGAAATTCTAATTTCTTAAAAAGCAGTAATGAGGTATTCGGAAATGGAAATCTTTGATTTCTGACAGCATTGTGGGATTAAGGCATTGCAATCGGAAATCAAACAAGGCAGCTTGGGAAAATAATATTTGGCTTTTTCAAAATACAAAATCCCCTTTGAATTCAGGGATTTATTTTTCTGATTTTCCTGAATCCTACCCTTTAGATTCGGAAGGAAAGACTGGCCATTAAGGCAACCTGATACTTCTGGTTGGCTTGGATTTTAGGTTTTCTCATTTTCCTGCCGGAAAGCCTTTCAGGAATTGATCAGAAGGGGGAGTCAGATTCCATTTTGTAAGATTTTACTTTTCTGGAATTCTTGATTCCCGAAGATTCAGCCGATTGGCAAAAAAATAATTAAAGTACATCCTTCTTCCAGGTTAGTCTCCACTTTCAATTCTCCTCCATCCGCCTTCACAATATCATAGGCTAATGACAATCTCAATCCCCTTCCCACATCGGTTAGTTTGAAGGTGAAGTCTCCATTTTCAAAAGTCAATTGGAATCTGAATAATAAATTCTGTTCCCACTCCCATAGTAGAGTTCACCTCCAATTTTCCCCCATGGGCCTTGATGATGTCGTAGCTGATACTCAAGCCCAAGCCTGTGCCTTCGGTCCCTTTTTTTGTTGTGAAAAAGGGTTCGAGGATTTTGTCTAGGATTTCTTTCGGGATCCCTTTTCCGTTATCTCCAATTACAAGTTGGATTTCCTGATCGGAGGTTTTCTTGGTGGATAGGGTCAATTTTGGGAGGAAGTCTGTCTGGCTTTCTGAGGCTTCTTGGAGTTTATCCCGCATGGCATCAAAGGCATTGTTGCAGAGGTTGAGGATGACTCTGGAAAAATCATCCGAAATCAGTTTGACCTCACCCACTTCCGGATCCAGCTGTAAGTCAATTTCCACATTGATCGGTGCTTTGCCAGCTCTCATCCCATGAAAGGCGAGATTGGCAAATTCCTTCACAATGGGATTGAAGGCTTTGGATTCTATTTTATTCCCCGAGGATCTGCTGTGTTGCAGCATGGATTTGACGATACCGTCAGCCCGTTTTCCATGCTCGCTCACCTTGCCGATGTTGTTTTTTACGTCAGTTAGGATTGCAATAATTTCCTCTTTGCAGTCTGAGTCTTCTAATTTTTCCAGCTCATCAAAAACCTCATCAATCAATTCACTACTCACTTCAGAGAAATTGTTGACAAAATTCAGTGGGTTTTTGATCTCATGGGCAATTCCTGCGGTGAGCTGTCCGAGGGAGGCCATTTTTTCGGATTGAATCAATTGTGACTGAGTGGCCTTCAGTTCAGAAAGTGCTTTCTCCAATCGTTGCTTTTCTTCTCGCAATTCCATGTCCTGCCTTTCTTTGGCTTCTAAATCCAGGAAGCGTTTGTAGGCCAACTCGAAAACCAAAGCGCATCTTTTTTGGAGCATTTGGGTTTCTTCCGATAGGTTTTGGTGGGAAACCATCAGCAATGCTCCACCGGAGAAATCCGAAAAATGGTAAAACTGTTTTTCCGGTGGAAGATCCCCCCAGTAGTCAGCGATCTGAGGAGCGTTTATTTTTATTTCAGCCAGCCATTCTTTCAGCTGTGCGCCTTTTACTTCGATCGTGTACTCGGTGATTTCGTCCAGGTAGAGTTTCAAAAACTCCTTAGCCAAAGCTGAATTTTCCAGGCGAAATGTAGTCTGGCCTTCAATTATTTTATCGCCAGCCCGAAACGCATACCAAGAAGCAAATGTGGGAGAATCAGCAGAATACAAATGAACCACTGACGCTTCCAAATCTTCCTGGCCAAGAATTCCCATTTGTTCGCGCAGTACATTGGCCACATCACTGAGTTCGGTGGAGGTTTGCATAGCAAGTGCTCTGGTTCTGATCCGCTCCAATGCAACTTCAATCTGTGCTTCGCGTGCCTGTGCTTCAGCATGTTTCAAGTCACTGAATCGTGTATAAGTCAGATCAAAAACCCCGGCAAATTTCACCAATAGCCCTAGATTTTCCTCCGGTAATGGTTCGGGAGTAGTTACGACAAGCATCCCTTTTGAAAAGAATCCTACAGTCTGAACGCGACGATGGTGTAAAAATGCAGGATCAAAAGGGATTCCGATTTCATCTTTCAAATACCTCAGCCAATTCTCCAAATCATCCCCAGTCTGGTCTATGACCATGGATTTTTGATTCTTTTTCCAACCGGTATACATCTTGGAAAGCGTTGTGGGCTCATCGATTTTGCCTGAGAATCGTGTATTGATCTGGTTGCCACCTTGCTCAGTGATCCAGAAATCAATCGTGTTGGTTTCTTCTTTGACTATTCCAATATTGATCCGCTCATGGACGATTCCCAGGGCTTGAAGTTGTTGGAAAAGAACAAAAGCTGCTTCTGCCAATTCATCGCTATGCTGCATGGCCATGGTACGAGCCCGCACCCGTTCCAGTGCCAATTGAATTTGTGATTCCCTTGCCTGAGCTTCTGCCTGCTTTAAATCAGCAAATCGACGATAAGCCAAACCAAATACATTGGCAAATCTTCGCAGCAGGCTTCGGGAAGTTTCTTCGGGTTGATCAACTGTGACCATGAGTAAAGAGCCTCCCGCAAAATCAGCAAACGACCAGAAGGATTTTACATCTTCCATTCTTATACCTTTTGCTGATTCCACCATTTTGATGTGTGCTTCCGGAACTTCTTTTTGAAGAAACCCAAACCATTGCATTATTTTTTCCCCCTCATTTACAAGAACATAATCCTGCATATTCAATGAATAGGCGCGTAAAGCTTCTTCAATAATCAAAAGACCTTTCTTTGGAACGTGGGCTGATGATTCCAGAATTTCACCTGAACTTTCCGGTGGCCTCATAGCCGCCCATGCATATATAAAATCAGGAGATTCATCATGCAGATGGATGACGCAGGTGTCTAATTCTTTTTGCCCAAGTAAACCCAGTTGATTCCTGAGTTCATAAACTACCTCGTTGAGCTCCTGCGATACATGCATGGCCATGGCTTTGGCACGCACCCGCTCTAATGCCACTTCAATCTGAGCTTCCCGAGCTTGAGCTTCGGCTTTTTGCAGATCCAGAAACCGGGTGTAGGTCTGCTCGAAAACTTTGGCGAAGCGGGAAAAAATATGTGTTTCCTCAAATGGCTTTAAAGTGATTAACAATAAATAGCCGTATTTGAAGGGGATCGCATGGTTTTTTTGCCAATCAGGAAGTGGATAGCCACTGTCTATAAATTTTTGGATTCCCTGCTTAAACTCCGGAATCTCCATAAACAACTCATAGTACTTTTTTAACCTTTCTCCCTCATAAATCTCCTCATAAATCTCAGTTTGGTTTTTCCAGGCTTCATACATTCGCAGTTCCCCAGGCTCGTAAGTGTAAGGGACAGAAAAAACCCCGATACTTGTCCACTTCTGAACCATGATATTTTCTTTTTCGCAAATGGCAAATGCAACCCCTTGTGATTCCGCCCCCAATTGCTTCAGTTGGTCAAAAAGTAATTCCGCTGTTTCAATCAATTCCGAACTGCTATGCATGGCCATAGTCCTGGCCCGAACCCGTTCCAAAGCGGCTTCAATTTGGGATTCCCGGGCCTGGGATTCTGCTTTTTGGAGGTCAATAAATCTGGTGTAGGATTGCTCGAATACTTTGGAAAAGCGTTGGAGAATTTTCGCCTGCTCTTCAGATAGAGAACCGGGTGTCCAGGTCAATGCTCCATAACGCATATAGGCCATGGAGAACACAAGGGCCTCCTGTTGCATCATGAATTGCTTGGTGGTTTCAGGGACTTTGGTAAAATCAGTATGGAAAAAATAATAGTTATCAAGTGACTTCTTCTCCTGCCCAGCAATTTCAACGACTGCAAAAGGTGTCCCGCTTTTCCAATACATGATTAGTTCGCGTAGTCCAGGGAGTTCGGAATAGGGTACATGGTACTTTTCTGGAAGATCATAGCCATCATCATAGCCCTCACCCCAGCTATCAATATCCCCAGAATCAGGATCCATGATATTGATGGCCGCGCCCCCTTGCTTGAATCCCAATTCTTTGAGTTGGGAATACAGCACTTTGACAACCTGACGAAGATCTTCACTTTTTTGCATGCCCATGGTTCTCGCACGTACCCTTTCCAAAGCAGCTTCAATATGCGCTTCGCGAGCTTGGGATTCTGCTTTTTGAAGGTCGAGGAAGCGGATAAAGGCCTGTTCAAAGACTCTTCCAAACCGGATCAGAATTTGGAACTCTTCCTCTGTGACAGACTTTCCCGTCCAACTGTCAACACCTAGCATTGAATTTTTCTCGGCAGAATATGAAATGGTCCAATTTGGCAACTCAAGCTCCAATTGCCTTACATCGGGAGGGATGGTTTCCGAATTGTATTTTTGGACATACCTGAAGTAATCGTCTTTTGTTTTGCCGGAGTAGGTTTTGTTCAGGACACTTTCTCCCTTTTTTCTTGAATTCCATAAGGCCTTCCAAATGGCATTCTCCTTCATTTCGGAATCAAAAGGCAAGTGAACTTTAAGGGGAGTTGGCATTTGGTAAGTGGAAATCCAGAGCGTAATTTTTCGCTCTTCGGAATCAGAAATAAAAATCAGGGTTCCATCGAATAATAGACCAAGTTCGGACAGTCGCTCCGAGACAGCCAAGACCACTTGTTCCAATTCGTCGGAATGGTGCATGGCCAATGACCGGGACCGAACTCTTTCCAAGGCTGCTTCAATCTGCGCCTCCCGTGCTTGAGCTTCTGCTTTTTGGAGATCGAGGAAGCGGGTATAAGTCTGTTCGAATACTTTGGCAAAGCGCTGGAGGATTTTCGCCTGTTCGTCCGAAATGGGCGAAGGTGACCAGTTCAAAGCGCCGTATTGCATGTAGGCCATGGATATCATCAATCCTTCCTGCTGCATCATGAATTGCTTCGTGGCTTCGGGGATTTTGGCAAAATCAGTATGGGAAAAAAAATAGTTGTTGTATGACTGTTTCTCCTGCCCGGCAATTTCAACTACCGCATAAGCTGCCCCACTCTTCCAATGCTTGATTAGTTCGCGCTGCCCAGGGTGGTCGAAATAGGGTACATGGTATTTTTCCGGCAAATCATACCCATCATCAAATCCCTCAGCCCAGCAATCCACATCACCCGAATCGGGGTCCATGATAATGATGCCGGCTAACCCCCCGTCAAATCCCAGTTCCTTGAGTTGATTGTACAGCACTTTGACGACCTGACGAAGCTCCTCACTCTTTTGCAGTCCCATGGTGCGGGCGCGCACCCGCTCTAATGCGGCCTCTATTTGTGCTTCGCGAGCTTGGGATTCTGCTTTTTGAAGGTCCAAAAACCTCACATAAGTCTGCTCAAACACCCGGGCAGCCCTGCGCAAAATACCAATGCTGTCCTCGCTGTACTTCCTTCCGTCCCAACTGTCTGCGAACAGGGAAGAGTGTTTGTTTGGAAAGAAACATATCACATGGCTTTCCATCTTCCGCAGAATTTCCCTGGCACTTTCGGGGATTTGGACCAGGTTATTGTGCGCAAAAAGGTGCTCAAAATACCTGTCCTTTTGTTCTTTGGAATAGACCTCATTGATCATTTCAGTCTTTTCCTTCACTGCTTTCCAGCTTTGGCTTATGAAATTATCCTCCTTCATCATGGCTTCGTCAAAAGGAGCTGCCACCAATTGCGGGTCTTGAATCGAATTCCCGACCCAATAGGAAATGTCTTTGGACTTAGGATCATACAAGGCTATACCCACGGTGCCGAGCAAAGCGTCCAGCTCAATCAGTTTTTCAAAAAATATAGCAATGACCTCCCTCAGTTCCCCGGATTGGTGCATGGCCAGGGAACGGCTCCTGATTTTTTCCAATGCTGCTTCAATCTGTGCTTCCCTTGCTTGTGCTTCGGCTTTTTGGAGGTCGAGAAAGCGGGTGTAGGTCTGCTCGAAGACTTTACCGAAACGTTTGAAAATATCATGCGCCTCGGGACAAGGATGATAGGTAATGAAAATCAAATTTCCGTGAGAAAAGTTGACAACATGGTCAATCTGAAAAGTGGGTACTTGTCTGCCGGAGTTCAGAAAGGCTTTTAATCCCTCTCCAAGAACTGGCAATTGGCTCATGTATCGGTAATTCTTTTCCAATTCTATTCCCCGGATTTCCTCTACATAGAAGTCAACTCCATTTTTAAGGGATTCATCAAACCTGATGAAGAGTGGAATTTCGGTCAGCGGTATCCTGAAGGGGGGGGTTAGCCTTCCATCCGGAGTACTCATCCATGAGGTGCACTCCTTTTCCCCCATTTCCCAAATGTTGAACCCACAGCCCCATAAGTCCAATCCCATTGATTTAACCTCATTAAACAAGATCACGGCAACTTCGCTAAGTTCATCGCTCTTGTGCATCGCCATTGTGCGGCTCCTGACCCGCTCCAATGCCGCTTCAATCTGGGCTTCCCTAGTTTGTGATTCAGCTTTTTGAAGGTCGAGAAAGCGGGTGTAGCATTGCTCAAATACTTTTGCGAATCGCTCCATTACCTTCGCCTGCTCTTTGGAAAGTGGTGTGGGTGACCAGGACAATGCCCCGTATTTCATATAGGCCATCGAAAACCGCACTGACTCCTGTTGCATCATCAGTTGTTTGGATGACTCCGGAGCCTTGGCGAAATCTGTTTTGAAAAAATAGTAGGCATCATAGGTCTTCTTTTCTTGCCCCGAAATCTCAATTTCCGCATAGGGCGTCCCGCTTTTCCAATGGGCTAATTGTTGCAGATGACCCGGGTGGTTAAAAAATGGAACATGGTAGCGCTCAGGCAAAAAATAACCGGAATCAAAGCCCTCCATCCACCAATCAATATCGCCCGTGTCCGGATCCATGATGGTAATTGAAGCAACCCCCAATTGGAATCCGAGATTTCTGAGTTGATCATATAGAATTTGGACCACTGTCCTCAAGTCCTCGCTTTTATGCATGCCCATGGCCGTTGCACGGACTTTCTCTAGGGCAGATTCTATTTCCAGTTCACGTTTCCGCGCATTCAGTTCCGCTGAAACCTTCTTCAGCTCAATCCTGAGTTTTTGTTCCTCAGAAATGATTTTTTCATTTGAATCTTGCTGATCCCTTTTTAATTCAGAGTTTTCAAAGTCACCTGTTTCTCCATTGACACTCATACCTTGTGCATTTGGTTTGAAAAATTCCGGAAATTAAGACTGTAGGTTTTTTGCCCTGATCCCGACATACATCCTGGGGATGCATTCAAAATCAAGCTGTACTTCGGCTTTTTACTCTTGCAATAAGGGATTGGTAGGTACTAGCAAAAACAATTACTACCGAAAAGATTTCCGATAGCTTTTTGGTGGTATTAAAAAATAGTGGCTACGTTAATTTAAGATAAGTTTTTGAATAGTAGCTAAATAGGCAATAGGATTGAATCAGGAAGATTTAGGGATCGTAATGCTAAATTTGGTCCATTCGCCTACCACTGTGGTGATGTCCAGGGACCCGTTATGGGCCTTGATGATGTCGTGTGTGATACTCAGGCCGAGACCGGTGCCTTCTGTTCCTTTTTTGGTGGTAAAGAATGGCATCAACAGTTTGTCTTTGATTTCATCCGGTACACCGGGACCATTGTCCTCGACTTCGATGAGGATGGCATTGCCTAGGTCTTTTGTCCGTACTTCCAACTTGGCCTTGTAGTCCGGACCGACCTTGTTGATTTTTTCACGCATGGCATCGAAGGCGTTTTTGGTCAGGTTCAAGATTACCCGGCTAAAATCCTCGGTGTTGAGGGGGATTTTTGGAAGGGTTTCATCCAAATTGAGCACCATATCCACATTGATCGGGTTTTTGTTGGCCCGCATGCCGTGGAAAGATAGATTGACGTACTCTTTGATCACCTCGTTCAGGTCAGCAGGTTCCATTGCTCCACTGCCTCCTCTGGAATGCATCAACATGGATTTGACAATGCCGTCGGCGCGCCCACCGTGGTGCTTGATTTTGGTTAGGTTAACTTTGATATCGGAGAGCAGGTCTTTGACATTTGCCAAGACATCGCTTTCTTCCATTTTTTCCAACTCTTCCTCTACCTCATCGAGAAATTCCAAACTCAATCCGGAGAAGTTGTTTACAAAGTTGAGTGGGTTTTTGATCTCGTGGGCGATGCCTGCGGTCAATTGGCCCAATGAAGCCAGTTTTTCCTGCTGGATAAGTTGATTTTGGGTGGACTTCAGGTTTTCGTGGGCTGCCTCAAGTTTGGTATAGGCTTTTTCGATTTCCCGAGCCTGTTCCAACTCTCTTTCCCTAGCTTTTTCCTGCTCTGCCTGAATGGCTTTGTTGCGTTGGTATCTATGGACAGGATAAGCGAGTGAAAGGAACAACAGGGTATAAAATGCAAAGGCCCACCAGGTTCGGTAGAGAGGGGGCCTTACAGAAAAATTGTAAGAAAGGGGCTCAGTCCAACCGCCGGCCTGAGCATTTGAAGGCCCTGTAAATCTGGCTTTGACCAAAAAGGTATAGTCTCCCTCCCTGATATTGCCAAATGTGGCACTGGTTTTTTTCAGCACTGGGCTCCATTCCTCATCGTATCCCTGAAGAATATATTGATACTCTACCAAATAGGGTTTTGCCAGTTCATCGGATCCGAAATCAATGTTGATGTGATTATGTCGGTAAGGAAGAACTAGGTTTTCTGGGAAAGCGTAAAAAGGAGAAACTCCTTCAAATGAAATTCCCTTAAATCTCTTTTTCAGGGAATCTCTTTCCTCCGGAATAAGCTCTTTTCCAAAATTGTTCAATTCATCGGAGGAAATGGCCTCCGAATTCGAATTTTCTGCCAGCGTATGCCAAGGAATGACTTCTTCATTTATCCTGATTTGTTTGAGGAAAATTTTTGGAGCATTTTGGTTTCGGGCAAGTTCCCGGTAATCGAAGCGAACCAGGGCGGTTTTGTTACTTCCTGTTCCGGCCCAGAGAATTCCCCGGCTGTCCTGATACATCCCGTTTTGCCCGTCAGTGAGGTCTTTGACCGGATAGCCAGTATTGGAGTTGAAAATCTCTAGGTTTTCCAGTTTTGTAAATGCCAAGTCGCCCTTTGGTGGATCGAAAAACGCAAATCCCAGATTGGTACCTACTGCGATTTTCCCGTTGTCCATGGGGACGATCTGCTGGATCAGATTATCAGGAAGTCCGTCTTGCGTTCCAAAAGATTGGATAGTGAGCCGGGCGGAGTCTGTCTTTCCGATCTTGCTACGCTCTTGGCGGCTCAAAAAGGACAAGCCCTGTTCGGTTCCGATCCAGATGTTCTTTTCCTGATCCTCTTTGATCTTGATGACCGAATTATCCACCAAACCCTGAGCAGCTGTCAGGTTGGTGAATTTTTTGCCGTCAAACAGGCTGATGCCACCGTCTACGGCTCCGATCCAAAGCTGATTTTCAGAGTCTTCAAAAATGCTCAGAATGATATTGCCTGCTAGACCTTGGTCGGAGGTGTATTTGGTGAAGTTTTCTCCGTCAAATTTGCTCAATCCTCCGCCTTCGCTTCCAAACCAAAGGTTACCCAAATGATCCTCGGCAATGGAATAGATTTCATTGGTCCCCAGAGTCTGGGCAGTGGTGAAGGTGGTAAAGGACTTCCCGTCAAACTTACTCACCCCGCCTCCGGTTCCAAACCAGAAGTTACCAGACCGATCCTGAATCATGCTAAAGACAATTTCCCCTCCCAATCCCTGAGAAAGGGTGTAGGTGACAAAGCTTTTTCCGTCAAACCTGCTCACTCCACCGCCGGCAGTTCCAAACCAAAGGTTGCCATCCCGGTCCTCCAAGGTGCTGAGCACGATGTTGTTTCCGAGGCCTTGAGCTACTGAAAAATTGGTAAAGCTGCTTCCTTCAAATCGGGTCACCCCACCGCCGTCCGTACAAAACCAGAGTTTTCCTGAAGAATCTTTGACAGCGGCCAGGACGGAATTGGCCGGCATTCCCAGATTTCGGGTATAGGTGGTGAATTTTTCCCCGTCAAATCTGCTGATTCCGGTTTCGGTAGCAAACCAGGTATTGCCTTGTAAATCCTCCAAAATGGTCCGTACCACATCACCTGCCAGACCGTCCTCGATGGTGTAGGTAGTAAAAGATTGTCCGTCAAATAGGCTCGCACCACCTCCGATGGTACCGATCCAGATTTTTCCGGAAGCACTGAGGGTAAAAGTCCTTACCCGATTGCTGGGCAGTCCGTCTTGCTCGGTAAAGTTCCGAAATGTCTTTCCATCATATTTGCTGAAGCCACCTCCATAAGTACCTATGAAAAGGTTGCCTTCCCGATCTTCCAAAAGGCTCAGTACAAAATTGTCAGCCAAACCGTCTTCTGTGGTATAGGTGGTAAATGTTTCCCCATCAAACTTACTTAACCCACCCCCGCCTGTTCCAAACCATAAATTCCCGCTGCGGTCTTCCAAAATGCTAAAAACCACATCATCAGCCAGGCCATCCTCGTGGGTGTAATTGGTAAACGTGTAACCGTCAAACTTGCTGACTCCACTGATCGTCCCAAACCAAATATTGCCTTTGCTGTCTTCCAGCATACTTCTAAGGATGTTTCCAGCCAGGCCTTGAGAGGAGGTATAATTGGTAAAGGTGCTTCCGTCGTATCGGCTGACTCCTCCGCCGTTGGTGCCAAACCAAAGATGTCCTCTGCTGTCCAAAATGGCACAATTGACAGCATCCAGAGCCAAACCGTCATCTGTGGAGTAGGTTTTGAACTGAGAAAGCCCGCCCTCACCGAGGAGGTAGGGGTTGCCATTGGTGTCTTTAATGATTTCTCCGCTTTCGTTTCTCAGAACCAGGAGATCTTGTTTTTCAGGGGCAAGAAGTGAAATGGTTTGAGTCTCTCCGTTATCATCCTGGTAAGAATAACTGCCAGCATCCTGTGCCGGAACTTGGACTACCCTGGGTGGAGGAAGGGATTTTAGACTGATGGTTTTAGGCTGTATTGAATCTGGAAGATCCGAAAGAACTCTTACCTCCGGTGGAGAAGAAGGTAAATGCCCAAAAGTATTTTCAGGATTTTTGTCCTCAGTGCAGGCAAAAAGCAAAAAAGCAAATCCCCAAATGGCAAGGGCGTTTTTCATTCTATTTTTCAAAATCCAATTTCGAAAAGTGAGGCCGGACAGTGTTTATCCAAAACTTTTGAAAAAGATAACCAAATATTGAATCAGAAAAAATGCTTTTGGAATCATGGGAAAAGCGCTGGGAGCAAGCTAGGGTCGATTACGTTAAAAAGCCGGTTGCTGAAAAGCAACCGGCTTGTTGTAAAATTGGTGTTGGATTGTCTATTGGCCTACCAAAAAGACTGCGTTGCTCAGGACAAGTTTTCCGCTTTCCCAGAAACCTCTGAAAATCGGGTTGTCTACAAAGTAAACGATCTGACCTCTACCCTGCCTTTCCGCTCCGATGGCGAGAGATTCACCCATTTTGGATTTGATTTTGTATCCAATATAACCTGTCCGATAGGCGTCATTGGATGCAATAACTCCGGCGTTTGCTCCTCCCGAGAGGTAAGAGAAGCGATTGGAGTTGTTTTTCAGGGAATAGAATTTGCCCCCGGTACCATATCCAAGCGGGTGAGTTTCGTCCATTTTGATTTCATAGATCGCGCCTGCAGTTCCAGAAGCAATTTCCAATCTTTCTCCTTCGGTATAAGGCTCCAATCGTTCCTGTTTGGAAAGGTCAGCAGCAGCTTTTTCGGCTGCCTTTTTCTCTTCTTCTGTGTCAAAATTCTTCAATGCGAATCCTTCCTTGTTAACAAACAGATTCAGTGCGGCATCTATCGCAATCAGTTTACCTCCAGCCTTCACCCAATCGGTAACTTTTTGCTGGGCATTTGTATTCAGGGCCGAGCCAAAAGTTGAGGGTAAGATGATCACATCGTATTTGCTTAGGTCATAATTTCCCATAGCCTGGGCATCCAGATTAACAATCGGGAAGTTAAGTTCCTGCTCAAAGAAGTGCCAGATTTCCCCAAAGCTCAGGGAAGAAGTGCCGTTACCGCCAATCAAAGCCACTTTTGGTGCTTTGATCACTTTGATATTTGGCGAACCGAAATCTTTCCCTTTATCTACATATCCTGTTTGTGTAGTGGCTAGGATCACTCCGAATTTGTTGGCTGTGTCAGTTACTTTTTTGTCAAAATCAGGCACATACTCATTTCCACCTTTGGTGATGATCAATGAACCTGCTGGAAAGCTTTTTCCCTCAACTACAAAGGAATATTCGGCATATTTCACTCGGATCTTTTGATTGAGGAGTGCTGCCAAAAATGCCGCATCCCGTGTTCCTTGCCAGTTGGCGAGATAGGCGACTGGCGTTGCTCCTGCCTGATTTGGGCTAAAAGCTGGTTTTTCATATTCACCGGAAGCATCCAGCTTTGATTCCAAGGCATAACCTTGAAGTCCATAAGCATAAGGCATGGCCCAACTGGTGATGTCATAGGTGATGGAGTCGTTCAATTTGGGATTAGGTTCAAAAAGAACCTGCGCCAGGACAGACTTCGGCTGATAGGCATTGATCACGATGTCCTTGTCGGAGGTAGAAAAAGCCACCTCGGATTTTCCAGTTTGGTATTCAAACCCCTTTAGACCAGATTTTGATCCAGCTTTGCCGTATTTTATTCCGTTTTTGTCCAGAAGTTCAAGCAATTTGGCCACCTGAGCAGGATTGCTTCCCCCTTTGATGACAAAGCTTTTGTATTGTCCCTTGGGATTGGAGGAGTTGGACTTGAAGTAAGTGGCAAACTCATCCACCAATCTTTTGGCGTTTTGGCTGGTCACCTCTGCCGCTGACATGGCAGCAGTATAATGTCCGGCAATCCGGCTGCTCAAGGTCACCGTATCACCTACAGAATTATAGCCGCCAATTCCACCGCGTCCGCCGCCACCCTGCTCGATGGTCATCCCGATTGCACCGTTGTACATCGGATAAGTGTCCCCATAGGATGGATAAAGCAAGTCAAATCGCTCTTTGGTAAAGTAGAACCTGCCCATCTGGTCAAAGTATTTGGCGGTATTTTTCCCGAAAATATCCTGAAACTCATGCTGGAAAGGAGTCAATTGCTCATGCAAAGGCTCAGCTGCTGGAGCCATGTAAAAAGGTTGGTCAATTCCCTGTTCGTGAAAGTCCAGGTGCAATTGAGGCATCCATTGTTGGTACACTTTCAATCGCTGCTGGGATTCCACCTGCACCTGCCAAGCCCAATCCCGGTTCAGATCAAACAAATAATGGTTGGCACGACCTCCTGGCCAAGGTTCGTTGTGCTCCTGAGACTGAAGGTCTGGCTGGAGCGTGGTATTCATCTTTTGGTTATACCAGTTGGAATAGCGATCCCGTCCGTCAGGGTTGATGCAGGGATCAATGATTACCACCTGGTTTTTCAGCCATTCCTGTGATTTGGCATTGTTTGGATCAGCAAGGGTATAGAAAGAGGAAATCGCAGCTTCCATACCTACAGATTCGTTGCCGTGGACATTGAAAGACATCCAGTTGATAGGAATTTCGGTCGAAGGATTCCCTTCCACCAAACCCGCCCGCTTGAGGTTGTCGGTACGGATTTGTTCCAACTTAGCCATGTTCTCAGGGCTGGAGAGGACGGCGATGATCAATGGGCGTTTTTCGTTGGTTTCCCCGTATTGGATCAGTTTGATATTCGGGTTTTGGGCAGCGACATGCTCGAAGTAATCGACCATTCTGTGATGGGGAGTGAATCGATCTCCGGGCTTGTAGCCCAAAAACTGTTCAGGTGTCTGAATCTGGGCGAAAGCACCCAGTGCGATTGTGACTGCGAGGGCAAATGAGAGTAAAGTTTTTTTCATAAGGGATAGGGTGGTCTTGCTGGGAAGATAAGCGGTTTTGGATTTTTGTGACTTACCGATCGGGGAAAAGTCAGACTTTTAGGTAAACCAAGCAAAAAATGTAAAGCTATAGCTTTCCAAAAAATGAAATGAAGCAAGCTATAGCTTGTCTTTTGCTGGGTCCTTAATCTAATTAAAGCCTAAAAATTTTTCAATTCCAAACCACGGGCACGCCATAATTTTGAAATTCAGAATCTTTTGAGATTAATACCAAGTTTTCACAAATAGCCTGAGCTATCAAAATTCTATCAAAAGGATCCCTATGGTAATACTCCAAAGTGTGATTTTTAGACACATGATCTAAAGTGATAGGTAAAATTGTGAAGCCGCTTTCTTTGATAATTTCAATAAGTCTTTCAAATCCAAATTCTAATTCAAGTTTTCCAGAAGATTCCTTGATTCCAATCTCCCAAATAGTAGCTACACTAACTAAGCAGACTTCTGAGGTCTCTATCAAATTCTTGGTTTTGATAGGAAGAAGGGGGTCGTTTGATAAGAACCAAAGCAAAGCATGTGTATCTATCAAAAAATTCATGAATAGTCAGCAAAATCGGCAATTGGGTCATCAAAGCCAGGTTTGATCTTGATTTTTCCACTTGCCAAACCGGCTTTCCTTTTTTTGGGAGGACTTTTGAAAGTAGGTTGAAGAGATTCCATAAATTTCAATACCTTCTTTTTCATCTCTTCCGGTAGTGATTGGAATTTCAATATGATTTCGAAGTCTGACATAGTTTGAAAGTAGAAAAAATTATCCACTGTAACAACTCACTCTACCGCCTTCACATTCACCTCTATATTTCCCCTTGTCGCATTGGAGATCAGGCAATTTTGATGTGCTAAGTCGGCCAATTGCTGGGCATGTTCAAGGGATTCCGCCTGAGGGATTTTTATTTCGATATCTGCGGCGATTCCGAAGCTTTTTGGGCCGAAGTGTCCCAAGTGGACTTTCACCTTAATCTCAGAATCTCGCAGGCTGGTTTTACCGGCAACAGAAGCCAATGCCCCACCAAAGCAAGTTGCAAAGGCCGCCGCAAAAAGCTGTTCCGGATTGGTTTTGCCACCTTCGCCACCGATTTCTTTGGGCATGGCCACATCAAAATCAAGGATTCCGTCATCGGTCCGTACATGTCCTTTTCTTCCCCCGGTGTTGACAGCCACCGCTGTGTAGTCTACGATCAGTTTTTCCATTTTAAATTTTTAGAGCTTTGAGTTTGTCTAAAAAGTCCTCCATTCCGGGTAAAAGTTTTTGAGTTTCTTTTCCCAGCTGGATTTCCAGTTGCTCTTCCAACATGGCGATAGCCTCCAAGGTTTTGACTTGGAGTGATTTTCCTGGATAGGTCAGATGGATGGTCACGGTTCTTTCGTCTGCTTCTCCGCGTTTTCGTTTCAGGATGTTTTGACTTTCAAGCTTTTTCAGGAGCGGAGTAAGAGTACCGGAATCCAAACTGAGTTTTTCACCCAACTGGTGAACTTTCAACCCGTCATTTTCCCAAAGAATCAACATCACCAAAAACTGTGGATAAGTCAGTCCAAATTCATTCAGTTTGGACTGAATTTGTTGGATAAGCAATCTTGATGTGGTGTAAAGTGCTTGTGAAAGCCGGATCGAAGGAAAATCTGTATTTGCCATAAAATTAAAATATGATTGGATACAATCTACTTGTTTCCAATCCTATTTCCAATAGATCAGCTTCAGTTTTCAGTGATCCGCGAATGTGAAATCTCATCTCTGAAGCCCGAAATCAATAATACCTTCCGATCATCGGGTGATCCACAATTGCTTTTTTCAATTCTAAAGCATCGATAGTCCCCGGAACGCGGTATGCGACTTTTCCTCCAGGCTCAATCAAAAGAGTAATAGGTAAGCTTCCGTCCCAATCACTGCCAACCACTTTGATCACTTCGTATTTGTCCTCAGTGTCCATGAGGTAGTTGGGAAGGGCAGAAACTTTTCCTTTCAAGAATTTCAAGGCTTTGTCAATTTGATCGGGAGTGTCCATGCTAACAGATACAAATTGAAAATCCCGCTCACCATACATACGCTGCATGGTCACGAATTCAGGATATTCAATAATGCATGGTCCGCACCAGGTGGCCCAAAAATTTACCAAAAGAAGTTCATCGGTATCGTTTTTCAACAAATCAGCCAAACCTGAAGGAGAGAGCTTTTCGAGTGTAACTTCCCTTTCCGCCCACTCTTTATTGGTTTTGATGGTGTATTCATTTTTCCAAGCCCATTTCATAGAACAGCCAAAAGCCGGTGTTTGTGCAGATTCGACTGGTAAAGGTTCTCCTTTCAATGTTGCTTCGATTGCGTTTCTCAGATCTTCCGCATTTCCGGTTCCTGGTTTTTCCTTAGCATCGATCCTGCCGGAATAGCTCAATTTTCTTTCCTTGTCAAATACAAAAACATGCGGTGTGGCCGTGGGGCCATATGCAAGGGAAAATTCATGGGTGTCCCCATCGTAGAGATAGGGAAAATTGTAAGACTTATCCACAGCTCTGAGTTTCATTTCTTCATAATAATCACCAAGGTCTGTGTAGCCAAGTTCTTCGGGTAAAACCGCAATTGGGCTGTTAGTAGAAATGGCAATGAAGGCCACTGATTTGCCTTCATATTCTTTTACCAAGTTGATATAGCGATCCTCGTAAGCCTGTGCAGTCGGACAGTGATTACAAGTGAAATTCACCACCAAAACATCGACATCACCAAAATCCTCCAGTTTATGGAATTTTCCATCTATATCCGGAAGGTTGAATGGCGGCGCCTGATCTCCAATGGCAAGTTTTGCAATTGGTTTTTCCGAAACTACCTGGGGATTTGGCACAAATGCTTCTGTGCTGATGGGGGTCTCCTCAGTGGAGGTTTGGGTACTTTTTCCACATTGAGAAAAGATAAAGACTGTGGATAAATATAGCCCACCCAGAATAATCTTTTGCTTAGGAAAGTTCATAGCCTATGTGGATAAGTGAGAATTTTAAGTCAGAGTATACCCTTTTTGGTAGGCATAATGCAGTTTGGAATTGGCTTCAGTATCTGTGAATACCTGAGCAATTGGATCCCATTTCAGGGATCCGCCTAATTCATTTGCGATATTTCCCAAGGTGCATACCGTGCAAGTGCTGTGTCCGATTTCCACAGGTACAATCGGGTCTTTCCTTTTTCTGATACAGTCGATGAAGTCCACATGATGTGCTCCAAAGGTGAAATTTTCAGGCTCTTTTCCGATTTCCAACTCTTTGATGGAGGTGTCATAATTCCCTCTTGAAACATTTATCCATCCGTTTTCTCCCAAGAACTTTACACCAGCTCTTGCCTCATCAAATTTGGTCAGCAACATTTCCGTCCCATTGGCATAGCGGTAGGTGAGCGGAGTATCGCCTGATGCAGGAATAATTTTAACTGGCCCGTTTCTATCCATACTGAGTCCCCACTGCGCAATGTCAAACATATGCGCTCCCCAATCTGTCATCAGTCCTCCGCCTGTTTCCTTATACCATCTCCAAGCACCCCATACTGCTTCATTTTTCTCGGGATTCAATGATATTCCAGGGTTGAGCTGATCATTGAAATGTAGGGAAGGAATTGGTCCAAGCCATTTTTCCCAATTCAGTCCAGCAGGAAGAGTTTCTTCCGCGAGGTCGTATGGCTTTGGATGTGGGTTTTCGCCCACATAGACCAAAACTTGGGAGATTTTTCCCAACCTGCCTTTTTGAACATGCATGGCAGCGGTTTGGAAATTGACTGCAGCCCGCTGCATACTTCCTACTGCCAACACTACGCCATTGGAGCGGACGGCTTTGATCAATTCCTGTCCTTCTTTGATGGTAAAAGTCAAAGGCTTTTCCAGATAGATGTCCTTTTTGGCTTTGCAGGCGTCTATGGCCATGATTGCATGCCAATGATCTGGCGAGGCAATCACCACGGCATCCACTTCCGGATTGGCTAATAGTTCGCGGTAATCTTCATAAAGTTTGGGCGCCAAATTGGGTTTCCCAGCTTCAGATAAGTTTTTTTGAACCCGGAGTGCAAACCGTTCCCGCTTGATTGCATAGACATCGGCACCTGCCACAACTTCGACTCCGGGGATTTTCATAAAATTGTTCAACAAGCCCATCGCCTGTCTTCCGACTCCGATGAAGCCCAAGCGGACTCTTTCGTGAGCAATAGTAAACAGGGGTTTGGCAGAGGATGCAAAACTTAATTCGGGAATTAGACTGAGGCCTGCGGTGGTCAATAGGCTGGCGCCAAGGAATTTTCTTCTGGAAAAAGAGGAGTTACTCATGGTAATGATTTTGGGTTATTGATTTTCAGTGAAATAGCGAGAATAAATTAACTCTTTTAGGCAGGTATGGAAAATTTCCGAAAGCTTATTTGACTAAATCCCCAAGAGACTTGATCAAAGGTGATTTATGAAAAATTTCGGCTCACTTGGCGAACCCTTTTTTCTGTTTCTTTGGTTACCTTCATAGATATTTTCTATTGAAATGCCCATGTGAGAGCTTACTCACCAAGGAAGATGATTAACGAGGGCATTCAATGTGGCAAATGAAAAGCAAATTTTAATCACATGAAATGACTATTCAACAACTCGAATACCTGATTGCAGTCGATAAACACCGGCATTTTGGCCATGCTGCCGAATCTTGCTTTGTCACCCAGCCAACGCTCAGTGCTCAGCTTGGCAAACTTGAAAAAGAGCTCGGAGTGATCCTTTTTGACAGGAGCAAAATGCCGGTAATTCCAACGGAAATCGGAGTGCAAATTATCGCCCAGGCAAAAAAAGTGGTGTCAGAAAGTAAAGGAATCTTTGAGTTGGTTGCCCAGTTGAAAGGAGATATCTCAGGAACGATCAAGCTGGCTATCATTCCGACTTTGGCACCTTATCTTTTGCATCTATTTATCAGGAAGTTTTTGGAAAAATATCCCAACGTAAAACTGGAGGTTCAGGAAATGGTCACAGAAGAAATTGTGAAGAGACTGAAGAATGACGAGCTGGATCTGGGTATTGTGGTGACGCCGCTCGAAGAAAATGGAATTGTGGAAAAACCCATGTTTTACGAGAAGTTCTATGCCTACCTGTCCAAAAATCATCCTTTGCTTCAAGAGAAAGAAATTCGTCCCAGCCAGATTAAGTCTGAGGACCTTTGGATTTTGCAGCAAGGCCACTGTTTTCGGGATCAGGTGATCAATTTTTGTGACCAAGCCAGTAGCGGCCACAAAAACTTCCATTACGAGAGCGGTTCCTTGGAAGGGTTGAAAAATATGGTCAATCGATATCAGGGAATGACTTTACTACCTGAACTTGCTACCCATGAACTTTCTGAGGAAGAGAAAGGTCGACTTAGACCTTTTGCAGGAACTGCTCCAACCCGTGAAGTAAGTATTATTCTGAACCGAAGCTTTTTGAAGCAAAAATTGGTAGAACTGCTTTATAGGGAAATCTCAGAAGCCATCCCACATGAAATGACCTCCAAAGCGCACGGCAAAATTGTAAGGTTTAAGTGAGGTTATTGTTTTTTGAGAATATAATGGTCTGCCAAATCTCCCTCGATTCGATTGCCAGCCTGATCCAAATGCCAGAGTTGGTTTTCGCCGACTTTGTATTTTCCCGGAGCTCCGCCGATCAAACCCTCTAATTGGATCGTGGATCCGGTTGGGTCCCAGGTGAATTTACCCGTGAAAATTTCTTCCCGATCATCATTTAAGCCCATGTGATGGGTTTTCAATACAAAAGTTCCATCTTGGTTTAGGGTGACCCAGGTCTCGATTCCTTCACAATGCCCACAGGGTAACGTGGCAAAATAGGTTCCCGGCCAATCGAGAGAGGTTTGGGAGTTGTCTCCGGTATGCTGAGTGGCTCCGGTGACTGGTTCTGATTCTGTTGACTTTAATTCTTTGCTGAGTTCAGTGTCCGGTTTCTCGGTCTCTTTTTCCGTTTCTTGAGGTTTGGAACAGGAGAAGGCAAAGATTGAAATCAGGAGGTAAAAGATTGAATTCTTCATCGTGTCTGGATTTCTGACCCATCAAAGTTACACTAATCTAAAGTCAGGATATCAATCAAAATGTCCCTGTGACCGTTCTTGTGGTTACGACCGTATAAACTTTGATGTCGATCTGCGTCAATACTTTTTCTGACATTTCTTGATAAGCAAGCAAATCAGAGGTAGCTGCTGCTTCCTCACCCAATTGACGGTTGATCTGTGAACTAAGTTGGAGCCCGGTGGCATCATAAGGATTTTCATTCACCATCCGTTCGGCGATTTGCAGGGCTTTTTCAGGCTTTCCTTTTTGGATCAAATTCATTGCTGATTTGATTCGATCTTGTTTGGAGTTGCCTTCCTTGAGGAAATAGTAATTAAATACCAAAAGATATGTTTCACCGGGTTCTCGGTCGGCAATCATGTCATCCGTCCAAAGATCCCGGACATTTTCTACAGCTTTCAAAGTTTGGTCGTCGAATAGCTTTCCCGCATTTTTTTCCAACTTGATCTCGGTTAAGTTGGAATCAAGACCCGTTGAAAGAGAGATTACTACCAATCCTTCCTTCTTGGATATTCTTGCTTCTTTTGGATAAATAAGCTGCCGACTAATCAATGCTTCCCAATGTGACAATTGTGGGTTTTTGGTTTGGGAAAAGAGTGGAGTTACTCCTATGAGAAAAAGTAAGAGGAGTAAAATAACTTTGGTTTTAATCATGCTTTGAATTAACTGTTCATTTCTTTTTGAGTCAAGAAGATTCTTCAAAAAGTCAGACTTTTTGGTAGAAGTTAATTCAACTATACCCCAAACTGAGTCAAATGGTGGTCCAAGTGCTTGTAGAATTGGTTATTCCATTCCTTGGCAGTCATTGGGCCAAATGATAAAGAAGCCTTTCCTTCGAAATGATCCTGACCAAGTGCTAAAGTATGCTCCAGGTATTTGATCAATCGGGCTTTTTCTTCTTCAAAATTCTTCCTGTCTTTGATGATAAAAGCCGGAGCCGTACGGATGTTTTTGGCATAGGGTACCTCGTTGACCACGCCATTTTTTACAAACGCTTTCAAAAGCATGCGCATGAAGGCATTGGGCTTGGGATGCTTGTTGGTAAAAGCCATTTCATAGGCAACAGAGCAATGGGCGAGCATTTGGTCTACTGTCATTTTTCCCCAAATGGCAGGACTTTCGGGTTTCAGTTGATTGATCCGATTGATAAGTTCGGAAGTGACTATTGGGTCAAAAATATTTTTCATCTGGCTGGCTTTCGGTTGGTTCAAGTTAATAAGGACCAGAATAATTTCAGAAAAATATTTGTTGTAAAATAGTTTATAATGTAAACCTATTTATATTTGTTCCGTTAGATCTGTCAAAATCAACATCATGGAAAAAGAATTGAGTAACAACGAGTCCCTGGCTTTGATCACGGAGATGATCAACAGGGCAAAAAGGGAAACAGCCGGTGATGGCGGGTTTCAGATGCGGCTTTGGGGTTGGGTGATTGCCATATGCAATTTTGGCCATTTTACCCTGGAAAAGATTGGATACGAATATCCGTATTATGTGTGGTTCTTGGTGGCGCCAGCGGCAATTGTAAGTTTCTGGAAGGGTTTTCAGATTGCCAAAAAAGCCCGGGTCAAATCCCATATCAGTGAAGTGATCAATCAGGTTTGGATCACTGTATTTGTTGGGATCGTGATTATGTTGGCCTTTATGCCTGTGATAGGATATTATCAAAACCCAATTATTCTTATCCTTGCCGGAATTGGAATGTGGACTACAGGAGCACTAATTCGGGTTAATTTTGTCCGTGGAGGTGGTTTATTACTTTTGGTCGCGGCAGTGATAGGATTTATGTTGCCGATTTCTGCCCAATACCTAGTTTCAGGAATTGCTATGGTTCTGGGTTATCTTTTGCCAGGATATTATTTGAATAACAACTGTCGTGAACGTGTTTAAACCCCTTGATCCGCTTCTCCATTCCCAACTTAGACTTGCCGTCATGTCCTTACTGCTTGCCGTGGAAGAGGCTGAATTTACTTTCCTCAAGGAGAAAACCGAATCAACTGCGGGAAATCTGAGTGTTCAGCTGGACAAGCTCGAAAAGGCTGGGTACATCTCGATTGAAAAGTCATTCAAAGGCAAAAGACCACTCACCACCTGTAAGATTACCCAAGCTGGAGTGAAGGCATTTGAGGACTATGTTGAAAATCTGAAAAACTACATTTCCTAAAAAAATTTGTCGATTTAGTTTATAACATAAACCAATTTACATTATGAAAATTCTAATTCAATTACTCGTCTTTTCCCTGATTTTGACTGGATTTCAGGGAGCTGCATCGGGTCAGCAATCATTCGAAGTCAATGAAGCTGCAAAGGCAGAAGTCAGCCGACTTTCATTTTTGGAAGGAAAATGGAAAGGCTCAGGTTGGATGATAGCTCAGGACCAAAAGCGTTACACTTTTGAACAGGAGGAAAACATCCAAGTCAAACTCGGCGGAACTGCCGTGTTGATAGAAGGGTTGGGCACTTCCGATGGCAAAGTCATCCATAATGCTTTGGCGCTGATCACAGATGCCGAGGGTGAGGGTGAGGGAAAGTTTGACTTTACTTCTTTTCTTCAAAATGGCAGAAAAGGCACGTTCAAAGCGGAATTGATCGGGGAAAAGCTTTACTGGTTTCCGAGCGAACAAGTTCGCTACATCATTGAAATCAAGGAAAACGGACAATGGTTTGAAACCGGTGAATACAATGCCGGTGGCAATTGGGTCAAGTTTTTTGAGATGACACTTTCCAAACTTTAATTCTACAACTTATGAAATCGAACTCTAGAATCTTCGCCTTTTTGATCATGATTACTTTGATGAGCATGGGCTTTACCCAAGATCTCAGAAAATTGGGCTACCAAGCTTACCTGAAACAGGATAAAGCGACTTGGAAATCCAATGTGGCTTTGGCCACCAAAACTTACCAAAACACGCCATCTGAGGAAAATCTGTTTGAGCTAGCTCTGATGGAATACGGGCTGATCAACGCTACCATGCGAGACCAAGATGAACGACTATTTGATGCTTATGTGGATGGCCTGGAAGAAAGACTCGAGCAATTAGCGGAATCCAAAAAATTTAAGGCCGAAGCGAAAGCCTTGCTTTCTTCACTTTATGGCTACAAAATCGCATACAGTCCGATGAAGGCGATGTTCTATGGAGTAAAAAGCGGGACACTGCTCGACGAAGCCATCAAACTGAAACCCAACTCTGGACTTGTTCTCAAAATGTATGCAGGGAAGAAATATTTCACCCCCGAAATGTGGGGCGGAGACAAGGAAGAGGCAGCTAAGGCTTTTGCCAAGTCCAATGCAGAATTTGAAAAGATAGGTGTGGAGGACAACTGGATGTATCTCGACAATCTGGCTTGGCTCGGGGTGATTCAAAAGCAAGAAGGCAATCCTGAATTGGCGAAAGCAACTTGGGAGAAAGCCATTGCTTTGGAACCGGATTTTCTGTGGGTGAGCAAAGGTTTGCTTCCCGGACTGGAATGAAAAACAAGAGGTTGTATAAAAGAAAAAGCAGCGGTCGATGGCCGCTGCTTTTTTTGTTAGTCTAAGATAACACGTTCACTTTTGGGGTACTTGACCTCGTATTGGAACGAAAGTTTTTGCTGAGCTCCGGGTGCTAGAGTAAGCTCCCAAGTGATAATCCCCGTCTGAGGATCGAGTTTTCCTCCCGAAAGTTCAGAAGTTGTGACAGCAATGGAAGAATTGACCGAAACTGGAATTTGGTCTTCTACTTTGAGGATAACCGGTTGGGATTTATTGTTTCTCAGGGAGATTTCGTAGCCTCTGTTTTCGGTGACATTGGATCCGATGGTGCGCTTCTTGGAGTACTCCTCGATCTTTTCCCGTAGGATGGCAATGGATTGGTCACGACCCATGGAAACCAGGAGGGTGTCTTCCAGTGCGGAGGCATTCAGGATCGATCTGCCAACAAAGCCATCCTCGAAGTACAGGTTGCTTTCTCCCTCCAGCAAGCTGTATTTGCTCCAGTCAGCGATCTCGGCGATCAGGAAGGCATCGCTGTCCAGCTTGGGGATCACCGAGTAGCGGTAGATGGCCGGCACCTCATAGGCTTTAAGATCGACCAACGTTTTTTCCCCATTGGACTTGATGCTGTACGGTTCGGAAACTTCGATCTCGACGGTGGTTTGGTTTTCGATGACTTCGGTTTGTAAGGGAGCGGCAACTGGGGGCGGAGCCATCGATTTTTTGGCTCTTGAATCTACTTGTACACCAGCAACTCTTCCTTGAAGCGTTTCAAATTCATCTGCCACTACCATAATCTCGTTCAACGCATAGGTGTCTTCATTTAAGATAATGTTGAGTTGCGCGGAGTTGATCGGGACGGATCTGGATTGGTAGCCGATGAATGAAGCCAGGATTTGACTAGCGTCGTTTGGCAAAGTCAGCGAGTAGTTTCCATTCGTATCGGTCACTGTTCCAATAGTGGTTCCCACTACCAAAACTGAGGCTCCAGGAATCGGAGTGCCGTCCATCGAGCTGGTGACGCGGCCCGCCACCGAGCCGAATACTTGCGTTCTAGGATTGAAAGTCGTCAGTCTAGCGTAGTTTAATTCCCACTTTTCAAGTTGAGGAGCCTGTCCGCTTTGGTTGGGATTGGCATTGGAGAAGCGGAGTTTGACATTCTTCCAGTCCACACCGGTATTTTGATAGACTTCTGCTTTGTAGTTGAGTGAGAGTGGGTAGCTTACGTTTTTTACCCGCACGTCGTATTTGGGATACCAGCCGGCATTGGCGACGAGGTAGTTCAGTTCAAAGCTGGCTTGGCCAGCCGCTGGAGCCTTGACCCGGATGCGGATCTCGGAAGTGGATTTGTTTTCGCTTTCCAGCATGGCACGGATCTGATTTTCCAAGCGGATGATCTCGTCATTCTCTTTTTGGATGCTCGTATTAATCTGAGCCCGCTCGGTAGAGATCTTGGTCAGTTCCGCCTCGTAGAAGTCCATCGCCTGTTTTAATTCGGCCACGTTGGTTCCGCCCTGTGTTCCTCCGAGTTTTTTATTGGCATCGAGCAGACTGGCCTTTTCGGCAAGGATCTCCAGCCGAGTGGTTTCCTTGGTTTGGTTGGATTGGATTTCCTGGATTTTGTCTTCGAGTGCTTTTACTTTTTCATTGACTTCTTTTTCGCTGAGAAAGTCAAGGCGCTTGTTAACCGCCTGAATGGTGAAGTTTCCAATTCCCTTCGCTTGGATGCTTTTCTCATCCACATAGGGCGAAAGTCCTTTGATCAGGATTAGCGATTCTCCGGCAGGAATATTTCCCTGTGCTTTTTCAAAAATCTGAGCGCCGGAAAGAAACAAGATAACTTCCTGAATGCTACTCGTAAAAGGGGTTTCTTTGATTTCCTGGGCGTTTATTGTACCTGAAAAAAATAGGCAGATGAATAAAATAAATACGGGCTTCATGTCGATAAGAGTTTAGGTGAAGAAAGGAAATATTAGAACAAAGTCAAAACGGGACGTTAAAATCTCTTTTCCTTTGACGGAATTCAACTTGCCTTCCGCTACGGTTTGTTAGTTTTGCACCAGTTAAAAAATCTTATCCATGACCCTTTTTCAATCCATCCTTATTGCCATTATCGAAGGCCTCACTGAGTTTTTGCCCATTTCTTCCACCGGACACATGATTTTGGCCTCGGCTGCTATGGGAATTCACGAGGATGAATTTGTCAAGACCTTTGAGGTTTTTATCCAATTGGGTGCGATTCTGGCCATTGCCTTAATGTATATCAAGCGGTTTTTCCGGAGTTTGGATATCTACTTTAAACTCATTACAGCATTTCTCCCAACTGCAGTAGTCGGACTCTTAGCCTATGATTTTATCAAAGGCTACCTTTTTAATCCAATCGTGGTTTCTGTTTCTCTTATTTTGGGCGGAATTATCCTGATCCTAATTGACAAAAAAGTCGTGGCGAGAGAATCTACCCTTGCCGAGGTGGAGGATATGTCCTACAAAAACGCCTTTTTCATCGGGCTGTGTCAATGCCTTTCCATGGTTCCGGGAACTTCAAGAGCTGCTGCGACGATCATTGGCGGGGTTTTTAACGGCTTGGATAAAAAACAGGCGACGGAGTTTTCCTTCCTTTTGGCTGTACCTACCATGATGGCTGCGGGAGGCTATGATCTAATCAAGTCCGATTTGGCTTTTGACCAAGCTCAACTGATCATGCTTGCTGTTGGCTTTGTGGTTGCGTTTATATCTGCCTGGATTGCGGTGAAATTGTTCCTAAAATACGTGTCCAACCATGGATTCACCGCATTTGGCTGGTATCGAATTGCGCTTGGAATTCTGTTTTTGATCTTTATGTGGGGGACGGATTTGGGGTAATTGTAAAATTGATTTTACAGTTTCTAGGCATTTTTGTTAAATCCATTTTACAAAAAAGACCTGCCAGGTTTTCAAAAACCTGGCAGGTCTGATTTTTTGGAAGAGTTTAAAATCCTCTGTTACTTCCTATTCTTTACATACTTTTCCAGCCAAGTATCCATTTCCCACAGAGTATGAAGGACTGATTCTTTTCCGGCATAGCCATGGCTTTCATGCGGTAAAAACACCAATCGGGTAGTTGCTCCATGGCCTTTCAGTGCATTGTAATAGCGCTCGGATTGGATCGGGAATGTACCGGAATTGTTGTCTGCTTCACCATGGATCAACAGGATCGGAGTTTTTACCTGATGTGCAAAGGAGAAAGGGGACATGTTGAAATAGACTTCTGGCGATTCCCAATAGGTTCGCTGCTCGTATTGGAAGCCAAATGGAGTCAAGGTTCTGTTGTATGCTCCACTTCGGGCAATACCTGCGGCGAAAATATCAGTATGCGAAAGAAGGTTTGCAGTCATAAATGCTCCATACGAGTGACCACCCACAGCGATTCTGTTTCTGTCACCGACTCCCATTTCTACAATGTGATCGATGGCAGCTTCGGCATTGGCCACCAATTGCTCGATAAAGAAATCATTGGGTTCCTGATCCCCTTCACCCACAATCGGCATTTCGGTCTGATCCATGATGGCATAGCCACGAGTCACCCAATAGATAGGTGAGCCCCAACTCAATCTGGTGAAGGTATATTTTGAACCCCGTACCTGAGCAGCGTCGGCAGCAGACTTGTATTCTCTTGGGTATGCCCACATCAGAACCGGAAGTCTTCTGTCTTTTGCAGAATCGTATCCTTCCGGTGTATAGACTACTGAAGATAGACTCAGTCCGTCTTTTCTTTTATAAGTCACCAATTGCTTTTGGATTCCTTTGAGGGATTCGTACGGATGCTCGAAAGCTGTCAGCTGCATCGGAGCAATCCGCTTTTTGGTGTTTACCAACCAATAATTGGGCTGGAGATCGGTACTTTCCTTCAAGGTGATGAATTCCGTAGCATCAGCATTCATGACTTTGGTGACACGCTCATAATATGGTGCCTGAGATCTCCAGAGGATTTTTTGTTCTTTGGTGCTGGTGTTGAAAGTGGACAGAAATGGCATGCTTCCTTCGGGGCTTCCACCATCTCCGGTCATGTAGACTAAGTCACCTTTGCGCAGCAAGACGTTTCTTCCAAACTCATTTTCGGTCATAACCGGTTCTCCCGGATCAGTGTAAATGTCATCTGATGAGCGATCGATGATTACCCGAGGAGCCAAACTTGGATTTGAGGGATTGATCACAGACTTCTTTTCGACTCTGCTTGCAAACCAACGCTCATTTAAAATCGCAAAGGAATCATCTGACCAATTGATTCCTCCAAATCTCAGGGAAGTGGCTGCGAGTTTCTGTTTTTCGCCGGAGAAAGGAGCATCCAAAGTGAAAACCATGTCCCGCTCAGCCACTTTCACTTTAGGATCTCCTCCGTCCTGTGCCTCTGCCCAATACAGTGTGGCAGGTTTGTCCGCCCTCCAATTGATATTTCTAGGCCCTTTCACAGTGGCATCAAATCCCGTAGGGCGAACTTCATCCAATGGAATCTCAGCTATGGTTTTCACCAGTTCACCGTTTGATTTCCAGATTTCAACATTGTATGGAAATCTATCACTAGGTACTAAGTAGGAAAACGGTTTTTGAATAGCCTCCACCAGAAGGAAATTACCATCCGGACTGATGTCCATAGACTTGATCAAGCCCGGCTTTCCAATTGGTGTTTTGCTTCCATCGATTGTGATTTTCATCAATTGAGAATCCATGAAGTATGCGAAAAGTGCCTCATCGTATGGATTGGTCAACAAATCCTGATAAGTACGGCTAGGTGCGGCATTTCCCGAAGTTTCCTGAACGATAGGGCCAACAGGAGCCGCTGGCGCTTTAGGAATTGTGCCACGGCTGGGATTTACGGATTTGACCAGCAGGGAATTGTCAGACATCCAAGCAATAGAGTTTCCAAAAACCTGATTTACAATTGGATCAGTGAGTTTTTTAGCTTCGAAACTTGTCAAATCTATAACCCATAGACTGATACCCGTTGCCTCGGAGTTGGCAAAGGCCAGGTATTTTTCATCCTGAGAAAGTGAAAAGCCACTCATTTTGGCATTGGAAGGCAATCCTTTAATTTGGATTTCTTCTCCAGAGCGGGTCTTTTTGATTTTGATATTGTTAAAGCTGCTTGCTCTGCTTGGCCCAGAAATAGCCGGATTAATTCGAATTCCAGCTATCCGCAACTCAGGTTGAGCCAAATCTTCGATGGTGGGTGAACCGGCTCTTTCGAGAATCAGCATCATCGAGCCGTCTTTATTGAATGAGACGGAAGGGGTTGGAGATGCATTAAACAGGTCCGCGATGGACTGTGGGGGAGTTTGGTAAGTAGTTTGGGCACTGACTCCCTGCCCCAGCATGGCCCAAAGGCACAGCAGCAAGCAGATGGATTGATGTTGTCTCATGAGTAGTTGTATTTTTCAGTTTGAAGGTAAAACAATCCCTATTTTACCAGAGTAATAAATCGATGAATGGTCTGGTGAACATTTAAACTTTATCCAGTTCATGCTAATTTGGGCCTGTTCGTGCTCATTCATTCAAACCAATCGTCCTATCAGGGAAAAGGCCCGGGGTCCTGGAATTCCCATTTTAACCATGTTTACCATGTTCGAATTGAAATTTAGATTTTTTCTTAAGTCTGTTTTGCTTGGTATTGGAATTTGTTTGGTCATGCTTTCTCCGCTTTTTGCCCAGCAGGACACCCTTTTTACAAAATATGGTGATGTCTTGGTGGGGAAAATTGACAATGTCAATGCAGAATCGGTCAGTCTGAAAGTGAAATACCGCAAAGATGCCATTGAGATAAAATTTTCGGAATTGATCCGGATCCAATCTGCTTCCAGGTTTGTCCTCAATGATGTGGGCAACAAAAACTGGCGAGGAGCCTTGGCTGTGGATACCCTACACTCGGGCCAAATCGGGATAGCCGGTGCAGACTCCGTGGTATTTTTCAGTTCCAGGAGAGTGTTTGATGTAAATGAGGATAAGCCAAGGAAATTTAAAGACGGGTTGAAAGTCAGCTTGGATTTTGGGATCAACCGGATCAAAGCCGACAATTCCCTCTCTGCCAACCTGGGGATCAACTCCGCTTATCGGTCCAGAAGGTGGGTTTTTGAGGCGGATTATTCCGCTTTTTCCAATTCCGTGGATACAGTGTTGAACTACTGGAGGAATGGGATTTTTTCGGCCTCGTATGTTCTATCCAAGGAGTGGTTTGTGACAAGTAAGCTTAATCTCTATTCTAGCTCAGAGCAGAGTTTAAAACTGCGGAGGAATATTTTTGCCGGATTGGGAAAGATATTTATCCACCGCTCAGACGAAATCCTGTCCGTAAGCGCAGGTATCATGTCCAACTCTGAGCGGTATACAACATCGGAAACCAACTTTAGTAGTTCCGAATCATTTTTGAGTGCGCATTACAACGGGAAAATTGTTGAGCGCTGGGAATCTGTTCTGGATGCCAGCATTTTTCCGGGACTAAGTGAATCTGGCCGGGTCCGCACCAATCTTAATCTGGACATCAAATACAAATTTCTCAACCACTTTTACCTAGGGCTGAGGTATACCCTCAATACTGACAATCAGCCTCAGGTGGAGGCGGCCCAGTCGGATTATGTCTTTGCAGTGAAGTTTGGATGGTCATTAAAGAAATACTGAGACTGCACCGTTGAGGGGCTCAGATTCCCAGTTCTTCCTTCAGAAATTTGGTGGAATACCCGATCTGCTTTGCCACTTCCTCCAAAGACTTTCCCTCATTCAGAAGATTTTTGGCCTGCTGGAGTTTTGCATTTTTCAGGAATTTGCCGGGGGTGGTTCCAAGTTTTTTGAAGTTTCGGTTGAGTTGGACTGGATTGGTTTCCAGGTATTCGGCAAGTGTTTCGACAGTCAGGATTTTTCAGACTGAATCCGGTGTTGGAGCGATTCCAAATCCCACCCCGGTTTTCGTGTTACGCCCTCCTGCAGGTTTGTACCTGAAGAAAAAATAGGCAATGACCATTGCCAAGGAAACCAATCCAATCAAGATCCAACCGAATCCGGGAAAACTTGGGTTGGACATCTGGAACTGATTCAGGATTTTGGGGATGTGGGATTTGGCCATTTCATAAGTATTCAATAAAGATTTATCCAGGCAAAGGAAAGGCTGCTCTAAAGAAGGACAGCCTTTTCTGTTTTTAGGGCAGCGAGCCCCTGCACTCCCGTCCAAGGCGAATAGGCAATCTGCGGCGTAACTACCAGGACCAGCAGCTTATTTTTCGCCGCAAGCCAAACTACTTTCAAGTAGATATAGAATAAAGGTGTTAGTGGAAGGACTTTGGAAAATTTCTCATTACAAAAAGGCTAGGAGGTTTTATAAGCACTTTGAGGACATATGCTGCCCATCGGTGAATCAATCCGAAAAGGTCGAACCGGAATAAGTATCAGCTGGGGTTTCCCGACTGGACTTAGCCCTTTAATCGAAAATTGAAGAAGAGGAAAAGAAAAAACCCTGAAAAACTTTCAGGGTTTTGGTGGTGTGATTCAAAAGTGAAGGATTTACTTTCCTTGTTCTCCGATGGAGATCATCGCGCAGCGGAAACCAATATTGTTGGTAGCTGAGTCTTGGTGCATAAATCTTCGGGTACCTGGTGCAAGCCAATAAGCTACATCTTTCCAGGATCCTCCTTTATAAACTCTGATTTCGTCCGTAAACATGGAAGTCTCATAGTTTTCTTCCTCATCGTAGACGCCATCCTTTCTCATTGGGTTGAGATCGTCAGCATCTTGGAATGTCAAGGGTCTGTAAATGTCATAAACCCATTCGTTCATGTTTCCGGCCATATGGTAAAGTCCGAAATCGTTTGGTGCCATGTCATAAACATTGGTAGGAAGAATCTCACCGTCGTTTCTTTGGTTACCTGAGATACCCGCGTAGTCACCTCGTCCTCTTTTGAAGTTGGCCAAGAAGTCACCCTGCTTTCCTTTTCGCTTTACATTGTATGGGTTACGTACACCACGGCCATCCCAAGGATAAATTCGTCCATATTCCTGATTTTCATCGAGGTATTGAGTTCCTATCATTGCCTTGGCAGCGTATTCCCATTCAGATTCATTTGGAAGGCGGAAGTCTGCCATGGCTACACCACGTTCGATCAGTTGATTTTTGGTGAAAGTCGAATCGATTTCTCGCTCTTTTCTAACCAGATCCTGAACGAATTCCGTCCTCCACTTGGAATAAACACCTGCTTGATTCCAGGAAACACCAGCTACTGGATAAAAATTGAAACCCGGGAATCTGAAATAGTAAGACTGGTAAAGGTCATTGAAAGACATTGCACCGGACCAAACATTTTCAGAAGGCTCCAGCTTCAAAAGTGAATCTGCGCTCACTTTTTTCTTCATGTCAAAAAGAAATTCACGGTAATCGTTATTGGTGATTTCCGTTTCATCCATATAAAAGCTTGCAATGGAAACGGTCCTTTCCAAGTTGTCTCTAAAAGCCATAACATCCTCCTCTTGGGAACCCAAGACAGTCCGGCCACCTTGTATAAATTTCAAGTTTGGTCCTGGAATTTGCTCAGCTCTTTTGGAGACAAAAAAATTGGTGGAATCATTTTCGTCGAAAGAGAACTCTTGGCCGGTGGTGGCACTTTTCTTCCCGGGATCATTTGCTGTGCGTCGACCGTAGCCGGGAGTTTTGTTACAAGACGACAAAACAGAAGCGGAAGCCAGCACCAAAGCTGTCGCCCACATTCCCCAGGATTTGTTGTTCAGACTCATATTGTAATGTTTTGGTCTATTTCAGAATGCTAATATAGATGCAATGAAATCCACTTCCAATGGATTTTGATATTCAAGAATTTTCCAAATGCCCTCTAATGATTTGATTCGGGCAATAGCTGCAAAATCGGTAATCGAAAATGCAATATTTATGCCAGTTAAATTTCAATGAATTTTTTACAAATTCATTTCCAAAAGCACCTTTTGTGCCTTTTGAATGGTAGGAACTCCTTCAATTGTAAGTATCAAACGATTCTTGTGTTCTTTTATTTTACACTCTTTGGAGTGGGCCTGGGCAAACTTCATGATTTTACCAAAGACCGCAGAGGAATAGAAGTCATCCCGATTGGAGGGCAAAAGGTAACACTTCATTTGCCTTCCTTTCAAGACAAGCTTCTCAATTCCAAGCTTTTCTGCCAGCCAACGTAAACGAACTGTCTCCATTAAGTCACTGACAGCCTTGGGGAATGGCCCAAATCTATCCTGAAGCATCAGGGAAAACTTATCGAGTTCTTCTTCATTTTTGATCCCGTCGAGTTTGGAATATAAGCCCAAACGTTCGCTGATATTGGTGACATATTCCTCCGGAATCAGCAGTTCCAAATCGGTCTCAATCGTACAGTCCTGAACCAAAACTTTTACTTTTTCAGCAAGATCGGTTTCGAATAATGCAGCAAATTCATTTTCCTTCAATTCCTGAACTGCTTCGTCCAGAATTTTGTGGTACATCTCAAATCCCAAATCGGTGATAAATCCGCTTTGCTCGGCTCCCAACAGATTGCCTGCACCGCGGATATCCAGGTCCTTCATTGCCACTTTGAATCCGTCGCCCAGGTCGGAAAATTCCTCCAGGGTTTGAAGTCTTTTTCTTGCCTCGGCTGTCAATCCTGACAAAGGACTGGTGAGCAGGTAACAGAACGCTTTTTTGTTGCTTCGACCCACTCGGCCGCGCATCTGATGTAGATCGCTCAATCCAAACATGTGGGCGCGGTTGATGAGGATGGTATTGGCATTGGGGATATCCAAGCCTGACTCGATGATGTTGGTGGAGACCAGGACATCGTATTCATGATTAATGAAATCGACCATGATTTTTTCCAGTTTTTTGCCGTCCATTTGGCCATGCGCGCCGATGACTCGGGCATCCGGCACGAGCTTCATGATCAGATTGGCGATGGAGTCAATCTCTCCGACTCGGTTGTGTACAAAAAACACCTGTCCGCCCCGTCTCAATTCGTAGGCAACGGCATCCCGGATGACTTCTTCCCGAAAAGTCTGGACCTCAGTTGTAACAGGCTGTCGGTTTGGTGGAGGAGTGGCGATCACTGAAAGATCTCTGGCTCCCATCAGTGAAAAATGCAAGGTTCTCGGGATAGGAGTTGCCGTCAGGGTCAAAACATCCACATTGACCCGCAGATTTTTTAGCTGGTCTTTGACTTTTACTCCAAACTTCTGCTCCTCATCGATGACTAACAGGCCGAGATCGCGGAATTCAATGTCTTTGTTGACAATCTTATGTGTGCCGACCAAAATGTCGATTTCACCGGTTTTGACTTGGGCAATGATTTCCTTGATTTCCTTCGCTGAGCGAAAGCGGTTGATGTATTCGACTTTGACAGGAAAATTTTCCAATCGCTCACTGAAAGTCTGGAAATGCTGCATCGCCAAAATCGTGGTCGGAACCAGGATAGCGACTTGTTTTCGGTCATTGACCGCTTTAAAGGCAGCCCTGATTGCCACTTCGGTTTTCCCAAATCCAACATCCCCACAGACCAGTCGGTCCATTGGATAGGATTTTTCCATATCTGATTTTACGTCAGCCGTGGCCAAAGCCTGGTCTGGAGTATCTTCGTAGATAAAGGAAGATTCCAACTCGACCTGAAGGACTGAATCCCTGGAAAAAGTAAAACCATGGGCAGATCTCCGCTTTGCATAGAGGTTGATCAGGTCTTTGGCAATGTCTTTGACCTGCTTTTTGACCCGTGACTTTTTGTTTTCCCATTCCGGTGAACCCAATTTGGACATAGAGGGCATTTGTCCTTCCTGCCCGGAATATTTGGAGATTTTGTGCAGCGAATGGATGTTGACATACAGCAGGTCATCGTCTCTGAAAATCAGCCGAACTGCTTCCTGCATTTTTCCGCCCACGTCTACTTTTTCAAGTCCTGCAAATCGCCCGACTCCATAGTCCACATGGACGATGTAATCCCCGGGGTGCAGGGATTTAAGTTCTTTGATAGTCAGCGCCTTGGATTTGCTGGCTTTTGTCCGGGTTTTATATCTGTGAAACCGCTCAAAAAGCTGGTGATCGGTATAGCAGACCATTTTCCCCTGCTTGTCCACAAACCCCTCTCTCAATCCCAAAAGCATACTTTGGACCTGAAGTGTGGGATCCAATTCATGGAAAATACCCAACAACCGATCGATTTGCTTTTCGTTTTCGGCCGTGATCACATTGGTAAATCCCTGCTTTTCATTGTCTGAAAGGTTGGCTACGATCAGTTCAAAATTCTTGTTGAATGAAGCCTGAGGTTGGCTTTCCCAAGAAACCTTTTTATCAGTTTTGAGGTAAAATTGCCTTCCAAATTCAACGGTAGAAAAGGCCTTGATAGCCTCAGAAAAGTCATTTCCCCGATCAAAAAGATCGCTTGGTTTCAGCAACAGGTTTTCGGTATGACTTTGAGAAACGATCTGCGAAAAAGCCTGCTCCGCCTTGTGAAAAGACTCGTCCATCACGTCGGAAGTCAGCTGGTAATCTTTCAGCCAGATGATGGATTTTTCAGGTAAAAAGCCCAAAAAAGACTGTCTGACTTCCTGAAGGAGCTTGGTCTGCACATTGGGAATCAGGGAAATCAAATCCACTTTTTCGATCGAAAGTTGGGTTTCCGGATCAAAAGTCCGGATACTTTCGATTTCCTTTCCAAAAAGCTCCAGGCGGTAAGGGTGCTCGTTGCTGAAAGAAAACACATCCAAAATCCCACCCCGGATAGCAAACTGCCCCGGCTCGTAGACAAAATCCGTCCGCTCAAAATCATAGCTTGTGAGGATCTCCGTCACAAATTCCATATCGACTGACTCACCGACACGCGCCGAAAAAGTATTCTCCACCAATGACCTTTTGTTGATCACTTTCTCATACAGCGCCTCGGGATAAGTGATGACGATTCGGGACTTTCCCTTGGTTTCCAGGATTTGATTGAGGATTTCTGCCCGCATGAGGACATTGGCATTGTCCACTTCATCGTATTGGTAGGGCCTTTTGAAGCTGCCGGGGAAGACCATGTGTTCCTCGGTGTTCAGTAGGTTTTGCAAATCCGAATTTAGATAGGAAGCTTCTTCTTTGTCTTGGGCGATGATCAGATGGAATCCGCCATTTTTCTCAAAATAGGAAGCAAAAAGAACCATGTCGAGACTTCCGGATAGTCCCCGAAGCTGGAGTCGGAATTTTTCTCCGGAGGCCAGCTGATGAGCAAGCGTCTGAAAAATCGGGTCGGACTGGTAAATGTTAAGGAAGGACTGACGATCCAAGATAGAATTGTTAAGAGGAAAAGAGAGGGCCAAATTTATGTTTTTTTGGCCTTTTTCGGGGTGTAGTTTGAGGAATTGGTTTTTTTCTGAACCAAGCCTCATCCAAAATGTTTTTAGAGAATGAATAGAACCAAGGAACCCCAATCCTGGCTTCAGCGCATCGAAAGCCTACATCCCTACGAGACATTACTATATTTGGGAATGCTTGGCAGCGGTTTGATTTTTTTGTTTTTGGTGATAGCATTTCTTTTTTCAGGCAGCAATCAGTTGGCTGGGTCCAACCATCGCATTCCGGTGGCATTTTTGATTTCTACTTTCATGCTGATTCTTTCGGGATATACCGTTGTCAAAATGCGCCTCCATTTTCAGGAAGAAAATATTTCCAAACTCGAAAGTTCACTTCGAAATACCTTTTTGTTGGGGGTGATATTTACCATACTTCAAGTAGCAGGATGGAAAGAACTGACAGATATGGGCATCAATTTTACGGGACTTCCGAGTGGGAGTTTTCTGTATCTGCTTTCGGGAATTCATATTTTTCACCTCCTTGGTGCTATGGTTTTTGCTTTGATTTTGCTTTTTCAGCTGCGCAAAACTCAGGAAGACGGCATCCGGAAACTGATCCTAATCACAAATCCTTTCGAAAAAATGCGGATCCGACTTTTCACCGTTTACTGGCAATTTATGGAGGTAATTTGGCTGGTTTTGTTCTTTCTTTTCGTACTCAGCTTTTAATGAAAATTGCCCTTCAAACCTCTGTGGAGCAAAGCTACCTGGAAGTGAAATCAGGTTTCGACCAATCACTCTTCAAGAAACTCAGCCCGCCTTTTCCTCCGGTCAGGGTGCTTCGATTTGATGGATCCAGAAAAGGTGATTTCGTCACTCTGGAGCTGGATTTCCTCTTTTTCAGACAAAAATGGACCAGTGAAATTACTGAAGACCGGACAACGGATTTGGAATTTTACTTTGTCGATTGGGGTGTGGAATTACCCTTTTTTCTCAAAAAATGGAAACATACCCATCGGGTGATTTCTACAGGAATTGGCTCAGTAATCCGTGATGAGATTGAATTTGAAGCGCCTTTTGGATTGATGAACTACCTGCTTTATCCGGTGCTTTGGGTACAGTTTGCTTACCGGAAGCCCGTCTATCGAAAAATTTTCAAAAGGTCTGCAACACAATGAGGTTTTCACAGTTTTCGATTTTGCAATCTCCGTAAAGAACCAAGGAGTGACTGGTGATGGCCGACTGGAATTCTCTTCCCATCTTTTCTTTGATATCATTGATTTTGGGATCCGAGAATTCCCTGATTTTGCGGCACTGGTTGCAAACATGGTGATCATGGTGCTTGTAAGTTAGTGCCTGCTCGTATAGTGCAACTTTATCTTTGAACTGATGCTTCACAGCCAAGCCGCTTTCTACCAGCAGATCGAGGGTGTTGTAGATGGTAGCCCGACTGATGGAATAACCCTTGTTTCGCATTTTTAGGAAAAGGCCTTCCACATCGATGTGTTCATCTTCAGGTAAAATGTACAGTTCATCGATGACTGAAAACCGCTCTGGGGTCTTCCTATTTCCTTGTTTAATAAGGAAATTTTCAAAGATTTTTTTTGCTTTCTCTATCAGGGCCGGATCTGCCATGTGGTTTACATGATTAAAAATTAAAGATGACGTATTCCCGATTTTTTGACAAACCGTTCTCGGTTAACTTGGTTAATTTGGGATTAATCTAAATTACCCTTGATGAATTTTGACGTGAATCCCGGCCAAGTATTGTAGATTTTGAGTTAGAGGAAGTATATGGATAAAATAAATCTGATTAACTTTTAACAGAGATCTCCCTACCCAAATGACTTGTAGAAAGGTTCTGCTCCTTTTGTTTTTAAGTTTTCTGTTTGCTGACTCCGGTTGGGCACAAGTACCCGGGTTCTTTATGAAGGAGGATGTCAGGAAAGTCCGAATTCCTTTTTATTCTTCAAACAGCTTGATTATCCTGCCAGTTTCCATCAATGGCCAAGAGGCGATCAATTTTTTGGTAGACACAGGAGTCCGGTCCAACATCCTTTTTAGTAAAACGCTAGGTGATGCTTTGGGATTGACCTATACCCGAAGGCTGAGTATTGCCGGAGCTGATGGTTCCACAGTTATTATGGCCCAGGTTTCCCCTGTCAATACCCTGGATTTGGGTGAAATCGAGGGAAGACTCCAAAGCCTTTTGGTGCTGGAAGAGGATTTTTTCGAACTGGAGTCTGTGATCGGAGTGCCGGTTTATGGGATTCTAGGCTACGAGTTTTTTAAGTTTAACCCGGTAAAAATCAACTATGATGAAGGCTTTGTCGAGTTTTACAAAGAAAAAGCCCTCAAATGGAAACCGCCTTTTTATAAGAAATTCGATTTACTAATCGAGGATAGCAAAGCCTATGTCAATGCAAAGATCAATCAAAAGAACGGGCCTAAACTCGAAGCCAAATTACTGATCGATACCGGAGCCAATCATGGCCTTCTTTTAAATCAGGAAACCTCCGATGACATCAAAATGCCTATGCTTTTTATCGAATCGCAACTCGGCCAATCGCTGGGAGGAGTCCTATATGGCTATATCGGTCGTGTCAATTCGCTTAATATAGAAGGCTTGATCATGAAGGAGGTACTTACTTCCTATCCTGATAAAAATACGTTTAGCGACATAATCGTGGCCACTGGCAGGCAGGGTAGCCTGGGATCAGAAGTCCTGGGAAGGACACGGCTGGTATTGGATTATCCCAGAAAACGGGCCTTGATCCGCAAGGGCGACAACTTTTATGCACCCTTTGAATTTGACATGAGCGGATTGACTTTGAAAAAAGTTCCAAATGACGAGAACCGGTTTTATGTGAGTGATGTTCGCTTGGGTTCACCTGCTTACAAAACCGGTATTTTGGCCTTTGATGAAATCCTTTCCATCAATCGGGTTCCTACATTTCTCTGGGAATTGTCGGAGATTTTCAAACTGTTGCGCTCTGAGGAAGGCAGGGAAATTGAATTCGAGATGAGGCGGTATATCAACAATGACTTGAACAATTTCAGTGACTACAAAGTGAGTATCTATCTGAAAAAGCAGATTTAAATAACACTCTGCAAAAGATAATTTGGATAACTTTGATCCAGGATTACAACACATGGACAGGAAATCCGTGTAACATCTCGTTTTTAACACAACTCACAAACTATGAAAAAATTTCTCATCCCTGTTGCCATTATCGCTGTCTTGGGTATTTATCTCTACACCAAAGCAGTCGGTAGCTACAACCAGTTTGTCCAAACGGAAGAACAAGTGAATGGACAATGGGCTGAAGTGGAAACCCAATATCAGCGTCGTGCAGATCTAATTCCAAATCTGGTGAACACCGTTAAAGGTTACGCGGAATTTGAGCAGGAGACACTTACCAGTGTGGTGGAAGCACGTGCCAAAGCGACTTCTATGACGATCGATCCCACCAATCTTACTCCCGAAAAACTTGCGGAATTCCAGCAGGCCCAGGACCAGCTTTCAGGAGCATTGAGCCGCTTGTTGGTGACTGTGGAGAAATATCCTGACCTGAAGGCAAATCAAAACTTCCTGGAATTGCAGGCCCAACTTGAAGGTACTGAAAACAGAATTGCAGTAGCCAGACGAAACTTCAACGAATCCGTGGTTGCCTTCAATGCCAACATCCGTACTTTCCCAAACAACCTGTTTGCAGGATGGTATGGCTTCGAGACCAAAGGTACTTTCCAGGCTTCCGAAGGAGCTGAAAATGCCCCAACCGTACAATTCTAATCATGGCCGAGAAATTATTTTCTCCGGAGGAAAAGGACCAAATCAAGGCTGCAATCCAGTCTTCTGAAATTCGTACCTCCGGAGAAATCCAGGTTCATATCGAAAATCACTGCAAAGCCAATGTCCTAGACAGGGCTGCGGAGGTTTTTGAAACCCTCAAAATGTATCAGACCAAGGACCGGAATGGAGTTTTATTCTATCTGGCAGTTTTGGATCACAAATTTGCAATCCTGGGAGATGCCGGAATCAACGCAGTAGTTCCCAAAGACTTTTGGGAAAGCACCAAGGAAGTAATGGCCTCCCATTTCCGTCAGGGAAAATTCACTCAAGGCCTCATCGAAGGCATTCACTTAGCCGGTGATCAGCTGGGAGCTCATTTCCCTTATGATAAAACCGACGACAAAAACGAACTTTCGGATGAAGTATCTTTCGGCTAAGCAGCCAATTCTCCTGGTATTTTTTGTCCTCCTATTCGGACAAATCAATGCACAGGATTTTCCTCCCGTTCCAAATCCTCCACGCTTGGTCACTGATTTCACCGGAACACTTTCCGCTGATGAAGTGGCTAGTTTGGAACAAAAACTGGTGGCCTACAATGACAGTACCTCTACCCAGATTGCCATCGTGCTGATGCGTTCCACAGGGGAATACGAGATTGCGGACTATTCCCAGCGCCTTGCTCAAGCCTGGGGAATCGGCGGTGCCGACAATAACAACGGCATTTTGATCCTTGCTGCGATGGAAGATCGAAATGTGTTTATAGCGACAGGTTATGGTATGGAAGGTGCCGTGCCCGATGCGCTTGCCAAGCGGATCGTCACTAATCTGATCCTTCCTAATTTCAAAATGGAGGCCTATTACCAGGGATTGGATCAGGCCACAGACATGATTTTCAAGCTGGCTTCCGGAGAATACAAAGCCGAAGATGTGGAGTCAGATGGCGATCATGGAGGAGCAATTTTCTTCATTCTGCTCTTTATCGTCCTGTTTGTAATCATTCCATTGATCAAAAACCGAAAAGACAACGACAACCACATGGGCGGAAAAGGTGGGGGAATTGACCTCTGGACGACCATCATGCTGGCCAATATGCTCAAAGGCGGTGGCGGCAAATTCGGTGATTTCTCCTCAGGTAAAGGATCCTTTGGCGGCGGCTTCGGTGGCGGAGGAGGGTTTGGCGGCTTCGGCGGTGGATCCTTTGGCGGCGGCGGAGCTGGGGGGAGCTGGTAAAGTCCGATTGCAATAATCCGATTGCTATAAAAAGTGTTGGAATATTCGGATGTCTATATTTTACTTTAAGCGGCCAAAGTAAAATAAAAGAAATCTTATTTTACTTTGAATTATGTGAGATGTCTACATTCCCAGATTTGACAAAAAGCAAAAAATGCAATCCAATAAATCAAAAAAAGCGCCCCATTTGAGGCGCTTTTTTTGATTTATCCGTCCAATAGCTGATTGCTGTGGACTGTCGTCCATCGACTGTTGAAGGATTAAATAACTCTCTCCGCTTGAGAAAAGTAAAAGCTCCCTTCGATGGCTGCGTTTTCGTCGGAATCAGATCCATGGACCGCATTGGCTTCGATAGACTTGGCGAAGATCTTACGGATAGTACCTTCAGCTGCATTGGCAGGATTGGTCGCACCGATCAAAGCACGGAAATCTTCCACTGCATTGTCCTTTTCAAGGATAGCTGCGATGATTGGTCCTGAGGACATGTATTTGCACAGATCAGCATAGAATGGTCTCTCCTTGTGTACCTCATAGAATTTTCCAGCTAATGCCGGAGTCAGTTGGGTAGCTTTCATGGCCACTATTTTGAAGCCCGCCTCTTCGATCATTTTCAGGATAGCGCCTGAGTTTCCGGCTTCAAAAGCGTCCGGCTTGATCATCGTGAATGTTCTGTTACTTGCCATGGGATCTTGTTTTGTCTTGGTTTAATTTGGCCGCAAAAATAGGGGTTTTCCCATAACAATCCAGCTTGGCGCAGTGAATTCTAGTCTATGAAGCTTAGGATCAGAAGAATGAGTTCTTTGGTGTTTCTGGAAAAATTGCAGACCTTTGCACGCTACATGAGCCAAAAGTGCCGCTGAATTGATATTAATGGAAGCGTTAGCCTCGTTTAAAAAAGAACTTTCCTCTCCCAAGAAAATATTCATCACCACCCATGTGAAACCTGATGCAGATGCATTGGGTTCTTCCCTGGGTCTGGCGAACTATCTCCTCAAAAAAGGACATGAGGTCACTGTGGTGACTCCATCGGATTATCCTTCCTTTCTCTCCTGGATGAAAGGCAACGAATCCGTCCTGGATTTCAGCAAGCCAGAAGACATTCCATTGGCTTCACTTCGTCTGGAGCAGGCAGATATAATTTTCTGCCTCGACTTTTCAGTCCTGGATAGAGTCAATGAACTGGGGGAGATGATCCGGAAGTCCAAAGCTTTTGTGGTCAACATTGACCACCACCAAGATCCGGAGGAATTTGCACACTTTAAGTATTGGAGCACCAAAGCTGCCGCTACCTGCGAGCTGGTCTACCAACTGATTGTGGAAGACTTGGGTGACAAAGACGCCATCGACAAAGATATCGCCGAGTGTCTCTATGCCGGAATCATGACGGACACAGGTGGGTTCCGCCATCCGAATACCACCAAAAACGTCCACCTCGTGGTCGCCGAACTGATCGACAAAGGGGCAGACCCTACCCAGATCTCCAACTGGATCTACGATTCCAACTCTGTAAACCGCCTTAAATTCATCGGTTTTGCGATTACCCGCAGACTGGTCGTGCGCGAAGACCTTCAGACGGCCTACTTTGTGATCAGCAAAAAAGATCTTAAAAAATATCAAAGCCAGACCGGAGACACCGAAGGATTGGTCAATTATGCTTTATCTTTGGATGGCATCAAGCTTGCCGCTTTGTTCTCAGAGCGGGAAGACGGAATAAAAATTTCATTCCGGTCCAGCAGCGATGTAGCGGTCAACAAATTTGCCGCGTCTTACTTCAACGGAGGAGGACATAAAAATGCTGCCGGAGGAAAATCTGCACTAAGCCTGAAAGAAACCGTTGATCGATTTGAATCACTTGTAGAAAAATGTCAGGATGAACTGTTTCATTCCGAACCAGTCACAGCCAGCTAAGGCATACGCAGAAAAATTACTCAGAAAATTCACTTAACCTTTATGAAAAACAGCAAAAGCCTTTTGGCAATCCTCGTTCTGATGTTTGGAGCGAGCACTATGTCTTCTTGTCAGAAAACCAAAACAACTGAAAAAGACGCAATCGAATATACATATATCGAAGAAGGATCGGAAAAAGCTCCCAATGGGCATTTTGTCCTTTACAACCTGGAAATCACAACTGCAACCGATTCGGTCATCTACACTACCATCGATCAGCCATTTCCAGGCTACCTGATGGCCAATGATACCATTACTCCTCAAAACGGTATGGATGAGATCTTCCTTACCCTGAGAAAAGGTGACTCCATCAATTTCCAGTCCACTGCCAAAGTGATTTTCAACAACAACCAGCCTCCTTTCCTGAAGGAAGACGATGTCGTGAAAGTGAAACTGGGTGCATTTGATGTGAAAACTGACTCTGCAATGCAGGTATTCTATCAAGAAGCTATGATGGCTGAGCAGGCAAAAAGCGCCGAAAGAGCCAAAACCTTGCTTGTGGAAGAAGCTGCTACCATCGAAGCTTACGTGAAAGAAAAAGGCTTGAATGCCCAGAAAACTGAAAACGGTCTCTATTATATCATCGAGCAGGAAGGAACCGGCGAAGCTACCACTCCAGGTACTACCATGCATGTTAACTATGCCGGGTACCTGATCGACGGAACCTTGTTTGATACCTCTTTGGCTGAGATTGCTAAAGCAAACAATATCTTCACCGAAGGCAGACCTTATGAGCCACTTCCTGTTAATGTGGGAATGGGTCAGGTAATTCCGGGATGGGATGAAGGCTTGATGCTGTTGAAAAAAGGATCAAAAGCCAAATTTATCATTCCTTCCCCATTGGCCTATGGAGAAAGCGGAGCTGGTGCTCTGATTCCGGCCAACTCAATTCTCGTCTTTGACGTAGAAGTGACCGACGTGCAGAAATAACATTTCTCAGAATAGATTAAAACTAAACCAGAACCTATGCATTACCGACTGATCGCATTTGCAGCTTTGCTTTTGGGAGCCATTTCTGTTTCCTCCTGTATTGATCCTGACCAGAGTCAGGAAGTGATTTTCCAGAAGGATAAGGAAGCCATTGAAAATTACCTTGCAGAAAACCCTTTTGATGGTGCTGTTAAAGAATACGGATTGGTAAGCGATGCATTTTATATGTTCTGGGAGACTTCAGTTTCACCCGAGGTCAATTCAGGAATGTTGATAGGGGATACAGTGACAGTGAATTATACAGGAAGGCTTCTTTCCGATGTGATATTTGATTCTACGATCGAGCAGGTTGCAAAGGATAATGGAGTGTTTCAATCTGGAAGAGAATATAAACCTTTGACCTTTCCAAATGGTCTTGGAGCTTTCCTAACCGGCTTTGAATTTGGAATCTCCAAAATGAAACCAGGGGAGAAAGCCACTGTCATCTTTCCTTCTGGGATGGGTTATGGTAGCAACCCAAGAGAAGGGATTCCTGCCAATTCTCCGCTTATTTTCGAACTTGAATTGATTCAGGTGAAAAAAGGTCCTAAACATACCAATCCATGATAAAAAGGTTCCTACCGATTCTGGTTTTGCTGGGAGGCTTTTCTATGATGGCCTGCGAGCCCACCAATCCATACAATACCGGTCCGGCATATGATATAGAGGCTAACCTTGCTATTGACAGCGTCAAAATCGCTGCTTTTCTGGATACCGCACAGATCGACAGCATTTATCGGATCCATGATCCAAGTGGCGTGGTGATTATTGTTCAGGAGGAAGGGGCAGGTTCTAGACCAACGACCAATACAGTGGTTTATACCAATTACACAGGTTCCCTGATGGAAGGTGGATCTGTATTCGATACTTCAATTGAAAGTGTAGCCCGTGAAAATGACCTTTTTGTCGAGGGTCGGGATTATCTCCCCTTTAGTTTTGTAATGGGAACCAATAGTGTGATTTATGGGTGGGAATTGGGATTTAGAAGACTTCGTCCAGGCACCAAAGCGGTGATGATAATTCCATCTCCTTATGCCTATCGGGATCAGGTCAACAACAGCCGAATACCGGCAAATTCGATCTTACTCTTCGAGGTTGATTTCCTCGGAATAGATTAAAATAAAAAAGGGGCTCAGCCCCTTTTTTTATGGATTTTTGGGAAAAAGGGAGGCACATTTTGTTGGTATTCCCGGTAGTCTTCTCCAAAAACAGCCACAAGATTTTTTTCCTCAAAATAGATCCCAACCGGCAGATACAGGACCAGACAGGTCAGATGAATCAAAGCGCCAAGGGTTCCGGATACCAGAAAATATCCCAGAAAGATAGCCAACAGCCCAAAAAAAAAGGGATGCCTGATCTGGGAGTAGATTCCCGAACTGACCAATTCCAATTCTTCAGGCTTTTTCTTCCTCAACCCAAAAAATGACAGCAAGGGGATTTCTTTGATTGCTTTCACAAAGACTATTACACCAGCAGTCGTAACCATATATCCGGCATATTGGCCAAACTGACCCGGGATACAGATGGTCTGAACAGGAAGAAAAAGTGCCTGAAGGATAATCCCCATAAAAAGTACTGCCGACAAAACCGAATAAAATAAGCTATACCATTTGGATGTCGCGGGCGGTTTTGCCTTCAAAATTCTTTTTAACTTGGAAGCAGCTACTGCAGTGTGCAAAATGTAGAATAGCGCCCAACTCAGAGCCAATAGGAGATTTGTCATTTGCCAGAACTAAACCCGGTATAAGTAGATTTTTATGAAAATCGGAATAATCCGCGAGGGAAAAAACCCACCAGACAAACGAGCGCCATTTTCGCCCGACCAATTGAAAACACTCCGCGATTCCTATGGTTCCGCCTTGTCCTTTCTGGTCGAATCCAGCCCCGACCGCTGTTTTTCGGATGAGGAATACCAAAACTCAGGTATCGAGGTGACGCAGGATATTTCACAGGCGGATATTTTGTTTGGTGTCAAGGAAGTTCCTGTGGACCGCCTTATTGCGGGTAAGACTTATTTCTTTTTTTCCCACACCATCAAAAAACAATTTTATAACAAAAAGCTCCTCCGGGCCATTCTAGACAAAAACATCCGGCTGATTGATTACGAAGTTTTGAAAGATGAGGAAGGTGAGCGGGTTGTTGCATTCGGTCGCTGGGCAGGAATTGTTGGAGCTTACAATGCTTTCTGGACTTATGGAAAAAAAACCGCCCTGTATGATATCAAGCGCGCTTCGGAATGTCGTGACCTCGCCGAACTGAAACTGGAATTGAAAAAAGTTCAGCTTCCACCCATCAAAATTGTAGTCACTGGCGCAGGCCGGGTAGGCAAAGGTATCAAAGAAATCCTGGAGGTTTTAAGCATCCCTGAAGTGGAAACCCATGAATTTCTTCACCTCTATTTTGAGGAGCCGGTATACACCGTTTTAAGTTCTTCGGATTACAACCGGCGCAAAGTGGACGGGGGATACGATCGGGAGGAGTTTTATTCCCATCCGGAAAAGTATGAAAGTCATTTTCTCAAATTCGCCGAGGCTGGAGAAATGTTGATTGCGGGAGCTTATTGGAATCCCGATGCGCCCCGATTATTTAGGGTAGAGGATATCAATTCGCCTGATTTTGCCCTTTCCGTCATTGCTGATGTCACTTGTGATATGGGGGGATCGATCCCGACTACGCTTCGTACCTCTACCATTTTGGATCCTGTATATGATGTGGATCGTGAAAACGGCGCTGAAATTCCGGCTTTCGGAAGCCAAACCAGTATTTCGGTGATGGCAATTGACAATTTACCTTGTGAGCTACCGAGGGAGTCCTCGGTAGAGTTTGGCAGGCAGCTCGAGCAATGGGTCATTCCGGCTTTGCTGGAGGAGAACGCATCTATTCTGGAGAAAGCAACTATTGCAAGAGATGGAGATCTGACCCTGGAGTTTATGTATCTGATGGATTTTGTCTATGCTGAAGATGGAAATTGAGCCATGAAAAATCTAAACCGGTTTTTGGAATCAACCCTCCTTCGTCCTACGATGACCGCGAAAGAGGTGGATTTGCTTATTGCTGATGCAATCGAGGAGCAGTTTGTCGGAGTTTGTGTTCCTCCTTTTTGGGTGAAAAAGACAAAGCGGGATCTTAAAGACCAGGACATTCAGGTGGTGACAGTTATTGGATTTCCTTTTGGTTTTGAAGATACTGCGACCAAAGTGGCTGCGACCAAAGAGGCCATCAAGGAAGGCGCCGATGAGTTGGATTTGGTTTGGTCCCAAACGGCTTTCCATTCCGGGATGAATTGGCCAAAAATCGAAATCGCCCAGATCGCCAAAATCTGTCATGAAGCCGATCGGATTCTCAAAGTGATTATCGAAACGGCCTATCTCAGTCCTGATCAGATCAAAGAGGCTTGCATAATCTGTCAGGATGCAGGAGCTGATTTTGTGAAAACCTCCACCGGATATGCGCCTTCGGGCGCCAACGTAGAAAATATCAGACTGATGAGGGAATCTCTCCCCTCAGCTATTGGTCTGAAGGCAAGTGGCGGAATCAAAACCCTGGATTTTGCACTTGAACTGATCCGTGCAGGCGCTGACCGGATCGGTACCAGTTCTGCCAAAGCTATCATGGATGCGCAAAGAAAGGTTTCTTAAACCCGGACTATGCATTAGGTTTCGTTATAGCCTGTCCCGATGAATGTCGGGAAGGGCTGAAATTGCAAGAAAATCAGGCTGTTTGGAGACTGAGGCATCCCGTACGTACGGGATGGTGAAGTCGAAAACAGCAACTTAGTGGCTGATTTTGTCCGCCGCGGCGGATCAGCCCGCAATAGAATTGCTAATGCATATTTCGGGTTAAACCTAGTCCTGGCTTAAATAAATCAGCAGAAACGGAATGATGAAAAAAGTCAGCAGAATATAGGCAAATCCAAAAACTCTGTACCGTACGGATGTATCACCCATCCATTCGGCCAATTTCACCGGAATCTGTCTTATTTCAGGAAATGGCAAAAAGATCAATGCCCCGATCGAATTAAACAGAACATGGACAAGAGCTACTGCAATCGCAGCCTCGGTTTTGTACAGCGCAGCAATCACTGCAGTGATAGTGGTGCCAATATTGGCTCCGACGATAAAGGGAAAGGATTTTACCACACTGACTTTCCTATTGGCAACCAATGGCACCACCAGGCAAGTCGTCACCGTGCTGGATTGGACAGCCGCTGTGAAGAACATTCCATAAAGAAAAGCAAGGCCGGTATTTTTAAATATAACCTTGCTGATATCCTGAAAAGCGTCTAAAACAAAGGTCTTATATACTGAAGTTGTCAGAACTTTGATAGAGAAAAACACCAAGAAAATCGCAAGAATGGTGGACAGGAAAGGGATATTGATATTTTCCACAATCCACTCTGTTACATTTCTGGTGAATATCCGGTTGTATTCAAATGGCCCCAAACGGTCGTTGTCGGTTGCAAAAAGTTTGGCTAATTTTTCTGCAGAATTGGAAAGGAAATTAAAGTACAATTCCAGAGGAAGGAGGATGAATACATTTAGAATGTTAAACATTCCATGTGAAATCCCCGATGAAAGTGCCCGTTTGAATTCTTTTCTTTTGTTGATAAAAGTGAAAGAAACCATGGTGGAGGTAAGGGTAGTTCCGATGTTTGCACCCAAAATCATGGGGACAGCCTGCTGAAGTGTCATATTGCTTGAAGCAACAATGGCGACAATGCTTGAAGTCACTGTGGAGCTGCTGTGAATCAAAGCAGTCACCAAAAGTCCAACAAATAGGCTGATGAAGGGATTTCGGGTGGCTTCGATGATGTCTCTCGCCACATCGCTGTTGAGCCGACCCATTGCTACTGTCAACAGATCAATCGCAAAAATGAACAGCAGAAGCGAAATCAAAACGATCAGGTAGCTTCTGACCTTACTTAAAGTAGTCTTTTCCGATACAAGCTCCTCCATTCAGATAGGTCAGTTCCACTTGGGATTTCCACTAAAAGTGAAAATCAGAATTTTAATGAGAAATTTGGGTCAAAGTTCAAATTTTTTCACGAATTGCAAGCCTCAAAAGTCTCTTGACAAAAGGTTTTGTCCTTAGTTAACAATTTGTTAACATAGGTTGCGAATAACTTAATTAATTTTGCGCCCGATCTCCCATAAGCCTCGACATGGCCAAGAAACAAGCAATTGACCAAAATATCAATCAGGAAAAGCTTTCGAAGAAAACCTATTCCATTTTTGATTTTACCAAAAGCGAACGCCCTTTCCTGATTATTACCTGTATCCTTATTTCCATTGCAGGTTTAATTACGCCATATACTTATGCGGCCATGTGGTTTGGATTTGCTCTTGCAGCCTATTCTGCCATCGCGAACGACAGTATCCAGACTATCGGAACTTTTATCATTTCCAATCAAGCCAGAAAATGGTATTGGTTGTGGCTTTTCATAGGTTTGATTTGGGTGGGCACCATTACTTATAGCTGGTTTGTGTTCAACGGTGATGTTACTTTTCAACTGCTGACCACCCCTGGCTTGGAGAAGGCACCAGAGGAATTTGTCTTTCTCCAGCTAGCGGCACCAATCGTGCTATTGATCATGACACGAATGAGATGGCCTGTATCCACCACTTTCTTGTTATTGAATGTTTTTACCTATAAAGCGGGTACCATAGTGTCCGTAATGACCAAAAGTTTTATCGGATATATACTTGCCTTCGGTTTGGCAGTAATCGTATGGTTTGCGCTTGAGCGATTCGTTAAAAATTACCTGAAAGGTGAGGCAAGACCCTATTGGATGGTTTTGCAATGGATTACTTCCGGTACTCTTTGGGCAGTGTGGATCATGCAAGACGCAGCCAACATCGCAGTATTTCTTCCAAGGCAACTGGACGTTTATGAATTTGTAGCTTATACTGGCTTTGTGTTTTTGGGATTGGGACTGATTTTTTATCTCAAAGGAGACAAAATCCAGGATATCATCAATGAGAAAACCAATGTAGCTGATGTAAGAGCAGCAACCCTTGTGGATTTAGTGTATGCTGCGATTCTGTTTTATTTCAAGCTGTACAACAATGTTCCTATGAGCACAACCTGGGTATTTATCGGTTTGCTTGCGGGAAGGGAGCTGGCTATTGCTCTAGGGAAGCATGGAAAAGCCAAGAAACGAAATGCCTGGCTCGTCAGAGCTTTCCGATTGGCAAGAAAGGATATGTTCAAAGCTTTGGCGGGTTTAATTGTTTCCCTGATATTGGCCATTGTCATCAATGAGGGCGTGAGAAAGGAAATTTTTGATCTTTTCAGATAAAATTTAAAAATTGGATTTATACACCCACGAGTATTTCATGAATGAGGCTTTGAAACAAGCCAAGTTCGCCTTTGAAGAAGGAGAAATACCCGTGGGTGCAGTCATTGTATCCAAAAACCGGATCATCGCCCGTGCCTATAACCAAACCGAGAGGCTCCATGATGTGACGGCCCATGCCGAAATGCTGGCAATTACATCGGCAGCAAATAATCTTGGAGCAAAATACCTCAATGATTGCCGTCTTTATGTGACTTTGGAACCCTGTGCCATGTGTGCCGGCGCCCTGTTTTGGGCCCAAATAGGAGAAGTTCATTTCGCAGCTTCCGATAACAAAAGGGGCTTTCGGAAAACCAATCCTGCTATGCTTCATCCCAAGACCCAGGTTTTTTCCGGAATGCTGGCCGAAGAAGCTGAAAAACTAGTCCTCGATTTCTTTAAAAAGCTGAGAGATTAAGTTTGATAGTTCGTCTTTGGGTAAAAAAGTTAGTGTTGATCAAATCTTGCTGCTTTGAACACTTTTAGGTTTAAACCATTGAGATTCTGTGTTTAAAGTCAAGAAGAAATAAGGATTTTCTTAAATTTCGATACTTAAGTCGGCATCAGCCAGACTGTGAAGGGGAGACGGACTTGTATCGTCTTCCCTTCTTTGTTCAA
>NZ_MUNY01000032.1 GCF_002002735.1 Algoriphagus sp. A40 | reverse complement strand
GCTCGACTTGCATGTATTAGGCCTGCCGCTAGCGTTCATCCTGAGCCAGGATCAAACTCTCCATTGTAAATTATCATTATTGTCGATTGTCAAATGCCCTAAGGCCTCTTGACAACTCCCTGCCCTTGTTCTCAGGCTCTTTTTCTCTCTTACAACACTTCAAAGAACTTATCTCTTGACTTTCCAAGAGTTTGTGAGACCGTTGTCCCAAATGCGAGTGCAAAGATCGGATTTTGTTTCTTCTTTCCAAAACCTCGAAGAAAAATTTTCTGATTTTTTTCTTCGCTTTGACTACTCTATTTCAACTTCCCCGGAGACGTCTTCTCGAATGGGAGTGCAAACATAGAAGAGTCATTTTGATTACGCAAGCCTTTCCCAAACAAAAATCTCAAACTTTTTTGAATTCGGATTTTATCCTTTCAGTATCAGGACTTTGATTTTTTATACAAGGGAACTGTACTGCAAGGCTCGCCAAACATCAGGCTCTTTGCCTGACCTTGAAGCAGAGAAATCAAGCGCCCATAAGCAAAAAGTGGTATCGGAAATTTAGAACACCCTTTGATCACCACCGGGCGATCTTTGTAATCTTCTAGGTCAATTTTTGCCAAAGTAATCTCCGCGATGTGTTGTTCTAAATTTTCAAACCCACCTACCACATAGCCTTTGGCCTGGCTTTCGAGATAAGTACATACCAACATAAAAGCCCATGTCGGAACAATCGCGTCAGCGGTACAAGTCACTGCAACCCATTTCCCAGAATAAGGTGACCAATCCAATTCCTTTAAAGTCAGACGAAAATCCTTTTCTCTCAAAATCAACTCCTGAAACAGATAGGGCTTCAAATCAAATAAAACCCTCTCCTCCTGAGGATAAAACTCCTCCATGTTGATCGAAAGGATTGGACTTGAAGCAACTCGGTTGACTATATCACTCATAAGCTGAGTAGCGGATTTTTCTTGGAATGTAACGCTTTGAACTCTTTTAGGTAATTGGGCACAAAGTAAGCAAGGTCAGCAAACTGTGCTTTTTCAAACTTACCAAGGGCAACTTTCCCCATATGCTGGGAAGAAAATGATAAATCGGAAATAAATCTGGCATTTTCATTTTGCACCAGTGACTTTACTTTATCTACTGCATCTCCGAGAAAATAAACCCGATGGTTTTCCAAAAAGTTCTGAAATGAACTTTCGGAAAGTACTTCCGCATCAAGGGTTGAAACAGAGTCCAATTTCCAATCAAAAACTTCCCGGTACACTTCCATCCTCCGGGCATCCAAAACAGGAATGACCAAATCTCCTTCCTCCAAATGAACAGCACTGGCCAAGGCCTGCAAGGTATTCACCCCAATCAAAGGCCTATTCAATCCAAAAGCCAATCCCTTTGCAGTGGACACTCCAATCCGCAATCCGGTATAAGAACCCGGACCTTCGGAAACAGCAATTGCATCCAATTCTTTAAAACCAAGCCCTGCCTTTTCCAAAACTTCTTCAATCAGTAAAACAAGGCGCTCTGCATGAGCTCCGGGTTCACTCACTTCAGAAAGCGAAATCAAATTCCCATCCCGATGGACTGCTACTGAGCAAATTGAAGTTGAGGTCTCTATCGCAAGGATATTTACCATATTACTTGGCGGAGGAAGTTAAAACCTTGGAGGTTTTAAGGGGATCAGACAGGTAGGTTTTGGCCATATCAACTGCAGGATCCTGGTCGAGGCCAGCCTCAATCATTCCTTCCTGAAAATAGTATCGTGAAACAATCTCTTCGCTGAGGATTTTTTTGACCTCTTCTTTATGATTGTCGAGGTCTTGTTCTTTGCTATGATTCACTTTTGCTTTGATCGCCTCCAGCTGGGACTTGATTTCTTCAAAATAGACCTCTTTTTCAGCATACTTTTCCAAATCCTCCAAAGATTTCTCTGTATAAGTGGTGTAGTCGTATTCTTTTCCGACCAGGAATTTCTTGAATTCTTCAAAATCCTGATCCGATATGGTAAAAGTCATCGGGTTAGAAATTGACTTGTGCTTATAGAAATATTGCGTGGCAAAATCAAAGACATGATTTCCAGCAACCAGAGTATAGGAAATCGGCGCGTAAGTCACTTCCTCCACGAGATCGTCAGGTTCGATTCCAGCTCCGTCCAAAACCACTCTGCCATTGGCGGTTTTGAATTCCTTTCTCAAAGAATCCGGAACAGAAGTAATTGCCCCATTTTCTCTGGATTGAGCATAGTCAATGGCCTGGATGCAGCGTCCGCTCGGAATGTAATATTTGGCCGTCGTGATTTTCACCTGGGCATTGTAAGTCAATGGAATGGTGGTCTGCACCAAGCCTTTTCCGAAGGATTTTCTCCCAACCAAAACAGCCCGGTCATAATCCTGCAAAGCACCGGCAACGATCTCTGCAGCCGAAGCACTTCGTTCATTGATCAGCACCACAATCGGAATATCCTTATCTACCGGTGTTTTGGTAGTCTTGTAGGTATAATTCACATTTTGAAGTTTGCCAAGGGTCTTTACTACTTCTTTTCCTTTGGGGATAAAAAGATTTACAATCTCCACGGCTTCATTCAACAGTCCGCCTGGATTGTCTCTCAAATCCAAAATCAATCGGTCAGCTCCCTGGAATTTGAGATTCACCAAGGCGTTTCTTACCTCAGCTGAGGCATTGGTTGTAAAATCCGCCAGTTTGATATAGCCCGTTTTATCATCCAATTTCCCGTAGAAAGGAACATTTTTAATGGTGATTTTTTTTCGGATCAAAGAAAACTCCAAGGTGTCTGTATCACGAAGGACTTTTACGCTCAATGGAGTATTTGCAGGGCCTTTCAACAATTCAGAAACCTCAGAGGTTGGTTTTCCGACCACGTCCACTGAGTCAATTTTCAGAATGTAATCAGCGATTTTCAAACCGGCACTCTGCGCAGGAAATCCTGTATATGGCATCAATACCATATTTCCTTCTCCCCGATTCCCGATCAATGCTCCGATTCCGGCATATTCTCCCGTCGTCAACATCCGAAAATCATCCGAATCTTCCTCGGGAATGTACTCGGTATAGGGATCCAATTCCTCCAACATCGCATTGATCCCTATGGTCACCAGCTGATCCGCATCGATCTCATCCACATAGTAAGAGTCCAATTCTCTGACCAGGGTAGCGAAAATGTCTATGTTCTTAGCCAGCGCAAAAAGCTTGTCGTTTTTCACCTGAAAGGCAAAAACTCCTGAAAAAAGCACCAGAATCAGCGGAATAAAAACAACCGGTTTTTTCAATTTTTGGATCATGAGGAAAGTGAATTTTGGGGTAATTCCTGGTTTAGTCTGTTGAGGGCTTGTTTCATTTTGGGTTCTATCTCTGCAAAAGACATATCTGCTTTGCCAACAAATATAACCCCCAGGATGATTCCATCAGCAGGCAATATATGCTTATTGAGTCGGTAGGCTTCTTTGAGTCTTCGTTTGATGAAGTTTCGACCGTTGGCCCGCTTGATTTTCTTTTTCGAAACGGAAAAAAGCACTTGGTTAGCTTGCCCTGAAAGGTCAATTTTCCTTAAAAAGAGCACTTTGAAAGGGTACAAAAAAAAAGAGGAACCTTCGTTAAAAAGTTCCTTGATTAGTTTTTCGGCATGTAGCCGCTCAGATTTGGGAAGTCGAAAATTCATCGCAGGGACTGTACTCGTATGCGAACATACGAAAACCAGCGCAGAGAATTACTTCTTCAAAGTCTTTTCAGAAGATACAGTCAGCTTGTGTCTTCCTTTTGCTCTTCTGGCTCTCAAAACTCTTCTACCATTAGCAGTAGCCATTCTTTCTCTGAAGCCGTGCTTGTTTTTTCTTTTTCTGTTAGAAGGCTGGAATGTTCTTTTCATGATCGAATATCGTTATCTAATTGCTCCCTTGACTTTTCTCTTTGGCATTGACCCCAAAAAGGACTGCAAAGATATGTACCATTTTCTTAAATACAAATCCGACTTCTACATTTGTTTTGAGACTCAGTAAGAAACCCATGATTAAAGTCCAGATTTCCTGCAAAAATCCCGCTTCACAATTCATTCAAATCCGGTTGGGACTTGATGTTTTGGAAGAAAAGTCCATTTTCCTCCAACTCCCAGCTTGGAGGGCTGGTCGCTATCAATTGGCAAATTACGCTCAGAATATCCGTGGATTTCGGGTTTTTGATGAGAAAAAAAATCAAAAACCCTTCGCAAAATCCTCCAAAGATCGCTGGGAAATTATACCCACCACCAACGGCAAGATCCAAATCGAATACGAATACTGGGCGGGAAAAATGGATGCCGGAAGCGCATGGGCGGATGATGAGCAAGTCTATGTGAATTTGGTTAATTGCTGTATTGAGGTTTTGGAAAAAAGTGAAGAGGCAATCGAAGTGACTCTCAACCTACCAGACTTTCCCCAGCAAATCAGCACGCTTAGTCCTCTTTCTTCCTCAAAATGGACAGCCGAAAACTTCCAGATGCTTGCTGATTCGACCATTTTGGCGGCTAAAAATCTGATTCATTGGGAATATAAGGTCGGGAAAACCAACTTTCGCATCTGGATTCATGGAATGGTTCATTTTGATCAAAACTTGTTTCTGGATCGATTTAAGGCCTTTTCAGAAAAGTTAATTCACGATTTCGGGGAATTTCCGGAAGAGGAATACCACTTCATTTTCCAGTTTCTTTCCTATCCGCATTATCATGGAGTCGAGCACAGGAGAGGTACAGTGATCACCTTTGGACCTGCAGAAAGTCTTCAAGACTTTGCCCAAATGGAGGAATTGCTGGGGGTTAGCTGCCATGAACTTTATCATGCCTGGAATGTCTGCCGGATTCGGCCAAAGGAGCTTTTGCCTTATGATTTTTCCAAAGAAACTTACACCCAAGCCGGCCTGGTACTGGAAGGAGTCACGACCTATATGGGAGATTTGTACCTACTCAAGTCGGGAGTTTATGATCTTGAAACCTACCTGAGGCATTTTGAAAAAGTCATCGCCAGAGAAGCCTCCAACTTTGGGTGGAAAAATTACACCATCCAAGAGTCATCCTTTGACCTCTGGCTGGATGGTTATGTGGCGGGAATTCCGGACCGCAGAGTCAATATCTACACCAGAGGCGCATTGCTGGCAATTTGCCTTGATATCCTTTTGTTGAAAACTGGAAGTTCTCTGGCAACTGTGATGAAAAAGATGTGGGAGCGATTCGGCAAACCATTTAAAGGCTACGAATTTCAGGATTTTGAAAATTTGATTTTTGCCGAATTTGCTGAACAAATTGAAATCAAGCAGTTTTTCATTGACTTCGTTTATGGATATCAAAACCTATTTCCAAAACTCGAATCTCTTCTTAATGAAATTGGAATTGAAATACAGGAAACTTTTGGAGAAGACTGGCTTTTGCACCAATTGGGGATTCGGACAAGTTCCGAAGGGGAAATCACCCAAATTCATCCCGAATCCAGAGCCTTTTTTACCTTGATGAAAAATGACCGGATCATCAATTGGCCAATAGAAAAGCCTTTGGATTCAAATCCCTTGAAGCTCCAGATAGACCGCTTTGGCAGATTTTTAGAATTGAATGTGTTTCTAGAAAACGGCAATTTCTTTCCAGTTTATAGACTTTTTCCGAAAGAACTCAATTCCCTTTCAGAAAAGTGGATGGCATAAAAAAGGCCCCCAAACTCCGGAGGCCTCTTACTTTTCTAATCAGAATTACAATTATTGGAAATCCGAATCCGATAAAGTCTGATTGAATTTCACTGAAATCATTTTGGCTTCCAGAGCAGTCGGTAGCATTGGATTTTTGATCGTCAGAAGCATCGGAAACATAATTCCGTCAATTTCCTGATAGTCGGAATAGGAGATTTCGCCGGTTGCCTCTGAACTGGTTTTTAGCTTCAAGCCACTCTCTACAGAATAAAACTCATGGGTCACCATTCCATTAGGGGCAGTGACTCCCAATTTGTTTGCTTGCTGTCCTTCAACGTCCTCGGTTCCCAAAAACTCCAGTGTAAAACCCATTTCTTCGTAATACTGCTCCGGGAAAACATAGGTTTGCGGCTTGAGCAATGCCGCAGTTTCTTCAGGAAGTTCCTGAACTTGGCCCATCATGACCATTTGACCTTTGCCTCCGACGAGCAAAGTTTTTTGCATCACATTGCCTCCTACAGCTGTGGATTGCATCATTCTGGTGTTTTCAGAATCCGCAATAGTTTTGATTTCAATGACCTGACCCTGAAAATTTGCTTCGGCAGTCATGCTGGCATTTTTGATGCTTTTCACCTTTTCCTCGCCACCAACTGCTTTGATATAGCTGGCAATTATTTCAACGGGGTCGTTTTCAACAAGGACTTGTTGCTCCTCAGATCGAAGGACTTTATTTGCGAAAAGTTCACCTTGGACTGCTGCAACAAATAGGGCAGAGAATATAATTGATTTTACTTTCATGGGTAGATAATTGATTGTTATAACATGCTAAAGAAAAAAGAGGAGATCACTCTCCCCTTTTCTTTGATTAATTAATATCCTCGTCCGTGACTGGAACATTCAATTCCATTGAAGTCACCTTGGCTTCCAAAGGAACAGGAATCGCCGGAGACTTGATGGTCCATGCCATCGGAAGCAACACTCCGTCTTTTGCCTGATAATCGGAATAGAACGTATCTCCAGATGCCGGATTTTCATACTTGATCTTCAATCCAGATTCCTGTGAGTAGTAGTTAGTCAGTTTGGCGCCCGAAGCTGCAGTGATGATCACTTTATAGGCAGGCGTACCGTCTACATCTTTCAAACCATCAAAAGTCAGGGTATATCCCATTTCCTGATAAACGGACTCTGGGAAAAGGAAAGAGTTCAACTTGGCTTCGGCCAATTGGGCTTCGTTCATTTCCATAGACTGGCCCTGTACCGACATAGAGCCTTTTCCGTCTGCCAAAGTAGTCTTTTGCATTACATTTCCACCCACAGATAGCTTCTGTCCATATCTTCCATTTTGAGAGTCATAGACAAATGCCAGGTTCAAAGGTGTCCCCATGACGTCGGCATCCATGGAGATTTTGGCAGTTTTGATGGCCTTCACCTTCTCAGCTCCACCGATTGCAGTCAGGTAGTTTTCGAGGACTTTTTCGGCTGTCATGTCAGCATCGGCAGTCAGCTCTTTGGCAGGCATCCCCATGTTGTCATACATGACAACTTCCCCAAACTGAGCCAATTTTTCCTTGATTTCAGACCCATTACCGACAGTAGTGATGACGAATTTATCCGGCTCGATCAGTCGTTTTGCTGTAGCGTTGATATCGGCGACAGTCAGGGCATTGAGCTTTTGCAAATAGGTCTCATAATAGTCTTTGGGGAGTTTGTAGCGGTCAATGTTCAGTGCGAAGTTTGCCACAGTCGCAGGCTGCTCCAGTGAACGGCCAAAACTACCGGACAATTCTGCTTTAGCTTTAGCAAGTTCTTCTTCCGTAACCCCATTTTCGACCAGATTCTGGATTTCGTAAATGAATTCATGAACCGCAGAATCAGTCACTTCGGTTCGGACGGAAGCATTGGCAGAAATAGTAGCCACTAATTTATCGGCGCCGATGGAGGAGTAAGCTCCATAGGTGTAGCCTTTGTCCTCTCGCAGATTCATAAATAAGCGGGAAGCGGATCCTCCACCCAATATCTGATTCAACAATCGGCTGGAAATGTAATCCTGATCTCCGATTTTCATTTTCACCGGTTGGGTCACATTGATCACGGACTGCACGGATGAACTTCTATCCACCAAGGCAACCGCTCTTTTGGAGGCACGCTCAGGCATCGGGTAAGTGAATTTTGGAACTTCCCCTTGCTGCCAGTTTCCGAAATACTGCTTCACCACTTTTTCGGCTTCAGCCTTATCCATGTCTCCAACGATCGCCAGGTAAGCGATATTAGGTTTGAAGTAGGTCGAATAGTAGCTTTTCACATCTTCTACTGTGATGTTATTGATAGTTTTCTCAGATTCTACTTCACCATAGGGATGGTTTTTGCCAAACACCACGGCAGATGAAAGCCTGCCGGAAATCGCATTGGGGTTGTCTTTGCTTTGAGCCAAACCGGTGAGAGACTGCTTTTTCAATTTATCCAATTCCTCCTGCGGAAAAACCGGATTGTAAAGCACGTCGGCCATCAGTTCAAGCACTTTCCCCTGGTGCTTTTTCAAGGAAGAAGCAAACATCGAGGTCGATGAAGCGCTCAGGCTTGCTCCGATAAAGTCAATTTCCTGATCCAACTGATCCTTGCTCCTGTTTTTGGTGCCCGCCATCATCATCTCTCCAACGAAACCGGTCATTCCGGCTTTGTCTCCTTCCAGAATCGGATCCCTTTCCAAAACCAGAGTAAATGAAACGCGTGGGAGTTTGGTGTTTTTCACCACGAATACCTTCAGTCCATTTTCCAAAGTGAAAGTTTCCGCTTCTCCGATTTTGATTTCCGGAGCTGGACCTGCAGCTGGAAGCTTGCTTCGGTCCACCTGAGCAAAACCTCCGATGGATACCAAAAGGGCAAATACAAACGCTATAGCAAATTTTTTCATGTCTTTTCGATCGTTTAGGTGAAACAATTACTCAGTAGTAGGCTGAGCTGATTTAGGCAAATAATATAACACCACCCGGCCGGTGAGATCCATGTATTCTTTGGCCACACGCTGAATATCCGCTTTGGTCACTTTGGAATAAGCATCCATCACCTGGTTGATGTAATTGGTGTCCCCATAGATCACTTTGGCTTCGGCGAGGTTCTCGGCGATACCTGCCACTGTGGAGTTACCGCTCACGATGTTGTTTTCCATGATATTTTTCAGCTTGGCAAATTCCTCGTCGCTGATTCCCTGATCCTGCACTTGTTTGATCAACCGATCCACTTCTGCTTCCAGATCCTTTGGTTCCACACCCATATTGGTGATTCCATACATGATAAAAATCCCTCCGTCTTCCAGCTCCAAAGGAATTGCAGCAATCACCAATGCTTTCTGCTGCTTGTCTACCAGTTCCTTGGTCATCAGGGAGGAATTTCCTCCTGTCAGGTAAGTGGAAAGCATGGACAGTGCATAAGAATCCGGATGATTTCTTGGAGGCAAATTGTACGCCTGGATTACAGCAGGAATTTGAATGTTGTCATAAATGATGTCGCGTGTTTCAACCGTTTTCTTAGGTTCAACTACATTAGGTCGATAGATTTCTTTTGCTCCTTTTGGAATCTCAGAAAAATATTCCCGCACCCAAGCCTCCGCCTGTGCATAATCGATGTCACCGGCAATAGTCAAGGTAGCGTTGTTTGGCACGTAGAAATCTTTGTAAAACTGCTGAAATTCCTCAATCGTGGCTGCATTCAGGTGATCCATGGAACCAATCGGCGCCCACTGATACGGGTGCACTTGATAGGCTCTTACCAATGTCTCAGGCAGGATTGTTCCGTAAGGCTGGTTTTCGTAGCGCTGACGTCTCTCCTCTTTGACCACTTCCCGTTGAGTTTCCACACCAGTGATATCCACCTTGGAGTGGAGCATCCGCTCACTTTCCATGTACAGCGCCAATTCCAGCTCATTCGATGGGAGCAACTCATAGTAATAGGTGATGTCGTTGGAAGTGTATGCGTTTAGCGTTCCTCCACGGCTTTGGATGATGTTCATGTATTGGCCGCGGTCAATGTTTTCCGAACCTTCAAACATCAGGTGCTCAAAAAAATGAGCAAAACCGGTTCGCTCCGGGTTTTCATTTTTCGAACCGACATGATACAATACCGAAGTCACCACTATAGGTGTGGTATTGTCCTGGTGCATGATAACATGCAGTCCATTGTCCAGAGTGAATTCCCTGAACTCGATTTTGTTTTGGGCCAAAGCAGGTATGCTGAGTAGCACAGCAATCAGGCCTAAGGCAGTGAATTTTCTCATGGTAAAAAGATTGGGTTAGTATTCAATTGGGATATAAGTTGGCAAATAGTATGATCTGATTCAAATCAGAAATAAGCCTTTCATCAAAGTAAACTAAAAAAGGTAGGTGTTGGGTTTTAAAAATCCACCATTGCAGGAAAAAGAAGATAAACGAGGGAGATTTTGCTCCATTCTCCCCCGTTAATTTACCTTAAGGATTAAGCCTTGCTAGGATTTCTTTGGCCTCATGCCATTGTAATCTCGGGCCAAATTGACTCACAATCCTGGAGCTTGCCATGGAGGCCAGCTTTCCACTAGACGCATAACTGTGTCCGTTTGTGATTCCGTAAAGAAAAGCTCCCGCAAACATATCTCCGGCGCCGTTGCTGTCAATTGCTGTGGTTTTGTAAGGCTCGATGTCGATAAAGGTTTCTCCATCGAAGATCATCGCTCCGTTTTTGCCTTGAGTGATCACAAAGTGCTTGGCTACTTTTTTCAGTTCTTCTCGTGCTTCCGACAGATTGTCTTTTCCCGTGAAAAGCATGGCTTCTTCTTCATTTGCGAAAAGCAAATCCACGCTCGCTCCGATCACTTCGTCAAAAGGCTCACGGAAATATTTGACCATTGCCGGGTCCGAAAAGGTCAAAGCGACTTTTACTCCGTTTTCTTCAGCCACTTTCTTGGCATGTTTCATCGCGGTCTTCCCGTTTTCAGATGTAATCAGGTAGCCTTCAATAAACAGGTATTTGGAATCTTTGATTGCCGATTCGTTGAGGTCATTTACCGAGAAATTCTGCGTGATTCCCAGAAAAGTATTCATCGTTCGTTCGGAATCCTCGGTCACCATCACCAGACACTTGCCTGTTACTCCTTCCTCCAGTTTTTCCGGATTCAAACCAATCGAAACCCCCGAGTCATTCAAGTCCTTGAGGTAAAAATGCCCGAGTTCGTCGTTGGCTACCCGGAAGCAGTAATAGGAATTCCCTCCAAACTGACTTACTGCCACTACCGAATTTGCCGCAGATCCTCCTGCTTGCTTTTTTGCTTCTGCGGTGTTGATCACCTGCATCAGGGAATTTTGGCGCTCCTCGTCCACTAGTGTCATCAGGCCTTTTTCGACTTTATTGTCAATAAAAAACTGATCTTTTACTTTGAACTCAATATCTACCAAGGCATTTCCAATGCCAGTCACGTCGTATTTTTTCATTTATAGAGAATTGTAAAATTGAAAGATTTCAAAATTGGAAAATTGGGCACAGGAACCATTACTTCATCATTCGACATTCTATGTTCGACATTAAAACTTAATCACCTCAATTGGAAAAGTTAGGATTGAGGTTCAAAGAGGCCTCGTATTTCGTACTTCGTAAATCAATTGGAAATCGAAGCAAACTTTTCCAAAGTTCAAAACTTTGGAAAAGTTTGCTCAATCGAAAATCGGGTGTCGCTCAAACGGTTTTTCCCGATCAAACAAATACCGATACGTATGATGCGTCTTATAAATAGTCGCCAGTAGCTGCTCGCATACCCGCATCATCTTGGGATTGAAGTCCCCGATCCAATTCATCTCGATAGTCTTGTAAGGAAAGGAAGACTTGCCGCTCATCTTGTCGTAGCTGATAATGATGGCACTCTCTACTCCCTTGCCCTGATGCTCCGGCACCACACCGAAGACCAAGCCCAGCATTTTGTTTGGCGGGGAAAAGGTCTTGTACCAAAGAAATTTCAGTTTGCCGACGAGGTCCATCTTGCCATTCACATGCTTGAAAATCTGGTTGATTTCAGGAATCTGAATAAAGAAACCAACGGGTTCACCTTTGAAGAAAGCAAAATAGATCAGCCTCGGATCGATGATGGGCTTCATCTTGCCAAACATGAGTTGAGCTTCCTTCAGTGCAATAGATTTCCCCATGTGACGCGCCCAGGCTTTGTTGTAAACTGTCATGAAATACTCAGGTGCCTTATCCTGAAGTTCTTTTCCCCGGATATAGCGGAAAGAATAATCCGGATTTGCCATGATGGCATTGGCCCGCTGGATCATCTTTTCGTCAAAGCCCAAGTCCTGCACCGGACGCATATAGGTGTATTGCCTGAAGTAAAGCTGAAAACCGTATTCCTCGAAAAACTTCTGGTAGTACCCAAAATTCCAAGGCATGTTGTAATTCGGCTCGGTGAACCCATCTACGAGCAAACCCCACCATTTATCACGCTCTCCGAAATTAACCGGGCCATCCATGGCTTCCATGCCCTCGCCTTGCAGCCAAGCTTTCGCTGTGTCAAGAAGTAAAAAGGCCGCTTCCTTATTATCGATGCATTCAAAGAAACCCACGCCTCCGGTTGGCTGCTTTTCTTTCATTTTGGGATTGACAAAAGCAGCAGTTCGGCCGATAGTTTGACCTTTTTCATCCTGAAGAAGCCATCTTTTTGCCTTGGCTCCATTCCGGAAAAGTTTGTTGGTCTCAGGGTGAAAAAGGCCTTCGATATCCGCATCCAGCGGTCGGATCCAGTTTTTTTCGTTTTTGTACAGCCGGACCGCCATCTCCAAAAATTCTGTTTGATGGGCGGGTGTGGTGACTTCAATCAGCTTCATTCGGAGGATTTTAGTCGGCTAAATTAGCGGATGTGGGGGAAAGGGCAAAAAGTGAAGGATTCGTGATGGTAAATCAAAAAAGCTGCCCCTCCAGGAGCAGCTTTCTTTGTTTATTCTTCCACCGTAGCGTACAGATCAAACTCTGTCGCCTCGTAAACTTTTGCCTGGACAAAGTCTCCTACTCTGCAATAAAACTTTGAAGCATCAATCAGTACTTCATTGTCCACTTCCACCGAGTCAAATTCGGTACGTCCAACGAAGTGGCCGCCTTCTTTTTTGTCGATCAGGACTTTGAAGGTTTTGCCGATTTTCTCCTGATTCAGGTCGTAGCTGATTTGCTCCTGCACTTCCATCAGGTGATTAGCACGGTCCTGCTTTTCCTCTTGGGAAAGTTTGTCTTCCATTGAGAAGGCATGGGTATTTTCCTCATGAGAATAGGTAAACACACCCAATCGCTCAAATTTCATCCGCTCCACAAAATCCACCATTTCCTGGAATTCCTTTTCTCCTTCTCCCGGGTGACCGGCAATCAGGGTCGTTCGGATAGCGATATCCGGCAAAATATCCCGAATGCTGTGAATGAGTTCTTCCTGTTTTTCACGTGTCGTGCCTCTGCGCATAGCCTTCAGCACATCGGTCGAACCGTGCTGCAAAGGAATATCCAGGTACTTGCAGATATTTGGTCGCTCTTTCATCACCTCGATGACATCCATCGGGAAACCCGTCGGATAGGCATAGTGCAGGCGAATCCAGTCGATTCCCTCCACATCGGATAGATTGCGGAGCAGGTCGGCCAGGTTTCTTTTTTTGTAAATATCCAAGCCGTAGTACGTCGAATCCTGGGCAATCAAAAGCAATTCTTTGGTTCCTCCGGCTGCTTTGTGCTGGGCTTCTTTGACCAATTCCTCGATCGGTCTGGAAATGTGACCACCCCGCATAATGGGGATAGCACAGAACGAACAAGGTCGATCGCAACCTTCGGAGATTTTCATGTAAGCGTAGTGAGCCGAGTGTGTCAAAAGTCTTTCCCCTACCAACTCATGCTTGTAGTCTGCTTTGAATTTTTTTAAAATCGCTGGCAAATCACGAGTACCAAAAAATGCATCCACCTGCGGAATTTCCTTTTCCAGATCGTCCTTGTAGCGCTGAGAAAGACAACCCGTCACATACACCTTATCCACCAAACCCTGCTCCTTGGCATCGACATATTGAAGGATCGTATCGATCGATTCCTGCTTCGCATTGTCAATAAATCCGCAGGTATTGATGATAATGATGTTGTTATCCTGTGAGTTAGACTCGTGGCTGGCATTGATTCCATTGCCTCTCAGTTGGGTCAAAAGAACTTCGGAATCCACCAGGTTTTTGGAGCAACCCATGGTAATAATATTGACTTTGTCTTTCTTTAATGTTCTCGCTTTCACAGGATTCGCTTGGATTTGGGAGGGCAAAGGTAGGAAAAAAACTGCGAATCAGTTTTTAGATTGGAAAATTGAAAAATTGTAAGATTGAAAAATTGCTTTCAACTCCCCCTCATGTCGCCAGAATCAGTTTTATCCTCAACTCAATTTTCAAATTTTTCAATTTTGTAATTTTTCAATCCCCCTCTTAACACTTTGATAAAACAAGCTTAACGTAACTAATCACACTCGGGGAAAAGCTTTGCCTAATTTCGCAGCGTACAGCAAATACTTTTTAACTCCTTGCATTTATTTTTTGCCTCGGCTACGGCCGGGGCCAATGCAGGAGAGTCCTTTGGTCAGGCTGAGCGGAGTCGAAGCCCCAGATTTTCCCGGTCACGATTTGGGTCACTATCCGTGTAAATCCGTGATTTTGTCCGTGCTTATCTGCGGGAACTATCACACAAGATTTATCAGCTTCTCTTTTCTCTTCAATTCCAAAACCCTTTGCCGATTTAAGGGCTTAGCTTACCTTAGAATCGTAAATCGATCCGTATGGAATTCACTGCACCTAATGCCCAAATATTAACTTTTGACCGGAAGAATTACTCGGATAAAACCCTCCTCAAACTCTACGAATCGCTGATTATTCCCCGCAGAATCGAGGAAAAAATGCTCATCCTCCTGCGTCAAGGTAGAATCAGCAAATGGTTTAGCGGTTGGGGTCAAGAAGCGATTTCCATTGGAGCAGTCATTGCCTTGGAATCCGATGAGTTTATTCTTCCCATGCACCGAAACTTGGGAATTTTCACAGGAAGGAACATGCCATTGGAGCGGCTTTTTGCCCAGTTTCAGGGAAAAAAATCAGGCTTCACCAAAGGCAGGGACCGTTCTTTTCACTTTGGCAGTATGGAGCATCACATTGTCGGGATGATTTCCCATCTCGGTCCTCAGTTGGCCATCGCGGATGGGATTGGGTTAGCTCATAAACTTTCTCAGGAAAAAAAAGTGACCCTAGTGTTTTCCGGAGACGGCGCAAGTTCGGAAGGAGATTTTCACGAAGGTTTGAATGTGGCTGCAGTTTGGAAATTGCCCGTCATTTTTGTCATCGAGCATAACGGATACGGGCTTTCTACACCAAGCGAAGAGCAGTTTGCTTTTAAGTATTTCACCGAAAAAGGCCCTGGTTATGGCATGGAGGCTGTTCGGGTACAGGGAAATAACGTGCTGGATGTCTATGACACCATTCTGAAATTGGCCGAAGAAATCCGGGAAAATCCAAGGCCAATTTTGGTCGAAGCAATTACTTTCCGAATGCGTGGACATGAAGAAGCATCAGGTACCAAGTATGTCCCCAAGCAGCTGATGGAAGATTGGGCCCAATTAGATCCGGTGAACAATTACGAATCCTACCTGGAATCTATTGGGGTGCTCGATGCAGCCACCAAAGAAACGCTGAATAAAAAAGTCAAAAAGGCTATCAACGATGCACTGGAAATTGCCTTTGCCGAGGAAGCCATCGCTCCAAATCTGGAAGAAGAACTAGCTGATGTCTATGCTCCTTTCTCGCAAAAAGTCATCGCTCCGGAGGGACCGAGTACAGAAAAACGCTTTATCGATGCGATCAGCGACGGACTCCGACAGTCCATGGAAAAATACCCGAATCTAATCCTGATGGGTCAGGATATCGGGGAATACGGTGGGGTTTTCAAAATCACGGATGGGTTCAAAACCCAATTCGGCGGTGATCGGGTGCGCAATACGCCACTTTGCGAAAGTGCCATCATCGGTACCGGACTCGGACTCTCGATCAAAGGCTACAAGGCAATGGTCGAGATGCAGTTTGCGGACTTTGTGAGCGTGGGCTTCAACCAAATCGTCAACAACCTCGCAAAAATTCATTACCGCTGGGGGCAAAACGCCGATGTCGTGGTTCGGATGCCGACTGGTGCCGGAACTGCCGCAGGGCCTTTTCACTCCCAATCCAACGAAGCCTGGTTTTTCCACACACCGGGACTAAAAATCGTCTATCCTTCCAATCCTCAGGACGCCAAAGGCCTGCTCAATGCAGCTTTGGAAGACCCGAATCCTTACCTCTATTTCGAGCACAAACTGCTTTATCGATCAATCTCTGGGCCTGTTCCTGACAGCTACTACACCGTGGAAGTCGGAAAAGCAGCATTAGCCCAAGAAGGAACCCAAGTTTCCATTATCACCTATGGCATGGGCGTACATTGGGCGATCAAGGCCGTCGAGGAAATAGGGGTTTCCGCAGATATTTTGGACTTAAGAACTCTCCTTCCTTGGGATAAAGAAGCTGTGTCGGAGACGGTGAAGAAGACCGGGAAAGTCATTTTTCTCCACGAAGACACCCTAACCGGTGGAATCGGAGCAGAAATTTGTGCATGGATTTCAGAGCATTGCTTCAAGTATTTGGATGCTCCCCTAATGCGTGAAGGCAGTTTGGACACCCCAGTTCCTTTTGCCCCAAATCTGGAAAAGCAGTTTTTGCCAACGGAGCGGTTTAAGGAGAAATTGAAGGAGTTGATTGAATTTTAGGAGAAGTAAGGAAGATTGGAAGTAGTGAGGAATGAATGTTGTCCCTTTGTCTCCCTGAGCGAAGTCGAAGGGTTTAATAGATTTCTCCAAAAAGCATCCCTCGAAAATCACTCTCAAAGTTAATTTGCCGGTCGTAAATCAAAAATCGTAAATGATTCAAATCAGACAGATTCCAAAAGAAGAACTCTCCAAAGTCCAGTCCATCGCCCACCGGACCTGGCCATCGACTTTTGCCAATATTTTGAGTACAGAGCAGATCAAGTACATGCTCAATTGGATGTATTCTTTGGAAATGCTGGAAGCCCAGCTGGAAAAAGGGCATACCTTTTTGCTTGCTGAAGAGGATGGAGAAGAACTCGGCTTCGCAGGTTTTGAACTGAATTACGGAGAAGGTCCGAAAGCAAAGCTTCATAAAATTTACCTTTTACCAGAAGCTCAAGGCAAGGGCGCAGGAAAAGCCTTGATCCTTGAAGTCGCCGACCGAGCCAAAAAATCCGATCAAAAAAGCTTGCTGCTCAATGTGAACAAATACAACCAAAAAGCCATTGATTTTTACCTGAGAATTGGATTTCAGGAGATTTACAAAGAAGTCATTGACATCGGTAGCGGCTACATGATGGACGATGTGGTGATGGAGCTCAACCTTTGAGGACCACCCTAACCTTTGAGGTTTTAGAAAACTCGAAGGTTTATTCTTAAAAACAAGCTCACAGATGTCTCAGATGCGCACAGATTTTTATTCATCTGTGATAATCCATATCATCTGTGAGAAAAATCAATTTTTACTTCAACTCCACCTGCTCAATTTTGCCTTCACCTCCCCTGATCTCCTGATACAACTTTTTCATTTCTTCCAGTTTCTCGGGATTAGAACTAGCCAGATTATTCCGCTGACCTGGATCGTCTTTGAGGTTGTACAATTGATATTCTGGAGAGTTGCCCAATTCAATATTGACTTGATTTTGTACCGCAGGTCCAGGATAAGGAGGAATCATCGCCCAATCACCGGCTCTCAGAGCAGTTTTCGTACTTGCCTCCAAAATCACGGCTTCACGTCCTTCTTGACTCTTCCCGAGAAAGGCTTCCAGCAAATTTTCACTGTCAGGTCCGCTCTCTGTACTACCAACCAATGCCGCCAAGGAAGCCAATAAATCAATCTGGGTCACCAATGCATCTGAAACTCCCGGTTGGATTTCCCCTTTCCAATAGGTTACAAAAGGAACACGGGTGCCTGCTTCGAACAGGGAATATTTCCCGCCTCGAAAAGGTCCTGCGGGGGTATGATCTCCCACTTTTTCAACTGCATCGTCATAATACCCATCGTTCAAAACCGGTCCATTGTCGCTGGAGAAAACAATAAGCGTATTTTCCAAAAGTCCTGTTTCTTCCAAGGTCTTGTACAATTCTCCAATCACCCAATCTGCCTCTAGCAAAGCATCACCGCGTGGGCCCATACCTGATTTTCCTTCAAATCTCGGATGCGGTGTACGAGGCACGTGTGGCTGTTGCATCGGGAAAAAGAGGAAAAAAGGGCTTTCGGATTTCGCTTTTTCCTTGATATAAGCTTTTCCTTTTTCCAAGAAATGATCTGCCATATCTATATCACTCCATTTTGCATTTTGACCGCCTTTCATGTACCCAATTCTCGGAATTCCGTTCACAATGCTATTGTTGTGGCCATGGTGCCACTTCATCGTAAGCATTTCAGGATTTGAAATAGCGGTGGGTTCGCCTTCAAAGTTTTTGTCATAATCGACTGAAATCGGATCGTTCAGGTCCAAATTCACCACTCTACCATTTTCAATATATACTGTTGGAACCCGATCCTGAGTTGCTGCCAAAATATGGGAATAATCGAATCCGACATGATTGGGGTTGGGAGCAATCTCCTGATTCCAATCCACAAAGCCAGTTCCCAAACCCAAATGCCACTTGCCGATCACGGCGGTTTCATAACCCTGACTTTTCAGCATTTTAGGTAAGGTCATTTGTGCCGTATCGATGATCAAAGGAGCTGTGCCTGGTAGAATTTTCGCATTTTGATTTCTCCATGGGTAAGTTCCAGTCAATAACGCATAGCGACTTGGGGTACAAGTAGCCGAGGAGGCATAGCCATTGGTGAATCTCAAGCCCCCATTGGCCAAAACATCCATATCGGGTGTCTGAAGCGTGCCTGATTTATACGCGCTAACATCGCCATAGCCCAAGTCATCCAGATAGATAAACACAATGTTGGGTTTCTTTTCCTCCGCTTCTTCCTTCACCGAAGGCTGTGCACAGTTTTGAAAAAATAAAGCTCCAAAAAAACAAAGCAGAAAAGTGAGGCAGTTTATATTCTTCATAAAACAAAGGTCATCGGGTCAAAATCAGGTTAATTTTCCTAATAATCAATCTCGGGTCCAAAATCTTATACGTCCAACTCAGTCTCCCAAAGCACCAAGCCATTGGCAGATGCAGGAGCGATTTTTTCAGTGCATTCAGGATTTGTAAGCCGTTGACTTATCTCTTTTATGGCAATTTCTCCTTTTCCGACTTTCAAAATTGCATTCATCATAATCCTGACTTGGTGATGTAAGAATCCATTGCCAGTGACTTCGAAATAGAAGGTTTCCTCTGGGAAATACTGCCCCTGAAATTCATCTGAACGATAAATTCTACTGGAAAAAATCTCCCGAAAGTAATCCGTCTTCTTCTCAGAAGTAGTGCAAAAGGCTTTGAAATCATGCGCGCCGACAAACAACTGCGCCGATTCCCTCATTTTCTCCCAGTCCAGTTTCCCGTGAACATTGACCAGGAAGGCCGAAGCAAATGGATGAAACTGGTCCGAATTGGAAAAGAAATAGCGATAAGTTTTCTTTTTTACAGCCTGAATCAAGTTGAAATCCCGGGGTATCTCCCTCACAGAATTCAGTCTGATTTCCCCTCCGAGATGCAGGTTCAAATCGGAGAGAATCCTCTCCAAATCCACTTTTTCCCGAATGAAAATCTGTACAAATCCTGACCGGCAACTCACCCCTGCATCAGTCCGGCTAGAACCCAAAATCGTAAAATCCTCATTCCCCAACACAAACCTCAACACTTTTTCAAGTTTTCCCTGAACCGTACGCTGCCCGGGCTGTACCGCCCAACCTTTGAATCGGGCTCCGTAATAGCTGATTGAAAACAAATAGGAATAGGGTCTGGAAAGCAAAAGCTGCGGGGTTTGAAATCCTTGGAGAGTTAGGTTAGGATGACTAACTTCACCTAAACCCAAAACTACTGACTATGAAAACATTTCTTAGCATTTTGATGATTTTCGCAGGAATAACTGCGAAAGCCCAAACAGCTCCCTCTAAAGAAATCCAGATCAAAATGGCGGTGTTGGCAGCTCCCGAAGACCAACGGGCAGGAGCAACAATTTATGGGCAAGACGCCAATGGAGATTATGTTTTGCTGCGCAAGGGCACGAATCAAACGGTCTGCCTGGGAGATGACCCCAAGCGCGAAGGGCTGAGCGTCTCCTGTTACCATGCCAGCGCACAGCCATTTATGGCCCGAGGATGGGAATTGAGAAAAGAAGGTAAAAACGCAGATGAGATTTTTAAAGCAAGAGAAGCAGAATCCAAAAGCGGAAAGCTTAAACTACCGGATCAAGGAAGCTTACTCAATGCCTTGATTGCAGAGGAAAAAGATGTGAATTGGACCACTGGAGAAGCTATGAATACCTACACCCGGTCAGTTGTTTATATTCCATGGGCAACAGCCGAAAGTACTGGCTTACCTTTGAAACCCGCTGCGCCGGGTCTGCCTTGGATCATGGATCCGGGAACGCATCGTGCGCATATCATGATCAATCCGGCGAGGGATTGAGAATTGACCTAAACCAAAAAACCACCCCATTCCTGAGGTGGTTTCTTGCTTTTTATCCGGAAATATTATCCCAAAATCTTCGCGGCCAGCCAATCTCCAACTTCTGAAGTGGAGTAAGCTTTGCCACCATCTGCAATGTCTTCGGTCACAAATCCTTCTGCAAGTGAAAGATTGACAACCTCGCTGATCAGTTTCGATTCTTCAGCCAATCCAAAGGCATAATCAAACATCATGGCTGCAGAAAGGATCGTACCCAGCGGGTTGGCGATATTCTTACCGGCAGCCTGAGGATAGGAACCGTGGATTGGCTCGAACAACTTCACTTTGGAACCCAAAGAAGCAGATGGCATCAAGCCCATAGAACCGGAAATCACCGAAGCTTCGTCAGTCAGAATGTCGCCAAATAAGTTTTCGGTGATCAAGACGTCATAAGCTTTTGGCCACTGGATCAGTCGCATCGCCACTGCGTCCACAAATTCATATTCCACTTTCACGTCTGGATACTCCGGGGCAAGCTCCTGCACGGTTTCTCTCCAAAGTCTGGAGGTCGCCATCACGTTTGCTTTATCCACACAGGTCAGGAGTTTTCTTCTTTTTTGCGCAGCTTCAAAACCCATTCTTGCCAAGCGAACGATTTCTTCTTTGCTATAGACATTGGTATCAAAAGCTTTGGTGCCTTGCTCATTTCTGCCTCTTGGCTCACCGAAGTAAATCCCGCCAGTCAATTCTCTGAAGAACACCAAATCCACTCCATCCACGCGATCCAATTTCAAAGGAGACTTATGCACCAAAGAAGGGAAAGTAAAGGTTGGGCGCACATTGGCAAAAAGTCCCAACTTCTGACGCATTCTCAGCAGACCTTGCTCTGGACGAACTTTGGCTTTCGGGTCATTGTCATATTTTGGGTCGCCAATTGCACCGAAAAGCACAGCATCCGAAGAAGCGCAGATTTCGTGTGTGGCATCCGGATAAGGATCACCAGTGGCATCGATAGCGCAAGCCCCAACGAGCCCTTCTTTGAATGTGATTTTGTGACCAAATTTTTGCCCAATGGCATTGACTACTTTCACTGCCTGAGCAATGACTTCAGGGCCGATGCCGTCACCCGGCAACAGCGCGATATTCATTTCCATAGTAAGTGGATTCTTTTTCTGGGTTGGTTTGATTAAAAGATTCGACGATGTTGAGCATTTTCTCAGTGGCCATCATCGCTGCCACGGTTTGGTCAGGGTCAAGCCCTTTGGTTTTGAAAATTTTTCCATAATCCCAAGTGATCACCGTCTCCACAAAGGCGTCGGTTTTCCCTCCCGGAGGAATGGACACATGGTAATCAATCAACTTGGGAAGTTCCTTTTTGAGAGATTTGTAAATCTTTTTTACAGCCTTCATAAAGGAATCGTATTGTCCATCGCCGGTGGCGGTGGCATCATAGGATTTCCCATAGACCTTCAACCGCAGTTGAACTGACGGCTTAAGGCCCTTGGAATGAGTCATATGGTAGCCTTCGATGCTGATGTTTTTGGAGATCGAGTTATTTTGCAATACATCTGAAATGATGTAAGGCAAATCCTCGGTAGTCACGCGTTCTTTTTTGTCACCCAGTTCAATAATCCGTTGGGTCACCCGTGCGAGTTCATCTTTTTCCAGGGAAATGCCCAACTCCTCCAAATTCTTCAGAATATTGGCTTTCCCTGAGGTTTTTCCCAAGGCGTATTTCCGCTGTCTTCCAAATCGCTCCGGAAGGAGATCGTTGAAATAGAGGTTTTTCTTATTGTCGCCGTCAGCATGGATTCCGGCAGTTTGGGTAAAGACATTCTCTCCCACCACAGGCTTGTTGGCAGGAATATGTTGACCGGAAAACTGCTCTACCAGTTTGGAAACGCGGAAAATCTTTTGCTCCTGTACTCCGATTTCCAATTTGGTGAAGTCTTTGATCACGGCAATTACCGATTCCAATGGGGCATTTCCTGCCCGTTCTCCCAATCCATTGACAGTGGTATGAATGCCAGAAGCTCCATGAAGGATGGCTTCCATGACATTGGCAACCGAAAGATCGTAGTCATTATGGGCATGAAAATCAAAGTGGGTATCAGGGAATTTTTCCACGATTTGCCTGATGAAAACCTTTACTTCCTCGGGAGAAAGCAATCCCAAAGTATCGGGAAGCATGATCCGCTTTACAGGTTGGGAGGTAAGAAATTGAATCAGGCTAAGCGTGTATTCCGGAGAATTGCGCATACCGTTTGACCAATCTTCAAGGTAAACATTGACTGCTATCCCCTTTTCCTGAGCGTAAGCAATGCTTTTGGCTATTTCCTCAAAATGCTGCTCGGGAGTCTTTTTCAACTGGTGAACGAGGTGGTTCAAAGATCCTTTGGTCAGCAAATTCAGAACTTTTGCGCCAGCTTCGATGATCCAATTGACGGAAACGGGGGTGTCCACAAAGCCTAAAACCTCCACTCGATCAAGATATCCCTTTTGAGCAGCCCAGGCGGTGATTTTTTGAACTCCTTCAAGTTCCCCTTCGGAAACACGTGCTGAGGCCACTTCAATCCGGTCCACTTTCAGCTCTTCGAGCAAAAGCTTGGCAATCTGGAGTTTTTCGGAAGGCAAAAAGGAAACACCTGAGGTCTGTTCGCCATCCCTCAGTGTGGTATCCATGATTTCTATTCTTCTGTTTGGCTCCATTTGGAAAGCAGATTATTTAGATGCTGCAAATGCATCGATCTCAGAAGACATGTTTAGCAAATAGTCGATGTCATCGAAGCCGTTTTGCATGTTGTCTTTCTTGTATTCATTGATGTCAAAAGTCTCAAATTCTCCGGTAGCCAGGAGTTTTATCTTTTGCTCGGGAAGGTTTACCTCGATTTCGGTTTTGGGATCAGCCTGGATTGCTGCGAAAAGCTTGTCGGCAAATTCAGCAGAAACTGTCACCGGAAGTACTCCGATATTCAGACAGTTATTCTTGAAGATATCTGCGAAAAAGCTGGAAACTACGCAACGGAAGCCGTAATCATAAATCGCCCAAACGGCATGCTCTCGGCTGGAACCTGAACCAAAGTTCTTTCCGGACACCAAGATTTTTCCTGAATAAGTTGAATCATTGAGGACAAAATCCTTTTTGGGATTTCCCTCGACATCGTATCTCCAGTCACGGAACAAGTTGTCACCAAAGCCTTCTCGCTCGGTTGCTTTTAGAAATCGCGCTGGAATGATCTGATCCGTGTCCACGTTTTCGGTAGGCAATGGAACTGCCGTGCTACGCAGGACGGTAAATTTATCGTAAGCCATTTTTTTTCAATTGAAAGATTGGAAAATTGGAAGAATGAAAAATTAATTTTCAAACACTTCCCTTGGGTCGGTGATCCTACCAGTAATCGCAACTGCGGCCACAGTCAACGGTGAGGCGAGCATAGTTCGTGCTCCAGGACCTTGTCTTCCTTCGAAGTTTCTGTTGGAAGTAGAAACGGCATATTTTCCGGAAGGAATCTTGTCATCGTTCATCGCAAGACAGGCAGAACAGCCAGGCTGTCGAAGTTCAAATCCTGCTTCTTCCAAGATTTTCACCAAGCCTTCCTCATGGGCCATTTTTTCCACTTCACGCGAACCCGGAACAATCCAAGCTGTGATGTTGTCTGCTTTTTTATGGCCTTTTACAAACTGCGCAACGGATCGGATATCTTCGATTCGCCCGTTGGTGCATGACCCCACGAATACGTAATCGACTAGCTTTCCCTGTACAGCTTCACCTGGTGCAAAACCCATGTAATCGAGGGATTTCAAGTAAGAGGTTTTATTGGAACCTTCCATGCCTTCGGTAGTCGGGATATTTCCAACCACCTTGATTCCCATACCCGGATTGGTTCCGTAGGTAATCATCGGTTCGATATCTGCTGCATCAAAAACCAATTCCTCATCAAAAATGGCTCCTTCGTCAGTTTTCAAGGTTTTCCAATAAGCAACGGCCTTATCCCACGCCTCACCTTTTGGAGAATACCGTTTTCCTTTTAGGTAATCGAATGTTGTCTCATCCGGAGCAATCAAACCACCTCGTGCGCCCATTTCAATTGACATGTTGCAAATGGTCATTCTGGCTTCCATTGACAGACTTTGGATAGCAGAACCGGCGTACTCCACGAAGTAACCAGTAGCTCCTGCTGCAGAAATTTTAGAAATGATATAGAGAATGATGTCTTTGGAAGTCACTCCAGATCCAAGAGTTCCGTTCACAGAGATTCTCATTTTCTTGGCTTTGGACTGCATGATGCATTGGGTAGCCAAAACCATTTCCACCTCAGAAGTACCGATACCAAATGCAATGGCACCAAAAGCTCCGTGAGTAGAAGTATGTGAGTCACCGCATACGATGGTCATCCCCGGCTGAGTCACCCCAAGTTCGGGTCCAATCACATGGACAATTCCATGATGGGCAGAGCCCAGGTCATGGAGTTCGATGCCATAACGCTTGCAGTTTTCGCGGAGTCTTTCCACCTGCATTCGGGACAGCTTGTCCTTGATCGTCTGATCCTGATCAACTGTTGGGACGTTGTGATCTGGAGTAGCAATGGTTTTTTCTGGGTATTTCACAGTGATTCCGCGCTTTTCCAGATTTAGGAAAGCTACAGGGGAAGTCACTTCATGGATAAAATGCTTATCGATGAAGAATACATCCGGCCCCGCCGGTACGGATTTGACCACGTGTGAATCCCAGATTTTATCAAATAATGTTGTCTTTTCCATAATTAAGCAGTCGCGTATTCTTTGACCGGTATTTTGTTGAGGGCATCGACAAAAGCCTGCGCTGAGGCCAAAACGATGTCTTTGTTTGAGGCAAACCCATAATAGGGCTTGTCGGATTTGATCAGACGCATGTGAACTTTGGCCACATCGTCACTGCCATGGGTAATGGCTTGAATCAGGAATTCTTCCAGATCCACTTGAGGTTTTACAATTTTCTCGATCGCTTTGAGCACGGCATCCACCGGACCAACTCCAGAAGAGGAAGCCTGATGCTGTTCATTTCCGATTTTCAGGGATACTTGGGCGTTGACCGATCCATTGGAAGAGTAGCTGACATTTTCCAGTTCGATGAAAGTTGATTCCTCCATGTATTTCCCGACGAGTTCAAGCAGATCTTTTCGGCCAATGTCACGCTTGGAATCTGCCAAAATCAAGAATGCTTCGTAAACCTCTCTCAACTCCTCGCCTTCCAGCTCGACACCCAAAGCATCCAAGTGGTGCTTCAAAGCAGCCCGACCGGATCTTGCGGTCAATACGATGGTAGATTCATCCACTCCAACCTCTTTCGGATCGATGATTTCATAGTTTTCACGATGCTTAAGCACCCCGTCCTGGTGAATCCCTGAAGAGTGCGCGAAAGCGTTTCTTCCAACGATCGCCTTATTAGGCTGAACAGGCATATTCATCAGCTTAGAAACCAAACGGCTGGTTTGGTAAATTCTTGGTGTGACAATATCCGTGTAAACAGGAATGGTTTTATGGCATTTGATCGCCATCACCACTTCCTCCATAGAAGTATTTCCGGCCCGTTCACCGATACCGTTGATGGTCACTTCCACTTGTCTTGCACCATGCTGCACTCCGGCAATGGTGTTGGCAGTAGCCATTCCCAAGTCGTTGTGACAGTGAGTTGCAATGATGGCCTTGTCAATGTTTGGAACATTGTTCTTCAGGCTTGCGATGATTGCACCGTATTGTTCTGGCAAACAATACCCGGTTGTATCCGGAATATTGACCACTGTTGCTCCGGCTTTGATGACTTCCTCGATGATTTTGCAGAGAAAATCAGGTTCCGAACGACCTGCATCTTCTGCGTAAAACTCCACATCTTCCACAAAGCGCTTGGCAAACTTCACCGCTGCCACACCCCGGGCAATGATATCCTCGGGGGTGGAGCGGAGTTTGAATTGGATGTGGTAAGGAGAAACACCGATTCCGGTATGAATCCGACCCCTTTTGGCGAATTTGAGCGCCTGAGCTGCGACTTCGATATCTTTTTCTACTGCACGGGAAAGTGCGCAAATGATCGGGTTGGAAACCGCTTTGGAAATCTCCTGAACGGAGAGGAAATCCCCTGGGCTGGAAATCGGAAAGCCTGCCTCAATGATATCCACGCCGAGCGCTTCGAGGGCTTGTGCTACTACGATCTTTTCCTGGGTATTCAACTGACACCCTGGCACTTGCTCCCCGTCTCTCAGGGTCGTATCAAAAATCCACAGCTTGTCACTCATATTCTTTGGGGTTTGGGTTTTAATTATTTTCTGGTCTCAACTGACGGACGACCGCTCCGGCCTGCCACATTTCAGACTCACGCAATTCTTTCAATTCTGCCTCAAGCTTTTCTCTATAGTCAGCTTTGGAGTTGGAATCGATTGATTTTTGTGCTTCCTGACCAGTTTTTACAGAATTATAAAGCGCCTCAAAAACAGGCTTGGTCGCATCGCGGAAAGGCTTCCACCAGTCCAGCGCACCTCTTTGTGCAGTTGTAGAGCAATTGGCATACATCCAATCCATTCCGTTTTCAGCCACAAGTGGCATCAAGGATTGGGTCAGTTCTTCTACGGTTTCGTTGAAAGCTTCAGATGGCGTATGACCATTTGATCTCAATACTTCGTACTGTGCAGCGAAAATCCCTTGGATCGCACCCATCAAAGTACCTCTTTCACCAGTAAGGTCAGAAGTTACTTCTCTGTAGAAATCGGTTTCAAACAGATAACCTGATCCTACCCCGATACCCAATGCAACAACTCTATCTTTGGCTTTGCCGGTTCCATCTTGGAAGATGGCAAAGGAAGAGTTCAAACCACGACCTTCTACAAACATTCTTCTCAAAGAAGTTCCGGACCCCTTTGGAGCGACCAAGATCACGTCTACATCAGCAGGAGGAATAATTCCGGTCTTTTCTTTGTAAGTCACACCGAATCCGTGAGAGAAATAAAGTGCTTTGCCTGGAGTCAGGTGTTTTTTCACTGTTGGCCAAAGTGTAATCTGACCAGCATCTGAAAGCAGGAATTGGATGATTGTTCCTTTTTCGCAAGCTTCCTCGATTTCAAACAGGGTTTCGCCAGGAACCCATCCGTCAGAAACGGCTTTGTCCCAGGTTTTGGAGCCTTTTCTCTGGCCCACGATCACGTTGAAGCCGTTGTCCTTCAGGTTTAGTGCCTGACCGGGGCCTTGTACTCCGTAACCAATTACTGCAATTACTTCGTCCTTGAGAACCTCTCTGGCTTTTTCCAATGGAAATTCATCCCTGGTTACTACGTTTTCTTCAACTGTGCCGAATTTTAATTTCATGATATAAGATTTAATAGTTTGTTATTGCTTGGGTTGAGATTTTACTTGATGAATGATTCGATGGTAAGCATTCGCTTAGCCACAGCCACCCGACCTGATCTGGCAAACTCCGAGAGACCATAGCCTTTAAGGATTTCGAGCAATTCCTGCGTTTGTTCCTTGTGCCCGGTTAATTCGAGTACGACAAATTCCGGTTCAGCGGCGATTATTTTGGCATTGTGCTGACGGATTATTTTTTCCAATCCGGCATCTAAACGGGAAACAGGAATCTTGTAAAGCGCAATCTCCTGATATACCACTCCCTCGTCTTCATGATAAAACGCCTTGATCACATCGATGATTTTCTCAATCTGATTGACCAATTGGATGACGGTATCTTCATTTGCGGTCACCTCGATGGTGATCCGGTGAATACCTGAAATACGGCTTTCTGAGGCTGTCAGCGCATCAATATTGATCCCTCTGCGGGTAAAAATGATGGTGATCCGGTTGAGAATTCCAATAAAATTCTCAGTGATTACGAAAATGGTGTAACGCTTCATAGGTTTGAGTTAGCTGAGTCTGACCTCTTCTACCGAGCAGCCTGTGGCGATCATCGGGAATACGTTGTCTTCTTTTTCTACAACCACTTCGAGAAAAAAAGGGCCGTCGTGAATGAACATATCTTCGATGGCTTCCTTCAGGTCAACCCGATCAGAAACTTTTTGAGATTTGATGTTATAGGCTTCCGCAATTTTGATGAATTCCGGATTGTCCAGTTCGGTAAAAGAATAGCGTTTGTCAAAGAACATCTGCTGCCACTGACGCACCATTCCGAGGTAATTATTATTCAAAAGGACAATTTTTACCGGAGCTTTGGTCTGCATGATGGTGCCCAATTCCTGAATCGTCATCTGGATTCCGCCGTCACCGACTACGCAGATTACCTGTCGGGAATAGTCATGAAGCTGAGCTCCCAGTGCTGCCGGAAGGGCAAAACCCATGGTTCCCAAACCTCCTGAAGTCACCTGTGTTCTAGGTTTTTTATAATGAAAATACCTCCAGGCAATCATCTGATGCTGTCCAACGTCAGTGACCAAAACGGCATCATCGGCCTTGTATTGGTTGATTTGGTGGATTACTTCTCCCATCGTAAGACCAACTTTTGAAGGAGTGATGTCATGCTGGACGACCGCGGCTTTTTCTTGCTGTTCCAATTCGCGGAATTTTGCCATCCAAGAATCATGCTTCTTGGCCTCGATGGCTTCGGTAAGCATGGAAAGGCTCTCTCTACAATCCCCCATCACAGCTACTGCAGCCTTTACATTTTTATTCACTTCGGCAGGGTCAAGCTCCAGGTGGATGACTTTCGCCTGCTTGGCATAGCGCTTCAAATCTCCGGTAACCCGGTCGTCAAATCTCATTCCCACGGCAATCAATACATCGCATTGGTTGGTCAGAAGATTTGGGCCATAATTGCCATGCATTCCCAATTTTCCGACATAGTTAGGATGCTCCTGTGGAAGCGCTCCTGAACCTAAGAGCGTTGAAGCGGCTGGAATTCCTGACTTGTCAAGAAAAAATTTCAGTTCGGTTTCTGCTTTTCCCAAAACCACACCCTGACCAAAAAGCAAGTAAGGGCGCTCAGCCTTATTGATCAATTCGGCTGCCTCCTGGATCTTAGTTGCTTCAACTGAGACGTATGTTTTGTAAGATCTGAAACCCAAACATGGCACATAGTTAAACTCACCGAAATCAGTCTGGGCATTTTTGGTAATGTCAATCAACACCGGTCCCGGTCTTCCAGAACGGGCAATAAAAAATCCTTTTGCTATGGCTGGCGCAATATCCTCAACTCGGCGGACCTGAACGTTCCATTTGGTGGCTGGCATGGAAATACCAACCACATCAGTTTCCTGAAAAGCGTCGGTTCCCAATAGATGTGCTGCCACCTGCCCGGTGATACAGACCAAAGGAGTGCTGTCAATCTGGGCATCGGCAAGTCCTGTGATCAGATTGGTAGCACCCGGTCCTGAAGTCGCTATGCAAACTCCGACTTTGCCGGAGACTCGGGCATAGCCCTGAGCTGCATGAATGGCTCCTTGCTCATGACGGGTCAAAACATGCTTGACCTGGTCATGATAATCGTACAAGGCATCATATACAGGCATGATCGCACCACCTGGATATCCAAAAATGATTTCTGCCTGCTCAGCGATAAGTGACCGAACAACTATGTCCGCACCTCTGATCATCATGTCCTTCATAGGCTTAAAATTTATCGGTTACGCAACCTTCAGAAGCAGTTGCCACGAGTTTGTTATATTTTTTGAGCGTTCCCTGTAGACCCAAGATTGGCTTAGGCGACCAGGATTGCTTTCTTTTTGAAAATTCATCTTCTGATACGTCAACCGATAAAATCAATCCATCCGCATCAATAGTAATGATGTCGCCATCTTTCAAAAGTCCAATCGGACCACCGCACCAGGCCTCAGGAGTAACGTGCCCTACTACAAAACCGTGCGTCCCACCTGAAAATCTACCGTCAGTGATCAAAGCCACATCTGATCCAAGTCCAGCGCCGATAATCATGGATGTTGGTTTTAGCATTTCCGGCATTCCGGGAGCTCCTTTGGGTCCTACGTTTCGGATGACGATCACATCTCCGGATTTTACCTGGTGATCACGGATTCCATCATTTGCCTCTTGCTCAGAATCATAAACCCGGGCAGGACCTGTGAAAGAAGTACCTTCTTTTCCGGTGATTTTAGAAACTGCCCCATCCGGTGCAAGATTCCCTTTCAAAATGCACAGGTGACCTGTTTTCTTGATGGGTTGCTCCACTGGATGGATCACATTGACTACTGAAACTGTGATAGGCTGGACATCTGCCAAGTTTTCGGCTAGTGTCTTACCGGTAACAGTCATACAATCACCATGAAGGAAGCCTTTATCCAGGAAATATTTCATAAAAGCAGGCAATCCGCCTTGCTCATGAAGATCCTCCATCAGGAATTTGCCGGAAGGCTTAAAATCCCCTAGCATTGGAGTTCTGGCATTGATTTCTTTGAAATCTTCAAGAGAAAAATCCACTCCAGCCGTCCTGGCGATCGCCAACAAGTGAAGGACTGCATTGGTACTTCCGCCTAAAGCAATCGCCACGCGAACGGCATTTTCAATGCTTTTTCTGGTGATGATATCGCTTGGCTTAATATCTTTTTCCAAAAGAATGCGCATGTACTTGTTGACTTCCCGGCATTCTCTGAGTTTTTCAGGGGAATTTGCAGGATAGCTGGAAGAAAAAGGAACAGACATTCCCAATGCCTCGATAGCCGAAGACATGGTGTTGGCAGTGTACATTCCCCCACAAGCACCAGCCCCTGGGCAGGAATTTCGTATCACTCCGTCATAGTCTTCGTCGGAGATATTTCCCTGCACGCGCTTTCCAAAAGCTTCGAAAGCTGAAACGATGTTGAGTTTTTCGCCTTTATAGTGACCGGAAGCAATTGTGCCTCCATAGACCAATATCGAGGGACGGTTGATCCGCAACATTCCCATCACCGCTCCGGGCATGTTTTTGTCGCAACCTGCCACTGCAATACAGGAGTCGAAGGAATGTCCTAAAATGAAGGATTCGATAGAATCAGCAATGATTTCTCTGGAAACCAAGGAATAGCGCATCCCAAGAGTTCCCATCGAAGTACCATCGGAAATCCCAATGGTATTAAAAACCAAACCGGTCAGATCATATTCCTGTGAGGATTGTTTGATCAGACCGGCAAAGTCATTCAGGTGCATATTGCAGGGATTACTTTCATAGCCGCAACTGGCTATCCCTACAAAAGGCTGTTTCATTTTTTTATCGCTCAAACCGGTGGCGTAAAGCATAGCTTTGCCTGCCGGATGCTCGTCATTGTCGCTGATTTCCCAACTGTACTTCTTAAGATTGCTTAGGGTCATAGTGCTGATAAATAAAAAAGTGCCTCAGGTCGGTGAGGCACTTTAGATTTTTATATACTGGATTATAATGGTCTAGTGCCTCACTTCGAAAATCCGATGAGAATAATAAAGCTTAGGAGGACGACCACTGGAAAATACATGTCGAGGTTTGAGGTATGATGCTTCGTTTACGAATCACATGACAATATTAAAACCCAATCTTCAGACTTACAATATTTAATTCTTTGCAATTCCTTTTTCACAGATTTTAATATTAGGAAAAAATATTTTTTAAGAAATATTATTATGTTTTTTACGAAATATCAAAATCTATTTTTCAAAAAAGCACCCAAAAAGGGTCATTATCGAAATTTTGTATCGATTTCGAGTTTGTTTAAAATTTTCGAAAATTTATTCTCTTTTATTTAAGAAAAAAAATGATATGCTGTCATAATCCTAAAATTTATGGGAAAGATTAGAGATTTATCAAAGATCGATTAGGAATTCCTTCTAAGTTGAATTCAGTTATTTTTGCTCAAATAAAACAAAACAATGATCAGCTTCCCAAACGCCAAAATTAACCTAGGACTTCACATCATCGGCAAGCGAAAAGACGGCTACCATGAGATCGAGACCTGTATGGTTCCTGTTCCACTTTTTGATGCCTTGGAAATGATCCTTGATAAGAAGCCAACTTGGAACTCCACCGGAATGGACATCCCGGGCGATTCAAAAGACAATTTGATTTTGAAAGCGGAAAAACTCCTTAGAAAGGACTTTCCCGGGCTTCCCACTTTGAACATTCATTTGCATAAAAATATCCCAATGGGTGCCGGGTTGGGAGGAGGTTCTGCAGATGGAGCATTTGCACTTAAGCTGATGAACAATCTGTTTGACCTCCATTTGGACAATTTCTTTTTGGAGGAATACGCGGAACAGCTGGGTAGCGACTGCCCTTTTTTCATCGAAAACACCCCCAAAATCGCATGCGGCAGAGGAGAAATCCTGGAACCGATCGAGCTTTCACTCAAAGGAACCTATTTGGTACTGATCAACCCAGGAATCCACGTCGGCACCAAAGAAGCATACGCCGGAGTAACTCCTGCACCCCCAAAAGTAAAACTGGAAGAAGTCCTTGCAGACCGTGGCCGATGGAAAGCTGAATTGGTCAACGATTTCGAGCCGAGTATTTTTAGAACCCATCCGGAGATCGGCGAAATCAAAGCTAAACTCTATGAAGCTGGAGCGTTCTATTCCGCCATGTCTGGCTCTGGATCAAGTGTATTCGGATTGTTTGAAAAAAAGCCGACAGATTTTGAATCGAAAGATAACTATTTCAGATTTGAAGCTATTTTGTAATTATCTGAAAATAAATTGATTGCAACATTGTAAATGTTTTTATATTTGTATTTCATAAATATAAAACATAATGGCAACCTTCACAAGCACACTACCCGACGACCTCCTTCAGCGACTTGCTGATTATGCCAAGAAGCTTTCTCTTCCAAAAAACAAGTTGATGGAGAATGCCCTGAATCTCTATTTGGATCACCTGAAAAGAGCCGAGTATGCTAAATCCTATAGACAAGCTGCTCAAGATGAGGACATCCTGATGGTGGCTGAAGAAGGAATGGGCGACTATTTGAAGCAAATCGAAGATGAGGCAAGGTGAAATTTGGATGTCTGATCTCAATCCGGTCACTGGCTCTGGGCAGGCTGGCAGGAGGCCGTTAGTCATCCTAAGCGGCAACCTGATGAATAAATTTCTCCAAGTTGTGATCACAGCACCGCTCACATCCAAAATCAAAAACTATCAGGGAAATCCGGTTTTGAAACCTTCTCAAATGAATGGTCTGAAGCAGGAGTCTGAACTGATGGTTTTTCACATCCGATCTACCTCAAAAGACCGATTAATTGAAAAGATCGGAGAAATCTCAAAAGAAGAGTTGCGGACAGCACTCGCTACACTCAATGACATTACTACCCTTTAAAGGTTTTAACCCAGTGGGCTCACTGCTTTTCTCCTTTTGTTCCAATAATTTAAAATCGGATAAATCAGGACTGAGATCAGAATAATCAGGGTTCCGAGGTAAAACTGCGGTGTCATTTTTTCACTTTCTCCAAAAATCAAAACCGCCAGAACGATCCCATAGACTGGCTCCAAATTAACCGTAAGGTTGATGGTAAAAACAGACAGCCGCTTCATCAGCTCCACCGACACCGAAAAAGCATATACTGTACAAATACCTCCCAAAACAAGAAACCAAAGCCAATCCAAGCCTATCCATGCCCATTGTAAGGGTTGTCCATCGGTGAGAAATTCCGCATAAACTGGCATAAAAAGCAAGGCAAATAAACACGCCGATCCCATTTCATAAAAGGTAATCTGATAGGGCGTATGCCGCAGCGTCAAACGTCCGTTGAATACTGAAAACAAGGCACCTAAAAAGGCAGAAACCAAAGCCATGGTCAATCCCAACCAATAGCCAGTCTCAAATTGGAAAATTACCAACAAGCCCGAAATCACGAGTAATCCCAAAGCCACCTCATACCATTTGATTTTAGATCGATTGATAATCGGATCCACAAATGCCGTCCAAAGGGAAGTGGTGGCCATCCCTGCCAGGCAAACCGAAGCTGTAGAAACTCTCGCCGACCAAAAAAAGAAAATCCAATGAAGAGAAATCAAAACTCCAACTCCGGCAATTTTTAAAAATTCGGGAAAGGTTACCACCATCGACTTTTTGCGAAACACCATCACCAATGCCACTCCGACAGTCGCTATCAAAGTTCTATAAAACACCAATTCCAAGGAAGGAAGGCTGATCAGAAGGCCCAAAATCGCAGTAAAGCCCCAGATCAAAACAATGAAATGGAGCATAAGATAATCCCGGATCGTTGCCTTCCCGGTCATTTATCGGGGAACAGTTTTATAAAGGATTAGGCCAGTAACTCCAAAGACAATGTTCGGAAGCCAAACAGACAAAATGGGATACTGAGATCCCCCTTCGGCGAATGTTCGGGAAAGAATAAACAGCAGGATATAAACAAAAGCCAACAAAAAACCCATGGCAATCTGAAACCCGGAACCACCCCGGGATTTCCTTGCAGACATGATCACACCGATAAAAGTAAGGATCAAAGCCGCAAAAGGTGACATAAACCTCACATATCGCTCGATCCGGTAAAAATTCACATTATCGGCACCTCGATCTTCCAAAATTTTGATCTGCCGACTCAATTCAGGCAGTTTGAGTGTTTCATGGTGATTATCCGGTAAATCAAAATCGGCCGGAGTAATGGACAAAACGGTATCCAATTCCACTCCTACGGTATATTCCTCTCCCTTTTCATGGATTTTCCTAAGCCGCCAATTCACCAATCTCCAGACGTTCTTGGTCGTATCCCATTCAATTCGATCCGAAGAAAGCTTTGCAAGGAGCTGTCCATCCCGGATTTCCTCCAGAGTAAAACTGTATCCGGTATTGCTGATTTTATAATAACGGGTCAGAAATGCATAAGTGTCCGGACCCACTTTGATGTGAATATTTGGATCAGTGGATGCCTTCCCTTTATCCAAATAGGTGATTTTAAATTGGGTCACTCCTGCTGTGGCACCTGGCAAAATCCATCCATTCATCAAAAAACTGATTGCCCCGATCATTGCCGCTGCAAGCATAAATGGCCTCAACATTCGCATGAAACTGACTCCAGAGCTCAAAATCGCTATTATCTCGGTTCTTCCGGCCATTTTGGAAGTAATAAAAATCACCGCAATGAATACCGTAATCGGAGTCAGGAGGTTATTTAGGTATAGCCCGTAATTCCCCATGTATTTGAGAATTTCATAGGCGGGAACAGAATTACGGATATAGGTATCGTTCTTTTCCGTAAAATCCAAAACCAAGACAATCAGAATAAGCATGACCACCACAAAAAAGTAGGTCTTCAGAAATTCCTTGATGATCAGCTTGTCGAGAATCTTCATGCTTAAAGCCGGATGCTTACTTTTTTTACCATCTGATCTTTCCAAACGGCAAAATCGCCAGCCAGGATATGTTCTCTGGCCTGACCTACCAGCCAAAGGTAAAAACTGAGATTATGAATACTGGCAATCTGAGCTGCCAAGATCTCTTTGGAAACTGTCAGGTGCCGAAGATAAGCTTTGGAATAAAAGGTACTCGCATAGTTGCCAAGGATCGGATCAATCGGACTAAAATCGTCTTTCCATTTTTCATTTCGGATATTGATGATCCCTTCAGAAGTGAACAGCATCCCGTTGCGCGCATTTCGGGTAGGCATCACACAGTCAAACATGTCTACACCCAGAGCAATGCACTCCAAAATATTCGCCGGAGTCCCAACTCCCATCAGGTAGCGGGGCTTGTCCGATGGAAGGATATCTGTGACCAATTCGGTCATTTCATACATCATTTCGGCAGGTTCACCCACTGAAAGTCCTCCGATCGCATTTCCATCTCGCTCCCTGGAAGCGATAAACTCAGCACTTTGCTTTCGCAAATCCTTATAAACTGAACCCTGAACAATCGGGAAAAGTGTCTGGCTGAAACCATATTTTCCCACAGTAGAATCAACACGCTGAATGCAGCGATCCAGCCAGCGGTGAGTCATCTCCATCGAATTTCGAGCGTAACCATATTCGCATGGGTAAGGGGTACATTCGTCAAAAGCCATGATGATATCTGCCCCAATAGTACGCTGGATATCCATCACATTCTCCGGGGTAAAGTGATGCTTTGACCCGTCGATGTGAGATTTGAACATCACACCTTCTTCTTTGATCTTACGGGTTCCTGCAAGGGAAAACACCTGATATCCGCCAGAATCGGTTAGAATCGGCCGATCCCACCCGTTGAACTTATGGAGCCCTCCGGCCTTTTCCAAAATATCAAGACCCGGTCTTAAATAGAGATGGTAAGTATTTCCCAGAATAATCTGGGCTTTGATATCCTCTTTGAGTTCACGCTGATGGACTGCTTTGACAGTGCCTGCTGTGCCCACGGGCATAAAAATCGGAGTTTGAATTTCTCCGTGGTCTGTGATCAGTGTACCCGTACGGGCTTTGGTTTTAACGTCCTTTTGTCCTAGAGTAAACTTCATAATGAAATCAGAGCTTGTAGAACTCTCCTACAATTTGCCCAGTTTGGCCTGCAAAAATATCCACTTATTCTTAAATGACTTGCTGAAATAGATTTTATATTTGCCCAGCAAAATCGACCTATGGGCCTATTTTTACTCTGGTTTTTCTTTGGCATCGGCGTTATCATCCAGTTAGTTTATCTCCTGATGATTTTCGGACGAACCGCCTGGTTTAAATCATTTAACAAGTCTTCGAAAAACCAAAACCCTGAGGAGGGAGTGACTGTTCTTGTCGCAGCTCACAACGAATTTCAAAACCTCAAGACCCTCATTCCCAAGTTATTTGAGCAAGACTACCCCAAATTTGACGTAATGATTGTCAATGATCGAAGCACCGATCGGACCAAACGTTTGCTTGAGGAAATGATGGAAATCTACCCAAAACTCCGATCTGTCACAGTCAAATACACACCCAAACACGTCACTCCCAAAAAATTTGCGCTGACCCTTGGTATCAAAGTGGCCAAAAATGACGTCATTCTTTTAACTGACGCAGACTGCATGCCCACAAGTGACCAATGGATTCGAAAAATGACCTTACCTGTAAGACAAGAAGGGAAAACCTTTGCGCTGGGCTATTCTGGATATGAAATAAAATCGAGTCTTTTGAATAGGTGGATTCAGTTTGAAACCTTTTTGACTGCCCTCTTTTATTTCTCTTTTGGACTTTGGAATGCGCCTTTTATGGGGGTAGGCAGAAATCTTTGTTACCGCAAAAGTTTCTTTATGGAAGCAAAAGGGTTTAAAGGAATCTGGCATCTAGAGGGCGGTGACGATGACCTTTTTGTCAATCAATATGCCACAGGCAGAAACACCTCCACTGTCCTTGACCCGGAAGCCTCCACGATATCGATCCCAAAAGAAACTTGGAAGGAGTACTTGGTCCAGAAAAAACGGCACCTGCATGCCGGACAATATTACAGGAGTGAAGACAAGCGAAAAATCGGATTATTTCCGCTATCTCATGGCCTCTTCTGGATTGGGGGACTCGGTTTGCTGATTTATTTCGGAGTCGGGTTACAATGGGAACAATTTTCGATCGTTTTGGGTATTATTTTAATGAGATCCTTTTTGGTCCTCCGGATTTTCAATTCCGCTTCCAAAAAGCTTCACGGTTCTACCCCACCCATGAATGTCCTTCTGAATGATTTTATGTATTTGGGCTATTTTTGGGTTTTGGGATCAGTATCTTACCAGTCAAAAGACATCCAATGGAAATAAACGAACGCGGTTTTTCAAACAAGGCACTCGAGGATTTTGATCTGATCGACAGAGCCGTCATGGAAAAAGACCAGCAGGCTTACGCTACCCTGATGAAGCGGTACAAAAAGGCCGTTTATTTCATGATCCTAAAGATGATTCGAGATGCTGACGATGCCGAGGATCTGACCATGGAGGCTTTTGCCAAAGCCTTCCGAAATCTGGAGCGCTTCAAAAAAGACTATACGTTCAGCACCTGGCTTTTCAGAATTGCCACCAACAATACGATTGACTTTATCCGGAAGAAGAAGCTCAAAACCATGAGCTTGAACAATACGCTTTCGGATGACAGTGGAAATTCGGTCAATATCGACGTCGAAGACGATGACAACAATCCTCAGGATCAGTTTATCCGTTCCCAGCGAATCGATATGGTTAGGATTTTCGTGGATAAACTTCCTGCTAAATACCGCAAGCTGGTTCAACTGCGCTACTTTGACGAGCTTTCCTATGAGGAAATTGCCCAAGAGCTGGACAAACCGCTTGGTACAGTAAAGGCCCAACTTCACCGATCCCGTGAATTGCTTTACGAAATCGCCTCCGGCAAAGAACACCACATCTGATGAATCCCGGGACTACACTGATCCTATCTTATTTTCCCGATCTGAGCGAAACTCAAATCGTACAATTTGACCGACTTCAGGAGCTCTTCGAAGATTGGAATTCCAAGATCAACGTGATCAGTAGGAAGGACATGGATCAGTTTTATGTCCACCATGTGCTTCATTCTTTGGGGATTGCCAAAGTGATGGAATTTGCCCCTGGCACCAAAGTCCTGGATATCGGTACAGGCGGCGGATTTCCCGGGATTCCATTAGCGATTCTTTTTCCAGACACCCACTTTCATTTGGTGGATTCTATTGGCAAAAAGATAACGGTTGTCAAAGACGTAACCAAGCAACTGAAATTAAGCAATGTCGAAGCCCAACAGGCACGGGCAGAGGAACTGGTCCGGAAATACGATTTTGTAATCAGCCGGGCAGTCACCCGAATGGCAAATTTTTATCCTTGGGTCAAAGGAAAAATCAAGAAGGAAGACATCAACGAATTCCAAAACGGAATTCTTTATCTCAAAGGCGGAGATGTAGACGAGGAAATGGAAGAACTGGACAAGTCCTACGTCGTCTATCATCTAAGTGACTATTTTAAGGAAGACTTTTTCGAGACCAAAAAGGTGGTCTACATGCCTTGGGAGGATAAACGGTAAAAATTTATTTTCCTGAATTTCAGCAGCATAAAAATCCAACCAGTAAGAAATTAGATTATTTCTCCACCCATGCATTGCTCGGTTTTTTTGAGCTAGGATTTATAGCGCCTATGGCATTTTTGAGGTTAGGATATTCGCTGGTTTTTCTTTTTGCAGCCATTTCCGAAAATGATTTTTCCACAGTTCACCCACACCAACTACCTCACTAAGATTTTTTAACAAAATAGTTACGCTATTTTTAAAAAATAATTAATAATATAACGACGTTAAAACGTTTGTCAGAATAATCGTTTGGTGATTTCCGGTTTTATCGAAAGACACTACTTGATTGAAAGAATTTTTGAATTCGTCAAGCATTGGGCAAAGAATAAGGAAGTGAATGACCTCATTTTTTTGAAGTCGCGCTTAAAGGGTTAGTATATGATCAAGGCCATGAAAGGGTTGCAAAAGTAAAGCCCCCACATTTTCAACTTAGCCAGATTCATCCACTTTCCATTCAATCTTGACCTTGTCATCTTTGGCAAAAATGCAGTGGTAATGATTTTGGAATCGAGTCTAGTTTTAGTCATTGATTTTATAGTTGAAAAATATAACACTGAAAAAAATGAAATTTTTCCTTTCATTCCTTCTTTTGCTTGCTATCACTTTTGCTTCGCAAGCCCAATCCAAACTTACTATTCGGGGAACAGTGAAAGACACCACCAACGTCCCGCTTGACTACACCTCTGTACTTCTCCTTAGTCCAAAAGATTCTGCCCTTGTGGCTTATACTTTGACTAATAAAGCCGGAGAATACCTATTCAAAAACGTAGATCGGCAACCACTGCTCATCAAAGCCACCTATATGGGCTATCTACCCGTCCAAAAGGAACTGGTTCTGCCCGAAACAGATGTTTTGGAGGTGGAGGAGATTTACTTAGAGCCCATCCTTCAGGAACTTTATGAGGTGGTGGTGAAAGCCGCCAAAGCACCTTTGATGATGCGTGGTGACACCCTGGAATACGATGCCAGCAAATTTAAAGTACCGCCAGGTGCGACTTTGGAAGAATTACTCCGCAAGCTTCCCGGCATGCAGATCGACAAGGATGGAAATATAATTGCCCAAGGAGAACAAGTGCAGAAGGTAACAGTAGATGGAAGGCGCTTTTTTGGAGGAAATACCAAAATGGCCACGCAAAACCTAAATGCCGAATCAATAAGCAAGCTTCAGCTATATGATGACAAGTCAGAACAGTCCAAACTCACCGGAGTGGAAGATGGAGTGAAGGAAAAAACCTTGAATGTGGAGCTAAAGGAAGAAGCAAAAAAAGGAGGTTTTGGCAAAGTTTCCGCGGCGGGGGGTACAGATGAAAGATGGACTGCAAATGCCTCATACAATAAGTTTGATAAAGAAAACCAATTTTCAGTCATCGGCTATGGCAACAATGTCAACCAATCCGGCTTGAGCTGGGATGACCTGCAAGAGTTTAGAGGCAGCAGTGCTTTCCAATGGGGAGATACAGGAGATTTTGGTTTTGATGGAAGTGGAGGAAATTATATCGTTTTTGGGGGAGGTGACAATGAGGAATCCTTCGAAATCCCTTTCAATAATCTCAACTCAGGTTTTTCCAACAATCAGGCTATTGGCGTCAACTACAACTACCTGAAAGGCAAAAAGGACTTCAGTAGCAACTATTTCTATAGCCGCAGTGACCAAATCCTGGAGAGCGTCAATAGCAGAACCAACTTTCTACAGGACAATACTTCCTTCACTTCCACTGACCAAAGCATACAAAACAACGTAGCAGGTCACCATCGGGCAAATCTTCGATTTCAAAATGAATTAGACAGCACCAACACGATCACCATAAACGCGAAAGGAAGGCTAAGTACACTCAGTACCTCATTGCTCAGCCATCAGGAGCTGATAAGCAACAGCATAGTGCAAAGCCAATTGGACCGAAACAACCAATCAGACAAATGGTCAGGAGCCTTTCAAGGCACGGCAATCTACAGGCATAAATTCAAAAAAAATGGGCGGAATTTTGCTGCCAGCATCAGTGATACTTGGAGCAAGGCAGACCAGGATGGCATCCAAAAAGCCGTAGCCGAAATGATGGATTCAACGGACCCGAACACCTATTTCCAAAGCTTGGATCAAGTGATCCAGGCCTTGAATGGCTCGAACGTGATCAAGTCAAGCTTACTCTATGTCGAACCCATCAAGAATATTTTCTTCTGGGAGACTTTCTACAATTTCAGCCAATCTACGAGCGAAACAAACCGACAGGTATACGATGTGGAGCAAAGTGACATTAGAGAGCTAAATCCTGAACTCAGCCGATTTTTTGACAACAAAATTACCTACAACAGGTTTGGAACCAGTTTCCGATATGCGAATAAAGGCTCTAACCTAAGCGTGGGATTAGCCGCATCCGACTACCAACTCAACGGGCAATTTTCAGTGATAGAAGGCAGTGAGATCCTTGGCACAGTGGACAAAAACTACCTTAATTTCACCCCCAATGTATCCTACTGGAAAACCATGAAAGGCAACAAGCGAATCAATGCAAGCTATGCCATGGGCGTGACTCCGCCAAGTATCGCAGACCTCCAGCCGTACAAGGACATTTCCAATCCGCTCTATATCCGTGAAGGAAATCCTGATCTTGAGCCACAAGTGTCCCATTCTTTCAATACCGGATACAACATGTATGATCCTGCGACTTTTATAAATCTCCAGTTCTCATTCAATTCTACATTCTACCAGAATCAAGTCGTACAAAACCAGACTATAGATCCAGAAACCTATGTCACTACCTACAAAGCAGGAAATGTGTCCGGAGGACAGCGTTACTTTCCCTATCTCGGTTTTGGTTTTCCCATCATAAAAACCAAAGTTAACGCCTACCTATCGGCAAATCCATCCTATTCTAAAAGCTTCACCCTTATCAATTCCATTGAAACGGAGACAAATACATACAGCCATAACTTTGGAACAAATTTAGACCTGACACTATTAGAATGGCTCAGCCTTTATGCCGGGGGATCGTACCGCCTGAGCAAAACCAACTACGAACAAAACCCGTCCCAAAACCAGGATATCGTAAACTGGAGTGTTTATACTAATATGAACATCAAACTCCCCAAAGACTTTTACTTTGATGTAAAATTCAACCACAATAGATATAAAAACGAAAGTTTTGGATTTGACCAGAAAGTGCCTATTCTCAACGCATTCGTTTACAAACTACTCGGCAAAGAAAAAAAATGGGAAGTCAGACTTTCTGCCTATGATGTCTTCAAGAAAAACCAAACCATCAGTCAGTTTGCAGGGCAAAACTACGTTTCCACTGGCAGAATTGAGACTTTGTCCAGATATTTCCTACTCGGAGTGACTTACAACATGCGGGGAGTAGAAGTGAAAAATAGAAGATAATTTAAACTAGCAGCCGACCTTAATCACAATGAAATCAAAATTCCTAAAAACCATTGTACTGATCCTGATAAGCACAGGACTTAGAGCCCAAAATATCGTGGGTGAGGTAGAATACCGTTACAAAATTTTCTATGACAAAATCTATTCAAGCCTGCCCCACCTTACCGAGCAGGAAAAGGACAGAATTCTACTTACTTGGGGTAGTCCTGAAGGCTACAGTACCCGGATGAAACTCCAGTTTTGGCCAGAAAAAAGTTTCTACACTTTCGGCGAACCCTATGAAGTACGTAGCTACTCCTATCAAGTGGCAGACTACTTCATTGAAAACAATCTCAAAGATCAAACCTATCTGAAGTACATGGATCAAATGGGCAAAACTTACATAGTCCGTGATAGCCTAAACGCTCCAAAATGGAGGGTAATGAACGAAATACGGGACATTCTCGGGCACATGTGTATGAAAGCCGTGAGTGAAGACAGTATCAGAGGCCAAAAGATCACGGCTTGGTTTGCCTCAGATATACCCGTTTCCGTCGGCCCCGAAGAGCAATTCGGCCTACCGGGTTTGATTTTAGCCTATGACATCAACGACGGAATGCTGATCGTCGAAGCCGAGAAAATCACATTTGGCGAACCGGAAGAAATCATCGCTCTGCCAAAAAAAATGAAAGGAAGGGAAGTATCGGGCACTGAATATCAGGACTTGGTCAGGGAGTTTATCAAGACCTCCATCGAAAGCAAGCGAGCTTGGATGTGGGGATTAAGATATTGAGAAGGTTGCAGAGAGTACAAAGGTCGAAAATTAGAAGGTTGGAAAATTGCCAGAAAATATACCATCTCCTTAAAATTAAAAGATTGAAAAATTAGAAGATTGCCTTAGACATTCACCCATCCAAAAGGAGAAATCCTTTTGGAAATAAGTGGCAAGAATTAAACTCAAAATCAGGTAATACCCCATGAAAACCATCTGGTCTTTTCAGATGATTTAGAATTCGTTCGGGAAAGTAAATCCCGCTTTACTTACCTAGATTTCTAGATTGAAAAAAAGCTATCTCCTCGTAACCATCGAATACAGGAAAATAACTTGTACAATCCCAAAATAAATACCGTACAATTTCAAAGTAAAGTCTGTACAATTCCAAAATATAGCTTGTACAATTTCAAAATAAAGTCTGTACAATTTCAAAATAAAGCTTGTACAATTTCAAAATAGATCGTTCCTTTGTGGCAGATGAATGTAATCAATAGACACATTTACAAGGCTATACGGGAATACCAAAGCAAATACCCGATTCTGGCACTGACCGGACCAAGACAGTCTGGTAAGACGACTTTGTCGAAGACACTTTTTCCAGACTACCGCTACGTCAGTCTGGAGAATCCCGATGCCCGTGATTTTGCTCAGAAAGACCCAAATGGATTTTTGGCGGAATACAATGACCAAATGATCTTTGATGAAGTCCAACAGGCTCCGGCACTATTTTCCTACTTACAAACCTTGGTGGACAGCCGACCTGACCGGATGGGTGGGTTTATCCTTTCCGGCTCCCAAAATTTTCATCTCATGGAGCGAATCACACAAAGTCTGGCCGGAAGAGTAGCCCTTTTCAAGTTGTTCCCATTGGACATTCAGGAGCTGAAGGATGCGAATTTGCTTGCTCAAGACCCTTTTGAGCAATTGCTTCACGGATTCTACCCCGCACTCTATGACCGAAAGATCTCTCCGGGAGTATTCTATTCCAACTATGTCCAGACCTATGTGAATCGGGATGTCACCGAACTCATGACTGTGAAGGATTTGAGGCAGTTTCAAAACTTTCTGAATCTCTGTGCGGCCCGTGCAGGTCAGCTTTTGAATCTGAGTGCTTTGGCCAATGAAGCGGGAATCAGCCAGCCTACGGCCAAATCCTGGCTTTCCGCTTTGGAATCCAGCTACATTACCTTCCAACTTTATCCCTATCATAAAAACTTCAGCAAGCGGGTGGTCAAAACTCCCAAGCTCTATTTCTACGATACCGGACTCTTGGCTTTTCTGCTAAAAATCAAAAACCGGGAAACTCTGCTGACCCATCCGGTCAAAGGAGCTTTGTTTGAAAACATGGTAGTAGCCGAATTTCACAAGCAAATGCATCATACCTACCAAAATCAAAGTCCTTGGTTTTGGAGAGACAATCACGGTGATGAAGTGGATTTACTGTTGGATCAGGGATTGACCTTGGACGTCTTCGAAATCAAAGCCAGCGAAACAATCCTTACAGAGAACTTCAAGGGTTTGGCGAAATTTGAGCAAATCTCGGACATTCAGCTGACTGCTAAAGGCTTGATCTATGCCGGCGACCTCAATCAAAAACGGTCTCATGGTCAAGTGATTTCGTGGCGGGATTTTCCAAAATTTTAAGTTCCATTCACTGGCTTAAGTGATTAGCGAAACTTCCCAAAAACGAACTGCAAATTCTCCGACAATTACCTCCATTACCTTGGCGGCTTTCACGGATAAGCCCTAATTTGAAGCCTCATTTCCCCTAGAAGTATGTACATCATTTTTGATACCGAGACCACCGGCTTGCCCCGGGACTACAATGCACCCATGTCCGATGTGGACAATTGGCCGCGTCTCGTTCAGCTTGCCTGGCAGCTTCACGATGCCAAAGGAAAGCTCCTTTCCAATCACAATTACATCATACGGCCGGAGGGTTTTACCATCCCCTACAATGCCGAAAAAGTCCACGGAATCTCTACCAAGCGGGCTTTAGCAGAAGGCCATGACCTGAAAGAAATACTTCAGGTCTTTCGTGAAGACGTCATCCAGGCAAAATACCTGGTCGGCCACAACATCGGTTTTGATATCAATGTCGTGGGGTCGGAATACCTGAGGGCTGCATTGGTCATGCCTTTGGGCGAAAAGAAAGAACTGGACACCAAGGACATTTCCACAGAATTTTGTGCACTTCCCGGGGGAAAAGGCGGAAAATACAAATGGCCGACGCTGACCGAATTACATCAAAAGCTTTTTGACAAAGGATTCGGAGATGCACACGATGCAGCCTATGATGTGGATGCAACCGCGCGCTGTTTCTTTGGATTGATCACTCAGGGAATTCAAAAACCAGAAGCAGGAATCACGCTTGAAGAAGTAATCTACCAAGCTCCTAAGCTTGCCGAAGCCAATTTTGCACAAGCAAAAGATGAGAATAAATCTGCCGCAAAGGACATCCTGAAGCAAGCCGGTAAGGCGGACATTACAGATCTTGCCAATGTCTCGTTTACCCATTTGCATGTCCACAGCCAGTATTCGGTTTTGCAGGCAACCTCTGATATTCCGGCGATGTTGGCCAGGGCAAAAGAGCTTGGGATGACTGCCATCGCCATGACCGATCACGGGAACATGATGGGGGCTTTTCACTTTGTAAAAGAAGCTATGGGAAAAGACCTTAAGCCGATTTTGGGATGCGAATTTAACCTCAACAGAGACCGGAAAAACAAATCCAACAAGGACGACGGCTATCAAACAGTCTTACTCGCAAAAAACAAAGCCGGCTACCACAATCTGGCAAAACTGGCCTCCTACGCCAATATTGAGGGTTTTTACTATGTGCCGAGAATAGACAAAGAACTCTTGGTCCAATACAAAGGCGATCTGATTGCTACCACTGGTGGGCTTTGGGGCGAAATCCCATTTCTGATCCTGAACGTGGGAGAAACTCAGGCCGAAGAGGCTTTTGTCTGGTGGAAAGAGCAATTCGGTGAGGACTTTTATGTAGAACTCAATCGCCACGGAATTCCAGAAGAGGAAAAAGTCAATGAAGTATTGTTGGATTTTGCCCTGAAATACGATGTGAAGTATTTCGCTGCCAACAACACCTACTACAATGATAAAGCCGATGCCAAAGCGCATGATATTTTGCTCTGCGTGAAAGACGGCGAACTGGTTGAAAAACCCAAAAAATACATCGGGAAGCGCGGCAGGGAATTCCGATACGGCTTTCCAAACGATGAGTTTTATCTCAAATCCCCCGAGGAAATGAAAAAACTCTTCGCCGATCTTCCCGAAGCGATCATTTGTACCCAAGAGATTGTAGACAAAATCGAGGCTTACAAGCTGGCTCGGGAAGTTTTGCTGCCCAAATTTGACATTCCAGCCGAATTCATCCATCCAGAAGATACCGTTGACGGAGGCAAGCGCGGAGAAAATGCTTACTTACGCCACCTGACCTATGAAGGTGCCAAAAAACGCTACAAGGAAATTACACCAGAGATACAGGAACGCCTGGACTTTGAGCTTGCGACCGTAGAAAAAACCGGCTACCCGGGTTACTTCCTGATCGTACAGGACTTCATCGTAGAAGCCCGAAAAATGGGGGTTTCTGTGGGGCCTGGCCGTGGATCTGCCGCAGGATCTGCAGTAGCCTATTGCACCGGCATCACTAACATTGATCCGATTGAGTACAACCTGCTATTTGAGAGATTCCTAAATCCTGACCGGGTATCCATGCCCGATATTGACATTGACTTTGACGATGAAGGCCGTCAGTCAGTGATCGATTATGTGATCAAAAAATATGGATCCAATCAAGTCGCTCAAATTATCACCTACGGTACGATGGCGGCCAAGTCCGCCATCCGGGACACTGCAAGAGTATTGAATCTTCCCTTGGCAGAAGCAGGCAGATTAGCCAATCTGGTACCGGATATTAAACTGAAAGCACTTTTTGCTTTGCAAGGAAATCGCGCTGCAATTTCCGAAAAACTGAATGGCCAAGGTGAAATGATTGCCAAAGCGGATGAATTGATTCGGATCTCCAAAGGCCAGGATGAGTCCGCCAAAACCATCAATCAAGCCGCCATGCTGGAGGGTTCGGTGCGGAATCTTGGTATCCACGCCTGTGGGGTGATCATCACTCCGAGCGACATCACCAACTTTGTCCCGGTGGCTCTGGCCAAGGACTCAGACATGGTTTGTACTCAGTTTGACAACTCAGTTGTGGAAGCCGCCGGATTGCTCAAGATGGACTTTTTGGGCCTTAAAACCCTTACGTTAATCAAAGATGCCATCAAAATCGTGAAGGAAAGACACGGTATCCAGCTGGATGCCGATGTGTTTCCCATCGATGATGTCAAGACTTACGAGCTTTTCCAGAGAGGTGAGACGGTCGGAATCTTCCAATATGAATCTGCCGGGATGCAGAAATACATGCGTGAATTGAAACCGACAGTTTTTGCCGATTTGATCGCCATGAACGCCCTCTATCGCCCAGGGCCTTTGGAATATATCCCATCTTTCGTGCGAAGAAAACACGGAACCGAGCCAATCACCTACGATCTGGAAGATATGAAGGAGTACCTGGAAGAAACCTACGGAATCACGGTTTACCAGGAACAGGTGATGCTTTTGTCCCAAAAACTGGCGGGATTTACCAAGGGGGAGGCCGACGTTTTGAGAAAGGCGATGGGTAAAAAGCAGAAAGATGTTTTGGACAAAATGAAGCCAAAGTTCGTAGAGCAGGCTTCTGCCAAAGGCCATGATGCAAAAAAACTGGAAAAGATCTGGAAAGACTGGGAGGCATTTGCCTCCTACGCTTTCAACAAATCCCACTCGACCTGCTACGCCTGGATTGCCTACCAGACAGCCTACCTCAAAGCCCACTATCCGGCAGAATACATGGCTTCGGTGCTGAGCAACAACATGAATGACATCACGCAAGTGACCTTTTTCATGGAAGAATGCAAGCGGATGGGAATCAAAGTCGCGGGGCCGGATGTGAACGAATCCAAGGGCGGATTTACGGTAAATCAAGCTGGAGAAATCCGCTTTGGATTGGCTGCTATCAAAGGTGCAGGATCTGCTGCTGTGGACGAGATTATCAAAGAGCGGGAGAAAAAAGGCCCTTACAAGAACATCTTCGACTTTGCAAAGAGAGTCAATTCCCGAGCTCTCAACAAAAAAACCATGGAAGCACTGGCCATGGCAGGAGCCTTTGATTGCTTCAAAGAACATCACAGAAGGCAGTACCTGGAAGCTCCTGAAAATGACATTTCGCTAATCGAAAAAGCCACGAAATACGCCCAAAAAGTGCAACAGGAGGAAGACAGTGCCCAAGTAAGTCTTTTTGGAGGTGGAATCGGAAATATGGAAATCCCGACTCCGACGGTACCACCGATGGAGCCTTTCTCCCAGATTCAGCAGCTGAATATCGAAAAAGAAGTGGTCGGCCTCTTTATCTCCGGCCACCCTTTGGACCAATACAAACTCGAAATCGACTCATTTACCAATACGCCTCTGACTGCTTTGGCAGACCTCGAAAGTCTCAGAGGCAAAAACGAATTGAAACTAGCAGGCTCGGTATCAAGTTTTGCACATCGCACCACCAAAACAGGGAAGCCATTTGGCACTTTGACTCTAGAGGATTACCATGGCTCGTTCACATTCTTTTTATTTGGAGATGACTATGTACGCTTCAAAGAGTACTTTATGACAGGCTGGTTTGTGTTTTTGACCGGAAAAGTGGAAGCCAGAAAATGGGGGAATGAAAATGAAGTGGAATTCAAAATCATCAGCATGATGCTGCTTAGCGAAGTGCGGGGAAAAATGATCAAAGGACTTCGTGTGAACATTGATCTGGACAATTTGACTCTGGATTTGATGGAAAAGCTCGAAGCCATCACTGCCAAATACAAAGGGGACGCGAAACTTTACATTGATATCATCGACAGAAAGGAAAACATCGCTCTGGAGCTTTTTTCCAAGAAATTCACCATCGATCCGAGTGCCGAAATGATCAAAGAACTCAAGAAAATCCCTGAAGTGATTTACAAAGTAGTTTGAAAACTAAGAAAGGGAAGCAATTTTGTTTCCCTTTTTGTTTTTGTAAAATAACTACCTTAATTAACCGTTAATAGTCAAACGCTTAATTATGAAGTTATTCAGAATTTTTATTTTGATCTGTTTCAGTTTTTTGGCCGGATGCTCTGATCTGGAGGATCCATCTGTTCAAGAACCTACAGATGAACAGCTAATTCTCCTTAGAAATGTACTAAGCGGCCCTTTAGATACTCCTGATGGCAAATTAAAAAGTGAGTCATTTTATTATGGTCCCGAGACTCTTCAATATCGTACTGATTTTTATTACGATACTCAAGGACGGGAACTCTTGCGAGTTACAATTCCGGATCAGGATACCGCCGGAGTTTATTTAAATGAATATCTGGCAGATGGAAAACTAGATCAGACAGTTGTCTATATCCCCGGACCTGAGGGATTTGTCTTTGTTCATTATTTCAAAAGATTCTATGAAAATAATGATCAAACGATCAACGTCATGCAGGGAAGAGACGGCAATTATTCCCAATACGCACATTACAAATTTGATCAACATGGAAGAAAAATTTCCTATCGAAGAGGAACAGAAACTCTTTTTGATCTTCATGAATATTATTATGAAACAGGACAATCAACCCAAATCATGGAAGAACATTACCGTCAAAGTGGAATGACAGAGCCATTTTATCGGTACCGCTATGATTATGATGGTCGCAACTTCCTTATTGCTAAATCCCTGCAGCTTCTGGGACCTGAATTTAGACCTGCTTTTGAGTATGGGTATGATGAAAATGGAAATCTGATAGAAGAAATTACCAATTACCTGTACCTAGGAACAGTTCCAACAGAGCGAAAAACCTTTGAATATTATTGATCCAAAGAAGGTTTTTGATTTCTTCAATCGCTCATAGACAAATATTTCCAAGGCCCCGGAACTTATTGCCTGCTAATCCACTTTTGCTGATATATTTGAAAATTAGAAATCAATTAATCAAAGAATAAAATGGGAAAAGCAATAGAAATCACTGATGCTAACTTTGAGGATATCATCTCTGGAGATCAGCCGGTTTTGGTTGACTTCTGGGCAGAATGGTGTGGACCATGTAAAATGATCGGTCCCGTAGTGGAGCAACTGGCATCAGAATATGAAGGCAAAGCAGTAATCGGTAAAGTGGATGTGGATTCTAATCCATCCGTAGCGCAAGCTTTCGGAATCCGCTCAATACCTACCCTGCTTTTCTTCAAAGGCGGACAGATCGTTGACAAGCAAATCGGAGCAGTTCCTAAAGCTGTTTTGGCTCAAAAGCTGGACGCACAACTTTAATTCTTAATTACACTTAGATCAGAAAGCCGTAAAGAAATCTTTGCGGCTTTTTTTATCTTCATGCCCAAATGGCCGAAAAACTGATCTCATTAGAAGAGTTGTGGAAGCTTCGCGGGCAAATCCCCATGCTCGATGCGCGAAGTGAGGGTGAGTTTGCCCAAAGCCATATTCCAAGCGCATATAATCTTCCGATTCTGAACAATGAGGAACGCAAAGTAGTCGGCACACTATACAAGGAAAAGGGCTCCGAAGAAGCCACCATCAAAGGATTTGAACTCGTCGGCCCGAGGTTTCATGAAATCCTCAAAAAGGCCCGAACTCAATTTCCGGAGAAAAAAATCATTGTTTATTGCTGGCGGGGAGGAATGAGAAGTCAAATATTGTCTTGGCTGCTTAGCATGGTTGGATTTGAAGTTTACAGGCTAAAGGGAGGATATAAAACTTACCGGACTTTTACTTTTGCTGAAGTCAGAAAAGACCGAACCCTTATCGTTTTGGGAGGAAAAACCGGGGTTGGAAAAACCGTTTTGCTAAAAAAACTTCAGGAGAAAGGCGAGCAAGTATTCGATCTCGAAGGGCTTGCCAATCACCGGGGATCTTCCTTTGGATCTATTGGTCTTCCTCCTCAGCCTACTGTGGAGCAGTTTGAAAATCTAATGGCGGAGCAACTCAGGCTGATGGATTCCCAACTTCCCCTGTGGGTGGAAAACGAAAGCCGTAAAATCGGGAGGATTATTCTTCCGGATGGTTTTTATGAACAAATGACAAAATGCCTGCTCTTTGATATCCAAAAATCACCAGAAGAACGGATCACACATATTGCCGAAGAGTACGGAATCCTCCCTGAGGAAGCGTTAATTTTAGCAGTTAAGCGACTGCAAAAGCGGCTTGGAGGACTCAGAACCCAGCTGGCGATCGAGGCCATTCTGGCCAAAGACTATCATTCCTGGATTTCCAACCTGATGATCTATTACGACAAAACCTACGAGTTTGACCTTTCCAGACATGAAGAGGGCAAGACTAAAATTCTGGACCTAGGTGGCAAAACACTTGAAGAGCAAGTAGACCTTTTACTTAAATCGAAATCCCAATACCATGGAAAATCAACCTACCAGACTCACTGAATGGAGTGAAGGATCAGGCTGCGGCTGCAAAATCGCCCCAGCCATCCTGGATCAAATCCTGAGTTCAAGTGGTTCCTTTTCCCAAAATGACCCGAATCTTTTGGTGGGAAATTCCCACAAAGACGACGCTGCAGTATATCAGGTTTCGGATGATTTGGCGGTGATCAATACGGTGGATTTTTTTACTCCAATAGTAGATGACCCTTATGATTTTGGAAGAATTGCAGCTGCCAATGCCATTTCGGATGTTTATGCAATGGGTGGAAAACCGGTTTTCGCGAATGCTATTTTGAGCTGGCCGGTAGAAAAAATCGCTCCGGAATTGGCGGCAAAAGTGCTGGAAGGTGCCAAAAGCATCTGTAAACTCGCCGGGATCGAGCTGGCAGGCGGGCACTCCATTGCAGCAAAAGATCCGATTTTCGGGCTTTCTGTAAATGGAATCATCCACCCAAGAAAAATCAAAACCAATAAAGGAGGAAAGCCTGGAGATTTACTTTTTCTAACCAAGCCTCTTGGAATCGGAGTTTTGGCAACTGCGCTGAAAAGGCAAAAAATCAAAGATCAGGATTACCTCAATCTACTTGACACAGCCTGTAAATTGAATTCCGTAGGAACGATCTTGGGTAATCACGAAGAAGTCCATGCCATGACAGATGTAACAGGATTTGGACTTTTGGGGCATTTGATCGAGATGGCCGAGGGAGCTGGACTATCTGCGGAAATAGAAATCGGGAACCTTCCTCTGATCGAAGGCATCCAAGAATACATCAATCAGTTCATTTTTCCAGACAACACCTATCGAAACTGGAACGCCTACAACACCAAAATCAAAGGTGTGGTGGGGATGGATCTGGTGAAGCTTTGCGACCCACAAACTAGCGGTGGTTTATTAATCGCCGTAGCTGAGGAAAACAAAGCTTGGTTTGAAGAGACAATGAAACTCGAAAATCAACCTATTTGGGAAATAGGCCGGTTTAAGGCCAAAGGAGAATTTATGGTGGAAGTGATTTAATGCTCCAAAGGTGACACTCCGCCGGAAACCATGAACTTCATCACGTCCGAACTTTTCACGCCTTTCAGCGGCTTGACACGATCCCTTTTTACGAGGAAAACATTACCGGAAACATTGTAACTGTGGGGAAAATATACCGCAACAAACTCCGGTTCCTCAATGACACTCAAATCCTCCTGGGTAAGAAATCCGAGTCTTGCCATCGTGTCACTGATTTGGACAATGACAGGAGAACTGAATTTTTTCTTATCTCCCACAAATGCACCCATCAAATCTTTGATACTGGTATAAAGCAAGTTGACTAGGGGGATCTTGAAAACTCCTCTTTCAAACCATTCAAAGAGCGGCTTGGTAAAGAATAGACTTGCCAGGTAGCCGACAAAAGTGATCAGGCCAAGAACCATCAAAATTCCGATTCCAGGAAAAGGAACAGGAATCAGCCCATCCAAAAAAATGAAAATGGCATAAATGACATAAGATGTGACAGCCAAGGGTGTGAGAACGAGAAGTCCTCTAAAAAAGTAGGAAAGAACTCGGTTATAGGTAAATTTCATGTCAGGTGGTTTGATTCAATTGGTCAAAAAAAATGCCTAATCGAAAAGATCAGGCATTCTAATCTAAAACAAGGAATTTTAATCCAATAGCTTCACCTTAACACTTCGATAGTAGATCACACTCGCGGGATCGTGGGCTTGCAAGGCAACAGTACCGGAGCTGAGTTTTTTATCACCCAGGTTTCCTGCTCTTTTTGTATCCTCAGCTTCTGTGTATTCATTGATCGTTTTTCCGTTTACTTTGACAGTGATCTTGCCATCTTTCACAATGACTTCCTCTGTATACCATTCGCCGTCTTTCACAAATACCTCTTTCACATCTTGAAAGGAATATACACTTCCTGTCTTTCTCCAATCACCGTGGCTTTGGTTTACCTGGATTTCGTATCCAATCCCAGGCCAGCCGGTTTCCTGATATTTTGTATGGATGAAGATGCCTGAATTGGCCTTTGGCATGGTCTTTACCTCCACTTTCATTTCGAAATTTTTGAAATCATGGTTGCCTACCGGCCCATCATAAAATGCGTGGGCGCGGGGGCCAGCCACTTTGATCACACCATCTTCAACGGTAAAGGAAGAAGGGCTATCAGTTGTTAGTTTCCATCCATCCAGATTTTTCCCATTGAAAAGTTCTACCCATTCTCCTTTTTGGGGAAAAGCGGCAAGGGAGATGGAGCAAAGGACAAGTAATGCAAATAATTTTTTCATAGTTTTTGGGTTCGAGGTTTACGAGACTTTAAGATAAAAACTCTGGGGTGAAAGGCTTCTACCGCTAAAAAGAAAAAAGCTCCAAAGTAGTACTTCAGAGCTTCTTTCTTAAAGGAATTTTCTATTACAAGTCGATTCCCATGAAAGACATGAAGGCAATTCCCATCAATCCTGTCAAAAGCATGGTAATACCCAATCCTTTCAAACCATTCGGTACGTGAGAATATTTCAATCTCTCGCGGATAGCTGCCAAAAGAACGATTGCCAACATAAACCCAAAGCCAGAACCAAATCCGTAAACGGCTGATTCAGCAAGCGTATAATCTCTTTGTGCCATGAAAAGACAACCCCCAAGGATCGCACAGTTTACCGCAATCAAAGGAAGGAAGATCCCCAACTGTCCATAAAGGGCAGGAGCGAACTTTTCGACAACCATCTCTACCAACTGGGTAAAACCTGCAATAATAGCGATGAACATGATAAATCTCAGGAATGACAAATCAATTGTTGCCAATCCCGCTGAGATCCAAGTTAGTGCTCCTTCTTTCAGGACAAACTCATTTAGAATCCAATTCAAAGGAACAGTAACCCCAAGAACGAATACTACCGCAGCACCGAGCCCCATTGCTGTACTTACCTTCTTAGAAACTGCCAGAAATGAGCACATTCCCAGGAAGTAAGCGAAAATCATATTGTCGATAAAGATCGACCGAATACCTAAGCTAAATAATTCCATTTTTTAGGAAGTTAATTAATGTTCAACATAACCTGTTTTGGTACGTTGTACCCAAACAATTAAACCTAGAATGATAAACGCCCCTACAGGTGTAACCATCAGGCCATTGGTAGCCAAAGTGAAGTCATCACCGATAAGACCGGAAATGAAGTCGAATACTTGGATCCCGAATACAGATCCTGAACCCCAAAGCTCTCTGAAGAAGGCAACCGTCAAAATAATCCATGAATATCCCAAAGCAGAACCAAATCCGTCAAGCAAGGAATCATAGGGCTTATTCCCCATGGCAAAAGCCTCTAACCGACCCATTACAATACAGTTTGTAATAATCAAACCGATGAATACAGACAATTCCTTGTACATATCGTATGCAAAAGCTTTCAGGATTTCACTTACGATAGTTACCAATGTCGCAACTACTGCCAATTGAACGATAATTCGAATCCTGGAAGGGATTGTATTTCTCATTATTGAGATGACATAGTTGGACAACGCAACTACGAAAATTACAGAAATTGCCATAACCAATGTCGGCTGCATCTGCGTGGTCACGGCCAAAGAAGAACAAATCCCCAAGACCTGAACAGTTACCGGGTTTTCATCCACCAATGGATCAGTGATTAATTTCTTTCTTCGTTTGGAAAATAGCTGCTCCGCAGGCTTTTTAACCAATACCTTTTCTAATGTTTCAGCACTCATTTTATTTTAATTAGGTGAGTTGAAAATGATTTAAAGACCAGCAACAGCTGATTGTGACGACTTCGCCTTGATGTAGGCTTCATAGTGGCTCAAATATGCCTTGAGCATATTATTCACACCATTACCGGTGATAGTTGCGCCTGACATCCCGTCTACTTTATGCAGGTCAGAAGAGTAGTCTTTGCCTTCGCCTTTCATCATTTGAACGGCAACCAGTTCGCCGGATTCATCAAAGATTTGTTTGCCAACATATCTTGCCTGTACTTCACCTTCAGTGATTCTTGCGCCCAATCCTGGAGTTTCAGCAGCGTGTGCCAAGGTAATCCCACCAATAGTGTTCATATCTGTATCCAATGCAATATAACCCCAAATAGCATCCCAAAGTCCTGCTCCATAAAGTGGGAAAATATAGGATTTCACTTCGTTAGGATTACCCTCTGCATGAAAGATATATACCGGATAGGCTCTTTGATCTGCAGGCTTTTTGTAATCCTTAGCAACTTCAACTTTTTCAGCGGTGACGCCACCTTCGGTAATTTCCTCACCGTTGATATCCACTACTGTGGATGCTATATTATTTGAATAAAACTGATTAACCTGTTCAGGAGTCATTACAGCGATTTCTTCAGCACTGATTACTGCTCCCATAATCTGCTTTTTCTTATCCAAAGCGATAGCTTCCTGTTGCCATGGGCCCAATACCTGAGCCGAACCTGAGAGCAAAAGCCCCAGGATGATAGTCAAAACAGCAGAGTATACGATGATATAGGTATTAGACTGTTGCACGTTGTAGCCTCCTTGTTTTATTTGCCTTTACTACATAATAATCGATCAATGGTGCTACGACGTTCATAAACAGAACGGCAAGCATAATTCCCTCAGGATACGCTGGATTGGTAACCCGGATGATGATGGTGAATACGCCAATCAAAAACCCATATATCCACTTTCCTGTTTCGGTCTGAGCGGCAGACACAGGGTCAGTAGCCATAAAAACAATACCGAAAGCCAGACCACCCATTACCCAATGGTATTCAGCTGGCAAAGCCATGTATTCATTGACTGCCGTAAGGTTCATTACCAAACCCATAACATAAGCGCCTGCAAATCCGGAAACGATAATTTTCCAGCTTCCTACTCCTGTACCTATAAGAATTGCAGCTCCAATCAGACACATCAAGGTGGAAGTTTCTCCGATTGAACCAGGGATCCAGCCCATAAACATGTTTGTGAAGCTGAATAAACCATCTCCCAAAACCGAGTTATGGTTGTTTAATGCCTCCACAGCATTTATTTTTTGAACTCCTGCATCGTAAACAACAGAAAGTGCTGTCGCACCGGAAAATCCGTCTACAGCAGTTTTTTCACCCAAATAAGTCCAAACTTGATCACCTGAAATCTGAGCCGGATAGGCAAAGTACAAGAATGCTCTTGCAGTCATGGCCACGTTCAGAATGTTCATTCCGGTCCCTCCAAATACTTCTTTTGCAATTACCACAGCGAAAATAGTAGCCAAGGCGACTTGCCATAACGGCGTAGAAGCAGGAATCACCAAAGGAATCAACATCCCTGTCACCAGGAAACCTTCGTTGATCGGGTGCTTTCTAATCACAGCGAAAACCGCCTCCACCAAACCTCCGGCAGCATAGGCGACGATGATTATAGGAAGAACTAGCGTAAGGCCAAGTATTGCCTTGTCACCGAAATTTTCCCACAAGCCAGCTGTTTCACCTGTTGCCAAAAGGCTTTGGTGACCGGTATTATAAATACCGAACAACAAACATGGAATCATGGCAATCACCACGGTGATCATCATTCGCTTCAGGTCAATGGCATCCTTTACTTGGGCACCTTTGATTCCTGTAGTATGATTTGGGGAGAAAAGGAAAGTTTCTCCCGCCTCGAATGCATAATAAAACTTCTCAAGCTTTCCTCCCTTTTCAAAAAGAGGGCGCTGCTTGTCCATTAAATCTCTTAGAAACTTCATTTGGATTAACTGTATTGGATTAATTCTATACCTTTTCTTACCAATTCCTGCACAGGATGCTTGGACACGTCCACAAATTCGCAAAGTGCCAAATCCTCTTCTACGATCTCATAGATTCCCAATTCCTCCATTTCATCGAAATCTTCTGCCATGATGGCTTTCAATAAATAAACCGGAAGGATATCCATTGGAGTCACAGACTCAAATACTCCAGTCTGTACAAATGCACGTTCTTCGCCTCTGCAATTGGAGTCAAGAACAAACTCTTTATTTGGAGTCAGGAAAGACAATAGGCCAAGTGCGCGATGATAGCTGAGTTTGGATGCTGTAGGTTTTGCCCAGCCAAGAAACTCATAATAATCACCTTCGGGGATTACTGTGATTTGGTTGTGATAAAAACCAAGGAAACCTTCAAGGTTGATTTTTTCACCAGTCAGGACGTTACCGGAAATTACTCTCACATGTCCTGAATTGAGGTTTCCTTTTACAAAAGAGGAAACATTTGCTCCTACGAAAGTTTTTACATAAGCTGCTTTGGTCAGTTCGGAACCGGTTACAGCAATTGTTTTGGAAGCATCATAAATGCCTTCCAAAACAGCTTTTCCAATTTGAACTACTCCAACAGGGCTTACTGTCCAGGCTATTTCACCTTTATTGACTGCGTCAATGTGGTGAATCTGAACCCCAACGTTTCCGGCAGGGTGAGGGCCTGAAAACTGGTTGATCTGAGCGTTTTTCACACCTGAGAATACTCCCGGGACAGGTTTGGAGGCGTCGACGTTGAGGTGAACTTTTCCTTTGGTAAGTTTTGCCAGAGCATCAATACCAGCTTGGAAATACTTCTCCTCACCTTGCAGGGTGAATCCATAATCCGGAGCCAAAGGGTGAGTATCAAAGGCTGAAACGAAAATAGCCTTAGGAGTGTCGGCAGGGTTTGCCACAATTCCGAAAGGCCTCTGGATGATGTTTGGCCAAACTCCGGTGGAAGCCAACTTTGCAGCCAAGGCATCTCTGTCTTGGTTTAAGTCGATTTTTCCAAAGTTGAGGTGGGTGATGGTTTTGTCAGCCAGGATTTTGATTTCGAGAAGCTTTCGCTTGTCCCCTCTTTTGATCTCAACGATCTCACCTGAAACAGGCGCTGCGTAGATGACCTGATCCAGGGCTTTGTCGATCAGGATCGGAGTACCTGCTTTTACGGTATCTCCTTCATTGACAAGGACTTTCGGACGCTGAAATCCTACGAAGTCTGTTGGCTTAATGGCGAAAGTCTGAGCCGGGGCAAAATTGGCGATCTCCTGCGAGGCCTTTCCTACCATTTTGATGTCAAAACCTTTCTTAAGCTTCACTATTTTAGACATATCAGTTTTTGAACTATGAGCTTTTGAAAAACGCCCCAAATCTAAAGAAAAACCTTTTTGAAATGGAGCTTATATCACATTAATTGTTCGAACTTTTAATACCGAGTACAGGCGTTGAATTTCGAACTTGATTTCAGGCATGTAGTTGATTTTCTTCCAACCCTTCCACAAAGGTCTTGACTTGCTCCATGAGCCACATAGGAGTAGAAGTAGCACCACAAATGCCAACTTTATCCCCAGTTTGAAACCACTCAGGATCCAACTCGGTTTCGTTTTCGATGAAATAACTTCTTGGATTTTCGCCCAGACAGACTTGATACAGGGCCTTTCCGTTGGAACTCTTTTTTCCGGAAACGAAAAGGATCACATCATTATCAAGGGCAAATCTCTGCAATTGGGGTTCTCTATTAGATACTTGTCTACAAATTGAATCATTTGCATTGAAGTCCACCTCATTGAGCTCCCCTTTGGCCGTTTTGATTCGGTCTTCAATTTTTTGGGAAAGCTGGTAAAAGCCTTTTGTGCTTTTGGTGGTTTGGCTGAAAAGCGTCACCGGACGATTGTAATCGATCTTTTCCAGATCAGAGTCTTCCATTACTACCACTGCTTTTTCCAATGTCTGCCCGGTCAAACCGATAACTTCTGCGTGGCCTTTTTTTCCGTAAATGACAATCTGCCCATTTTCTCGCTCCATTTTGTCAAAGGCATTTTTCACTCGATGCTGGAGTTTCAATACTACCGGACAGGAAGCATCAATGAGCTCGATGTTGTTTTCAATCGCCGTTTTGTAGGTCTCGGGCGGTTCTCCATGAGCTCGGATCAGCACTTTGCAATTTGTCAATTCCTGAAGCTGATCACGATCGATTACTACCAGGCCCTTTGCTCTCAGTCGGCTGACCTCCATATCGTTGTGAACGATGTCGCCCAGACAATACAGCTGCTCGCTGTTCTCCATTTCATCCTCGGCCATTTTAATGGCAAACTCGACTCCGAAACAGTAGCCTGAATTTTTATCTATGGTTACCTGCATAAGCTTTTTCTTTTTCGATCACTTCTTTTGCCAGTTGGACGATCATTGCCACCTGTCCTTCAAATGTGAGATTACTTGTGTCTATTTCTACAGCATCCGATACTTTTTTCAGCGGACTTTCAGCTCTTGATGAATCAATCCGATCCCGCTCAGCCAAATTGGCCTTGATCACTTCCAGCTCAACCAAATCACCCTTTTCAAGTAATTCCTGCTGCCTTCTGATTGCTCTTGTTTCCAGATCCGCAGTCATGAACACTTTAAGTTCCGCGTCGGGAAATACAACCGATCCGATATCCCTGCCGTCCATGACGACACCTTTTTTCTTGCCCAGGCGCTTTTGCTGAGCCACAAGTTCCTTTCTGATTTCCTTGATTGTCGCTATTTCACTAACGCGCTCCGATACCCGCATGGTTCGGATTTCATCCTCCACATTGAGACCATTAAGGTAGGTTTCCTGCTTATTGGTTTCAGGGTTTAGGTGAAAAGAAATCTCCAGAGATTTCAGCCCATTATCGACATCGTGGGGATTGGAGGGAGACAGGTAATTGTTCAAAAAATGCAGGGTGGCTGCACGATACATCGCTCCGGAATCGATGTAGGTAAACCCTAAATCTTTGGCTACTGCTTTGGCTGTAGAACTTTTCCCACAACCTGAGTAACCATCTATGGCAACGACGATTTTCCCCATTAAAAAAACCCGGATTGGTTTGCTGCTTAATTTTGGGCAAATATAGTAGTTTTAATCCAATCCTTCCCCCAAAACCTGAATATCAGGATTGTTAATCGTCTTGACATTCATTGATTTTTGAACAGCCGACTATGAAAATCTCAGGAAACTTAGTGGACATTCCCAACCGAAAAATTTATCCAGCATCACTCGAAATCTCCAATGGGAAAATTCTTAAAATCCAAGAAATCCAGAAATTGGATGGACTTCCTTTTTTGATGCCCGGCTTTATCGATGCGCATGTTCATGTGGAAAGTTCAATGCTTGTTCCGTCGGAATTTGCACGATTGGCAGTTGTCCATGGCACTGTAGCTACCATTTCCGATCCACATGAAATCGCCAATGTCTGCGGCATGGCGGGAGTGGAATACATGATCGAAAATGGCAAGCAGGTCCCGTTCAAGTTTTATTTTGGTGCACCTTCCTGCGTACCGGCGACACTTTTTGAGACTGCCGGAGGAGAAATCGATGCCACCGACATCGAAAACCTGATGAGCCGGCCAGAAATCCATTACCTCGCCGAAATGATGAACTGGCCGGGTACTGTCAATCGAGATCCGATAGTAATGGAAAAAATACGAATCGCTAAGAAATACGGCAAGCCAATAGACGGCCATGCTCCCGGACTAAAAGGAGAATTGGCAGAAAAGTATGTAAGCGCAGGCCCAAGCACAGATCATGAATGCTTTACTTACGATGAAGCTCTCGGCAAGATCAAGCTTGGCATGAAGATCTCCATTCGCGAAGGTTCCGCGGCCAAAAACTTCGAAGCACTGATCGATCTGATAGACGAATATCCCGAGATGATTATGTTCTGCTCGGACGACAAGCACCCGGACAATCTCGCCATAAGTCATATTAATGAGCTTGCTGCCCGTGCAGTGGCCAAAGGGAAAGACCTGTTTGATGTACTTCGGGCGTCTTGCCTTAATCCGATTTTCCATTATTCACTTCCGGTCGGGCAGCTGAGAGTCGGCGATCCTGCGGATTTTATTTTGGTCAAAGACCTGGAAAAATTTGACGTATTAGCCACATACATTGGTGGACAAAAAGTGGCCGAAAATGGAAAGTCTCTAATCCATCGAGTCAAAAATGAGGTCATCAACAATTTCCATACATCCCTCAAAAAGCCGGAAGATTTCCAATTGAAATCAAAAGGCTCGAAAGTTCGAGTAATTGAAGCGCTCGATGGGCAGCTGATCACACCGGAAATCCAAGGTGAAATTTTGGTAAAAAATGGCTTTGCCGAATCCAATCCCGAAAAAGCCATTCTCAAAATCACGGTGGTTAACCGCTATCAGGACACCCCTCCTGCTGTGGCATTTATCAAAAACTTTGGCCTAAAAACGGGAGCAATCGCCTCTTCCGTCGGCCATGATTCCCACAATATTATTGCAGTGGGAATCGACGATGAATCCATCTGTAAAGCGGTCAATCTGATCATCGAAGCCAAAGGTGGCGTATCGGCTGTCTCCGGAGATCGTGAAGAAATCCTTCCGCTCCCCGTCGGCGGCATCATGTCCGCATCCGATGGCTACGAGGTCGCGGCCGCTTACACGAGCATCGACCGGATGGCCAAAGAGATGGGCGCCACGTTAAACTCACCTTTTATGACCCTTAGCTTTATGGCTTTGCTGGTAATCCCGGATCTGAAGCTGAGTGACAAGGGATTGTTTGATGGGAAGAAGTTTGGGTTTGTTGAGGTGTTTTTATGAAAAACCCTCCAAGAGTTCAAAACTCTTGGAGGGTTATCTTTTTAAAACTCCGAAGTGAAACGAAACTCTATATCCGGGTTGTGTCCTGCACCATTTGCAGCCAGGTCTTTGATTCGACCTTAAAGACCAACTGGCAAAAAATAATGGGCGAGAGAGTGGTCTTTTATTGAATAGCTGAAGGTAGAACTTAGAAGGCCACCACTAAAATCGAGCGAACCATGGCAAAAGAAAATCCAGGAAATCTGAGCCGGAGAAAATTTATACAGGCATCAGGAATAGCTGTGGCTGGCATGCCATTTTTATCCTTATCGCCCCAAAGGCCAAGGGGAGAACAAAAAGAAGATTCCAACGACACCTCCTTTGAATTTTCCTTTCTGACTGACATTCACCTCAAACCCGAAATGAACGCTCCATTGGGTTTTCAGATGGCAATCAACAAGGTGAATGAATTGAACCCTGATTTTGTAATTACGGGAGGAGATCTAGTCTATGATGTGATGCGTGGGGATTATGCCCGAAGTGAAATGCTCTTTGACCTCTATGAGAAAATGAGCAAGGGATTTAACATGCCGACATACAATTGCATCGGAAACCATGATTTGTTTGCGATCTATGAAGAAAGCCCGGAGGGCGCTGATCACCCGGATTATAAATATGGGATGTGGGAAAGATATTTTGGAAAGACTTACTATTCCTTCGACCACAAAGGCTGGCATTTCATTGTACTAAATTCCCTCGACGTCACGGAGGAAAAAGGGTATAAAGGAGTATTCCAGGCAGAGCAATTGGATTGGCTGGCCGAGGACCTAAAAAACACTTCTCAAAATACCCCCATAGTCGTCACCACACACATTCCGGTACTCAGCACGCATTGGCAATTAAAAGGGCAAAAAGGAAATGTTGGAGTGGAAAATTCTCAGGAGGTTTTTCGCTTGCTGGAAAACCACAACTTAAAGTTGGTGCTGCAAGGGCACATCCACTGGAAGGAATACGGCATGGTCAATGACCGGTTTGAGTTTCTCACCGGAGGATCCATCGCAGGAAATGGGTGGAAAGGCAGAAGACACAACACCAAGGAAGGCTTTGTCCAAATCAAAGTACAAGGGGAAAATTTTTCCTGGGAGTATATCGACCATGGATGGGAAGACGAGCGGCTAAAACTCCAAAATGCCGGAAATTCGGGAATAGGTTAAAAGTTTAAACCCTCCAAGAGTTTGAAACTCTTGGAGGGTTTTTGCTTAATACTCCGAAGTAAAGTGAAACTCGATATCCGGGTAGTTGTCCTGCACCATCTGAAGCCAGGACTTCGATTCGGCCATAAAGAGGGGAGTTTCTATTTTTTGAATAAAAATTCCTTCCAGTTCTCAACATCTATCCCTTCAGTTCGGGATTGGGTTTGGATTCCTGTAAATAAAACAAGTCCCCTGTTTTGCCCACTCAATCTCATCCAGAATTTCAGGTTTTTGAAATAATCCGAATTAATGGTTTTCCCTGATTTGATTTCGATTGGAAATAATTCACTTCCATTGTCCATCAGTACGTCAATTTCATGACCAGTCTTGTCTCTCCAGAAAAACAGGTTGACTTCTTTGGCTTGATTTGTCCTTTCTTTAATCAATTCTGATACCACCAAGTTTTCAAAAATTGCTCCCCTCAATGGGTGAAAATCCAATTGCTTTTCTGTGCTGATACCTAACAGAAAACTAACGAGACCCGTATCCAAGAAATAAATCTTGGGCCGTTTGACAATGACTTTGTTGAAATTTTGAAAATGTGGTCTCAAGAGATAAATCAAAAAACTACTTTCTAAAATTCCGATCCAGGATTGAATGGTTTTGTTATCCACTCCCACTTCATTACTAAGTCCAGCCATATTCAATTCTTGTCCCACTCTCCCAGCCAGCAGTCGTATGAACCGTTCAAAAACGATCAAATCTGTGATGTTCTTCACTTGCCTTACATCACGCTCGATGTACGTTCTAAGATAATTTGGAAACCATAGATCGGGTGGAATTCCGGGTTCATAAAGTGGAGGATAACCACCTTTGATCATCAACTGATTTTCTGAAGGAATTTCTTTTTGTCCCGAATAAAGCTCTACCAAAGAGAAAGGGAGCAGTTGCAAATAACCAACTCTTCCTGCCAGACTTTGCGTAATGGATTGCTGTAATAAAAAATTATTAGATCCCGTCAGGATAAACTGACCAGTTTGGGGATTGGGATCAACCACTCCTTGCAGATAGGAGAATAATTCTGGAGTTCGCTGCACTTCATCCAAAATTGCTCCATTGGGAAGTCCAGCCAAAAAGCCTCTGGGGTCCTCTAATGCAAATTCACGCTGATCCGGGTCTTCTAATGAGACGTAAGGTTTATGCGAGAAAATGGACCTGACTAAGGTAGTCTTGCCGGTTTGACGTGGCCCAACAACGGCCACTACCTTAAAATAAGTAGCCAGTTCAAGTAGCTTATCTTCAGCTTTCCTGGAAATCATTTTTAAAAATATGGAAAAATATGGAATCATATTCCATATTTTTCCAGTTTTATGGAAAATGCTTTTAAATAAAACCCTCCAAGAGTTTGAAACTCTTGGAGGGTTTTTGCTTAATACTCCGAAGTAAAGTGAAACTCGATATCCGGGTAGTTGTCCTGCACCATCTGAAGCCAGGACTTCGACTCGGCCATAAAAACCAGCTTGTCATTCCGATCTCTGGCGATGTAGCGGCTTTTTGAACGGACAAACTCGTCGAGCTGCTTTTTGTCGGTACTGCTAATCCAGCAGGCTTTGTAGAGGTTCATCGGGTGAAACTCCACCGTGGCGTTGTATTCGTTTTTCAGACGGAACTGAATCACCTCAAACTGAAGTTGGCCGACGGTTCCTACCACTTTTCGGGAACCGATATCAAAGGTAAAAAGCTGCGCGACGCCCTCCTCCATCAATTGCTTAAGCCCTTTTTCCAGCTGCTTTGTTTTCATCGCGTCCTTGTTGATCACCTCGCGGAAGATCTCCGGAGAAAAGCTTGGAATTCCGGTGAAAACCATGTTTTCTCCTTCTGTCAAGGTATCCCCAATTTTTAGGTTTCCCGTATCGTAAAGCCCGACAATATCTCCGGGAAAAGCTTCATCAATGATTTCTTTGTCCTGAGCCATAAACTGAGTCACGTTGGAAAAACGCAAAGGCTTAGGTCCCCGCACGTGATTGTATGGCTTATTCCGCTCAAATTTCCCTGAGCAGATTCTCAGGAAAGCGATTCGGTTTCTGTGATTGGGGTCCATATTGGCGTGGATCTTAAAGACAAATCCGGAAAACTTGGATTCCTCAGGTTTGACTTCTCGCACATCAGTTTCCCGACTTTTTGGAGCAGGAGCTATCTTGATAAACGTGTCCAGCATTTCATTGATACCGAAATTATTCACGGCAGACCCAAAGAAAACAGGGGCGATTTTTCCTTCCAAATATTCATTGACGTCAAAATCAGGATATACTCCTTCGATCAGATCCACGTCTTCACGAAGCTGCTTGGCATTGCCAGGCCCGATCAACCCATCCAACTGGGGATCATTCAGATTTTCAAAAACCTGTCGGTCATCGCTCAGTTTCCGTTGGGATGGAGTAAATAGGTTGAGTTGCTGATCAAACAGATTGTAAACTCCTTTGAATCCTTTGCCCATACCAATCGGCCAAGAAAGCGGACGAACGTTGATTCCCAGCTTTGTCTCTACTTCATCGAGTAGATCGTAAGGATCACGGCCTTCTCGGTCGAGCTTATTGATAAAGCAAATCACCGGTGTATTTCGCATCCGGCAGACTTCCATCAGTTTTTCGGTCTGGATTTCGACGCCTTTCACACAGTCGATGACCATGATCACGGAATCCACAGCAGTCAGGGTCCTATAGGTATCCTCAGCAAAATCCTGGTGACCAGGCGTATCCAAGAGGTTGATCTTGATGTTTTTGTATTCAAAACCCATCACGGATGTCGCCACAGAGATCCCTCTTTGCTTCTCGATTTCCATCCAGTCAGACTTGGTAGCGGTGTCTATTTTGTTGGATTTGACGGCTCCTGCAGTCTGGATTGCTCCTCCAAAAAGGAGTAATTTTTCTGTCAAAGTGGTCTTTCCGGCATCTGGGTGGGCAATGATGGCAAAGGTTCTGCGTTTTTTGATCTCTTCGGTCAAACTCATGGGTTTTGAATTTCAGGGGGCAAAGGTAAGGAAAATGGATTTACGAATTCAGATTTACGATTTACGACGTCCAACCTAACTTCAATCATTTATTCTAAAGCCTGAACCTTCGGGGATTAATGAGGTGAGGTTCTTCAAAACCTCGTAAATCGTAATTCAAAAATCATAAATATCAATATTCCAAAATCCCCTCCGTCACAAACTGCGAGGCATCCTCCAGATTACCCAAAAGCATGATCCTGAAAGTTGTTCCTTTGCCGATTTCGGAGTTTTTTACAAAAATCTTTCCACCGTGGTAGCCCTCTACGATCCGTTTGGCCAAGGTTAGTCCCAAACCCCAGCCCCGTTGCCGGGTGGAAAATCCCGGGTTGAAGACCTTTTTGAAATTTCGCTTTTCAATTCCTTTTCCTGTATCTGTAATATCCACGATCACAAACTTGTCACTGTCCTGCAACACGCTTATTGTAATCTTCCCTTTTCCCCTCATGGCGTCGACTGCATTTTTGCAGATATTCTCAATAACCCACTCAAAAAGAGGTTTATTCATCAAGGCGTCGAGGTCCCTTGAGTCGGTATTGATGAGGAGTTCCACTTTGGTAGAAATCCGAGGACGGAGATAATTGATCGTCTCTTCGATTACCTGATAGAGGTTTTCAGGCTGGATCATCGGTTTGCTGCCAATACTACTGAATCGCTCGGTCACCATGCGGAGTTTCACCACATCTTTGTCCATTTCCTGGATGATTTCTTTATTTTCTTCCCAAACGGGAGAATTTCTGAGGTAATCAATCCAGGCCATCAGTGAGGCGATCGGGGTTCCCAACTGATGTGCAGTTTCTTTTGTCAGTCCTGCCCAAACGCGGTTTTGCTCGGCAATTTTACTTTGGTTAAAGAGCGCATAAGCCAATGCTCCAAACACCAAAATGACCGCTAGTTGGACATAGGGATAATAGCGAAGATTGGTCAAAAGCTCCGAATTGCGGTAAAAGACCCGAATGTCAGCTTCCTGCAGATAGATTGGTTCGTATTCTTCCTGCATTTCCAAAAGTTCCTTGTCCAGAGTTTTGAGTGAATCCTGGCCATCAGCCTTGTTTTTGAATTTGATATTCCTGAATTCGATGGGATTCCCCTCCGAATCGACCATGATAATGGGAATGGAATAATTCTGTTGGATGATTTCCTGATTAATAAAAGTGAGGTTTTCTGAAGTGGTGGCGGCATATTCCAAGGCCGAGGACAAAAGCTGGATCTGTCTGCTTTCCCGCTCCCTCAATTCATCAACAAGCAAATTGGTGTACCAAATCGAACCGGAACCGATCAAAAAGGAAACCAGGAAAACCAGCCATTTGACTTGCTTTTTGTTTTGATAAAAATCGATGGAAGTAATGTCCTGGAATCGGTTTTTCATTCAGCTTGAGGTGGTTTTCAGGAGTATTAACTCCCAAACATCATTGATAGTATGAGTCAGGAATAGATTTTATCAGTTAGCTTCTCCTTCCGGTATTTAGTAAATTTAGGTCAATTCATTCAGGAAAAAACAATTAAGCGGCAAATAACAATCACATGAAAACAAACGACATCGGGTTAGAAATCAAGGAATCCAAGACACTTGTAAAAATGCTCAATGAGCTGCTGGCCAACTATCAGGTTTACTACCAAAATTTGAGAAACTTCCATTGGAACGTTTCAGGTCCCAATTTCTTTGAACTTCATGCGAAGTTTGAGGAATTGTACACAGTGGCAAATGCAGGAATCGATGCAGTGGCGGAGCGAATCCTGACACTTGGCGCAAGACCTTATTCTACCTACAGCGAGTACCTTGAAAATTCGAGCATCAAAGAAGCCAAAGAGGTAAAGGACTCCAAAAAAATGGTGGAAATCGTCCGTGACAACTTGAACGAATTGTTGACTTTGGAAAGGAAAACCCTTGAATCCGCCAATGAGCACGGAGATGAAGGCAGTGCCTCGCTGATGAGTGACTACATCACTGAGAAAGAAAAAGTCGTCTGGATGCTCTCAGCATACCTCAGATAAAAACAAAAATCCCGGTCAAATCAGAAATGGCCGGGATTTTTTTTATTGACTGCTTTTTACCCATTTCCAGAGGATCTTATAGGTAGGTTTAGTGCCATGCATCAGGATACCGATTCGGTAAATTTTTCCGGCAAGCCAGGTTGTAATCAAAAAACCAGCCATCAAAAGGCCCATCGATAGTGCCAGTTCCCAAAATGGAACTCCATAGCTGATCCTGCCCATCATGGCAATTGGTGAAGTCAGTGGGATGATCGACAGCCAAAAAGACGTAGTACTATTCGGTTCTTGAAGGATAAAAACAAAAAGGCCCATATACGCCACTATCAAGGGAATTGTAATTGGAAACATAAACTGCTGCGCATCCGAAGGTGCGTCAACAGCAGATCCGATTGCCGCAAATAATGCCCCGTATAGCAGGTAACCTCCAAGAAAATAGATGATAAAACTCACTACCAAGGTAACGAAATCGATCCCGTTAATCACCTGAAGAATTGATGCTAATTCACCGGAATCCGGTGCAGCTTGAGCAAATTCAGGGTTTGCCATTTCCATGGCTTGCTGCTGTGGCATCTGCATTCCCAATACTCCCATCACAATGGACGAAAGAGTTCCGATCAGAACTACCCAAATCAAAAACTGTGTCAATCCGACTGCCCCAATTCCTACAATTTTCCCCATCATCAACTGGAAAGGCTTGAGCGAAGAAACCAGAATTTCAACGATTCGGGTAGATTTTTCCTCAATGACACCTTGCATGATCTGGTTTCCATAGACGAAAATGAAAATGTAAATCAGAATTCCTGCAAGAAATCCGATGGCATAATTGACATTGGCGTCATTGATTTTTTCCTCACCCTCATCGCCTAATGTGATGGATTGAATCGAAACATCCGTCCGGATTTCCTTCAGCACTTTGGGATCTATTCCCTGATCGTAAAGTTTTTGATCCTCAATTTTCTGTTTCAAAGCACTTTCCAGATACCCCATTAGGGTCAAACTGGGATTTTCCACACCGTAAAACTGAATTCCTTTTGGATTTTTCAAATCAAGTTTGGGTATGTGCAAAAAGCCGTAGCGCTCCCCATCCTGCACCATTTTTTTGGCTTCTTCAGGATCCTCTACCGATGATGTAAACGCATATTGCTCTGAGCTTTCCATGAAAAACAGATCGGTTTCATCGATCACTTCGATGATTCGAAGAGATTGATTTCCCTTTTCTTCCAACGCAATCCACACGAACACACCCATGATCGCAGGGAAAATCAAGGGAGTCAAAATTGTTGCGATCAAAAAAGATTTCTTTTTGACCCTGGCTAAATACTCCCGCTGAATGACAAGTAAAATTTTACCCATTTTGTGCTGCTTTTACCTGATGAATAAAAATCTCCTCCATGCTGGGAATTTGCTCCCTAAAAAGGTTCACTTCCCCAAAGTCCATTAATTCAGACAAAAGCTGATTTGGAGTTTTACCTGAAAGTGGCAAAGTGAATTCCCAAGCATCATTTGCGAATTTTGGAATCCACTCCTGCGGCAAATCCTTTTTGAGGTCAGAAATTGCTACCTGAAAAACCTCAGGTCTAAAACTCATTTTCACTTCCCGGATGGTCCCATCGAGAATTTTCCGGGATCTGTTGATCATCGCAACTTGGTCACAAAGCAGTTCCACTGACTCCATTCGGTGTGTACTCAGGATCACTGTGGTACCTTTATCCCGCAATTCCAAAATTTCATTTTTGATAATTTCTGCATTAACAGGGTCAAATCCGGAGAATGGTTCATCCAATATCAACAGCGAAGGTTGGTGAACTACAGTCGAGATAAACTGGATCTTCTGGGCCATCCCTTTAGACAAGTCCTCAATTTTTTTATCTCTCCAAGAACCGATTTCCAGCTTTTCGAGCCAGCTTTTGATTTGGATTTTAGCATCGTTTTCACTCAATCCTTTGAGCCTGGAAAAATAAACCAGCTGATCCCAGACCTTCATCTTTTTGTAAAGACCCCGCTCCTCAGGCAAATACCCGATTTTGCGAATATCATCGGGAGAAAGCTTGCGGCCGTCCAGTTGGACTGTTCCACTGTCCTGCTCGATGATCTGGTTGATGATTCGAATCAGGGTGGTTTTCCCGGCACCATTTGGCCCTAATAGTCCAAAAATTACACCTTTTGGCACAAAAAGGGACACGTCTGTAAGTGCCCTGTGATTTTCGTAAGATTTATTTATTTGATCAATCTGAAGCATTCCTGATTTATTCGATGGTAATCGAACCCACACCCACGTCCAAAATCAACTCCAACAATCTGGGGTCTGAGGCTTTGTATCCCCTCGTGATGTAAGTTTCCTTATCAATTGATTTAAGGTATTTCGGGAAAACGGTTCGGCACATGGGAGTGGTTTTCATCCTGATTTTGACAGGATTCGAATCTGGAGGAAGTTTAAGGTGAATACTGCCCCCACTTACAGCTGCGATCACTTGGCATTTGCCTGATAATCCATCGCCATAGTTGAGGTTTATTTTACCATAGTTCACCTCAATGATCATTTTGCGGGCATTGGTAAAGTTGGCATTTTGCACTTCCACTGTCCCCATATTCAAGGTGACCAAAAGCGTATCCATTTCCACTTGGTTGGGAACTTCTGTGCCATAATGGATCATCACATCCGCACTGGCGCTTTTTACTTTCAGCTTGGAAACCGCGATCTGGGCGAGATCAAAATCAGCTCTTCCAACACCGAGATTAAACTCCAAATGGTAAAGGAAATTGGAACCAAGTCCCAAATCCCAAGAATGGTCAAAATCCGTATCGTCCGAAAAAAGTTTGGAAGTTATGCTTTTACCTAAGTTGTCAGACTCCACATTTTTATGGACCAGCCTGGTATCCAACATGTTGTCATGGACAGAATATTTGAAATCCGGAAGAATGTTGGACTTAAGCAAATGACCGTGGATATAAATCGGATCAGCGGAAATGACTCTCTTGAGCTGAGTGAGGCTTTTATATGAAGAGAAATTGAGGTAGACAATTTCATAGCCTTTCCGCTCTGTCACCTTATACTCTTTCACAAATTGCGCCTGACCGGGAATTGCCCCCACCATGATCCAGAATATGAGCAGACACAGTTTTTTCAGCATACGGTAAGGTTACGGGGCGACTTTGAAAAGGTTTTTTAAAAATATAAAAAAAGCCGGAATCACTTCCGGCTAAATTTCTTTTAGAAAAACTCCCTCATTTTATCAAAGAAGGATTTGTCTTGCTTCCCTGGATCAGGTTTAAAATTTTCCGAATTTCTTAAGGATTCCAATATATTTCTTTCCTCTCTGGATAGCTCGGTTGGCGTCCAGATGTTGACCATGATCAATTGGTCTCCTCGGGTGTAGCCATTGATATCTTTAATGCCTTTGCCTTTCAGACGAAGCATTTTACCGCTTTGTGTTCCGGGGTCAATCTTGATTTTCACTTTCCCGTCAATGGTAGGCACTTCTACAGAAGCCCCGAGTGCCGCATCGATGAAAGAAACATGCAAATCAAAAATCACATTGTTTCCTTCGCGCTGAAGAACATCCTCCTCCGCTTCCTCGATTACGATAAGCAAGTCACCGGGAATTCCTCCTGGAATCTCGTTCCCTTTTCCGGACATGCTGAGCTGCATTCCTTCACCAACACCACCTGGAATATTGATAGAGATAACCTCCTCCTTAATAATCAAGCCTCTTGAGTCAGCATCGGCAGGTTTTTTATCGACGATTTGTCCGCTACCGCCGCAAACGGCACAAGTACTTGCTGAGACCATCTGGCCCAGCATTGTATTCACAACTTTCTTGACCTGACCTGATCCCTGACAGGTTCCGCAGGATTTGAAAGAAACTCCGGGTGCCACAATGTGACGTTTCACCTTGATTTTTTTCTCAACTCCATTGGCAATTTCCTGAAGGTTGAGTTTAAGTTTGACACGAAGGTTGGTTCCTTTTTTGGTGCGTCTGCCACCGCCTCCACCAAAGAACGATCCGAATCCACCTCCACCGAAGATGTCTCCGAATTGGGAAAAAATATCTTCCATGTTCATTCCACCTCCACTGAAGCCTCCATTTCCTCCAAGCCCCTGATGACCAAATTGGTCGTAGCGTGCCTTCTTTTCAGGATTGCTTAGTACCTCATAGGCTTCAGCAGCCTCTTTGAATTTATCTTCAGCTTCGGGATTGTCCGGATTTTTATCAGGGTGAAATTGAATGGCAAGCTTGCGATAAGCCTTCTTAATTTCCTCTGCACTTGCGGATTTGGTTACACCAAGTACCTCGTAGTAATCTCTTTTTGCCATAATATTTTTATGCTCCGGTTACAACCTTGGCGTATCTCACGACTTTATCACCCAACGTGTAGCCTTTCTCGACTACATCGATAACAGCTCCTTTCAATTCTTCGGAAGGTGCAGGGATTGAAGTAATTGCTTCTTGGGTATCGGGATCAAAAGGCTTTCCTGCTAAATCTTCCATGGATTTCAGCCCTTTGGTTTCAAGAATTCTGACAAGCTTATGGAAAATCAACTGGTTACCTTCTCTTATTTTCACAAGATCTGTTTCAGATTCTAAGGCTTTGAAAGCTCTTTCAAAATCATCAACTACTGGAATCAAGTCCTTCAAGACATCCTCAGAAGCAGTTTTTATCAGATCAATACGCTCTTTAGAAGTTCGTTTTCTGAAATTTTCGAAATCTGAATAAAGTCTGAGGTATTTTTCTTTTAGTTCAGCCACTTCAGCCTCAAGCTTAGCCTCTTTGATTTCGGCGTCCATAGAAGTCTCTCCTTCATTTTGCGGCATCGCTTCCAGAAGTTGTTCGTCGGATTCCTTATTTAATTCTTGATCCACTTGATTTAATTCTTGATCCACTTGTTCTTTATTTTTCATAGAAATTGGCAATAGTTGGTATGGGGGAGGATATCAATGACTTTGCCAGAACTTTTTTTCTGCCAAAGTGACACTGGTCAAGCGTGAATCGCCTGCCAGATAAGGTCCTTGAGCTTATCCAAGTTGTACTGGCTCACAGAAGAAATAAAGACATACGGTAGGTCCTTGGGAACCTCTTGTTCCATTTCTTTCATCAAATCAGCATCTAGCATATCTGACTTGGAAATGGCCAACAGCCGTTTTTTATCCAATAATTCAGGGTTATATTTCTCCAGCTCTCCGAGCAAAATCCGATATTGGTCTTGAATATTTGGCGCATCCGCCGGGATCAAGAAAAGCAAAATAGAGTTTCGCTCAATATGTCTTAAAAAGCGAATCCCCAGCCCTTTACCTTCAGCTGCCCCCTCGATGATTCCGGGAATATCAGCCATTACGAATGATTTATCGCCACGATAATCTACTACGCCTAGATTTGGTACAAGTGTTGTAAATGGATAATCGCCGATCTCTGGTCTTGCTGCAGAAATCGAAGAAAGTAAAGTTGACTTTCCGGCATTTGGAAAACCGACCAATCCGACATCTGCCAAAAGCTTCAATTCCAGAATAATCCATTCTTCGATTCCAGACTCCCCAGGTTGGGCAAAATGAGGTGCCTGATTGGTTGCAGTCTTAAAATGGTCATTGCCTTGGCCTCCTCTACCACCTGAAGTCAAAATAACTTCCTGGCCGTCTTCCGTGATCTCAAAACGCTTTTCACCGGTTTCGGCATCTTTGGCTACTGTACCGAGAGGGACATCGAGAATTATATCCTTTCCGTCAGCACCGGTTCTTCTACCGCCTTCGCCGCCTTTTCCTGAGTCTGCGATGACGTGTTTTTTATACTTTAGGTGTAAAAGTGTCCAGTGTTGGGAATTCCCCCGCAGGATTATATGCCCTCCACGACCTCCATCGCCACCATCAGGACCACCTTTTGGAACATGCTTTTCACGTCTAAAGTGAACAGAACCTGCTCCACCGGCACCGGATCGAGAACAGAATTTTACGTAATCAATGAAGTTGGAATCTGCCATTTTTTATGAAAGAAAAAGGCTAAGCCCGAAAGCTTAGCCAAGTCTTGGTTTGCAAAATTAGGTATTTGTGCTGAATCAGTAGCTATCAATCACTTCCGATATCTCCTGAAAAATCTCTTCGATCTCTCCTACACCATTGACATGTTTGAATTTACCCTGATTTTCGTAGTATTTGGCTACTGGCAAAGTCTCATCAAGGTACACTTTGATCCGGGTATTAATTTTTTCTTCATCCTGATCATCGACACGATTGGAGGTTTTTCCTCTTTCTTTGATTCTTTCTTTTAGAACTTCCTTTGGGACATCCAAGGCGATCATTCCTGAAATTTTCATTTGGTTATTTCCAAGCATTGTATCCAAGGCTTCCGCCTGCGCTGTAGTTCTAGGAAATCCATCAAAAATAAAGCCCTTGCTTTCCTTGGTGCTGTTGATTTTATCCTCAACCATACTGATCACTACCTGATCAGGCACCAAATGCCCCTTGTCCATGTATGTTCGGGCAAGTTTTCCCAGATCGGTTCCCTCTCCCAAGTGTTTTCTGAAAAGATCCCCTGTCGAAAGGTGAGTGAGTCCGTATTTTTGAATAAGCCTTTCACTTTGGGTGCCTTTACCCGCACCCGGAGGACCAAATAACACTATATTCAGCATTCCAGAAGTCGTTTTTTAAGTTGTACTGAGTTGATACAGATCAGGAAGATTCCTTCCTAAGCCATCGTAATCCAAGCCGTAGCCAACGACAAATTTATTGGGAATTTCAAAACCCACATAATCCAAACCGTAATTAAACCTAAAAGCCTGCTTCTTAAAAAGCAAAGTAGCAATCTGAAGACACCTTGGATTGTGCCTTGAAAGCTCGGAAAGGAGGTAATTCATGCTAATTCCAGTATCAACAATATCTTCCACAATGAGGACATTTTTTCCTTCCAGGTCAGCAGAAAGTCCAATCAGTGACTTTACTTCACCAGTACTGTCAGTACCGGAATACGAAGAAATCTTCAAAAATTCGCAGCTTACCGAAAGGTCAATTTCCCTGGCCAAATCTGCCATTACAATGAAAGACCCATTTAATATCCCAAGTAAAACAAGATCTTGTCCTTGGAATTTCAGCGTGATTTCTTTCGCAATTTGGGCAATCCTTTCCTTGATTTTTCCTTCTGAAATAAACAATTCAAAGTTTAGATCCCGTATTCTCAATTTTTTCATATCCTCAAATTAAAGGTTCTCCAACAGGAATCGATACATCTTGATCATTGAATCTAAATCCAAAAGGGAGACTTTTTCATCAGGAGTATGAACGAAATCTTCTGCGGCACCTATAAAACACCAATCAATTGGATAGGGAGAAAAATGGACCTCCCGTCCATCACTTCCCCCAAATGCTTCGACTTCCAACTGGAAAGGAATTCCGCTTTTTTCAGCAATTCCTATCAAATTGTTTAAAAAAGTCTTCCTAGGAATGAATTTATCTCTTATAGAAATTACCACTCCTTTATGGTATTCAACACCTTCTGTAATCCATGTTATATCAGAAATTAAGGCCTGCTTTATTGGTGCTGTTTCTTGAATAAACTTAAGTAAAAATGGTATACTCCCACCTCCGTGTTCTTCGTAGGTTGAAAATATAACCCACCCATTTTCAAGGGTTTCACATTGTTTTAAAGCATTATAAACCCCCAAGCGATTATCTAAGTAAGCGGCTTGAATAAACTCTTCATCTATTCTGATATTTTGTTCAAAGGAAAGCCGGGTTCCACGTTCAATGGCTCGAGGAAAATCATGGAAACATGCTTCATCATCACCCAAAAGTCTGCACAAAATCTCCCCCTTTGTATCCTTTCCAACCAACCGAATCCCTTCAGAAATCTCAGGCCCTCCCACCGGAATTAGTTGATTTTGATATCTCGCCATAAACCCAATTGTATCAATATGGGCAAAAACACCCGTTCTGGGCACTCCAAACTTTAAAAGAAGACAATCATGAAAATCATCTCCAAAATATATTTGAGGCTGAACTTTCCAGGTCGGAGCCCGTTTCTGAACATAATCATGAATAAATCGTGAAATTTCGGATTCATCCCCAGAAACACTATGTTTAGACAATAATTCAAACAAAAATTTCATTTTGGCATTGATTGTGTTATTAAATATCTTGTCTAAAATTTAAAAAGTCGGGATAAATTTTAATCCTAAGATTGGGATTTAAATAAATCGTCTAGATTTGCAGTAAATTAAAAGTTTATAAATTTGTAATCACATCTATCAATCACTTAAAATTTGAACAAAAATTTTTTGTCATGAAAAAATTTATACTCTCATCCCTTATGGCTGGCGCTTTAGCTTTAACTGCTAATGCTCAGGAATTTAACAAGTGGTCCATTGAGGCTACTGGTGGCTTCAATAAACCGATGGCTCCTTTAACTACCGGTTTTCTTTCTCCAACCTTGAATCTTGGCCATGTGGATTTTGGCGTTCGATACATGGCCAATGAAAAATTCGGTCTGAAATTGGACTATGGTCTCGGAACTTTCAAATCTGTAGATGGGGAAGGCCCATCATTTGAAACCAAGTACAACCGATTTGATCTTCAAGGTGTTGCCAATATCGGCCGCATGATGAATTTCGAATCTTTCACCAGAACATTAGGTTTGCTACTTCACGGTGGCGCTGGTTTTGGGTTGGTAAATCCTGAAGAAAATACTTTCAGCGATTTCGATGACAATGTTTACAATTTCATCTTTGGAATTACCCCACAGGTAAAATTGGGAAACAAGGTAGCCTTGGTTGCCGACATTTCCACTATTCTTAATGGTCGTCAGTCTGTTTCTTTTGATGGTGGTTCTTCAGAAACTTATCCATACGGTGCAAACGGCACTTGGTGGACTGGAACTATCGGATTGAACTTCTACTTGGGTAAAGCTGAGCAGCATGCTGATTGGTATATCGCCGCTGACAAGTACGCTACCAAAGAAGAACTTGCGTCTCAAATCAATGGAATAAAAGATATGCTGAAAGACTCTGACGGTGATGGTGTTCCAGATTATCTGGATAAAGAACCAAACACTCCAGTTGGAGCTAGAGTAAATTCAGCAGGTGTTACCCTTGATTCTGACGGTGACGGAACTCCTGACCACGTGGACAAGTGTCCATTCCAGCCAGGTCCATCTTCTACAAGCGGCTGTCCTACAACAGTTGTTGTTGATGAGGTTGATTATCTGAAAAAGGCAATTAACGATGGCTATGTAAACGTCTACTACGCTTTCGACAGTGATAAGCCACTTGGATATTCAGTAAGCTCCGCTCAATATGTAGCGAATTTCATGAAGAAAAACCCAGGTGTTAAGGTTGAAATAAAAGGTTTTGCTGACGAATTGGGTCCTGAAGATTACAATATGAAATTATCTGAATCCAGAGCAAAAGCAGTTTATGACTTGTTGGTTGCTTCTGGAGTAGATGCTTCTAGACTTACCTTCAAAGGATATGGTGAAGATACTTCTGTAGACAAAGCTTCTGCTGACGCCCGTCAAATGGCAAGAAGAGCAAGCTTCGAAATCAAATAAGAATAATCAAACTAATACAAAAGCCCGATCGATTGATCGGGCTTTTTTTTTGACTAGACTGGGAAATAGGTGCATAATTTATACTTTTGGCAAATCATCCCATTTTCACCCAACTATTCCTCAATGAAAAAATACGCTTTCCTCTTGCTCCTACTTGGCGCAGGATACAGTACCTATGCCCAAAAAGAGTTTAACAAATGGTCCCTCGAAGTCAATGGCGGATTTAATAAATCAATGGGACCATTGACTCCTGGTTACCTTTCACCCACCCTGAATTTAGGACATGCCGATTTTGGCGCTCGATATATGTTTAATGAATATTTCGGATTCAAGGGAAATTTGGGGTTCGGAAAATTTTCAGAAGTAAATGGGGAAAGCCCTGAATTTAGAACCAACTATCTTAATGTTACAGCCCAAGGTGTTGCTAACTTTGGCCGAATGCTAAATTTTGAATCTTTCTCCAGAAATTTTACTCTCCTTGGTCATCTAGGAGCAGGAGGAGGAAAAATGAAGTTCCAGGATCCAGCCATTTACAGCTACGTTGAGCCGGATTTTTATTACATAATAACCTCAGGACTCACAACACTATACAGTCTTAGTAAAAGGATTGCTATATCCGGTGACATTACTGTTAATGTGAATGGCAGACAGACTTATACATTTGACGGCAATGCATTCAATGCCCTTGTCCAACCTGATCCTCCAGCAAACCCCTACGTCCACGCCACCGGAACTTGGTGGACCGGTACTTTAGGGTTGAATTTTTATCTCGGAAAAGCCGAACAACATGCCGACTGGTACATTGCTGCTGACAAGTATGCCACAAAAACAGAATTGGCGGAGTCAATCAATGGAATTAAAGACATGTTGAAAGATTCGGATGGCGATAGTGTGGCTGATTACCTCGACAAAGAACCAAATACTCAAGTCGGTGCGAGAGTCAATTTTAGCGGAATCACGCTAGATTCTGACAAAGACGGCACCCCAGATCACTTGGATAAGTGTCCTTTTTTTCCAGGTCCAAGCTCGACTGGGGGCTGTCCAATTGAGGAAATCAGAGACCAGGCAGATTTCCTTCGCAAGGCAATTGATGAAGGCTATGTCAATGTTTATTTTGGTTTTGACAGTTCCAAGCCTTTGGCCTATTCAATTTCAGCAGCTTCTTATGTTTCAAATTTCCTACAGAAAAACCCTGGACTAAAACTCGAAGTAAAAGGATATGCTGATGAACTGGGAGGTGAAGATTATAATATCCAACTCTCTGAAAAGAGAGCAAAAGCCGTCTATGAACTTCTGATTGAAGCAGGAATTGAACCTTCCAGGATATCCTACAAAGGTTACGGAGAGGACACCAGCGTGGATAAATCTTCAGCCGATGCACGCCAACTTGCGAGGAGAACGAGCTTTGAAATCAAATAGCGCCTATTATCTAGCCCGGTTTTAAACAGCCGGGCTTTTTCTTTATAATTACAGTATGTTTGTTTTAGCAGAATTTGACTCAATTGGCAATCAATTTATAGCTGACCTCCGGGATGTTTCTGTCCAAGGGGACAGATTAAGATTTCGGAAAAATCTGGAACGGGTCGGGGAAATCATGGCTTATGAAATATCCAAATCATTTCCATACCAAACAAAGGAAGTCCAAACCCCGCTAGCCATAACATCCGTCAGGATTCCTTCTGTCAATCCTGTGATTTTTGCTGTTCTCCGCGCATCACTCCCTTTCTACAATGGCTTTCTCAATTTCTTTGATAAAGCAGAAAGCGGTTTTATAGGAGCATTTCGAGAAGAAGGGGAAGGTGAGATAAAAATCAATCTGGGATATCACGCTAGCCCAAGCATAAAAGGCAAAACCCTGATTCTGGCAGACCCAATGCTTGCAACCGGGAAATCTTTTATCCGGTCCATTGAAACTATCCTGACCCACGGTACTCCTGAAATAATTCATATCGCAGCGGCTATTGCCTCACCTGAGGGAATAGAATACCTCAAAGAGCGGATTATTGTCCCTTATAAATTGTGGATTGGCTCAGTCGATAAATCCCTCAATGCCCAATCATACATTGTCCCTGGATTAGGTGATGCTGGTGATTTGGCTTTCGGGGAAAAACTTTAGCCTGATGATGGTTTATTTTTTATTGGCTTTAAGGCTTGGGATTCTTCTATTTGGTAATAACAAAGCCTATTCAAATTTCTGAGGCTTATTTGGTCTTTGACTACCTTTGGATGTTTGGAATTTCCTTCCTGCTTTTCCCCCTGATGAATACAAAAATGCGTATATCGAAAGTGGAAGGGATGATACTTCTTCTAACTTATGCTGCTTATCTGATTTCCCTGCTATGAACGAGTCATTGATTACCTTCTTTGGAATCTACTTACTAAGCATGCTCAAATTCATTGCTGGACCGGTATTAGGCTCCGCAGCCGGATACAGCATTTGGAAAATCATTTTGGTAACAGTTTCAGGAATGATGACTAGCGTTTTTATTTTTACACTCCTCGGAAACCAGTTCAAAAGAATTTTGGCTCTTAGGATAAAAAAGAAAAGCCCTGTATTTACCAAAAAAAATAGATCCATAGTTCGCCTTTGGGCAAAATACGGTGAAATCGGTATAGCGTTTTTCAGTCCGCTTTTCCTCACTCCAATCGGCGGGACACTAATACTTGTTTCTTTTGGTACCAAAAAAAGAAAAATCTACTTCCACATGCTTTGGAGTGCAGTTTTTTGGGCGGTGGTCTTCGGATTAAGTATTGACCAGATTCTCAAAATCCCATTTTTCGACAAATTACTCGGGTAAGTTTTCGTCCGGTAATATCTCGATGTCCTGAATCAAAACCCGTTTGGCTATTTCTTGACCTGTCAACGTGGCGGCCAAGCCTCCCATAGCAGTTTCCTTATACCGGCTTTCCATCGAAGCACCGATTTCTCCCATTGCCTCTATGCATTCGTCCACTGGAATTACTGCATTTACATTCGCCAATGCGATTTGAGCCGAACTGAAAGCAATGGCCGCTGCACTGGCATTTCTCACCACACAAGGCACTTCCACCAATCCTGCGACCGGATCACACACCAACCCAAGCATACACTGGATCGTGATGGCCACCGCATTGAAAACTTGGTCAATCGTGCCTCCAAGACAATAAACAATTGCCCCAGCAGCCATAGCAGCTGCAGATCCGGTTTCCGCTTGGCATCCTCCCACAGCACCTGCCAAACTTGCTTTTTCCTCAATAATCAAGGCAATTCCTGCTCCTACCAATAAGCCTTCCAAAATCTTCTCCTCGGCCAATCCATGAATTTCCTGCAAAGTGACCATAGTGCCGGGTAAAATCCCTGATGCACCAGCTGTCGGTGCTGCGACCACTCTTCCCATGCAGGAATTCACTTCTTTAGCAGCAAGTGCCCGTGAAATCAATTTTTGGAATTCTGGAGAAAGTACTGTCAAGGGATGGTTGAAAACCTTCTTGGCACCGTTGTTTATCATGCCAGATCGAGAAGTCATTTCATCTTCCAACCCGGTTTTTACAGCCTCTTTCATCACCGTGTAGGCATTCTGAAGGCCAGACCAGATTTTCTCCTCTGAAGAATTCTTCTGCTCTACCTCATATTCAATCACAGATTGTACCAGGCCAATGTTTTGGGTTTCACAATAGTCTTTCCAGCCTTTAAAACTTTCAAACAGGTAGCACATAAATACTTGGGTTTATAATAGTAAAAGGAACCAAGCGGATAAATCGTTCCGCTCAGAAGTTGAAATTTATCGTTTGTTGGATTGCTGGGTCCAGACTCAATGCGACAGGGCAGGTTCGGGCTGCGTTTTTTAGCTTTTGGATCAAAGCTGAATCTCCTCTAGGTTTTTCCCAATTGAAATCCACTACAATTTCCTGGATTTTTCTTGGAGAAGCCTGCATAACTTTGGTCACTTCCCAACTGAGGCCTTCCAAAGACACTCCTTCCCGTTCAGCCACTATCCCCATGATAGTTACCATGCAGCTTCCCAAAGCACTAGACACCAAGTCGGTAGGAGAAAAAGCCTCTCCCTTTCCATTATTGTCCACAGGCGCATCTGTGAGGATTTTGGTGCCAGATTGAAGATGCTCTGAATGAGTCCTCAAATTCCCCAAATACGAACTTTTTATAGTGGGCATAAACTCTTACTTTTAAAATTCAGTTAAATACTTAAATTCAAAAATAGAGCAATATTTTCGACCAATTCGAATGAGCAGACTGAAAATAATCTTACCCGTATTTTTCTTCCTTTTTTCCCTGGAAGCATTTTCTCAAAGAGAAGATGTTGGCAATTACGAATACGATAAAGAATATCTATTCGGTTTGAATAAAAATACTAATGGAGGCCTGATCGGTGGATTTGTTTTCAAAGCAGGTACCAGAATCGATGATTCCCAGTTTTCATTTTGGGGTATCGAACTTTCCAACGTAAAAAATCCTAAAGAAGCAAGGTATAACACGGTTCTTGGAAACAGCTACATTTTTGGTAAATCAAATTACCTGTATGCAATCCGCCCACATTATGGACGTGAATTAGTGTTGTTTAAAAAAGCTCCAAACCAAGGCGTCCAGGTAACTGCATTGGCAGCTGTGGGGCCAACTATCGGATTGATAGCTCCTTATTACATCGAATATGCAGTCAACCGTGTAGAAACAGTAACCGAACAATATGACCCCGAAATACACCAAAGCAGATTTAATATTTTGGGAACCGGAAGACTTTTTGAAGGCATTGGACAGTCAGATGTTGCAATCGGTGCAACTTTAAAAGCAGCGCTGATGTTCGAATTTGGAGTATTCAGAAGCAGTGCAACCGGCGTGGAACTGGGCTACATGCTAGAAGGTTATAACAAAGAAATTCCACTGATTCCCACCACCGAAAATAATCAGATTTTCCAATCTGCCTATTTCACCTTCTTCTACGGCTTCCGAAAGTAATCGGAATTGGGTTTTTGAACCTGCCTGAATTACCTTTGCAACAAATCCGAATGTGATGATTGAATTACCCGTAATATCCGAGGAGGCCACCCGTCGCAAAAAGCCAGATTGGCTTAGAGTGAAGCTTCCTGTGGGAAAAGAATACGCCAAAGTCAGAAAACTCGTTGACGAACATAAACTCCACACGATCTGCGAAAGTGGAAATTGCCCAAATATGGGGGAATGCTGGGGGGCAGGAACAGCCACATTCATGATTTTGGGGAATGTCTGTACCCGATCCTGTTCTTTCTGTGCAGTGGCAACAGGAAGACCACCGGAATACGATACCGATGAGCCAAGAAGAGTGGCCGAAGCCATCAAACTTATGGGTGTAAAGCATGCCGTAATTACTTCTGTAAACCGGGATGAATTGAGAGACCGAGGAGCCGAAATCTGGTATCAAACGGTGGTACAGACCAAGGAACTTTCCTCTGAAACGACCATCGAAACGCTCATTCCTGATGTCAAATCCAATTGGGATGCACTTTACAGAATGATCAGCGGTGGGCAGGAAGTAGTTTCTCACAATATGGAAACTGTCGGAAGTCTTTACAGAAGAGTTCGTCCTCAAGCCAAATATGAAAGATCACTTGAGCAGATCAAATTGACAAAGGAGTTTGGAAAAAGAACCAAAACCGGAATCATGCTTGGTCTCGGTGAAACCAAAGAGGAAGTCTATAAAGCAATGGATGATCTTGCTGCACACGGTTGCGATATCCTGACTTTAGGACAATACCTCCAGCCTACCAAAATGCATATCGAAGTGGCAGAGTTTATCCATCCGGATTTATTCGCACTCTACAAGGAAGAAGGTCTAAAAAGAGGCCTGAAATACGTGGAATCAGGACCTTTGGTCAGATCCTCGTACCATGCCGAAAGACATGTTAACGTCTAACAAAAAAGGCTGCCAATTGGCAGCCTTTTTTTGTTAAACTCATTTTCATTAGGCCATTTCGGCCTCATTGGCAGCATATTCTTCAACTGGTATGCAGCTACAAACGAGATTTCTATCTCCATAAGCAGAATCAATTCTTCTTACAGTTGGCCAGAATTTACTTTCCTTCACAAAGGCAATTGGGAACACGGCTTTTTCTCTGGAATATGGCATCGTCCACTCACCGGTAAGAACCATTGCAGCCGTGTGAGGCGCATTTTTCAATACGTTTTCCACCTTGTCTGCTTTTCCATCTTCAATTTCTTGGATCTCCGCACGGATAGACAGCAACGCATCACAGAACTTATCCAGTTCAGCTTTGGTCTCAGATTCCGTTGGTTCGATCATCAAAGTGCCTGCAACAGGGAAGGATACAGTTGGTGCATGGTATCCATAATCCATCAATCGCTTAGCGATATCCTCTACCTCAACTCCTACTTCTTTGAAACCACGGCAATCCACAATCATTTCGTGAGCTGCGCGACCTTTGGAACCGGTATAAAGAAGTGGAAAATGTCCACTCAGTCTTTCCTTAATGTAGTTGGCATTTAGGATGGCCATTTTGGTTGCATTTGTCAAACCGTCTCCACCCATCATGGCAATGTATGCATAGGAAATCGGCAGAATGCTTGCACTTCCGTAAGGAGCAGATGAGATGGAAGAAACTGCGTGCTCACCGCCTGTTTTCACCAGTGGATTTCCCGGAAGGAAAGGCGCCAAATGGCTTGCCACACAGATCGGTCCCATGCCAGGTCCACCACCACCATGAGGAATACAGAAGGTCTTATGCAGATTGAGGTGGCAAACATCCGCACCTATAAAACCAGGAGCTGTCAAACCCACCTGAGCATTCATATTGGCTCCATCCATATAGACTTGTCCTCCATACTGGTGGATAATTGCACAGATTTCGCGGATACCTTCCTCAAATACCCCATGGGTCGACGGATAAGTCACCATCAGGCAAGAAAGGTCTTCTGCATGCTCCGCTGCTCTGACCTTCAGATCCTCAATATCAATATTTCCTTTTTCGTCACATTTAACCAAAACCACTTTCATTCCGGCCATTACAGCGGAAGCTGGATTGGTTCCGTGAGCAGAAGTTGGGATCAGCGACACATTTCTATGCCCTTCGCCACGGCTCATGTGAAAGGCTCTAATCACCATCAGACCCGCATATTCTCCCTGTGCGCCAGAGTTTGGCTGCAAAGAGGTATCCGCAAAACCTGTGATTTCAGTCAGCCAAGTTCTAAGGTTGGTGAAAAGCTCCTGATAGCCCAATGTCTGATCCATTGGCGCAAAAGGGTGAAGCTGTCCAAATTCTGGCCAGGTCACCGGGATCATTTCCGCAGTCGCATTCAGCTTCATAGTACAGGATCCCAAAGAAATCATGGAATGAACCAATGAAAGATCCTTGTTTTCCAATCGCTTGATGTAGCGAAGCATTTCGTGCTCGCTGTGGTAATTGTTAAATACCGGATGGGTCAGGTATTCTGATTTTCTGGTTAAAGCCTCCGGCAAATCCAGCTGAAGATTTTCCACCAACAGATCTAAATCAAGCGTATGCTTTCCTTCTTCAGTGGCAAAGAGGTTCACAATAGTTTTGACATCTTCCAGGGTTTTGGTTTCGTCAAAAGAAATGAAAACCGAATCAGATTCGTATCTGAAGTTCATTTTGGCACCCAATGCGAGTCCACGGACCCGTTCTCTGGTTACCTCATTCATCTTGATCTGAATGGTATCGAAGAAGGATTGATCTGCAACATTCAAACCTACTTTTTTCAAGGCCTCAGCAGTCAATTGTGCCAAACCATGAGCTCTTAATGCGATATTTTTCAATCCTTTTGGTCCATGATAAACAGCATAAAAGCTGGCCATCACACTCAAAAGCACCTGTGCGGTACAGATATTTGAGGTAGCTTTTTCACGCTTGATATGCTGCTCACGGGTTTGAAGGGCCATTCGGTAAGCCTTATTTCCGGCACGGTCAATGGACACGCCGATGATTCTTCCCGGGATTTGTCTTTTGAATTCTTCTTTGGTTGCAAAAAATCCAGCATGAGGTCCACCATAACCCATTGGCACTCCAAACCGCTGTGCGGAACCGATAACTACATCCGCACCCATTTCTCCGGGAGAAGTCAAAATCGTCAATGCCAATAGGTCTGAAGCAAATGCCGTCAATACCTTATTTTCCTTTGCGCTGGCCACCAATGCTGAATAATCAGACACTGCTCCGTCTGCATTCGGATATTGGATCATCACCCCATAAAGTTCAGGATCAGTCAAATCCAAATCGGAAAGTGATCCAAACACCAATTCGATCCCAACCGGCTCTGCTCGTGTAACTAATACAGCTTTGGTTTGAGGGAAGGTTTTTTCGTCTACAAAAAACTTGTTTGCGCTTTTCTTCTCCCTTGGCTTTACAGCATGAAGCATATTCATGGCTTCGGCAGCTGCGGTTCCTTCGTCCAAAAGTGAAGCATTTGCGAGCTCCATTCCAGTCAATTCCATAACTACAGTCTGGAAATTGATCAAAGCTTCCAATCTGCCCTGGGCGATTTCAGCTTGATAAGGAGTGTAAGCAGTATACCATCCCGGATTTTCCAAAACGTTTCTAAGAACAACACCAGGTACGATAGTGTCAAAGTATCCCAAACCGATAAAGGATTTGAACACTTTGTTTTTGGATGCAAGTTTTTTGAAATCATGCAAAAACTCAGATTCAAGTTTGGCCTTCGGCAAATCAAGAGGGCGCTCCAATCGAATGGATTCAGGCACCGTTTGACTGATTAATTCCTCCAGAGAAGAGGCTCCGATTTTCTCCAACATCTCCGCGATTTCCGCCTCTGTCGGGCCATTGTGTCTGCTCTCAAATTTGACAGCATTAGAAAGATTGATCTTCATAAAGTACGTTTGGGAAGAGTGACGTATTTGGGTTTGAAAACATCCTGTTTTTTCGAGCGCAAAGGTACTATTTCTTAGAGGAAAAGACTTTGCTGATGCTGAATAATTTCCCCTAAAACCTTCCTTCTTTACGAACGGTTTTTATGCAGGTTAAAAAATTGTCTAGTTTAGGGCCCTAAACGTAAAATTTTATGAATAAAGGATTAATTCTAAGCAGTGCTTTGGCTATTGGTTTGGCTCTGCCAAGCTTTGCTCAGGCTCCTGCTCAGGTGAAGTATGCGAATACGATCAGTGTGGAAGATTTGACCAAACACCTGACCTATCTGGCATCAGATGACATGAAAGGTCGTGACACTGGATCAGAAGAAGGAAAAATTGCAGCCAATTATCTGGCTGACTTTTATAAAAGCATTGGTTTGGCTGCCCCGGTAAATGGTAGCTATTTCCAGGCTGTTCCTTTGGTAAGCACTAATTTCACCAAAGTAATTTTACAGGTTGGCAAAGCAAAGTTGGTTGAAAACCAGGACTTTGTATTTATCGGTGATGGAAATATGGCCAAAGCTGCAAAAGCTGAGCTGGTTTTCCTTGGACTGGTGACAGATGAAAATCTTGCAAAAGTAGATGTCAAAGGAAAGCTGGTTGGCCTTTGGGCCGTCGGTGTACGAAGCAATGACTTGGTCACTAAAGTGATGGATGCAGGCGCTGCCGGAATTGTCATCGTGAGCATGGAAGGCCAGGCCAATTTTGACCGGATTGCCAACAGGTATAAAACTTTGGCTGGAAAAGGCAGAATCGGATTTGATGTGGAGACCAAGCAAAGACCAATCTTCATGGTTAGTTCTGACAAAATGGGACAGCTTTTCGGAGCTCCCGTGGAAACCTTGAAAGAAGCTGCAAAAGCTACTCCTGAAACTATCGCTCCCCAAAAAGCAAGCTACCAAGTAGTAAAAACCAAAACTCCGGTTGAAGCTTTCAACGTGATGGGCTTTTTGGAAGGAACTGACAAAAAAGAAGAAGTATTGGTTATCTCCTCTCACTATGACCACGTGGGTGTGAGCAGCGAAGGCGACGCGTTCAACGGTGCCGATGACGACGGTTCGGGTACTGTTTCTGTCATGGAAATTGCTGAGGCTTTCGCCTTGGCGGCAAAAGACGGAATCAAGCCAAGAAGAAGCATTCTTTTCCTGAATGTAACAGGTGAAGAAAAAGGGCTTTTGGGTTCTGAGTATTATTCAGAGAATCCTGTGTACCCATTGGCAAATACGGTGAACAACATCAACATTGACATGGTCGGTCGTATCGATTACGAATACCAAAAAGAAGCCAACAAAGATTACGTCTATGTGATCGGCTCTGAGATGCTTTCTTCACAACTGAAGAAAATCAACGAATACAACAACATCACTTATACCAACTTGGTGCTGGATTACCGATACGATGCTGCAGACGACCCAAACAGATTCTACTACAGATCGGATCACTACAACTTCGCCAAGCACAATATCCCGGTGATTTTCTTCTTCAATGGTGTACATGATGACTACCACCAAGTAACCGATACGGTGGACAAAATCGAATTCCCGCTGATGAACAAGCGCGCCCACTTGATCTTCCACACGGCTTGGGACCTTGCCAACCGTGAAAACCGAACTCCGGTGGACGGAAGCAACACCCGAACTGATAGATAATAAAAAAGGATCCCGAAAAATCGGGATCCTTTTTTATTTGCCTCTATTCTTCTGATTCTTGGTTTTCAGTTGATTTCGGTTAGGCTTCTTCATATGTTTTTTGGCCTTGACCTTTTCTCCCTTACCGATATTGACCTTTGGCGGGATTGCTTTCTTCTCATGAAAGGCGCCTTTGTAGTCCGGATTGTCTCGCTGCTTTAATCTGTCCAGTTCTCTGGCGTACCCCTGCTTTTCCTCAAAGGGAGTTTCAGGCACTTCAACTTTGCCCGGTATCGGCAACAACTCCACTTTCATGCGAATCATGTCCTCAATGCAATCAAAATGGTAAAGTTCAGCCGGGTTGACGAAGGTGATCGCCTTTCCTTCATTTTCAGCTCTTCCTGTTCGACCAATTCGATGCACATAATCCTCATAGATCAAAGGCACATCAAAGTTAATCACGTGAGAAACCATCGTCACGTCCAATCCACGGGAAGCTACGTCGGTGGCTACCAAGATTCTCACTTCACCTCCCTTGAAATCTTCCATTGAATTGATTCGGGTATTTTGACCTTTATTGGCGTGGATGACACGAATCTCACCCATGTGTTTCCGATCCAAAAAGCTAAACACCGATTCAGCATTTTTCCGGCTTCGGGTAAAAATTATCGCTCGGTTGATCTCCTCGTTTTCGAGTAAATGAGCCAGCAAATTGATCTTGGTTTTGATATTGGGCACATGGTACTTGACCTGTGCGATCGTTTCCGCCGTGGTGGCAGAAGGAGTCACTTCTACTTTTTCTGGAAATTCTAAAAACTCCGTTGACAACACTTCAACCCTAGCACTAAAAGTGGCAGAAAAAAGCAGGTTTTGTCTTTTGGAGGGAATAATTTCCAAAATCGACCGGATTTGCGGCATAAATCCCATATCCATGATTTTGTCCGCCTCATCCAAAACCATGGTTTTGATTTCCTTGGGTAGGATGGTTCCCTTTCGGTACAAATCCATAAATCTGCCTGGAGTGGAAATGATGATATCTACCCCGGCTGTGATATTTTCAATCTGTGTCTTTGGGCCCAGCCCTCCATATAAACTTACGATCCTGAGATCGGTGTTTTGCGCTAGTTGCTTGGCGACCTCTTCGATCTGCATCACCAATTCCCTGGTCGGAGCCAATACAAGCGCCCGGGCATGGAATCCCTGGGCATACTTTACCTTCATCAAAAGCGGAAGCATATAGGCCGCTGTTTTTCCAGTCCCTGTTTGGGCGATGCCCAACACATCGTGTCCGGCCAAAGCCAATGGAATCGCTTTTTGCTGGATCGGGGTCGGCTGGGTGTAACCAGCAGAAGCCACTGCATCTAATAATTGCTTATTTAGCTTAAATGCGTCAAAACCTAGGGCCTCATCACTCATGATTGTTATTTTTGGAGAGAATTCTGTAATCGAAAAAGAAAGAAACGATGAAAAGTATCCTGATCACCGGTGCAAATATAGTCAATGAAGGCCGGATTAGTCCGGGGGATGTTTTGATCAAAGACGGCCGGATAGCCAAAATCGGAACGGATCTAAGCTCAGAGCTTGCTGATATTCACATTGATGGTCGTGGAAAACACCTGTTTCCCGGGGTAATCGATGATCAGGTTCACTTTCGGGAGCCAGGATTGACCCACAAAGCGGAAATTTATACAGAAGCCAAAGCCGGAGTGGCAGGCGGAACAACGACATACATGGAGATGCCAAATACTAATCCCCAGACCGTCACAATTGAGCTTTTGGAGGAAAAATACAAACGGGCATCGGAAGTTTCCCTAGCGAATTATTCTTTCTTTTTTGGTGCAACAAACGACAATTTGGAAGAAATCCTGAAAGTGGATCCCCAAACCGTCTGCGGTGTAAAAATCTTTCAAGGCTCTTCGACTGGAAATATGCTGGTGGACAATCCGGAAGTTTTGGAACAGATTTTCAAAGAATGTAAAACCCTGATCGCTATCCACAGCGAAAATGATAACATCATAAAAGCTAACCTGGAGGAATTCAAGGCCATATACGGTGATGATATTCCTGTCAAATTCCATCCAAAAATCAGATCGGAAGAGGCTTGCTACGATGCGTCCAGCCGTGCAGTCGCTATGGCCAAAAAGTATGGCACCAAACTTCATATCCTCCATATCAGCACAGCCAAGGAATTGGAGTTGTTTGACAATTCGATTCCATTAGAAGAAAAACGCGTAACCGCTGAGGCTTGCATTCACCACATGTGGTTTTCGGAAGAAGATTATGCAACCAAGGGCAACCTGATCAAATGGAATCCCGCTGTAAAAACGGCAAATGACCGGGACCAGATTTTCAAAGCAATGCTTGATGATCGGATCGATGTTATTGCCACCGATCATGCTCCGCATACGTTGGAGGAAAAATCACTCTCCTATTTAAAGGCGCCATCCGGAGGTCCATTAAATCAACACAGCTTGGTAGCGATGCTCGATTTTTACCATCAGGGTAAAATCAGCTTGGGAAAAATCGCTCAAAAAATGTCTCACAACTTGGCCATCCTCTTCCAAATCAGGGAAAGGGGATTTATCCGGGAAAATTACTTTGCGGATCTGGTATTAGTAGACCTTGATTCTCCTTGGACTGTTTCCAAAGAAAATGTCCTCTCGAAATGCGGCTGGTCACCTTTTGAAGGCCATACTTTCCGGTCAAAAGTCACCCATACGATCGTATCCGGTCATTTGGCGTACGAGCAAGGGAAGTTTCATGAAGCAAAGAAAGGGGAGCGAATCACTTTTTTGAGAAATAATTGAGACCCGGCTTGCGCTAAGAGGACTTAATTATTACTTTTGCAGACCATTTGAGAATAACCTTTTCAAATAGTCCACATGGTGATTGTAGCTCAGCTGGTTAGAGCGCTGGTTTGTGGATCCAGAGGTCGCCGGTTCGAACCCGGTCTTTCACCCAAACCCCTCTTTTAGAGGGGTTTTGCTTTTTATAGTAGTGCGAGTTGGCACAACATTTGACAAAATGAGACGAAACTAAACCACACTCAGATGTTTACTTTGTACAAGTCCTCTCCAAAATTTCCGGTGGTCAAACCTGTTAATATTAGATTGGTTCACAACTACTTCGTGAAATTTGAAGAATCGCTAAGAATTTTTGAGGAAATCCAAAGAGAAGCGATTCATTCCTGATCATTTTCAACCACGTTAAGGAAGGTTATGGAAACATAACCTTTTATTTTTTGCCTATAATTTTTCTTATCAAATCAAAACTCTATTTTTAAATTCTTACAATTTTTCCCTTATGAGTTA